>NZ_BMLH01000004.1 GCF_014645135.1 Rheinheimera tangshanensis
AGGTTTGTTTGGCGATAGATCTGATCACCGAACACCATGAATGTTCTCACTTACTTAATTTTTTGTATCACCTCTATGATTTTACTCATATTTTTGTGGGGATACCTCAGGATCTGACCCCAATTTTATTCCTGTTCGGGATCTTGAGGTTTGGTTTTGCGGTTCTTATGCCAGACCTTAGTTTCCTGACCATTCCATAGCCTGATAATATTGTCTTTGTGGCGGATAATAATCAAAAGGCTCAGCATAGACACAGGAATGGTATACAAAGGTTTGATAAACCAGGTGAAAATGGGCGCAAGGCCTACAGTGACAATAGCTGCTAACGACGAATAACCGGTAGCTCCTACCAGCATCATCCAGGTCGATATTAATAAACCCGCTAAATCAAGCCCTATAGGCATCATGCTGCCAAAAGCTGTCGCAACAGCTTTGCCGCCTTTAAAGCCAAAAAAGATGGGGAATATATGACCTAAGCAAGCGCAAACCGCAATCATGCCCAGATAAAAGGCCTCTATGCCTAAAAAATACGATCCCCAGACCGGAATAGTGCCTTTGAGCACATCAAACACCAGTACCATAGCAGCTGGAACAGCGCCGCCTAAACGTAACACGTTAGTCGCGCCAGGATTACAGGAACCATGAGTGCGTGGATCCGGCAGTCTGAACAGTCGACTGACCAGAATAGCAGACGAGATTGAGCCGCTTAAATAAGCCAACAGCATCAATATCGCTATGGTTAGGGTCATGGATTAAGGTTCCTCAGTCCGACAAAATGCGCTAAAATCGCGACCTGTGTAATAAGCTGCTCAGAGTATAGGCTTTTTTAGTTTTTGCCTATCCGACCAGCCTACCTGAAACAAGTCTTTAACAAAAGCGGAAATCTATGACGGATATAGTTTTTATCAGGCAATTCAAGGTTCAGACGGTAATAGGTGTGTATGAGTGGGAAAAAGCCATACATCAAACACTGGAGTTTGATTTGGAGCTGGCCACCGATATCCGCCAGGCTGCAGCGACCGACGATTTACAATACACTTTGGATTACAGTGCTGTCTGTGACGCTATTGTTGAGCTGTGTAAGCAACCCCATGAATTAATTGAAACTGTGGCTGAAAAAGTTGCAGCTATGGTGCTGCAGAAGTTCGCTACTAAGGCGGTAAAAGTGACTATTGCTAAGCCAGCCGCTGTGCCTGCCGCCGCCAGTGTCGGCGTGTCTATTTCGCGTGGCAGCTGGTAATGGCGCTGATTTACATCAGTATTGGCAGCAATATAGAGCGGGATCTGCATATTCGCGCTGCTTATCTGGAGCTCACAGCACTATTTGGTGAAATTGGTTGCTCTCAAGTATACGAAAGTGAGGCTGTAGGTTTTACCGGTGATGCCTTTTACAATTTGGTGGCAGAGGCCAATACCGATTTATCTGTGGCTGATTGTGTCGCAGCCTTTAAGGCGATAGAACAGAAATATGGTCGTCCTGCTACATCGCCCAAGTTTTGTGGCAAACGGCTGGACCTGGATTTGCTGACTTACGATCAACTGGTCTGTAAAACACCTGTTGAATTACCGCGGGACGAGATTACTAAAAACGCCTTTGTGTTGTTGCCTTTGTCCGAGCTGGCACCAGAGCAAATCCATCCGCTGACAGGCTTGAACTATCAGCAGATGTGGCAAAACTACAAAGAAAACCAAAAGCTTTGGCCCATAGACTTTAACTGGCCGGATGCAGTTGCTGCCAAAGCTGTTTAGCGGTGCTGATAGCTTCAAGCCTTGCCTTGGCAACTTCCAGTTTAATCGCCTCACCTTTTAAACCCAAAGCGACTATAGCCTTCACATCAATAGCCCGAGCCGCCACTGCAAGCTGGCGCAAATAATCTGCTTGCGGATAAGCAGCCTGTTCAAAGCCAGTACGGCCGCGTAAATCGGCTATGGCACAGAGCAGCAATAAGTCCAGACGTTCGGGTTTACGCCATACATCTATGCCATCAAATAATTTTTGTACTGTGGCAGGCCGAAGCTCAAAAGCTTTGTGCAGCAACTGATGGTATTCACAGGCCAGCAGCGCCAAATCACGACAGTCATTTGGCACCCGAATACGACTACAAAGCTCCTGCACCAAAGGCAAGCCGCTATGCTCATGACCATGATGTTTAGGCCATAAAGCAGGGTCTGTGATGCCTTTGCCCAGATCATGGCAAAGCGCGGCAAAACGCACATCCAAACGGTCAGACAAGAAAGCCGCTTGTTTCAGCACCAGCATGCAGTGGATGCCGGTGTCTATTTCCGGATGCCACTGCGGTGGGTTGGGCACTCCCCACAGTTGATCCAGCTCTGGCATCAGTACTTTTAACGCGCCGCAGCTGTGCAGTAATTCAAAATAAGCTTGTGGGTCTTGTTCTGTTAAAGCGCGAGCCGTTTCCTGCCAGACCCGCTCAGCCGTTAAATGCTGTAACTCACCACTATGACTAAGCTCCGTCATTAACTGCAAAGTTTCAGCGGCAACAGTAAAACCTAAGTGAAAATAACGAGCATAAAAACGCGCCACTCTTAATACCCGCAATGGGTCTTCACTAAAAGCAGGCGAGACATGGCGCAGAATTTTTGCCTTGATATCAGCAATACCGCCGTAAGGGTCGTGCAGCTGACCAGCTTCATCCTTGGCGATGGCATTGATGGTTAAATCACGGCGCTGCAAATCCTGCTCAAGAGTCACATCTTGAGCAAAATAACAGGCAAAACCTGTGTACCCCTGGCCTTGTTTACGTTCGGTGCGGGCCAAAGCGTATTCCTGCTTGGTTTTAGGATGCAAAAACACCGGGAAATCTTTACCCACAGCCTGATAACCCAACCCCAGTAATTGTTCAGGTGTAGCGCCGACCACCAGCCAGTCCTGGTCCAAAGCCGGGTAGCCCAGCAGCTCGTCGCGAACAGCGCCGCCTACAAGATAAATGTTCAATCTCTTTCTACTCCAGCGACAACATAAGTTTTCAAAGCTTTCATGCAGTCTGTTTTTTTGCCATTATAACGCCTTGCTTACAATTGTCGCCCTAACTCAGCATCAGGAAGCTTATGTACACCGGATTTTTCGGTTTAACCAGTCAGCCTTTTTCGATAGCCCCTAACCCTGACTTTCTATTTTTAAGCGCCCGTCACGCTGAAGCGCTGGCGCATTTGCGTTATGGTTTGGGCGAAGCCGGTGGTTTTGTACTGCTGACAGGCGAAGTGGGCACTGGAAAAACCACAGTGTCCCGCTGTTTGCTGCAGGAACTGACCGATAAAACCGAAGTGGCTTTTATCTTAAATCCGACCTTAAACGAGCTGGAATTGTTGGCTGCTATTTGTGATCAGTTAAAAATTCGCTACAAAAAATCCGAAGCCAGCTTAAAAATGCTGACTGACAAAATTACTAACCGTCTGATGAAAAACCATCAGGCCGGCAAAAATACTATTTTAATTATCGACGAAGCACAGCATCTGCAACCTGCAGTACTGGAGCAACTGCGGCTGTTAACCAACTTAGAAACCAATACTAAAAAGCTGCTGCAGGTGATTTTAATAGGTCAGCCTGAATTGCAGCAGTTGTTGCAGCGCCAGGATTTACGTCAGCTCGCGCAGCGGATAACGGCCCGTTATCACTTAATGCCTTTGACTGAGCAGGAAGTACAGCAGTACATCAGTTATCGTTTGCAGGTAGCGGGTTGCAGCCGGCCTGTATTTACAGCTTCTGCAGTAAAAAAATTATTTCAATTATCTGGTGGTATTCCGCGTTTACTCAATTTAATCTGCGACCGCGCTTTGTTAGGGGGGTATAGTCAGCAAAAGGCATTAATTGATGCAGGTCTGGTCAATCAGGCGGCTTCAGAAGTGCTGGCAATAAAACCTCAAGCGGAAAAAGCGCCCTGGCCTGTTTGGGTATGGCCGCTATTAACGCTAGTGGCGTTAGGCGCAGGTGCCGGGCTGTCAGCATTCATTTGGTAGGAAACTTTTCATGTCGTTATTAATGGATGCGTTAAAGCAACAACAGCAAGTGCCAGTGGCCGCAGCAAAAACTGCATCAGGTCATGGCTGGCGTATTGCCGCTTTAACCTTATTAGTGGTTTTAGGTTTAGTGTTGGGGTTTTTTATAGGTCAGTATCAATTCGATACTAAAGAACCTGTAGCTGAAGTGGTGGTTGCTCCGGTTCAGGTTGCACCTGCTATTGCCAATGCAGCTGATATAGCGATGGAACTGCAATTGGCAGCTGACTTACTAAAACCAACAGAGCCAGTGCAACTGGAAGAAGTACCTGAAGAAGAGCCGCAATTGGTGGTATCTGCCAAACGTGGTGAGAAGGTGCTTGGCCGTTCACGAGCAGAAGAAATAGAAGAGGACTTTATAGATTTTGAACAAATGCAGGAAGCGGATGCAGAACAGGAACTGACCCCAGTTGATGAGCTACTGCCAGCAGCAGAACTGGAGCAGTCTGAAGTATCTGCGGAACTTCGGGGGAAATTTGAATCGGCTTTAGCTGCTGAAGATGGCTCGCAGCGCCGCAAACAAGAAATTAACTATCATGATGCACCGGCTGTGGACATTAACCAGTTGGACGATTTATTGCAGCGTCAGTTACCTGCTTTACGTTTTGAAGCTCATGTCTATGCCACAGAGGCTAAACAACGTTGGATCAAAGTAAACGGCAAAGACTTACAGCAAGGCCAGTGGGTGACAGCGGATATTCAGGTGAAAGAAATATTACCTCAGTATGTAGTGCTGCAATTTAATCAGGTACAGTTTAGTGTCGAAGCTTTAACAGACTGGAGTTATCAAGGCCGCTAAAGGTCTTGTTACTCCAGCACTGACTGGCGGAAAAGACGGATCATATCAATACCAAAATCTTCCGGCATCGCAGCGCTTTCAATCTCCAGATCCACTTTGAGGTTTGCCAGATCAACAACTGAAACTTCAATATAACGTTTAAATTTGCAGTTATAAAATACTTTAACGACAGGACGTAGCGGCTCCAGCTCATTGGCTTTAAGTACTATCCCCAGCTTTTCATTACTCAGTTTCACTAGCGTACCAACCGGGTGAATGCCTATAGCTTTAATAAACTGGGCCAAGAGCACAGGATCAAAACTCTGAGGCGATTCTCGTTTTAATATTTTCAGTGCTGAAATACCGCTCTGGCCTTCTTTATAGCAACGTTGTGCGGTAATGGCATCGTAGGTATCAACAATAGCGATCATCCGGCCATAGACTGAAATTTGTTGTTCAGCTAAGCCGTGAGGATAACCTTTACCATCCAGTCGCTCATGATGCACAGCTGCCACATCAATACTGACAGGACTTAAGCCTGGGATCTGCTGCAGAATTTCATGGCTGTACACCACATGACGGCGCATTTCCGCGAATTCTTCCGCGGTCAATTTACCTGGCTTATTCAGTATATTGTCAGATACCAGAATTTTACCTATGTCGTGTAATAAGGCGCCTGTCGCCAGTTGTTGGATCAGCTCTTCGTCAAACTTCATTTGTTTGGCAAAAATGGTCATCAGAATAGAGACGTTGACCGAGTGCTCCAGCAAGTAGGCGTCTTTTTCGCGGATGCGGCTGATGCAGAGTAAGGCATCCTGATTACGAAATACCGAGTCGATAAAGCCTGTAGCGCAGTCTTGAAAGGGTTGCAGGTTCAACGCACGGCCCGCCTGAATATCGGCAAAAGCTTTTTTCTGCAGGCTTTTTGCTTGTTGGTACAGCGCATTTGCCTGGCCAAGCTCTTGCTCAAAACTGACTTTTTCGCGGTTTCTGCCCGTTGTAGTAAGAGGAGTTATAGGCGTTGCAACCTCTGGTTTGGGTTGATCTAATGTTTTACTTAAATCAACAACCAGTTCCAGCACGCCCTTTTGCTTTAGCTGCTCTATCACTGCTGCAGTTCTGGCCCAGCCTTGAGTTTTAATTTCGATAGTGCCTTTTTGTTTGTGCACAGACACCACATACATACCGGGCTGTAACTCGGCAATAGACAAAACTTTAAGCTGAGCTGGTGCTGTCATAAACTGACTCTCTCTGATTGCCAAACTGGTTGATTCGCTAATATGTGTAAATATGAAAAAAATGATACATCATTTTCAGTTAAAAAAAAAGCCCGCAACAAGGCGGGCCCGAGATTTAATTAGCTTTCGCTGAAGTTTTAACCCAGGTTGTCTGTCATCGTCATTAACGAGGCATTGCCACCTGCAGCTGTGGTATTGATAGTGACGGTTTTTTCTGTCACTAAACGATGCAATAACTGATGATCAGCAGGGCTGGTGACCAAAGCACTGATAGCGCCATCACGGGCCGCCATCCACTGCGCAGATAAAGCTTTCAGTGGGTTGGTGCCTTCAATCACAGCTGTTGCCAGCGTTGGATGCGCTAACACTGCTTTTAAGCTTGGCAGCTTGACCCAGTGGAACAGGTTTGCTGGTAAACCGGCTTGCAGTAATAACTTACGGCAGGTATCCATCTCGGCTTGCTGAGCTTCGCCTGCAGTACTGACCACTGCATTACCTGATACCAAAGCTGTGATTAACGCCAGCATCCAGTGTTGGAAGCTGCTGTGTTCGCTACGAATAAGTGCCACTACACCTTTGGCTTCCAGATGTAACTGGTTAGATTCACCTGTAGGTCCTGGCAGAGTTATAGGCTGAGCCAGCTCTTTTTCGATAAACTGCAGCTGTTCGCGGGCGGCGGTGATCACCTCGTTTAAGTCGTGTTCTTGCTCTGATACCAGCTTGTTACCAGCCAGCTGGGCGATAAAACGACGTAACACAGAACCGCGATTCGTCACGTTTTGATTCAGCCAGGCCACCTGAGCCACAGCCATTTGCTGCAGTTGAGTATTGAGCTGGGCATCAAAACCGCTGGCCGCTTCTAACTGTTGTTGGACATCAGCATCCAAAGCAGGAGCCTGTAATTCATGTTCTTTCACCAGACGGCTTAAGTAGAAAGGGCCACCGGCTTTAGGGCCAGTACCCGACAAACCACGGCCACCAAAAGGCTGAACACCCACAACAGCACCAATCATATTGCGGTTCACATAGATGTTACCTGCTTTGATTTCGCTGGCAACTTTCATGGTGGTTTGTGCAATACGGCTATGGATACCCATAGTCAGGCCATAACCTGTGGCGTTGATTTGCTGAATGACTTTATCCAGCTCTTCGGCTTTAAAGCGGATGATATGTACCACAGGGCCAAAGACTTCACGTTCCAGCAGATTCAGGCTGCTGATTTCATACAAACGTGGTGCGAAGAAGTAGTGATCGCCAGCAGCTGGTGCATCACAAACATAATGCAAGGTGGCTTTGCCTTCCAGATACTGCACATGCTGGTTTAAACGCTCCAAGGCTTTGCTGTCAATCACAGGGCCTAAGTCAGTGCTTAACCAGGCCGGGTCGCCAACATGCAGCTCTTTCATAGCGCCTTTGATCATAGTGATGATCTTATCGGCCACATCTTCTTGCAGGAACAGCACACGAAGGGCAGAACAACGTTGACCAGCGCTTTGGAAACCAGAAGAGATCACATCGTCAACCACTTGCTCTGGCAGAGCGGTAGAGTCAACAATCATACAGTTCTGACCACCGGTTTCGGCAATCAGTGGCACTGGCTCGCCACCACGTTCGGCCAGCTTACGGGCAATCCAGGCACCGGTTTCAGTCGAACCTGTAAACATCACGGCCTGAATACGAGTATCCGGCACTATGACTTCACCCACCTGACGACCTGGTGCTATCACCAGTTGCACTACATTGTCCGGGAAACCAGCCGCTTTCATCAGTTCCAGAGTACGCACAGCAATTAAGCTGGTTTGTTCGGCAGGCTTAGCTACTACTGTATTGCCGGCCACTAAAGCGGCGCTGACCTGACCTAAGAAAATAGCTAATGGGAAGTTCCACGGGCTGATACAAAGCACTACACCACGGGCTTGAGAAGCTTGCAGGTTTTTAGTCGCTTCAGCAGCGTAATAACGACAGAAATCGACCGCTTCGCGTACTTCGGCCATGCTGTCTCCCACTGTTTTACCTGCTTCTTTAATACATAAAGCCAGTAATTCATCGCGGTGTAATTCCAGCTGATCAGCCAGTTTATTTAAAAGTGCAGCGCGTTCAGTCACAGCAGTCGCAGACCAGGCCGGGAATGCGGCTTCAGCGTTGGTTACTGTCTGCTCCATCTGAGCACTGTTGCTGTGATGATGGAAACCTATCACTTCTTTGGTGTTGGCTGGGTTAGTCACAGCAAAAGCACCTGCTGGTACTTCAATCTGGCTGACAGATGCTAACCATGTATCCATAGCTTCGCGCATAGCCGTGATTTGATCGATATCGGTAAAGTCCTGGCCTTTAGAGTTCAGGCGAGCTGCACCATACAGTTGGTCTGGTAACGGAATAGAGTTATTACGTTTTTTGCTCCAGGCACGTACTGTTTCTACCGGATCTTTTAATAAAGACTCAACCGGAATATTTTCATCCACAATGTTATTTACGAAGGAGCTGTTAGCACCGTTTTCTAATAAACGACGTACTAAGTAAGCCAGTAAGTCTGAGTGTTCACCCACAGGGGCGTAAATACGGCAAGGTACTTTGTCATCAGCAACAACCTGGTCGTATAGCGCATCACCCATACCGTGTAAACGCTGGAACTCATACCCAGTGCGATCCGGTGCCATTTCTAAAATAGTGGCCACTGTATAGGCGTTGTGGGTAGCGAACATAGGGTACATACTGTCGCGGTATTCCAGCATCTTTTTGGCACAAGCCTGATAAGACACATCGGTCGACGGCTTGCGGCTAAATACCGGGAAGTCGCTTAAACCTTCGGTCTGGCTGACTTTTACTTCAGTATCCCAGTACGCGCCTTTCACCAGACGCACCATCATTTTGCGGCCCACTTTCACCGTCAGCTCACGTAGCCATTCAATGACAAACAAGCCACGTTTAGAGTAGGCCTGAACTGCTAAACCAAAACCTTCCCAACCGTTTAATTCCGGATCGGAGAATACAGCTTCGATAATATCCAGGGATAAATCTAAACGGTCCGCTTCTTCAGCGTCGACAGTAAAGCTGATGTCATAAGCTTTGGCTGCAATCGCCAGTTGTTTTAAGCGTGGTACTAATTCACTGATCACGCGGTCGCGATGAGTAAATTCGTAGCGTGGGTGAATGGCCGATAATTTCACTGAAATGCCTGGGCTTTTTAATGGGCCACGTTTTTTCGCTGCTGTACCTATGACTTTAATCGCCATCATGTAGCTGTCGAAATAACGGTTGGCGTCGTCCATGGTGCGGGCGCCTTCACCCAGCATATCGTAGGAATAAGTAAAACCTTTGCTTTCCAGTTCTACGGCACGTTCTACCGCTTTTTCAATGCTGGTGCCCATGACAAACTGGGTGCCCATAATTTGCATCGCATAACGCACAGCCTGACGGATCACTGGCTCGCCCATACGACCACAAGTACGTTTTAATAAACCAAACTGAGCTTTTTTCTGATCGTCGCTGTAATTCACCAGCTTGCCGGTCAGCAATAAACCCCAGGCCGAGATATTCACAAATAAAGAGTCACTGTTGCCTAAATGCGAGCTCCAATCGCCGTTGGATAACTTGTCGCGGATCAGCAGGTCAGCCGTGTGTTTGTCTGGCACACGCAATAAGGCTTCGGCTAAACACATCAGCACTAAACCTTCGTCTGTCGACAAAGAAAACTCGTTCAACAGGGCGTCTACACCGCCTTTACCGACCTGAGCTTCACGGATATTCACTACCAACTGACGGGCTTTTTCCCAGGCACGGCTGCGCGCCGCAGGGCCAATATCAGCAATAGGCAATAAGTTGTTGAGTACCTGATCTTCATCAGCGCGGTAATGGTCGCGCATGGTTTGACGAATAGCGTGACTAGTGGTCAGTTGGCCTTGGAATAACATAGGGTTTTAATCCAGTGAATTGAAAAAAATTATGCTGCATTTTAGTGAAAGCGCAGCCCTATTTGGTGGTTTCTTTTTCAAACTAACCTTATATAATTCGGTTTATAAATCATAAAACCCGAAAAAATACTGCCATGACTCAAAGCGCCAAAGGCCGGTTACCGGACCGTATCGACATGACAATTCTAGACACGCTGCAAAAAGATGGACGTATTTCTAATGTCGAACTGGCAAAAAAGGTCAACTTAAGCCCAAGCCCTTGCATAGACAGGGTTCGCAAGCTGGAGCAGGACGGTTTTATTGAAGGCTACGGCGCCCGTTTAAACGCCAGTAAACTAGGTTTTGGTACTGCCGCTTTTATTCAGGTGACCTTGGACAGAACCACAGGTGCAGTCTTTGATCAGTTTCGCGATGCGGTGGTGAAAATTCCACAAGTGGCGGAATGCCATATGGTGGCCGGTGGTTTTGATTATCTGCTGAAACTACGCTTATCCAGTATGGAGGCGTATCGGGGCGTCTTGGGTTTGATAGTAGATTTGCCAGGGGTTTTGCAGACTCATACTTATGTGGTGATAGAGCAGGTAAAGCAGGATGCGGGTTTGCCTTTGAAGTTTGCTGCGGCGCCAGAGGGGAAGACGGAATAATTTTTGTTATTTGGCATGGTGCTGATCGGGCCATGTCGACTAATCACATCTGGGGGGAAATTGTAGGGGCGGGTCTTGCGCCCGCCCGTTGTGTTAGAGGAGTGAACGAAGCTGGTGTGTAGTTGTAACTGTTTTTGATTGATATATTTTTTGCTTGAAAGCTCTCGTCTTTGAGTTCACGTCGCAGGTGATTTTGCTTGGTTAAGTAGCTCAGACTAGCGTAAGGCACAAGGTTTCAGTACAGGCCTGCTGACGACCATTGGCCTTGGCGCGGTATAACTGCTCGTCGGCCCTGCGAATGGCATCTTCAATATCCTGATGTTTCGTTGTACCTTGCGCATTCACGCTGGCTATGCCTGCAGAAAAACTCACTTCAACGCCTAGTTGTATGTTCTCGGAGCAGTGCTGAGTAAAGCTGTGTTGCAGGCGCTGTAGTAGCGCTGCAATGGTCAAGGTATCTTGTTCTGTGGTGGCAAGGATAAACTCCTCACCGCCAAAACGGCCGATAATATCTGTTTGTCTGAGAGTAGCTTTCGCAGCATTAGCGAATGCAGCTAGCACCGCGTCACCAGCCTGATGGCCATGCTTATCATTGATTTGTTTAAAGAAGTCGAGATCCAACAATGCAATAGATAGTGGAAATCTTTGACGATGTGCAAGTTGGTGCAGTTGCATAGCTCGCTGAATAAAGGCGCGTCGGTTTAACAGGCCTGTTAATGGATCCGTGTCGGATAGCTGCTGCAATTTCTGTCCGAGCCGGAAGCTGCGGTAAAGGTACAGCGACAGCACTAGCGTGACCAGTACGCCAGAACCAATGATAGTCAGCATCATATACAACCGGGAGGTGGCCTTTTGTTCAGCAGCAGCCAATTGTTCGGCTTGTTTCGCTTTTTCTGCCGCTTGAGTTTCCTCCTGCGCCATCTCTAAGCGTACTTGATAGCTACTCAGCATCAGGCTTCTTGCTTCGGCATCTTTTTGTGCCCGCAGTTGTTGATAACGCTGGCTGGCTTCAAAAGCGGCTTGATAATTCCCTTCGACCTTGCGAATTTGCTGCAATAAGTCATACCTTTCCCAGTTGTCCGGATCTGTGATCCGGTTCAGCATAGCTTTGGCGGAAGGGAGATCGTTCAGTTGCAAGTAGGCTAGTCCGGCGTAATAAGCCGAACGCTCGTTGAGGCGGGGCATTTGCTGAGTAGTATTAAACTGCACTAGTCTGGCTATGTTAGCCAGATTGCCTTGCTGCACTTCGCCAAGCAGTACCAGCTTATCCATTACATCAGAGCAGGCTACATTGGTGTGAGCTGCTAGTGACGCTTTGGCGTAGCGGATTTTTTCTTCAAGAGGCAGAAAATAAATATTTGCCATGTTGCAGTATTGAATCGCGATAGTTTCATTCATACCTCTCTGTTGTGCGCGTCTGATCGTTTTATTATAGAGTGCTAATGCCTGCCCAGTATCGCCAATGGCCCCGCTGTGATAAGCCAATTCAGCTTCTAAATCTAAATAAAGCTCTTTGAATTGCTCCATTGATCCTGAATTCATTACTTCAGCTAATTTGAAGAGCGGTTTTGATATTTTATGAAACTGTTTGAGTTTGTAATAAACTTCAAGCTGATTCGTTAAAAACATTAAATGAGTTTGAGCGTCATTGATTAAAGCGGGATGTTGTTGCAGGCTGTCCAGCAACACTGCAGCTTGCTCCGCCTGATTCTGGTAGGTGTACATACCATAGCTTTTCATTGCCATTGCATATAGATAGAGTTCAGGCTGTAGTTCTGGTTTAATGAGTGCCAATGCTTTACCAAGATTCTCCTCAAGAGGAGCTAAGCCCAAATGCATCTTTATTCGGGCTTTTTCAAGGTATAAAGCTGCTTGACGAATCTGATTATTATTTGTCTTTGCAAGACGCTCATCAATTAATTCAATGGTTTTCGCTGCATCTATTGCTGAAGCTTTGTCTAATTCTTGCCGTTCAGCAAAAATCTGCTCAAGACTATATCGCTCTTCAGCCTGTGCGAAAGGAATGCAGCTCAATCCAGTCAGGGTTAAGGCGAATAATCTAAAGAAGAAACTTTTAAAGCGGTAACACACAGAAGTTCGCGGCTGTTCTAAAAAACGGCTCAAAAGGGGCAACAACCACAACATGAGTAGGTTCACTCCATGAATAAAAGGGCGCTACAGGCTCCTTAGATAGTGGCTAGTTATAAACGATTTTTAGCTTTAAACACAATGGTTTGGTGCTGCGGCGGTTTAAAGTCAGTGGGGGGCATAAAAAAACAGCTGCTGAGATCAGGGCATCAGTAGCTGTTTTTTCAGATCAGTATTGTGGGTATAGTACATGCCGCATTAACTTGGCTTCAATCACATCCAGCGTTCTTTGCGGCGGCGGCCTGGGATTAGGGATGGAACCACTAAACCAAACAGTAAACCGGCGAAACCTAAAATAGAACCTAATACCATTTTGTCTTGCCAGAAGGCGGATGGTTTTTCCTGCAGTTGTTGAGTCAGCAGGGCAATGGTTTGCTGCGCCGTAGCTGTGGCTTTTTCTGCTTGTTGCACTGCGGCGTCTGTTTCATTGAGTTGTTGTTGTAACTGATCTTTTTCTTGCTGCAACTGCGACACCAGACTTTGCTGTTGTTGTAATTGCTGCTGTAGTTGCTCGCTTTCACCGCCAAATACCGGAGTTAAGCTGACGTACTGTTTTAAAATCCAGCCGGTGCGGCCTTTGCTGTCGGTGAGTTGCCAGTATTCGGAGCTACTGTCTTCTGCAACCAATTTAATTTCTTCGCCAGCGGCTATGCTGCCAATAATTTTGTAGTCGCGGCCCGGGCCGTTGTAGAGATAAGTGATCAGCTTATCGCTGATATAAGCATTTTGTGGGCTGACCGGGGTGCCTGTTGGTTCTTGTTGTGCAGTGACGCTGGTGCTCAGCAGCACTGTGGCTAGTAGCATGCCTGCTTGCCATGGTCTTGAGGTGATCAACATAAAAATCCTAAAAAAACCGACCAACATCTGGCCAAAATTGAGAATTAAGCCGATCATAGGCCAGAAGCTAATGACTTGACAACTTCTTCTTACAGAACAGGAATTAAGCCGCTATGGCGATGGAAGCTGAACTTAAATTTTTACTCACCCAAAGCACACTACCTGCTTTGGACTCTATGTGGCAGCAGTTGGCTGTGGCAGTGCAAAAACATGAAAGCGTGCAGTTACTCAATGCTTATTATGAAACGGATGAGCTGTGGTTTCGCAGTCATGATGCGGGCCTGCGTACCCGGCTGAAGAAAGGTCAGTTTGAACAAACCATTAAACTCTCAGGGCAGCAGCATGGCGGTTTGCATCTGCGGCCTGAGTACAATTTGCCTTGTGCTTCGGTTTGGCCTGAACTCAGCGCTTTTCCTGCCGAAATCTGGCCGCAAGGTACAGATTTAGCGTTGCTGCAACGTCAGCTGAAACAACTGTTTCGCACCGACTTTGTTCGTCAAAGCTGGTTACTTACTTTAGCCGACGGCAGCACAGTGGAAGCCGTGTTGGATCAGGGCGAAGTAGTCTCAGGCGAACAAAAAGAAGTGATAGCTGAGCTGGAACTTGAGCTGCAACAAGGCGATGTGAAAGCCTTATTTGATGTATCGCGCCAACTGGTGCAATTGTTGCCGCTGCGTTTGGGCTGGCAGTCTAAGGCGGAACGGGGTTATCGTTTGGTGCAGAAGCAGCCTTTGGTCTTTATGCCACTGGATAACAGCAATACTGCAGCGTTATTAAAATCGCTGCAGTATCACGAGAGTTACTTTTTGCGCAGCCAGGATCCGCAGTCATGGCAGGTGATCGAACAATGTATCCAGGCCTTGTCTGTTATCTCTGAAGACTTTGCCGCTTTGTCATCGCCTGATGCAACACAAGCCTTGAGTTTTTTCAGCAGTGCAGCTTATAACTGTGCTTTGCTGAATTGTTCTGAATCTTTGTTTTCTGCCTGAGGTATAGATGAGCCAACCGACCGCCTTGTTAAGCCCTGTATTGCCTGCTGAGTTACAGCATGAAGTGGATTTGGTATGGCCTACTTTAGTCAGACCGGATTTAACTTCGGAGCAGCATCAGGATCTGCAATTACTGCTGGCGGTTAGTCCTTTTTTAAGCCGGGTGATGCAGCAGCAACCAGAGCTGATTGCTGTGCTGCTGAATAAAGATCTATTGGCTCAGCCTTTAATACATCTGAACCCATTGTCTGATCTTGCTGATCAATCCGAAGCTACTGTATTTAAAGCTTTGCGCCGTTGCCGAAACGCACAACTGGCGCAAATTCTGGCGGCCGATATTCTCGCTGTGAAATCGACAGAGCAGTGCTTGCTGGATATCTCCGCTATGGCAGATAACCTGATTAACAGTGCTTATCAGTGGGCTTATCAGGATATAGCTACTCAGTGGGGCCAGCCTTTGGATCAACAAGGCAAGCCTATGCCTTTACTGATCTTAGGTATGGGAAAATTGGGTGGTGGTGAGTTGAATTTCTCATCCGATATCGACCTGATTTTTACCTATCCGCACAACGGTGAAACCAGTGGTGGCCGCAGGTCGGTTGAGAACCAGCAGTTTTTTACCAAGTTAGGTCAGAAGCTGATATCCGCTTTGCATCAGGTCACAGCCGATGGTTTTGTCTTCAGAGTGGATATGCGCTTGCGGCCTTTTGGCGATTCTGGTCCGCTGGTGCTGAGTTTTGCTGCGATGGAAGATTATTATCAGGCGCAGGGCAGGGAGTGGGAACGCTACGCTATGCTCAAGGCGCGTATTCTGAATCCTGACTCTGTGCATGCGCCTGAGCTGAATCAGCTGCTAAAACCTTTTGTTTATCGCCGCTATATCGACTTCTCCGCCTTGGAATCGCTACGCCGGATGAAACAGCTGATCGAGCAGGAGAACCGCCGTCGTAATCGCGTGGACAATATTAAGCTTGGCGCTGGCGGTATACGCGAAGTGGAGTTTGTGGTGCAAACTCTGCAGTTAATCCGAGGCGGGCGTCTGCCTGAGTTACAGCAAGTCTCTATTTTCAAAGCCTTAGAGGCTTTGCAAAGTCAGCAGCTGTTAGAGCCACAACAGTATCAGCAATTGCGACAGGATTATTTGTGGTTACGTAAAGTGGAGCAACTGCTACAAGGTTTGGACGATCAACAAACTCAAACCTTACCGTCTGATGAGCTAAACCGGCAACGACTGGTGCTGGGGTTAGGTTTTAGCAACTGGCAGCAACTGACTGACACCACAGCAGAGGCCATGGGTCGTATTCACCAGCACTTTAAATTAGTGATTGATCAGGGCGATAACCCTGAACCGGAAGAAATGGTGTTAGGTCGTTTATGCTGGGACAGTGAATTGCCGTCAGCAGATTTAGCTGAGCATCTGGACTGGTTAGCAGCTGATGAAGCAGTGCAATTGCTGGAGCATTTAAAGCAGTTTAAACAGGATTGCCAAAAGCGCAGTGTGGGTCCCCGTGGTCGTGAGCTTTTAGAAAAACTCATTCCGTTTTTATTGCATCAACTGGCAAAACAGCAAGGCTCGGCTGTGGTATTGCAGCGGGTGCTGGGCGTGTTCCGACAGATTGTCAGCCGTACTGCTTACCTTGAGTTGTTATCCGAAAATCCGCCTGCGCTGCAGCAATTGGTGATGTTATGCCATAAAAGCGGCTGGCTGGCTGAATATCTGGCGCGCTACCCGTTGTTGTTGGACGAGCTGATAGACCCGGCTCAGCTGTATCAGGTACCAGACTCGACAGATTACAGTGACAAACTACGGCAAGTGATGCTGCGGGTACCAACGGATGATTTAGAGCTGCAAATGGAAGTGTTGCGTCAGTTTAAACAGGCCCAACAACTGCGCATTGCAGCGGCCGATATCACGGGTATTTTACCTTTGATGAAAGTCAGCGACCACCTGACCTTTTTAGCCGAAGCCATTATTGCCGCAGTAGTGGAGTTGTCCTGGCAACAAATGGCAGAAAAGTACGGCCTGCCAGCAGGTTTAAAGCCTGAAGATGCCAAAGCTTTTGGGGTGCTGGCTTATGGCAAACTGGGTGGGCTGGAGCTGGGATATGGCTCGGATCTGGATCTGGTCTTTGTGCACCAGTGTGACAATCTTGCGCCGACTCAAGGTGACAAAGCCATTGACTCCCGTCAGTTTTATATCAAGCTGGTGCAGCGCATCGTACATATGTTTACTACCCGAACTCCAAGCGGCGTGTTGTATGAGATAGATACTCGCCTGCGTCCTGCCGGTAATTCAGGCTTATTGGCCGTACATATTGATACCTATGCTGAGTATCTGGAAAAAGACGCCTGGACCTGGGAGCATCAAGCCTTAGTGCGCAGCCGCCTGGTGTATGGTGATGACAAAATTGCCGGGCGTTTTAATCAAATACGCAATGAAGTCTTAGCCAAACCACGGGATTTAGCCGTGCTGAAAACTGAAGTGACAGAAATGCGGCAAAAGCTGCGACAGCATCATGGTGAGCAGTCAACAGAAGTCAAACACGCGTCCGGTGGCATAGTGGATCTGGAATTCATCAGTCAGTATCTGGTGTTGGCGTATGGCCATCAGCATGCAGATTTGTATTTTTACAGTGACAATATTCGTATTCTGGATGCGGCTGCTGCTGCCGGTTTATTGCAGTTGGAACAAACTCAGGCCTTACAACAGGCCTATCAGCAATTGCGGGGCGTAAGCCACAGACAAACTCTGGATCCTGCTACCGAAACCGCACAGCAGTTAGAGCAGGCGATGGAGCAAGTACGGCAGGTATGGGAGCAGTTATTCGATTGACGAGAGGCAGCACGCGCCGCAAGAGGTTTAACTATTGACCCTGCGGCGTGGCGCGTTGATATTAATGCAGTTTTGCTGCAAAAACGGAATGATTTTGTCAGTCAGTACCACAGCTCTGGAGACATTACAAAAGTAAGCCTGAACGGGTTGTTCAAAGTCTGAGGAGATAGCTTGTGATGCTTCCTGAATGGCACTGATATAACTGAAGTCAGTTTGGAAATAATGTTTTACTTTATAGTCTTTGGACAAGACCCAAAAAAGTTCCACACCTTCTTTTCTGCCTTGCATCGTCAGCACTGTTTTTAAGGTATCACCCACGCGGAAACGTCGGTCGGTTTCCTGTCCTTTCCAGTTCTCTGGCAAGGCGACCATACGATTGGCTCTGTCCTGCAACAGTGAGACCAGATTACTGTGATCATCCGTCAGTTCTATGACAAAATCAGCCGAGTCTTCGTCGTTATTGGTAAAGGAGCTACGGATATTGCTGTAAAAGTTAGTAAAACCTTTTACTGCTTCAGAACCTTTTTCAGACAGTGTGTCCGGCTTGAAGTACAGCAATTCAGGTTTAAACATCACAATAGCAGCAAGTATAAACAATAAAGCCGCAAGCAATAAGTGCTTGATCCAAAACCACATAGCTTTTATCCCTGGTCAGCGTCAACGCATCATAACTTGCCTTGACGCCGCCCTGCAACTTCAGTTCATTGCTGCTGAGCCTGATGCTTTTTTAATACAAGCTCGGGTCGTCCGGATTTGGCCGGGTTTTAAAGCGGCGATGTAACCACATATATTGTTCAGGGTGCGCCAGAATACCTTGCTCCAGCCACTGATTAACACGAGTCACATCAGCTTTAGCATCATCACTTGGGAAGTGGTCAAAAGCAGGTAAGGCATCGACACGGTAACCCTGATACCCAGGCAAACGGTAACAATGAATGGGCACAGTTTCACAATTGGCGCTGCCGGCAAACAATAAAGTGCCTGTGGTGGTCGCTGTCTCTTTGACGGCAAAAAAAGGCACGAACTCAGCTTTATTGCGGCCATAGTCCTGGTCGGGCAGATAAAAGCAGACTTCTTTTTCATTTAAAGCCTTAATCATGGTGCGAACATCCCGCTTACCTATCAGGTAGCGATTGGAACGAACCCGGCCATGGTATTGGAAATACTCCATAATTTCATTGTCGTTTGGACGGTAAAAGCCGACCGCAGGGCAATGAAAACCAAAAGTACGGGCAATCATTTCCAGCGACAAAAAATGACCACTGAGCAGCAACACGCCTTTGCCCTGATCTAAAATGGCCTGAATATGTTCTTTACCGGTGAAGTGGCATAAAGGACGGGCGCGCCAGTCTGGCCACCACCAGCCGATAAAGGTTTCAAAAGCGGCTTTGCCGGTTTCTTTAAAGTTTTGTTTTACTAAGGCTTCGCGTTCAGCTTCCGGCATATCAGGAAAACATAATTCCAGATTGCGGCGGGTTACTTTCACCCTGGATTTCATGGTTTTCATTAGCAACCAGCCGACGCCTTCGCCCATTTTCATCAGCACAGGGTAAGGCAGCCACAGCAGCAGCCACATCAGGCCTAAACCACACCATAAGGGCCAGTGTTTTGGATGCAAAAAACCAATGGTGAAACGTGGGACATGAACCACAGCAAATCCTCGGGCAAAAAAAGAGCGGCTATTGTAACGAAAAAAAACGGGGAAAAAAGCGCTAACTGGTAGGAACAGGCTCACCTGAAACTGCAATTACAGCCTCAGGTGAGAAAGTCTGGAAGAAGCTTTAGTTACCTAAAGCTCTGTTTACAGTGAATAAATCTTCTTCAGTTAAAGTACCAGCTGCTTGTTTTAAAGCTAAAACAGACAGGATGTAGTCGTAACGGGCTTTGGACAGGTTACGGCGGGCATCAAACAGGTTACGGGTACTTTGCAACACGTCAACAATAGTACGAGTACCTACTTCAAAACCTGCTTCAGTGGCTTTTAACGCACTTTCTGCTGAAACCACAGCTTGTTCCAAAGCTTTGGTACTGGAGATCAAAGCGCCTACGTTGTTGTAGTTGCTGCGAACCTGACGAATGACGCTGCGGTGGCTCAGTTCTAAGTCTTCAGCTGCTTCAACATAGTTAGCTCGCACTACTTCTTCATTGGCGACAGTGCCGCCACCGGCGTACAACGGCAGAACCAACTCAATGCCTACTGAGCTGCTGTCTGAGCGTGGAGAGTTAAAACCAACTCCGGTATCACGGTTTTCACTGGTGCTGTTACTAAAACCTGTCTGAGCTGTCAGATCAACAGTAGGGTAGTGGCCAGATTTGGCAATCTGGATATTGTGCTCTGCAATATCTAATGACAGCTTACGAATTTTCAGCTCCAGGTTATTGTCCTGCGCAGTTTGCACCCAATCCTGTGGATTATTTGGTGTCGGCTGGCTGGTGCTGAAACGTGCTGTGTTTAATGGATCCAGTTGTGAATGGTATTCGCCGGTAATTTCGCGTAAAAATTCACGGGCTGTTTCTAAATCATTCTGAGCACTGATTTCACGGGCAACTGCACTGTCGTACTGCGCCTGAGCTTCATGTACGTCTGTGATAGCCGTTAAACCTACAGCAAAACGTTGTTTGGTTTGTTCCAACTGACGTTCAATGGCGCGTTTTTCTGCGACAACAAAACTTAAATTGTCGTTTGCTGTTAATACATCAAAATATGCTTGAGAGACACGAACTATTAGAGTTTGTACTGCAGCGTCATAAGCCGTTTGACCTTGCAATGCAGCTTTTTCAGCGATAGACAGGTTCTCATAACGGCTCCAGTCAAAGATCGATTGACGTAAACTAATGCCTGCGCTGGTTGTAGTCGATTCAGTTTTAAACTGACCGCCTGTATCATTATCGAGTTGGTCGCTGAAGGATTTATTTGCACCAGCGGTTAAATTCACCTGTGGCAGTAAACGGGCTTTAGACACATCAATACCGGCTTTGGCTGCATCACGGGTGGCGGCAGCTTTTAATACCTGCGGGTCTTTTTTGGTGGCTAACTGATAAATGGTTTGCAAATTTTCGGCATTCGCCTGCACACTCAGAAGAGCCAGTGCCGAGCCTACCAACGTGCCTAACAAGGTTTTTTTCATAACCGAAAGTCCATAATGTTGCGAAAGTGAACCAATAATACCTTGTTGGTATTAACTAAGTAATGATTAAAGCGTAAACAGCATAGCTTCAAGTGTAACAGAATGTGAGTCTTCAAATGTCTGATTTCAAGCCAGAAAATTATCCATCCTTTCATCGTTCTGATGTAAAAATACTCGACCAGACCACAGTTTTTCAGGGTTTTTTCCGGATCGACAGCTACAAAGTACGGCATAAGTTGTTTAACGGAGGTTGGAGTGACGAAGTAAAGCGAGAATTATTCGAGCGTGGTCATGCCGTCATTGTGCTGCCTTATGATGTAAAAAATGACAGTCTGGTGCTGATTGAGCAGTTTCGCATTGGTGCTTTGCAGAATCCAAACGGCCCATGGTTGCTGGAAGCTATAGCCGGCATGATTGAGCTGGGGGAAAGTGTTGAACAAGTCGCACAACGTGAGTCAGAAGAGGAAGCAGGTCTGAAGCTAACAGAATTCTGGCCTATGCTTAGCTATCAGAGTAGCCCAGGTGGCAGTACAGAACGTATTTATTTAGTGCTGGCGCGGCTTCAGCAGCAAGTAGAAACTGGTATCTATGGCTTGGCATCCGAGCAGGAAGATATTAAAGTTCACAGCTTATCGCGCCAGACCGCTATGCAATTGCTACAGGATGGCAAAATTGATAATGCGGCTACTGTCATCGCCCTGCAATGGTTAGCCTTGAATCTGGACAAGGTACGCAAGGGCTGGGCTGAATAAATTCACTACAAGAGAGGTTAAGTCGCTGGTATGCCAAATCTGGCCCGAAAACGTTATGTGCCTTACTTGCCTGATTTTCTCAGTTTATGTGAGAGGAATTACGCACAGCTACGTTTTTTTCTGCCGGTCAATCAACGCGCAGGCCAACGTTGCCTCATTCACATTAACGCCAGCGAAAGTTATCAGGTTGAGCTGTTAGAGCTGTGTAAATACACCACCACCGTCAGTATTGAACTCATTAGCCAGTCGATGACAGGCTGGTTAAAGCCCCGTTTTGAGGTGCGTTTGTACCACGATGCCCGTTTGGCGGAAGTCTTGGCCTGTCAGCAGGTTCGGCAATTAAAGGCGGTCTACAGTTATCCGAATGTAGATATGTTATTGCCGGATGAAAAACGCCAGATTAATTTGTTACTGCGCGACTGGCTGAATTTATGCTCACGCCGTGGTTACCAGAATGCTGAGTTATTAGCCTGATGGCCTATGTGTTTGGACTGCAAGACTCTTATCGTGTAATTCAAATTTCTGATTGTCATCTGCTGGCGGAACCGGACGGCTGGTTTTACGGTGTGCAGCCTTATCGTCAGTTAGAGGCGCTTGTCAGTCAACGGCATCGGGAGCAACCCGATGCGCTGATCCTGACCGGCGATTTAACTCAGGATCATAGTCTGGCTTCCTACCAACTGCTTGCACAACTCCTCAGTGGCTGGTCTTGCCCTGTATTTTATCTGCCTGGTAATCATGACGATATGGAGTTGATGCAACAGGCTTTTGTATCATCACCTTTTTCTCCGGATACGGAGCTAAGTCTGGGCGACTGGCGGTTGTGTTTACTCAATAGCAAAGGACCGACACCGGCTGGTCATTTTGATACAACACGGCAGCAGCAGTTACAACAGCAGTTGTTGTCTTATCCTGCTGAAGCTGCAGTCTGGTTGTTTTGCCATCATCATATCAGCCCCATGGGCAGTTTTATTGACCAGCATATACAACTGGATGCCTCGGTATTATGGCAGATCATCGGCTCTGATCGGCGTATTAAGGGGGTTGCCCATGGTCATTGTCATTATGCCTATGACAAAATACAGCAGGGTATCCAACTGGTGGGCTGTCCTGCCAGTTCGGTACAGTTTTTGTTAACACCAGACTATCAGCCTGTTGCTGCTCGTCCTGGTTATATTGAATGGATTTTTAATGCCAATGCAAAAGCGGCTAGCGCAGTAGATTGGCAATTTCTGGAAGGGTAAATGTCTAAACTTGTTGTCTATTTACATGGCTTTGCCAGTTCATCGCAATCCGAAAAAGCTCTTATCACCAAAGCGTTTTTTCAGCAGCAATTGCCTGATGTCGAACTCTTGATGCCGGATTTACCCTATACGCCAAGAGAAGCTGTAAGTGCCATTGAGCAGGCGTTGAATGGCCGGCGTCCTGATGCGGTGATTGGCAGTTCCTTAGGGGGGTTTTTAGCCACTTATCTGGCCGAAAAAAACGGTTGTTATGCCGCACTGATTAACCCGGCTGTGGCCCCTTATGAGCTGCTAAGTCAGCATTTCGGTACTTACCATCATCCGGTGCTGAAACAGGATTTTGAAGTGGCAGCAGAGCATATGCCACTGCTGGCTGAACTTGAGCATAAGCCATCTGCGTTGGACAGGTATCTGGTGCTGTTGCAGCAAGGCGATGAAGTGCTGGATTATCGCAAAGCGGTGCAGTTTTATGCTGGTTGTACAGTAGATGTGCAACCAGGTGGGGATCATAGCTATCAGGGCTATGCCAATTGCCTACCCGCTATTGTTAAGTTTTGCCAAATAGAGTAAAACAACTGGTTGTTAATACAGTTATACCCTATTTGAAGTAGCTGCACAGAGCAGATAGTGATACTCAGATTACTTTGGGTATATTCAATGAGTGATTTAGTCATCAAAGAAGTGATGTTTGCCCTATGACAGACCAGCAATACAACGCCGATTCCATTGAGGTGCTGACCGGCCTTGAGCCAGTGCAGCGCCGTCCAGGTATGTATACCGATACCACCCGTCCTAACCACTTAGGCCAGGAAGTTATAGATAACAGCGTCGATGAAGCTTTGGCTGGCCATGCCGATTTAGTGCATGTGATTTTGCACGAAGACCAGTCGCTGGAAGTCATAGACAACGGCCGTGGTATGCCGGTGGATATCCACCCTGAGGAAGGGGTGTCTGGTGTTGAACTGATCCTCTGCCGTTTGCACGCTGGTGGCAAGTTCTCCAATAAAAACTACCAGTTCTCCGGTGGTTTGCACGGCGTAGGTATTTCTGTGGTCAACGCCTTGTCCAGCCGGGTCGATGTAGCGGTGCGCCGTGATGGTAATGTCTATGAAATAGCTTTTGAACACGGCAACAAAGTCAGTGAACTGGCAATTACCGGTACTGTAGGTAAACGTAATACAGGCACCCGCGTGCGGTTCTGGCCTGCGCCGGATTATTTTGATTCGCCGAAGTTTTCGGTCAGCCGTATGCTGCATGTGCTCAAAGCCAAAGCGGTATTGTGTCCTGGCCTCACCATCAAGTTTGACGACAAAGTAAACAACCAGAGTTATCAGTGGTGTTATCAGGCCGGTATCCGTGACTATTTAATGGATGCGGTCAAAGACATGGTCGCTTTGCCTGAGCAGCCTTTTGTTGGCAGCTTAAGCGCCAGCCATGAAGCCGTGGAGTGGGCCGTGCTCTGGTTGCCTGAGGGCGGCGAGTTGGTGACAGAAAGTTATGTCAACCTGATCCCAACAGCTCAGGGCGGCACTCACGTTAACGGTTTGCGGCAGGGATTGTTAGAAGCGCTGCGTGATTTTTGTGAATTCCGTAATTTATTGCCGCGTGGCATCAAGTTAACACCTGAGGACGTCTGGGACAGGTGTAGTTACATTCTGTCGTTAAAAATGCAGGAACCGCAGTTCGCCGGTCAGACTAAAGAGAAGTTATCGTCCCGTCAGGCTGTGGCTTTTATCAGCGGTGTGGTCAAAGACGCTTTTAGCTTGTGGTTGAACGAACACACGGACATTGCTGAACAACTGGCTGAGTTTTGTATCAACAATGCGCAAAAACGTTTGCGTGCGGCGAAAAAAATTATCCGTAAGAAAGTCACTGCTGGTCCTGCCTTGCCAGGCAAGTTATCTGACTGTTCCTCACAGGATTTAAACCGCACTGAATTGTTTTTTGTCGAAGGGGATTCAGCCGGCGGTTCAGCCAAACAGGCAAGGGATCGTGAATTCCAGGCTGTCATGCCACTGCGCGGTAAAATTCTGAATACCTGGGAAGTGGAATCTGAGCAAATCTTGGGTTCACAGGAAGTACATGATATTTCTGTGGCTATAGGTATGGACCCGAACTCAGCCGATTTAAGTCAGCTGCGCTACGGCAAAATTTGTATTCTGGCCGATGCTGACTCAGATGGTTTGCACATCGCAACCTTATTATGTGCCTTGTTTATGCGCCATTTCCGCCCGCTGGTGGAAGCAGGGCATATTTATGTCGCTATGCCGCCTTTGTACCGTATTGATTGTGGCAAAGAAGTATTTTATGCGCTGGATGAAGATGAGAAAAAAGGCATTCTGGATCGGTTAGAAGCTGAGAAAAAACGCAGCAAAATCAACGTGCAACGTTTTAAAGGTCTGGGTGAAATGAACCCATTGCAGCTGCGCGAAACGACTATAGATCCAAATACCAGACGCTTGGTGCAACTGACCATCGATGATTTGGTACAGACGATGGAAATGATGGATATGTTGCTGGCGAAAAAACGGGCCACAGACCGGAAAGACTGGCTGGAGATGAAAGGCGACCGCGCTATAGTGGCTGTGTAGCTATTGAGCCGTGCCTGAGGGATTACAGATGAAACAAAAACAATACCTCAGAACATGGGGAACTCTGTTAAGCCTCTGTTTTTGTTTGGCAGCTCCGCTGCAGGCGGAAGACGCGGTCTGGCCTCAATGGCTGGTGCAGGTCAAACAACAAAAAGCGCAACAACCGGAGCAAATGCTGCAACTTCTACAGCAGCAACAGTCATTTTATGGCGATTGGCCTGTTGAGCTGCAGGTGCAGTACTTATTACAGCTCTCTGATGTGTATGAAAGTTTGGGCAAACACCAGCAGCAACAGGAAGTGGCTGAGCGAGGTCTGGCTTTACTGGGCGAGCGCCGGGATTTAATCACCATCGATTTTTGGAACAATTTAGGTTTTGCCCTGGAGATGCAAAGCCAGTATCAGCAGGCCTTGCATTATTATCAGCAAGCGTCGGCTTTGGCGACAGAGTTAAAGGCTGAAAAACTGCATATCGAAGCGGACATTAATATTGCAGCTATTTACAGCATTCAGGATAAGTTTCAGGAGGCTTTGGTGCTGCTCAAAAGCAGTTATGACAGAGCTCTGGTGCTAAAAGACCCTGAAATTCTCGCCTACGTAAATGCTGAATTAGGGCTGTTGTACGTAGGCCTTGGTTTTGACAAAGAAGCCATAGACTTTATGGAAAAGGCTATTGCAGGTTATGAGGCCTTAGGTTGGCAAAAAGACAAAATGGATGTGCTGTTTAATCTGGCCAGAAGTTACAGCTACTTAGAACAGTACGACAAAGCTATGCAAAGTTATGATCAGTTGTTGCAGTTGGCGGTGGCGCAGCAGGATCAGGCTAATTTGTATTTCGCCTATTTGGGTCTGGCTTCTACCAGTAAAGATAATGAAAAGCTGGATGCTGCTTTAGCCTATATCGAAAAAGCCGAACAGTATTTGCCAGGCTTGCAGTCGACTTATCAAAACTCAATGCATCATTACGAAAAAGCGCTGATTTATCGTGAATTAGGGCAAACCTCTTTAGCCAGCCAGGAATTGGCTCAGGCGGAGCAAAGCTTAAGCAAAGAAGAAAATGATGCCAATCAATCCAGCCAGTTATGGATCCTGAATTTAAAAGCCAAGCTGGAAGCAGACTCGGGTCGTTATCAAAAGGCCTATGAGCATCTGGACCAGTTTTTTAAGGGCTATCACAAATTACGCAATAAAGAACATGAGCTGTCGGTCGAAAAATTGCGTTTAGGTTTTGATGCACAGCGCCAGCAAGCACAAAATGAACTGCTGGAAAAAGACAATGAATTACAGGCTCTGCGCCTGCAGGAAGCAGAACGTAAAAGACAAAACCAATGGTTATGGATTGGGCTCTTTGGCTCTACCAGTTTAATTTTACTGGTATTACTGCTGTGGCAACTGGCACGCCGTCAGGCCCAGATGCAGGCACAATTGCAGCAAAAGTCACTTGAGAAAACACACTAGAAACAGGCTATAAGCTAACTATGACAGATATTATAATATCCAATGAAGGGACAGAGCAGCTGCCGCTGCGTCGCTTCACTGAAGAAGCCTACCTGAACTATTCGATGTACGTCATTATGGACCGTGCTCTGCCTTTTATCGGCGACGGTTTAAAACCAGTACAACGCCGTATTATTTATGCGATGTCAGAGCTGGGTTTATCGCATCTGGCAAAGTACAAAAAATCTGCCCGTACTGTCGGTGATGTGTTAGGTAAGTTTCATCCTCATGGAGATAGCGCCTGTTACGAAGCTATGGTACTGATGGCTCAGCCCTTTTCTTATCGTTACCCGCTCGTCGATGGTCAGGGCAACTGGGGTGCGCCGGACGATCCAAAGTCTTTCGCTGCGATGCGTTATACCGAAGCCAAATTGTCCCGTTTCAGCGAAGTGTTATTAAACGAGCTTGGGCAGGGTACTGTGGACTGGGTGCCGAACTTTGACGGCACTATGGACGAACCCCGCACTTTACCTTCGCGTTTACCGCATATTTTGCTCAACGGCGTGACGGGTATAGCTGTAGGTATGGCGACAGATATTCCGCCGCACAACGCTCGTGAAGTGGCCAATGCCACCGCCTATTTGCTGGACAACCCTAAAGCCACAGTGCCTGATTTGATGCAGTATATTCAGGGGCCGGATTATCCAACCGACGCTGAAATTATTAGTCCGGCGCATGAACTGCAGGCTATGTACGAAACAGGCCGCGGCAGTATCAAGATGCGTGGTTTGTATCAGCTGGAAGATGGCGACATTATTATCACAGCTCTGCCGCACCAAACCTCGGGTGCCAAAGTGCTGGAACAGATAGCTGCTCAGATGAACGCAAAAAAACTGCCTATGGTCAGTGATTTGCGTGATGAGTCCGACCATGAAAACCCGACCCGTATTGTGATAGTGCCGCGTTCCAACCGTATAGACGTTGAACAGCTGATGGCACATTTGTTTGCCACTACGGATCTGGAAAAAAGCTATCGGGTCAATTTAAACATTCTGGGTCTGGACCAAAGACCCCGGGTGAAAAACTTAGTGGAAGTCTTGTCGGAATGGCTGGTGTTCCGCCGTGATACAGTGCGTCGTCGTCTGCAATTCCGTTTAGATAAAGTGCTGGACAGATTGCATGTCTTAGAAGGTTTGTTGATCGCCTTTTTAAACATAGACGAAGTGATCAAAATCATCCGAGAGAACGATCAGCCAAAACCTGTGTTGATGTCGCACTTTGGCATTTCTGAACGTCAGGCTGAAGCTATTCTGGAATTAAAGTTACGTCATTTAGCCAAGCTTGAAGAGATGAAAATCCGCGGCGAACAGGCCGAGCTGGAAAAAGAGCGTGATTACTTAGAAGGTATTTTAGGGTCAGAGAAAAAGCTGACCAAACTGATTCGTGAAGAGTTGCTGGCGGATGCAGAAAAATATGGCGATAACCGCAGAAGCCCGATAGTGCAGCGTGAAGAAGCCAAAGCCTTAAGCGAAAAAGAACTACTGCCAAGCGAAGCAGTGACTGTTGTGTTGTCAGAAAAAGGCTGGGTGCGCTGTGCCAAAGGTCATGATGTCGACGGCAACAGCCTGCAATACAAAGCAGGGGATGGTTTTAAAGCGGCTGCTATGGGCCGCAGTAACAGATACGCTGCCTTTATCGACTCATCGGGGCGCAGCTTTGCGGCGGAGGCTCATGATTTACCTTCAGCCCGTGGTCAGGGTGAGCCGCTGACCGGCCGTTTTACTCTCGTGGCAGGGGAGACCTTTGAGCATGTACTGATGGCGGAAGACAGTCAGAAGTTATTGCTGGCCAGTGATGCTGGTTATGGTTTTGTTGGCACTTTTGCCGATTTAGTCAGCCGTAATAAAGCCGGTAAAGCGGTATTAAGCTTACCGACTGGCGCTAAAGTATTACCACCTGTGCCTATTAAAAATCCGGAAACAGATTTAGTGGTCGCCATCAGTACTGAAGGTCGTATGCTGGTGTTCCCTGTGGCTGATTTACCGCAGTTGAGTAAAGGTAAAGGCAATAAGATATTGTCTATCCCTTCAGCCCGTGCCGCCAGCCGTGAAGAGTATCTGAAACTATTAACCGTAGTGCCTGCTGCCACAGCTGTGACCTTAGTGGCGGGTAAACGCAAAATGACCATCAAGGTGGATGATTTAGCCCATTACATAGGGGAACGTGGCCGTCGTGGTAACAAGCTGCCTCGTGGTTTGCAGCGTATAGACGAGCTGCTGACCGGTGAAGTGGCTGGAGATACTGCGGAATAGATGTTGTTGCTTTGCGGGCGACCATAAAGGTCGCCCCTACGGTATTTAGGGTTGCTCATTGCAGGGGCGGGGTTTATCCCTGCCCTTGTACTGCAGCGTCAGATGCAACTTATTATTTCCCCTAAGTAATTGAGGTTGCAGCGAGGCGACAAGTCAGCACGACCCCAGAAGCATAGTTTACTATGTGACTGGGGCGGGATGGCGCAGTCAACAAAGCTGCAGCGTCAAGTACGACGGGGAAACAGATCAAACCAGACTTATGATGCCAAACCGTTATACTCAGGCCCTTGTAAAATACAGGGGCCCTTTTGTGTTAGCCATTATTCGTCTGGTGCTGGTCACCATCTTTATTATAATCAGTGCCTTAGTGGGTTTGCTGATCTGTCTGGTGCGTCCTTTTTATGTCCCGAATGTCGCCTTGTTTTCCAGCTGGTATGGCTGGTCGGCCTGGATCTTTGGTTTAAAAGTGGAAGTTCGCCAGTCTGCTGAAGTGACGGCAGCTATGCCCTGTGTATTTTTAGCCAACCATCAGAATAACTACGATTTATTCACCATCAGCAAAGCCTTGTTGCCAGGTACTGTCACCATAGGTAAAAAAAGTCTGAAATGGATCCCGTTTTTTGGTCAGCTGTATTGGCTCAGTGGCAACATACTAATCGACAGAGCCAACAAATCAAAAGCTGTAGGCACTATGCAAGGCGCAGTCGACCGTATAGTGCAGGACAAAGTATCGGTGTGGGTGTTTCCAGAGGGCACCCGCAGTTATGGTCGTGGTTTATTGCCTTTTAAAACTGGCGCTTTTCATATAGCTCAGCAAGCCAAAGTGCCGCTGGTGCCCATCTGCATGAGTAACACCGGCAAAGTACGGTTAAACAAGTGGAATAATGGCAGAGTCATTATTGAAATCATGCCACCTATTTATCCTGAAGCAGGAACTCCGGCCCGTGAACTGGCTGAAACAATACGGCAACAGATGGCAGATAAGATTAAGCTGCTTGATAGCGAAGTGGCAACCGACTACACTGCCGACTCATTGACTGTCACGGGGTAATATCATGGAAAACTGGCAAGAATTTACTGAAGACACCATAGCTGCATTGATGGAAGATGGCAGCGATCCGGATGCGGAATACACCATCGAACACCATTTTTACCATGAAGATTTTGCCCGCTTAGAAAAACTGGCTGTGGAAGTCTTTAAATTAGGTTACGAAGTAACAGACGCCGAAGAAGTTGAATTTGAAGAAGGCGGCACAGCCTGGGTATTCGACGCTATTCGTGAACAGTCGCTGGATGGCGCCAGCATCACAGCAGATGCGATTAAACTGGAAGCCTTAGCGCAGAAGTTTGGTGTCGAATACGATGGCTGGGGCACCTATTTTGAAGGTGGTGAAGACGAAGACGGCGACTTCGAGGATGACGAAGACGACGGCGACGAAGCTCCACGTCATTAAGTAAAACCTGCTTTTACCTATTCAGATCTCTAATCTGTTGGGATCAAACAAAAAGGCCAGAGCTACCACTCTGGCCTTTTTCTATTACAGTCTCATATTTCTTTTTCGTATAATCTTGCTACTTTAAAGTATTTTAAGTTATTAGTTGGCTCTGCTTTAATGCTTAAAGACATACAGATGTCCTTAAGGAGAACATAGATGGCGGCAAAAGAACTATCTGCAGATTTGCTGAACCAATTGCTCGATAAACTGGAAAAACTGGTGGGTCGGGTTGAGTTTGGCTCTATTGAACTGGTGTTTCATCAAGGTAAATTAGTGCAGCTGGAAAAAAACGAAAAACTACGACTGGATAAACCTTAGTCTCAAAGGTTCAGACTGTTTCCCTCAGTGAACCTGCCCGTCGTACTTGAAGCTGCTGCTGTGTTGACCATGCTCTATCACCCCAATCACATAGGCCACTATGTTCATGGGGATTCTTTCACTGGTCGCCTTGCCGCAACTGCAATTACTTAGGGAACCAATTTTTTCACCTGCTTCTGCGCACCGGACCACCGGATCTGAAGTGATGTTGAGCCACTAATACAAAAACTGTGCTGGCTACAACCTGAACTCAGAGCCTAACTATGAGCATCCGCATAGATCAGATCAATAAAAAATTTGGCGACTTTGTTGCCGTCGATCATGTCAGTTTATCCATTCAGACTGGCGAATTAACCGCCTTACTTGGCCCTTCAGGTTCAGGCAAAACCAGCTTATTGCGTATTATCGCTGGCTTAGAACAAGCCGACAGTGGCAGTATCCATTTTGATGATCTGGATATCAGCGCCCGCCATGTTTCAGAACGTGGTGTAGGTTTTGTGTTTCAGCACTATGCGCTGTTTAAGCATATGACCGTCTATGAAAACGTCGCTTTTGGTTTAACAGTCAAACCCAAAAAGCATCGTCCTTCACCGGAGCTTATCCGCAAAAAAGTGCAGCATTTACTAGAGCTGGTGCAACTGGACTGGACGGCCGACCGCTATCCGTCACAGCTATCCGGTGGTCAGCGTCAACGTATTGCCTTAGCCCGGGCTTTGGCCGTAGAGCCTAAAGTACTGCTGCTGGATGAACCCTTTGGTGCGCTGGATGCCAAGGTCAGAGCTGAATTGCGTCGCTGGCTGCGACGACTACACGATGAAATTCATGTCACTAGTGTGTTTGTCACCCACGATCAGGAAGAAGCGCTTGAAGTGGCAGACAAAATAGTGGTGATGAACAAAGGCCGGATTGAGCAGCAAGGCTCACCCGAGCAAGTGTACGACAACCCGGCCAATCCTTTTGTCTATGAGTTTTTAGGCAATGTAAACCTGTTCCATGCCCGGGTGAAACAAGGCAAAGCCGACATTGGCCAGTTCTCTGTAGCATCGCCGGAATTTACCAACGAACAGGAAGAAAGTGGTTTTGCTTATGTACGGCCGCATGAAATTGATCTGTTGCTCAAACCTACGGACGAGGCTTTGGAAGCTAAAGTCGACCTCATTACCACAGTAGGGCCTAATGTCCGGTTGGAGCTACTAGCCAAAGATAGCCAGCAACTTATTCATGTCGAGCTGGCGCGCGATCGTTTTAAACAACTGGGTTTATCATTGGGCCAACAAGCCTGGGTGAAGCCCCGTTATACCAAGGTTTTTTTGGGTGAGGGTATTTAATATTGTCAGTATGCGCTAATGCACAGTGAATAAAAAAGGCAGCTTCAGCTGCCTTTTTCGATGGAATCACTTTAGAAGCGATAACTCAGATCGGCGTAATAAGAGCCGCCGTTAAAGCCAAAAGGTGCATTGGTATTAGGGTAGATAAAGATGCCATTGAAGCTGTTGATCTCTGGTTGTTTATCCGGATAGGTATCAAACAGGTTGTTGGCACCAAAACCAAAACGTAACAGGTCTGTCAGCTCATAGTGGAAACTGATATCCACTGTGGTTTTACCGCTATAAGTTTTATCGCCTGTGGCATAACCAATAGTGTAAGGACCAAAGTAGTTGAACCTCAAATTAGTTTGTAGCTGTTTGTAATCCTGCGTCAGGCTCCAAACCGCGCCTTTGTGCGGGTTAGCTTTGGTTAAACGTACCTGTTCCACCCGGTCAAACAGCTTACTCTGAAGACCATCCAGTAAAGCAGGCACACGAATGGCGTCTATATCCGTATCGTTGTATTGCGCACTGAATGAGGTTTTCCATTCACCCCACAAACCAGCATCCCACTGATAAGCCACTACAGCTTCCAGGCCCTGAGTGGTGGTATCTACTGCGTTGGTAAAGAAACGAACAGAGTTTGCACCTGAATCACCCAAGATATCAGCTAAAGCAGTACTGTCGGCACGGCTGACGCTGCCTGTCAGGATCACACGATCGTCCAGCTCAATACGGTAGCCATCCAGCGTGAAGCTAAAGCCGTCATCGCCCTGAAAGGTGATACCGCCACTGAAACTTAACGCCGACTCCGCTTTTAAATCACCCTGGCCAATAGCTCGGGTGACCGCAGATATATTGTTAAAAGTACCGGACTCCGTGGGGGTCAGTACACCAGTTTGTGGATCGGCCACGAAAAGTGTCGACAAGTTAGAAAAATACAGTTGCTGCACGCTAGGAGCACGGAATGCATCGTTTGCGGTAGCACGGATAGCCCATTTCTCAGTCAACTGATAACGGCCAGACAGTTTCCAGCTGGTGTCACTGCCAAAGTCGGAATAATCTTCCTGACGCAAAGCAGCACCCCAGGTAAAGTCGTCGGTTAAAGCGTTTTCAAGTTCCAGATAAAGCGCAGTATTGTGGCGTGATTCGTCAACTTCTGACTCTGGTGTAAAACCACCAAAACCCTGAATGCCTCCGGCTTTATTCTGATAACCATAATTGCGCCATGACAACTGTTCGCCAGCGTTGATCTGATAACTGTTGTGACGACGGCTTAAGCCTGTTGAAACCACCAGTTCTGAGTCGTTGACAAAGCTGTATCTTTTACTGGCATCCAGATTAAAGTTTTGCTCAGCATTGACCAGCTCACCGGCATACGCGCTGGTTGGGCTGTTGGGGCCAAAAGATGCATTCAGCGAATTATTGACATAGTATTTGAAGCTGCTTTCGCCTGTGCCTGCTGAAAAATCCAGACGCCAATCGGCCACATCAAATTTGACACCTGCCGTTAAGGAGTAATCACCTGATTCCGGTGCTATTTCCGGCAGATAACCGTCAGGATAAATTTCCGGGATGTTACGGGCGTCTTTTGCTATCCGGTAGAATGCACCTGAAGCTGATTCTCTGTGGCTGGCTCCACCAAAGGCGTACCATTCTGTGCTGCCATACTCGTAGCCTGCATTAACAAACACAGCTTGTTGTTTAAAAGCTGCATCTCCTACTTTGTGACTTAAGCGGTTAAAACTGGCTTCGCGCGGGTCCGGAGCTCCATTGACCGGGTTGTATTGCTGACGTGGGTCTAAACCCGCTCTGTTGGTACCATTTTTGTGTTGCTGTTCAACACTGAAGTTTACAAAACCTGTATCGGCAAAACGAAAGCCTGAATTGATAGCGGCTTTGTAGTATTCACCATCGCCTTCATAGGTTTGTCCGCCACTGGCTGTAACTTCACCTGAGCCAGCCTGATCTTTCAGTACTATGTTAATTACACCTGCAATAGCATCTGAGCCGTATTGAGCCGCGGCACCATCACGCAGCACTTCAATACGTTTAATAGCTGAGACTGGGATTGCATTCAAATCGACGTTGGAACTACCGCGGCCCATAGTACCGTTCAGGTGCACCAAAGCTGTGCCATGGCGTCTTTTCCCATTCACCAGTACCAAAGTATGGTCGGGCGACAAACCTCTTAAGCTGGCTGGTTTTACTGCATCAGAGCCGTCTGTAATAGAAGATGTTGGGAAGTTAAAGCTGGGTACCAGCATTTGCAGAGCTTTGGCAGTTTCCAGTGCGCCTGTGCTGGCTAACTGAGCTTCGTCAATAATATCGACAGGAGCGCTGGTTTCTGTGGCGGATCGCACAGATAAACGGCTGCCGATCACGGAAATTTTTTCTACATCGGCCTGCGTCTGTTGCGCCAAAGCGTTATTGCTATAGGCACTGCTGAGCAGCGCCAAAGTGATAGCGGATGCCAGTGGAGTTTTTATCGTCATGCTAAGTCCTTTCAATGATGTATTACCTTCAGATCATACCGAAACTTTTATGTAAATATTTCAACAAATTGTGATTTGATATTTCAAATAGATATAAAGGTTTTTTGAATAAAAAAGGCCCCGCCAAAAGTTAGCGGGGCTATATTGGGGTAGTCACTGAAGTCGATAAAGACTCTGGACCACAAGCAACAGGACAAGGAATAGGACGTAGCTGGGGTAGCACTTCTTGTGCTCTACGAATTTCGAATCCATTCAAACCAGAGTAGTTGCCACTTCTCGCTGACGGTGAGTTGCGACAACAACTTTAATCTATTAGATCGAAATGTTTGTGTAAACTGTATTTATATTCCAAAATTGAATATAATATTTTGGAGGTGGTAATAACCCTTGCCTTGCTCCTTTTGGTTCTTTCTTAGAACTGAACTGAATTGGCCCACTCCCGTATAGCACTTATACTGGCCGACTCTATTTCTCGGAATTTGTTATGAAAAACATCAATTTAAAATTTGCGCTCTGGCAGCAGGTGTTAGTTGCCATGGCGCTGGGTGTGATCGCGGGTTTAGTCTTAGGTACTGACGCGTTGCTATTAAAGCCGTTAGGAACCGCCTATATCAATGCGATTAAAATGTTAGTGATCCCGCTGGTGTTTTTTAGTTTGATTTTAAGTATTACCTCACTGGGGCAAGGCAAAGGCTTAGGTCGTATCGCCAGTAAAACTGTGGGGTTATTTTTACTGACAGCTTTGATTGCCAGCCTGATAGGTCTTGGTGTCGGCACCGCCTTTCAGTTTGAAACAGGCCAGAACTTAGTGGCAACACAAGTGACTGAAAAAGTCATACCTCCTGTCAGTCAGGTGTTGGTGGATTTAATTCCGGCCAATCCAATAGCAGCTATGGCGCAGGGCCAGGTTTTACCTGTGATGTTATTTGCGATTTTACTTGGACTGGCACTGCGAAATATAGGCGAAAAAGGCACAGCTATGCTGGCATTGGTGCGCTCTGGTGCTGATATGATGTTTGAAGTCACCCGGCTGGTGCTGCTGTTTACTCCTGTGGGTGTTTTTGGTTTGATCGCCTGGGTGGTTGGTACTTATGGTCCGGAAATGCTGCTGCCGTTGGGTAAGTTTATTTTGGCTATTTATGTGGGCTGTTTGCTGCATATCAGCCTGACTTATGGTGGTTTTGTGCACTTTTTCAGCTCAATGAAAGTCACTGACTATTTCAAAGCTATTTTCCCCGTGCAGCTGGTCGCTCTTAGTACCTGCTCCAGTTATGCCTCGTTACCAGCCAGTTACAAAGCTGTGACTGAGGATCTGAAAGTATCTAAAGATTACGCAGGTTTTGTTTTGCCCTTAGGCTCCACCATTAATATGGATGGTTGTGGTGGTATTTATCCGGCAATAGCCGCTATCTTTATAGCGAACTTATATGGCATTGAGCTGCAATTTATTGATTATCTGCTGATCGTCGGTACTGCCACTTTGGCTTCATTAGGTACAGCCGGTGTGCCCGGTACGGCACTGGTAATGCTGACTGTGACTTTATCCGTAGTAGGTTTACCACTGGAAGGTATTGCCTTTATCGCTGCCATCGACCGTATTGTCGATATGATCAGAACCACCACTAACGTCACAGGTGACACTATGGTGGCTTTAGTGATCGCTGAGCAGGAAGGCTTGCTGAGCGAATCAAGGGCCGGGGATCAGCTAAAAGATGACACTGTATTTACCAAAGTTTTGACAGAAACTCCAGTTAGCTGCGACATTCGCAGCTAACCCCATCAGGTAAAGGTTAATGCGGTTGACCAGCGGCTAAATCTTTAGCCGCTTTGTATTCCAGCAAAGATTTCAGCAGCAGTGTGACTAAAGCCAATAAAGCCAATAAAGACGATACGGCAAAAGCGGCAGCAAACTGGTATTCGTTGTACAAAATTTCAATATGCAAAGGCATGGTATTGGTTTGCTCACGGATTTTGCCTGACACCACACTGACAGCACCAAACTCACCCATAGCGCGGGCATTGGCTAAAATCACGCCGTATAACAAGGCCCATTTCACTGAAGGTAAAGTAACCCGGAAAAAGGTTTGCCAGCCGTTGGCTCCTAAAGTTAAAGCGGCTTCTTCCTGCTCTTTGCCCTGCTCTTGCATCAGTGGAATAAGCTCACGGGCGACAAAAGGAAAGGTGATAAAAATAGTCGCCAGCACTATGCCGGGGACGGCAAACATAATACGTACCTCATGGTCCATCAGCCAGTCGCCTAAATAACCCCGGGCGCCAAAAATCAGCATCAGGCTTAACCCCACAATCACAGGCGAAACGGCTATTGGCAGGTCTATCAGGGTGATCAGCAGCTGGCGGCCTTTAAACTGAAACTTGGCGATTGCCCAGCTGGCGGCCAGACCAAAAATCACGTTGCAGGGTACAGCAATAGCAGCCGCTATCAGTGTGAGTTTTATTGCATGTAAAGCCGCAGGTTCACTGATGGAAGCCCAATACAGCTCAGCACCACGGGCAAAAGCTTCGCTAAACACAATAATAAGCGGCAGCACCAGAAACAAAGCTAAAAATAACAATGCTATGCAGGTCAGCAGCAGGCGAACCCATAGAGGTTCAGTGGTTGCTTTACGTAAAGTTGCAGCTGCCGGATGAGGTGAATGAAGTGGGGTACTGCTCATGCTTTAGCTCCATGTCTGTTATTGCTCCAGTGTTGGAGCAGGTTAATCAGCAGCAATAAAATAAAGGAAATCAATAACATCACAGAGCCCAAAGCGGCAGCACCGGCATAATCAAATTGCTCTAAACGGGTCATGATGAGCAGTGGCGTAATTTCAGTTTTCATCGGCATATTGCCGCTGATAAAGACCACAGAACCGTATTCACCTACAGCGCGGGCGAAAGCCAATGCAAAACCTGTAAGTAAAGAGGGCAACAAGGCTGGGAATAAAATGCGGCAAAAGGTTTGTAAGCGGTTCGCACCTAAACTGGCGGCTGCTTCTTCAATCTCTTTTTCCAGATCTTCGAGCACAGGCTGCACTGTGCGCACTACAAAAGGCAGGCCGATAAAAATCAACGCTAAAGTCACACCTAAAGGGCTGTAAGCGGCTTTAATGCCTAAAGCACTTAAGTGCTGACCAATCCAGCCATTGGGGGCATAAATGGCTGTCAGCGCTATGCCTGCTACTGCTGTGGGTAAAGCGAAGGGCAAATCGACTAAAGCGTCTATCACTTTTTTGCCAAAGAAGTTGTAGCGCACTAACACCCAGGCGACGATCAAACCAAACACCAGATTGACAGCTGCTGCAATAAAAGAGGCGCCAAAGGTCAGTTGATAACTGGCGATAGCTCTGTCGCTGGCCACTACTTTCCAAAATTCAGCCCAACGTAACGTCAGGCTATGACCCAATAAAGCAGCTAAAGGCAGTAGCACTATTAAGCTTAAATAAAAGGTGGCAAAGCCCAGAGATAAGCCAAAGCCGGGTAATACTGTGGGCTTTAGCCAGGATGATTTGGTCACTAGAAGGATCCTCCTTTGTGGTTATCCGCTTCTGGCTGTATTTATGCTGAAGCGAGACGGGCTGGGATAAACCCAGCCCCTACAGTGTCGCGACCCTGCAACTGCATATCGTCGCTTTCTAATTCGTTGTGTTGGCTAGTTATAAATTTGATCAAAAACGCCGCCATCACCAAAGTGTTCTGGTTGGGCTTTTTGCCAGCCACCAAAGTCGGCAATGGTCACCAGCTTCAGTTGTGGGAACTGTGTGCTGTACTCTGCTGCCACTTCTTTATCACGGGGTCTGTAGTAATGTTTGGCGGCCAGTTGTTGGCCTTCTTTGCTGTACAGGTACTGCAGGTAGGCAGTCGCCACTTCGGTGGTGCCTTTGGCTTCGGTGTTTTTATCTACTACGGCAACAGAGGGCTCAGCCAGAATAGACAAAGACGGCACTACTATTTCAATTTTGTCTTTGCCTAATTCATTGACTGCTAAAAAGGCTTCGTTTTCCCAGGCCAATAACACATCACCTATACCACGCTGCACAAAAGTGGTGGTTGAACCCCGGGCGCCAGAGTCCAGTACAGGCACGTTTTTAAACAGCTTGCCCACGAAGTCTTTGGCTGCATCATCGGAGCCGTATTTCTGCTCGGCATAAGCCCAGGCCGCTAAATAGTTCCAGCGGGCACCGCCTGAGGTTTTTGGATTCGGAGTGATCACTTCCACCCCTTCTTTCACCAGGTCGTCCCAGTCTTTGATATTTTTTGGATTACCTTTACGCACCAGAAATACTATGGTGGAGGTGTAAGGGGCGCTGCTGTCGGCTAAGCGACTTTCCCAGTTTTCCGGCAGTAACTTGCCAATTTTTGCTAGTGGGTCGATATCGCCGGACAACGCTAAAGTCACTACGTCTGCCCTTAAGCCATCAATGACAGAACGTGACTGGCTGCCGGAGCCACCATGTGATTGTTCAATTTTGACGTTATCACCAGTTTTTTGCTGCCAGTAAGCCGAGAAGGCTTTGTTGTAATCACGGTATAACTCACGGGTTGGGTCGTACGACACATTGAGTAAGGTAATATCTTTGGCCATTAAGCCTGAACTTAAGGTCAGTACAGTAGCGGCCAGCACTAATTTACTTTTGATGCTTTGCATAAAATTTTCCTGTTCAAGTAGTTTTTAGAATCTGAAATCCAGACCTAGAGCCAAAGTGCTGTCTTTAGGTTTTACCGTGCCAATCAGACTGTCCCCTTCGGTTTCTAACTGGGCGTAGTAGCTGTAAAGCCGTGCTGCGTCACTTAATTTGTAATCCACACCCAGGGCCAGAGCTGTCACATCTACATCGCCGTAGCTGCTGTTGGCTGGTGTTGAAGTTGAACTGCCGTATTGAGCTTTGGCTGTCCATGGGCCTGCGACTTTCCAGGCCGCGTTCAGCACATAACCATCCTGTTCAATAAAGGCATTGCCTGAAGCGCCATCCCATTCGCTGATAGGATTGAGGCCGTTTTGTGCGCCAGAACTGGATACTGAAGAGCCAACGAAGGTAGAGAAGGGGCCAATACGGTCTGTGTCTTTATGGGCTTCAGCGGTTTGGTAGATAGCCCCTAATTTCACCGGGCCAACAGCTACTTCGCCTAAAACCCGGATGGCATCAGTGGTCGCCACATTGTTGTCGATGGCAACACCGACAAACCATTTGGATTTACCGTAAGTTAAAGCGCTGGAATAACCGCTGGCTAAATCACTGTCATCCTGGGGATTGTTGGCGTTGACTGCTATACCTGTTTCTTCGCTTTGTACTGCTGCAAAACTGAATTCAAAACCTTCAAGGAAAATAGGCGAGTTGTATTGGATGACGTTATCGGCGCGGTTTTCGCCGACCAGATAACTGCCAATATCGGCCAAAGCGGCATCGTTAAAACGGTCGATGTCGCCCCGTACGACTGTATTGGTTTGCAGGGTTTTCAGTGGCGTATCGTTTTTGCCGATAAGCAGCGTACCCCATTGACCTTGCAAGCCAGCGTAGATATTGCGCTGAGTCAGCTCACGGCCATTGGCGTTGGTGCCGTTGTCTGTGTCTATACCGTATTCCACCAGGTAAATAATCTTCAGATCGGCAGACACGTCTAAATCACCACGAATACCAAAACGCGAGGCATTGCTTTCGACAGAAGTATTGTCCAGCTCATCGGCTATGCTGGTTGCACCACTATGCTGATAGCTAACAGGGTTAGTGGCTGGTGTGGTTTGAGCAAAATTTAACTTTTCGAAATTATACTGCTGAGCGCTGACATTAATTTTGCCGTAAATGGTCGGGAAACCGGCCTGGCTGGGTAAGCTGACCAACAAAGCTGCACTCAGGCTGGCCAGTTGAAAGCTTTTATAAAAACGGGTGGGACGGGTTCTGGCTTTACTGTGTAAACCATAATATTGAGTGTACTGAGCTGACATAACATTCTCCGCAAGTTTTTTAAAACTTCCGGCGTTCCGGTCAGTCTGTTTTTTTTGTTTTTGTGTTCCTGGATGTTTTTATTTTTTACGAAGCGTTAGTTGTGGAGGCTTCGGGTCCTACGACTGTAATTGCTTTCAGCTTTAGCCGTCTGGACGCTTGAGATGAATGTAGAGGATATTTATATTCTTAAAAAGAACGAAATTCGTATTTGATAGTTTAGAAAGGAATAAAAAATGAAATTGGGGTCAGATCACATTGTTAACTGTTAACAATGTGATCTGACCCCATTTTTAGAGCTTCGCCAGAGCCTGAGCTAAGTCGGCAATTAAATCATCGGCATCTTCCACGCCTATACTCAGGCGCACCAGATTTTCGGTAACACCGGCTCTTTGTCTGTCTTCTGCGGTCATAGCCGCATGAGTAGTGCTGGCTGGATGACAAGCTAAGCTTTCCACATCACCTAAGCTTACGGCTTGAGCGAAGAGTTGCAGCTGATTTAAAAATACTGCAGCTTTGGCAAAACCACCTTCGATATCCACAGCCACCATGCCACCAAAACCAGTGGCTGTGTCTGCTACAGCCTGATGCCCCGGATGACTGGCATGACCCGGATAATACACCTTGGCCACTTTAGGATGAGCCGCTAAAAAGTCAGCCACTTTGCGGGCGTTTTCGATATGAGCATCCATCCGCAAAGTCAGAGTTTTTACGCCACGTTGCAGTAAATAAGCTTCCTGCGGGCCTATAGGCGAGCCTATATGCTTCAGTGCCACTGTGCGGATTTTCTGCATCAGCTCACTGCGTCCTGCCACTATGCCAGCAATAATATCACCGTGGCCAGATAGGTACTTAGTACCGCTGTGCATCACAATATCAGCACCTATTTCCAGCGGGCGGAATAAATAAGGCGTTAAAAAGGTATTGTCACAAATCACCAAAGCGCCGACTTTACGGGCCGCTTCCACCACAATACGGCTGTCTATCACTTTTAAGGTGGGGTTGGTAATAGGTTCAAATAACACCACTTTGGTATTGGGTTTCACCCGTTCGGCAAAGTCTTTATCGCTGCTGTAACGGCTTAAGGTCACACCAGCGCGGGTTAAGGTATTCCGTAAAAAGGCGTCAGTACCGCCGTAGACCGGGTCGATAAAAGCCACTTCATCACCTGCATTAGTCAGCGCATACATAATGGCGCTAACAGCCGCCATACCGCTGGCCACGACTAAAGCTTCATCAGCCCCTTCCAGCGCTGCTAATTTCTGCTCTAAAGCTGAGGTTGTAGGGTTGGCAAAACGACTGTAGATATAACCCGGATTCTGGCCGGAAAAACGCGCCTGACCTTCTTCGGCTGTACCATAACTAAAGGTACTGGTGAAATACACCGGAGTGGCTAAAGCGCCGGTACTAGGGTCGGGTTGTTGCCCGGCATGAATACTTAGAGTACGGAATTTCATAATAAACCTTGGTTATATTTTTTATTTATGTTTAGTTGTGCTGAGCTTAAACAGCTTTTGCTAACACTGCGTAATGAGCCGCAGCTACATCACGATGCGAACGTAACCGTCCTTTTAGCACATTCTGGCCGACCTGATAAAACAATGGGTTAGTTGGATCGCTGGCCGGACCTTTAGCTTCGTCAGCTAAATGAGACGGTAACTGCAATAAAGGCACGGTCGCATCCAGTTGAGCTGCCATAAAAAAGGCACAGGAGTAACGCTCTACACCGGAATTCGGGCTAACAACACGGTGTAAAGTCGCTTTTAAATAGCCATTGGACGCCAGTTCCAGCAGCTCTCCAATATTGACGACAAAAGCGCCTGGCAGTGGGGCTACGCTGACCCAACCTTGTTCAGTTTCCACTTCTAAACCGGATTGGTCGTCTTGCACCACCAAGGTCAGGTAACCCGGATCTTTATGGGCGCCCACACCTTGTTTGCTGTTTGACGCTTTGGCATCCACGCCTGGATAACGAATAAGTTTCATATGCTGATAAGGACCAGCTTTGATAGTGTCATCTAAGGCATCAGCAGGTTGTTGCAAGGCCAGCATTAAAGCGCGCATTAATTTTACTGTGGTATCTGACAAGGACTGTTGCCAGTTCAGCAGTTCAGTTTTCATCTGTGGTAAAGCCGTTGGCCATTGGTTAGGACCAATCAAACCTTGCCAGGCCGGGCTGATATCCGTCTGTGCCGGGACTTCTTCTTCCCGCATCACATCAAACTGCTCGCGGATATCCGGCTGACCACGGGTGAGCTCACCACCTAAACCTGTGTAACCACGAAAATGCGGAGAGTGAATCATCTGCACTTGCTGTTTATCGGTCAGTGGCAATGCAAAAAACTGTTTGGTCAGCGCTAAAATCTGTTGTTGTTTCTGCTGCGTCTGGCCATGACCTGTCAGGTAAAAGAAACCCACATCACGGGCTGCAACACGCAATTGTTGAATAAAAGACTGTTGCTCAACGGCTGTGCCATCCATCAGGCTCAGATCCAGCACAGGTAAAGCCCTGCTGGCCTCTGGTGTAGCGTTGCCGGATAAAAACTCTTGTGTTGAATGAAGCATAAAAACCTCGTTGTGCTTAGGGTTCTGTATCACAGAGCTGTGGCCCTGGCAGAAAGTGAGCGCATTCTAGGCCTGAGTAGACAGTTAAATAACTAATGGATTGGTCTTGTATAGATGAATTAGAAATAACCGGATGTCTGGATAGTTAGCGGTCTTTAAGCATAAAAGTCTTACTATCTAAAACTTTATGGAATAAAAGAATGGCCAGTTATGCTTTTCAAGCCAGTCTTTCGCTAACTCGCTTATTTCTAACACTATTTCGTAAAAAATGGATAGGACGCATAAATCTGTGCGTTTTTATGGATTAAAAGCCTGAGCGTTTCTATATCGCTAAAAGTTATAACCAAGATAAATTTGGCCTGTAGCTTTATCGTTGTTGCTGAATAGAAAAAGGCACCCGAAGGTGCCTTGCGTATGGAACTACTGACACTTAAGCAATCAGGATAAAGCCTACAAAAGCTAAACTGGCCGCAATTAAGCAATAAGGTAGCTGTGTTATAGCGTGTGAGACCAGATGACAACCTGACCCCTGAGCTGCTAATACAGTAGAGTCACTGTAGAAACAGGCTTGACTGCCAAAAGAGCTGGCTGATAACAAGGCGCCAATCACTAATGGAATATCCGCTTCTACCGCATAAGCTAAAGGCATCACGATAGGAATGGATACCGCAAAAATACCCCAGGATGAACCCGTAGCAAAGGACAACACGGCCATAGCTAAAAATACGATAGCAGGCAGCATCTGCGCTGTCATATAAGGCGTCAGGTTTTCAATCACATACTGAGGCAGCAATAACTTATCGCAGACATCTTTAAAAATAAAAGCAGCGATCACAGTACAGATGGCTGGCAACATAGTTTTAAAGCCATTCATCATCACTTCCATCATCTCACCCAACGGCATCAGACGCTGGTAGCTATAAAAGGCAATGGTCAGTACTAGAGTGACCAACAAGCCTTTGAGTACATCGATATCAAAGTAGATGGTAAAACCAATCAGCATCAGCATAGGTACGATAAAGTTACGTAGCTTGCCGTGTTTATTACTCTCTTCAAACTCCTGTTCCATCGAATGCACAGCATACTGATCACCAGCTGGAACTGTCTGGCCTTGTACATGGTGATGACTGGCACTGGCTTGTGCACCTACATCAGGCAAAACATCCAAAGGAGTACCATTTTGTGCAGCCAGTTCAGCTTTTTTCATTGGACCTAGCGCAGGCATAATTTTTAGTGTGACTAACAGCACAATGGATACTGCCAGCCAAGGGTAGAGCATATAAGGAATAGCCTGCATGTAGACGTCTATTCCTTGTCCTGCTTCTGCTACTTTATTGTTTTCCAGTAAGCCACCAAAAAAGATAGCCCAGGTCGAAATAGGGATAATGACGCAAATAGGCGCTGCGGTAGAGTCCACTATATAAGCCAGCATTTGACGGGAAATTTTATATTTATCCGTCACGCGTTTCATCGCCTCACCCACGCTTAAAGCGTTCAGGTAGTCGTCGATAAAAATAATGCAGCCTAAGACAAAGGTCATGAACATGGATGATTTGGGCCCTGTCGCCAGCTTAGAGGCTGAACGGCCAAAAGCCACAGCGCCTCCTGTATGGATCAACAAGCCAATCAGGGAGCCAAAACCACCACAGACCAGAATCAACCAGCCAATGGTTTCATCCTGCATTACGCTGGTCGAGATTTCAGCAAAGGTATTCAGTAACTCAAAAGGTTGAGTTGGAAACAGCATCAGCAAACCTGCAACTGCGCCCACAACCAGCGACAAAATAGGCCGCTTCAGCCAGATGGCAACGGCCATCACAACAACTGGTGGGATCAAACTAATGGCACTTGGTGAATCCATTTAAGGGTTCCTTCACAAAGCCTGGCAACGCCAGAAAAATAAAAGCCAACCGCAGCATGAACTGCATACGGAGTGTTTGGGGTTTTAGCTGCCAGAGCCCGGGACTGAATCGCACTGCTTATGCTGCAGGTTTGCCAGATCAGGGTAAACAACAAGATGAATTTACACGGGTTAAATTCAGGCGCGCAATAATAACAAAAAAAATACTTTGCACAATCTCCCGTCGTACTTGAAGCTGCAGTGTTGTTGGCTTCGTTCGCTCTCCCTAGTCACCTAGACAACTATGCTCTTGGTGTTCAGTCGCTTGCCGCCGAGCTGCAACTCTAATTACTTAGGGAATATATGAGAGTATCTAAAGAACTGTGGAATTGAGAGGAAAGTGTTGGGGAAAACTCACTGCCGCGCTCTGCGGCAGTGAGTAAAGAATTACTTAGCGTTGTTGATCAGCTCTAACTTAGCTAATACATCAGCATTAAAGCTCAACTGCACTGACTTTTGTGCAGCATCCTGAGTTTTTACTAATTCAGTTAATGTAGGGTAGCTGGCGGACAATGCAGTTACGTCGTATAACCACAGAGTCTGACCGTCTTTTTCTGTTTTGCTGGCTGGCTCACCCAGTTTTTCAGCAATAGCAGCCTGAGTAGATGTGCCTTCAGTTAAACCTAAAGCTGTGCGTACTGAGGTATTTAAAGCTGCGGTTTTAGCGCTGTCTTTGGTTTCTTTCAGCATGCTGCCGGCGCCGTCTTTGACTGCATTTAACCAATCCGCCTGAGCTGGAACTGCTGTCACTACTAAGGCAACGAATAAGGCGCTTAACTTTAATTTCATGATGTCTCTTCCATTTGAGAATGAATCAGGGAACCTGCAACTGCTTGTTGCAGGCGGCGCGGATGGTATAGCAGATTGCGCTGTAGTCCAAGTTCTTTACCGGAAATTTACAAAAATTTGCGATAAGCCTGCTCGTAAAGCGTTAAGCTGGATAAAGAGTGAATACAGGCCTTCATCCTTGTTTTGCAAAGCATAGTGTAAAGACCAGAGTCTGGAGTGCGAAATGACCTGAGTTTGGTTTACATCAAAGAACTTTGCCAGAAAGATGAGTACAGTGGTGTTGTGCTACAGAATACTCTGAGCTTTCAGATATCAGATGGAACATAACAGCTAAGGTGAAATGGAGTATGACTGCAATACAAACCAAAGTACTGCTGGCAGCAGGGGCTGTCAGTGCAGCTCTGTTGTTGTATTACCTGAATTTTTCAGGCGCACAAACGGACAATCTGCTGAAAAGTAATGGCCGGATAGAGGCCACTGAAATTGCAGTCGCCAGCAAAACTGCAGGACGGATCAAAGAGTTACTGGTAGACGAAGGTGATTTTGTTGAAGCAGGTCAATTGGTTGCAACAGTGGAATCCGAATCTTTGGTGGCGCAGTTGCATCAGGCGGAAGCTCAGCTGCGTCAGGCGCAAAGTGCCACTGTGACTGCCGATAGTCAGTTGTTACAACGTAAAAGTGAAAAAGCTGCGCTGGAAGCGCTATTAATTCAGCGTAATGCTGAGCTGGTTGCCGCCAGAAGCCGAGCCAGTCGCACAGGTACTCTGGCTGAGACGGGGTCTGTATCAAAGCAGTTAGCAGAAGATAACGATACCTTAGTCACCAGCGCAAAAACCGCAGTCAGTTCAGCCAAAGCACAAATAGAAGCAGCGTTAGCTGGTATTGCAGCAGCCGAAGCACAAGTAAACTCTGCCGCCTCAGCCGTAGATGCGGCAAAAGCTACAGTCGCCCGGGTGCAGTCTGAGCTGAGTGATAACCAGCTTAAAGCGCCCAGAGCCGGACGTATTCAGTACCGCATTGCCCAAACTGGTGAAATTGTTGCAGCAGGTGGCAAAGTGTTAAGTCTGATTGATGTGACAGACGTACACATGACCTTTTTTCTGCCCTCTGTTTTGGCTGGCCGTATTGAAGTAGGTAGTGAAGTCAGGGTGGTGCTGGATGCTGTGCCCAATCTGTCTATACCGGCGGAAGTGTCTTATGTGGCTGACGTAGCGCAGTTCACGCCTAAAACGGTCGAAACCGCTAATGAACGTGAAAAGCTGATGTTCAGGGTCAAAGCTAAAATTAATCCGCAGTTGCTGCTCAAGCATAAAACCAAAGTAAAAACAGGCTTGCCCGGTGTAGCTTATCTGCGCTTGGATAGTTCCCAGCCTTGGCCTGCTTCCATACCCGAACTGGTGCAGTAATGACAACTCTGGTTGCACAGCTGCAGCAGGTGCAGCTTAGCTACGGTACAACCAAAGCGCTGGACAGTATTTCACTGGATATTCCTGCCGGAGTGATGGTGGGCTTAATTGGCCCTGACGGGGTGGGGAAATCCAGCTTATTGGCTTTGTTATCCGGTGCCCGCGCTATTCAGCAAGGCAAAGTGCAGGTGTTGGGTGGTGATATGGCAAGCAGCGAGCATCGCGATGCAGTGTGCGCCGATATTGCTTATATGCCGCAGGGGCTGGGGAAGAATCTTTATCTGACGTTGTCGGTGGAAGAGAATCTGCAGTTTTTCGCTCGTTTATTTGGCCACAATGCCAAAGAGCGTCGCCGCCGTATCGACGAGCTGACCAAAGCCACAGGTTTGTATCCATTTTTGCAGCGCCCGGCTGGTAAGCTGTCCGGCGGTATGAAACAAAAATTGGGTTTGTGCTGTGCGTTAATTCACGATCCGAAGTTGCTGATCCTGGATGAACCTACCACTGGCGTTGATCCGCTGGCGCGCAGTCAGTTCTGGCACTTGATCCGCAGGATCAGGCAAAACTCGCCAGATATGAGCGTTATAGTCTCTACTGCGTATATGGACGAGGCCGAAGGCTTTGACTGGTTGATTGCGATGAACTCGGGCCAAGTACTGGCGACGGGCAGTCCGGCCGAATTGCATCAACACACCCTCACTCAACATCTGGAAGCCGCTTTTATTCAGTTATTACCTGAGTCGGCAAAACAAGGATACCAGCCTGTAGTGGTGCCGCCTTTAGTCAGCGGCGACAACAGCATTGCTATTGAGGCCGAAGGTTTAAGCATGGTCTTCGGCGATTTTAAAGCCGTCGATAACGTCAGTTTTCAGATCAAAAAAGGCGAGATTTTTGGTTTTCTCGGCTCCAATGGTTGCGGTAAATCCACCACGATGAAAATGCTGACAGGCTTATTGCCTGCTACTTCAGGCCGGGCTTTGTTGTTTGGCCAGAACTTAAACCCGGACGATATTTCCACTCGCAAAAGAGTGGGGTATATGTCACAGGCTTTCTCTTTGTATTCTGAATTGACAGTACTGCAAAATCTGGAGTTACATGCCAGATTATTTCATGTACCAGCAGCACAGGTAAGCGACCGGGTCGCAGCAATGTTACAGCGGTTTGGCTTACAACAGGTATCCGCTTTATTGCCAGAGCATTTGCCTTTGGGGATGCGCCAGCGTTTGTCTTTGGCTGTGGCTATGGTGCATCAACCTGAGCTGCTGATCCTGGATGAACCGACATCAGGTGTTGACCCTATAGCTCGTGATTACTTCTGGCAACTGATGATTGATTTGGCGCGCCAGGATCAGGTCACCATTTTTATCTCCACTCACTTTATGAACGAAGCTGAACGCTGTGACCGCATATCCCTGATGCATGCAGGCAAAGTGCTGGTCAGTGACACACCAGCGCAGATTATGGCGAATCAGCAGTCTGACACGCTGGAGCAGGCTTTTATTCGTTATCTCGAACAGGCCGGTGCCAGAGACAACAGCACGGATACAGAGATTAGCTTAGCCTCAGCCAGTACAGCTGAGCCTGTTAAAAAAGCGTTCAGTTGGCAGCGACTCTGGAGTTTTACCCAGCGCGAAACTCTGGAGCTGCGTCGTGATCCTATCCGCTCTGCATTGGCGCTGCTGGGTAGTCTGGTACTGATGTTGTTTATCGGCTACGGCATTACCATGGACGTAGAAGATTTAACTTTTGCAGTGCTGGATCAAGACCAGTCTGTTTTGAGCCAAAACTATGTGCTGAACTTATCAGGTTCGCGCTATTTTGTTGAAAAGCCGCCACTCAATAGCCAGCACGAGATTGATCAGCGGATGCGCAGCGGTGACATTAGTCTGGCGATCGAAATTCCGCCCGGTTTTGGCCGTGATTTGTCGCGTGGTCAGCAGGTAGCTGTAGCCGCCTGGGTCGATGGATCTATGCCAAACCGGGCTGAAACTATTAAAGGTTATGTGCAGGGTATGCATTTGCATTGGTTGAGGTTACAGGCGACTGAAGCACTGGGCACAGATGCCAGCAGTCTGAGCTCAGCTATTGAAACCCGTTTTCGTTACAACCCCGATGTAAAAAGTCTGGTGGCTATGGTGCCAGCAGTGATCCCTATGTTGCTACTGATGATCCCGGCGGTGCTGACGGCTTTATCCGTGGTGCGGGAAAAAGAGTTAGGCTCCATTATTAATCTGTACGTCACACCTGTTAGTCGGCTGGAGTTTTTACTGGGTAAACAATTGCCCTATATAGCTCTGGCTTTCGTCAACTTTTTACTGATGTTAGTCACAGCTATCACTTTATTTAAAGTGCCGCTGACCGGCAGTTTTTGGGCTTTAAGTCTAAGCGCTTTGGTCTTTGTGCTGTTTTCTACTGGTTTTGGTTTATTTGCCTCTACCTTCACCAAAAGCCAGATAGCCGCTATTTTAGCCTCGGTGCTTGGCACTATTATTCCGGCTGTACAGTTTGCCGGTATGATCACCCCGGTGTCGGCTTTAGAAGGTGCGGGTCGTCTGATTGGTGAAGTGCATCCGGCCAGTTTTTTTCTGACCATCAGCAGAGGTGTATTCAGTAAAGCCTTGCAGTTGAGTGATATTTATCCTGCTCTGTTACAAATGACGCTTGCTGTACCTGTGATTATTCTGGCCTCCGTCTTGTTATTGAAGAAACAGGAGCGCTGAGCATGCACAATAAACTAGCCAATGTGTATCGGCTTGGAGTCAAGGAGCTGTGGAGTTTGTGGCGCGACCCTATGATGTTGTTGCTGATTTTGTATGCTTTTAGTGCCAGCATTTATGTCGCTGGCACCTCCATGCCTGAAACCTTGCACAAAGCCCCTATTGCAGTAGTGGATGAAGATCAGTCCGGTTTGTCTGGCCGTATTATTTCGGCTTTTTATCTGCCTTATTTTATGCCACCTGAGCTGATCAGCTTGTCAGAGGTGGATGCTGCGCTGGATGCAGGCATCTACAGCTTTGTGCTGACTATTCCGCCCGATTTTGAGCTGGATCTGCTGGCTGGCCGTTCGCCGAAAATACAACTGAGTGTGGATGCAACCCGCATCAGTCAGGCTTTTAGCGGCAGCGGTTATATAGAACAGATCGTCAGCAGCGAAATTAGTGAATTTAGCCAAAGGCACAGGTTAAACAGCAGTTTGCCGGTGGATTTAGTGCTTAGAGCCAGCTTTAACCCTAATTTAACCGCTAGCTGGTTTGGCTCTTTGATGGAGGTGATTAATAGCGTTACCATGATTTCCATTATCCTGACTGGCGCAGCGCTTATTCGCGAACGTGAGCATGGCACTATTGAACATTTGCTGGTGATGCCGGTGACCCCCGGTGAAATCATGCTGTCGAAAATTCTGTCGATGGGAATGGTCGTGCTGGTTGCGACAGGTTTTTCCTTAACTGTGATGATTAAAACTGTACTGGCTGTGCCAGTGGAAGGCTCGGTCCTGCTGTTTTTACTGATCACAGCACTACAGCTGTTTGCCACCACCTCTATGGGGATTTTTATGGCAACAGTAGCGCGTTCTATGCCGCAATTTGGTTTATTGCTTATTCTGGTGTTATTGCCTTTACAGCTGTTATCCGGTGGTATGACACCCAGAGAAAGTATGCCTGAAGTTATTCAAGTCATAATGTTGGCGGCACCTAATACTCACTTTGTTGCTGCCTCTCAGGCTATTTTGTACCGGGGGGCAGGCCTTGATGTTGTGTGGCCGCAAATATTGTCTCTGTTGTTGATTGGTGGGCTATTGTTTCGTTTCTCGCTGCAACGATTCAGGAAATCTTTAAGTACTATGTAAAGGGCTATGGAGGGAGGATCCCTATGGGATGGATAGTGCGTGCTCTGTTGTTTGTCAGTGGTGTTATTGCCAGCTGGTTTGTGTCAGTGGAGGCCAGTAATTACATTGTCTATCAGTTGGTGATAGCTGTAGGTCTGGTCACCTTGTGTGCTGCGGCTTTGGTCTATCTGCCGGCGTGGTGGCGCCGTTGGACCTCTGGTTCAGGCCATCGAAAGTAACAAAAAAGGCGACCCGCAGGTCGCCTTGGTCTTCTATGCAACTGACAGTTAAATCGCAGCTATTTGTGCCTGCTGAGCTTTTAACTTGCTGATAGCTTCTAAAGCTTCTGAGAGTTTTTCACGCTCTTTTGCCAGCACGGCTTCAGGGGCTTTGGCGACAAAACCTTGGTTCGCCAGTTTGTTAGCCACGCGGTCATGTTCCTGCTGAGCTTTTTCCATCAGCTTGGCAATACGCGAGAGTTCAGCTTCTTTGTCAATCAGACCAGCCATAGGGATCAGAATATCCATCTTACCCAAAAGCTGAGCTGCACAAGCTGGTGCTGTGTCGCCATCGGCCAGCACAGTAATGGCTTCTAACTTCGCCATATTCTGCAGGAAGGCCATATTGCTTTGTAAACGGCGGCTGTCGTCGCTGGTCAGGTTACGCACCAGTACAGACAATGGCTTGCTTGGCGCTATATCCATTTCGCCACGCACGTTACGAATCGCCACGATAAAGCTCTTCACCCATTCCAGATCGGTAGTAGCAGTTTCATTGACCAGCGCCTGATTAAATTCTGGGTAGGCCTGCAGCATAATGCTGTCGCCTGGCTTCACATCGGTGCGGATCATAGGAGCTACACGTTGCCAAATCTCTTCAGTGATAAACGGCATGATAGGGTGCATTAAACGCAGCAAAGATTCCAGCACTGTCAGTAAGGTATGACGGGTGCCACGTTGCTGAGCTTCGCTGCCTTTAAACAATACAGGTTTGGTCAGCTCTAAGTACCAGTCGCAGAACTGGTTCCAGGTGAACTCATACAGCGTATTAGCCGCCATATCAAAACGGTAGCTGTCTAAATAACCACGGAACTGACTGATAGTTTGTTGGTACTGGCTGATGATCCACTGATCGGCCAATGACAGCTCCATTTCGCCTGCTTTGCCATCAACAGACAGACCACAATCTTTGTCTTCAGTCATCATGGTGACGTAACGGCTGGCGTTCCACAGTTTGTTACAGAAGTTGCGGTAACCATCTAAACGTTTCATATCCCAGTTGATATCACGGCCAGTAGAGGCCAAAGCCGCTAAGGTGAAACGTAAAGCGTCTGTACCGCTGGCTTCAATCCCCTCAGGGAATTGTTTTTTAGTCTGGTTGCCGATTTTTTCCGCCAGCTGTGGCTGCATCATATTGCTGGTGCGTTTAGCCAGCAGGTCGTCCAGACTAATGCCGTCAATCATATCCAGCGGGTCAATCACGTTGCCCTTGGATTTTGACATCTTGTCGCCGTTTTCATCACGAATAAGACCAGTCACATACACCGTCTTAAACGGCACTTGCGGTTTGCCATTTTCATCTTTGATGAAATGCATCGTCATCATAATCATCCGGGCAACCCAGAAGAAAATAATGTCAAAACCTGTGACTAACACGTCAGTTGGGTGGAAGGTTTTTAAATCTTCAGTGTTCTCAGGCCAGCCTAACGTAGAGAAAGTCCAGAGCGCTGAGCTGAACCAGGTGTCCAGCACATCGTTGTCCTGACGTAATTTCACGTCAGCGCCTAACTCGTGCTTAGCACGTACTTCAGCTTCATCACGACCTACATAAACTTTGCCCGCTTCGTCGTACCAGGCTGGAATACGGTGACCCCACCACAGCTGACGGCTGATACACCAGTCCTGAATGTCGCGCATCCAGCTGTAGTACATGTTTTCATACTGCTTAGGCACAAACTGAATATCGCCGTTTTCCACAGCTTCAATGGCAGTTTTAGCCATAGGTGCTACACGTACATACCACTGGTCGGTCAGTAATGGCTCAATCACCACACCAGAACGGTCGCCGTACGGCAGGGTGTTGTTGTGATCTTCTACTTTGTCCAGCAGGCCAGCCGCATCAAAAGCTGCGACTATGGCTTTGCGGGCTGCGTAACGCTCCAGGCCCTGGAATTCAGCCGGGATCATGGCGTTATGCGCTGGGTTGGCTTCGCCATTCGGGAAGAAACACTCACCTTCAGTGCGAATAGTGGCGTCCGCCGTCATCACGTTAATCATCGGTAACTGATGACGTTTACCTACTTCGTAGTCGTTAAAGTCGTGAGCTGGTGTAATTTTTACGCAGCCTGTGCCTTTGTCTTTATCGGCATGTTCGTCGGCCAGAATGGGGATACGGCGATTCACCAGCGGCAGCAGCACTTCTTTACCAATCAGGGACTGGTAGCGTTCATCGTCCGGGTTGACTGCAACACCGGTATCGCCCAGCATAGTTTCTGGACGGGTAGTGGCAACTACTATGTAGTTTTTGCCATCGGCCGTCGTCACGCCATCAGCCAACGGGTAACGTAAGTTCCACAGATGGCCTTTTTGTTCTTTGTTTTCTACTTCTAAATCAGAAATAGCCGTATGCAGCTTAGGATCCCAGTTCACCAGGCGTTTGCCACGGTAAATCAGGTCGTCCTGATACAAGCGCACAAAAACTTCCTGCACTGCATTCGACAGGCCGGCGTCCATAGTAAAACGCTCTTTGTCCCAGTCGACTGAGTTGCCTAAACGGCGCATTTGTTCAGTGATGGTGCCACCGGATTCGGCTTTCCATTCCCATACTTTTTCAATAAAGGCGTCGCGGCCCATGGCGTGACGGTCTGGTTTGCCTTCAGCGGCCAGTTTACGCTCTACGACCATTTGCGTGGCGATACCAGCGTGGTCAGTACCCACTTGCCATAAGGTATTTTTGCCCTGCATACGCTTGTAGCGGGTTAAGGCATCCATAATGGTTTGCTGGAACGCATGGCCCATATGCAGGCTACCGGTCACGTTTGGTGGTGGGATCATGATGCAATAGGCACCATTGCTGTTATCACCGCTAGGCTTGAAATAGCCTTTGCTTTCCCATGCCTGATACATGGCTTGTTCAACTTGACTCGGGTTAAATGTCTTTTCCATCTTTGCTACCTAAAACTCTCACTAAAAACGCAGGCCGGCCATCAGAGCTGCACTGTTTGCGGGGTTAACCCCGACTGGCGATAAAATTTAAATCGTTCCCGCGCCTGAACCTTTAACTGTTCTTCGGCTGGAACAAATTCGATAATCTGTTGAAAACGCTGACTAAAAGGCGGCACTGTTGCCGACAGGTTAATTAAAACCGGCCTCGCGTTACTTGGAGGCAGCCAGCTGATTTCCACCGGAGCACCGCGTGCCGGGCCTTCGCCCGCCAGATTGTGTGGCACAAATCGCATCGGATCAAAGCGCCATAATACCTCATCCAGCAGTTCGGCGTCCGCCTGATTTTGGCAGAACACAAAAACCCGCTGTCCGGCCTGATACAAATCGGCGCAGAGTTTGGCGGCTACATGAAAAAAAGCTGGCTCGGTTGCCAGCTGTGATTCAGTGTCTGCCGCCGTTTCCGGCAGCAGATAAAAACTGACTTGAGGCACTGTTATCCCTCGATGTCGGTTCCGACACGGTTAATTAAAAACTGGGTCAACATAGCCACAGGGCGGCCTGTTGCACCTTTGTCTTTACCACCACTGCGCCATGCAGTGCCGGCAATGTCCAAATGCGCCCAGTTGTATTTACGGGTGAAGCGCGACAGGAAACAAGCTGCGGTAATAGTACCGGCAGCACGGCCACCTAAGTTACTGAAATCCGCAAACGGGCTTTCCAGTTGATCCTGATAGTCATCCCACAAAGGCAGACGCCAGGCTCTGTCACCACTTTGCTCCGAGGCATTTAAAATTTCATGCGCCAGCGGGTTATGGTTACTTAACAAACCTGAGGCATGTTTACCCAAAGCAATGACACAAGCACCTGTTAAGGTCGCTACGTCAATCACCACGTCCGGGTCAAACCGCTCAACATAAGTTAAGGCGTCACAGAGCACTAAACGGCCTTCAGCGTCTGTATTTAATACTTCAACCGTCTGGCCAGACATAGTAGTTAAAATATCACCAGGGCGATAAGCGCGGCCATCCGGCATGTTTTCAGCGCCAGCCAGCACAGCCACCATATTCACAGGCAACCCTAAACTGACCACAGCATGCATAGTACCCAGCACTGAAGCTGCGCCACACATGTCGTATTTCATTTCGTCCATCGCATCGCTTGGTTTGATGCTGATGCCGCCGGTATCAAAGGTTAAACCTTTGCCGACCAATACCACAGGCGCGCTGTTATCCATAGCGCCGTTGTATTTAATCACTGCCATTTTGGCTTCGTTTTCAGAGCCACGGCCAACAGCCACATAAGAATGCATACCCAAAGCTGTCATTTCAGCTATGCCCAGCACTTCGACCGACACTTTATCGTGTTGGGCTAAGGCCACTGCCTGATCGGCCAGATAAGCCGGAGTACAGATATTTGGCGGCATATTCGACACGTCTTTACACACCTTGATACCAGCAGCCACAGCTAAACCGTGTTCAACGGCTTTTTCGCCTATGGTTAAATCGCGACGGGTCGGTACATTAAAGACAATTTTACGCAGCGGCCGACGGGTTTCGTCTTTGCGGCTTTTTAATTTGTCGAATACGTACAGGCAGTCTTGGGTGGTTTCTACCGCATGACGGACTTTCCAATAGGTATCGCGACCTTTGACATGCAACTCAGATAAGAAACACACAGCTTCCATTGAGCCTGTTTCATTTAACGTGCTGATAGTTTTAGCAATGATTTGGCGGTACTGACGTTCGTCCAGCTCACGTTCTTTGCCACAGCCGACCAGCAGTACACGTTCACTCAACACGTTGGGTACATGGTGTAATAACAACATCTGACCGGGTTTGCCTTCTAAATCGCCCCGGCGTAATAAATTGCTGATGTAGCCTTCGCTGATTTTATCCAGCTGTTCGGCAACCGCTGACAAGCGGCGCGGCTCATATACGCCGACAACGATACATGCACTTCGTTGTTTTTCCGGACTACCGCTTTTTACGCTGAACTCCATGCTCACTCCTGATTCTAAGACTTCCGGCCACTATACCAAGTTAGTTCGGTGTTACAGTGGGCTTCTTTGTGATGATATTTTGTCCTGCTTTATAAAAAAGCTCGGATTTATCGCCACTTTAGTCAATAATAATTGCTGTAAATATCCAGTTTACTTAAAAATCGTCAGGGTTCCAGCAAAAAGACAGGTTTTAGGGGGCATTTTTGATTGTTTTTCGTTATCTGATTGGTGAAGTGTTCAAATCCCAATTAGCGGTCTTCCTGATCCTGATCACTATTATCATGAGCCAGCGCTTTGTGAAAATTTTGGCTGACGCATCAGACGGTGATATTCCAGGTCAGTTAGTACTGACCATTTTGTCATTAAAGCTGCCACAACTGGCGGTGATCATTATTCCGCTGAGTGCTTTTTTAGGCGTGCTAATCGCCTATGGCCGTATTTATGCCGACAGCGAAATGACGGTATTACACGCCACCGGTATCAGTGAATGGTATGTCACCCGTTTAACTTTGATCTTGTCTGTGGTGATAGCACTGGGCGCAGGTTTTGTTACTTTGTATTTAAGCCCTTGGGCCACAGAGCGCGAATATCAGATTTTAGAAAAAGCTGAGGCCGACTCTGGCCTGAGTAGTTTAATTCCTGGACGATTCCAGCAAACCTCGAATGAGAAAGCTGTAGTTTTTGTACATGAAATCAGCCGCGACGGTGGGCAATTAGAGCGGGTGTTTCTGGCGCAAGCTCCTGCTCAGGAAGGTGGCCAGACCTCAATTGTGTACGCTGAATCCGGTAATGTAAAAGAGGACGCCAGTGGCGCTCAGATGCTGGAGCTGAACAGCGGCCGCCGTTATGCCGGTGAAACCAGTTCTCCGGCTTATGAAGTGGTCGAGTTTGGTAAATACCAAATTCAAATTCGTGAACAGCAGGTCGAACAAAAACGTCGTAAATTATCTAGTTTGCCGACAGATGAATTGCGTAATCAAAAAGGCCCTGAGGCTTCAGCGGAGTGGCAATGGCGCATCGCTATACCATTGTCTATTCCTATTCTGATGCTGATCGCCGTGCCGCTGAGTAAAGTCAATCCGCGTCAGGGTAAATTTGGCCGTTTATTACCAGCTTTGGCCTTGTATTTGCTGTATTACATTCTGCTGATTGCCTGCCGCTCAGCTATTGAAGACGGTAAAATTCCGCAGCAATTAGGGATGTGGTGGATCCATGGTCTTGGGCTTTTATTTGGCATTGTGTTGCTGGTGAAACACCGCACTCTGGGTCAGAAGTTTAAAGCATTAATCACGGGGCGCTCTTCTCATGTTTAAGATCCTCGACCTGTATATAGGCCGCACTATATTGACCACAGTGCTGATGACTGTCTCTGTGTTGATGATTTTATCCGGTATGTTCAGGTTTATTGACCAGCTGCGTTTAGTCGGGCGGGGTGACTACGATATGTTATCCGCTGGTTTGTTTACGTTATTCAGTGTGCCCGGCGACTTGATACTGTTTTTCCCTATGGCGGCTTTAATAGGCGGCTTGGTCGGTTTGGGGATGCTGGCAAGTAATAGTGAGTTGGTGGTGATGCAGGCCGCGGGCTTGTCGCGCTTGAATATTATCAACTCAGTAATGAAAACTTCGTTACTGATGATGCTGATTGTGATGTTGGTCGCCGAATTTGGCGCGCCAGTGGCCGAAAAAACTGCCCGAGAACTACGTACTAAAGCGATTTCCGGCGGTGATTTAATTTCAGCCAGACAAGGGGTGTGGGCCAAAGATGGTGATAACTTCATTAACATCAAGCAAGTGGACGATTTTGGCAATTTAACCGATTTAACCATTTACGAGTTTGATACCGACTTAAAGCTGCAGGCCATAGTCAGCGCTAAAACCGCTGTCTTTGTCAGCAATTCATGGCGCTTAAGCGATGTCAGCCGTTTGCATTTCCGCGATGACAGAGTTGAGAAACACCAGTGGCAGGAACAGCGCTGGCGCTCTACCTTAACGCCGGACAAATTGGGTGTGGTGTCTATTAAACCTGAGCTGTTATCGCTCAAAGGCTTAACCGACTATATCGATTACCTGGAAAGTAACCAGCAGGACAGCAGCAAATTTGAACTGGCGTTCTGGCGTAAGGCTACTCAGCCTCTGACTATTATTGCTATGTTGCTGGTGGCTTTGTCTTTTATCTTCGGACCACTGCGCAGCGTCACTATGGCTGCCCGTATTCTGATGGGTATTCTGACAGGTTTCGCCTTTTACATGAGTGATCAGGTGTTTGGCCCTGTGGCTTTGGTTTACCAGCTACCGCCAATCTTTGGTGCAGTGTTACCTTCGGTCTTGTTTATTGGCTTGGCGATGTATTTATTGCAGAAGAAATAGAATTGGGGTCAGATCACATTTGCCGTTAACAATGTGCTCTGACCCGATTTTTATGCCACTAACCTGTTAGCTTAGTGTACATACTTCACAGTTATTAAGGCCTGTAGCCAAATTTAACTGTTACCCAAGTTGACGATATGCAGTGTAACTTTGGTTGACGACAAGCAAAACCAAAACCCCGAATTAACCCGCCTTACGATGTAAATTCAGCTCTTTGCTTTCATCTTTGGTCAGTTTCACCACTATGGTATCTGTGACTTGGTCCTGCAGGGCTAACCCTTTACCCCAGCGGATCCACAGCCAGAAGTTGCCAAGGCCTAACAAAGACACCACCAAACGCAGCAGCGCTTGTTTTAATGTCACTGGCGAGCCATCTGGCTGGATCAACAAAATACGCCAGGCACGCATGCCCAGGGTTTGCCCTGCTTTGACCCAGAAGTACAGGTAAAACCATAAAAAAACCAGCAGTGAATACAGCTGAAACCAAATCGAATGCTTTTGAATAAAATCAGCCTGATCCTGATAAGCGGCCAGTGAAACCAAACCCAGCTTATCCAAAATAGTCACCAGCAACAGTGCCAAACCCATAGCCAGCATCCAGAGCGCAGCTAAAATCAACACGTCATAAACAATGGCCGCTAAACGGCGGAACAAACCCGCTTTTGGAGATCCGTGATACATCAGTGTGTCCTGACTTTTATTGATTATGTAATTGGCGCTAAGTGTATCACGCAGCTTTGTTTTTTCGAAACTGCTGCAAAAATGCGCAACCACACAAGCAACTGAAACTTTTGCTTGCGCCGCGCCATTCGCTTTGTATAATGCAAGCGTTTACTTCTATACGACCCCTCAATGCCTGGGTGGCGAAATCGGTAGACGCAGCGGATTCAAAATCCGCCGGGGGAAACTCCGTGTCGGTTCGAGTCCGACCCCAGGCACCAAAATATCTTCATAAAATTCAAATACTTGCTTAATCACTAACATTTAGCATCATTTGCACTCTAATTTTTACAGTTTGTTGTCCCTAAAAGCTTCTATAAGCTTGGTTGTGCTATCACTAACGCTTTAGTGGCCATTGAAAACTCTCTTAGCTAAACCAAATCGAAAATTAAAGTGCATGAATAGCCAGCGGATTCAGCGTTCACCTGCGGTGATAGAGCCAACTGGCGGGCCTGGTCGCGCCAGCCTTGTGCTGAGTGGAGTGTATGGCTACTATACCTCTCTTTTAAGGCGGGGTATTAGGGCAAGTGACGGCGCTGAATCGTTTGGACATCAAGCAACTCATTACGCTCAAGGCGCTTTTACGTGAAAAGAACCTGTCAAAGGTGGCTGCTCAACTGGGCCTGACGCAACAGGCTGTGAGTGACCAACTGCGCAAACTGCGCAGCACCTTTAATGACCGGCTGTTTATCCGACATGGCAATGGCGTGCAATCAACCCCTTTTGCTGAGCAGCTGGCTGGAAAATTAGATCTGGCGATTCATGCGCTTGAGCAACTGCTTGCTCCTGTCGTGTTTGATCCGGCAACAACAGCAGCCACTTTTACCATCAGCTGTACTGATTTTGAACAGCTGTCTATTATTCCTCAATTCCTGCAACGAGTTCGACAGCAAGCTCCTTTGCTTAGAATATCAATCCGCAATTTGGTGCCCGATACACTGCATCAGGATTTACTGTCTGGCAGCATTGATTTAGCCATGACCACTCCTAGTCTGGCGCCAACAACACTGCCCTCTCAGGTGTTGTATACAGAAACTTATCAGTGCGTTGCCTCTAAACATAATAGAGCTATCAAGCCGCAGATGCGGGTTGCCGAGATAGCCAAGATACCACAAGTCGTGGTATCGCCAGCGCGCGGCGATTTCACCGGCGCGATAAACGCTTGGTTTGAGGATCAAGGTCATCGACGCTCGGTGATTTACTCCTTTCCCACTTTTTCCGCTGCCTTGGCAGCCCTTTCGACCAACGATACCTGCGGCTTTATTCCGTCACGATTGTTACCGGATCAACGTTTGCAATCGATCGAATTAGAAGCCGCAGCGCCGCAGTTTGATGTGATTGCGGTATGGCATTCACGATCGTCACAAGATCCTTTGCATCAATGGATACGTCAGCAGCTATCCGCTGTTATTTAGCCCCTGTTACAGTTCAAATAACAGATCGGTGCGGATGATGTATTTTACTCCTTGGGTGATCGGCACAGAGGCGTGAACACAATGCAGTGGGTGAGGGCCATGAGGGAAGAGCAGCACACCACCTATGGGCGTTCTTATATCCACGTCTAACGCGGGTTCGCCTCGCCTGGCTGGTGAGTGTGGATTATTGGCATTCACCCGAAAACGGGTTGCTCCGCCTGTAAAGTCATCATTCAATAAGATAAGAAAGGTCATCTTGCTGTAACGATCATCATAGGCATTGGTGATTAATGTCTCGCCATCCACCCGCGAGCCTGGCCAGTCGCCATCAATATGGAAATGGAAATAGTCACCGACATTGTAGCGATAAAATCTAAACCTGGTATTTAAGCCCAGTGGCTTTTTATGGTCGAATATCTCGAGATGCTGATTCACCAGATGCTCAACCCGCTGCCACAATAAGCGCTCAGTGGCGTCATCCACGACCACAGTGATGTTATCGTTGTGTCGGATCTCTCTGGGTAACGAGACGGCTGCATCTTTCAGGTAACCCAGCGACTCCGTCAGACGAATCATCTGCTCACACTCGCTCTGAGACAGTACATTCAATAATTGATAGGCACCGGGCACTTCTTGGATATCAAGACGTTGTACCTGTTCAGGTCCGATAGCCCTGTCCAGATGAAAAGCATTATCGGTTTTACCCGCCCAGGTAGGGATAGCGGGGTTTTGCGCGCCCGGCTCGCGGGCGATAATAAAGAAATTGTCTGTACCCATCATCTTCTGTTACCTGCTCATTACTCTAATTTGGGTAAATTGACGGTGCCCCTCAAGCCCACCGTGATAGCCTAGCCCACTTTGTTTAGCGCCGACCCAAGGTGCATTGCCACTGCCTACACTGCCATTGATTGAGACCATCCCAGCTTCCATCGCATCAGCGACTTGCCGCGCTCCATGCTGGCCAAATACGACTGCGCCTAAGCCATAGATTGATTGATTAGCACGACGTATTGCTTCGTCTACCGAATCTACTTTGGCAATGGCGACGACAGGTCCGAAAGTTTCCTCGCGTTCAAGCAGCATATCCTCGGTCAGTCCCGTCACCACTGTAGGCTGGATATAGGGACGCGGATATTCTGGCTGACCGAGAACAAAACGTGCACCTTTCCCCGCTGCATCGGCGAGGTGTTTCACTACATGTTGATGTTGTTCTGCACTTGCCATTGGCCCGATATGGATACCGGCTTGATTCCATGCACCGGGTCGATACGCCGCTGCAATCTCGACGACTTTCGCGACAAATTGGTCATAGATGGAGGCGTCTACGTAAATTCGCTCGGTTGATGTGCACATTTGACCGGTATTCTCAAGACTGCTGGCGACCGCAAAGCGGGCTGCGGTGTTTATATCCGCATCCGGCAAAACAATCATAGGATCGTTGCCGCCAAGCTCCATCACCAGTCGATGCAACCGAGATGACGCATTACGCATAATATTTTTGCCTGCCTGAACTGAGCCGGTAAAGGCCACCATGTTAATATCGCTTGATACCAAGGCTTTACCAGCCTCTTCATTGCCGTGGACTATGTTGATGACATCTGCAGGCAAAAACTCAGCTAAGAGTTTCACAAAGGTATCGGCAACTAAGGGTGTCAGTTCCGACGGCTTTAATACCACTGTATTGCCAGCGACCAGCGCCGGTATGATCAAGTTATTGGCCATGGCCAATGGATAATTCCACGGAGAAATCACTCCAACGACACCCAGCGGACGATATTGAAGTTCAACGCCATGTCCTTTCGATACAGGCGCGACTGCCTGTGCGACTTCCTCTGCCAGGTAGGGCGCGCTTTGGATAACGCCTGACACCTCATAACTGGCACGTCTAAAATCTTTGCCCATTTCAAGGCAAATAAGTCTGACCAAGTCATCGTGCACAGTGTCCAGTTGGGTGTAGGCTCGCTCCACCAGATTTTTACGTTCAGCGACACTCAATGCCGCCCAGGCAGGCTGTGCTTGTCGTGCATTCGCAACAACTCTGGCAATCTCATCAGCAGAAGCAATAGTGACGCGTCCCACTTCTTCTTGATTAAGCGGGTTAGTGGAAATTAAAACAGGCTCCATAACAACTCCGTTACAACACTGCAGTGACACATTAAGCTGACTATGCCCTGAGCAGGGCAGCTGTTACCTGTTCAGCTTACTCTTTGCCGCGCAGAGTAGTCATAGACACGTTGGTCGGGAAACAAGTTATGCCTGTAAGAGATACAAATCTTAACGTCAGGGCCAGCATGGCATGACGGAGTCGCCTGACAAATAATTTGTTTTCCCCTGATCCAAGAGGCTGGATCTGTGTATTTATCGCAAGAAAATTGTTTTTGCCGCTTAAATACCAGCACAGAGCATAAAGCGGTTTCAAATTGTTAATCCTTTGATATTCTTAGGTCTTTAATCAAGAGCATCGCACCCTTATGTCAGCTGAGTTTTCTTCAGTTCCCAAGAGTTTTTCAAAGAGAAATACTGTGTTGTGGTTATTACGTACTGTCGGTTTTGGGTTACTGAGTGCATGTAGCGCTTTGCCAACTGCAGAGCTGGCGACTAATACCAAGCCTTCAGCCGTACTGACTGCTGCGCCGCTTTACAATGTGAGTTTTAACAGCGTGTTGGCGCTGCCGGTAAAAAACCAGGACATGAAATTAGCCTATGGCAAAGCGGCTTTGCAGTTTGGTTTGTTGTCGTTACCTGTAACTAAGGTAAGCACCAAACCGCCTTTGGTTATTTTTGTGCATGGAGGCTGCTGGTTAAATGCCTATGATATAGGTCACAGCAAGGCGTTAAGTCAGGCGCTGACTGAGGCAGGTTATGCGGTATGGTCGCTGGAGTACCGCAGGGTCGGCGACGAGGGGGGTGGCTGGCCTGGTAGTTTTGACGATATAGTGCAAGGCGTCCACTATGCTCAGGCGCAGTTTGAACAGTACGGCGTGGATGTGAACCGTATCGCCTTAATGGGGCATTCTGCGGGTGGCCAGTTGGCGCTTTTAGCAGGTGAAAAGCTAGCAGGCGACAAAAAAGCTGCACAGATACAAGCTGTGATTGGTTTAGCCGCTATTACCGATATGGCCAGTTATGCCAAAGGCAGCAATAGTTGCCAAAGTGCCACAGCTCAGTTTATCGGCGCATCGCCAGAGAAGGCACCGGAGTTATACCAGCAAGCCAGTCCGAGTCCAGACAAAATCCACCCCAAAACCCTATTATTGCAGGGCAGTGCCGATCAAATTGTACCGACAACTCAGGCGACTGACAGTGGCATGCCGTATCGTATGGTGGAAAAGGCTGGGCATTTTGACTGGATCCATCCACAAAGCGCTGCATATTCGCAGTTAATTCTCACCCTACAGGAGTTCGTCCCACTGTGATGACACCTTTAACCCTCGAACAGTTACAGCAGTATGATCAGCAGGATCTATTGGCTCACAAAAGAGCAGAATTTACCTTGCCAGAGCAGAGTATTTATTTTGACGGCAATTCGTTAGGCGCTATGCCGAGCTGCGCATTGCAGCGCGCCAAGGATGTGCTGGAGCGGCAGTGGAGTCAGGATTTAATTCAAAGCTGGAACAGCAATCAGTGGATTGATTTACCCTTCAAAGTGGGCGAGCAGATTGGCCGTTTGATTGGTGCTGGTAGTGGTCAGGTGATTTGCTGTGATTCGACCTCAGTGAATTTATTTAAGGTGCTAAGTTGTGCTCTGCTGATGCAGCCAAAGCGCACTGTGGTGCTCACGCAGCAGGGCAATTTCCCAACCGATTTATATATGGTGCAGGGGCTGACTCGACTGTTAGGCGAAAGCCGTTGTCAGTTAGTGGAGGTGCCAGAGCAAGGACTGGAACAGGCGCTGACCAGTGATGTGGCTGTGTTAATGCTGACTCAGGTTGATTTTCGCAGCGGCCGCTTATTGGATATACAGCGTTTAACCCAAATAGCGCACGAGCAAGGTGTATTAGTGATTGTAGATCTGGCCCATAGTGCCGGAGCCTTACCTGTAGAGCTGGATACCTGGCAGGTCGATTTTGCCGTAGGTTGTGGTTATAAATACTTAAATGGTGGCCCCGGTGCTCCGGCTTTTTTATATGCGGCTAAACGGCATCATGCGCAAATTCATCAGCCACTGAGCGGCTGGATGGGGCATAAAGCGCCCTTTAGTTTTAGCCCTCAGTACGTTAAATCTGACGGCATAGAACAGTTTTTGACCGGCACCCCTGCTGTAATTTCGATGAGTGTGCTGGACGCTGCCTTGCAGGTGTTTAGTGATGTCAGTATGCAACAGATTCGCGAAAAATCCCTGGGTTTAACCCGCTGTTTTCATCAGTTGGTGCAGCAACAAGCGGCGTTAGCCGAATTAAGCTTAATTACGCCATTAAAACCGGAAGAGCGCGGCAGCCAGTTGGCTTATCAGCACCCTGCGGCCTATGCCTTATGTCAGGCTCTGATTAAACGCGGTGTGATTGCTGATTTCAGGGCCCCTGATATTTTGCGGCTCGGATTTACTCCATTGTATTTACGTTATGTCGATTTGTGGCAAGCGGTTGAAATACTGAGCGACATTGTTGTGAGCAAAGAGTATTTAAAACCTGAGTATGCTATCCGGCAAAAAGTAACCTGAAGGACTAAACCGCGTTCTTAAAGTGCAAGCTCTCTGCTGTTGCTCTCTCTATCCTCTCCAACCAGACGAGATACTTCAGCGTACTTTATTGCGGATGTCCCACAGATGCTTTACTCTTCCAGTCAAATGAAGGTTCGCCAGCCAGTGTTTTTAATTTTATCTAAAAACAGTTTTTGCCAGAAAAACAACAAACTTAAGGATAAATAAAAATGAATAAATTTTTAAAAGCCAGCATCCTCTGCCCAGTGTTAGTGTTTGGAATGAGCCAGGCCAATGCTGCAGTATTTAGTTCAGAGCAGGTGATGGCTAAGCAGCAGTTTAACTTCAACAAACAGCAAGTCCTGTCTTTTGTCGACAGTGCAGAAGTGCAGAATAAACTGATTGAGCTGGGTGTCAGCCCTGCCGATGCCAAACAACGTATCGCCAATATGACGGCCGAAGAGCTGAACGCGCTGAATACGCAGATGAACGACATGCCTGCAGGTGGTGTGGTAGGAGCTATCGTTACTGTATTAGCCATTATTGCGTTGCTGGATTTATTAGGCGTTACAGACGTTTACCCTTTTATTAATCCAATTAGCCGTTGAGTTTAATGGGGTTACTACGACAAGCCTGCTTTTTGGCGGGCTTGTTGATTGTACTGACAGGCTGCCAAACGCCGCCACAAACTAAGCTGCTGTTGGCAGAACCTCCTGCTATAGCACCTCAGCATCTGATCCCGCAGGTGCCATTTTATCCGCAGCAAGAGTATTTTTGCGGCCCAACGACCTTGTCTGAAGTGGCTGGCTTTTATGGCCTGAAAAAAGACCCTGCTACCATAGCGCCCGCTACTTTTATTCCGGGTTTACAGGGGACTTTGCAAATTGAAATGGCGTCAGCAACACGACAATTGGGTTTAGTCGCTTATGAGCAGCGTGGCAGTATGAGCCAGTTGTTAAGTCTGGTGGCTGAGAATATTCCCATCATAGTGCTGCAAAATAACGCATTGGCCTGGTTGCCGCAGTGGCATTATGCCGTAGTGATTGGTTACGATTTGCACAGCAGTGAAGTGATTTTGCATACCGGGGTAACTGAAGCCTATCGCTTAAACTTTGCCACTTTTGAACGCACCTGGGCGCGGGGGAATTACTGGCTGTTCGCCATGTTACCGCCTGAGAAAAGCAGTGTGCAGTTGGATCCTTTTATTTACACCAAAGCCAGTCAGGATTTACTTCAGACTCAACAGGTTGATAGTGGTATCGCTGCACTTAAAACTGCGACTGGCCAATGGCCTGATTATTGGTTGCCTTACTTTTTGCTGGGTAATTTTTATTTCCAAAGCCAGCCTGTGGTGGCTGCAGAGTGGTTTGAAAAAGGTCTGCCTTATGCCCGGCAGGAAATAGCTTATCTGAACAATTATGCGGTGCTGCTGAGTGAGCAAGGCTGTCAGGCTCAAGCCACAACACTGATTGAAGCGGCATTGAAGATTGCTCCAAATGACAGCAATCTGCTGGATAGTCAAAAACAAATCCGCGCCGGTGCTGCGACGAATTCTCCGTTATGTGTTGCAGCTGGCGACTGATCCGTCTGCATAGGCAACCCAGCCTTTAAAACTAAATGCTGCATAAAACAGACTGATCTGACAAAAGCCAGCTTGTTTTAACAAGACTTCCTCCTCTTCTGGCGCCAAAATACTGAGTTTGGTTTTCATCGCTGCTTGTGCTGCTTCGGCCTGCGCAGGTGGCGAATGACTAAATGCTAGATGCCTCGAGATCCAAAGGGTCCGCTCAGGTTCTGTTTGAGGAAAACTATGATGGGCAATAATCAAAGGTGCTTTGGGCTTTAGCCGCCGCTGGATCTGTTGCAGTGTTTCAAGTCGCATTTCACGTGGAATAAAGTGGAAGGTCAGCAAACAGATAGCGCCGTCAAAAGGGCCTTGTGGTGCGTCTTCTATATAACCCTGATGAAGGCGGACACGGTCTTGATAATTGGCCACTGTATCAGCTGCGAGCTCTAACATTCCGGCAGAAGGGTCAATACCAATAAAGCTCCAGCCTGATTGTGCTTGAGCCAGAGCTTTGATTTCAAGTCCTCCTCCAGCACCCAATACCAACAAAGAACCTTCGGCAGGTAGGTGTTCTGCCAGCAGTATGGCGGTCATTCGATGTAAACTATGGTAACCAGGAACTTGCCGTGGTGGGCCTTCGAGGTAGGAGTTTTCAGGAGGTTGCACAAAGTGGTTGTTCATAGCTTTTTCCAGAATTTAAGGTAATGAAACTAAATAGTCCGGCAGACTTTAGTTTATTACTTATGATGAATTTCAAGTATCATCAAATGATACGTAAGTTGTGGTTTTTGTCAAACATGCTGATAGATGACGGAATGAAGGACCTAAATAATGAATAAAGACACACGTTTGTCTGACGTGCTGCATGTTTTATTGCATCTTGAGCATGCAACAGAGCCTGTAACTTCAGAGGTGTTAGCGCAGAACATGGGGACTAATCCAGCCGTGTTTCGTCGCACTATGGCAGGCTTGAGAGAGGCAGGTTATGTGATGTCTGGTAAAGGTCACGGCGGAGGCTGGAGCTTAGCCCGCCCTCTGGAACAGATCAGTCTTGCTGATATCTACAATGCACTGGGTCGGCCAGGCTTATTTGCTATCGGCAGCCGATCTCAGCATCCGGACTGTAAAATTGAGCAGAAAGTGAATAAGGCGCTGGCCGATAGCATGCAGCAGGCTGAAGCTTTATTGATCCAGCGTTTTGGCGAGGTGACACTGGATCAGTTGCGGCCAGAACAAAGCCCTTAGGCCTTTACTCAGGAATACGGGCTATCACTTTAATCTCAAAATCAAAGCCAGCCAACCAGTTCACTCCGACAGCAGTCCAGTTTGGATAAGGTGGAGTCCCAAAGATCTGTTGTTTCACTTTCATAATGGTGCCGAATTGCTGTTCTGGATCGGTATGAAAAGTCGTAACGTCGACTATATTGTCAAAGTCACAACCAGCAGCTGCGAGAGTGGCTTTAAGATTGTCAAAGGCTAACTCTACCTGACGTTCAAAATCTGCTTCCGGGCTGCCGTCTTCGCGACTTCCGACCTGACCAGATACAAACAACAAATCGCCTGAGCGGATAGCTGCTGAATAACCATGCTCTTCGTAAAGTGTATGTCTGTTGGCTGGAAAAATAGCTTCTCTTTTGGTCATGGTAGTGCTCTCTTGTCAAAGGTTTGAATGGTCCCGTATGTTGAATTGGTTTAACATACGAGGCGTATGTAGAATATCTCGCATACGCTTCGTATGTCAAGTGGCATACATGGCGTATGTGAAAGGAGTATCGAATGAGTATCCGATTAACAAAAATGGCTGAAAACCGGGAGAAGCTGATCGCCGCGGCCCGCAAGGCATTTGCGCAGCAAGGTTATGCCGCCGCTTCTATGGATAACTTAACAGCGGAAGCAGGTTTAACCCGGGGCGCGCTGTACCATAATTTTGGCGACAAAAGAGGGTTGCTTGCGGCTGTTGTCGATCAGATTGATTCTGAAATGGCGGACTATGCCAAGTCTGTTGGCGCTAAAGCTGGGAATGCATGGCAAGCCCTGTTGGCTGAGGGGGCTGCTTATATTGAAAAGGCGCTGGACCCTGAAGTGCAGCGAATTGTGTTACTGGACGGCCCTGCTGTGCTTGGCGATCCATCTCAATGGCCGAGTCAGAATCGCTGCCTGCAGTCGACCAAAGCGACTTTGGAGCAGCTTATGGCAAATGGCATAGTAAAAGCTGTGGATCCAGAGGCTGCCGCTATGTTGCTAAACGGCGCCGCTTTAAACGCTGCGCTTTGGCTGGCGTCCAGCGCTAATCCCCAGGCAATGCTGCCAAAAACACTGGAGGCATTTAATTTGCTCGCTTCGGGGTTTTTGGTGAAAGGCTGACGAAGTAAGGTCGCTTGCTGTAGCTCGGGCAGTCTGAATGGAATTAAAAGGGGCAAGGGCAGCTGATCGTCATACGCTGCCCTGTTATCGGATGAGCAAACTCCAGTTCTGACGCATGCAACAACAGTCGTGGCGCCATAGCCTGTGTATCAAGGCTGCCATATAAATCACAGCCCAGTATAGGGTGTCCGAGGTATTGACAGTGGATCCGTAGCTGATGAGTGCGGCCCGTTTCTGGCGTCAATAACAGCCGGGTTCGCTCTGGATTGCTGAGGCGTTCCAGCACCTGAAAATGGCTGCTTGCTTTTTGCCCTTGTGTAAAACAGACTTTTAAGCGCGGAAACAAGGCTTTGTCTTTGCTGATAGGCGCTTCGATGATGCCGCTATCTTGTTCTACATGACCTGCCACTATGCTTTGGTAGCGTTTAATCACAGTACGGGCTTGAAACTGCTTAGTTAACAAAGCATTAGTAGCTTTATCCAAAGCCAGTAGCATAATGCCTGAAGTCCCCAGATCGAGTCGGTGTATTAAGGTAATTTGTGGATACATCTGAGCTAACCGATAGTGCACAGAATCCAGATTCAGCGGGTTTTTGCCGGACAAACTTAATAAACCACTAGGTTTATTAATCAGCAAAAGATGGTCGTCCTGATACAGCGTTTCAATCGACTGATGACAGGCAGGGGCAACAAAGGTATCTATCACTGTCATCATGGCTATCCCAGCTAAATCTGGCGCAGAGTGTACTTGAAATCAAAGCTTGCTGCCTTGCTTTAACTTGGCGAAAATAGCATTTTTTTAGCCAGCAAGGGCTGTTATATGGATTTGGATGAAGCAGAAGACTGGGCCTGGTGTGATGCACAGTTTGCCGCTATTGAAGCTTATGTAAAAACACAAAATATTCCGCATGGTGTGATTTGTGATTGGCCTGAATGGTATGCCGCACCTTATGTAGGTTTGTGGGCAGTAGAAGATCCGACTGATCCGGGTTTTGTCGGGCATTGGGTGTTGGCTGGTGATACCACAGGAGTGCAGCCGCAGCCTGTAGCTTTTGATTTTTTAAGCGCCGAAGATTGTGCTGAACCCCGTGAAGCTTTAGCTGCTTTTGCTAAAAAATGGGCTGCCTTGGCGGCAGCTGCAGCGAAAGGCACAGCCTGGACTGGCAGCCCGCTAGTCAGTGGGGATTTGGCCCAGAAAGCTGCACAGTTAGTGCGGCAGGCAGAGTTACTAAAACTTTGGGCCGGTGATGATGAGATGTGGGAGCAGGACTAACAAAGCCGCTTCCTGTCTTGCCTTGCTTCGGGGCTTAGTTATTCAGATGGTGGACAAAATACAACATCTGTTTCGCCCCAAAGCTTTGGCTTGGTATAACATCTTGTCTGCTGCTTCGAGTAGTTTGTGTTTGTCGTTAAACAAGTCTGCGCTGGCTACACCTATGCTGACTGTTAACTGACGTAATGACCAGTGATGATTGGCCACTATCAGCCTGAGCTTTTCCAGTGTTTTGTAAGCCGACGCACTGTCAGTACCTGGCAGGATTAGCACAAATTCTTCACCACCATAACGGGCGAAAAAGTCATAGTTCCTGCAATGCTGCTGAAATAAACGGGCTACCTGGCTCAGTGCCTGATCCCCTTCGGCATGACCAAAACTGTCGTTAAAACTTTTAAAGTGATCAATGTCAATCAAGGCCAGCACAAAGCACTGGCCCGTTCTTTGCCAACGGGCAAATTCAGCTTCAAACTTCTGGTCAAAAGCCCTTCTGTTGTTTATGCCCGTCAGCGCATCCGTCATACTGATGGTGTGCAGTTGCTCGCTCATCTGTTTCAGCTCGAGCATAGCTATGACTTGTCTGGATAAGGCCTGTAAAGAACTTATTTGCTTTTGGTTCAGTTGTTTAGGTACATAATCAAAAACACAAATAGTGCCTATCACTTCGCCTGTAAGACTGATCAGAGGGGAACCGGCATAAAATCTATAGCCAGATTCGGCGAGTACCATCGGATTGGCGCTAAATCTATGATCCAATCTTGCGTCTGGCACCACCATCACCGTAGCCGGGTCTTCCATGGCATACACACAAAACGAGTCTTTACGGGCAACAGAGGAGGCCGAAACACCTACTTTGGCAATAAAGTTTAATTCGGTGTCATCTACTCTGGTCACCATAGCCACGGGAGAATCACAGATATAGCAGGCCAGTTGGATGATGTCCTGCAGGTTCTGATCTCCCTGCGCAGCCATCACCAGACTGGACTTGTTCTCTTGGTTGCTCTGTGTTGCTTTGGGCATCGGACGCACGACCTGTCTGACAAAATAAAATAAGCTATTGATTTAACTATAGAGCCTGTTGAGATTTCGGGATGAAATTTTGTTCGCTCCACTCCCTCAGCACTGCTTAGACTTGACATCGGGGAACAGGCATCGGATAACTGTGCTTTGTAAGTGCTTTCATTAGGGGGAAGAATGAGTGCAAAGGGTTTTGTGGTTGGCCTGTTGTTTGCTGCTGTTGGCATAGTATCCACCGCAGTTGCACAGCAACAATCCGCCTCATCTTGTCAGGTAGCAGCTGCAGGAACGCATCGACTGGATAAAAAACTCTATGCCAACAAAGTACAGGGGTTTTGGCTTGGTCTGAGCATCGCCAACTGGACAGGGCTGGTGACTGAGATGGACAAAATTGGCGGCGATGGGCCTGCAGGGCAGTTTTATACCCGCAAAGACTGGCAAACAAAAGATCAGCCCAGTATCTGGGGCCAGGGTATTCCAAGTAATTTATCAGCCACTATCGATTGGGTGCTGGCGGATAAAGATGAAGTCTGGGGCTCGGATGATGACAGCGATATTGAATATATCTATCTGCAGCTGATGCATGACAGCAAAAAGCCACTGCTAAGCGCAGAACAAATCCGCGATGGCTGGCTGGCGCATATTTATAAAGATTCAGAAACGCCCTTTAAAACGGCTGAAGGCAAACCAGAAAACTTTTTGTGGGTATCGAATCAGCAAGCGTTTGATTTAATGCAGCAAGATATTTTGCCGCCTTTTACCGGTATGCCAGCTTATAACCCGCATTACGATATGATTGATGCCCAGCTGACCACTGAGCTCTTTGGTATTCTGGCGCCATTCCGGGCTGATATAGCTTCCAAACTGGCCTATTTACCTATCCGCACTACTGCTTATGGCGAAGCGGCCGATATCGCCAATTTTTACGTGGTGATGCATGCGCTGGCCGCTGGCGTGGACCCAGCCAAAGCTATACAGCCGCAGTTGCTGCTGATCGCAAAGCAAGCTCGCGCTGAACTGCCATCCAATCAATATCCGGCCAAGATGTTCGATTATGTCTGGTCTTTGTATCAGTCCGGCATTCCTTGGGAAGAGGCGAGGGATAAGCTGTATCAGCGCTATCAGGTAGAGCAGAAAGACGGTTATGAAATCACCGGCAAAAAGTTGTATTGCAATGGCTGTTTTGCCGCTGGTATAAACTTTGCCGCCAGTTTGGTCAGCTTATTTTATGGTGAAGGCGATATGCAGGAGACGATAAAAATAGCTGTGTTGGCCGGTTGGGATTCGGATAACCCGGCGGCTACCTGGGGTGGTCTCTATGGTTTTGTTTTGGGTAAAACTGGCGTGGAACAAGCCTTTGGCCGCAGCTTCTCCGATACATTTAATATTCATCGCACCCGCAAAGGTTTTACCAATAAGGGCATAGATAGCTTCGGGAATATGGCCATGAAGGCAACAGCCATAGTGGATCAGGTGGTGCAGCAGCAAATGGCTGTAAAAGCTCCGTTTACGGCAGAGTGTTGGCATATTCCGGCTTTTGTTGCGCCAACTGTCAGTCCTTTGTAACGGCAATAAAACAGACAGTCTGAGCGACAGACTGTCTTTTTAGAGAGAGTCGTTTCAGCTTTTTAGCGCTTGTGCTACTGCTGCTTTTAACGAAAGGGTCGCTTTGCCTGTCAGTTGGCTTAATTGACGGCTTTGATCAAACAAATCGCCTTTTGACGCCGCTGTATCTGAGTCTGCCAGAATATGGGCCAAACCATCAGGCAAACCAGCCTGTTGTAACATGGTGTAATAGTCAGCTTCTGCCATATCCTGATAGACCACTGTTGTTCCGGATTGCAGACTAATTTCGGCTGCCAGCTCAGTCAGACTATAAGCTTCGTCGCCTGCCAGTTCATACACTAACCCGGCCTGATCTTCTTTGGTTAACACTGCGGCAGCTGCAGCTGCATAGTCAGCTCTGCTTGCTGAGGCAATACGACCTTCTTTCGCGCAACCTGCTAATGCGCCATATTTTAGCGCGGTCGGAATGGAAGCCAGGTAGTTTTCGGTATACCAACCGTTACGTAGCAGAGTGTAAGGCAAGCCGGAATCCGCCAATAACTGTTCAGTCGCCAGATGTTCACCAGCCAAAGCCAGAGTCGAGCGGTCGGCATGCAACAGGCTGGTGTAGGCCAGTAGTTTTACACCTGCTTGTTTGGCTGCTTCTATGACGGCTTTATGTTGAGGTACACGCCAGCCGACTTCGCTGGATGAGATCAGCAACACTTTCTCAACGCCCTGAAAAGCGCTCAACAGACTACTGGGTTGGTCATAGTCAGCCTGGCGTAGCTTTACACCTAAAGTAGCTAAATCCTGTGCATTTTCTGGGTGACGCACTGCTGCAATGATTTGAGAGGCGGGCACTGTGTTCAGCAGTTGCTGAATCACAAGACGACCAAGTTGACCATTCGCTCCTGTAATTGCAATCATGATATTTACCTTGTGAGTTAAGTTCGTTGCGCATACTATCAACCATAATTTCTTTTAGTAAGTACGCACAAAAAGGTAAGTGTCAGATGTCCGCAATAGAAAATGAGCAAGCTCTCTCAGCGCCAGGGCTGGCGTCTTTATTAGAACGGCCTGGCATGGTGTTTTCACCAGATTGTCCTTCCCGTCAGGTGTTGCAAACAGTGACCAGTCGCTGGGCTGTACTGGTGCTGGTTGCTTTGCTGGCCGGGACGCACAGATTCAGTGAACTGAGACGAAAAATAGGAGGCGTGAGTGAAAAAATGCTGGCGCAGACGCTGCAAGCTCTTGAGCAAGATGGTTTTGTAGCCCGAAAATCATTTCCTGTGGTTCCCCCTCATGTGGAATACAGTCTGACACCAATGGGCAACGAAATAGCGAAACAGGTCGAGGCAATGACGGATTGGATCAACCAGAATTTGTATCGCATCATGCAGCACAAAAGGGCGCTACAGGATAAAGCGCCGCAGCTCTGAATTTTTTTCGTTAAGCGGATTGAATTTGCTGCAAATGCTGACGAATATGCATCACATGAGCGGCCTGATAATCCTGATGATCAAGCACTCCGTAGGCAAAATGTGGCCTGAGGTTGCTGCTCTGGCTAAATTGTTCTAAGGCCTGTAACAGGTGTTGCAATGCCTGCTGTGCTGGCAGGGTTGCATCCAGCTGCGGCATACCTGGAATGACTTCATCCAGCGGATGATGCATAGCGCCTGCTGCTTTAAAAGCTTTTAAGGCAACAGGTCCCACACTGTGGGTAAACCAGGCCGCTTTGTGTTCAGGATAGCCGACAAAAGAGCCCTGAACACTTTGCGTCAAATGTTGAAAAATCTGGCTTGGGTTCCAGTTGCCACTGCTGGTCAGTTCCTGATGCTGCAGTGATTTGAGTTGCGCTATCAAGCTATCCCAGTGGGCTGCAAAACCTCTGCTACCAAGCTCCAGTCCAGCCGCTGCAGCTAAAGTAATACCTGCACCTGCTATGAAAAATTGTCTTCTGTTCATCTGTGTTCCTGTTCAGGCCTGCATGCTGCACTTGCTGATTTTATCCGGATCTCCTAACTTGTGCACAGTTTGATTGACTCAGGTTTATCTATGTCCGACTCTTTTGCTCTGCTGCTGCGACAACAAAGTCTTTGGTTTGCAGCGCTGCCAGAATCTCTGCAGCTGCAACTTTTAGCTCAGGCTAAAACAATACAACTGGATACGGGGCAACGTTTATTCAGCCGCGGTGATGAGTTTGATGGCATCTATGTACTGTTATCCGGCGCTTTGCTGATTGCAGGTGTGCATAGTTCAGGCCGCGAGGCTTTGCTGACTATAGTGGAGGCGGGGGACTGGATAGGTGAAATTGCCTTGTTTGACCGCAAAGCCCGTACTCATGACGCTACCGCCAGCGTAGCTTGTCGGTTGCTGCATTTGAATAATTCAGCTTTGCAGCAATTAGTACAACAAGACCCGCTGTGGTGGCAACGCTTTGGCCAGTTACTGACAGAAAAAATGCGTTTAGTATTCCAGGCGCTGGAAGATATGAGTTTATTGCCCGTTTCAGTGCGTTTGGCCCGGCGTTTACTGATGTTATGCCGTTTGCATCAGCAAGATGAACGTTATCTGATCCCGGTGCAGCAGGAACAGCTGGGTCAGTTACTGTCGCTATCACGCCAGACTATTAACCAGTTGCTGCAGCAGCTGGCCGCAAGCGGGGTGATCCGCACCAGTTATGCTCAAATTGAGGTGCTGGATTTGAACTTGTTAAAACAAGCAGCCGAAATAGCTTTAAATTAAAGCGGGCTGATTGTCAGTTAGCCGACAGAGCTGCTATAGAGTTCTCCTTTAAAGTGGTTTTTTCAATCAGGAGAACCCTATGAAAACCTTAGCAGAACATTTAATTCAGTACGCCCATTACCACAGGGACCAGCGCAATATTTACACCCACTTTGCCGGTATTCCACTGATTGTGATTGCGTTATTTAGCTTATTGTCCTTTGAAATCACCGCTGGAATCACAGCCACTCATCTGCTGCTGGCGGGCTCTTTGCTATTTTATTTTCGTCTAAGTTTGAGTATGGGTCTGGTGATGCTGGTGTTTAGCGTAAGTTGTTATGCACTGGCGCTGCAATTGGTGGGGTTGGAAAGTAGCTCTGCCTGGTTAGGTTCCTCAATTGCAGTTTTTGTGTTCGGTTGGGTGCTGCAATTTATCGGGCATTATTTTGAAGGCAAAAAACCAGCTTTTGTTGACGATCTGGTGGGCTTGTTGATAGGGCCTTTGTTTGTGATGGCCGAAGTGCTGTTTTTGCTGGGTTTTGCTAAATCACTGCAACAGCAAATTGATCAAAGCGCCGGACCTGTGCATTAAGTTTCTAAGCTAGCTTTATTGCTAGGCTGCTTTATTACTAGGCTGGCTGGGCCAATCGGCTTACACTAGCCGTATTGTGAACAGTGGTTTGAAAAGCACAGGAAGTTGTGATTGTGGATTTAATACCGGGCCGCGCTGATTTGTGGTTTTTACCTTTGGGTGGCACAGGCGAAATTGGCATGAATCTGAATTTATATGGTCATGCAGGTCGGTGGTTAATGGTGGATTGTGGTGTGACTTTTAATAGTCCACTGCAGCCTGACAGCTTGCAAAAAGCCGATGTAGTGGCTGCCGATCCGGCTTTTATTGCCCGCCAGCCAGAGAATCTCTCTGGCATTGTCATCACCCATGCCCATGAAGATCATGTAGGTGCTCTGCCTGCGCTTTGGCCTCGTTTTAAATGCCCTGTTTATGCCACTGCTTTTACGGCTGAAATTCTGCGCCGTAAGCTCGCTGAAGTCGGACTTTTAGATAAAGTTCCTATCATTGAAGTGAAAACCGGCGACACCAAACATATTGGCCCTTTTGCAGTACAGTTTCTCGCTATTACCCACTCTATTCCAGAGCCGCATTGCCTGATGATTCGCACTGACGCAGGTTCGGTGTTTCACACCGCCGACTGGAAAATAGATGCAACACCTATGACAGGCAAGGCTTTTAAACCCCGGGTGTTTCAGCGTTTGGCACTGGAAAATGTCACAGCCATGGTCTGTGACTCGACCAATGCACTGCGTGAAGGCTTTTCTGTGTCGGAAAACGACTGTTATCAGGCCTTATTGCAGGTGATCGCAGAGGCGCAGGGCAGGGTGGTGGTGACTGGTTTTAGTAGCAACGTCGGGCGTTTAATTGCACTTGGCCGGGTGGCAAATAAAACCGGCCGTTATATGGCGTTGCTTGGCCGCTCTTTACAAAATATGGTCGGCGCTGCCCGTGCAACAGGGCACTGGCCAGAGGATATTCATCTGATCGACGCCAATGATTTAGGTTATTTACCCAAAGCTGAAGTGTTAGTGGTCGCGACCGGCAGTCAGGGCGAGCCTAAAGCCACGTTGAGCCGCTTAGCCGCTGATATGCAGCGTGAGCTGTCATTAGACAGCGGCGATTTAGTCATCTTCAGCTCCATTATCATTCCGGGCAATGAAGCTTTTATCGAAAAGCTGGTGCAGCAATTTCAGCAACGTGACATTCAAACCTTACAAAGCCACAACACAGAATTACCCATTCACGTGTCAGGGCATCCCTGTCGCGGCGAGCTGGAATTATTGTACAGTTGGGTCAAACCTCAGATTGCGGTGCCTGTGCATGGCGAAGCTGCGCATATAGCGGCTAACGCCGATGTGGCACGACAAAGCCAGGTGCCTGTTCAACTGACTGGCTTAAATGGTGATTTGTACGTGCTGTCGCCACAGCCTCGGATCTACAAACAAGTGGTCAACACTGGCCGTATTGCGCTGGTCAGGTCCTGATGATGCAGCTGCAGTGGCTTGATTCTATTAGTAAAGTCAAAGCAGCGGACTGGAATGCCTTATTCCCTGCTGACTACCCTTTTACCCGTCATGAGTTTTTACAGGCGCTCGAGTCAGGCGGTAGTGTAGGCAGCAGTTCTGGCCGGCAAACCGGCTGGCTGGTGCGGCATTTTGTCCTCTGGCAAGAGGATCAACTGATTGCCGCTGTGCCTGCTTATCTCAAATTGCATTCTTATGGCGAATACCTGTTTGACTGGTCTTTTGCCGAAGCTTATCAAAACTATGGTTTGGAGTATTACCCCAAGTTATTGCTGGCCATCCCTTTTACGCCCGCTGAAGGACCACGTCTGGGGTTGGCCGCAGGTATGGATAAAGCGCAATTGCTACAGTGGCTACAGCAAGGTGTCGGCCAGCTCAATCAGCTGTTGCCTTTGAGCCATCTGCAGTGCCTCTATGCTGAACCTGATGATCAGCAGGCGTTTCGTGACGCTGGTTTTGTTGAACGTTTTGATGTGCAGTTTTTATGGTCCAATCAGGGCTTCCAGAGTTTTAATGACTTTCTTGCGGTACTGACTGCACGTAAACGTAAACAAATCCGCAAGGAAAGGGCGACGGTTGCAGAGCAGGGCGTTGTGCTTAAAACTTTAAGTGGTGCTGATTTGGATTTCGCCTTCTGGCAGCAGTTTTACGGATTTTATTGTGATACCTATCAAAAACGTTCCCGTCATAATGGTTATTTAACAGCTGAAACTTTCAGGCTGTGGGGCCAGACTATGGCAAAGCGAATAGTCGTTTTTGCCGCTTTTGCCGATGAAAAAATGCTGGCGGCTTCTTTGTGTTTCCAGTCAGAAACTAGCTTGTATGGTCGTTATTGGGGTTGTGCTGAAGACTTTAACTTTCTGCATTTTGAATGTTGTTATTACAGTGGTATAGAGTATTGCATCAAACAGGGACTGCAGTTTTTTGATGCTGGTGCTCAGGGCGAGCATAAGTTACAACGCGGTTTTGCGCCTGTGCTAAGGCACGGTTTTTATCAGTTTACTGAAAAAGCACAGCATAAAGCCTTGAATGAAGCGATAGCCCGTTATTGCCTGCAAGAGCAAAAGGCGCTGGAGCAGTATCGGCAAGAGGCAGAACTCAGTCTGCCTTTTGCCAACCGGGTTGATGAACGCTGAGGCTGCTAAGCCTTAGGGATTTTGTCAAAATCTGCAGCGCTATGGCGTTCCGGTAGCTGCTCATGCGCTTCACCCCAGTTGCGGTTCACCTTCACTGCGCGTTGTGCCGCGGGGCGGGCATCAATTTGTTTCGCCCAGCGCTGCAGGTGTGTATAACTTTGCACATCCAGAAACTCAGCGGCATTGTATAAACGGCCTAAAACTAAAGCGCCATACCAGGGCCAAATCGCCATATCGGCAATACTGTAGTCATCGCCAGCAATAAAGCTATGCTGAGCCAGTTGCTTGTCCAGCACGTCTAACTGACGTTTGGTCTCCATTGCATAACGGTTAATAGGGTATTCGTACTTTTCCGGTGCATAGGCATAAAAGTGACCAAAACCGCCACCGACAAAAGGTGCGCTGCCCATTTGCCAGAATAACCAGTTCAGCACTTCAGTGCGTTTCGCCAGCTCTTTTGGCAGGAAGTCACCAAACTTTTCAGCCAGATACAATAAAATAGAACCTGACTCAAATAACCGGATACCTGTGCTGCGATCAAACAAAGCCGGAATTTTACTGTTCGGGTTGACTCCGACAAAACCACTGCCAAATTGATCGCCATCACGAATGCTGATTAACCAGGCATCGTAATCTGCCTTTTTATGTCCGGCTTGCAGCAGCTCTTCCAGCAGCAACGTGACTTTGACTCCGTTTGGTGTCGCCATCGAATACAGCTGCAAATCATGTTGGCCTACTGGCAAATCTTTATCCTGGGTGGCGCCTGAGATGGGTCTGTTGATACTGGAAAATGCGCCGCCGTTTTGGCTGTCCCAGCTCCAGACTTTAGGCGGGGTATAGGTAGTGCTCATAGCTTCTCCGGTTGTGTTGGATGCATAAAGGCTTTGATTGATATTGGTTTTGTATGGGCAGATCTCAAGGTGTAGCCAGAGCCTTTTGCCGAATTGCATTCAGCACTGTACAATCCGGCTTTTTCAGCAGACAGGGATCTTATGTTCAGCCTCGCAACTTTAGCGCAACACACAGCACCACTGAGTCGTATAAATCTCTCTGATGGCCTGACTGAATTCCCTGCTGAGCTATATAGGTTTACCGATAGTCTGGAAATTCTGGACCTGTCCGGCAATCAGTTGTCGGATTTACCCGCAGATTTACACCGCTTTAAAAAACTAAAACGGCTTTTTTTAACCTCAAATAACTTCCGCCATATCCCCGCGGTATTAAGCCATTGCCCGGCTTTGGTTATGGTAAGTTTTAAAGGCAATCAGCTCAGTCAGTTTGCTGAAGCTTCTTTGCCGCAGCAGCTGGAGTGGCTGATATTAACCGACAATCAGCTGACTGAATTACCAAAAGATTTTGGCCGTTACACCAAACTGCGTAAAGTGGCGCTGGCGGGTAATCGGCTGTCAGCGTTACCTGATTCGATGCAGCAATGCCGTGATTTGGGCTTATTGCGCTTATCGTTGAATAGCTTTGAATCTTTCCCGGATTGGTTATTTGCATTGCCCAAATTAGCCTGGCTGGCGTTGGGTGCTAATCCCGCTTGTCCTGTGCCAGAAGCTCAAGCTATTACCGCTCATCGCTTGTCGGATTATCAGTTGTTGCAAAAACTTGGCGAGGGCGCATCCGGTGTGATTTATCAGGCGCGTTTTGAGCAGGATGCAGAACCGGTGGCGTTAAAACAATTTAAAGGCTGGGTCACCAGTGATGGTTGCCCACAAGATGAGATGAATAACTACCTTAATGCGGGTGAACATCCAAATCTGATCGCCGTCAAAGCCAGGTTAAAAGACTGCGATTTGCCCGGTTTAGTGATGGAGTTGGTGCCAGCGTCTTTTTCCGTACTTGGCCAACCTCCTTCGTTTGATACTTGTACCCGCGATACCTTTACGCAAGGCCAGAGCTTAACTTTGGTGCAGCTCAAACAGCTGGCGGAACAGGTTGTCCGGGTCATGGCCCATTTGCATCAAAAGCGGATCTGCCATGGCGACTTGTATGCCCACAATATGCTGGTCAATGCCGGGCAGCAACTGTATCTGGGCGACTTTGGAGCAGCTACAGCGTTAAACGATTTACCACAGCAACAACAGCAGTTGTTTTGTAAGCTTGAAGTCAGAGCTTTTGCTTATTGGCTGCTGGACATGCAGAGTTTGTTATCGGCCCATGAAGCTGCAGTCTTTGAAAAACACTATGCAGCCATACTGCAGTGTTGTATGCAGTCAGAGCCAGGTAACAGACCGGATTTTGACGAGTTACAATCCTTGATGAGCCTCTGATCTGATAGGAAAGATTGATACGTAGAGGGCACTGGTAAGATAAATCTTACAGCCGCAGCGCTGGAGTTTTAGAGCAGTTATTACTACAGTAAAAGGCAGTAGGTTTTTTCTGTTTTCGTCACAAGGAAGAGGTTGAGACAGGCTTATGTCTTTGAAGTTATTGATAGTAGACGACAGTCAGGTGTGTTTGGTATTAACCAGAGGTTATGTTCAGACGTTCAGAGCTGATTGGGTTTGTACCCTTGCAGAAAGTGCTGAACAGGCCATGGCGTTGATTGAAAAGCAAGCTTTTGATGTTTATGCGCTGGATTATAATTTGCCTGGCCGCAATGGTCTGGAGCTGGCTCGTTGGATCCGAGAGCGGGATCAGCAATGTTTTATTGGCTTGTTAACCTCTAACATTATGAATTATGTCGAAGACCAGGCGATTAGTGACAATATTCATTATTACCGAAAACCTGCAAAACCTGATGTGATACAACAATTTGTCAGCGATATTGAAGGTTCGTCCCTCTGTATTTGAGGCTCTGCTTTGTTGACAGCGCTGCTCGCTCAGTCACGTGGGGTTACTATGTCGCAGGGGTTTTGCTCGCTTGTCGTCCTGCTGTAATTCCAATTACTTGGATATATAAAAGAGCTTATTTTAATAACTTAGTGAAATAAGCTTTGACACTGCTCTGAAAACCTATACACTGGCCTTGCTTTGTTAGTCTGTTCATTATTTATGCACCACAATGATTGTTACTGTTGTTTTAGTACGTCCTGTATTCATAAGTTAAAACTCTCTTTCAGCACCACCGCCTGATACCAGGCAAATTAAAATTTATTAAATACAGGTACATACCATGTCTAATACAACTACCGGCACAGTAAAATGGTTCAACGAGACTAAAGGTTTCGGTTTCATCGAACAGGCTTCAGGTCCAGACGTTTTCGCTCACTTCAGCGAAATTTCAAGCACGGGTTTCAAAACTCTGCAAGAAGGCCAACGTGTACAGTTCACTGTAACACAAGGTCAAAAAGGCCCACAGGCTGAGAAAATCGTTGTTCTGTAATTTTTAATTACAGTCACCTGGGTTAGCAGATTTAATCTGATTTCACGGGTCACAACAGAAAAAAGGCAACTGCATCGCAGCTGCCTTTTTTTATGGCCGTGATTCGGCGGCAGGGCGACAAAGAGTTCGGGGCGCTCAGCACAGCTGGGCCAATTCCAGTCTGACTACGTATAGCAACTACATTGCCTGTTCTGTCGGATTTTTATGAACAACAAATCTACTAAATTACCCCGCCAGCCTTTGGCTCGTTTAGGCGGATTGGCCTCTTTGGCTGGTCGTATCGCCGGTTCTGTGCTGGTCAATGGTGCGAAACAGCTAGCGCAGGGACAAAGTCCAAAAGCCAAAGACTTGCTATTAACACCAGCTAATTTGCTGCGGGTGAGTGACAAGCTGGCACAGCTGCGTGGAGCTGCGATGAAAGTGGGGCAGTTACTGTCGATGGATGCCGGAGATCTGCTCCCTGCAGAACTGGCTGAGATACTGGCAAGGCTGCGCTCGAACGCCAATCCTATGTTACCGAAAGAACTCGCGCTGGTGCTGCGTACCGAACTGGGTGAGCAGTGGCAACAACATTTTTCGCAATTTACTTTTTCTCCTATGGCGGCGGCTTCTATTGGCCAGGTGCATCTGGCACACCACGACAACAGTCAGAAGCTGGCAGTCAAAGTGCAGTATCCCGGCGTTCGACAGAGTATCGACAGCGATGTGGAGAATGTAGCTCTGCTGCTGAAAATCAGTGGTCTGGTGCCTGATGGTGTTGATTATCGCTCTTTGCTTGAGGAAGCCAAGCTGCAGTTGCATCAGGAAGCCGATTATGTGCAAGAGGCCGCCTATTTGCAGCGTTACCGTGCTCTGCTTGCCGGTGATGACCAATTCGTTTTGCCTGTGCTTTACCCTGAACTTTGTACCTCACAATTGATGACCATGAGTTTTGTTGATGCTGTACCTATAGAATCACTGGAGAAGTATCCACAAGCAGTGCGTGATCAGGCGATGACACAGCTTTTTGCTTTGTTATTCAGAGAGATTTTTGAATTTAAGCTGGTACAAACTGATCCTAACTTTGCCAACTACCTGTATCAGCCCGAATCTGCCAAACTGGTGCTGCTGGATTTTGGTGCTTGTCGTGATTATCCGGAGCAGATCAGCCAGGGCTATCGTTTGTTACTTAGTGCTGCAGTGCAGAATGATCGGGTGGGGATGGAACTGGCGATGCGGCAGATTGGTTTTTTTAGTCAGGATATATTGCCCGGACAAAAACAAGCCATTCTGGCCTTGGTGCAGCTGATTTCCGAGCCTGTGCAGCAGAACAGGGCTTATGCCTTTGGTCAGACGGATCTGGCACAGCGTGTGCGTAAGGCTGGTACCGCTTTGAGTATACAGCAGAATTACTGGCATACACCACCGGTAGCCGCCATATTTTTACATCGGAAGATGGCGGGTTTCTATTTACTGGCTGCCCGGCTGAATGCCAGAGTGAATGTCAGGCAGTTATTAGAACCTTACCTTGCCTGATAGGATATTGTTTGGCTTGGCGCAGCAAGTGCAGGATGTTGCTCTGATCCACGGCTTTACCGAACCAATACCCCTGGCCAAACTGGCAACCGGCAGAGAGTAAAAACTCCTGCTGGGCCTGACTTTCCACACCTTCGGCAATCACGTCCAGACCCATGGCATTGGCCATAGCAATAATGGCGCTGGTGATCTGACGATCATTGGTGTTGTCAGGTAAGGTTTTGATAAAACTACGATCTATTTTCAGGCAGTTGATGGGTAAATGCCGTAAATAAGACAAGGAAGAGTAACCTGTGCCGAAATCGTCAATCGCCAGACGAATACCAAGTTGACGTAGTTTTTGCAGCACACGCTGAGTTTCAGCTGCCCGCTCAGGCAGCAGGCAACTTTCCGTAATTTCCAGCTCCAGCAGTTGAGGGTCCACTTCAGACTCAGCGAGGATTTGTTTAAGTTGCGACAGAAACTGCGGGTCCGCCAGTTCTTTGGCTGAGATATTTACTGCCACAGGCACTGCAAGCGGTCCCCACTGTTGTAACTGATGGCAGACCTGCCTTAGCACCTGCTGTCCTAACTGATGGATCAGGCCTAAGGTTTCAGCGATGGGAATAAAATCTGCGGGAGCGACCTGGCCTAATTCCTGATCCTTCCAGCGCACCAGAGCCTCCAGACTATGTAATTGTCCTGTTTTCAGCTCAACTTTGGGTTGGTAATGCACTTGCAACTGCTGTTGCGATAAGGCTTTACGCAGCGCTTGCTCCAGTTGCAAGGCCTGATCATGGCGCTGCCCAAGGCTGGAGTTATAAATGCTGTAATTGTTACGCCCCGACTCTTTTGCCTGATACATCGCAGCGTCAGCACACTTCAGCAGTTCGCTGGCGGTATGGCCATGCTGCGGATAAATACTGATACCAACACTAGTGGTTAATGCCAGTTCGTTCTGCTGGATTTGAAAAGGCAGTTCAAACTGCGCCACTATGCGCTGTGCCAGTTTCACGATTTCCTCTTTAGCCTCACATTCAGGCACCAGCATAGTAAACTCATCGCCGCCGAGGCGTGCAACAGATTCGCCTGCTCTGCTGGCTTTTTGCAATCGTTTTGCCACCTGGCGCAGTGCCTCATCGCCCGCCTGATGACCCAGGGTATCGTTGATCCGCTTAAATAAGTCTAAGTCGAGAAACAGCACTGCTAATTGGTGATGGTGACGTTTAGCGTTCGCCAGCGCCTGCTCCAGTCGGTCCTGAAATAAACGTCTGTTGGCAAGGCCGGTTAGTTCGTCAAAATAGGCCAGTTCGTGGATTTTCTGCTCGCGTTTTTTACGCTCTGTGATGTCGGAGAAAATGGCGGCGTACTGATTAATTGCACCTTGATCATTACGCACCGCGCTGATAGACAGCCACTCGGGGTAGATTTCACCATTTTTACGTTTATTCCAAATTTCGCCTTGCCAATAGCCCTGCTGCTGCAGTCCTTGCCACATCTGCTGGTAAAAGAGTTGATCGTGTTGACCTGAACTCAACAGGCTGGGGGTTTGACCTAAAGCTTCGTCAGCGCTGTAGCCAGTGAGTTTACAAAAGCTGGGATTGACCGACTGGATGATCCCTCTGGCGTCGGTGATCATCACCGCATCATGGGAGGCTTCTATCACTTTGTAAGCTAAACGCAGGCTACTTTCAGAGGTACGTAACGCCTTGTCTCTGGCCTGCAACGCAGCCTTTAACTCACTGATATACAAATGTTCCATATTCAGCAGTATATGGTTGTGGGATAACAAACCTACAGGTTGACCATAGCTATCAGTCACACCTAAATGGCGAAACCCTTGTTCGCGCAGCAGCCGTACCGCTTGTAACAAACTACTGCGCAATGGCAGTGTCAGTAAGGGCCGGGTTGCTACTTCAGCTAAAGTACAAAGGGTACGCTCTGTGGCGACAAAATGCACCAGATCACGTTCTGTCACTATGCCATATTCCGCATCAGCGCCAGAGTGTTCAAACCGGACTATGGCTGCGTCTCGCTGAGTTTGCTGCATCAAAATGGCGGCTTGTGCCACAGTCAGCTCTGACTGCAGTGATAACGGCAACTCCACCAGAATAGAGCTGATATCACGCAGCATTAAATAATGCTCCAGCGGTTGCTGATGGATCAGATCGGTTTGTGTGACTATGCCAATAGCCTGATGCATTGTGTCTGTAACCAGTAAGCGTCTGATATTTTTTTGTTTCATTAACGCGGCAGCTTCACTGATACTGCAGCGATCCGGTACCGAAAGTACGGGACAGCTCATCACCTGTGACACCGGCTGATGTAATACTGAGGGAGCAGAAAGATCCAGTTTTTTACAGTCTGACTCGGTCCAGATCCCCAGAATGAGTTCATTTTTTTTCACCAAAATACAACTGATATTGTGCTGTCGCATCAAGCTTGCCGCCTGTTGCACTGAAGTCTGTGGTTCGCAGCAGATCAGGTTTTTTTGCAGCACGTGCGCCACAGTCTGGCCAGAAGACAAAGAGGGTAAGCTGATGCTCGATGGCGGATTCATGGCAAGAACAGTTCCTGTGTCTGAAAATATACCGACATGCTAAAGCCTTGGATGAGGTTGCCTCTTGATCTGAAACAACAGTGATGAATTTAAGCCAGTCGTTGTGCTCTTTTTAGGGAGTCAGGTTGCGCTAGATAGAGAAATCGATTACCTGAATATATTTATATTAAATTCAATGGTTTAATTATTTTTATTCTATTGCTTTAGAAAAAGTTTTGGTAAACGTTTACCTTGGGTGTTATAAAGACGCTGTGCACTGCTGATCCCGTACAAAAATCAGCCCAGCGCATACAAAAATAACAATTGATACCGACAGGGGTAGGAAATGACAGGCAAATTCAAATTGACCGTTGTAGCTTTAGCTATGACGCAAATTTTTGCTATGCAGCATGCACAAGCGCAAAGCGAAGAAAATAGCACTCAACAAAACGCTGAAAAAGCACAGCAGCAAATTGAAACCATAGAAGTTAAAGGTTTTGGTGCCACGCTGAGCAAGTCGTTAATGCAGAAAAAGTTTTCAGAATCAACGGTAGAAATTATCTCTACCGATGATTTAGGTCAGTTACCTGACGTGACTATCGCTGACTCTCTGGGCCGTTTGCCTGGTGTAGCGGCAGAGCGTGACCGTGGTAATGCCAGTAGTATTTCTATCCGTGGTTTAGGTGCACGTTTAAACGCTGCCACCATGAATGGCCGTGAAATTGTCAGTGCTGAGCCTAGCCGTGACGTACGTTACGAGCAATTCCCTGCCGAACTGATTAACTCAGTGGAAGTATATAAAAGCCCGATGGCGAATAACCTCGAGGGGGGGATCGCCGGTCTGGTTAATATGAATTTTGTCAGTCCTTTGGCAAAAGATAAACGCATGATCAATATCAGCGGTCATCTGATGGATTACCAGATGGGAGATGATTTACCTGGTGCGGACAGTTCAGGTGAAAAAGCCAGTTTCTCTTATGTGGATCAATGGGCTGATAATTTTGGTGTGGTTTTTGGTATAACTTATCAGGATCAACCCTCAGTACAACGTGAAACCGCCTCGTACTCCTACAATAAAGTTGAAGCCGATCAAGGTGATGTAAACGGCGACGGTATTAAAGAAGCTGCGCCATGGGGCGGTAAAGCCGGTACTAAAGTCGGCAACACCGAACGCGTTGGTAGTCTGATGATCCTCGAGTGGGAGCCTGCAGAGACAGTGAACCTGAAATACGATCTGTTTTATTCCAAATTTGATATTGAAGAGCGTGAAGATCAGTTCTGGTTTGATGGCTGGGGCAACTGGCAAGACAGCAATAACTGGGGTTACAACAATTCAGCCACGACTCCGACTATTGTGACCCGTCCTGATGGCTCACAACAACTGACTGGTGGCGGTATTTTATGGGGCGCGCATTCAGCCAATAACGCCACCTGGTTTCAGGAAAACCACCTGTTAAGTACGGGTTTAAAAACCACTGTAACCGGTGATGTCTGGACTTCAACTTATGATGTTGGCTATTCAGAAGCGGGTATCGAGTCGCGTTGGGTCAATATTACTTCGGCTTATAATGGCCCAACTCCGCTGGATATCAGCTGGAGCAATGCCGGTGGTCGTTTAGCTATTCAAACTAATGAAGACATTGGTAACCCTGATTATTACAGCATCACAGGGATGAATGTTGATACAGATCGCGATTTAACCGACGAAATGGTCAGTGTCAGAGCTGATTTTGAACGTAACATCGAATGGGGTGTGTTCGAAACACTGGTGATAGGTGGCCGTTACAGCGACCGCGATAAAGATAACGATGTGCAAAGCTGGTGGCAGGCTCCTGTCAATACTGGCCTGACTGATTATGGTTACAGCTATCAGTTGGGTGGCGATTTTGTCTCGCCAAATCTGTATGGCTTTAAAGACTGGAATTCGACTATGACTCAGGCCTTCGGTGGCATAGATGATCGTAGCCAGCATGCCAAAACGGATCAGGACAGAGTCAATAGCTGGTATGTAGGTGAAACCAACACTGCCGCTTATTTTATGTTGAAGATGGCTGGCGAATTAGGTGACTTACCCTACACAGGTAACTTTGGTGTGCGTTATGTCAGAACAGATTCAACGTCCTCAGGTTATCAGTTTAAAGACGGTACTTATTCGCCTATTTCTGTTGATCACGACTACGACGAAATTTTACCTGCCCTGAATATGGTTTTCTCTGTCAGCGAAGAAGCTCAGGTGCGTTTTGGAATGTCGCGTGCGCTGTCACGTCCGCCTTTGGTAGAGATGCGTACAGGCTTCCAACTGGACTCACAAAGCCCGGTTAAAACCGGTTCAGGTGGCAATCCAACCCTGGATCCATTTGTCGCGGATCAAATTGACTTAGGCTACGAGTATTACTGGTCCAGCGACCAGGCTATGACAGTGTCTACTTTCTTTAAAGACTTAAAAACTCATGTCGGTAGTTCGACCGATGTAATGATAGTAGACGGTGTTGCCTATGACTTTACCGGTCCTATTAACGGTGACGGTGGTCAAATCAAAGGCTTGGAGCTGATGTATCAGCAGGCTCTGACTATGTTACCTGCGCCATTTGATGGTTTAGGTTTCTACGCCAACTACTCACTGACTGACAGTAATGTGACCGAATTTGTGCCGGAAGATAATCCATTGCCTTTAGGTGGCTTATCCCGCCATGTGGGTAACCTGACCTTGTGGTATTACAAAGCAGGTTTTGATGCCAAGGTCTCTTACAACTACCGTAGTGCCAACACCCGTGTTGGTAGCTGGACGCCAACGGAAATCACCAGAGCTAAAGCAGAACGTACTGTAGATGCCAGCTTGTCATACGAAGTGACAGAAGCCTTTAAGGTGATGTTGCAGGCACAAAACCTGACGAATGAAGAAGCTGTCACCTATTTTGATAACGATCCAAGCCGTCCGGCCAGTTATCAGGAATGGGGCCGTCGTTTCCTGTTAGGTTTCTCTTACTCCATGTAAGTAGCCTGTTATTCAGCAGATAAAACCCGGCCTTAGGGCCGGGTTTTCTGAAGAAAATCATTTTCACGGAAGCCAGACTGATGTCCTTATCTCCCTCTCATATTCTGCTGACTGGTGCCTCATCGGGCATAGGCCGTGCTTTGGCTGTGGCTTTAGCGGCGCAAGGCCATAGCTTAAGTTTATGTGGGCGTGATCCTGTCAAGTTAGCTCAGACCCTCGCTTTGCTGCCAAACGATTCTCCAGTGTTCAGCCAGTGTTTTTCGGTGACAGAACCAGCCGCTATCCAACAGTTTTGCCAACAGGCCACACAGCAGTTTGGTCAGGTCGATGTGCTGATTAATTGTGCTGGCGGTAATAGCAGTCGAAAAGCTGCCATAGATCCGGATTGGTTAGCTCTGCAGCAGATGATGCAGCTGAACTTTTATGCGCCGCTGCATTTTATCCAGCAGTTGGTGCCGGGGATGCAGCAGCAAGGAAAAGGCATAGTGCTGAATGTGCTATCCACTGTATGTTTATTTTCTAACCCCGGTATTTCCGCTTATAGCGCCAGCAAGGCAGCGCTTGATAGCTACAGCAAAGTGCTGCGTAAAGAGCTAAACGGCACAGGAGTAAAGGTGTTGTCTCTTTATCCTGGCGGGGTAGATACCGAATTTCGTGTTGCCAGCAGACCTGATTATTTGTCTGCTGAAGAGGTAGCTGACGCCATTCTGCTGATGCTGGCAAGCTCAGCCAAAGCTCATATCCACGAGCTGGTGGTCAGGCCTTCGATTGAAACTAATTTTTGCTAAGTCCTGTGCAGTAAAGCAGGCGTATTAAAAGGAATTCTCCAGTGTTGAAGTACTTCATACAATCTTTGGCTGTGTTGGCCTTATTGCTGCAGTATGCATGCAGCCCGGTTGCCGAATCTTCTAAGGGCGAGCAGTCACCGAAAGTTGCAGTAGCCACAGAGCAGAATTTAAATGCGGACTGGCAGTTTTATAAAAGTCAGTCTGCTGATTTAACGGCAAAACCAGAAGACTGGCAGCAGGTCAACTTACCTCATACGCCACAGATTGAGCCTTTGCTGGTGAATAACCAATGGCAGGGTTTTGCCTGGTACCAAAAGTCTCTTACCATAGCGCCAGAGTGGCAAGGTAAGCAGCTACTGATCCGTTTTGAAGCGGCGATGAATCATGCTCAGGTCTGGTTAGGCGATAAACTGATAGGCGAGCATTTGGGCGGCTATTTGCCTTTTACTCTTGATTTAACGCCTTATGTCGCCGCAGGGCAGACTTATCAACTGACCGTCAAACTGGATAACAGAGACAACGAAGTGACAGGGCCGAAACCTTTGGCTCAACTGGATTTTAATACCTACGGTGGTTTATATCGCGACGTACGTTTACTGATTAAAAACCCTGTGCATATCACAGATGAAATGCTGGCCAATGAAGTGGCTGGGGGCGGTATTTTTGTTACTTATCCAAAAGTGGATAAAACAGAATCCGTTGTTGCGGTAAAAACCCAGTTAGTGAATAAATCTACTGCAGGCGCAGAACTGGAATTAGTGCAGCAGTTGTTTGCCGGTGAGCAGTTAGTGACAGAAGTCAGCTCAGGTCCCATTCAACTGGCGGCCGGGGCTAAGGTAGATCAGCAGCAACAGCTGAGGGTGAAAAATCCGAGCCTGTGGAGCCCGGCTAGTCCGTTTTTATACAGCCTGAACACAGTACTGAAACAAAATGGCGATGTGATTGAGCGTCAGCAGCAACAGATAGGTATCCGCAGTTTTGCCTTTAACGATAAACACCAGCTGCTGATTAACGGCGAGCTTACTTTTTTACGCGGCGTAAACCGCCATCAGGAATACCCTCATGTCGGTTATGCCACTTCGCCTCAGGCCGACTACCGAGACGCGGTGAAAATTAAATCTGCTGGTTTTGATTATGTACGTTTATCGCATTACCCACATTCCAAAGCTTTTATGCAGGCAGCAGATGAACTGGGTTTAGTGCTGATGAATGCGATTTTAGGCTGGCAGTATTATCAGCCAACCGAAGCTTTCCGTGCTCAGACGATACAGAGTTGCCGCGATTTAATCCGCCGTGATCGTAACCACGCCAGCGTCTTGGCCTGGGAATGTTCACTGAATGAATCTGCTATGCCGGATGAATTTGTTGCAACCTTACACAACACAGTCAAACAAGAGTTTCCTGGTGCTTATTCTGCCGGCTGGCAGCATGGCTACGATATGTACCTGCAAGCGCGTCAGCACCGTCAGATGCATTATGAAACACCCACAGTGCCTTACAATGTGTCTGAGTACGGCGACTGGGAATATTATGCGCAAAATGCTGGTTTTAATCAGGACAGCTGGGGGGATTTGAAAGAAGAAGCCCGTACCAGCCGTCAGTTATTAAGCCATGGTGAAGCCCGTTTATTACAGCAAGCCCGTAATGTACAGGAAGCTCATAACGACAACCTGACGACACCTGCTTATGCCGATGGTTATTGGGTAATGTTCGATTACAACAGGGGTTATGCCCAGGATCTGGAAGCATCCGGTATTATGAGCATTTACCGTTTGCCTAAATACAGCTACTACTTTTACCAAAGCCAGCGCCCGGCGTCGGAACAATCCGATAAGTATCAGTCTGGTCCCATGGTCTTTATCGCCAGTGAATGGCAACAAGGTTCCAGTGCACAAGTGCGCGTTTTCAGTAATGCTGAAGAGGTTGAGCTGTTTTTAAATGGCGTGCTGGTTAGCCGTAATGAGCCATCGACAGATAAATTTTCGACCCATTTGCCACATCCGCCTTTTGAGTTTGATGTAAAAGAGTTCAAGGCAGGGCAGCTAGTGGCCAAAGCTTATATCGCAGGCAAAGAGGTGGCGACTCATCAGGTGACGACTCCTGATCGTGCTGCCAGCTTAAAGCTGACCGTCGACACCAGTGGTGTAGCGCCTGTGGCTGGTGATTTAGTCTTTGTGTATGCACAAGTGCTGGACAAAAACGGCCAGTTGGTACCTTTAAATAACCAAATTATTGAATTTAAAGCCAGTGGTGATATTGAAGTGATCAACCCTGAACCTGCTTTTACTGAACAAGGCAAAGCCGCTGTGTTAGTGAAACTAGGTGCTGAATTTAGCCAGGCTAAGCTTGAAGCCAACTCCAAAGTATTGGCGATCAAAAGCGAAGCTATCTCTATAACAAAGGAATAACAGTATGCGTATTTTAGTCACGGGTGGCGCTGGTTATATAGGCTCTCATACTTGTCTGGAGTTACTCAATTCTGGCCATCAGGTCGTGGTAGTCGACAACCTGAGTAACAGTAGTGTTGAGGCGTTAAAACGGGTCGAGCAACTGACAGGCCAGAGCATTAAGTTTTATCAGGCCGATATTCGTGATGAAAAAGCGCTTTCTGCTATCTTTGCTGCGGAAAAAGTGGATGCAGTTATTCACTTTGCCGGTTCTAAAGCTGTTGGTGAATCTGTTGCTAAACCTTTGTTTTATTATGAAAACAATGTCAGCGCTTCAGGCTTACTGATGCAGGTGATGTTGCAGCATCAGGTCAAAACACTGGTATTTAGCTCCTCAGCTACTGTCTACGGCGAGCCGGTATCGTCGCCAATACGGGAAGATTTTGCCGTCCACCCTGAAAGTCCTTATGGTCGTTCCAAGCTGATGGTGGAGCAGATCATGTCTGATCTGGTGGTGGCTCAACCAGATTTCAGCGCCATAAGTCTGCGTTACTTTAACCCTGTAGGTGCACATGAGTCAGGCTTGATTGGTGAGGACCCAAATGGTATTCCAAATAACCTGATGCCTTTTATTAATCAGGTGGCTATAGGCCGCAGGCCCTATTTATCTGTGTTTGGTGATGATTACGACACGCCGGATGGGACTGGCGTGCGGGATTATATCCATGTCTGTGATTTAGCCTCAGGCCATGTCAAAGCTTTAGAAACTCTGCATCAGAATGCCGGTTTTCATGTGTTTAACTTAGGCACTGGCCAGGGCGTTTCTGTGCTGGAAATGGTCGATGCTTACCGTCGTATTTCAGGCCAGCTGATCGCCTATCAGGTGGCGCCACGTCGTCCCGGTGATATCGCTTGTTATTACGGTGACCCTTCTTTAGCGGCGGAAAAACTCGGCTGGAAAGCAGAGCGGGGTTTGGATCAGATGGTAGCGGATAGTTGGAAGTGGCAGAAATTAAACCCCCACGGTTATACCCGTCGTTCTTGACGCTGCAGCTTTGTTGACTGCGTATTCAAGCCCCAGTCACATAGGTAACTATGCTCCTGGGGTCTTGAACACTTGTCGCCTCGCTGCAACGGCAATTACTTAGGGTATGTAAAACGTAGGAATTAAGTGAAAGGTTGGAGTTATAAATGTCTGAATTTAATGCAAAAGATCATCCGCACCGCAGATACAACCCTTTGACCGGGGATTGGGTGCTGGTATCGCCACACAGAGCGAAAAGACCATGGCAGGGGCAGATTGAAACTGCAGCTACCGAGCAGAATCCTTCTTATGACCATAGCTGTTTTTTATGTCCAACCAACACTCGTATTTCAGGTGACGTAAATCCTGACTATAAAAAGCCTTATGTCTTTACCAATGACTTTGCTGCTTTAACCGCAGATACACCTTTTTATCAGCGCTCAGACGATGATTTATTTGTATTAAAAGCAGAGCGTGGCACCAGCAGGGTAATTTGTTATTCACCGGATCACAGCCTGACGATGCCTGAGCTGAGTGTGGCTGATATTCAGAACATAGTGGAAGAATGGATCCGCCAGTACAAAGACTTATCCAAAACCTACAACTGGGTGCAGGTGTTTGAAAACAAAGGCGCTATTAACGGCTGCTCTAATCCGCATCCTCATGGTCAGATTTGGGCCAACAGCACTGTGCCTACTTTGCCTGCCAAAGCCGATCAAGCGCAGCGTGAATATTTAGCTAAACACGGCAAAAACCTGTTACTCAATTATGCTGCTTTGGAGCAACAAAGTGGCGAACGTACTGTAGTGGAAAACGAGCATTGGCTGGTCGTAGTACCATTCTGGGCCAGCTGGCCTTTTGAAACTCTGGTATTGCCAAAAGCTCATGTACGCCGGATGGAAGAATTAACTTCAGAGCAGCAGGCGGCGCTGGCGGACATTCTGCAGCAAATTACTATTCGCTACGATAACCTATTCCAGTGCTCTTTCCCTTATTCGATGGGCTGGCATAGTGCGCCTTATCAGAATGATGCTGGCGCTGAGACGTCAGAAAGCATCGATCACTGGCAGCTGCATGGCCATTTTTACCCGCCGTTATTGCGTTCTGCCACCATTAAAAAGTTTATGGTGGGCTACGAAATGCTGGCTGAAACCCAACGTGATATGACTCCTGAACAGGCTGCTGAACGCTTAAAACAGCAAAGTCCTGTGCATTACAAACAGCAGAGCAAGGTTTAATACAGATGCAATTACTAAAGCAAGTACAGCAGGCATTTGCCGAACATTATCAGCAGCAGGGCGAATTTGCCTTCAGAGCACCGTGTCTTACCATGCGCTATTAACTACGACACTGTGGTGGTTGCTACACCTCGCAATGACAAAAAGGTGCGGGTGCTGGCGCTGGATTATCAGCAGCAAGTGGATGAGTTTGAACTGACGTTTCCGCTGGATAAACATCCGAAGTACCAATGGGCCAACTATGTCCGTGGTGTGGCCAACAGCCTGATGCAAAAAGGTTTTAACCTGGTAGGTTGTGACTTAGCTATCAGCGGCAATGTGCCACAAGGGGTAGGTTTAAGCTCTTCAGCGTCCTTAGAAGTCGCTTTGGGCCTGACCTACAGCACTTTGGCGGGCGTTGAACTCTCCAGCCGTGACAATGCGCTCAATGGTCAGCATGCAGAAAACCACTTTGTTGGCTGCAACTGCGGCATTATGGATCAGCTGATTTCTGCGCAGGGCAAAGCCGCTCATGCGTTATTGATTGATTGTCGCAGCCTCGACAGCACAGCAGTTTCAGTGCCCACAGATATGGCTGTGATGATTATCAACTCCAATGTAAAACGTGGCCTAGTGGATAGCGAATACAACACCCGCCGTCGTCAGTGTGAAGAAGCTGCCGCTATTTTTGGTGTCAAAGCCTTACGGGATGTCAGCTGGACTACTTTTGCTGCGAAGCAAGGTGAACTGGATCCAGTAGTGGCCAAACGTGCCCGCCATGTGATTACTGAAAACGATCGCACTGAATTAGCCGCTAAAGCTTTAGCTGAGCACGATATTAAGCTTTTGAGCCGCTTAATGGCTGAATCTCACTTGTCGATGAAAAACGACTTTGAAATCACTGTGCCAGCTATCGATGCGCTGGTGGAGATGATTGGCAACACTTTAGGTGATACAGGCGGTGTGCGGATGACAGGCGGTGGTTTTGGTGGTTGTGTGGTGGCTTTAGTGCCACAGGGCCGTGTAGATGATATTCGTGCTTTGGTGGAACGTGAGTACCCGGCACAAACCGGTTTAACAGCCGGTATTTTTGTCTGCACCGCCAGTCAGGGCGCAGAGCAGATTCTGGCATGAACCAGAGCCCAATAGCCTTAGATAAAGGCACAGGTTTAGAAGTAGAGTTGTTGCCTTTTGGCGCAACAATCCGCTCTATCCGCCTGTTTGGTCAGGAGCTGACGCTGAATTATCCGCAAGTGGCAGATTATCAAACAGATGAGTTTTATCTGGGCGCTACTGCAGGTCGGGTTGCTAATCGTATTGCCAATGGCCGTTTTGAACTTAATGGCACAAGCTATCAGCTTGATTGTAATAATGGCCCCAATCACTTACATGGTGGTGTGACTGGTTTTAACCGCCGTCAGTGGCAAGTGCTGAAGCAGCAAGCTGACTCGGTGCAATTGTATTTACGCTCTGCCGATGGTGACCAGGGCTATCCGGGCGCAGTGCAGGTCTGGCAGCAGTTCCGTATTGTTGATCAGCAGTTGGAGTTGTCCTTTTTAGCCATGTCCAACAAAGATACTGTACTGAATTTAACCAATCATTGTTATTTCAATCTGAATAACGACGGTACTTCTATTGAAAACCATCAGTTACAGATCACAGCACCCCATTATTTGCCAACAGATGAAAGTGCCATCCCAACCTCAGAGCGCCGTGCAGTAGCAGGCACAGCTTTTGACTTTAGCCAGGCTAAATTAGTCGGATCTGCACTTTTGCAGCAGGACCCGCAGCTGGCCTTGGCCAATGGTTTTGACCACTGTTTTATCTGGCAAGGTGCTGATGCTGCAGAGTTAAAACGGATGGCGGTATTAAGCTCAGCTCAAAGTGGCCGTCAGCTTGAAGTATTCAGCACTCAGCCTGGTTTACAGCTTTATACAGGGAATTTTCTGGCTGTACCTTTTACACCACGACAGGGGCTTTGTCTGGAAGCCCAGGGCTGGCCTGATGCGATTAATCAACTTGGCTTTCCCAGCACTCTGCTCAAAGCAGGTGAGTTGTATCAGCAACTAATAGTGTATAAATTCAGTTAGCTAAAAAACTGGTAACCATAACAACAAGACATACCCGGCTGTTCTGATGTTGCAGCGCAGCAACATCAGCGACGGGTAAAACAGGGTAAGGATAAAGATGACTTTAAGTAATTTAGATTTGGCGATCCTCGCCATATACGTGCTTGGCCTGGTCGGGCTGGCTTATTATATTTCCCGGGAAGAAAAGGGACATAACAAAGACACCAATGACTATTTTCTGGCCGGCAATACCTTACCCTGGTGGGCTATTGGTGCGTCCTTGATCGCCGCTAATATTTCGGCTGAACAAATTATTGGTATGTCGGGTTCTGGTTATGCCATAGGTATGGCGATAGCAGCTTACGAATGGATGGCAGCTATCACCTTGTTGCTGGTCGGTAAATTCTGTTTACCGATTTTCCTGAAACGTAAAATTTATACTATGCCGCAATTCCTGCAGCAGCGGTTTGACAACAGAGTGCGCACCACCATGGCGCTGTTCTGGATGGCTGTGTATGTGTTTGTGAACTTAACTGCAGTGTTGTGGTTAGGCGCTTTGGCTATTAATACAGTGACTGGTGTCGACATGACCACCAGCATGTTTATTTTGGCAACTTTGTCTGTGGCTTATTCCTTGTACGGTGGCTTAAAAGCTGTGGCTTACACCGACATTATTCAGGTGGTGTTGTTGGTCGGCGGTGGTTTATTCCTGTCCTTTATGTCGCTGGATATGTTGGGCGCTGGCAATGGCTTATGGGCTGGTTTTGACCGCTTACTGACTGAAGTGCCGGAAAAATTCGATATGATTTTAACGCCGGACAGCCCACATTATGTCAGCTTACCAGGCTTGTCTGTGCTGTTAGGTGGTATGTGGATTATGAACCTGAGTTACTGGGGTTTTAACCAATATATTATCCAGCGCACTTTAGCGGCAAAAGACTTAGCTGAAGCACAAAAAGGTATTGTGTTTGCCGCCTTCCTGAAAGTGTTAATGCCGGTGATAGTGGTGCTGCCAGGTATAGCAGCAGTGTTGTTGTTGCCAGATTTAAGCAAGCCGGATCAGGCTTATCCGCAACTGCTGAGCATGATGCCGTCCGGTATTAAAGGCTTAATTTTTGCTGCTTTAGTGGCTGCTATTTTGTCGAGCCTTGCTTCGATGACCAACAGCGTCGCGACCATTTTTACTATGGATATTTACTCGCAGTTTAACAAAGACCAGAGCCAGCAGCATTACGTCAAAGTAGGTCGTATAGTCAGCCTGGTGGCTTTGGTGATTGCAGTCTTTACTGCTAAGCCATTGCTGGGCGAATTCGATCAGGCCTTCCAGTATATTCAGGAATTTACCGGCTTCTTTACACCAGGCATAGTGGTGCTGTTTTTATTAGGTATGTTCTGGTCTCGTACTACAGCAACTGCCGCTTTAGTGGCTGCTATCAGCTCAGCTGTGCTGAGCTGGATTTTCAAAGTGGCTTTGCCAGAAATGCCATTTATGGACCGCGTAGGTTTAGTGTTCCTAAGCTGTTTAGCTTTAGCTATAGTGGTCACTTTATTCCAGCGTCAGGGCAAACATCCTCATGCGGTGGAACTGAGCGACATCAGTTTTGAAACCCGTCCAAGCTTTAATTTGTATGCCGTATTGATCACTCTGATTGTGGCAGCCTTTTATATCGCCTGGTGGTAACAATGCAGCAGAGATTTATGTCTACAGCCTTTCTTTGCACAACAGCAGCAGCGCTTTTTAGCGCCTCTGCTGCGGCTAATCCGGTTTCTGTAAAAGACGGTGTATTGCAGTGGCAGAATGGTTCTGAAGTGGCACTGTTTGGTGTCAATTACAGTGCGCCTTTTGCTTACGGTTATCGCTCTATTGAACGTGTTGGCGTGGATCATCGTGCTGCCATTGATATGGATGTGGACCATATTGCCCGTTTAGGGCTGGACGCTTACCGCGTGCATTTATGGGACAGATTACTGGCCGATAAAGAGGGTAACCTGCAGGACAATATTCACCTGCAACTCTTTGATTACCTGTTGCTGCGCTTAAAAGAAAAAGGCATCAAAGTGATTATTACCCCCATTGGCTGGTGGGGCAGTGGTTATCCTGAGCCGGATCCGGTGGAATATGGTTTTTCAACTTTTTACAGCAAAAGCCAGATGAATCAGTCGGCAGATGCTATCAAAGCGCAGAAAAATTATCTGACCCAGCTGTTTAAACACGTCAACCCGCTGACTGGCAAAAGCTATCAGCAAGACGATAACATTATTGCTTTTGAGATCTTTAACGAACCTAAACATGAGATCAAACCACAACAAAGCGCGGCTTATATTGAGGACTTAATCAGTACCATTCGGGCAGCTGGCGTGACTAAACCTTTGTTTTACAACACCAGCGAGCAGGGGGATGATCAGCCTTTTGCTAAAGCGTTATGCAATACCAGCATAGATGGCGTGTCTTATCAGTGGTATCCAACGGGTTTGGTCAAAGGCAGTGTGATCAATGGCAATATGCTACCTGCGGTCGCGCACTACACCAATCCTTTTGCTGGCATCAGCGAATGTGCGACTAAAGCCAAAATGGTGTACGAGTTTGATGCGGCCGATGTGGCAAGCTCAGTGATGTATCCGGCTATGGCACGTAGTTTCCGTGAAGCAGGTTTTCAGTGGGCCACTCAGTTTGCGTATGACGCTGCGGCTGTGGCTCATACTAACTCTGAATACAACACCCATCATCTGAACCTGCTGTATACCCCGTCTAAAGCCATCAGCTTAAAAATTGCCGCTGAAGTGTTCCGCAGTCAAAAGCGTGCTGAAAAAGTAGCGGATTATCCGGCCAGCAACAGCTTTGGCGCTGTGACTCTGGATTATCAGCAGAATTTATCTGTGCTCAATACCCCAACGCAGTTCTTCTACAGCAACAGCACCCAAACAGAGCCAAAAGCTGTAGCTAAGCTAACGAGCATTGCAGGTGTTGGCTCGTCTGCTGTGGCGAAATACAGCGGCTCAGGTGCTTATTTTCTGGATAAAGTAGCTGATGGCGTCTGGCGCTTAGAAGTCTATCCAGACGTGTTGACGCTGCAGGACCCGTATCAAAACTCCAGTTTAAGTCGTGAAGCAGGGCGTTTGTACCCTGCTGCTCAGCAGTTGAAACTGACGCTTACAGACTTGGGCAAGAACTATCAACTGAAAGGCTTAAATACGGGCAATACAGCCACTGCATCTGCCGCTGATGGCGAAGTAGCAGTGCGCCCCGGTGTGTACTTACTGACCGCCAAAGCAGCATTGGCACAACAGTATGCCAATAAAGTCGAGACAGATTTTTATCTGCCAAAACCTCAATCAACAGAACTGGCTTTAGTGCATCAGAATCAGCGTCAAATCCAGTTGGGCGACCCCTTTAGCTTTGAAGTGGATATTGGTGCTCTGAACAAGCCTGAAAAAGTGCAGCTGATGCTGCGATATTTAGGGGATAACAAGTTTACAGCCTTTGAGATGCAAGCAAAGCCTGAGGTCAGTGGTCGTTATCAACTGGCCATGCCAAAAGACTGGACTCAGACCGGCCTGCTGGAATATGCCTTTGTGGTTACAGCGGATGGCAAAAACCTGACCTTTCCCGGTGCAGCAACAGGTTCTCCACAGGACTGGGATTTTGTCAGCAAAGCACCGTACTGGACAGTGGCTTTGAAACCACAAGGTCAGCCTGTGGCGTTATTCGACGCAACACTGGACAGACAAAACAGCCTGTATCCAAAAGATGCGACTGTGACGCAACGTTTTGTTGCTGATAGTTCAGGCGCTGGTTTAGCGATGCAATTGGGTGTGGATTCGTTAGAAAATCCTAAAGCCGCAGCTATCCTGAAAACCACTTTGTCTGCCGACAACAGCCTGCTACAACGTAATTTGAAAGGTTATGACACAGTGGCGCTGAAAATCCGTGCGGTGAAACAACCGGAGCAGCTGAAGTTTGCTGTGCTGGATAAAGACGGCATCGCCTATGGCACAGAGCTGAAAGTAGGCACTGACTGGCAGTATCTGTTAGTGCCGCTGAATAAACTCAAGCGCACCGATACGCTGATGACTCAGGCCTACCCTATGTTTATGCCGCTCTTTGCGCCCAAAGTGGAGCAGGGCTCAGAGTTGGATCTGAATGAACTGCAGCAGTTACAAGGCATACAGCTGATGTTTAATCAGAGCGCTTACAGTCCGGCAGCAGCGAAAGGCTGGCATGGAGTGGAACTGGCGGAAGTGAGTTTGATCCAAAAGCCATAGTTTAAAAGGCCTGTGTTGCGTCAGTTTTCTGCACAGGCCTATAATCGGCTTTGTTTTTAGTACAAAACAGGAGTGCTATGGCAAAGCCACTGCACCAAAACATAACTGTATCCACATCGACTTCAGAGTTGATACGGGTTTCTGGCACTCAAAAGCTGGCGCTTGGCGCTGGCTTTTTTGCGATGTTTTTTGCCCAGCAAAGTGTCAGCGTACTGGCTATTCCGTTTTACCAGATGACCTTAGGGGTAGACCCATTTTTACTGGGGCTGGCTCTTACTTTACCTTTGTTACTCGGTACTTTATTAGGCCCCTGGGTTGGGCATTTATCTGATCATCATCACAGCCGTTTTGGCCGCAGACGGCCTTTTATTCTAATCGCCAGTTGGGCTTGTTGTTTGTTTTTTGGCTTGATTTGGATGGTGCCGACAGGTTGGAGTGAACTGGCCCACCTGCTGTACTTTGTCGTTTTCTCGCTACTGTTTTATATCGCCGCCACTTTTATGTCTGTGCCTATGACCTGTTTATCCTATGAAATGAGCCCGGATTATCATCAGCGCACTGAAATTATGGGCTTTACCACTTATTTTTTGAAACTGGGTTCTTTGTTGTATCAGTGGCTATTTCCGCTGGCACAACTGGCCATTTTCAGTTCGGTTTTTGTCGGTATTCGTTATGTCGGCTGGGGCGTGGCTTTGTTTATTTTTGGCCTGCTGGGTACTTTAGCGGCTTGTTACAGCAAAGAAGTGGTGCACCGCTCTGCTGTTACTTTTCCGCCTGTCACTTTAAGACAAAGTTTGAAAACCTTAAAAACAAACAAAGGCTTACGTGTATTATTGCTGCTGACTGTGTTGCAGATGGCCGGAGGCGCTTTTACCGCCAGTATGGATTATTACCTCTTGGTGTATTTTATTGCACAAGGGGATATAGCTCAGGGCGCCATTTTTAAAGGCTGGTTGTCGATGGCTTATGCTGCTTTTGGTTTTCTGACCGTGCCATTGATCGCAGCTTTATCGTCCCGTGTTGGAAAAATCAAAGCGTTGCAGCTGATTTATATCCTGACCTTGTTTGGTGGTGCCTGTAAGTGGTTTATTTTTACGCCACAAGGCTACGGCTGGATTTGGCTGGATGCTTTATTCTGCACCGCAGCCTGGACTGCTATGACCATGTTAATTCCCTCTATGATGGCGGATTTATGTGATGAAGACGAATTAAAACATGGTCAGCGCCGCGAAGGTGTTTTTGTGGCTATTCATAGCTGGGTCACCAGTTTAAGTGCAGCCCTGGCCTTATTGCTGGCCGGTTTATCGCTGAATTTGATTGGTTTTAATGCACAGCTTTCTGCAGCGCAAAACCCGGACAGTATTCTGGCGATGCGGGTTATTTTAGCACTGGGCACTATGGTCTTTGCCTTCTGTTCCTTGCTGCTGGTAAGAAGGTATCATCTGGATGCCCAAGCCAGTCAACAAATCAGTTTGGCCTTAGCTAAAACAAAAAATCAGGGTTCAGAAGCGATTTAGTTCGCTGTAGATAATCAATAAAAAAAGAAAAAATTATGGTCACAATTAAAGATGTCGCAAAAGTAGCTGGTGTATCGATAGCTACAGTGTCCCGGGTGATCCACGACGGTCATCAGGTGGGGGAAGCCTGCCGTGCCCGGGTAAAAAAGGTGATAGCCGAATTAGGTTATAGACCCAACAGCAATGCCCGTGCTCTGGTCAGCAAAACCACCAATACGCTGGGGGTAGTGACCCCTAAACTGTCGATGCCATTTTTTGGCAGCCTCGCCAGTGGTGTTGAAAAAGGTGCGCGCGAAAACAACTACAAACTGCTGATGAGTAACTCGTTATACGAGACCAAGTCGGAGCAGGAAGCTATTGATTCTTTGCGGGATCACAACTGTCAGGCTATTATTCTGCACAGCGAATATTCAGATGAAAAAACCTTATTGAAACTAGCGAAAGAAATCCCTGGGCTAGTGCTGATTAACAGGTATATGCCCGCTATCGCCAACCGCTGTGTCTGGCTGGATAACGTCGCAGGTGCACGCACAGCGACGGATTATTTAATCAATAGGGGCCATAAAAACTTTGCGGTGATCACCAGTATTTATCAAAACGGCGACCCGGGTTTTCGACTGCAAGGTATTCGCGAATCGCTCAAACTGGCGGGTTTGCAGCTCTCTGAGGCAGCTATTGAAGAATCCACCGCTAATATGGAAGGGGGCGAGCAAGCGGTTCAGGCCTTACTGAATAAAGGCATTCAATTCACCGCGCTCTTGGCTTACAACGATTTAATGGCGATAGGTGCTATTCACGCCTTATTTGCCGCTGGCCTGCGGGTACCGGAAGATGTCTCTGTGATAGGGTTTGACGATTTAATAGTCAGCCGAGCTTGCCGCCCACGTTTAACCACTATGCATTATCCGGTCGAAGAAATGGCCAGCTACGCCACTAAGCTGGCGATACAACTCAGTGATACCAGCATAGAGCCTGAAAGCAGAACGCACTTGTTTATACCGCAGTTAGTAGAGCGGGATTCGGTGGCGGATGCGCCTCGCAGTTAAATACAAAATACACTTTCAATGTCATTCAGCCGGGATCCAGTTTTGTTGACTATGCTAAAGAACAACTAAAACAACGAGGCTGAATACCATGAATGCACGAACTACCTTGTGGGTCGCGTTAATCGCGCCTTTATTAACACAACAAGTGAATGCCGCCGATGCGGACAAAGATCATCAGCACAAAGCCAAAGCGGCGGAAAAGCAGCTGAAACAACAGAGCAAACAAAAAATAGTTGAACTGAAGCCTGTGACTGTCAGCGCGGGCATCAGCCTGACGGATGCCCGCTCTGTGGCAGAGCGTTATCAAATGACGGGGCAGACAGCTTTGCCCTCAGGGATCCGCAAGAACTTAGCCAAAGGTAAGCCTCTGCCTCCTGGTATTGCGAAAAAATCCGCCCCGGCAGCTATGCTTGCGGAGCTGCCGCAACATCAGGGCTATGAATGGCAAGTGGTGGGCACGGATTTAATTTTGGTATCAATAGCGACAGCTGTAATAGCAGATGTGCTGGTAGATGTGTTGCACTGATGGTGAGCTGTTGGTCAGTGAAGGGCTGGAGCCTCAGCTCAATCCACCTAAACACAGATACTTCAATTCAGTAAAGTCATCCAGGCCATAGCTGGAGCCTTCGCGGCCTAAACCTGACTCTTTCACACCGCCAAAAGGCGCTGCTGCATTGGAAATTAAACCTTCATTGATGCCTATCATGCCGTATTCCAGCGCTTTGGCGACACGGAAAATACGGCCTATATCTCGGCTGTAAAAATAGCTGGCAAGGCCTGTTGGGGTATTGTTAGAGAGTTCTATCGCCTCTTGCTCTGTATCAAATACGCTGATGCAAAGCACAGGGCCAAAAATTTCAGTCTGACTGATTTGCATATCAGCCGTGACGTCTGTGACTATAGTGGGCTGGAAAAACAACGGCCCTAAGTCAGCATCAATAGCGCCACCAAGCAAGAGTTCGGCACCTTGATCCAGCGCCTGATCTAACAAACGGGAGATCTTATCCACCGCAGCCTGGTTAATTAGTGGGCCTATCTGGCAACCTGCTTCTAAACCAGAGGCCAGTTTGAGTGGCGCTGTGGCTTTAATTAACAAGGCTAAAAAAGCATCGTACACAGGACGTTGCACAAAAATACGATTGACACAAACACAGGTTTGACCGGCATTACGGAATTTCGCCGCCAGTAAACCCTGCACCGCAGATGGCAAATCGGCATCATCAAAGACAATAAAAGGCGCGTTGCCCCCCAGTTCCATCGAAACTTTTTTTACGGTAGAAGCGCACTGCGCCAGCAAAGTTTTGCCAACTGGGGTGGAACCGGTAAAACTAAATTTTGCCACACGGCTGTCTTTGGTCAGCACCTGACCTATAGCTTTGGCATCTGTCCCTGTGACTACATTAAACACACCTGCCGGAATACCGGCACGGGTCGCGAGTTCAGCCAAGGCTAAAGCCGATAAAGGCGTCAACTCTGAAGGTTTGACGATAAAAGTACAACCTGCAGCCAAAGCTGCGGCGGCTTTACGTAAAATCATTGCATTGGGGAAATTCCACGGCGTAATAGCGGCCACTACACCTATGGCTTGTTTCAGTACCAGAATTTGCTGGTTAGTTTTAGGCGCCGGAATAATATCGCCATTCATACGCTTGGCTTCTTCAGCAAACCAACTGACAAAAGAGGCGCCATAGCTGATTTCACCTGCAGCTTCGTCTAAGGGTTTGCCTTGCTCCAAAGTTAAAATGCGGGCTAAGTCCTGCTGATGCTGCAGCATTAATTGATACCAGCGCATAAGCACAGCACAACGTTCAGCTGCAGTACGGCCAGACCAGGCAGGAAAAGCCGCAGCTGCTGCTGTGACCGCTTGTTCTGCTTCTGTGGCTCCTGCTTCTGCCACTAAGGCCAGCAAACTGCCATCAGCAGGGTTATGCACCGCAAAATGACCACTGCGGCTACTTTGAAATTGTCCGGCTATATAACTGCTGTGATGCACCAAAGCGCTGTCGTTCAGTGATGTAAAAACGCTATTTGTTTGGTTTGTCATGGGCTTAGCTCCGGAGCTGATCTGGCTCTGCCAGTGTAGCCTGAAAAAGGAGTTAACCCAATGTCTGCAACTTCTTTTGCAAAAAGCGCTGTTCAGCCTGTTGGCTGGTTTTACTTAACGCGTTTTTATAATAAAACTTTGCCAGTCGGTTGTGGCCAAGTTTTTGGTGTATATCGGCTAAAGCGGCGTCAAGCAGGTGGTACTGCGCCAGTTCGCCATTTTGTTCCAGCGCCTGTAAGAGTGGTAATGCCGCAGCCGGGCCTTGCGCCATACTGATGGCTACGGCTCGGTTTAACAGCACCACAGGCGAGGCTTCAAATCGATACAGCACATCGTACAAAGCAACAATTTGTGGCCAGTCGGTACTTGCAGCATCCGGGCTTTGTGCATGCAGTGCAGCTATGGCGGCCTGCAAGCCATAAGGACCAACACGGCGGCCTGTTAAAGAGCGCTCAACCAGTTGAACCCCTTGTTGGATCAAGGCCTGATCCCATAAGCTTCTGTCCTGAGCAGCCAGTAATATCAGGTCACCCTGTGGATCAATACGGGCATGGCGCCGTGATTCCTGCAATAACAACAAAGCCAATAAGCCCATAGTTTCAGTGTCGGGTTGTAACTGCAGTAATAAAAAACCAAGTCGTATGGCCTGAGCTGACAGCTCTGCACACAGCAACTGGTCGCCCGAACTTTGGTTATAACCTTCATTGAACAGCAGATAAATCACTTTAAGCACAACATCCAGCCGCTCTGGCAATTGTTCTGCAGTGGGAATTTCATAAGGAATAGCAGCGTCACGTATTTTGTTTTTTGCCCTGACTATCCGCTGGGCTATGGTGACTGGGCTGGTTAAAAAAGCTTTGGCAATTTGCTCAGTCGTCAGGCCACAAATTTCGCGTAAGGTGAGCGCAATTTGGGCTTCGGTGGATAAAGCCGGATGACAGCAGGTGAAAATCAGTCGAAGCTCATCGTCCTGCCAGTTTTGAGCGCTGCTTTCATCGGGTTGGAAAGCTTCGATGTCTTCATCTTGTTCAAACAGCCATTGTTGTTGATATTTACGCTGGCTTTGCTGCTGGCGAATTTTATCTATGGCTTTAAAGCGTCCTGTGGAGACCAGCCAGGCTCTGGGCTCTGTGGGTAATCCCTCGACAGGCCATTGTTGTAAAGCACAGGCAAAGGCCTCCTGCAGAGCTTCTTCGGCCAGTTCAAAATCACCCAAAAGCCGGATCAGAGTGGCCAGCACCCTGCGACTTTCTTGTTGGTACAGTGCCGAAATAGTTTCGGCTGTGACCCGGCTATGCAACAACTTATGAACTTTGCATGTTGGCGAAGTCGGCGGCAATCTGCTGTATATCTTCAGGAAAATCGTCCATATCCTGAATTTGTCGCACTTCGATCACTTCGTTATCACCAGCCGGACATAAACTGGCCCAGTGAATAGCTTCGGCTTTGGAATTGACTTTTATCATCCAATAACCACCCAGCACTTCTTTGGTCTCAGTAAAAGGCCCGTCAGTAACCAGCGCCTTGCCTGCACTGAAGCTGACACGAGCGCCCATAGAAGGTGGATGTAAACCTTCACAGCTCATCAAAATACCGGCTTGCTGTAGTTTTCTGTTGTAGTCCATCATGGCTTCTACAGCCGAAGCTTCCGGCATAGCGCCTGGGGCTGCGCTTTCATAGCCTTTAGGGATCATCAGCAGCATAAAACGCATCTTATACCTCCAGTTGCCGAACAGGACGAACCTCAACAGAGCCCACACGAGCTGCCGGAATACCAGCAGCAAGCTGTATCGCTTCGTTTAAATCTTTGGCTTCGACCAGATAAAACCCAGCCAGTTGCTCTTTGGTTTCGGCAAAAGGCCCATCGGTTAACAAGGTTTTACCAGCGCGCACCCGCACTGTGGTGGCTGTATCTACAGGCTGCAGCGCTTCGGCGGCCAGCATACGACCACTGTTTTGCACTGATGTTGCGTATGCAAAACATTCCTCGTCTTTGGGGCTGTCGGGCAAGGAGTGCAGCAATTTCTCATCACTGTAGACCAAACATAAGTATTTCATCGCTGCTCCTCAGGCCTCTGGTGTTAGTTCAAATAATACCGCTCCAGATACCATATCAAAAGGCACGGAAAAATGGTCATGAAGAATACGCCATTGGCCTTGCTGCATTTGCCAGCCTTGGGTCAGGCGCATCCAGCAGCCCTGAGTTTCGCCTTTTTCATTGCTGCCTTCGCAGTAAACCAACGCATGGCTAAAGGCGATCTGATCATTTTGCTGAATAGTTAAATCACGTAGTTCAAACTTTGAATGGCCGCCAGCGCAGAACTCCATACAGCGTTGCCAGTGGGCTTTATAGGCAACTTTCCCCTTGAACTGTAGTTGAGCAACTGCGTCATAAGCAATGAGTTCATCAGCGTAAAATGCCATAACCTGGCTGATGTTCTGACTGAGCACTGCCTGCGCCCACTGAGCAGATAACTGTTGAATAGAATGAGTCATGTTGTGTCCTCTTTGGGTTGAATGACTCTGTAGTCGAAGCGGCCAGGCTGAATTCGACAGTTTGCACAAAATAATTTGAATTTATTTGCTCTTGCTGAGTAAAAGTGACGTATAAATTAAACAGTCAAAAGAAAGCAGTGCTAAAAAACATGTTAAGTCCAGCAACTGACCAGAGTATTTATGCCAGAACGTCAACGTTATAGTAGTCTGGCTCTTGAGCACGCTGCCCGGCCCTTACTGCTGTTGGTGCAGCATTTAACCGGGCTGGATACTACCTTTTTAACCCGTATCGACTGGAATGCACTGACTCAGCAAGTGATTTTAGTGGAAGGTCCTTTGCATCTGCCTATTGAGGAAGGTTCAGTTGTGAACTGGTCCGACTCGATGTGCCGCGTGCTATTTGATGCCAATCTCAGCTACTCAGATTCTGTTCCCTCCACATTTCCGGGGTCCGCAGGCGCAGCTTTAGGTATGCAAACTTTTTTTGCCATCCCTGTATTGTCGAAAGGACAAACCATAGGAACTTTGTGTGGCGCCAGTACTGAACCCATTCATATTCAACAGCATACCTTAACCAGCCTGAAACTGATTGCCGATGCAATGGCTTATCAACTGGCGCTGGACCAGCAGATGCAGTTGCAACAAAAACGGGTGAAGGTCGCTGAAAAAACTATAGATAAGCTGTACCGGCAAGCCCAGCAAATGGAAACTCTGGCTCATACCGATGTATTAACGGGCCTGGATAACCGTCGCGCTTTTCAGACAAAATTCGAACAGTATCTGCTTGATGCTGAGACTCATGGCACCGGGCTGGCGTTGATGATGATCGATATCGATGAGTTCAAGCAGTTAAACGATCAACATGGTCACGAAACCGGTGATCTGGCTTTGCAGCATTTAGCTCAGGTGCTGACTGCTGTCGCCAGGCAAAGTGATATCGCCTGTCGTTTAGGTGGCGATGAATTTGTACTAGCGGCGACTGATACCGATGCCGAAGGCTTGATGCATTTGGCGTTGAGGGTACAACAGGAGTTTAAACAGCGGATGTTGCAGTCTGGCTTAGCCAGTAGTTTAAGTATTGGTATTGCAAGCACCGCAGAAAGCGCTTTGGATCAACTGTTACAACGAGCTGATCAGGCCTTGTATAAAGCAAAAGCTTTGGGGCGGGACAGGGCGGAGCGAGCGGGTTAGGGCGCAGCCACTGGTTTTTGGCTACTGTGTTGATGTTGGCGAAACCAGTTCAGCATTTCCTGACGCTCCTGCTCTTTGTAATCAGTTAATAAATGGTCAGCCTCTTTAAATTCAATCAGCTTTACCGGTCGTTGTAGCTCTGTCAGTCTGGCAGCCAGACGTTTTGAATTATCCGGATGCACTCTTTTATCTTGTCCGCCATGCATCAGCAATACAGGCAAAGTGGCTGGTAATTCCTCCGCCCAGAACAGTACTGAACGTTGCCGTAGCTCTTGTTGTTTGTTCTGATCGTAGTTTGGGATCAGACTACGAAACACAAGCTCCATCTCTGGTAAACGTGATAGTTCAGTCACTAAATCTGTCGGGGCTCCAGTGACAGCGATAGCACGGATGTCATCACGCTGACGGGCGGTGAGATAACTCATGATCCCCCCTCTGCTGATGCCGTATAAAAAGATATTCTCTGCATCCGCACCCGGCAGCTTTTTCGCCAGCTCAATCAATTGATGGATATCCTGTACGTCAGCGCCACCAAACTGATCTTTGCCATAGATCTGTTGGTTTTGTGGTACTGAACCTCTGTATTGGCTGGCTAATACGATAAAACCTTGTTGGGCCAGAGGGCTCAGTTGGCGTAACACTGAAACAAAATCCAGCCGGCCTAAGGCCGAATTACCGCCTCTGTTGTAGATAATCACAGGCCATTTTTGTGGCGGTGTTGCTTTGGGTTGCAGACCCCAGGCTTGTACTAAAAACTGATCAGAGTGGTACTCCAACTGGGCGCAATCCAGCAGTTGTTGAGTGCGTTCAAATTGCTTTTCCGGTAATAACCAGGAGGCTAACCAATAATCCAGACTATACCAGGACGTCTGTTGCCGGGCCTGTTGTACCATTTGCTGATAATCAGGATAAAGCTCGAGGCAGGATTGTTGTGTGGCAAAGCCTGGCCAGCTCTGCGCCATGCTTTGGCTTTGATAAGAAAGCAGCAATGCGAACCAAAACAGTTTCATAACCAACCTCATAAAAGACGCCGTCTGAGTGTAACGCTTTGGCTGATTAATTTGTGCTTAGGATTGTAACAAAAGTTAATTCAGCTTAGAGTCAAATCAAGCCGTAGAGTTTAATCTGACTCCGAGCCGTTCATCCTAGGACTGTGGCCAGTCCCATGAACCTACATGTAGTTTACCCTGCCAGTCTTCAATCAATAACCAGACTTTATCGCCGTCTTTAGGTTGCGCTGTCGCTTTGGCATGCACATGCTGGGCAAAAGAGCTACCGTGCAGGATACTCAAGTCGGCTTCAGCAAAATCTTCTATCGCAGGTTGCTCTGCTGCTATCGCCATATAAGCCTGACGGATATTAGCGACACAACCTTCACAAAACTGCAGGCTGAAATCTTTCACCCAATCGCCGTGATGCTGGTAAGGTGCATCGTTGGTGAGTGGAGTGGGTGTTACTTCAAAAGTACCAATGGTCTGTGTCGGCCAGGACGCCGGAAACACAGGGTTCATCGCTTCGTACAAAAACCAGAAAGGTAGAATTAATACCAGACCATTGAGTTTAAATTTATTACGTTGCCACCAGTTGTCTGAACGTTGTGCCATCAGGAATTTACCTCTGAAGTTGTGTAACTGGTTACAGGTTCTTTACGAGCCGCTTTCATAGTGCGGCTGCCCCAAATCATAAAGCCTGTAATCGACATACCAGATAACAATAAACCAAACAGGAACCAGATAATTTTCGTCCAGATACCGCCTATGGTGCCGTAATGCAGCGGATCTGCTATGTGGCTAATGACTTCAAGACCGGACATTTGCGCTGGGGTGTGTACATCAGTGACTGCGCCTGTCCATGGATTCACTAATACGGTGTAAGAATACTGATCAAAGAAGACAGAATCACCAGAACCTGAAATACGATACAAATCTCTGTTATGCTCCGGCATCATGATGTAAGCCGGTTCCAGCTCTGGCAAAGTTTGTTTGGCAATCACCAGTGCATCTTCCAGTGAATAAGGTGCTGTATGTTTTTGTCCTGCAGCCGGTACTTCAGCTGCCGTCAGAATTTTCGGTTCATGGTAAAACTCAATATCGTTATGCCATAAAATTGCCTGCAACAGATACCACAAGCCGGTTAAGCTCATCACCACTAAAAACCAAATCGACCAGACCCCAGCCAGACGGTGTAAATCAGTTAATAGGGTTTTACGTCCTTGATTGAACCGTATTTTAGGTTGGGTGAAAGACTTCCAGAAGTTTTTATAAATCACTAAACCAGTGATTAACGACATCAGCATCAGGATAGCCATACCACTGACAAGGTAATAGCCAACACTGTAACTGCTCTGCCAGGGGAATAATAACCAACCGTGTAACGAACGCATAAAGCTAATAAAATTCAGGCCGTAGTTTAGCTCCTGTACTTTGCCTGTGTACTGGTTGACGTAAGCGATGCCAAAAGGTGCTTTTGCTGTGGAAAATATCACAGCGTTCACCAGATAAGGTTCCATCACCATCACACTGCCTACTTCAGCATCAGGTACTTCAGCTTTGACGGCGGCAATCAGTTCAGTAGCAGGTTTGACTGGCAGATTTTGTGGATTTTCTGCTCTGGAGTTGGGGTTGGTTAGCCAGGTCAGTTCATGACTAAACACCGCAATAGTGCCTGTTAAGCACACAGCACAAAAAATTAACCAGACAGGTAAACCTACCCAGCCATGTAATAAAAACCAGAAACGTTGTTTGAGCTTAAACACCGGAAAATCAGCCTTATTCAGCAAGGGATGAAAATGTTCTTAATAATAATGCGGATAAGAATGGTTATCAATAGCTGGGCGATGACTGGCGGTCATGCGAAGATAAAAAAGGGCGTCCGTTGGGAAATGGGACTAACCGGACGCCCAAAAGTTACTCGTTAATAAAAGCTGACGCGGCAGCCAGCTTGCAGGCTACTTATTCTTTCACTAAGGCTATTTGTGGTGTGTTTGGCTCCAGCTCTAAACCCCCTGCAAAAGCACGGTAGACAGAGACCAAACGCTGGAAGCTTTGCGCCGACAGCACCGCCTGTTGATCGCGGGCTGCTAACCACTCACGCTCGGCGTCCAGCAAGTCAAGAAACTCAGTAGTGCCGGCTTCGTATTGAGCCCGGGTCAGCTGCACTGCCTGTTCAGTGGCGGCTACTTGTTGCTGTGCGCTTAATTGCTGCTCACGGCTTGTTTTATAGCCGTGCAGTGAAGTCTGCATTTGCGCCAGCGCATCAAACACCGTCTGCTGGAATCGGGCAAAGGCCATTTGCTGTTCTGCTTCTGCACCGCGAATACGGGCCTGAATGGAACTTAGCTCTGTGGCTTGCCAGCGTAAGCTAGGCGCTATACTCCAGGCCTCGTTTTGCGAACCCAGACTCAGGCCTGGGCTTGAAATAAAACCTAAAAACCCGCTGACAGACACTTCCGGGTATAACTCGGCGGTGGCTACCCCTATATCTGCAGTACTGGCGGCCAGTTCCCGCTCGGCTACTGCCACGTCAGTTCTGAACTTTAAGTAGTTGTGCTGATTGGCAAAAGACAAAGGTTTATTCAGCTCAGGCAAAGCTTCGCTTCTGCTTTTCACTAAAGAGCCATCAACCACAAACTGCTCTGCAGGTTGGGCGACTAAAGCGGCCAGAGTGGCGTTAGCCTGAGCTTTGGCAAAAGCAAATTGCGGCATTGTACTTTGCAACTGATAAATCTGTGCGTCGATACGGCTGATTTCCAGATCCGAAGCTACACCTGCGTCACGGCGCGCCAGAATAATCTGTTTGGTACGACGTAAATTGCCCAGATTTTGTTCGGCCACACTCAGGCGCAGTTCAGCACCGCGATAGTCACCATAACTGGCGGCTACCTGAGCTAACAATTGCACTTTTGCTTCCTGCCATGCCAGTTCAGCCCCTTGGGCTCTGGCATCTGCGGCTTCAGCGGCACGGCGCAGCTTGCCAAACAAATCCAAATCCCAGCTTAAAGCACCGCCTAAATTGGCTTGGCGCTGAATTTGCCCGGCGTTTTGCGCCGCACTGTCCGGCACCTGATTGTTTTGCTGACTGGCGGTGATATCCATACGAGGCAGATGATCATTGTCACTGTCTTCAAAGACGGCATAAGCACGTTTTACGTTGGCTTCTGCCGCAGCTAAGGTCTGGTTATTCAGCAAAGCCTTTTCTATCAGTTGATTTAATACTGGATCATTAAATTGTTGCCACCAGTGTTGGGCTTTATCCGCTGCTCTGTATTCAGCGGGCAGTTGCACCTGATTGGCAGCTACAGGAGCTGCATAGCTTGGTCCTACCGATGCACAACCAAACAACAGTGATGCTAAAGCCATACTGATAGCGGTTAAACGAATGGTTTTACGCATGATGATGTTCCTCTGTAGCTGTTACTTCTGAACTGCCTGGGGCCAGTTGACGATCACGGCGTTTGGCCAGAGTGTAATAAAACAGTGGTGTTAAAATCAGACCGAAGATAGTGACGCCAATCATACCGGCGAATACAGCTACACCCATGGCCTGACGCATTTCTGCACCAGCACCTGTTGAAAACACCATAGGCACCACACCCATAATAAAGGCGATGGAGGTCATTAAAATGGGGCGCAAACGTAAGCGGGCAGCTTCGAGAATGGCGTCCATAGTTTTCATGCCATGGTCTTGCAACTCTTTGGCAAATTCGACTATTAAGATGGCGTTTTTGGTCGCAAGCCCCACCAGCACTATCAAGCCTATCTGAGTGAAGATGTTGTTATCACCACCGTAGATCCAGACACCTGTCATGGCCGATAACAAAGTCATAGGCACAATCAGGATAATAGCCAGTGGTAAAGTTAAGCTCTCGTACTGAGCTGCCAACACCATAAACACCAGCAGTATCACCAGCGGGAATATGAATAACTCCGCATTGCCGGCCAGGATTTGCTGATAAGTCAGTTCTGTCCATTCGTAGGTCATGCCTTGAGGTAAAGTTTCAGCCAGAATTTTCTCAATAGCAGCCTGAGCTTCACCTGTACTGTAACCAGGGGCAGGGCCACCGTTAATTTCTGCTGTGGTGTAACCGTTGTAGTGCATGACGCGGTCAGGACCAGCAGAGTGTTTCACGTTGATGAAGGAACCCAGTGGGATCATTTCACCTGCGTTGTTGCGCACTTTCAACTGACGGATTTGTTCAGGGTCCTGACGGAATTGTTCATCCGCCTGTACATTCACCTGATAAGTCCGGCCAAACTGGTTAAAGTCGTTGACATAAGCCGAGCCCATATAGACCTGCAGCGTCTGGAATATCTCATCCAGATTGACACCTTGTTGTTTGGCTTTGGTACGGTCTACGTCTAAATCCAGCTGCGGTACATTGACCTGATAACTGGAGAACACACCGGCCAGTTCAGGCGTAGCCCAGGCTTTTTGCATCACTTGCATGGTGACCGCAGCCAGTTCTTCATAACCTAAGTTGGCTCTGTCCTGAATCTGCAGACGGAAACCACCTATGGTGCCTAAACCTTGCACAGGTGGTGGCGGAAATATGGCGATAAAGGCGTCCTGAATACCAGCAAATTTCTGGTTTAAAGCGGCTGCAATAGCATTGCCTGATAACTCTGGTGAACCACGTTTGTCAAAGTCATCCAGACCGACAAAGACTATGCCTGCGCTTGGGCTATTGGTAAAACCGTTGATCGACAAGCCAGGGAAGGAGATAGAGTTCGCTACACCTGGATGTTCGGCCGCAATACGGGACATTTCTTTAATCACAGCTTCGGTGCGGTCTAAAGAAGAGGCGTCCGGTAACTGAGCAAAAGCCACTAAGTATTGTTTATCCTGACCAGGCACATAACCTGTAGGGGTTTGCTGGAACTGCACTGCAGTTAAGCCAACTAAGCCAATGTATAGAATACCGATAATGCCACCAAACCGAATCACTTTACGTACCATCAGGCCATAACCTTTGGACGCTCTGTTAAACAGGCGATTAAAGGGATCAAATAACCAGCTGCCAAAGGCTTTATTCAGTACACGGGTTAAGCCGTCTGGTTTAGCGCCATGAGGTTTCAACAGCAGTGCTGATAAAGCAGGGCTTAAGGTTAACGAGTTCAGCGCCGAGATAAAGGTAGAAATAGTGATAGTTAACGCGAACTGTTTATAAAACTGGCCTGTTAAACCGGACATGAAAGCAGTAGGAATAAACACAGCAGCCAGTACTAAGGTAGTTGCAACGATCGGGCCTGTTACTTCTTTCATGGCTTTTTGCGTGGCGGCCATAGGAGATAAGCCATCAGCGATATTCCGCTCGACGTTTTCGACCACTACTATGGCGTCATCAACCACTATACCTATGGCCAATACCAGACCAAATAAAGATAAAGCGTTTAATGAAAAGCCCAGCATATGCATAAAAGCAAAGGTACCAATCAGGGATACAGGCACAGCCACTAAAGGAATAATAGAAGCACGCCAGGTTTGCAGGAATAACACCACCACCAGCACCACCAGCAATATGGCTTCCAGCAAGGTTTTGATTACTGCTTCAATAGAGCCCCGTACGAATACCGTAGGGTCGTAGACGATGTCGTAAGTTAAACCTTCAGGGAAACCTTTTGACAGTTCTGCCATAGTGGCACGCACATCATCAGAAATCTGAATCGCATTAGAGCCCGAGGCCTGAAAAATCGGCATAGCGACAGCGTCTTTGTTATTCAGCAGTGAGCGTAGTGCATAAGATTGAGCGCCTAATTCCACCCGGCCAATATCACGGATACGAGTCACTTCGCCGTTTTCACCGACTTTAACGATAATGTCAGCAAATTCCTGCTCCGTGGTTAAACGGCCTTTGACGTTGATCAGAATTTGGAAATCACTGTCACCCGCAGGCTGAGCACCTAAAGAACCGGCTGCAGCCTGTTGGTTTTGTTCACGGATTGCAGCTAATACCTGAGCTGGTGATAAGCCCACAGCTGAAACTTTATTTGGATCCAGCCAGATACGTAAGCTGTATTCGCTGGCACCAAATAAACGCACCGCACCTACACCTTCAATTCGGGCTAATTCGTCTTTGACGTTCAGCGCCGCATAGTTTGACAAATACAACATATCGTATCTGTCATCCGGCGAGGTTAAATGCACCACCATAGTTAAATCCGGCGATGATTTCTCAGTCACTACCCCTAAACGTTGCACTTCCTGCGGCAAGCGTGGTCTGGCTCTGTCAACCCGGCTTTGAACCTGAGTTTGAGCACGGTCCACATCAGTCCCTATAGCGAAGGTGATAGTTAAGGTCATGCGGCCATCAGAAGTCGCCTGTGAAGACATATACAGCATGTTTTCCACGCCGTTAATTTCCTGCTCTAAAGGCGAAGCGACTGTATCCGCTATAATTTTAGGGTTAGCACCCGGATAGTTAGCTGTTACTACTACTGTAGGTGGCACGACTTCAGGGTATTCAGTGATAGGGAGTTGCCAGACGGCGATGGCGCCGCCGATAAAAATCAGCAGCGACAGCACGGCGGCAAAAATAGGTCTTTTGATAAAAAATTGCGATAACATATCCGTTCCTTAACCCTGGTTAGCCGTTGCTTGTTCTGCAGCAGCGGTAAGTTCTTGCTTGCTGTCTGTCTCTAACTGCTGTTGTTCAGCTTTTAAGCTGGTTAACTGTTGGGCTGTGGCCATTTCCACCAATTTAGGCTGGATCGTCATGGCTGGCCGCACACGTTGCAGACCATTCACCACAATCCGATCGGATGGATTCAAGCCTTTGCTGATAATGCGCAGGCCGTTGACCTTTTCACCTAAAGTGACAGGACGGTATTCCAGTTGATTTTCGTTATTCACCACTAATACAAACTTGTTGCTTAAGTCTGTGCCTATGGCTTTGTCATCGATCAAAATCCCCTGATACGCGTTACTGCCGACCAGCTTTAAGCGGGCGAATAAGCCAGGTATTAATTTGTTATCGACGTTTTCAAAGGTGGCCCGGGCACGGATAGTACCGGTCTGGGCATTGATGCTGTTATCGATAAAGTCGATGCTGCCGACATAACCAAATTCGCTGTCACCGGCCAGCGCCATATAGACCGTATTATGGGCTGTGCGCTGTTCAGCTCTATTGCCTGCTGTCGCCAGCTGCACATACTTCAGGTAAGTTTGCTCATCGGCATCAAAGTACGCATACATTTTACTGGTGCTGACTAAAGTAGTCAGTTGGCTGCTACCAGCCTGAACAAAGTTACCCGCTGTGATTTGCGCATAAGAAACACGGCCAGAAATAGGTGCTTTCACCTGAGTAAAAGACAGGTCCAGTTCAGCACGTTGCAAAGCAGCTTTAACAGATGCGACTGTCGCTGCTGATTGCAGCTTGCGGCTTAAACGCGTGTCCAATACTTCTTCAGAGATAGCCCGTTGTTTTTTTAAAGCGGCGGCGCGGCGATAATCGTTATCTGCCAGTTTTTGTGCGGTTTCAGCATTGGTCAACTCAGCTCTTAAGCGCGCAACTTCAGCTGCAAAAGGACGTGCATCAATCTGAAACAGCAAATCGCCTTGTTTCACTAAAGCGCCTTCAGTGAAAAATACCTGTTCGATATAACCTGATACCCGTGGCACCAAAGTGACTGTTTCCGGCGCTTGTAAGCGACCAGTAAATTCGTCCCACTCTGTGATTTTTTCCTGTACTACTGTCGCTACATTAATTTCAGGTGCTGCCATAGCGCCCGGTGCTGCGGCTTCAGGACTGCCACAAGCGGATAACACTAAGGCGGCGATGCTTCCCAAGACAAAGGTACGAATAGTGCTGTTGCTGCTCATGACATTTTCCTCGTTCAGTTCGATCAATAAAAAGATTTAGTTTCAACTTCTGTTGTACAAACTAGTTTCATCTGTTAGTTTTGTACTGGTCGGTAAATATATAGAAGTCCAATCCGTAGTCAATCATTATTTTGTACCGATTGGTAAATAAATGTAGAATCTTTAGAACTTAACAAAAAACTTTGGTTATAAGCCGAAGTTAATGGGTTAGCAGGGGCTACTGCTCGAAGGGCTGTTAACCTGAGGGCAGGATAAGTCGGGCCTTGTGTTTACTGAATATCTAAAAGCCGCTGAAGATTGCCTAAAACTATTTCTGGGTTACAGAGTCAAAAGCGCTGCAGGCAACTGGTCTGTCACGATAAGTTGCTAGCTTACACTATATTGTACCGATTGGTAAATATTCCTTGCTGGACATGTGTTGCCAAGCAGTTTATGCTAGGGTATCCTTTTTAATCCGGAGTTTGAAATGTCAGCATCAGCGGTTACACCAGCGCCAACAGTGGGACGCCCGCGCGCTTTTGACATGGAAAAGGCCTTACAAAAGGCGCTGGAAGTTTTCTGGCGTAAAGGTTACGAAGGCGCATCTTTACCTGATTTATGTGAAGCCATGGGCATCAACAAACCCAGTTTGTATGCTGCTTTTGGTAACAAAGAACAATTGTTTTTAAAAGCCATTGAGTTGTACGAAAACCGGCCTTGTGCATTTTTTTATCCGGCTCTGGAACATGCGACTTCTTATGAAGTCGTCAAACACATGCTTTGTGGTGCAGCCAGTGCTAATGCCGATCCAAATAACCCACCGGGTTGTGTCATAGTGCAGGGGGCTCTGGCTTGTAGCGAGTCAGCTGCTTTTGTTAAAGAGGCCTTGATTATTAAACGCAGAGCCGGCGAAGTGGCTCTGTGTGAACGCTTGCAAAAAGCCAAAGACGAAGGCGATTTACCCGCAGATTCTGATCCTGCTGCCTTAGCTCGCTACATAGGTGCAGTATTGCAGGGGATGGCCGTACAAGCGACCAGTGGCGCAAACTGCGCCGAGTTAAAGCAGGTGGCTGAAACTGTGCTGAGTGCATGGCCTGGTAAAAGAGCTTAATGACTCTGATGAAAGGGGCTACAGCAGGCCCCTTTGGTTATTTAATTTCCGCTTCAACTTAAGTTCTATTATCTCCTTTGTCACTCTTTACCCCCTCTGCTAGTGTTTAACCATACACCTTTCGTCTGAGGTTGGTATGTCACTTTCTCAGCACAAGTTTCAGCAAAAACTATTGGAATTTATAGAAGTTTGTAACGATGGTTATGCCATTTTAAGCGCCGATGACAAGATGCTTGGTTGTAATCAGGCTTTCGCTGGTATTTTTTATCAGGACCAACGCAAAATACAGGGGCTTTCTTTTGAGCAACTGATGCGTTTATCTTTTAGTGAAGGCAAGGGTATACGTTTTGAAATTGAAACCATTGATGAATGGTTGGCTCAGGTGCAGCAAAAAAGACGACAAAATCCGTTTCAGTTATTTGAAGTGAATTTAACGGATGACCGTTGGTTTTTAATGTCTGAACAGATTTTACCAACGGGCGAGATGTTGATCCAAGCCAAAGAAATCACTAAACAGAAAGTATTGGAGCATCAGCTCCATAGCAAAGTCTTGACTTTAAGCGAGTTGGCTTTGACAGATGAGCTGACTAAAGTGGCCAATCGTCGCTGCTTTGTCGATTCAGTCGAAGCCGAGTTAGCCCGTTGCCAGCGTGTAGATAAACCTGCCGCTTTACTGTTGTTGGACTTAGATTTTTTTAAATCAGTCAACGACAGCTATGGCCACCAGGCTGGGGATGAAGTGTTAAAAGCGACCGCGAACAGAATCAAAAAAGCGCTTCGTGAATACGATATTTTTGGCCGTATTGGTGGTGAAGAGTTTGCGGTATTTTTAACTGAAACTGATCTGGCGACAGCTTTACATGTTGCTGAGCGAATAAGAGGAATGCTGGCTGACTTTCCAGTCAAAGCAGGTCGTGTTGAGCTATGCGTAACCACGTCAATTGGTATAGCTTTGACCCAGGGGGAAAGTAATTTTGAGGAATTGTATCTGCAAGCCGATTCTGCGCTTTATATGGCCAAACGTAATGGTCGTAACAGAGCTGAGTTATTTAGGTTGCTCGATGAATAAAAAGGGCCCGAAGGCCCTTTACTGAAGCAGGTTGTTAGAACTTATAGTTCACTTTACCGTAAATGTACTGGCCACGAGGGTTGTACATACTGGTGACATAACCATACAAATCACCATCGCCGTCGCCTATAGCAAATGGCGGATCTTCATCAAACAGGTTATTGATACCAATAGTAATTTTGGTTTTCTCGTTCAGGTTGTAATAACCCTGAACATCAACAAGTACCTGAGCTTTCACTTTGCGAGATTCATTCTCTTCAAAGTCCAAGGCACCATCAAAATTGATATCTGGTGTATCTTCAAACTCACCTATATAACTCAGTACTGTAGCTGCGCCCCAGTCGTTTAAGGTCCAATCTGCAGTTCCAGTCCAGCGGTGTTGCGGGTAACGGTATTCACCTGTGTAATCCTGACCATCTTTTTCGAAGTTGCTCAGGTAAGTGTATTCCAGGTTAAATTTCAGTTTACCCATACCGTCTAAATCCATTTTATAGCGGCTGGATAAATCGATACCGTCTGCTTCCTGAGAACTGACGTTAAAGAAGGTGTTGTTGATCCTGTCCAGTTCACCTAAAGTCTGACCTGGTAACGGAGCCCGGCGTACACAGATAGTGCTATTTTGGTTACCGCATTCTGCCGCATAAACATCACCGAAAGGAACTTCATCGATTTTGTTGTCCTGAGTAATGCTCCAGACATCCAGGCTGAAATCTAAGTCTTCAGTGACCTGCCAGATTGCGCCGACGTTCCAGCTTTCTGATTCCTCAGCTTCTAAATTTGGGTTACCAGCAAACACTATGGTGTAGTCGGTAGAGGCGCAAGCCGGGTTGCTGGCGTCAGGTGTTGGACAGCGGAAAGTATCAACGAAGAATTGTGATTCCTGAGATGGACCTAAGCCAACTTGTGCCAGTGAAGGCGCTCGGAAGCCCTGACTCCATGAAGCACGAAGTGACCACTCATCGGTAGGGGTAAAGTGGAAGGCGACTTTAGGATTAGCTGTGCCACCAAAATCACTGTAGTGGTCATAACGCTCAGCTAATTGCATTTCCAGATTTTCCAGCAACGGCACTGAAATCTCAACATAAGCAGCTTTTTGCGAACGGCTGGCTGCAGCAGATACAGATTCAGTACCAAAAATCAAACCACGCTGGAACTGATCATCTGGCGTATCGGTTGCGTCTTCTTTACGGTATTCAACACCCGCAGCTAAAGACACTGCACCATGACTGACATCAAACAGCTCACCACTGATACGCGCATCCGCCGAGGTCATATGGGATTTACCGCGACGCACTAAACTAGTGGTAATAGCATCAATCACAGATTGTGGATTTTGCACACCGCCAAAAGGATTGTAACGGCCTGCATTAATTTCTTGCTGCAGGAAGTCGGTACGAACCCAACCTTGTGACTTATCACCGGTTTGAGAGGATGCGCTGCGGCCTTTTTGCACAGCAGTTTCCCAGTCCCAGTTATTGATATTGCCGCGTAACCCTGCCAGTACCCGCAAGGTATCTGAGGTAATATCCCAACGTCTGTTACCTGCATCTACAGTGCGGTAACGGCTGATTTCAACGTCCTGACCAAAAGGGTTATTTGGATGAGTGCCTGGCACTGTTAAACCAGCGCCTTCATCTAATGGCGTCGCAGCACCACCGGCGTTAGAGGTGTTGTGCTGAGCTGCAATTTCTGCAAAGAGCTCGACACTGTCATTGACATCCCTGTTCATGCTAAGAATAGCCCCCATACGTTCTGCTTCCGGAACTGCAATAGAGGACGGGCCGTAATCGTATAAACAGGTTGCACCAGCGCGCTGATCTGCTGGGCAACCTGGATCAATAGTTACTACACCATCCACGATAAAACGACCCGGATAGCCCCGTGAAGAGCGGGTATCCTGACCACCGAATGGTGCTTGGTTGGCGGTGCCAAAACGACCTAACTCATAGTTGTCGATTTGAGAGTTATTGAAGTAGTCCAGGATCAGAGTCGCATTGCTTTTATCATCTCCAGTGCCCCAGACCGTGGAGAAGGTTTTTTCGTCATAGTTCGGGCCTGTTGTGCCACCAAAACCTGCGGTAACATCCGTGCCAGTGAAATCTTTACGCAAGATAATATTCACTACACCTGCCACTGCATCAGAACCATAAATGGCAGAGGCTCCATCTTTTAAAATATCGATACGTTCAATCGCAGCCATAGGGATGCTGTTGATATCAACAAAGCTGTTGACTATGCCCTCAGCAAAAGGGCTGCTGGCCACTCGGCGACCATTGATTAACACCAGCGTTGCATCTGCACCAAAACCTCTTAAGCTGACTGCTGCTGCACCGTTGGCTGTCGAGTCCTGGCTGTTACCCCGGGTGGAGAATGTGCCTGAACCTGCTGCAGGTAAACGTTCCAGTAATTGTTGCAGGTTATCAAAACCTGATTTGTCGATATCGTCGCGGCTAATAATAGTGACAGGTGAAGGGCCTTCAAGATCGGTTCTTTTAATGTGAGAGCCCGTGACTGCGATGCGTTCAACATCTTGACCATCTTCAGCTTGTTGAGCAAAACTTTGCCCGCTCAACAGTACAGCTCCAACGGCTATAGCACAGCGGCTTAATCGTATTATTTTGTTATTATTCATATTTTATTGCTTCCTAGCTGGATTTTTGTAGTTGCATTCTTTATAAATATTAGTAGTACCCGTTAAAACAGGCGTTTTAGATATAGTACAAATACAGACCTTTTGTAAATGAGTTTTTAATGTAAAATTTGTATAAAACACATTGATTTGTAACAAAAATCTTTGAACGTGACGCCATCTCTGTTTTGGCTGTCGCGATAGGATTGGCTTCTCCATTATTTAGCTGAGTTCAGACTATTTCCTGCATCATCGTGCTGGTAAAAACCGCAAAATGCGCTCAGAATTCCAGTTTTTCAGATCCGCTATGTTTTGATATTGAGCCTGGAGGCTTTTGAGTGAACCAGTCGTTAGTGCATTCGTTGTTTCGTGCTGTTGGATTAGTCGTTTTTGGCTTGCTGTTGTTATCTCCGGTGCTGGTGCAATGGCCAGAGCAGGATCTGGTACCCTATTTGCAATGGAAACTAATAGCGGCAGTCTGGTTTTATATGTTGATACTGTCGTTATTCCGCTCTTTATGGCCAGGTTTGGTGTTGTTATTACCCGCTGCTTTGCTGGTGCCGCAAGAAGTGTTTTATCTCCTGACTTATCAGAAGAATACCGATGCTCATGCCATAGCTATAGTGGCGGAAACTGACCTGAATGAAGCCTTAGGTTATTTGACTGGTATAGGCGTGTTTTTAGCTTTGGCTGTAGTGGCTATTGTGTTGCTTTGGTGGTATCTGGTGCGCAGCGCCTGGCAGCGTCATTGGCAATGGCAAAGTGGACTTAGGCCTGTGATTTGGCTGATTTGTATCGGAGTGCTGGTTAGCCTGAGCTGGAACGAGTGGCAATATCAGCAAATTAACAAAGCAAAGCAGCGCAGCAACCCGGAAGAAAACGTTTTTGTGCAGCGTCCTTTGCCCTACAGCTATGAAAAGTTTCATGCCACTTATCCGTTAAATATGCTGATCGCTGTCAATGAATTTGTGAAACAAAAACAAGCCGTAGCTGATATTGCTGAATCTACAGCCTTGTTTAAATTTTCTGCCCGTCAGACCGATATTCCGGCTCAACGACAAATTTATGTGCTGGTGATAGGGGAAACTTTACGGCCTGACAGATTGCAGCTCAATGGCTACAACAGAGCCACAACTCCGCGGCTATCTGGCACTAAAAATGTGATTAGTTACACCAACATGGTCAGTCCATGGGCCTGGACCCGTATGTCTGTCCCTGTGATCCTGTCGCGTAAAAGCGCAACGGATCAGCGTTATTTTCCAACTGAAACATCTGTAGTTGCCGCTTTTAAAGAGGCGGGTTTTAGTACAGCCTGGTTGTCGACCCAAAGCCCATTAGGTGTGCACGACTCCTCTATTGCGTTGCATGCCAGTGAGGCTGATCAGGTGCAGTATCTAAACCCTGTGGGTTATAAAAAAGAAGGGTTTTACGACGATATCCTGTTACCTGCTTTTGACCGTGTGCTGCAACAAAACGAACAAAAACAACTGATCGTGTTGCACACACTGGGCAGTCACTTTAGTTATGCCGACCGATACCCACAAGCCTTTGACTTATTTACGCCATCAGGCAAAGGCCAGTCGATCAGTATGCATGATCAAAACTCCAAAGTTCTGCTGAACAATGCTTATGACAACAGTGTTGCATATACTGATTTTATTCTGTTTAACCTGATTAAGCAGCTTGAACAAAGCCAAAGTATCAGTGGTCTGTTTTATGTCTCTGACCATGGTGAAAATATTTTTGACGGTCAATGTAACAAAAGTGGTCACGGTCACAATACCGAGCGGGACTATAGAGTGGCCTCTATCCTCTGGACCTCTGAGCTATACAATTTGCAGTATCCACAGAAAAAATCCCTGGCAGAACAACGACGAGAACAACCTTTAGTAACCACTAACGTTTTCCATTCTTTCCTTGATTTGGCGGGTATTGAATACCCGGATCAAAAGCTGACTAAAAGTTGGCTCAGCCCGGATTGGCGACCCTCATCCCGGATCCTGCAGCAGGGGCTGGATTTTGATAAAGCTACTCGGGTAGGAGAGTGCCAGGAACTGAAGGCACCTTAATCATTACTTTTTCACTGTCATAATAGTGTCATTATTTAGTCATAAAATGGCCTCCGAAACGTCATGTTACGGAAGCTTTATTGTCATATTTCAATAACCCGGCAACAGAGCATTTCCTGATGGATGCCGGGTACTGAGTGTCCCGTATCTAATGAATGTTTATCAGCTAAACAGTATTTGGTAGCCCAAATCTCCTATTACGAAAGGAAAAAATCATGTTTGCAAAAACTTTCATAAGTATTGCATTGGCTTTAAGTTGTGTTGCAACGGCCCAGGCCAAAGACTGGGAAATCTATGGAAAAATTAACGTTTCAGCACAACAGTCTGATGAGGGCGAAGGATCGTTCGGCGAATTAAAAAGTAATGCCTCCCGTTTTGGCATTCAGGGCGATTATGCGCTTGAAGAAGGTTTGACACTGATTTACCAATTGGAATGGGAAGTGGACCCGTCTGACGAGGCAAACGAGAAAAATATCAAATCCCGTAACCAATTTATTGGTCTGCAAGGTGTGTTCGGTACTGTAACCGCTGGCCGTCACGATACAGCCTTAAAACTGTCGCAAGGTAAACTTGACCTGTTTAACGACTATGAAGCGGATCTGAAAAGTTTGTGGAAAGGTGAAAACCGTATGAGTGATTCAGTCGCTTACAGCTCCCCCTCTTTTCAAGGCTTTAAGTTGTTGCTGACTCATGTAATGGAAGATGAAGCAGACGCAAAAAGTGCTCAGTCTTATGCTGTTGTCTACGGCGACGAAAGTTTAAAAGACACGGCCTGGTATGCATCAATCGCTATGGACAGCGAGATGAATGGCTATGATGCCAGCCGTGCAACTGTGCAAGTTAAAGTCGCTGACTTTAAGTTAGGCGCTATGGTGCAGCAACAGGAAGAAGTGGAAACGGGCGAAAAGGCCGATGGTTATATGGCTAATATCGCTTATCCACTGAACAAGTGGGAGCTAAAAGCTCAATACCAGACTTTAGAGGATGACGATGGTATTTCTGCTGGTGCAGATTACAAATTGGGTAAAAATACCAAGTTGTTTGGCTGGTACAGTAGTTTTGACTTTGATACTAAAGTTGACAGCGATTATGTTGCGGTCGGCATAGAACATAAGTTCTGATGTCAATCCAGGCCAGAGATCAAAACAGGCAGCTCGATGGCTGCCTGTTTTGTTTTAGCGCAACGCGGTGAGATAAAAAACTGACTTTCATTGGTCACTTACTGTTTAAATTGTAAAGCCTTGGTTATGATGGATAGAAAGCCGAAGCAGACAATAGAGTAATCTCTGATGTGGAAGTGGTGGTCTTTGCTATTGATGGTGCCCAGTCTGCTTTTTGCAGCAGAGCCTTTACGTGCTGTAGTCAGTCAAACCAATACTGCACCTTATGCTATTTTTGATCCGCAGCAGCGCTTAGTCGACGGTATAGCGAAAGATTTACTGGATGCACTCGCCACCAGATTAAACAGACCAGTGCAGTATCTGGATTTACCCAGAGGTCGGGTGGTGGAGTGGCTGCTCACAGACAAAGCTGACATTGCTTGCTTCCTCAATCCTCAGTGGGTACCTGCCAGCTATAAACTGAGTTGGACTGGCGTATTGTTTCACACCCGGCAATATATAGTGCGTCGTCTCGAAGACAGTCCGGTGCGCTCAAATCAAGATTTATTTCACAAACGTATAGGCACCACCAGAGGATTTTCCTACCCTGAGCTCCAACCCTTGTTTGAAACCAATGCTGCAGTGCGGGATGATGCTGAGTCGTTGGAGAAAAATATCCAGCGTTTGGAGCAAGGCCGGGTCGATCTGGTGATGACGGTTGATTTAAGTTACGGCCATTACCAGCAACAGTTTGACAGTTCTAAGCTTGCTGCTGAGCCACTCTGGGCTCAACCCGCTGAAGTCTACTGTGCTTTAAATCCACATCACGCATTGCAGATTGAACAAATCCAACAGCTTTTTGTTTTGATGCGCCAGCAAGGTGTTGTGGATAAAGCCTTGAAACGCTGGGCTCACACTTCTCTCTAAAGCATATTGCCAGCGCAGATCTGCCATTGATTGCCTTGCCGTTTCACTACATAAAGCGGAGTACTGCACAAACCCACTTTGTGCTGTCCTTCTTTATGTTGCCACAGCTGTTGTGCGTTGATTAAAAAGGTATCGAAATCCAGTTGCTGCAAATGCAGCAGCTGATAGGCCCAGACTCTGTCCTGATGTAACTCCAGCAATTGTTGTAAATAAACTTTGAGTTCGGCCCGGCCTGACAGACGTTGACCTAATAAATTGACCAACAGTACATTCTCTGTAAAACACTCGCCAAATAAAGCCCAGTTGCGTTGGTTAATAGCGCACTGCAACCGGGTTAATAATTGCTGTGCACAGTCTTGTTCTGAACGGCACGCCGCACCTATCGCATATACCGCATGTTCCAGCATAAAAATTTCTCCGGTGATGAAATTAAGGTTATGCTAAAACCTCAAGTAAGGTTAAGGTCAAGTGTTTTTTATGTCTGCAAAATGCGATGCAAAAAAAGTGGTGCTGTCGGTGGGCGAGGTGGCAAAACGTAGTGGTGTTTCTGTGGCGACTTTACATTTTTATGAGCAAAAGGGCTTGATCCACAGCCAGCGCAATACAGGAAATCAACGTCGTTATTCGCGGGATGTATTAAGGCGGGTGGCCATTATTAAAGTAGCACAGCGTACCGGTATTCCGCTTGAGCAAATAGGCAAAGCCTTATCGGTATTGCCGCCAGGGCAAAATGCCGATCAGCAGCACTGGCAACAGATGTCGGAACAGTGGAAAACGGAGTTGGATGCGCGTATAGCTCAACTGACAGACTTGCGGGATCAATTGAGCATGTGCATAGGTTGTGGTTGTTTATCTATGGCGCACTGCCCCTTGCGCAACCCACAGGATAAGCTGGCGGCACAAGGTTCTGGTGCACATTTTTACCCCACGTCGGAGGAACTGGAAGAACCAGAACGGTGATCTGCAATCAGTTTGCCTGAGCCCAGAGCTGCGATTTCGTGTTCGTCATCCCAAAAGGGTTCTGAGAGCGCCTGTTGATACCAGAGTTGCATCGCAGGCAACTTCATCATCAGCCTGACGTAAGGTGAAACTGCAGTTGAGACAGGTAACTGGTAACTTTGGATGCGAAATAAGACTGGGGCATAAAATGCATCTACTGCTGTAAACTGCTTTCCAGCCAGATAAGGGCCGCCAAAACCTTGCAATCCTTCCTGCCACAGTTGTTCAATACGTTGTAAATCAGTTAAGACTGCATCGGGTAATGGTGTCTTATCAAAACGACCAGCCGCATGAAAAGGGCAATAGCTGCGAAGCGCTGTAAAACCTGAATGCATTTCAGCGGCAGCAGAACGTGCCCAGCTGCGTTCTTTGTCATCTGTTGGCCAGACTCCGTTATGACGCTCAGCTAAATACTCTACTATAGCCAGCGAATCCCAGACCACCCAGTTGTCATGATGCAGACATGGCACCTTGGCATTGGGCGCAAAAGCTTTAAATTGTGCGCTATTGTCATTGGACTGAAACTGCACCTGCTTTTCTTCAAAAGGTATAGCTAAAGCGTGCATGAGTACCCAGGGGCGCAACGACCAGGACGAGTAGTTTTTATTGGCAATATAAAGCTGGTACATCAAAGCCTCCGCTGCAGTGGGAATGAGTCATCTAAGTCCTAAATACTGTATCAGAGAAACCGAATAGGATGGCTGTGGTTTTTTCAGCCAGATTTTTGCGTTATACTGCGCCCCGTTTTTGTCTCAACTTCCTCCCATTGATGCAAGGAACTTTGTCGCCGATGTAGTGTTTAAACCGTTTTTTCCATTTATAAAAGTGAAAACGCGATTTGGGGCGTGACAACTTTTATGCCTGAAAAAATGCGTTTATAAATATTCGACTACAAAGGAATTCCTGATGTTTTTATCGATACGGCAGCAGTGGCTGTCCAATATTCGTGGCGATGTGTTATCCGCCATAGTGGTAGCTCTGGCGCTTATTCCAGAAGCCATCGCCTTTTCTATTATCGCTGGTGTTGACCCTAAAGTCGGTCTATATGCATCCTTTGCTATTGCTGTGATCACAGCTTTTGCAGGTGGACGCCCTGCGATGATTTCTGCTGCCACTGGTGCTATGGCGCTTTTGATGATCACCCTGGTGAAAGAACATGGTTTGCAGTATTTGTTGCTGGCTACTTTGCTTACAGGTGTGCTGCAAATTGTGTTTGGTTTATGCAAACTCGGTGAGCTGATGAGGTTTGTTTCCCGTTCCGTGGTGACGGGCTTTGTTAATGCGTTGGCTATTCTGATCTTTATGGCGCAGCTGCCTGAACTAACTAATGTCACCTGGCATGTCTATGCGATGACAGCTGCGGGTTTAGCTATTATTTATTTGTTTCCTTATGTCACCAAAACAGTGCCTTCGCCTCTGGTCTGTATTGTGGTGTTAACCTCCATAGCACTGTATTTCCAGATTGATGTGCGTACTGTGTCGGACATGGGCGAATTACCGGATAGCTTGCCAATCTTCTTATGGCCAGATGTGCCTCTTACCCTGAACACTCTGCAAATTATTTTCCCTTATGCGTTGGGCCTGGCCTTAGTAGGTATTTTGGAGTCGTTAATGACGGCCACTATTGTCGATGATATGACAGATACCAACAGCAACAAAAACCGTGAATGTATAGGGCAGGGCATCGCCAATATAGGTTCAGGTTTATTGGGCGGTATGGCCGGTTGTGCCATGATTGGTCAGTCGGTGATTAACGTCAAATCCGGTGGTCGTACGCGTTTATCTACCTTGCTGGCAGGTATTTTGCTGCTTATTTTTGCAGTATTTTTAGGTGAATGGGTCGGCATGATCCCTATGGCTGCTTTGGTTGCCGTGATGATTATGGTGTCCATTGGCACCTTTAACTGGCAGTCAGTACGGGATTTAACGACTCATCCTAAAAGCTCCAGCCTGGTGATGATTATTACTGTGTTGGTGGTAGTTTTTACTCACAATCTGGCCTACGGCGTCTTTGTGGGTGTACTGATGAGTGCGTTATTTTTTGCTAATAAAGTAGGTCAGTTACTGGCAATTCAATCTGAACTCTCTGCCGATGGCAGCAGTCGCCGTTATCTGGTGACAGGCCAAGTGTTTTTTACCTCTGCGGAACCTTTTGTCGCAGCTTTTGATTTTAAGGAACGACTGAGCACGGTGCAGATTGATTTAACTCATGCGCATTTCTGGGATATCACAGCCGTCAGCTCACTGGATAAAGTGATTTTGAAATTCCGAAAGGCTGGAGCGGAAGTTGAAGTGATAGGGCTGAATCAGGCCAGTGCCACTTTAGTCGACAAGTTTGCCATTCATAACAAGCCGGAAGCTATAGAACAGCTGATGCACTAGAAAATAAAAAAGGGTCAGAACCAAAGTTCTGACCCTTGTAGACAAATACTTACTTAGTATTTGTAGCTAAAGCTTACACCATAGCTTTGGCCTTCAACGCGGCGTTGTAATAACTCGCCTTGTTGCATAATTTCCACATCTTCATTCAGCAAGTTTTTCATCGACAGCTTGACTGATGTCGATTCAAAAGGCGTGTAGGAATAGACAAAGTCTAACGAGTTAAACGGTTGCTCGTAGGCATCGTCTTTGTCGTTTACACCAGCAAAGGCGATACGTTTACCGAACACGTTATACGTCAGAGTTGCATTGTGCTCGTCGTTATCTGAGTCGAAACCTAACTGGAAGTTTACGACATGTTTGGAGTGACCATTCAGTGGACGTGTTAAGTTAGTCAGGTTGGTGCCAGCAAATTGCTGGATGGTAATTTCTGACTCGCTGTAGGTGAAGTTACCTGCAACAAAGAAGTTATCCAACCAGTTGTAGCTTTGACCTTCAAACATATTCAGCTGTTGCAGGAATTCAGCCTCAACACCGTAGACTTCACCAGCGTCGGCGTTACGGAATGACATCAGCAAGTTGCCGTCTGAACCTTGCAGCTCAATGGATTCAATCGGGTTTTCTAAATCTTTGTAAAAGACACCGATACTGTAGTTACTTTCGTCGTAATACCACTCTAAACGGGCATCATAACTGGTGACATCAGTGCTTTTAAGGCCAGAAAAACCCGTGATTTTAAAGTCAGTCAGAGGGTCGATAAACAGAACTGGTGTTACTTCACGTAGGTCTGGGCGAACCACTGTGCTGCTGTAACCAAAACGAGCCTGTAGTTCTTCACTGACAAACCAGGTGAAGGATAAAGAAGGATAAAACCCATCTTCGAGTAAAGGGAATTCTTCGATATTACCGCTAATCTCTCCGTCAGCATTTAATGGTACAGAAATCTGACGGAAATCCTCGTAACGTACGCCAAAGTTTAAGCGATACAGATAGTCGTAGTTCATTTCCATACCGACGTAGGCTGCGTCAATTTGCTGCGCCGCTATGTAATCATCGGCCTGCGTCGTGACGTTAGAGATTTGGAAACCGTTGGCTGTGTTAAGAATACTTTCATCGGAGAATATATCTGAGAAACTTTGACTTAACTGCTCCAGGCTATAACCGACAGTGCTAAAGTTAAACAGGTTGGTTTCCGAGTCACGGGTACGCTCAAAATAAGAGTAACCACCGTTCAGTACCATTTCAGCTTTGCCTAAGGTAAAAGGTAGTTTGGCATTCCAGCTGCCGTTTTCGGTATTGTCTTCCATGTTACCGAAGCTGTAGTTCACCGCATTTTGGTTACGACGCAGGAAGGAGGTGAAAGAACCATCGGCCTGAAGCTCATTGACCTTGCGATATTCGATTTCGCCCGGAGCGTCACGTTCGGCTTTGGCGTCTGTGTATTGCCAATCCACACTGATATCATACAACCAGGGTAAATTATGACGTCCACGAATTTGATTGCTTAACATGGAACGTTCTTCATAACGAATAGAAGTATCGGTATTAAAACGGTCAGTTTCATTCACAGTGTCTATGCCGTCACCGTTTTTAACTTTGATTTCATCCTTGGTATCACGCAGATAAATAGAGGCGGTTTCGAATCTGTGGTTCTCATCCAGCTCTAAACCAAAGTTTAGCATGCCAGATAGCTTCACCTGATGTTCTGTACCTTTAATATCGTCATAAATATTCAAAGGTACTAAGCCGTCACCAGAGATAGAAAAGTAGCGTTCCTGCTCTTCAATATTCTGAGTCGATCTGTCGTAGCTAACACCTGCCATCACACCAAAGACTGTGGAACCAATATCAAATTTGTCACCAAAAGATACACTGCCATCAAAGTCGGGTTTTATATTTTCACGCTGTACATCAACATCACGATTAAAACTTAAACCTAATTCCCGCACTATAGTGGCAGCCTGAGCCAGATTACTCTGATTCACTCCTCCCAGAGCTTCTGCGATATTGATCTGGTTAATAGTGCCATATTGATCCAAAGCTGCACGTAATTCAGGCGACATAGTGCGAGTGCCATCGTCGCTGCCTTTCCAGTCATCACCACCACCGTTGTAGCTGTAGGCATCATCGCTGCTCAGACTGTTATAACCAGTACCTACAGACAGATTAAAACTGCGTTGTAATGGAATAGAGGAGGTACGGATATTGACGCTACCACCACCAAAAGCGGCTGGTAGTTCAGGTGAATAGGCTTTTTGTACCACTAAACTTTCGATAATGCCGGCAGGGAACATATCCAATGGGATCACGTTACGGGTAGGATCCGGGCTTGGTACCATAGCGCCGTTTAATAAGGTGCTGGAATAACGCTCCCCTAAACCACGCACATAAATAAACTTGTCTTTGACTAAAGTTAAACCTGTAACCCGGCGTAAAGCCGTTGCTGCATTGCTGTCGCCGGCTCTGGAGATTTGCTCCATGCCCAATAATTCTGCGACATAAGGTTGTTCACGACGTTCTGCGGCAGCTGAGGCGGCTGAACTCATCAGACGGCCAGAGACTTCAATTCGCTCTACTTCTTTGTTGTCTTCTGTCGTTTTGGCGAGAGTTTCCTGGGCTAATACAGGCATCATGCTGGCTGTTGCTGCTAAAGCCAGCAGCACGCTACGACCAACCTGACTAATTTTAAAACTTTGCTTGCTGCTCATTTGAACTTGGTCCTATCAGCTAATTCGTACATCAATGTGCCGGGCTTATCCTAAGGAGGCCCGGCACTAAGTGAATGCATAACTGCCAGCAAGCTGGCAGTTTATGGATGCTTAGTCGTTAAGGCCCACAGCCCAACCAGCAGTCCAGTTATTGCTTTCTGAAACAGCACCAACAAAGTTAGTGGCATCGAAGAAAGCATCCACAGTTTTCATGTCTTTTGCCGGAGTAGCGTCAATAGTGAAGATACCTTTTAAGACGTCTGCTTGAGTCGCAGCCAGCTTGTTGGCTGTTTGTCCTAGGAACCATGATTCAGTCGTTACACCAGTAGCGACATTGCCTTTGACAGCTTGAGTAGGGCAGGCAATCACAGAGTTGGTCATGGTTAAAGCGCCAGACGTAGCTAATGCCTGAGACGGAGCAGATTCAATCTCAAGGCACTCACCCATACCTGTAGGTCCTGCAATCACGAAGTTCGCCAGTTGAGCGTTCGTGCCTGCACGCAACAATACGCCTTCTGAATCAGCGTCAGCTGAAGTGAAGGTGTTACCTATGATGGTCATGTTGGCGATGGTTGGGTTAGATACAGGCGTTATTGTCAGATTGTCTGAATTGTTATCACCTTCAATACCACGGTTCGCTTTCGTGTTATCAGCAGCATGTTTCACCAATACAAACTGTAATTTACCGTTATAGCCATCAGTCCAGTCGACTGAGTCGTCACCGTTTGAGGTCAGGACCACGTTTTTACAGTTCACACTACCACCGAAAAACTCTATACCGTCATCCAGGTTCTGGTGGACCTGAATATTTGAACATTTAGTGCCTGAACCTACGCCAGCGAAGGTAATGCCATTTAATTCATTGCCTGGCAGAACTTCGTAACCAGCATGTTTTACGATGACATAGTTCAGAGAGCCACTGCTATCTGCTGCATCTGGACCACCGTATGGGCCTGCATCACCTTCAGATAAAGGTCCACAATTGTTCAGATCCGGACAAGCACTGGTAGGTGCTTTACCCAGCAGCACTAAACCACCCCATTGACCTTCGGCTGTTGGTGAACCAATCACGTCCTGTACAGAAGTCATAGTGATAGGGTTAGCTGCAGTACCTTCGGCAACAATTTTTGAACCACGGGTCACTACCAGGAAATCAGCACCTGATTTGCCGTAAATAGTTACACCCGGGGCTACAGTCAACGTAGCGCTGGTGGTGTTATCCACACCTACTCGAACGCGGCCACTTAACACATAGTCTGCACCTGCAGCTAAAGTCACGTTGGTTGTAATATCACCTGTTAACTGGCAGTTGAGCTTACCAGTTAAGCTGGCAACTTCAGTGGTGCCTGTTGGGCAAGATGCTAAGCCTGAGCCGGTTTCAGGATGCAGGCTTACGGTCCAGCCTTTAGTCCAGTCTGTCGTGCCATCAAAAGCACCAATATAGTTCACATCATCAAACCAACCGTCGATATTACCTACATCAAAACCATTTGCGATGGCAGGAGAGTTAGGTGCAGGGATATAACCACCCAATAAAGCATCGCCCACTAAGTTATTTGGCTGAGCCGTAAACCAGGCATTGGCATCAAAAGTAACATTACCATTGGCATCTTTAATGTTTGCAAAAGGTTCTGCGCAGTCGATGATGGAGTTACGGAATATTAAGTCACCACTATTGGCGAAGTTAGCCGTCTCAGTGGTATTGATTTCAAAGCACTCGCCCATTTTTTCTGGCCCGGTCACTATGACGTTGTACAGTTCAGCAGAAGTACCGGCACGTAATAAAATACCTTCTGAGTCCTCATCACCGTCAAAGTTATTACCAATAATGGTCAGGTTTGAAATACGAGGTTTACTGATAGGGGTTGCGCCTAAAATATCTGGATTGTTGTCCGCTTCTATGGCCCGGTTCGCCTTAGTATTATTGGGATTATGACGAATTAACACGTGCTGCATACGGCCAGTCCAGCCATCTGCCCAGTCTAACGAATCATCGCGGTTACCAGTTAACACCACGTGTTTTAAGTCAACAGTGCCACCAAAAAATTCGACACCGTCATCCACGTTATTGTGAACCTGAATGTAATCTACCGTAGTGCCACGGCCTACACCGGCAAAAGTAATACCGTTTAACTCGTTACCTGGCAGCACTTCAAAACCAGCGTAGCGTACTTGTACGTATTTTAAAGCGCCGCTGTTATCTTCCGGATCAGCACCACCGTAAGGACCTGCTTCCCCTTCTGCCTGAGGGGCGCAATTGGCTAAATTTGCCTGATCACACTTATTACTTGGAGCTTTTCCTAATAAGACTAAACCACCCCATTGGCCTGAGGACTCTTCGTCGGACAAGCCTAACATGTCATTGACTGAGGTCATGACGATAGGATTAGTTGCAGTACCCACCGCCTGAATTTTAGAACCACGGGCAATAACTAAATAGTCAGCGCCACTTTTACCGAAGACTTTAGTGCCAGGCTGAATAGTTATGGTTGCGCTATTGGCGTTATCATTGCCTACTGTCACTTTGCCTGATAAAGCCCATGCTCTGTCCGCAGTTAAAGTGACATCGCTGGTGATCACTCCTTTAATTTCACAGACCGGAGTAGTGACGCCTGCTAAAGCTGTTGCTTCAGTAGCAAAAGCCGGGCAAGAGCTGACAGGAGGGGTTACACCGCCATTACCGCCGTCGTTGCCGCCAGAGCCAGTGTCGATATTAATATCGCCACCGCCGCAACCAGCCAGAACTAAAGCTGAGGCAATTGCGCTCAATTTTAAAAAGTTACGTAAAGCCATCACTTAATCTCCAATAATCACATGAATGCTGTTGTTATAAAAAGCTGGGGCCAACCATACTCAGGCTTAATGACTGTTTTATTACAGTGAATGCGCATGTGACGGAACTTAAAGAGCAGACCGCGACTGACGTGGCATTGCAGAGAGCGTGTCAAAAAAAGTTCACTAAATTGTCATCTGAAAGACTTTTGTCTTTATTAAAAAAATGTAACTAAATTGCTGGCTGTTAGAGCGGTTGTGGTAGCAGATTTAGATTCAATTGTCGTTGTGTTGCTGAACCTGTCTGTGAGTCATTTAGGGGCAGATTGCTTGTTTTGCTTTCATAAAACTGTCATAAACTAGCGCCATACTGGTCACAATCAATAAATTAGCTTGAATTGGTAGAGGGTTATGTCTAGAAAAATCCTGGTCGTAGAAGACGAAGCACCGATCCGTGACATGTTATGTTTTGTGCTCGAACAAAATGGTTATCAAGCCAGCACGGCAGAAGATTTTGATTCTGCTGTAAACATGCTGGTCGAACCATATCCTGATTTAGTTTTATTGGACTGGATGCTGCCTGGCGGCAGCGGTATTCAGTTTGCCAAAAAAATGAAAGGGCATGAGCTAACCCGCAGCATCCCTATTATTATGATTACCGCTCGTGGCGAAGAAGAAGATAAAGTTCGTGGTTTGGAAGTAGGTGCGGATGACTACGTGACTAAACCTTTTTCACCCAAAGAGTTGATGGCGCGTATTAAAGCTGTGATCCGTCGTGTTGCCCCCACCAGTCTGGATGATGTGATTGAAGTGCAGGGCTTAAAACTTGACCCTGTGTCTCATCGCGTTACTGCGTCTGAGCAAGCCGTAGATATGGGACCTACAGAATTCCGTTTACTGCACTTTTTTATGACGCACCCGGAACGGGTCTATAGTCGTGAGCAATTGCTGGACCACGTCTGGGGCACTAATGTGTATGTGGAAGACAGAACAGTAGATGTGCATATCCGCCGGTTACGTAAAGCTATTTCACTGGCTGGACATGACCGTTTAGTGCAAACTGTACGGGGTTCAGGTTATCGTTTCTCAGCTAAATGACCGATAAAAGTGAGTACTATGCGTTTGTTATTATCGAAGAGGAAGATTTTTAGCAAAATCTTCCTCTTGTTTTTTGTCGTTGCATTGATGGGCTGGTTGCTTGACCTGCTGTTTCCTGCTTTGTTTGCCACCTCTTTACTTCTGCTGGGCTGGAACTACAGGCATATTTTTATCCTGGACAAGTGGCTTTGGCGCGATAAAAAGCTGACACCTCCGGCCGGCGATGGTAGCTGGCAGCAAGTGTTTGATGGTATTTACTATCGTCAGCGCAAAGCCCGAAAAAAAAATAAGGAATTACGTGGCCTGATCCGGCGTTTTCGTGACGGCGCTGAAGCCTTGCCTGACGCCATAGTGGTGTTGAATAACGACTGGACCATTATTTGGTGCAATAAACTGGCACAGCAACTGGTGGGACTGCGCTGGCCACAGGACGAACGTCAGCGCATTGATAACCTGATCCGTAACCCTGAATTTCAGACCTATATCCAGCAAAAACAATTTGACCAACCACTGGAGCTATCTTCTCCGGTTAATGAAGATCTAGTGCTGGAGTACCGTATGCTGCAGTACGGTGACGATCAGCATTTATTGATAGTGCGGGACATCACACAATTAAAACTACTGGAACAAGTGCGTAAAGACTTTGTCGCTAACGTCTCCCATGAACTGCGTACACCTTTGACTGTACTGCAAGGTTATCTGGAAGTGATGGATGCTGATAATTTGCCTAATGCCGGCATCTGGCAAAAAGCTCATACGGTGATGTTGGAGCAGACCAAACGTATGGATGCGCTGGTGCAACAGCTTTTAACTTTGTCCCGTATCGAAGCCGCAGCCAAAGTGCAGTTTGAAGAGCATATAGACGTGCCCGCTATGTTGGCTATGCTGGAGCAGGAGTCTCAGACACTGAATCGCGATAAACAGCATCAGATCAGTTTTTCAGTGGATCCTGATTTAGTGGTGTCCGGTATTCGTGAAGAGTTACGCAGTGCCTTCTCTAACCTGATCACCAATGCAATTAAATACACGCCGAATGGCGGTCAAATTCAGGTCAGTTGGTTAAGACAGCATCAAAAAGCTATATTTAGTGTCAGCGACAACGGTGAAGGTATAGCGCCACAGCATGTAAAACGGCTGACTGAACGTTTTTATCGTGTTGATCAAGCCAGAGCCCGCGCTACTGGTGGCACAGGCTTAGGTTTAGCTATAGTAAAACATGTACTGCAACGCCATAACAGCAAGCTGATGATTTTTAGTGAACCGAAAAAAGGCAGTAGTTTTTCTTTTAGTTTGCCTGCCGAATCTCAACCTAAGCGCAAAGCTATTCAAGCCCGTTAACTGGCTACTCTTGCTGCAGAAAGTGCAAAAACTTCTGCAGCACAGGTGGCTGATAATTTTTATGTTGTACCAGTCTGAAATGCCGCTGCAGTTGCAAAGGGCTTTGCAGCAGCACCAGCTGACCTGCGTTTATTTCATCCTGCACGGCCAGTAAAGGCAAACAGCCAATACCCAATCCTTGTTTAACGGCTTGTTTAATAGCTTCAGGCCGCTCCAGTTCCAGCAGATGTTGGGGAGTCCACTGTAAGCGTGCCAATTCATGTTCCAGCACTGCACGGGTGCCTGAGCCTGGTTCACGTACTATCCAGCGCTGGGTTAATAATTGCTCTGTTGATAAATGTTGATGCAGTTTGGGGTGACCAAATAGTACGGTCAGATCCTGGCGCCAATGCTGAATATGAAATTCCGCACTTAAAACCGGTCCTTCGACGAACCCAAGCTGAGCCTGCTGCTGGTGCATCAGTTGCAAGACTTCGCTGCTGTTGCAAAGCCGCAATTTAAAATCAATCTGTGGATACAGCCTGGTAAACTGTGCCAGTAAAGCCGGCAATAAATAACAACCTACAGTTTCACTGGCCACCAGCCGTAATTCACCTTTATCGGGCTCTGAACTCACCAGCTCTTGCTGTAAATCAAGAAACACCTGCAGTCTTGGTAACAGGTCCAATGTATGTTGAGTGGGGATCAGTTGCCGGCCTTGTCGTAAAAACAATGGCTGGCCTAAGCGTTGTTCCAGTTCTTTTAATGCCTGACTGGCTGCCGATTGACTTAACGCCAAAAGATCGGCGGCTTTGGTCAGGCTATGCTGACGGCAAATCGCATCTAATAACAACCAATGGCGTGGACTAGGATAATTCATTTGTTTATCTAATCTGAGAAATAAGATAAATCCATTATTCTTATTTTTGTTGGCCATTACAATAGCGCTGTTTCTACAACAAAGATGGCATCATTATGTTGGTATTACTTCTGCTTAGTTTGCTGTTACAACTCTGTTATCTGGCGGTGCCTGTGCTGCATCAATGGGTCAGTCCTGTGTTTGTAGCTTTGCTTTTAGGATTGTCAGCCGCTTTTGTATTGCCTTTATGTTCGGTTCAACCCCGTGAGTTGCTGGCTTCCCAACTGGATAAACTGGCGATGTTGCAGCAAAAAGCACTGCGTTTTGGCATCGTTTTATTTGCCTTTAGTGTTGATTCTGAACTGGTGCTGCAAACCAGCCTGCTGGCTTTATTGCAGCTGGCAGCTTTGGTGCTGCTGGTGCTGGCCGCTGCCTTATGGCTTGGGTTCAAAGTCTTTAAACTGCCGAAAGAACTGGTACTTTTAGTCAGCTGTGGTTTAAGCTTTTGCGGTACTTCCGCTATTTTTGCCACCTGGTCTGTGCGCAAAAGTGATGAAGCGACTTTAACGCAAAGCCTGGCTATGGTGTTGTTGATGGGCTTGCTGGCCTTACTGAGTTACTCCGTGTTGATACACGCTGGTGTTCTGCCTGAAGACCAACTGGCCTGGCTGATTGGCAGCACGGCACCTGAAGTCTCACAAGCCGTAGCTGCCGGCAGTCAATTGGGCGATGCCGCACCTCAAGCTGTCATTGCCAAATTATTCCGGGTTTGTTTATTAGTGCCTTTTTTACTTCTGCTGAGTTTTAACAACAAAAACAAAGAGGGCTTTGCATTTCCGTGGTTTGTGCTGGGGTTTATTGTGGTATTGGGGATCAATCTTGGTTTGACAGTACCTGTCTGGTTTAGTCAGGGCGCTTTAGTGCTCTCACAAAGCTGCCTGATTTTTGCGATGTTAGTGACTGGACTTTTAACCTGCTGGCAGGATTTAAAGCAGTGCAGCGGCAAAGTCTTTGGCTTTGCCGCTGTGGTGATGGTTTTACTCTTTAGCTTTTCTTATCTGTTTTTGCCGGGTTAGCTAAATAATCCAGTGCCAGACCAGTTAAAGCCCGGACTCCATTTTCCAATGCCTTTTCATTGACCTGAAAATAGGGGGAATGGTTAGGGGCGGTTTGGTCGACCGGGGTATTGTCCGGTGCTATACCCAAAAAGAAAAATACGCCTGGTACTTCTTGTTGGAAAAATGAAAAGTCTTCAGAGGCGGTAATGGGTTTGATTGGTGCGACCCCAGCCTTGCCGGCAGCCCATTGTAAAGTTGGCATTGCCCACTCTGTCAGTGTGGCGTCATTCCAGGTCACAGCCGCAAAACCATGATGATGAAACTGTGCCGTAGCGCCACTGGCGGCCGCTATATGTTCTGAGGTGTGCTGCATTTTTTGTAATAACTGCTCGCGCATTTGTGGGTCAAAAGTTCGGACTGTGCCTTCTAATTTCACTTCATCCGGAATAATGTTCCAGCGCACGCCACCATGCACCTGACCTACGGAGAGCACAGCCGGAGCTTGAGTTACATCCAACTGTCGGGCCGGTATCTGATGTAAGGCGGTAATAAGTTGGCCAGTGACTGCTATAGGGTCAACACCACGCCATGGGCTGGAGCCATGCACTTGTTTGCCTTTGACTGTGATGTTAAAACTGTCAGCGGCTGCCATAATTCCTTCGCTTTTCACCTGCAACTGTCCGGCAGGGCCTGGCCACACGTGCAGACCAAAAATAGCGTCCGGCTTGTATTGAGCAAACACACCTTCTTTGAGCATCAGCTTGGCCCCCCCTTCCTCACCTGCTGGTGGGCCTTCTTCAGCCGGCTGGAATACAAATAAAATAGTACCGGCAATTTGTGATTTGAGCTGAGTCAGCACAGAAGCTGTCGCCATCAACATGGCTGTGTGAGCGTCATGACCGCAGGCATGCATCACACCGACCTCCTGACCGTTAAAGGTACTGCGGACTTTAGAGGCAAAAGGTAAATCGACTTGCTCTGTGACGGGCAGGGCGTCCATATCTGCCCGCAGTGCGACCGTCGGACCTGGTTTAGCACCTTTTAATACGCCCAGTACACCATGATGGGCAATACCGCTTTGAACTTCCAAACCAAGCGACTTCAAATGTTCCGCCACTTTTTTCGCTGTGTTGACTTCCCGGTTCGACAGTTCAGGGTATTGATGAAAGTGGCGGCGCCATTGCAGCATTTGTGGCTGAATGGTTTTAATAGCAGGTTCGGTTTGAGGTTTTAAGTCTGTGGCTGCCTGAGCTGAAAACGCACTGGCAACCAGCAATGAAACTAAAGTTCTGAGCATGGTAAGGTCCTTAAGGTCTTTGAGCCTTACCATACTGTTTGTCGTTAAAAAAGCAAAGCGTCAGAAGCTCTGAGCTCGACAACTTCACTACTATTCGTGCTTAGCAGAAGTTGATGCTACTTGAGTGGGTCCGCTATGATTTTTGGTTCCCTGAGCCATTCGCGCCAAATCGCGACCAGCAACGCCATTAATACAGGGCCGACAAATAAACCCACCATACCCATAGTTTTCACTCCACCTATTAAACCAAAAAAAGTGGGTAAAAAGGGTAATTTGACTGGGCCACCCACTAGTGTAGGCCGAATGGTTTTGTCGACAATAAAAAGCTCAATACTGCCCCATAAAAACAAGCCAACGCCTGCGGTTAAATCGCCGGTGCCAATCAGATAAATCGAAATCAAGCTAAATGACAAGGGCGCACCGCCCGGAATAAGGGCCATAAAACCAGTTAACACGCCAAAAGCCACAGGGGAAGGGACGCCGGCAATCCAGTAGGCAACACCTAACACCACTCCTTCGCCTATAGCGATAATAGTCATACCTATAACAGTGGAGCTGACCGTCGCAGGCACAACGCGGGAAAAACGGTTCCAGCGGTCTGGTAATATACGTTCGCCGACAGTATCCAGCTGCCAGGCTAACCTTTCACCGTCTTTGTACAGAAAAAACAGCGTGATTAACATAAATAACAACGTTAGCATAAAGCCTGCTGTGGTCCAGCCGAAATTCAGCACCCATTTGGAAATGCCACCTATTTGTTCACCGCTGACCAGACTGACCACTTGTCCCAACTGGTGAGGCTCGCCTAAGTAGATTTGCCAATAGCCAGCTAAGGTGTCACCGATACCGGGCAAGGCTTTAAGCCATTCAGGTACTGCAGCGCCATGTTCATTGGCATATTTCAGCCATTCTATCCAGGCTTTGATCTCTTCCATCGCATAGCTGAATACCAGAGCCAGCGGGATCACCAGACCTAATACGATAGCAACAATAGCGACGCTAGCTGCTAAGGTGGAATTGTTGCGGCAATAGTTCAGTAAGTGGCGATACAAAGGCCAACTGGCAAAGCAGATAATCAGAGCCGCCAGCACAGGCACCAGAAAACCGATAAAAAAGAATACTCCTGCACCTAGTATTACCAGCAATAAGGCTCTGCTAATGGCGTCGTTACTAAAAATTTGTGGCATCTGTAACTTTTCCTTTCGCCTGTTACGGCTTTTTACTACGAGTCGTCTTCTGCGCTGGCTGGGTCGAACCCCGGGCTTTGCAAACTGCACTCTATTAAATAGGGGCAGTCGAGCACAAAGGCAATCTTTTTCAGATGCAATTGCTCCTGCTGGAGATCAGCGACTAATAATGGCTGTTGTTCCAGCCATGCTTTGGGTAGTTGCAGGCACAACTGTTGATTTTGGCCTTGAGCTTTGAGCTCGGGTAAAAAATCGTCACGGCGTTTTTGATTCAGTAAAACGGCCAGCCGCAGCAGCACCAGTAGGGACACGACTGTGCTTGTGTTGTACAAATAAAATTGCGACAAATCTTCGCTTTTAATTTTGCGGCGGTGAGAGCGGACTAAGGTCGCAAGCAACTGCTGCTGTTCCTGGTTAAAGCCGGGCAAATTGGCATTTTTTAAAATATAAGACGAGTGACGCTGCACGCTGGAGGAATTGATGTGTAAACCAATTTCATAAACAGTGGCAGCCCAACTGAGTAAATCGGCCATTTCATCTGTTAAGTTCCAGCTGGTGCGTAACTGAGCAAACAATTCCAGTGCGGTCCTGCGCACTCTGTCGGCCTGAGCTGTGTCTATGCTATATCTTTTGATGAGGCTTTGAATGGTATGCTCGCGAATATCGTGATGATGCAGACGATCGCTCATCTCATACAGCACACCTTCACGAAGTGCGGCATCGACATAATACATTTGCAAGATACCAAGCATATTAAAAGCCGCGATCAGAATAGCTAAGCCTGAGCAAATCAATAACTTACGATCGTCGGCTAAACCAGGTAAATCCAGCTGCAGACTATTTTCCTGAGCGACTAACAAGTCTTTTAATTGCAACAGCTGTTCAAGCTCAATACAGACCGGATGCCAGCCTAACCCCACAATAATATCGCGGATGGTTTTTATCGTGCCGGATGTACCGACGACTTGTTGCCAGCCGGTTTCACGGTAGGCCGAGACTATAGGCTCCAGTTCCTGCTCAGCTTGCAGAATAGCCCGTTCAAACTTCTTATTACTGATCCGGCCATTGGGGAAATGCAGTTGCGCATAGCTGACACAGCCCATATTGCGACTGGCCAGTTTCAATGGCTGAAAACCTTCGCCTATCGCAAACTCAGTGCTACCGCCGCCTATATCCATCACCAGACGCCTGCCCTGATAATGTTCAAAATGCGCCACACCCTGATAAATAAAACGTGCTTCTTCCTGACCTGAAATCACTTCAATAGGGAAGGGGAATATCGCCTGAGCCCGGCGTAAAAACATAGCGCTGTTTTTAGCCCGTCTTAAGGTGTAAGTGGCAATCACCCGCACTGATTCAGTGGGGACAGGCTTTAAAGTGTCGGCAAACTGAGTCAGCACAGCAAGACCACGTAACATGGCTTCTTCGGTCAGCAGTAAATCCTCTGTTAAACCCTCAGCCAGCTGCACTTTTTGTTTTTCGCGGTGTAGTAGTTGTAAAGCACCGTCGACAACACGGGCTATGACCATATGAAAACTGTTGGAACCTAAATCAACAGCTGCCATATAGTTGGCGTTTGAGGTATCTGCGCTGGAGTCCGCGCTAGTCCAATGGGTCATGTTCCGGCCTAAGTGGATTGCTGCAACACAGCAAAGTAGTCATAGATTTCCTGTTGGGAGCGAATGCTACGCTTATTGCCTCTTTTTACATAGTGGTTGCTTTGATCTTTATCAATAATCCGCGCCTTGACGTTGTCATGCCACTGGATATCCAGTGTGGTCAGAATTTGCTGCTTAATAGCTGCATCGTAAATAGGCACACCCACTTCGACCCTTTGATCCAGATTTCGTGTCATCCAGTCGGCGGAGGAGATATACAAGTCCGTTTCGCCGCCATTGTTAAATACATAAACCCGGGCATGCTCAAGGAATCTGTCCAGGACACTTGTGACATGAATATTGTCGCTCAAGCCTTTAATACCAGGGATCAGCGAACACATACCGCGCACCATAATACGGATCTTCACTCCTGCCATACTGGCTTTATAGAGTAAATCTATGATCTGGTTATCCACCAGGTTATTGATTTTCAGCGTAATTTCAGCTTTTCGACCAGAAGTAGCAAAACTGGTTTCACGTTCTATCAAGGCACTCAGTTTAGGCCGGCTCCAGGTTGGAGAGACAATCAAATGGTTAAATTGGAACGGCTTGTAGCTGTACTGAATAAACTCAAACACCTGATCCACTTCGTCACAAATTTCGCTATGGCAGGTGAACAAGCTCATATCTGTGTATATTCGGGCGGTTTTCTCGTTAAAGTTACCTGTGCCTACATGAGCAAACTTCTGAGTTTTGCCTTTTTCCTGCCGGGTGATTAAACAGAGTTTGGAGTGAATTTTTAAGGTCTGCAGACCAAAGATCACTTCAATACCTGCTTCTGTCATGCGTCGTGCCCAGTTGATGTTGTTTTCTTCATCAAAACGGGCTTTTAACTCGACGACCACTGTCACTTGTTTGCCATTACGCACCGCATCCAGCAAAGAGTGGATCACCCGGGAGTTTTTAGCGACTCGGTACATGGTCATTTTAATACTGGTGACTTTGGGGTCAAAAGAGGCCTGACGTACCCATTCCGTGAAATAACCAAAGCTGTGATAAGGGTAGTACAACAAGATATCTGAAGTACGGATCGCTTCAAAACTGGTGGTGTGGCGTTCAAATTCCGGGCTTTTTAATACCGGCATAGGTGGAAATTCTAAAGACGGATGGCCAATATTTGGAAAGCCGATAAAGTCTTTAAAGTTGCGGTATTTACCACCAGGAATTAAGGAATCGTAAGAGCTGTAGCCGAGCAGCTTTTTCAACATTTTCAGCATATGTTCTGGCATATGGCTGTCATACACCATACGAACAGGCTCAGACTTTAAGCGTTGTTTAATGCCTTTGGACATCTTGTCAATCAAAGACTGATCCAGTGTGTCACTGATATTGTATTCGGCGTCACGGGTCAGCTTCAGTGAGAAGGCCTGAATTTCACAGAAGTCAAAAAAGCCATTAAACAAATCTTTTAAGCAGTGCACTATGATGTCGTCGAGCAAAATAATCTGCCGGCGATAGCGGCCTTTCTTTTTGCTTTTGTTTAAATGCAGCGGCAGTTCAACAAAACGTGACATCGCATCGGTAGGCACCTGCACTATGGCGTATTCGGCTTTGTTGGCTCCCGTCATCTCGACCATCAGATAGGTGGCGTTATCTTCTAAATGCTTGGCGAGTTTGACTTCTTCCGCTGATAAAATAATGGGTGATAAATGCCTCTGTATTTCGCTGCGATAGAAACTTCTGGCCCACTGCGCCTGAGCATCGGTCAGTTTAAAGTTATCAATTAACTCAATATTGTGTTTACGCAGTTCCTGCTGTAAGTCGTCATAAATTTTGTTAAAGCGCTCACCCATATGCAGCACTATATGCTGAATATCGTGCAGTAACTGTTCAGCGTCTTCCTGCTCGTCAGCATGGTATTTTTTCAGCAGGATACGGCGTTTGACATCCGCGACCCGAACCCGGAAAAACTCATCCATGTTGTTGGAGTAAATACCTAAAAAGCGTAATCGCTCAATCAACGGGTTGCGCTCATCCGCAGCTTCTTGCAGCACTCGGCCATTAAAAGACAGCCAGCTTAATTCTCGGGGAAAATAATTCGTATCGCTCACAGTATGTATTAGCTCTGTAATGACCATAACGCGCTCCTGATCGGGTGTAGGAGCTACTCTATGGCAGTTTTATGACAGACTGATGAAAGGATCAATAGCCTTGATCCTTTATATACAGGAATATTTCTTACAGCCTGTTAATGCTCAACATCAACTACGACGTCAGAGGCTATCGCTTCCAGAGCTTTCACCACTTCATCTTTATTGAGTCCTGCAGGCAGTTGAACTGTAGCTATGGCGTGAAACAAAGGTACCCCCCAGTTTGGAGCACTTTGTTTGGAGCTTTCAAAATGAGTGATATTGGCGCCTTTGTGTTTGATCACGCTGGATAACTCGCGCACTATGCCCGGTCTGTCATTGCCAGTAATAACAAATTGCAGCTGTTTATCCGGATGTATTTCTGAATCCAGACCTTGCTGAATTTTAATATCCAGATCAGACATGCGTTCTAATTCTGTTGTTAACCCAAACAAATGTTCTTCAGGCACTTCAAGTTGCAATATACCAGCGAAATATCCACCCAAATGACTCAAGTTACTGGCCATCCAATTACCCTGATGGCTGGCAATCACAGTGGCGAGTTGTTCTACTAAACCTGCTTTATCTTGACCTATAACGGTTAAAATTAACTGCTTCATACAACCTTACTCCCGGAAACGGCGGAAAACTGATAAAAATGCAAAACATTTATGAAAAAACAGTGAGTTAGCCAGATTTGGCTTACCCCATTGTAGCCCTCTGGCTAGTTTTTGACAGTCAAGTCGTCGCAATTCTTCAGACAATTTCAAAAAAACTGATGCAGCTCAAAAGATGTTCTTTTGTTTCGTCATATTAGTGTCATATTTCTTTCTTATGATGAGTCTCAGAAAACAACCTGAACCACGAGCAGACATGTCGTCTGTTGTGAGGAGAGCAACGTGAAAGTAGCAAAGTTATTAACTTCATTAAGTTTGATCGCAGCCAGTTTAGGCCTGACCGCTCAGGCGGCCATTATCGAAGCCGATCCTAAATTACCTGCTTATGTGAAAGCCACAGGTGTTTCAGGCAATATTTCCAGCATAGGTTCTGATACGTTAAACAACCTGATGACTAAATGGGCTGAAGAATTCCGTAAACAATACCCGAACGTGAATATTCAAATCCAGGGCGCTGGTTCTTCCACTGCTCCTACCGCCTTAACTGAAGGCACGTCAAACTTTGGCCCTATGAGCCGTGCGATGAAGCCATCAGAAGTGCAGGATTTCGAAGCTAAGTACGGTTATAAGCCAATGGCTATTCCAGTCGCTATCGATTTGTTAGCTGTCTACGTTAACAAAGACAACCCGCTAAAAGGTCTGACTATTGCTCAGGTCGACGCTATTTTCTCTGCAACTCGTAAATGTGGTTACAAAGAAGATGTGACTCGTTGGGGTCAATTAGGTATGGAAGGCGCTTGGGCAAACCGTGATTTCACTATGTACAGTCGTAATGCAGTGTCTGGTACTTATGGTTACTTTAAAGATGTGGCGTTGTGTGGCGGCGACTTTAAATCCAGCATTAACGAACAGCCAGGTTCTGCTTCAGTAGTTCAGGGTATTAGTGAATCTATCAACGGTATCGGCTACTCAGGTATCGGCTATATCACATCAAGCGTGCGTGCTTTACCTTTAGCGAAAAAAGAAGGCGAGCCGTTTTATGCACCCAATGCAGACCACGCTTTAGATGGTAAATACCCGTTATCACGTTTCCTGTATGTTTATGTCAACAAGCATCCAAACAAAGAAATGCTGCCTTTAGAGCGTGAATTTGTTCGCTTCGTATTGTCGAAAAATGGTCAGGACGTAGTTGCGCACGACGGTTATGTGCCAGTACCGGCGACAGTGGCTGCGAAAGCTCTGGCTGATTTAGGCATTAAATAAGTTGTATTGATTACAACAAGGCACCTTCTGGGTGCCTTGTTTTTTCTATTAAAAACAATAGTTTGATTTATTTCTACCTGACTTGTTTTGTGTCATTTATATGACAAAAAACCACTCTGTAATATTTCCGTCATAAAACTCTACTATAGTTGCCAGCATCTTAAAGTAACTGGTGGTATCGCAACTATGCACTCAACCCATCCAAGTCAGCAGTCTGTCGGTGATTCTCCGCGTTCTTTGCTGCCAACTGGTGAACGTCGGGCCCGATTACGGCGCTGGCGTGCTATTAAAGATAAAATCTCCAAATATGGCATCAGCTTTGCCGGCATCAGTGTGGTGCTGGCTTTTGCCACTATATTTGTTTATCTGTTTTCTGAAGTAGGGCCTTTGTTTTCTTCCGCTTCAGTAGAACAGAAAACCAGCTATCAAAGCCCTGCTGCACAACCGCTGCATAGCAGTATTGAGCGCTACGGTGAGGTGGGATTAACAGTCAGCTCAGATGCGAAGTTGCAGTTTTTTAACGCTGAAACGGGTGAAATAAAGCAACAAGTTCAACTGGCTTTACCCGCTGGCGCCACAGTGACTGCCTTTGGTAAAGCAGACCCACGTACTGGCACTATTATTTTAGGTTTATCCAATGGCCAGGCATTAATTGCTAAGCACGAGTATCTGCTGAGTTATCCTAATGACAAACGGCAGGTGAATCCAAAGGTCAGTTATCCATTAGGCGAAGCGCCGCTGCAGGTCGATGCGCAAGGCCAGGCTCTGGTGGCTGTTGCTATACAGGAAAAAGATGAAAACCGGATGTTGAGTGCGTATACGGCTGATGGTCGTTTAGTCTTGTCGAATATGGTGGCAGAAACTGTATTCCTGACCGGCGAAACGACCGTAGTGCGCACGGATTATACGTTGCCAGACCCGCCGAAATCTGCCAGTAAAATTCTGATCGATAATACCTTTCAGAATTTGTTTGTTGCTGATAGCCAAGGTCAAATCCATTATTACGCTATTAACAACCCACAAGAAGCGCGTTTAGTCCAAAGTGTGAATGCAGTGCCTTCAGGTGCACAAATCACCGCTATGGAGTTTCTGGTCGGTACTGTGTCCTTGGTGGTGGGCTCCTCTACAGGTGAATTAAGCCAGTGGTTTTTAGTGCGGGATCAGCACAACAACTTTGACTTAAAACAAATCCGCGATTTTGAGAAGCACCCCGGTGCCATCACTCAAATTGATTCTGAGTACTCCCGTAAAGGTTTTATGGCCATAGATGATAAAGGTCATTTAGGTATTCATTACGGCACTTCAGCCCGCACTTTGTTTTTAGAAAGCTTTGATGATGGCTTGGTGGCAAAACAAATTGCTATATCGCCTATCAATACTAATTTCCTGATGCTGGACGACAAAGGTCAGATGCACAAGTTTGAGCTGGAAAATGCTCATCCGGATGTATCCTATACTGCGCTATGGAATGAAGTTTGGTACGAAGGCCGTGATGAAGGCAAATATATTTGGCAGGCCTCTGCGGGTTCTGATGAATTTGAAGCCAAAATGAGCATGGTGCCGCTAGCGATAGGTACGCTAAAAGCTGCCTTTTTTGCCATGTTATTTGCGACACCACTTGCCATCATGAGCGCGATTTATGTCGCCTACTTTATGACGCCAGTGCTACGCGGTAAGGTCAAACCAACCATCGAAATTATGGCTGCTTTACCCACCGTCATTCTGGGATTCCTGGCTGGTTTATGGCTGGCGCCCTTTATTGAAGAGTATCTAAGTGCTGTATTTGCCATTCTGCTGCTGATGCCATTTATGATGCTGGCAGCCGCGTACTTATGGCGTTATATGCCGGAATCTGTCCGTAACCGTTTCGGTTTAGGCTGGGAAGCAGCCTTTTTAGTGCCGGTCATTATTTTGTTTGGTTATCTGGCGATTAGCGCCAGCCCAATGATTGATAACACTTTCTTTGATGGCAGCTTACGTCAGTGGTTTACCGACAACGGCATTAATTATGACCAGCGTAATGCGCTGATTGTAGGGATTGCCATGGGTTTTGCGGTAATTCCAAATATCTTCTCCATTGCCGAAGATGCGATTTTTAACGTACCTCGCCATTTAACTCAGGGCTCATTGGCTTTAGGCGCAACGCCATGGCAAACCATGGTCGGTGTTGTGTTACCTACAGCAAGCCCTGGTGTATTTGCTGCTGTGATGGTGGGCTTTGGCCGCGCCGTGGGTGAAACTATGATCGTATTAATGGCCACAGGCAACAGCCCGGTGGTGAACTTCAATATCTTTGAAGGTATGCGTACGTTATCCGCCAATATTGCGGTTGAACTGCCTGAAACCGCAGTAGGCAGCACGCACTTCCGGGTATTGTTCCTGGCAGCATTGGTGCTTTTCGTCTTTACCTTTGTCTTTAATACCCTCGCCGAAGTGATACGGCAGCGTTTACGTCAACGCTTCAGCAATCTGTAATTAAGGGGCACTTTGATGAAATCTTTATTTGGCGTAACAGCCTGGTTCAGATCAGGGACTCCCTGGATTTGGTTAAACGCCGGTGCCATCGCCCTGTGTCTGGTGATGGTGGTGGGTGTGTTAGGTTTGATTGTAGTGCGTGGTGGCAGTCATTTCTGGCCTGCAGATTTGCAGCAAACGGAATGGGCACCAGAATCAGGCCAGAAAAAAACCATTATGGGTGAGTTGGTGCGTGCTGAGACAGTGTCCGCTGTGATGCTGCGTGAATCGGGCGCGACAGTGCCGGCAGAACTGGAGTCTGTCACCCGTTATCTGGTGAAAGTAGGTAACCGTGATGTCTACGGCCGCGACTTTTCCTGGTATATGGATTATGAGATCAGTGGTTGGACCGTGCCAGAAGGTGCTATTGCACTGGAGCGCCGTGAACGCGGTAACTTTTATGGTTTTCCGTTAAAGCTGACCGAAGGGGATAAGCTGATTGCAGAAGGTGTGGCTATGTGGCCGGAGCTGATGCAACGGGTTGAGCGTGCGAACGCTATCTTTCAACAAATGAAAGATATCGAAAAAAATGACATCAGCCGTATCAACAATCAGATTGAGAAGTTGCGTTTAACCGAGCGTCGTCTGGTGTTGGAGCAAGTCTCAGAAGCTGAACTGGCTGAGTTTAAAGCTCAGGCTGCTGCTGAAAACAAAGTATTGAGCGATGAATACGAAGTGATCCAGCAAAAACTGGATCAACTACGCGCAGAGTCCAACCGTGACACCTTGATAGCGCGCACAGCTGAAGGGCGTGAAGTGACTATTTCGCTGGCAAATATTGTGAACGCCTATGCACCTAACGATATGTCGGTCTGGCAAAAAACCAGACATTATTTCAGTGGTATAGCAGGTTTTCTGACAGAAGAGCCGCGTGAAGCTAATACTGAAGGTGGTATTTTCCCGGCCATTTTTGGTACTGTCACCATGGTGATTTTAATGGCTATTATCGTTACGCCTTTTGGTGTACTGGCCGCTATTTACCTTCGCGAATATGCCAAACAAGGGCCACTTCTGAAGATCATCCGGATTTCGGTCTATAACCTGGCTGGTGTACCTTCTATTGTTTATGGTGTCTTTGGTTTAGGTTTCTTTGTTTACATCATGGGCGGCAGCATAGACCAGCTGTTTTACCCTGAAGCTTTGCCAAGCCCGACTTTTGGTACTCCGGGTTTATTCTGGGCTTCATTAACGCTGGCCTTGTTAACTCTGCCCGTAGTGATTGTCTCCACCGAAGAAGGCTTGTCCCGTATTCCAAGTACTATTCGTATGGGTAGTCTGGCGCTGGGCGCGACTAAATCTGAAACTTTATGGAAAGTGGTAGTGCCGCTGGCGACTCCGGCTATGATGACAGGTTTAATCTTAGCTGTGGCCCGTGCTGCAGGTGAGGTAGCGCCGTTGATGCTGGTTGGGGTAGTGAAGTTAGCTCCGACTTTACCTATAGATGGCAACTTTCCGTTTATTCATTTAGACCAAAAGATCATGCACTTAGGTTTCCATGTGTTTGATGTGGGTTTCCAGAGTCCAAACGTCGAAGCCTCGCGCCCTTTGCTCTATGCCACTGCGCTGGTCCTGGTGTTATTGATTGTGGTGCTGAATATGGCGGCTATTTATATGCGTAACAGATTACGTGAAAAATACCGCAGCGATACAGATTAGAACGCGACGGGCCTGGATGGCAGGCCTTGTATGCTAAGCCAATTTCACAGACCAAATTCATAGAATGGTAACGAAGATGAATCAAGATAAATTAACAGCTCCACCGGTAGAAACCGAATTGAAATTATCGGATGAAAAAATCAAACTTCAGGTTAATGATCTGAAACTGTATTACGGTGATGCACTGGCGTTAAAAAGCGTCAATATGACAATACCGGAGAAGCGTGTCACAGCTTTTATCGGTCCTTCAGGCTGCGGTAAGTCGACTTTATTACGTTGTTTTAACCGGATGAATGACTTAGTGGATATTTGTCGTATTGAAGGTGAGATTTTAATGGATAGCCAGAATATCTACGACCCGAAAGTGGACGTAGCTGAGCTGCGCCGTCAGGTTGGTATGGTGTTCCAGAAGCCGAATCCTTTTCCAAAAAGTATTTATGAGAACGTAGCCTATGGCCTGCGTCTGCAAGGCGTCAAAGACAAACGTATTCTGGATGAAGTGGTAGAAACTTCACTCAAAGGGGCCGCCTTGTGGAATGAAGTGAAAGATCGTCTGCATGACAACGCTTTTGGTCTGTCCGGTGGTCAGCAGCAACGTCTGGTGATCGCCCGCGCTATTGCGATTGAACCAGAAGTCTTGTTGCTGGATGAACCCGCTTCAGCTTTGGACCCTATTTCTACACTGAAAATTGAAGAGCTGATTTATGAGCTGAAAGATAAATACACTATTGTGATTGTTACCCACAATATGCAACAGGCTGCCCGGGTATCCGACTATACTGCCTTTATGTATATGGGTGATTTAATTGAGTTTGATGCCACCAATAAGATGTTTACCAATCCATCGCAGCAACAAACTGAAGATTACATCACAGGTCGTTTTGGTTAATTAATTAAAGTCATATCCAAAGTAATTGCAGTAGCCGCAAGGTTAAACTGAACGAGAAATGCAAGAGCTTGGGTATTGGAGGGGAAAGCGATGGATAAAATGAATTTAACGAAGCACATTTCCAGCCAGTTCAACGAAGAAATTGAGCAGGTTCGTAACCATGTGATGGCAATGGGCGGTTTAATTGAGCAGCAACTGGCTGACGCTTTAAATGCAATTGCCAGTAGTGATGCTGAATTAGCCCGTCAGGTGATTGCCAATGATTTAAAGGTCAACGACTGGGAAATTAAAATTGACCACGAGTGCACCCGAATTATTGCCAAGCGCCAACCAGCGGCCAGTGATTTGCGTCTGATTATGGCGATCGTCAAAACTATTTCTGATTTAGAACGTATCGGCGACGAAGCTGAGCGTATTGCTAAAGTGGCGTTGGAGTCCTTTAACAGCGCTCAGCAAGACTTATTGGTCAATTTGGACAATATGGGCCGCCATGTCGCCCAAATGTTGCATGATGTGTTGGATGCTTTTGCGCGTATGGACGTAGAAGCAGCTTTAGCTGTGCACCGTGAAGATAAAAAAGTGGACCGCGAATACGAAGCCATCACCCGTCAGCTGATGACTTATATGATGGAGGATCCACGTTCTATCCCTAAGATCATGAATGTATTGTGGTCTGCCCGCTCGATGGAGCGTATTGGCGATCGCTGTAAGAACGTTGCGGAATACATTGTCTTTTTGGTCAAAGGCAAAGACGTGCGTCATGCTGATGATGAAAGACTAGAGCAAGACGCCCGTAGTTAAAAATTTCCCCATAAATCTGTCATAAAAGCCTGATAAAAACTATGTTTTATCAGGCTTTTCTTATTACTGCTGTTTAAGACGTTTTTATTACATCTTGATTGCAGTACAATGCGCGCCGGTTTTCATTAACTCAACAGCAAGAGGCACACTTATGCCAAATCATTTTTTGGCGGTTTTTGCGAAATCACCAATCAAGCCTTTAGAAGAACACATCAAAAAGGTATTTGATGCCAGCCTGTTATTACTACCATTTTTCGATGCAGTATTTTTAAGAGACTGGGAAAAAGCGGCTGAAGTTCGCAAAGCACTTGTAGCGTTAGAAAAGGATGCTGACAAATTAAAACGTGATATCCGTGTGCATTTGCCACGTGGATTATTTTTACCTGTCGACAGAACGGATCTGCTGGAACTGGTATCGCAACAAGATAAAATTGCGAACAAAGCCAAAGATATTACTGGTCGTGTTTTAGGTCGCGAATTAGAAATTCCTATGCCTATTCAGGTGGAGTTTAAAGCCTATTTACAGCGTTGCATCGACGCCGTTGAATTAGCCTGTGAAGCCATTAACGAACTGGACGAACTGCTGGAAACGGGTTTCCGTGGCCGTGAAGTAGAGTTGGTGATCAAAATGGTTGAACGTATTGACGAAATTGAACATGACACCGATCAGTTGCAAATCAGTCTGCGCAAATTTGTCCGTAAAGCAGAAGCCGAAATGAATCCGGTTGATGTGATGTTTCTGTACCGTACTTTGGAGTGGGTTGGCGACTTAGCTGATTCAGCCTTAAAAGTAGGTTCACGACTCGAAATCATGTTAGCCCGTTAATTCTTAAGGTAATTCAACGATGGAAATTATTTCTCAATACGGCTTATTGCTGATTATTATTGCCGCTGTATTTGGCTTTTTTATGGCCTATGGTGTCGGGGCGAATGACGTTGCCAACGCTATGGGAACCTCAGTAGGCTCTAAAGCTTTGACTCTGAAACAGGCTCTGATTGTTGCTGCAATTTTTGAAGCGGCCGGTGCCTGGTTAGCAGGTGGTGAAGTGACATCCACTATCCGCAGCGGCATAGTCGATGCGGAAGCTTTTAAAGCTGTGCCAGAACTTTTAGTGTATGGCATGATTGCTTCTTTATTGGCGGCTGGTACCTGGTTATTGGTCGCTACTCATTTTGGCTGGCCTGTGTCTACGACACATTCTATTGTTGGCGCTATCATCGGCTTTGCCTCTGTTGGCGTAGGCATGGAATACGTGCACTGGGATGAGGTGACAAGCATAGTTGGTAGTTGGGTCGTGACACCTGTACTTTCTGGTATTCTGGCTTATCTGATTTTTATGAGTGCTCAGCGCTTGATTTTTGATACAGATAAACCTTTGGAAGCGGCAAAAAAGTACGTACCTTTTTATATGTTTTTCGCCGCTTTTATCATGGCTTTTGTCACCGTCAGTAAAGGTTTAAAACACGTAGGTTTGAACCTGTCTACTTCTGAAGGTTTGCTGGTTTGTTTTGGTATTGCCTTGTCCGTAGCGTTGATTGGTAAATTTGCGATCAGCCGTCTGAAAATCGATCCTGAAGCTGATAAGGAAATGCATTTTAATAACGTAGAGCGTATCTTCGGTATTCTGATGATTTTCACTGCCTGTTGTATGGCTTTCGCTCATGGTTCAAACGATGTTGCTAATGCAATAGGACCTTTGGCTGCCGTAGTAGGTATTATCCAGTCCGGCGGTCAGATCCTGGATAAAGTAGCATTAGACTGGTGGATCCTTCCTTTAGGTGCTGTAGGTATCGTAATAGGTCTGGCAACTTTGGGTGCTAAAGTGATCCGCACTATAGGCGAAAACATCACCCACCTGACGCCAAGCCGTGGTTTTGCTGCTGAAATTGCAGCGGCCAGTACAGTAGTCATTGCCTCAGGTATAGGTTTGCCTATCTCTACCACTCAAACTCTGGTGGGTGCTGTATTAGGTGTAGGTATGGCTCGCGGTATAGCAGCGCTGAATTTGGGCGTGATCCGTAACATCTTTGTATCTTGGGTTGTTACTTTGCCTGTAGGCGCGGGTTTAGCTATCGTATTTTTCTACATCATCAAGGCGATATTTGGCGCTTAATGCCATTGTTTGCCTTTCTGAGGATCCCGGCTTATCGCCGGGATTTTTTTATCTCCATAGAGGGGCATAATGCCGCAACTGTTGGCAATGCTTTGTCTGGCTTCGTCGCATAGCTCAGAGCTGTGGCTTTGCTTTTTCGGTATTATTCGATTAAATTGGTTTTAACTAAGCTTAATCATCGGAATAAAAGATGAAACGTGTTCCCAGTATCAAACAACTGCAGTACCTTTTGGCATTGCATGAGCATCAGCATTTCGGCCGAGCTGCTGAAGCTTGTTATATAGGCCAGTCCACTTTAAGTGCCGCTATTGCTAACCTGGAAGAGACAATGAATGCGCAACTGCTGGAGCGTGATCATAAGACTTTTATTTTTACCCCTTTGGGGGAAGATGTCGTACGCCAGGCTCGTTATATAGTGGAACAATGCGAGGAGCTGACTGAGTTTGCCAAATGTCAGGGCAAGCCAATGGCAGGACCTTTGCGTTTAGGTTGTATTCCAACTATTGCTCCCTTTGTACTGAGTGAAGTGATGGCTTTAGCGCGTGAGCGTTTTCCTGAACTGCAATTATTACTGCGCGAAGACACGACCGAGAACTCATTACAGTCCTTAATTGAAGGCCGGTTGGATCTCGTGCTGTTAGCTTTGCCCTATGACACTGGCACTTTACACACCGAAGTGCTGGCACAAGATCCTTTTAAACTTGTACTGCACAAAGACTGGCTGGAGCGTGGTTTTCAGCAGGACATCAGCCAGTGGCCGGATGAAAGTATTTTCCTGCTGGAGCGGGAGCACTGCATGACAGGTCATGCAGTGAAGGCTTGTGAGCTGGATGATAACCGTAAAGTAAATCCGTTTTTCGCTACCAGTCTGCATACCTTAAGTCAGATGGTAAACAACAAGCTGGGTGTGACTTTTATGCCACAGATGGCAATTAACAGCGGTTTACTGCGAGGCACTGAGTTGGTGGCGCAGAAGCCAGGTTCAGGTCAGGCGTATAGGGATATTGGCGTGGCCTGGCGTCCAACCTCCAGTAAGCTACGCAGTTATCGTCAGATGGCGCAGTTAATTACTGAAGTACTGCAACAAAAATGCAGTGACTAAGGCTTAATCTGGTCTAGGTAAGGTCAGTTGGGGATAGCGGCGATAAAAAGTTTTCAACTGACCTGTTTTATATAACTCATTAAAACGTTGATCCCAGATAGTTTTAAACGCCAGACCGGCTTCATTATCGGCAAAAGCCAGATAAATAGGGTCTCGTAGTAACTCCTTGTATAGAAGAGGCTGCAGTTTGATTGGTGTTTCACCTTGCAGGTATTGCAACAGCTCACTTTTTTCCGCCAGATAGATATCTACCCGCCGATTTTTTACCAGCTCCAGTCCTTGTTTAATATCCGACACCTCATAACCTTTTTCCGTTAACCCCAGCACTAAATGTAAATCGTAGGCCAGATCCCAAGCCAGTTTATAATGCTGCAGTTTGGTCAGTTCTGGCGCGGTTGTATGAGATGGGTTGTAAATGGCTACTATTAAATCAGTGTCAAAAGGCTGTTCTGACAGCACTAATGCATTGTGCTGCCGGGGAGATTTATACGCTGACAGTCCCGGCACCATATGATATTTGCCTTGTTGCACCAGTGCTATGGCGCGGCTGTAATTACTGAAATGCCAGACCAGCTGAGTCTGTTCTTTTTGGTAAATAAAACGGAACAAATCAGCGTAAGCACCACTGCTGTCGGCATTGGTAAAGCCTGGCCAGACAGGCGTACTGATATGAAGTTCAGCCGGTGCCTTTGGCTCGGCAAAAACAGTGTGTGAGACTAAAAAACTAAACAGCAGCAAGTGCAGGTAATTATTCATACGAAGGAGTCTCTGGTTTTTCCAAAGCTTAGCTGAAAATTTCGTGCTCAGTGTCAGCTGGGAAAAACAGCTTGTGTTGAAAAAAACATCTTTGTAGACTGCACGCCGCGCTGTAAAAGCGCTTTGGATGTCGGCATCAAAGCCGATGGAATAAAGTTTGTCGGTAAAGCGGACTAGATAACATGCAAGTAAAAGATTTTTCCTTTGAGCTGCCAGAGCAGCTGATCGCTCGTTTTCCTAAGGCTGAACGTTCCAGCAGTCGTTTATTAAAAATGCAGCGCCAGACAGGTGAGTTATCCCATCTGGTGTTCACTGATTTGGTAGCACAACTCAACAGCGGTGATTTATTGGTATTTAACAATACCCGAGTCATACCAGCCCGTTTATTTGGTCAAAAAGAATCAGGCGGTAAAGTTGAAATTCTGCTTGAGCGTGTACTGGATAGTCAGCGCTTTTTAGCTCATGTGCGCGCCAGTAAAGCACCAAAGCCAGATACTATTATTCTGGTTGATGACAACACAAAGCTAAAAATGCTGCAGCGCCATGACACCTTATTTGAGCTGGAGTTGTTGGGTGATGAACCTTTGCTTGGGATGCTGGACAGATTGGGGCATATGCCACTGCCACCTTACATAGACCGACCTGACAGCGACGAAGATAAACAGCGGTATCAGACTGTCTATAATCAGAAGCCCGGTGCTGTCGCGGCGCCCACTGCTGGTTTGCATTTTGATGAGCCATTATTAGCTGCTTTAAAAGCTAAAGGTGTAGAGTTTGCTTATGTCACTTTGCATGTCGGGGCTGGTACTTTTCAGCCGGTACGGGTGGATAATGTACTGGATCATCAGATGCACGCGGAGTACATCGAAGTGGATCAGGCAGTGGTGGACGCCATTCACGCCTGTAAAGCCCGCGGTAACCGAGTAGTAGCTGTAGGCACTACTTCGGTGCGCTCGCTTGAATCTGCCGCTCAAATTGCATTACAGCAAGGCAAGGCATTACAGCCTTACAGCGGCGATACTAAAATTTTTATTTACCCTGGTTATCAGTTTCAGGTCATTGATGGTTTGATCACCAACTTCCATCTGCCGGAGTCCACTCTGATTATGCTGGTCAGTGCTTTTAGTCAAAAAGACTATGTGATGCGGGCCTATCAAACCGCCATAGAGCAAGAATATCGTTTTTATTCTTACGGCGATGCGATGCTTATTCTCTAAATTCGTCACAAGCCAGATCCCGCTTTAAGGGTGGGGTTTGGCCTTTTGTTCTGCTACAATCGTGCGCGAAAAAAGCCGGACTGTTTTTCTGGCAGAGACTGAGGTAGCACGTGAAATTTGAATTGTTAAAAACCGACGGCAAGGCCCGTCGTGGTCGTCTCGTATTCGAGCGCGGCATTGTTGAAACTCCTGCATTTATGCCTGTGGGCACTTATGGCACAGTCAAAGGTATGACGCCTGAAGAGCTGGAAGCGACGGGTGCACAAATCTGTTTAGGTAATACTTTCCACTTAATGCTGCGCCCAGGCACAGAAATCATCAAAAAACACGGTGATTTGCATGATTTTATGCACTGGCACAAACCTATTCTGACGGATTCTGGTGGTTTCCAGGTATTCAGCTTGGGTGAACTGCGTAAAATCAAAGAAGAAGGTGTGACTTTCCGTTCACCACTCAATGGCGAAAAAATTATGTTAACACCTGAGCGCTCCATGCAGGTGCAACGTGATTTAGGCTCAGACATCGTGATGATTTTTGATGAATGTACGCCATACCCGGCGACAGAGCAGCAAGCCAAAAAATCAATGGAAATGTCATTGCGCTGGGCTAAGCGCAGTAAAGATGAACATGGCGATAATCCGGCAGCGCTCTTTGGTATTATTCAGGGCGGTATGTATCCGAATTTGCGGGATATCTCGTTACAAGGTTTGGAAGAAATTGGCTTTGATGGTTATGCCATAGGCGGTTTATCCGTAGGTGAGCCGAAAGAGGATATGATTAACATCCTTAATCACACTACTGGCCAGATGCCACAGCACAAGCCACGTTACTTAATGGGTGTGGGTAAACCTGAAGATATAGTGGAAGCGGTACGCCGCGGTATTGATATGTTCGATTGTGTGATGCCAACCCGCAATGCCCGTAATGGTCATTTGTTTGTCAGCACTGGTGTGATTAAGATCCGTAACGCTAAACACAAAGACGACACCTCAACTTTAGATGCAGAATGTGATTGCTACACTTGTAAAAATTATTCTCGGTCATATCTACACCATCTGGACAGATGCAATGAGATTTTGGGCGCTCGCTTGAATACCATCCATAACTTGCATCATTATCAGAAGTTAATGCAAGGCTTACGTGCAGCTATAGCTGAACAAAAGCTGGAAGATTTTGTGGCTGAGTTTTACCAGAAACGGGGTATGGATATACCGCCGCTGGAAGATAGCCTGACAGAACAATAAGAGTTCATTTTTAATTTTTTCATTTAAAACTTTAGGGGACATGTAATGAGTTTATTTATTTCCAATGCGTATGCTAATACTCCCGCTGCTGCACCTGCTGGTGGTGGTTGGGATTTACTGATTATGCTGGTGGCTTTTGGTCTGATCTTCTACTTCCTGATTTACCGTCCACAAGCTAAACGTGTCAAAGAGCATAAAAATCTGATGGCTGCTTTAGGTAAAGGTGATGAAGTCTTAACACAAGGTGGCTTAGTGGGTCGGATCGCTAAAATCGCAGAAGATAAAGATTTTGTTGCTATCGCATTAAACGACAGCACTGAAGTCACAGTGCAGAAGTCTGCTATCGCTGCCGTACTGCCGAAAGGCACCATGAAATCACTGTAAAAGGATTTTAATGTGTTAAACCAGAATTCTATCTGGCGGTACTTATTGGTGATCATCGTTCTGGGCGTCAGCATGCTGTACGCCCTGCCGAATCTCTATCCCAATGACCCGTCCTTACAAATCAATGCAACCCGTGGTGCTGATGTTACTCAGCAAACTGTGGAACAGCTGCAAAAAGCTTTTACACAACAAGGTTTAACACCGAAGTCAGCTGTATTGGAAAAAGGCCAGGTGCTGGTTCGTTTTTTAAATACAGAAGATCAGTTAAAAGCCCGTGAAGTAGCTAATGACATCTTGGGCGACAACTTCGTTACGGCGTTAAATCTGGCTCCGGCTACACCGGCCTGGCTGGATGCTATAGGTGCAGCCCCAATGAAATTGGGTCTGGATTTACGTGGTGGTGTGCATTTCCTGATGGAAGTGGACATGAAAACTGCGATGGAAAAAAACGTTAACGATTTAGTGCTGCTCTACCGCACAGATTTACGTGAAGCCAAAGTGCGTTACCGTGCAGTGACTGCCGACGTGCCTAATTTAAAGGTCAACCTGAGTTTCCGTAGTGCTGAAGATTTAGCTGCCGCTAAAACCTTGTTAAGCGGTAAAGACCGCGATATGACTTTTACCGAAGCTGATGATCTGACCTTGGTGGCAGCTTTTAGTGAAATCAAAATCAAAGCATTACGTGAAGATGCAGTGGCACAAAACATCACCATCATCCGCAACCGCGTCAATGCCATTGGTGTGGCAGAACCTTTAGTGCAGCGCCAGGGCGCTGAGCGTATCGTGGTCCAATTGCCCGGTGTGCAGGATACAGCTCGCGCCAAAGAAATTTTAGGTGCAACGGCCACTCTTGAATTTCGTATGGTAGATGAAGCTGGTGATTTACAAAGTGCGATAGACGGTCGGGTGCCGCCTAATGCACAGTTGTATAACGATCGTCAGGGTCGTCCAGTATTGCTGCAAAAACGAGTGATGCTGACAGGTAACCACATTATTGGTGCCAATAGTAGCTTCGACGAGTATAGCCGTCCTCAGGTGAATATCGATTTAGATGCCAAAGGGGGGAATACCTTCTCGCAAGCCACTAAAGAAGCTATTGGTAAGCAAATGGCCACTGTATTCATTGAATACAAGCCTACGGACAAAAAAGACGCCCAAGGCCGCACTATTCTTGAGAAAAAAGAAGAAGTAATTAACGTCGCTACTATTCAGGCGCGTTTAGGTCGCAGTTTCCGTATCACAGGGGTAGACAGTCCGGCTGAAGCGCAAAATTTGGCACTGTTATTACGTGCCGGTGCTTTGATTGCTCCCATTCAAATTGTAGAAGAACGTACTATAGGCCCAAGTCTGGGTCAGGAGAACATTGAGCTGGGTACTAACGCTATTATGGTGGGCATGCTGCTGACTGTGATTTTTATGGCGGTGTACTACAAAGGCGTAGGTATGGTGGCCAACGTCGCGCTTGCCAGTAACGTGGTACTACTGATTGGTGTGTTATCTATGGTACCTGGCGCCACTCTGACTTTACCTGGTATGGCGGGTATCCTGCTGACCATAGGTATGGCGATTGATGCCAACGTCTTGATTAACGAGCGTATTCGGGAAGAACTTGCGAATGGACGTTCTGTGCAGCAAGCTATTCATGAAGGTTATAACAGAGCTTTTGCTACTATTACCGATTCCAACATTACTACTTTCTTAGTGGCGATTATCCTGTTTGGTTTAGGTTCTGGCCCGGTGAAAGGTTTTGCTGTGACTTTAGCCTTGGGTATTATCACCTCTATCTTTACCGCTGTGACCGTGTCCAGATTGTTTGTTAATCTGATCTGGGGTGGCCGTAAAGTTGAAAAGTTACCTATATAAGGAATTATGATGAAGTTTCTTGATTTTAAAGAACCGCTCAATTTTATGCGTTTCAAATCGCCGGCCATCATACTTTCTTTGTTGTTGGTACTGGGGTCCTTGTTCAGTATCTTTACTAAAGGTATTAACTTTGGTCTGGATTTTACCGGCGGTATAGTGGTAGAGGCAGGGTTTGAGCAACAAGCAGATTTGCCAAAAATCCGTACTGCTTTAGCGGCCGACGGTTTTCCTGATGCCATAGTGCAATATTTTGGTACATCAACTGAAGTGATGATCCGTATTGCACCAAGGGCTGATGTTGATCAGGCAGTTGTAGGCGAACAGATCATTAAGTCTATTCAAAAAGTGGAAAAAGGCGAAGTCACCAAGCGTCGCGTTGAACAGGTGAGTGCTTCAGTCGGTGACGAGCTGAAAGATGACGGTATGTTGGCTTTGTTGGCCTCTTTTATCGGCATTATGATGTATGTCGCCTTCCGCTTTGAATGGCGTTATTCAGTAGGTGCTGTGCTTGCGTTAATTCACGATGTGATAGTGACTATGGGGATGTTCTCAATTACCGGAATGGAGTTTGATCTCACCGTGCTGGCAGCTTTGTTAGCCTTGGTCGGTTATTCCATCAACGATACTATAGTGGTATTCGACCGTATCCGTGAGATGTTCCGTAAGTTGCGTGAAGCCACAGTCGAAGAGACAGTGAACGATGCTATTACCTCTACACTGAGCCGTACTACTATTACCTCAGGCACTACCGCTTTGTCACTGGTGGCGCTGTTTTATTTAGGCGGCCCATTGTTGCATGGTTTCGCTGCCGCTTTATTGTTTGGTATTGCCATTGGTACTTATTCTTCAATTTACGTAGCAAGTTCTATTGCTGTGTTACTAGGTGCAAGCCGCGAAGATTTGTTACCTGAAGTGATTGAAAAAGAAGGCGAGAATACGCCCTCGCTTTAACTGTTTAAGACCAATCTGATAAAGGCCGGTTTCCGGCCTTTATTTTTTGTAGCAGAAAAAATATTTCGCCCTGCATAAGTTGTCTGCTTATTATGTGTACATTTATTTTCTATCTTTTTGATTTTATTTGGTTTATTTAATTCTCGTTCTTCTCCTTTGCATAGTTACGCAGTTTTTAGTCAAAAGTATCTGATTAAAGATGAAGGAAAACTGCATGCTTTATCATTTTGCCTTTCTCTGGTCTGACTAGCCTGGTTTTAGCCCTTGGCGCTCTAAGTAAAACTTGTTATAACAGACGTATAGAGCTTTGTTGTTGAAGTTTTCAGCAGTCTGCTTCGGACAGGTTTACCCTACAAAAGCACCTGACGGAACAACGAAAACATCAGTGTGAGTTCTGCTAAACAGTGACTATACCCAAAGTAATTGGAGTTGCAGGGAGGCGACAAGTGCGCGAGACCCCAGGAGCATAGTCGTCCTATGTGACTGGGGCGAGAGCGCGCAGGCAACAAAGCTGCAGCTTCAAGTACGAAGGGTATACACTGGTACGATCTGAAAATTAGTAGTTCTAAAGGGCTGGCTTGCTCTTTAGAATGAGCCACCTTTTGGGTTGCACCACAACTCATAACAAATAGAAAAACATAGCCCACAGGGCATACTTACCTACTCATGGAACCTCTACCTATGTCAGATTTTCGAGAACAGGCGCTGAAGTATCACGCCGAGCCTAAACCGGGAAAAATCAGTATTGAAATCAGTAAAGCTGCTGAAACAGTCAAAGATCTCGCGCTGGCGTACAGCCCAGGTGTGGCTGAACCTGTGCGTGAAATTGCCAATAATATAGACGATGTTTATAAATACACCGGCAAAGGTAATTTGGTGGCTGTCATTAGTAATGGCACCGCTATTTTAGGTTTAGGTAACTTAGGCCCTATGGCATCCAAACCTGTAATGGAAGGCAAAGCCTTATTATTCAAGCGTTTTGCTGGCCTTGATTCTATAGATATAGAAGTCACGCATCGTACTACGGAAGAGTTTATTAACACAGTGGCCAATATCGCCGACACTTTCGGTGGTATTAATCTGGAAGATATTAAGTCGCCTGAGTGTTTTGAGATTGAAAAAGAGCTAATAAAACGCTGCAATATTCCGGTTTTTCATGATGATCAGCACGGCACAGCTATTGTGACAGCTGCAGGTTTATTGAATGCGCTGGAAATTCAGGGCAAAGACATCAGTAAAGTGGTTATTGTTTGTTTAGGCGCAGGTGCAGCGGCTATTGCCTGTATGGAGCTGCTGATAAAATGTGGTGCGAAACGCGAACATATTTATATGCTCGACACTAAGGGCGTGATCCATACCCGTCGTAACGATTTGAATCAATACAAAGAGCTGTTTGCCAATAACACCGACAAACGCACATTGGAAGAGGCAATGGATGGCGCTGATGTATTTGTTGGTGTGTCTGGACCTGATGCTCTGCCTGCTGAAACCTTAAAATTGATGGCCGATAAACCGGTGATTTTCGCCTGTTCGAATCCGGATCCAGAAATTAAACCTGAACTGGCGCATGCCCAGCGTAGCGATTTAATTATGGCAACGGGTCGTTCGGATTACCCGAACCAGGTTAATAACGTCTTGTGTTTCCCCTTTATCTTCCGTGGTGCTTTGGACGTGCGTGCCAAAGTGATTAATGATGAGATGAAACTGGCAGCAGTGCAGGCGATTCGTGCTATTGCCAAAGAACCAGTATCTCAGGCTGTGCTAACAGCTGCCCAAGTAGATAAACTGGAGTTTGGTGCTCAGTATATTATTCCAAAGCCCATGGACCCACGTTTATTATCCCGCGTCGCCCGTGCAGTGGCTGAAGCCGCTGTGGCATCAGGAGTGGCGCGTTTGCCAATGCCTGAAAATTATATGGGGTCAGAACTTTAGTTCTGACCCCAATGTACGGTATTCGCTCCGGATTGAACAATCTGGTTTGAATTGACAAGCTGATCTGTGGGTCAGAGCCAAGGCTCTGATCCGGTATTACTCTTCGTCTGAATCCGCTTCCTGGATCACAGGAATTGGCTTACCCATACTGGTTAAAATGTTACGCACTTCCACTGGGATCTGATGTGGGTTGTCTTTGCGTAAGTCTTCATCTGCCGGCAAAGGCTGGCCAGTGAAGGCATGCAAAAACGCTTCACATAATAATTCGCTGTTGGTGGCATGACGCAGGTTATTCACCTGGCGGCGGGTTCTTTCATCTGTTAACACTTTCAAAACGTTCAACGGGATTGAGACTGTAATCTTTTTCACCTGTTCGGACTTCTTTCCGTGTTCCGCATAAGGGTGAACATACTCACCATTCCACTTTGCCATAGGGATACCTTGATTGAATTTAGTTATGTGGTCTGCTGACCTTTTCTACGTTGTCGCGCACGTAAACGTAATTGGGCGAAATTTTACTTCTTTATACCCCCGAGTACAAACTCTGCGCAAGATTTAATAGTACAGACGTCTAAATGTTTTGACTTCTTATTTTTGCTGAGTATACTTTTAGACGTCTAAACATCTAAATTTGAGGTTTTTTATGAGCAAACCACATTCAGCCACAGTAGCTGCCCGCGCCGGAATAGCGCAGGACTCTGCTTATGGTGCTGTGACGCCGCCTTTGTATTTAACCTCAACTTATGAACTCAAAGCTTTTAAGCAGCCGGGCAAATACGATTATTCGCGTTCTAATAACCCAACACGAGATTTATTAGGCGACGCATTAGCAGAGCTGGAAGGTGGGGCTAAGGGGTTAATTACCGGCACTGGTATGTCGGCCTGCTTGTTGGCGCTGCAATTGATTGGCCCGGAAGATACCTTAGTCATTCCGCATGATTGTTACGGCGGCAGCTATCGTTTATTCCTGAATTTAGCCACTCGTAAAAAAGCCTTTCAACTGGTGGTCGTCAATTTCCAGCAAACCGACTGGGCAGAACAAGTAAGAGCAGCACAGCCGAAAATGATTTGGGTGGAAACGCCAAGTAATCCATTGCTACAAATTACGGATGTCAAAGCCGCTGCTGAGCTGGCAAAAACACTAAACGCTATTCTGGTGGTAGACAATACCTTTTTATCACCGGCTCTGCAAAATCCTATCGCGCTGGGTGCTGACATAGTGGTGCATTCCACTACGAAGTTTATTAATGGCCACAGCGATATAGTTGGTGGTGCTTTAATTACCAAAGACGCCGCAGTGGGTGATGAGCTGAAATGGTGGGCTAACTGTTTAGGTGTCACTGGTGGTGCTTTTGATGCCTATCAAACCTTACGTGGCCTGCGCACTTTGCTGCCGCGAATTAAACAACATCAGCACAATGCCGAGCTGGTGGTGGATTTCCTGCAAAAACAGCCGTTGGTGGGGCGGGTTTATTACCCAGGCTTAAAAGACCATCCGGGTCATGCCATTGCCAAAGCACAACAGCACGGTTTTGGTTCGATGCTGAGTTTTGATTTAGCCGCCGATGAAGCCTATCTACCAGTGTTTTTTGCAGCCCTGCAGTGTTTCACTTTGGCTCAGTCTTTAGGTGGTATTGAAAGCTTAATCTGCCACCCAGGTTCTATGACTCATGCCTCTTTAGATGCAGCTACACAAAAAGCTGCAGGTATAGGCCCGACTTTAATTCGTTTATCTGTAGGTATTGAAGAGGCTCAGGATTTAATAGCCGATCTGGCACAGGCTTTTGCTGCTGTAGATGCGGCTGTCAAACAAAACACTAAAACACAACAGGTTCAGTCAGAGCCCGCAGTTGCAGATCCTGTAAAAAACGAACAACAGCAATTCAGATTAAACCCGGCACTTAGTGTGTTGTGGTAGGTGGCGAGTGATGAGTAGTACCTTAAATCATAAAAATACAGTGCATAAATTCGGTGGCAGCAGCTTAGCCAGTGCTGAGCGTTTTTCTGCAGTCGCAGCTATTGTGGCAAAAGAGCCACAAGCCTGGGTGGTGGTATCAGCCCCTGGCGACACTACGGATGAATTACTGGCGCTCATCGACAGCCGTGAACAACCAGAGCTGTTTGCTGCGCTGTTACAGCAACTGACTGAAAAGTTGAGCTTACTTATTCAGCGCACTTTAAATGAACAAAACGCGGCTGTGCTTATCCGCAAAGTACAGAGCTGGTTGGCTGAAGTGCCGGGCCATTTGGCGACTAACCAATTTAACGATGTATTGGCCACAGGTGAGCGTTTATCCAGCCAATTATTGGCGGCTTTACTGAATCAACAAGGCTTAGCGGCTACAGCTATCGATGCCCGTGACTTTTTACGTTTGGACGGCAATGAAGTGCAATACGAGGTGTCCTCTTCATGGCTGGCCCCTTTTGAAACCAATGGTATTAAAGTAGTAACAGGCTATATAGCCCGCGATTTACAAGGCAACAGCATTACTTTGGGCCGCAATGGCAGTGACTATTCTGCCACTATAGTAGGCCGTCTGGTTAAAGCTCAGGCTATTCATATCTGGACTGATGTCGATGCCATTTATAGCGCCGACCCACGTAAAGTTCCTTCAGCCCGAGCTTATCGTCAGGTGCCATGGCAACAGGCTTTAACTTTGGCTCAGCTGGGAAATCCGGTGTTGCATGCCAAAACCTTAAGTCCTTTATTGGATGCACCGGCGGAATTGATAGTGCGCAGCAGTTTTGAGCCGAATCACCCTGGCTGCAAAGTCAGCCAACAAGCCGCTATTGAAGTGCAGTTTTTAACTGACTTAACACAGGCGGCCTTAGTGACAGTGCCGGATAACTGCAAATTAACTGCTGCAGCTGTGGCTTCCGTCTTACAAATTACAGTCTTCGCCGCACCTAAGGCGTTAAATCAATGGATAGTCGCCAGCCATCAGGTGGATACTTTGTTAAGTTATCTGGCGGGACAACAAGTTTTTGCCCGGGTGAATCCTCAGACTTTTCATGCAGTGGCCTGGGTCAAGCCAGCAGCTCGCCAGCAGAAACAAGTCAATGCTGTAGCAGGGCGTTGGTTAGACCGTCAGCAAGCTGCTTTTCATTTTGAAGATGAGCAACTGGCATTATGGTTATTTCAGCCTGCCTTAACTTCGTTAGAGCTAACAGAGCTACATCAATTATTACTGCCAACTCAGGTCCAATTGAATGTGGTGGTGGCTGGTACTGGTAACGTGGGGGCAGAATTTCTAGCTTTGTTAGCGAAACAGCAACAAGCCTTTACGGGGCAAATTGAGTTAAAACTGGCAGGGGTATTGAATTCCCGTCAGGCACTTTTTGCCGAAAAAATTGATATTCACAATTGGCAACAGGCGCTGGCTCTGGCTCCTGCTTATACAGAAGCTCAGTTGGAGCTGGCACTGCAGCAGTTACCTGAACCTAAAGTGTTGGTGGATTTAACCCCAAGCCGTGCTTTTGCTGAGCGTTATCCGCAGTTTATCAACGCAGGTTTAGACCTCATCAGCGCCAATAAACAAGGTGTGACTTTGCCACTGGCGCAGTATCAACAGATTAAACTAGCGGCTGAACAGCAGCAGGTGCAGTGGCTGAGTAATACCACTGTAGGTGCAGGTTTGCCAGTACAACGTTTATTGCAGGAATTAAAAAGCAGCGGCGATACAGTACATCGCATCAGTGGTATTTTCTCCGGTACTTTGTCCTGGTTGCTGGCAAAATTTGATGGTAGCAAAGCTTTTTCGGATTTTGTCTCAGAAGCGCAGCAATTGGGCCTGACTGAACCCGATCCACGCGATGATTTATCAGGTAAAGATGTGCAACGTAAATTGCTGGTGCTGGCCCGTGAGCTAGATTTAGCTTTGGATATAGACCAGATTGAATTACAACCTTTATTACCCGCTTCGTTAAGTGCTGGCAGCATGGATGACTTTTGGGCGGGGCGTGAAGTGCTGGATCAGGAACTGGCAGCACTGCAACAACAAGCAGCTGCAGCGGGTAAAGTCTTACGTTATGTCGCCGATTTAAAGATAGCAGCAGGCAAAGCCAAGGCGCAGGTGTCCTTGGTGGCGGTAGAACAGACAGATCCGCTGGCAGCCATTTTGCCTTGTGACAATATTTTTGTCATTGAGTCCGACTGGTATCAACAGAATCCGTTGGTGTTAAAAGGCCCAGGCGCAGGTCGTCAGGTGACGGCTGGTGGTGTGCATGCCGACTTAGCCATTTTAGCCAAACAAAAAATTGCCGCTGCCAAAGCAGCTAAACATAGTCAGGCTCAGGCCGCAGCCTGGGTGAAGTGAGAAATAATATGTCTTTTGTCAGCGCACAGTATTTAGAATCCATGAACCGCAACCTGCAGGATGTGGCAGGCAAGGTCAACGTTAGCTTTGAGTTTTTTCCGCCTAAAACAGAACAGATGGAAAACACTTTATGGCAATCGATTGAACGTTTAGCGCCTTTGGCACCTTCTTTTGTTTCTGTGACTTATGGTGCCAACTCAGGCGAACGTGACCGTACCCACGACATTATTAAATCGATTAAACAACGTACCGGCTTAATAGCTGCACCGCATTTAACTTGTGTGGATGCCAGCCGTGCTGAACTTGAGCGTATTGCTAAAGACTATTGGGACAATGGCATTCGGCATATTGTTGCTTTGCGTGGCGATTTACCGCCAGGCAATAAAGAAAAACCAGCTTTGTATGCCGCGGATTTAGTTGAAATTTTACGTTCAGTGGCTGACTTTGATATTTCAGTGGCGGCTTACCCTGAAGTTCACCCTGAGTCACCCAATGCGCAGTTTGATTTACTGAACTTAAAACGCAAAGTCGATGCTGGCGCGTCCCGTGCTATTACCCAGTTCTTTTTTGACCCTGAAAAATACTTACGTTACCGCGACCGCTGTGCTGCTATTGGTATAGATGTAGAAATAGTACCGGGCATTTTGCCTGTGACCAACTTCCAGCAGCTGCAAAAATTCGCCACTATGACCAATGTGGCTATACCAAGCTGGATGAATAAGGCCTACGAAGGACTGGAGCAGGATGCCACTACCCGTAACCTTGTGGCCGCCAACATCGCCATGGAGATGGTCAAAGTATTAAGCCGTGAAGGCGTGAATCACTTCCACTTCTACACTTTGAACCGCAGTGAACTGACTTACGCTATTTGCCATTTATTGGGTGTACGGCCGCAGAGTGCCATTGCCTGAGATTATTCATAAGATGAACGACAGATGCTTTCTCAGTCTGAAGTTCAGCACTGAACAACAACGGCTGCTGCATGCTTATCAGCAGCCTGCACTGTGTCAGAATGCCAAGTGGCATTCAGTCAACAACCTGCATCTGACCTTGGTATTTTTAGGTCAGCAAGCTTTCACTGTGCAACAGCAGTTATGGTCACAAAGCCTTGAACTGCTAAGTCAACTACCACCTTTTGAACTTTGTTTTGACCAGTTGAATCAGTTCAGCCGTGCCCAAGTGCTGTATCTGGGCCTGTCTGAACCACCCGAAGCTATGATGGCACTACAGCAAAAACTGCAACAGCTGGCTTTGCCTTTTCTGAATGCGCCTGTACCGGAAATTTTCGTACCTCATGTTACCCTGGCGCGTAAGTTTCAGTCTGTAGATGCTTTTCCTTTAACTGTTGAGCCATTACGCCTGTTTTGCACAGAAGTGGCCTTGTATCACTCCATCAGTACAGAGCAGGGCGTAAGCTATCAGAGTGTCGAAACTTATACTTTAGTCCCAAAGAGCTAAATCGTTATGCTAGATCAACACCTTAGCAGCTAGACTTAGTTACACTCAGCTTGTGTTTTGCCACTGGACGGATTCAGATGTCGCACCGCTCTTATTTGTTTTCTTTACGTATCGGTCATGCGCTACGGGAATCTCTGGCTGAAGGCTATAGCTTTGGCGCTTTTAAGCTGGATCTAATGGCTGGTATCACTGTTGGTATTATCGCCATCCCACTGGCGATGGCGCTAGCGATTGCCAGTGGTGTACCGCCGCAATACGGTTTGTATACAGCCGTTATCGCCGGTTTTTTAATTGCGCTGACCGGTGGCTCAAGGTACAGCATTAGCGGGCCTACCGCTGCTTTTGTAGTGATATTGTATCCTGTAGCCCAAAGTTATGGCCTTGCTGGGTTACTGCTTGCCACCATTTTGTCTGGGGTGATGCTGATCATCATGGCCGCTATGCGTTTCGGTCGTTTTATCGAATATATTCCCGAAGCTGTGACCTTAGGTTTTACCAGCGGTATTGCTGTGGTGATTGCCACTTTGCAAATCAAAGATGTGTTTGGTTTACCAATCGACAAGCTGTCTGAACATTATCTGGAAAAACTACAGCAACTGTCTTTCGCTTTACCCGATCTGCATTGGCCATCCTTGCTGGTCGCTGTAGTCACTTTAACTGTGATGTGGCTCTGGCCAAAACTCAAACTGCCTTTACCACCCCATTTACCTGCCATAGTGGTTGCAACTTGCTTGGCCCTGGCGCTTGCTCACTATGGGCTGGAGCTAGATACCATAGGCAGTCGTTTTAGCTATTTATTGCCTGATGGCTCGCAAGGGCAGGGCATACCTGCCGTATTACCCGAATTCAACTGGCCCTGGCTACAGGCCGGCCCGGACGGCCAAGAGTTGCAGTTCAGCACTCAAATGGTAAAAGACTTATTGGCAGCAGCTTTTGCGATGGCGATGTTAGGCGCTATTGAGTCTTTGCTTTGCGCCGTAGTCTTGGATGGTATGACAGGACGCAGACACAGCGCCAACAGCGAATTATTAGGCCAGGGCATTGGCAATATAGTAGCGCCATTTTTAGGCGGCTTTACTGCAACAGCTGCTTTAGCCCGCTCTGCTGCTAACGTGCGTGCTGGTGCTCAATCGCCTATAGCTGCTATGGTCCATGCCTTGGTGGTGTTATTGGCTTTGCTGGTGCTGGCACCTGTATTGGCCTATCTACCTATGGCGGCTATGGCCGCTTTGTTGTTGGTGGTGGCCTGGAATATGAGTGAAGCGCCTAAAGCTGTACATCTGCTAAAAACAGCGCCCCGTAACGACATTATTATTTTCCTGATTTGTTTTGGCTGTACTGTGCTGTTTGATATGGTCATTGCTATCAGCTGTGGCATGGTGATAGCGGCCTTCTTCTTTGTGAAGCAAGTGGCCGATATGACTCGTGTTGCGGATATCAGTCATAACAGAAAATACCTGCTGGCGCCTTTGCCTGCAGGCTGGAAAGCATTTCGCATCAGCGGCCCTTTGTTTTTCGCCGCAGCCGACCGGGTGTTTGGTGAGCTATCGGTCAAACTCAAACAACAACAAGGCGCTATTTTAGTGATGGATGCCGTGACTTTGATGGATGCCGGTGGGCTCTCAGCTTTTACCAAACTGGTCAGTCTGGCTGAAAAGCAGGGCACGCATTTATTGGTAACTGATTTAACCTTTCAACCGCTAAAAACTCTGGCCAAAGCTAAGGTGCAACCTTTGCCTGGTATTTTGAGTTTTTATTCAAGCTTAGCTGATGCGCTTAATGGCCTGCCGGGCCAAAGCAGTGATCCGCAAGGCGAAGCTGTGGGGCTTTGATGTATACCCAAGTTACTTGAAGGTGCGGCGAGGCGACAAGCCAGTGAGACCCCGGGAGCATAGTTAACCTATGTGACCGGGGCGAGATGGCGACGTCAACAAAGCGGCAATTTCAAGGACGACGGGTATATTCTTACTTCTGCCTTGGGGCATTTTGGTCTAAGCTGTGGTCTTTCTGCAGTGGATCGGGTGCTTGTTTGAATTTATGAATCAAATAAAATAAAAATTCACTAATTCAGCATAATAATTCTTGAAACTGCATGGCGAAGCCACTACACTGGCCACACTTTTTTGGCGTGGCCTTAATTTATTATTTTTGTTTTCGGAGACTCAGCGACCTATGTCCACTCAATCCACTTCCCCTACCACCAAACTGCGCAGCGCTGTCTTAGGTGCTGCCGGCTATAGCGGCGCCGAACTGGCCGTTATGTTGGCACGGAATCCGTATTTTGAGTTGAGTTACGCTTTTGCATCCGCTGGCCGCGCTGCTGAACCTTTTTCGAATTTATATCCACGTTATCAAAACGTTGTGGATGTAGTGGTTCAGCCGTGGACAGATGATTTAGTGGAAGATTTAGCAGGCAAACTGGATGTGGCTTTTTTAGCTTTACCACATGAAGTCAGTGAAGCTGTTACGCCTTTATTACTGGCCAAAGGCATAGCCGTGTTTGATTTATCCGGCGCTTTCCGTTTAAAAGATCCGGCTTTGTATCCTAAATATTATGGCTATGAGCATCAGCATCCGGAACTGCTGGAGCAAGCTGTGTATTCACTGATGGAGTGGCTGGATAAGCCGTTGCCACAGCTGGTGTCTGTGCCTGGTTGTTACCCCACAGCTTGTTCGCTGGCGTTATTGCCTTTATTAAAAGCAGGTTTAGTGGCTGATGGCTGCATTCCTGTGATCAACGCCACCAGCGGTGTGTCAGGTGCTGGCCGTAAAGCGGCATTAAGCACCTCATTTTGCGAAGTGGGCTTGAATGCCTATGGCTTCTTTAAACACAGACACAGACCTGAAATCGAGCAGAACTTAGGCCGTAAAGTGGTGTTTACGCCGCATTTAGGCAACTTTAAACGTGGCATTCTGGCCACCAGCGTGGTGACTTTAAAATCTGGTGTGACTGCAGAGCAAGTATCTGCCGCTTTCCAGCAAGCTTATGCAACTAAGCCATTGGTGCGTTTAGTCAAACATTCGCCCAATGTAGCTGATGTCGCAGGTACGCCATTTTGTGATATCCACTGGCAGCAGGACGGTGAGCAACTGGTGATTGTGTCCGCTATTGATAACTTGCTCAAAGGTGCTGCTGCACAAGCGATGCAGGCGGCCAATATCAAATTTGGCGCTCCTGAAACCGCGGGTTTATTTGCAGGAGCAGCAGAATGAACCAGACGCCTTTAGTACTTAAAATGGGTGGCCGTTTATTACAGGATCAGGCCGCTTTAGATGCCTTATTAAAAGTTTGTGCCCAGTTAAAAACTCAGTATCCGATCGTGCTGGTGCATGGCGGTGGCGATCAGGTCGATCAGTGGCTGGCCAAATTTGGTTTCGAGACTCAAAAAATTGATGGCCAGCGGGTATCACCAGCCGAACAAATGCCAGTGATCACCGGTGCTTTAGATGGTGCTGTTAATGCGGATATGGTGGCTCGTGCAACCTTACAGGGGTTAAATCCTGTGGGTTTAAGTCTGGCAGCAGGTGGTAGTTTAGCTTTTGATATTAATCACAAATTAGGCGCTGTTGGTATTGCCAGACCTAATAATCCACTGCTGCTGAATACCTTATTGGCTCAGGGTTTTACCCCTGTATTCAGCTCTATTGGTTTAAGTGCCGATGGTCAGTTACTCAATGTGAATGCCGATATTGCCGCCGCTGCTATTTGTCAGTTAGTACAAGGTCAACTGGTGTTACTGACCGATGTGCCAGGAATTCTCGATGCCAATATGCAGCTCATCCCAACTTTAACTGCAGCAGAAGCCCAGCAACTGGTTACAGATGGCGTGATTAAAGGTGGCATGAAAGTAAAACTGGATGCAGCGCTCGAAACAGCCCAAGCACTGAAACGTAATATTACAGTGGCAGGATGGCAGCATCCGGACGATTTATTAAAGTTGATGCAACAAGAAGCAGTAGGTACTTGCATCGTGTATTGATCCCGAAACAAAACACACCATAAGGGTGTGTTGCAACGATAAGGATGCCGCCTAGCGGACATGCAGTGTGTTTTTATGAGTAAATTAACCCAGCTTTTATGTTTAGCTGAATTAGATCAGAACCAATTATCCGACCTTCTGGAGCTTGCGCTTCAGATCAAACAAAACCCAGCGCAGTACAGCTCTGCGCTCAAAGGCAAAAGCATTGCCTTGTTGTTTGAAAAACCTTCTTTGCGAACCCGCGTCAGCTTTGATGTAGGGATCAATAAATTAGGTGGTCATAGTGTCTATCTGGATCAGCAAAACGGAGCTATGGGCGTACGCGAATCAGTGGAAGATTTTGGCAGTAACCTGGCCTGTTGGTGTGATGCCATAGTGGCGCGGGTCTATTCTCAGAAAACATTAGTGCAGCTTTCGCAAAGCAGCAAAAAACCAGTGATTAACGCACTGAGCGATTTGTACCATCCTTGTCAGGCGCTGGCCGATTTGTTGACGTTAAAAGAGCATTATGGCGATTTAAGCAAGGTGCATCTGGCTTTTGTCGGCGACGGTAACAATGTCTGCCACTCGCTGATGTTAGGCGCTGCCATTATGGGCATGACGCTGACTGTGGTCACACCACAAGGCTTTGGTCCTGATGCTCATGTATTGTTAAAAGCTCAGGCGATAGCAGAAAAAAGCGGCGCTAAACTGACTTTAAGTCAGCATGTGTCCGCAGCTGCAGGCGCTGATGCGATTTACACCGACACCTGGTTGTCTATGGGCGCTAAGGCCGACCCTAAACTGGTCGAGAACCTGTTTGCACCTTACCAAATAAATACTGCAGTGATGCAGCGTTTAGCCATCAAACATTTTATGCACTGCCTGCCAGCACACCGTGGGCATGAAGTGACCAGCGAAGTGCTGGACAGTGATAATTCCTTAGTGTTGCAGCAGGCAGAAAACCGTATGCACGCTCAGAATGCCGTATTAGTCAGTTTATTTAGTTGAGGTTGGACATGAGTATCAAAAAAGTAGTGTTAGCGTATTCAGGTGGTTTAGACACATCAGCCATTGTGCCTTGGTTAAAAGACAACTATGACTGTGAAGTGATAGCTTTTGTTGCCAACGTAGGTCAGGGCGATGAAGAACTGGCTGGTGTGGAAGAAAAAGCCATCAAGTCAGGTGCAAGCTCTTGCTATGTGGTCGACCTGCGCGAAGAGCTTGTCAAAGAAGTGATTTATCCAACCTTAAAAACAGGTGCGGTGTATGAAGGCCAGTATTTGCTGGGTACTTCTATGGCACGCCCTGTGATTGCCCGTGCTCAGGTTGAGCTGGCGCTGAAATTAGGTGCGGACGCTTTATGCCACGGTTGTACTGGTAAAGGTAATGATCAGGTGCGTTTTGAAGGTGCTTTTGCCGCCTTAGCGCCACAGTTAAAAGTGATAGCACCATGGCGCGAATGGCAATTTAACTCACGTCAGTCACTGCTCAATTATCTGGCTGAGAAAAATGTGCCTACTACTGCTTCTGCCACCAAAATTTATAGCCGTGATGCCAACTTATGGCATATCTCGCATGAAGGTGGTGAGATTGAAAACCCGTGGAATGAGCCATCAGACCAAATCTGGATGTGGACTAAATCACCAGAGCAGGCGCCGGATAAAGCCGAACATATTCAGTTAAGTTTTGAAAAAGGCGAACTGACGAAATTAAACGGTGAAGCTGTAGCTCCTGTCAAAGCTATTGAAGTGCTGAATGCTATTGGTTCAGAGCATGGTGTAGGCCGTATCGACATCGTAGAAAACCGTTTAGTGGGTATGAAATCCCGCGGTTGTTACGAAACACCTGGCGGCACTATTTTAGTGGCGGCTTTACGTGCACTGGAATCTTTGGTGTATGACCGCACGTCACTGAAATACCGTGAAGAAGTGGGCTTAGAGTTTGCTCAGCTGGTCTATGATGGCCGTTGGTTTACACCGTTAAAAGATGCCTTGTTAGCAGCAGCTACTTCACTTGCTGATCAACTGACAGGCGACATAGTGGTCAAACTGTACAAAGGCAACGTGACTGTAACGCAACGCCGTTCACCCAACAGCCTGTACTCAGAAGCTTTCGCGACTTTTGAAGGCGATGAAGTGTACAACCAAAAAGATGCTGCAGGTTTTATCCGCCTGTATAGCTTAGCCAGCCGTATTCGTGCTTTGCATAGCAAAGGTTAAGCTCCTGGCGTAATTATTAGGGCGGCTACCAGGCCGCCCATTCTATACCCTTCGTACTTGAAGCTGCCGCTTTGTTGACTGCGTTCTCTCGCCCCAATCACATAGGACTACTATGTTCATGGGGTCTCGCTCTCTTGCCGTCGCGCTGCAACATCAATTACTTTGGCTATATCTACTATTAATGCAGAGGTATTTATCATGGCGATGTGGGGTGGTCGGTTTACCGAAGCCAGTCTGGCCGAGTTCAGTGAATTTAATGACTCATTAAGTTTTGATTATCTGCTGGCGCAACAGGATATTCAGGCCTCCCGTGCCTGGACCATAGGCTTGCTTGAAGCCGGTATTATTACCGCAGCCGAAGCAGAGCAGCTGGATCATGCTTTGGCTGATTTAGCTTTAGCGCTCGAATCCAATCCAAAGCTGCCGTTACAAACGCAGGAAGAAGATATTCATAGCTGGGTGGAAGCTCAGTTGCAGCAAAAAATTGGTGTGGTAGCGAAAAAGCTGCACACAGGCCGCAGCCGTAATGACTTGGTCGCTACCGACTTACGTTTGTGGACCAAGCTGAATGCCACTCAGGTACGCGGCACTTTAATCAACGCTATTGGGGCTTTGGTTACTTTTGCTGATGCGCATTTTGGTGCTGTGATGCCGGGCTTTACTCATCTGCAACGGGCTCAGCCTGTGCTGGTTAGTCACTGGGCTTTGGCTTACATCGAAATGTTTAAGCGGGATTTAAGCCGTATTGACGATGCGTTAGTGCGGATGGATGTTTGTCCTTTAGGTTGTGGTGCCTTAGCGGGCACTGGTATTCAAATCGACCGTACCGCTTTAGCGCAGCGTTTAGGTTTTCAATCCGCTGCACTGAATAGCTTAGATGCAGTGTCTGATCGGGATTATGTGGTGGAGTTATCTGCTGCAGCCTCTTTGTGTATGACGCATTTATCGCGTTTATCCGAAGATGTGATCTTCTTCTGCTCGGGCGAAGCGGCTTTCTTTAAGCTCGGTGATGCGATTAGCAGTGGTTCGTCCTTGATGCCACAAAAGAAAAACCCTGATGTGTTTGAATTATTGCGTGGTAAAACCGGTCGGGTGTTGGGTCATTTAGTGGCTATTTTGCATGTACTTAAAGGTTTGCCTCTGGCGTACAACAAAGATATGCAGGAAGACAAGCAGGGCTTTTTTGATTTAATGGCAAGCTGGCAACAATGCTTGCTGGTGCTGGCGACAGTGCTGCCGCATCTATCGGTGAATGTAGAACGCTGTCGCTTAGCCGCAGAGCTTGGGTACAGCAATGCCACCGATCTGGCCGATTATCTGGTCGGTAAAGGCATCGCCTTCCGTGACGCTCATGAGCTATCCGGTGAGCTGGTACTGGTGGCGTCGAAGCAGCAAAAACCGCTGGAAGCTTTAGCTTTAGCTGAAATGCAGCAGGTATCGCCTTTAATCAGCGATGATGTTTTTGCCGCTCTGACCATTGAAGCCGGTCTGGCCAAACGTGCCTCTTTAGCAGGCACCAGTCCTGACAGAGTCAAAGAAGCGCTGGACGCGACCAAAGTTTGGTTTGAAGCCCTCTGAATTGAGCTGGTCCAACGAAAAAAGCCGGATTTTTGATCCGGCTTTTTGCTTTTTAGCGCAGCCAAAAGTTAAGCGGCTAACGCCTGTTTGGCCTGAAAATCCAGCTCAGCTTTGAGCTCAGTGGGCAGTTTCAACTGACGTGCCAGTTCCTGCAGATAAGCCCCTTCCATATAGTTTTGCTCGTTGATCACCAACAGGCTCGCCAGATACATCTCAGCTGCCATTTCCTGTGTCGTGGCAGCACCTGCGACATCAGCAGGGTCTAGTGGTTTTGCCAGTTCCTGATCAAACCAGCGTTGCAGGCTTAAATCCGAGGTCAGTTTGGCGATTTCGCTGTCGATCAATTCACGCTCTTGCTGATCAATATGACCATCAGCTTTGGCTGCGCCTATTAATGCTTTTAATATAGCGTGACTGTGTTGTTCGGCTTGCGGTGCGGGCAAACGGTCTACAGTTTGAGGTTCATGCTGGTCTACTGTGCCTTTGTTCTGCTGCTGCCAGTTGCCATAGGCTTTATAAGCCAGTACTCCCAGTGCAGCTAAACCGCCATAGGTGATGACTTTTCCACCGAGGCTGCGGCCTTTTTTTGAGCCAAGCAGCATAGCTAAAGCACCACCGGATATGGCCCCGCCACCAAAACCTGACATTAATTTACTGACTGAAGAGGAGGCAGATGATTGATGAGAACTCTGTGATACTGATTTCTGTTGCATCAGATCAGAACCGGCCTTAAGCAACTGGTCCAATAAACCTTTAGTATTCATTGATAGAAGTCCTTGAATTATTGTTAGTTATTATCAGACTGGTTTCAGCGCAGAAAATTCAGTTGTAGTTGTAAGCAGATATAAATAACTTGATGTGATAGTTAAATAGTTGCGAAGCCGGAATAAAAAAGGCCGCTTAAAAGCGACCTTTCATTGTGTACAACAGACCGCGATCAGAACAACTCGATTTCTTCCTGTTGTTGCTGATTATTCTGCGTGGGCAACTGTTGGACCGACGAATTGACATAAGTTTTAGGTTCTGTGCCCTGAATAAAAAACTCAAAACCACTGCTGTTATCTGTTGCCTGAGTCAGCAAACCTGTTTTTAAATCAATGCGCACTGAAGTAATACCTACCGGAGGTTGTACAAAAACCTGTGGTTTATCTTTTAACGCAAACCCCATAAATTCCTGCCAGGCTGGTAATGCGGTTTTTGCGCCCGACTCACCGCCTGCGACCTGATCTTTACCCAGATTGTTATTCCAGGCCGTTTTACCTAACCGGCTTTCCGCATCATCAAAACCGACCCAGGATGTCACCACTAAATCAGGTGAAAAGCCGGAGAACCAGGCGTCTTTTACATCATTGGTGGTACCGGTTTTGCCGGATAAATCCTGACGCTTTAGCTCTTTCAATTTATAAGCTGTGCCGTTCCAGCCTGTCCCGGCTTTCCAGTCACCACCACCCCAGATAGAGCTTTTTAGCGCGTCCGCAATTAAAAAAGCATTTTGCGCCGATAACACCCGTGGGGCATAAGCTGGTGCTGGTGCGACAGTCGTTTGTTCTGTGGTTGCGGTTTGTTCGGCAAACGTCGCTTCGAGTTGAGCTTCAGGATCTGCGGTTTCTGGATCTACAGTTTCAGCCAAAGCCGCCGCTTCTTTTGCGGCACGGGCTGCCAAGTCTTGCTGTTCACATTCAGGACAAACAGATACAGGTACATGTTGGTAAATCAGGTTATTCTGGTCATCCAGAATTTTAGTAATGACATAAGGCTTGACCAAATAACCGCCATTAGCGAATACCGCGTAACCTGTTGCCAGTTCCAGCGGGGTTAAGGAGGCAGAGCCTAACGCCAGAGTTTCACTGTGGGGTAAGTCTTTTTCTCTGAAACCAAACTTTGTCAGATGCTGACGGGTTTTTTCTACTCCAACAGTTCTTAATAAGCGCACCGCTACTACGTTCTTCGATTTGGCTAAGGCTTCACGAATACGAATAGCGCCGTCATAGACTTCAGGTGAATTTTTGGGACGCCATGCCTGATTGGCTCCTTCATCCCATTCATGAATAGGGGCGTCATTCATCAAAGTCGCCAGTGTCAGATTAGATTCTAAAGCAGCTGAATAAATAAAAGGTTTAATATTGGAACCGACCTGACGGTTGGCCTGAGTGGCTCGGTTAAACTGGGTCATGGCAAAACTGTAGCCACCAACCAAAGCTTGTACTGCGCCATCTTTTGGGTTGATGGCCACAATAGCGCCACTGACTCCTGGAATTTGGCCTAAACGCCACTCTCCCGCTGAAGGACGCACTAACACATGCATACCTGGTGCTAACACATCAGCAGCGGCTTTAGGTGGATGGCTTTGTCTGTCGTGGCTGATAAAAGCACGGGCCCAGCTCAGACCTTGCCAGGGCAGGCTGATTTTGCGGCCACCCGATAAAATGGCTTCGGCTTGTTGGCCTGAGACTTCAGTGATCACCGCAGGAATTAAATCTTCCAGTCCATCCTGGCTATCCAGATAAGCCAGGATAGCTTCATCGCTCAGACGATCTTTTTCCACAAACTTTACAGAACCATCCGCTTGTGGTTCCGGGTTGGCTTGCCATAAAGTCGCGACAGGGCCACGGTAGCCGTGGCGCTCGTCATAGCCCACCACATTTTTTTGTACTGCAGCGACAGCTTTACCCTGCAATCTGGAGTCTACGGTGGTAAATACCTGAAAGCCCTTGGAATAGGCTTCCTCTTCGCCGTATTTATCTACCACTTCCTGACGCACCATCTCTGCAATATAAGGTGCAGATGCTGTGATCTGTGCACCATGTAGTTTGGATAAAATAGGTTCTTGTAATGCTTCATCATACTGAGCCTGAGTGATGTAGCCCTCATTCAGCATACGACCCAGCACTATATTGCGACGGGCGCGGGCACGACTTGGTGAGCGGACCGGGTTTAATACCGAAGGACCTTGCGGCAAGCCAGCAATAATAGCGATTTCGGATAAAGTTAAATCTTGAATGTTTTTACCGAAATAAACTTGGGCTGCAGCACCGACACCAAAAGAGCGCTGACCTAACTCAATTTTGTTTAAATACAGCTCCAGAATTTCGTCTTTGGTCAGTTCTTGTTCGATACGTAAAGCCAAAAAGATTTCTTTAATTTTACGGATCAGCTTTTTCTCACGGGTCAGAAAAAATACCCGTGCTAATTGCTGAGTAATAGTACTGGCGCCTTGTTTGGCTTCACCACTGAATGCCACTACAGTCGCAGCGCGGAACATACCAATGACATCAATGCCCGGATGCTCATAAAAGCGGTTATCTTCCGTGGCCAGCACAGCTTTAATCAGTAAGTCAGGCATTTCTGCCAGTGTTAACGGAATACGGCGCTTTTCACCAAACTGTGAAATCAGCTCTCCGTCCTGACTAAAAACACGCATAGGTGTTTGCAGTTTGACGTCTTTTAATGTGGCTACACTTGGCAAGTCATCTTTTACATACCAGTAACTCGCAGCAACCAAAGCCACAACGGAAAAAGCACCTGCAATCAACAGAATGATTAGTTTTTTAAACCACGACACTGATGAACCTCAATGTATATTTTCGGGGCTGACGGGAATGTCAGTCTGTTTTTTTTAAAAGCTATTTGTCGACCCTACGCAATTTTTTACGAAACGACTAAGCTCTTGACAGAAGTTCAATAGAAATCATTGACCTGTGTACAGGACGCTATGCGAAGCACTCTGTTTCAAACCAAAAAAGCTTTGATCTTAGGGGTCGATATTGGCTCACATGCTGTGAAAGCTGTGTTATTAAGCCAGCACAACCAGCATTATAAAGTAGAAGCCTTTGCAATAGAACCTATGCTGAAAGGCACAATGGTCGATCGTGAAATTCAGGACATAGAAGCCGTCGCAGATGCCTTATTGAATATTAGAAAAAAGATAGATAAATCAATTAAGTATGCAGCTGCAGCTGTGTCGGGTTCTCTGGTGATCAGTAAAGTGATTTTTATGGATGCCAGTTTAACAGATGCTGAATTAGCCCGTCAGATTGAACTGGAAGCCGATAGTTTAATTCCGTACCCGCTAAATGAAGTCAGTTTAGATTTCGAGCGGCTAGAGATCAATGAAACGGATCCCAGTAAAGTTAATGTGCTGCTCAGCGCTGCCCGCACCGAAAGTGTGCAGGCAAGGGTGACCGCATTAGAATCTGCCGGTTTTACTGCCAAAGTGATAGATGTCGAAAGTTCTGCTTTAAGTCGGGCTGCTGAATTATGTTTGGATCAATTGCCGGAAGATGCAGCAGAAAAAGTAGTGGCGGTGTTGGATATAGGCGCCACTATGACACTGTTGAGCATAGTGGAAGGTGATAAAAATCTTTATACCAGAGACATCGCCTTTGGTGGTGAGCAGTACAGCCGCAGCATTATGCATTACTACAATAAAACTTACGAAGAAGCTGAGCAGGCGAAAATTCTAGCCGATTTGCCCCCGAGTTATAGCTTTGAAGTGCTTGCGCCTTTTCAGACCATGTTATTACAACAAATTCGTCGTGCTATTCAAATGTACCTGACCACTAGTGGTAAAGAGCAGGTCGATTATTTATTGGTGAGTGGCGGTACCAGCTTACTGGATGGCATAGACAAACTGATCAGTGACGAATTAGCTATCCAGGCCGTGGTCGCTAATCCATTCCGGCATATGGAATCCGCTGCGACGGTCAATCGTCAGCAGCTGACTGAAAAAGCGCCTTGTCTGATGATCGCAACAGGTCTGGCATTGCGGAGTTTTACTTCATGGCATCAATAAACCTGCTGCCATGGCGTGAAGCTGCCCGTAAACAACAACAGATGGATTATCTGACGGTGTTAGCGCAAGTGGCTGTGCTGGCATTTGTGCTGATGTTTTTGGTCTATTGGGTATATCAGGCTCGTGTCGAAGGGCAAATCAGTCGTAATACCTTGCTCGAAACGGAAATTAAGCAATTAAACCTGCGTATCGGCCAAATCCGCGAACTGGAAAAACAAAAAGAAGGTTTACAGCAGCGTATGTCATTGATTGAACAATTGCAGCGTAGCAGAAACCTGGGCACCCAAATAATGGATGAGGTGGCTAAAACCGTGCCTGCAGGTGTGTATCTGGTGTCTATGGATAAAAAATTTAACAGATTACTCATCACAGGGAAAAGTGAGTCGAATAACAGATTATCCAGCTTATTAAGGGTGATTGAGCAATCTCCTTTGTTGACTCAGCCTGTGCTGGAGTTTATTCAGGCCAGTAAAGATGACAGTGGTTTATTAAGCGATTTTAAGATGCATTTGCGCCTAGTTGGCGCTGAACCTCCACCACTGCCTTCACAACCTGCAGGCAAAACGGCCAACAAAGCAGGGGGGCAAAAATGAGCCTGAATATCAATTTATCTGATATCGATTTAGCTGAGCTTGATTTTAACAACATGGGGGCATGGCCTAAGGCGGGTAAGGTCGGTCTTGCTTTGGTGGTTGCTACTGCTGTGATGTTATTGAGTTACTTGTTTCTGATTAAAGACCAGGTTAGTCATCTGGATGCGCAGCTGCAGAAGGAACAGGAGCTACGCCTTGAGTATCAAAGTAAATACGGTAAAGCTATTAACCTGGAGCTGTACCAGCAGCAAATGCAGGAGATGGAAAAAACCTTTTCTGTGTTGTTAAAGCAGTTACCTGCGACCCATGAAACGCCAGGCATGCTGGATGATATTACTTTTGCCGGTACCTCAGTAGGACTTACATTTGTCCGTATTAACTGGATGCCGGAAATTGAAAAAGAGTTCTACACCGAGCTGCCAATTCAAATTGAAGTCATAGGGGAATATCACCAGATTGGCAATTTTGTCAGTGAAATCGCTAAGTTACCTCGTATTGTCAGTTTGCATGATTTTGTGATCCAAAGCCGGGAAGAGGGCAATCAGAGTTTTAGCGTCATAGCTAAAACTTACAGGTACAAGGAGCTGAAAAAATGAAACAGGCTCCCATTGTTATGCTGACTGCTTTGCTGGCGCTCAGCGGATGTTTTAGCGATACGACAGATATTCAGCAGTTTATGGCGGATGTGAAGACCACTACCAGAGCTCAAATTCCGCCTTTGCCTCCAGTGAAGGACTTTGAACATTTACCCTACACCAGCTCTGAATTGCGTAGTCCTTTTAGCCTGCCATCGCCACAAGCCTATAACCAGCAAGCTCTGCATCAACCGGGTTGTATTCAGCTGGATCATCAGCGTGAAAAGCAAGCCTTAGAACACTACGCGATAGACAATTTAACCATGCGCGGAACTTTAGGTCATGCCGATCAATTATGGGCTTTAATTGAAGCCTCCGATCAAAGTATGCACAGGATAGGTCTCAACGACAGATTAGGTTTATTTCATGGCAGGGTGGTTGCAGTGAAGCCTGACTATATTGAGATAACAGAATTTATTCCTGATGGCAGTGGCTGTACTGTGCAGAGAAACAGCAAATTACAATTATTGGAGGCGTCCATTGATGCTGCCGAAACTAACTGAGCGAGCTGAATGATGAGAAACATTACAACAGGCGTCAGGCTCCTCCATTGTTGTCAACTCATGCTGTTTTGCGTTTTGCTCACCAGCTTTTTTGCCTCAGCAGGGCAGGCTAGCAAAGATTTTATTAATGAAATTGATTCAATAGACTTTCGTCGGGGCGAACAAGGCGAAGCTAAAGTCTTGGTTTTTTTGCAACAAAATTCGGCTGCTGTAGATGTGGTGGAGAAAAACGACCATATTCAGCTCGATTTTCATGACACAAAAATTAGTGATGAGTTGTTGTACCAACTGGACGTACTGGATTTTGCAACTGTGGTCAAAGGCATTGAAACCTTCCGTGAAGGCAACAAAGCCAGATTAGTGATTGAAACTCTTGATGCTTTTACTTACAGCTACCAGCAAGTCGACGAGGTGTTTCATCTTATCGTGCAGAAAAAATCGGCTGAACAAAGTAAATCAGTGGCAGCTGGCCAGTATGTAGGTCGAGCTATTTCTTTGAATTTTCAGGATATTCCGGTTCGCACTGTGCTGCAGATTATTGCGGATTACAATGGCTTTAATCTGGTCACCAGCGACTCAGTCACTGGCAATATCACCTTACGGCTGGACGGCACGCCCTGGGATCAAGCACTGGATATAGTACTAAAAGTGCGTGGGCTGGATAAACGCATGGATGGCAATATTCTGATGATAGCGCCGTCGGACGAGCTGGCTGCACGCGAAGCCAAAGAGCTACAGGCTCAACAGCAGGTTGAGCAATTAGAGCCTCTGATGTCAGAATTTCTAGCTATTAACTACGCCAAAGCGGCAGATATAGCAGCATTGTTAAATAACAAAGAAGCGACTTTATTGTCGGCCCGAGGCAATGTAGCAGTGGACGACAGAACTAATACTTTATTGGTGAAAGATACGGCGACCACTATCGAAAATCTGCGACGTTTATTGCGCCGGCTCGATGTACCTGTGAAACAGGTGCTGATTGAATCCCGTATGGTGACAGTCAAAGACAATGTAAGGGACGAAATTGGCTTACGCTGGGGCTTTAGCGATCAGCAAAATGATAAGGCCTGGTCCGGCACAGCGCCGGGCGCGAATAATCTGGCGGGGGGCACTGTGCCAGCGTTAAACGACAGATGGAATGTCAACTTACCTGTGGCGAATCCCGCTGGCAGTATCGCCTTTCATGTCACAAAGTTTGCTGATGGCACTTTGCTGGACCTGGAACTCTCCGCTTTGGAGCAGGAGAACAAAGGCGAAATTATTGCCAGCCCACGTATTACCACGGCGAATCAGAAAAAAGCCCGGATCGAGCAGGGTACTGAAATTCCTTATCTGGAAGCATCCAGCAGTGGCGCTACCACAGTCACCTTTAAAAAGGCGGTCTTAAGTCTGGAAGTGACACCTCAAATTACACCGGACAATAAAATTATTCTGGATTTAGAAATCACTCAGGATACCCGCGGTGAAACTGTGTCGACAGGCAATGGCCCGGCTCAGGCCATAGACACTCAGCGTATTCAAACTCAGGTTTTGGTTGATAATGGGGCTACAGTGGTCCTGGGTGGCATTTATCAACAGCAGATGACCAATACCACCTCAAAGGTGCCGGTTTTGGGTGACATTCCCTATGTAGGAAATTTATTTAAACGTCGTAATGACTTTAATGAAAAAACCGAATTACTGATTTTTGTTACCCCAAAAATTCTGACTGAAAGTTTATAAAAGGTACCAACCTAAGGCCGGAGCTGACGCTGGCTCCGGCAGAAAATTAGCTTGCCAAGCCAAGCTGATTGCTGACATAATTCACCGCTTCAAATTTTCGTGGGAGCTTTCGGGTCCTGAAATTAACCTTCTAAGTTAGCGCAGCAGCATTACGAACTATGGCAGAAAAACGCAATATCTTCCTGGTAGGCCCAATGGGTGCAGGCAAAAGTACAATTGGCCGTCATTTAGCAGACATGCTTCATCTCGAATTCTACGACTCAGATCAGGAAATTGAACGCCGCACTGGTGCAGATATAGCCTGGGTATTTGATCTGGAAGGCGAAGAGGGATTCCGTGTTCGCGAAGAGAACGTGATCTCGGACTTAACAGAATTACAAGGCATAGTACTGGCGACTGGTGGTGGCTCAGTGCTGAGCAAAGAAACCCGCAACCGTTTATCCGCGCGTGGCATAGTGGTTTATTTAGAAACCCCTATAGAGAAACAAGTGGCCCGTACTCAACGTGACAAAAGACGTCCGTTGTTACAAACCGAAGAAGCACCAAAAGAGGTGCTGGAACGTCTGGCGGCTGAGCGTAATCCTCTGTATGAAGAGATCGCTGACTTTACCGTACGTACAGATGAGCAAAGTGCCCGTTCAGTGGCGAATCAAATCGTTGAACAACTTGGTTTCTAGTTTGAGATAACTTTTCAGGGATATAAGGAGAGCTGTTGATGCAAAAAGTTGCAGTACAACTTGGAGAGCGCAGCTACCCTATCCTGATTAGCCCCCAGTTATTTAATCAGTCTCTGACGGAGTTTTTACCTAAATCCCGTCAGGTGGTGATTATTTCTAATCCAGTGGTTGCAGGGCTGTATTTGCCTGCTGTCACTGCATTATTTCCTGATTCAACAGTTCACTCCTTTATTTTACCTGACGGCGAAGCCTACAAAACTCTTCACTCTTTTGAGCAGGTGATGTCCTTTTTACTTGAGCACAAAGTCAACCGCGATGTGTTACTCGTGGCTTTGGGTGGCGGCGTCATTGGGGACCTGACAGGTTTTGTCGCGGCTTGTTATCAGCGTGGTGTACGCTTTATTCAAATTCCTACCACTTTGTTGTCTCAGGTGGATTCTTCAGTGGGTGGGAAAACAGCGGTCAATCATCCGCTGGGGAAAAACATGATAGGGGCTTTCAAGCAACCTGATCTGGTGCTGATTAACACCTCTGTTTTAAGCTCTTTACCTGCCTCTGAATTTGCTGCCGGTATGGCGGAAGTGATCAAGTATGCGCTGATCAGCGACCTGGCATTTTTCAATTGGCTGGAGCAAAATCAACAGGCTATCCGTGAGCTGCAACCTGCTGTTTTAGGTGAAATGATCCAGCATTGTTGCCAGATGAAAGCCGACATTGTCAGCCGGGATGAAACTGAGCAGGGCGAACGGGCCTTATTAAATTTAGGCCATACCTTTGGCCATGCGATTGAAGCCTTTTTAGGTTACGGTCAATGGTTACACGGCGAGGCTGTGGCTGTGGGTATGGTGATGGCGTCACAACTTGCAGTAAGTCGTGGTGCTCTGAACCATGAAGAATTACAACGTATAATGGGTTTATTGTCTGCTTTTGATTTGCCTGTGGCGCCTCCGGCACAAATGAGCATTGCAGACTTTATGCCCTATATGAAAACAGATAAAAAAGTACAGGCTGGCAAAATGCGCTTTATTGTTCCTACGGCTCTGGGACAAAGTGCAATAGTCGATGATGTGACCGAACAAGAATTAATGGCTCTCTTCAGTATATGAGTAAACAAGCTCTGCAACAGCGTTTAACCCAGTATTCAGGCCTTTTAGCCTCCCAGCGACAGTTATTGCAACGCCTGTTGTTGCAGCTGGAGTTTAATCAGCCGGACCGTCTGCAATTGGTGGGGTCCAGTGGCAGCGGGAAGTCTACTTTGATCCTGACCTTAGCTGAAATTTGTTCAGAGCAGTTTAATGTGGCCTTATTGCAGGCTGATGCCAGTCTGGCGCCCGTCGATGTATTAAAAGTGATGCAACAGCAATGGATTGGTGCAGTCGCTACGCCGCGGACTTTGTCTGAGTTTGTGGCGCAATTTAACAAAGCTGAACAGTACCTGCTGCTGATTGACGATGCCGACCAACTAAGTGAAGCCAGTTGGAAACTGATCCAACAGCTGCCAGTCAGTGTTTTTGTCAGCTGTTTAAAGGCAAAAACTGATATTCGTCTGGCCATGAATATCCCTGCCTTTACTGAAGCAGAAGCGGCAGAGCTACTCGAGCCCTATAATTTGGTAGGTCGTGAACAACGCGAACGCATTGAAGACTGTGCTGGTGACTTGCATTTGTTGTTGCATGGATTGAATGCGACTCCTCCCCGTAAAGTTGCTCCTGCTCCTAAGCCAAAAGCTGAACCTGCCGTTTCACCTTTGGCCTTTTCTGCGCGTGAAGAGAGCAATGCCCCTGTTTTTGTCGCCAGTGCGGCAGACAACAGCTTTGAATTCGATGTCAAAGACAATCCTTTAGGTTTGCGAGCGACAGACAGTGCTGATGATCAGCCGTCATTCTCTATAGAAACTGAACGGCGTACAGACTACAGCAGTCGAACAGTGCAGCAACAAACATCTGCCAAACAGGCTTCGGGCCAGTTTTTTTCGCCTTTTTTAGTGCTGAGCATTGGTTTTGGTTTAATAGCTGCGGTCGTGATGTTCTGGTTATGGACTGAACAGCAATTCCGTCAACCTATCGCTGATGATATGGTGCCTTATTACCCTTCTTCCACAGAGACAAGCGCTGCAGCTCGTTTACAGCAAGACCGTCAGTTCGAACCTACAGTCGAAATTAAACAAGAATTGCCGGCTGATGTGACATCGACAGCTCGTCCAAATGCAACCGGGAGCACTAAAGCAGACACTGATGCAGACGATCAGGGGATGCCACAAATGGCTATGGGGAAAACCTCCGATGCGGCCAGTATGACAGTGCAGCAGGAAGTGGATAAAGATGAAAATGGTCTGCCGCAGAAACAGATTGTCTCTACTATGACTATTGAATCTGAACCTATGCGCGAGCAGCCAGTGATCCCTGCGTTGCCTGCAGCTGGTGAAGAAACAGTGGTTACTGAACCAGAACCTCAGGCAGCGGCGACTCCTGCACAGCAACAAGCGGCAGATGTGGTGACTGAGCAGAATGATCTGGTCGCAGAAATGGCAGCCGATGCAGCTGAAACTGTTCCGGAGCCTGAACCTACTCCTGCTCCTGCAGTGACAGATACTCAAGCCTCTGATAGCTCTGCTGCTCATGATGCTACTGTGTTGCTAGGAATGTTACCCGATACTGTAGCGATACAGCTAGGTGTGTTCTCACAGGAAGCTGCGGCTAAAAAGTTTTTACAAAAGTATTCCAGTTTAAACTTACAGCTTTATAAGCGACAGCAACAAGGTAAAACGCAGTTTGTGGTGGTGTCTGCCTCTTATGTCAATGGTGGCGCTGCCCGTCAACAAGTGAAGTCTTTGCCAGAGGAATTACGGCAACAAACGCCTTTTGTGAAGCCATTAAGCGACATTCAGCGTGAGATCCGCTCAGCTAATGCGAACTAATCTGATGCAGTTGGAAAGCGCCCAGGTGGCTTGCTTATGCTAAAAAAATCCAGAGCTTTCCTGAAATGGGCTGGTGGTAAATATAATTTAGTCGATGCGATATCTCAGCAGCTGCCCAAAGCCCCTTTACTGGTAGAGCCTTTTGTTGGTGCTGGTTCGGTGTTTTTAAATACCGATTATTCATCCTATCTGCTGAATGATATCAATGCAGATCTGATTAATCTCTATCAGTTGTTGCAAACTAAACCTGCTGATTTTATTACCGATGCTCAAACTTTATTTGTACAAAGCAGCAATGAAAAAAGCAGCTATCTTGCATTGCGGGAAGAGTTTAATCAAAGTTCAGACAGCTATCAGCGTTCCTTATTATTTTTGTATTTAAATCGCCATGGCTATAACGGTTTGTGCCGTTACAATAGCAGCGGTAAATTTAATGTACCTTTTGGCAGCTATAAAAAACCGTACTTTCCTGAAGCCGAGTTATGGTTTTTTGCAGAAAAGGCGCAAAAAGCTAAGTTTGTCTGTATGGATTACCACGCACTGATGCAACAAATTGATTCGCCTGCTGTGGTGTATTGTGATCCACCTTATGTGCCCTTGAGCCGCACTGCGAGTTTTACTTCGTACGCTAAAAATAGCTTTGATTTAGATGATCAGGCTGAACTGGCTAATCTGGCGGAAACATGCCAAAGCCGTGGTGTCAGTGTGGTGATCAGTAATCACGATACCACCTTAACCCGCAAGTTGTATGAAAAGGCGAAGTTAACTTCGATTCAGGTTGGGCGTTCAATTAGCCAAAAAGGTGCAAGTCGTGGCAAGGTCGCTGAGCTTTTTGCACTTTATGCAACTGCGACTCAGCCCGCTACAACCCAACTGACCAGCACTAACAGCAGTGCAACAAAGACAACGACAGCGAAAATCCCTGCCACTAAATAAGGCCAAATGGTCGTTGTTTGAAAGTCTTGTTGACGTTGTTGTTCAGATTGAACTCCAACAAAAGCTCCGAAAACAGCTTTGAGTACTTGCTTAAAGCCAGGGGCTTTTGCCATGTTTAACCTCTGCGGTCAAAACGATTGAGTAACTCGAGTAAATCAACAAAATGGAATTGGGTGGAACGGCTATTGCCTTGTAACCAACTGAACCAGCTTTGCTGAGAAGGTTTACACAAGGAGCTGATCGCCAGAGGTTTCGCAGGATCGGCCTGAACTGCAGCCTGACATAATTCGTTAGAGGACGCTGTGTGCTGATGAGCAATAAAACCAAGACACAAACTAATGACCACTACGGGCACTATTTTGCGATTTGCTAGTTGCTTCATGCGAACCTCAACTGGTTGAATTATGTGCTGGATGATACTCAAGTTCAGAACAAGTTACAAGTTTATAACTTAATCTGCCAGTGACAAAAGTCACTTTATGTTGATTGGCATGTTGGCCTAGCGGAAAGGTCAAAAGGGACAAAGCCAAAGGCTTTATCCCTGCAAGGATCAGAAGGTTTTACTTAAAGTCAGTACAGTACGGCCATCACACAGATTACATTCTGCAGAACCATCTATGTCTGTGTCTGCATATTTCAGTGATACACCAGCACCTAATACTTCGGTGCTAAAACCGATACTCCAGTCGATATAGGTGTCGCTATCAACAGGACCCGCAGCTAAAAAGGTTTCAAACTCAGCTTCGTCTTCAAAAGCGTTGTAGCCAAAGTGTAAATCCAAGGCAATGTTTTCTACCAGACTGTATTTGTAGTCGGCGGACAAGTAGTAATAGTCATCGACACCAGTGCCAAAATAATCGGGGGAATAGGCGACACCTAAAGTCCAGCTGTCATAAAAGAACTTGGCATAACCTTCGTAGAAATTAAATTCGTCAACAGCGTTGTCACCTTTTGGATAACGGTATTGCATCACACCAACGTCAACATTCCAGCTGTCATTTAAGGCGCCAGTCCAGCCCGCTAAAATATCCAGCTCCATACTGCCTTCACCGAACTTGATATTTGAACCCCAGGTTGACAAATAAAAGCCTGATTCACCGCTTAATGTAAAACCACCCTGTACAGCCGGGCCTTCATCTGTCTGAGAGATACCACGGAATAAATAATCGGAGGTTAAGGCGACGTTGCCCGTCAGGCTGGCCGCACTTACACCGAAACTGCTGCCTGCAATACATAATGCGATGAGGCTACGGCGAATTGTTTTACTTGTTGCTTTTGATCCCAGTGTTACTTTTTTTGTCATTTTATTTGCCCTTATCTATGAGTTCCCGTCAATACAGTCCATTTTTTGTGCCATTGCAGTATTCTTAATAAAATCAGATGGATAGATATTTTTTTTTACAAGGTTGTATTATTTATGTGCAAAGTTGGTGCGTTGTTGCCTGTTTGTTGTGCATAAGGTGCTGGCAACAAAGATGATTTTTCCTGAGCGATTCAGTAAAGTCTGGGTTTTGCTTTCTCACACTAGTTTTTTGGAGATCAGATGCGTCAACCGAATTGGATTGCTCCGTCAATTTTATCCGCAGATTTTGCCCGTCTGGGCGAAGATGTTAGTCGCGTTTTAACAGCTGGGGCGGACGTTGTGCATTTTGATGTGATGGATAATCACTATGTGCCGAACTTAACTTTTGGCCCAATGATTTGCAGCGCTTTGCGAAACTATGGCATCACCGCGCCTGTAGATGTGCATCTGATGGTTGAGAATGTCGATAGTCTGGTGCCCGCTTTTGCGGCAGCAGGCGCTTCTATTATTAGTTTTCATCCGGAGGCGTCGAAGCATGTTGACCGCACTTTGCAATTGATCCGCCAGCAGGGCTGTAAAGCAGGTTTGGTGTTTAATCCGGCGACACCGCTCACATACTTAGACTATGTGCTGGATAAAGTGGACTTAGTGCTGTTGATGTCGGTCAACCCTGGGTTTGGCGGTCAGTCTTTTATTCCCGCGACCTTAAAAAAACTGCAACAAGCCCGTCAGATCATCGATCAGAGTGGTTTACCCATCCGGCTGGAAATTGATGGTGGTGTGAAGGTAGAAAATATTCGCGAGATAGCAGAAGCAGGTGCTGATACTTTTGTGGCAGGTTCTGCTATTTTCAGCCAGAGCGATTATCAACACGTAATTGATCAGATGAGAGCTGAACTGGCTGGAGTGAACTAGTGCAGCCTTTTCAGTTATTAGCTTTTGATTTAGATGGCACTTTGGTCGACAGTGCCCCCGATATTTTACCTGCCTTAAATCAGATGATGGCTAGGCTTGGCAAAGCGCAGGTCAGTCTGATGCAGGTTCAGCATTGGCTTGGCAACGGCATGGCGATGCTGATTAAAAGAGCATTAACAGGCGAGCTTTATCCCAGCCGATACGATGCCAGAGAGTTTGAACAGGCTCAGCAGTTATTTATCGGTTTTTATCGACAAAGCAATGGTTCAGCGACCCGCCTGTTTGATCAGGTTCCGCAAGTGTTGGCCCGGTTAAGTCAGCATTATCCTCTGGCTGTCGTGACTAATAAACCGCGGCAATTCACCGAACCTTTATTGCAGCATTTGAACATAGCGCATCTGTTTCAGGCAGTCTGGTGTGCGGACGATGTCGCTCGCGCTAAACCAGAACCCGATATGCTGTTGGCTCTGGCCAGACAACAGGAGCTTTTACCCGCGGATATTTTGCTGGTAGGGGATTCAGAAAACGATATATTTGCGGCCCGTGCTGCTGGTATGCCTGTTATTGCGCTGAGCTACGGGTATAATCACGGCCAATCCATTGCGCATAGTAAGCCGGATCTGGTGTTGGAAAGTTTTTCTCAGCTACCGGATGCCATCTCTAGTTTAGAACAGGAAAGATAGATGTCAGAGTCAAAATCCATGATACCAAAAGCAAAACCTATAGTACTTAGTGGTGCTCAGCCTTCAGGCCAGCTTACCATAGGCAATTATCTTGGTGCTTTGCGTCAGTGGGACAGGATGCAGGATGACTATGACTGTTTGTACTGTATTGTGGATCTGCATGCTATTACAGTGCGTCAGGACCCTGCGGCTCTGCGTAGTGCCTCACTCGACAGTCTGGCATTGTATCTGGCCTGCGGTATAGACCCAAACCGCTCCAGCGTCTTTATGCAGTCTCATGTGCCAGAGCACAGCCAACTAAACTGGATACTTAATTGTTATACGCAGTTTGGTGAACTCAGCCGCATGACGCAATTTAAAGACAAGTCTGAACGCCATGCCAATAACGTCAATGCAGGTTTATTTACTTACCCTGTGCTGATGGCGGCCGATATTCTGGTTTATAACGCGCATCAAATCCCGGTTGGCCATGATCAGAAGCAACATCTGGAGTTGGCTCGTGATATTGCTAACCGTTTTAATGCCTTGCATGGTGAGATTTTTACCGTGCCAGAACCTTATATTCCCGGAGTAGCGGCACGGGTCATGAGTTTGCAGGAGCCGACGAAAAAAATGTCCAAGTCGGATGAGAATCCATGGAATTTTGTCGGTTTGCTGGAAGACCCAAAAATGATCAGCAAGAAATTCAAAAAGGCCATGACAGACTCAGAGGATCCACCTCGTGTGGCTTATGATCTGGAGAACAAAGCGGGTGTCGCCAACCTGTTAAGTATTTTAAGTGGGGTAACAGGTAAGTCGATTGATAGTCTGGTCGCTGAGTACGAAGGCAAGATGTACGGTCATTTAAAAGGCGATGTGGCGGATGCTGTCATTGCACTATTGGAACCTGTACAGGCGAAGTTCCATGAAATTCGTCAGGATCAAAGCTTGATGAATCAAGTGCTAAAACAAGGTGCCGCAGAGGCCAGGGCTCGCGCTGCTGTGACGCTTGAGAAAGTCTATGATGCTGTGGGTTTTGTGTTACCAGGCTAAAACCCTTGTACCTGAAGCCGCAGCTTTGTGATTTGGTCTCCTCGTCCCAGTCAGATTGGATCACCAAATTCCTGCGGTCTTTCTGTAACTTCAATACCTTAGGCTGTGATTGACCGTTGATTGAAAGTAATGCTCTAAATGCCGGATTGTTATGATTTTATTGATAGATAATTACGATTCTTTTACCTACAATTTAGTTCAGTATTTCGCTGAATTAGGTGAACAGGTGCTGGTGCGTCGTAATGATGAAATCAGTCTGACACAAATAGCTGCGATCCGGCCTTCCAGTCTGGTGATATCGCCAGGACCTTGTAGTCCGGACCAGGCGGGTATTTCACTCGCTGCTATTGAACACTTCGCCGGGCAAATGCCGATCCTTGGCGTTTGTCTGGGGCATCAGGCGATAGCTCAGGTGTTTGGAGCCAAAGTGGTGCGGGCCAGAGCTGTGATGCATGGTAAAAATTCACTGATTAAACACCGACAAAGAGATTTGTTTCAGGGATTGAATAACCCGTTGAGTGTGACACGCTACCATTCGTTAATAGTGGAACAAGAATCGCTGCCGGATGAGCTGAGTATTGAGGCATGGACTGCAGCAGACGAAGCGGAAATTATGGCGTTGTCGCATAAAAAGTTGCCTCTGTATGGCGTTCAATTTCATCCTGAGGCTATTTTAACTGAGCAAGGACATCAGTTATTACAGAATTTTCTGACATTGTGCAAAGGCCTGAACAATAATGATAAATAAACTGTGTATACACAGGAGTAAAGGGTAGTTATGTCTTCCTCCTCACTGGAGCAATTGTTTATAGATAATCTGATTGGGGTTGACCCAAATCAGAAGCGCTTACGTTATTTAAAAAACCAACAGCAAGAGGCAAGCAATCGTCAAATGCTTGAAGTAGAGCTTAAGGCTCTGGAGGCCCGTCAATCCGGTGAAAACGCAAAGAAGATATTCCTTGATTTCACCCAAGCCCATTTACATGACGAAGTTGCGCAGGAGCTGATGCAACGTTTGGGCAGTATTGACGTTGTCAGTAGTTCCTTGTTTGATTTAGGACCAAATTTCCCGGCTTTACTTGATGCTTTAAGTGCAAAAGCTGTTACGTTAAACCAATTGGACCCGCTGATCAGTGATGTTGATTGGTTAAAAGAAGATGTACTGCGTTTAGTCAATCAGCCTCGTTATCGTAATAAAACCAGCTCAGGCAACCTGGTCAAAGACATTAAAACCGCGTTGCGTTTCTTGGGGGTAGAAGCCCTGCAGTCGCTGGTGCCTGTTTATGCATTCCGGCATTGTATTCCGCATTCCACTGAGCCTTTTGTTCAGTTTAAGGTCAAGATATGGGATTACTCTTTAGCAACAGCCATCGCGGCTCGCGCTATTGCTGATTCGCAAGGGTTAAACGGTTTTGTCGCTTTTTGCGCCGCTATGTTCCAGACCATGGGTCATATGGTGGTGATCCGTAATTATCTGCGCAGTTATGCTCAGGTGAAACGTACTGAATTATTACGTGCCCGCGATGCCCGTGACAATGAACTGACTGACGCTCTCGAGGCGTTAGATGCTGATGCAGGTTTCTTATCCAGCAGTATTGAAGAGTTTGCCGGTATTATCAGTGCGGATTTGATCGCTCGTTGGCAACTCAAACGTATGCCTCTGGCTGCTATTCTGGATCAAATCGTGGACGAAACACCGCTCAGCAGTTGTATGGATTTAACCCGAGTCGTAAAACAAGCCGATACTTATGTGCAGGTGAAGTTTTTAATTCAGGAGCAGCGTCTGGATGTAGATGATGCCAATAAAGCTCTTAATGATGCTGGTGTACACAATGAAATGCGCAAAATGTTAGCGGCACTGGACCTGAAAAAGCTGTCTTTTGAATAATTTAAAAAAAATTAGTCAATAAACATGCAGTTTTTTTCAGCAGCACTTCTGCTGCACTAAAAAATAGAGCAGATCAACTGCAGCATTCGTTGTTTGCTGTTTTTCAGCTCGGTTTCCTCAGTCGAGCGAATAACTAGTTATTCACATCCTATGCAAAACTATCTGGAAGCCTTGTTTTTCAAGGCTTTCAGCCATTTTGAACGCAAGACTTTTCATTTTTTATCTGTAATAATGCGATGAAGCATCTTTTTTCCGTCCGACGTTTTTCCGCTGAAAAACCAGCCTGAGTAAACTGCGGACTTTTATGGCAGCAGAGGTAAAAAATGGCAGAACATATTCAGGTCACCCGCGCACTTTTTGATGAAGTGATGGTTCCAAACTATGCACCGGCACCTATTATTCCGGTTCGTGGTCAGGGCTCTCGTGTCTGGGATCAGGCCGGTCGTGAATACATTGATTTTGCAGGCGGTATAGCAGTGAATGCCTTAGGTCATTGCCATCCGGCTTTAGTCTCTGCATTAAAAGCACAAGCTGATAAGTTATGGCATTTAAGCAATGTGATGACTAACGAGCCTGCTTTGCGTTTGGCACAAAAGTTAGTCGACAGCACTTTTGCAGAGAAAGTTTATTTTGCCAACTCAGGTGCTGAAGCCAACGAAGCGGCATTAAAGCTGGCCCGGCGTTGGGCTTTGGATAAGTTTGGTGCGCAAAAGCAGCAAATTATCTCTTTTGGTAAAAGCTTTCATGGTCGTACCTTTTTCACTGTGACAGTAGGCGGACAGGCTGCCTACTCAGATGGTTTTGGTCCTAAACCAGGTGCTATTGATCACGCTGAATACAATAACCTCGAAAGCCTCAAAGCACTGATATCGGACAATACGTGCGCTGTGATCCTGGAGCCTTTGCAAGGTGAAGGTGGCATCATTCCGGGCGAACTGGAATTTCTGCAAGGTGTACGTGATTTATGTAATCAATTTAATGCACTGATGATTTATGACGAAGTGCAATCTGGGGTGGGCCGTACCGGTAAATTGTATGCTTATATGCACACCAATGTAGTGCCTGATATTCTGACCACAGCTAAATCTTTAGGCGGTGGCTTCCCTATTGGTGCTATGTTGACTACCACTGAGATTGCCAGTCATTTAAAAGTCGGCACTCATGGCAGTACTTATGGTGGTAATCCACTGGCTTGTGCCGTAGCAGAAGCTGCTTTAGATACCATTAATCAGCCTGAAGTCTTAAATGGCGTGCTGGAGCGGGAAAAACTGTTCCGCCGCGAATTAGCTGCGATCAACGAAAAACACAATGTATTCAGTACAGTGCGTGGTCAGGGCATGTTGTTAGGCGCTGTGTTAAACGATGAGTTTAAAGGCCGTTCGCGCGACTTTTTTCTGGCTTCTGCCGATCAGGGCTTGTTTGCTCTGGTGGCTGGTCCGGACGTGATTCGTTTTGCTCCTTCATTAGTGATCCCTGAAGCAGACATTATTGAAGGCATGAAGCGTTTTGAAAAAGCAGTAGCGCAAGTGAAACAAGGCTGAATTTCACCCTTATACACTGTCTGACTACAACTACAATAAAGCAAAAAATGAAGCGCCCGCTACGATCGGGCGCTCTGAAGCAAATTAACTGGAGTAAGCGACTATGATGGTCATTCGCCCAATCCGAGCCGAAGATTATCCGGAACTATACGACATCGCTGTCGAATCAGGTCACGGTTTTACTTCGTTGCCCGTCAATGATGAGTTGTTACAGCGTAAAATTAGCCGCTCCGAGGCCTCTTTTGCTAAAAAGGTCGACAAGCCTGGTGATGAAGGCTATTTGTTTGTGCTGGAAGATCCCGAAACCGGCGCAGTGGTCGGTACCAGTGCTATTGAAGCTGCAGTGGGTCTGGAAGATGCGTTTTATCATTACCATCTAGGTAAAGTGGTGCACACCTCCCGCGCTTTAGGGGTCTACAACCCGGTCGATATTCTGACACTTTGTAATGATTACACCGGAGTTTCCGAGCTTTGCACTTTGTTTTTACGCGAATCGAGTCGCAAGAAAAACAATGGCCGTTTGTTGTCAAAATTCCGTTTTTTGTTTATCGCTGAATTCCGCTCACGTTTTGCCGACAGAGTCATTGCTGAAATGCGTGGTGTGTCGGATGAAGACGGCCATTCGCCATTCTGGAAATGGTTGCAGGATAGTTTCTTTTCGGTGGATTTCCCCACAGCAGATTATCTGACCGGCATAGGCCAAAAGGTGTTTATCGCCGAGCTGATGCCGAAGTATCCGATATACGTCAGTTTACTCAGTAAAGAAGCTCAGGCTGTGATTGGTAAAGTGCATGAAAAAACTCGTCCTGCCTTAGCCTTGCTGCAGTCGGAAGGGTTCTCCAACACAGGTTATGTCGATATTTTTGATGCTGGCCCGACAGTTGAAGCCAAAGTGGAGCATATCCGCAGTGTGCGCAGCAGTCGCAAGCTGCAAGTTCAGATTGGTCCTGTCACCTCAGGTCAGCCCTACATGGTGTCCAATACCAAACTACAGGACTTCAGAGCTACCTGGCTTTACCTGCAACTGGAAGAAGACAGTGAAATGGTGACCTTACCTGTGGAATGTGCAGAGCTGCTACAGGTCAATAACGGGGATTGGGTGCGTTTAGCACGGATTTAATTTTTAGCGGACAACGACAATGACAATATCAGCAGTGCAATTGATTAACGGTCAATGGCAACAGGGTGCAGGACGCTTATTTAGTTCATTAAATCCTGCAAAACAACAAGTGATTTGGCAAGGCCAGAGTGCGGACGCTGCTCAGGTAAATAGCGCTATTGACGCAGCAAGAGCAGCCTTTGAGCACTGGAGTGAATTAAGTTTCGACGAGCGTTTACAGATAGCCCGGGCTTTTGCGGCGCAACTGACCGAACACAAAGAGCAACTCGCTTTGTGTATTGCTGAAGAAACTGGCAAGCCGCTGTGGGAAACCCGCACTGAGGTCGCTGCCATGATAGGTAAAATCGATATTTCTGCCAGAGCTTATCAGGAAAGAACCGGGGTGAAAGAAAATCCTATGCCACAAGGCAAAGCCTGGGTACGGCATAAACCTCACGGCGTAGTAGCTGTTTTTGGTCCTTACAACTTTCCGGGTCATTTACCTAACGGTCATATAGTCCCCGCTTTATTGGCCGGCAATACGGTGGTATTTAAACCCAGTGAGCTGACGCCAAAAGTGGCTGAACTGACAGTACAGTTATGGCAAAAAGCTGGTTTACCTGCAGGTGTACTGAATTTGCTGCAGGGAGAAGTAGAGACTGGTAAAGCCATCGCCAGCCATCCGGGCATTGATGGTTTGTTTTTTACCGGCAGCTCTGGCACTGGCCATTATTTGCATCAGCAGTTTTCTGGTCAGCCACATAAAATTCTGGCACTGGAAATGGGGGGGAATAACCCTCTGATCGTACAGAATGTCAAAGATATAGATGCTGCAGTGCATGACATTATTCAATCCGCTTTTATCTCTGCCGGTCAACGTTGCACCTGTGCTCGTCGTTTGTATTTACCGCTAGGGGCTGAAGGCGATGCGATACTAGCCCGTTTACTTGAAGTGACGAAAGCTTTGAAAGTGGGCTTGTATGATGAAGCTGATCAGCCATTTATGGGCACATTAATCTCGGAAAAAGCCGCCTTGGGCATGCTCAAAGCGCAGCAGGATTTGGTTGAACGTGGTGCTCAAGTCTTGTTGTCTATGCAGCAACAACCGCAGAGCCCGGCTATGTTAAGCCCGGGTATTTTGGACTGCAGCCTGGTCACTGATATGCCGGATGAAGAGCATTTTGGACCTCTGTTAAAAGTGTTCCGTTTTACTGATTTTAATGATGCAATCAAAGCCGCTAATAACACCAGTTTTGGTTTATCCGCAGGCTTATTGTCGGATGATGAAGCGCTCTATCAGCTGTTTTTCCGGAAAATCAGGGCGGGTATTGTCAACTGGAACAGACCTATCACGGGTGCGAGCTCTGCTGCTCCATTTGGTGGCATTGGCGGTAGCGGTAATCATAGAGCCAGCGCTTATTATGCGGCTGATTATTGTGCTTATCCGGTCGCATCGGTGGAGCTGGAACAGTTACAGTTACCGGAACAGTTATCTCCGGGGTTAAGCTTCTGATCCCGGTAAAAGTTGTTTTTTAGTCTTATTTTAATCGGGGCTCTGCCCCGATTTGTTTTATGAAACAAAATTTGCTTAAATGACACTCACTTAACTACAACTTGTCTGAGCTTTTGTGCCATGCTCAGAAGGTTGAATTTCTGCGTTGTGCACTATAGGTGTCCTTTTTGTATGGTAACTGATAAACCCGGCTATGAGCATCTGATCCAATTCCTGACGGAGCATTTGTCGTTGTTCGAACAACGGGGCCCTGTCGTTGCAGGAGCTAAAACTCTGGGTGAAGTGCTGGAAGAATCCATTGCTGAGCAAATTATCCAGCTTTGTACTCAGCATACCGAACTGGAAATGAATCATCGCAGCATGATAGTGCGTGAAGTCGATGGTATTTTGTATGACTTCCAGGAAGTCCTCGCTTCTGTATTGGAGCAACCAGCGACAGCCCAGCAGACGGAGCTTATTCAGGAAATATCGTTGCTGATTAAAAATCTGTTTGATAACGCTATTGCAGATCTGATGGATTAATCTTAACTATACCCGTCGTCCTTGAAGCTGCAGCTTTGTTGACCGCAACTCCAGGTTACTTGGCTATAGCCTCCTTGGATTGTTTTCCGTAAAATAGCGACTCTTTGATACGGACAACAGGATCTCTCCTATGCAAGCCAGCGTAAAATGGGCAGGTGACCAGACCTTTATCGGCCTTTCTGACAGTGGCCACAATGTGGTGTTTGATGCTCATAAAGAGGGCAGTGCAGCACCTAGCCCTATGGAAATGGTGCTGATGGCAGCGGGTGCCTGTTCGTCAGTGGATGTCGTTAGTATTTTGCAAAAAGCCAGACAGCAAGTCACGGATTGTGAAGTGATTTTAACAGGCGAACGCGTAGAAACCATTCCTCGTGTATTCAGTAAAATTCATCTGCATTTTGTAGTCACTGGTTTTAATGTCAGCGAAAAACATGTGGAAAAAGCGGTGAATCTGTCGGCTGAGAAGTATTGCTCGGTCTCTATTATGTTGTCACAAAGTGTTGAAGTGACTCATTCTTTTAGCGTGAAACAATCCGAAGTCCAGCCTTTAGCTGAGTGAGTCAGGATTGCATTGGTACTTTAGTTCTATACTGGACTGTTGTGCCGACTAGTGAGGTAAAGAAAACGTGGTAAAACCTTTTGAAAAACTAAGACTGCATGGTTTTAATAACCTGACTAAAAGCCTGAGTTTCAGCATTTACGATATTTGTTATGCCCAAACCGAGCAACATCGTCAGGAATATATTTCCTATATTGACGAGCAATACAATGCCGATCGCCTGACGGATATCCTGAGTGAAGTCGTGGATATTATTGGCGCTAACATTCTCAATGTTGCCCGGCAGGATTACGATCCACAAGGTGCCAGTGTGACCATTCTGGTCTGCGAAGAGCCTATAGAGGGCTCGCCAGACAACTCAGAAAACCCAGGCCCATTACCGGACTCTGTGGTGGCTCACTTGGATAAAAGCCATATTTGTGTGCACACTTACCCTGAAGTGCATCCGCATGATGGTATTTGTACTTTCCGTGCTGATATTGAAGTCTCAACCTGTGGTTTGATTTCACCGCTCAAAGCCCTGAACTTCCTTATCCATAGCTTTGAATCAGACATAGTCACCATAGATTACCGGGTGCGAGGTTTTACCCGCGACGTCAATGGTGTGAAACACTACATCGACCATCCTATTCATTCGATTCAGAATTTTATGGATGAGCAGACCAAAAACGCTTTCCAGATGGTGGATGTAAACGTGTATCAGGAAAACCTGTTCCATACCAAAATGATGCTCAAAGAGTATGATTTAAACAACTACCTGTTTGGTACAGGGGTGGATGAGCTGGATGACGCCGCTCGTAAAGTCATCAATAAAAAAGTAAAACGTGAAATGCGGGAAATTTTTTACGGCCGCAATTTACCGGAAATGGAATAAGCCTTTAAAAATGTGATTTGCCCCTTTAATACCCAAAGTAATTGGAGTTGCAGGGAGGCGACAAGAGCGTGAGACCCCAGGAGCATAGTTGACCTATGTGACTGGGGCCAGAGCTTGCAGGCAACAAAGCTGCAGCTTCAAGTACGAAGGGGATTTATTCCAGCCAGTTAATCTGCCCCCTGGCCTGGCGACGCTTAATAATCAACTGCTCCACTAGCGGCGTTAAAATCAGCTCCATGGCTAAGTTCATTTTGCCACCAGGCACTACCAGCGTATTGACCCGCGACATAAAAGAGCCGTTGATCATTTGCAGGTAGTAGGGAAAATCGACATGTTTAATGCCACGAAAGCGTATGACGACAAAACTTTCATCAAATGACGGAATGTCTTTTGCGCTGAATGGGTTTGAGGTGTCGACAGTAGGCACTCGCTGGAAGTTGATATGAGTACGGGAAAACTGCGGAGTGATCTGATTTACATAATCATCCATGCTGCGCACTATGCTCGACATCACAGCTTCGCGGCTATGGCCCCGTTCTGATGTGTCACGGATGATTTTCTGGATCCACTCTAAGTTGACTATGGGCACCATGCCAATCAACAAATCCACGTGCTGGGCGACATTATTGTGTTCCGTCACGACTCCACCATGTAAACCTTCGTAAAACAGTAAGTCGGTGTTAGGACGCAAATCCTGCCATGGCGTAAAAGTACCAGGCAGCTGGTTGTAAGGCACAGCTTCATCAAAGGTATGCAAATACTGCCGTACTTTGCCGGTACCGGTTTCAGCATAGCTGGAGAACAAAGACTCTAAAGCCGCAAAATCATTGGCTTCAGCTCCAAAGTAGCTGATGTGTTTGCCTTGCTCTTTGGCTTTACGTATTTCCAGATCCATCTCTGGTCTGCTGTATTTGTGAAAACAATCTCCCGCGACAAAACCTGCGTCTATGCCAAGGCTACGAAATATATGCGAAAAGGCACTCATACTAGTGGTCGTGCCGGCACCTGAGGAACCTGTGACCGCAATAATAGGGTTTTTGTGAGACATAAAAAGCCAGGCTGTGTTGATTGTCAGCAGACTACCATAAAGGATAAAGTAAGGTCACTGCAAGCACAGTCATAAAGCTGTTGCTATGAAACAAAGAAGGATCTACCTGTGCGACTACTCTCTTTTGCCTTGGCTGTTATGGCGTTGCCAGTGGCAGCAGCCTTACCACAATACAATTTATATCTGACTGATTTATCAAAAGATTCGTCTGTCTCTAATACGATAAAAATCAACAAGACTGCAACTTACATCAATCAGCCAACTTTTAGTGCTGATGGGGAAAGCTTGTTTTTTACGCTGGAGCAAGGCATGGATGCCGCAGTGCAAACAGATATTGGGCGTTATCGTATCGCTGATAAAAAACAAGATATGCTGACTAAAACCGCCTTAAGTGAATATTCACCGACTTTATTGCCCGATGGATCTGGTGTCTCTGTAGTGGTGGTAGAAGCGGATCAAACGCAACGATTGTGGAAAGTGGACTGGCAGGGCAACACTAGTCTGCTCAACGCTGAACCCAAAGGGGTGGGCTACCATGCCTGGGGTGGCGATCAGGATTTGTTGCTATTTATTCTGGGTGATAAAGAAGATAACCACACAGTGCGTTATCTGGATAAAGACGGCAAGGTGACGACGCTGGCGACAGGTGTTGGCAGAGCCTTAAGCTGGCAACCCGGTACTCAGAAGGGGGTTTACACAGAGGTCAAACAGCAGCAGCTGTATTTAAGCTTTTATGATGTAAAAACGAAAATCTCTACTCAAACTGAACTGGCACTGCCAGAAAAAGGGCAGGATTTAGTCTGGTGGTCCGAAGATATTCTGCTGGTGTCTGCTGGTAGTAAGATTTATCAGTGGCAAGCATCAGGAAAACAAGGCTGGACTTTGTGGCTGGATTTATCCAAAGACTGTGCTACTGAAGTCAGCCGTTTTGCGCTCAATAAAGAGCGCAACCAGCTGGCTTTTGTTTGTAAGGCTTAAAACTTAAAGTCGATCAGCACAGGGTCGTGATCTGATGAGCGGAACGGATCCGGTGCATACAAGTTTTGTTGCTGAGCTTCTGATTTAAATTCAGTGTTGTAATCCAAAACGGCTGGCTCGTCAGCATTAATATTCCAGTGCTGGAATTGAGTCAGCTTTTTCGCCATGCTTTTGCTGGCAAGGGCATGATCCAAAGAGCCAGTGCGGCCTTTGTAGACATAAGAATAATGACCGGCGTCACCAACTGGGGCCAGGTGGACCCACCCAGCTTGCTCCAGTGTATAAACCGGGTCTTCCTGACGGTATGCATTTAAATCGCCAATCACCAGCTGATGTGCGGTCGTGACGCCTGTAGGCTGAGTCTGCAGCCAGGCCGATAATGCTTTAGCCGCCTCGACACGGGATTGATTCCAGCAGCCCTGACCATCTTTGTTATCACTATTGGCCTTGTCCTGTGCGCTGGTTTGCTGTTCAGGGCAACTGCCTTTGGATTTAAAATGGTTGATGCTGACAGTAAAAGTGGTGGAAGTATTTTTGGCTTGAAAGCTCTGCGCCAAAGGTGCACGTGAGCCATAAGCAAAGGGGCCTTGTGCTGTCACTGCTGCTTTGCCTGCTTCTGTTACTTTTTGCTGGTTGTAGATCAGCGCCACTTTAATAGCGTCATTGCCCTGCGAGTTGTCTGGTTTCACAAAAGCATAACGATTATCGCCTAAGGCTTTGTTCAGCTCACGTACTATGGTGGCCAAAGCACTGCGTGCCTCGAAACCATTATTTTCTACTTCCAGCAAGCCTATAACATCAGCGTCCATGCGGGATAAAGCTGCGATCATTTTCGCTTGCTGGCGCTGTAATTCGTTCGCATCTGTGGCGCCGCGGCGCGTAGGGAAAGGATTGGCTGCAGTCTCGCCGGTGAAAAAGTTCAGTACATTAAAACTGGCCACCCGGATTTGGTCGGCTGCTTTTGCTTTCGGGGCCTCGGTTCTTGCATTGCTGGCGATAAAATCTGGCACTTGTGCCGCCACTAAGCGATAACCCTGTTTGGTTTCAATCAGATAACCCTGCAGATTTTTTACTGTATCACCCACCCGTACTGTATTGCTGGCCGACAAATTACTGTCAGGGAAAATCACAGGGTCTGGGTTTTGTTTAAAAATACCATCGTCCAGCGTCAGTTCGCTTAAACGCTGTTGCTGTTCAAAAGCTGTGGCTGCTTTACCAGGTCTGTGTAACTCAGTGGCGACCCACAATCTTTTGTCGGCCAGCAACAGCTCGCCATAACGCGATAAGCCGTAACTGTCATTGACTACTAGCTGTTGAGGGAACGACAGATACTGACCTTCCAGTGCTTCCCAGTCGTGCTTAGATTGAACAGGCAGTGTCGCTACCACAGGTGTTGGTTTGGCTTGTTGACCACAGACTGAACTGGTGACATCCACTAAGGCTGTCATGCCATTGAGTTCAGCGACTTTACCTGTCACTTCAATCTGCTGACCTGGCTTCGCTGTCTGCACCAGCTCTTTGCTTGCAATAAATAAAGCTTCGCTGGTTGTGGGGTTGTTGTCTGGAGTCAGGCTTTGCAGCAAAACGCCTGCAGCTTTGCTATCCGGATAAAGCAGGCCAGTCACTACTCCAGATGTAGACACAGTTTTGCTGAGCAGCGGGCTTTGTTTAACCTCGCCCTGAATGGCTGCAATAGTTGTTTCTGTCTGACATGCAGCAGAAACGCCAAATGAACCAGTGGTTAGCACCAGTAACGTAAAAATGGATAATTTCATCAAAAGAGTCCTTTGATTCAGGAGCATAAGCACAGATGCGTACAGCCTAAGGCACCCAGAAAAATCTACAAGGGCAAATCGTTGAAATTTGCATGAAATTGCTGTGAATAGCGGACCAAAAAAGTAAAGGCGCCATAACGGCGCCTTAGAAATAAAGGAATACCTTTAATTTTTCTCACGTTTGATTGCGCGGTAGCCTATGTCCCGGCGACTAAATACACCGTCCCATTGCACTTTATCAGTCAGCTCGTAGGCCGCTTTTTGTGCTGCAGTGACATTGGCGCCTAAAGCTGTAGCACAAAGCACACGACCACCAGCTGTCAGTACCTGACCATCTTTTAACACAGTGCCAGCGTGGAATACTTTGGCTTCACGGCTGTCTTCTGTGGGCAAACCAGAAATCACGTCGCCTTTGCGGTAATCATCCGGATAACCACCAGCAGCCAGCACTACGCCAACAGCAGCGCGGCTATCGAATTTAATCTGTTGCTGGGCTAATTTACCTTCTACAGCAGCCTGACACAGCTCGACTAAGTCGGACTGTAAACGCATCATAATAGGCTGTGTTTCAGGGTCACCAAAACGGCAGTTAAACTCCAGCACTTTACAGGTACCGTCAGGAGCTACCATCAAACCTGCATAGAGGAAACCTGTGTAGATATGGCCTTCAGAGGCCATCCCCTTCACTGTGGGGTAAATGACATTTTGCATGACCCAGTCATGTACGGCAGGAGTCACCACCGGTGCCGGGGAATAAGCACCCATACCACCGGTATTCGGACCTTTGTCACCATCATCACGGGCTTTGTGATCCTGAGACGAAGCAAAAGCTAAGGCATGAGTGCCGTCGACCATCACGATAAAGGACGCTTCTTCGCCTGTTAAAAACTCTTCAATCACCACACGGCTGCCGGCTGAGCCAAACTTATTGCCAGACAGCATATCGTCTATAGCGGCAAAAGCTTCAGCTTCAGTCTGGGCGATAATCACACCTTTGCCTGCGGCCAGGCCATCGGCCTTGATGACGATAGGAGTGCCATTGGTTTTGACATAAGCTTTAGCTGGCTCAATCTCTGTAAAGTTGGCATAAGCTGCAGTAGGGATTTTATGGCGGGCTAAAAAGTCTTTGGCAAAAGCTTTGGAGCTCTCGAGTTGAGCGGAGGCCTGAGTAGGGCCAAAAATAGCTAAGCCTTGCTGACGGAAGGTATCAACCACACCTTTGGCCAGTGGTGCTTCAGGGCCCACTATAGTCAAAGCTATGCCTTCGCTTTTGGCAAAAGCGGTCAGGGCAGGCACATCGTCAGCTGCTATATCCACATTGGTCAGATTAGCTTCCAGTGCAGTACCTGCGTTGCCGGGAGCTACAAAGACTTGTGTCACATGAGCCGATTGTGCTGCTTTCCAAGCCAGAGCATGTTCACGACCACCACCACCTATTACTAATACTTTCATTGTCAGTTTCGCCCTAATCAGTCCAGAATTTTTATTCAAAAGGTCTATCAAACACTAAACATCAGTGTCACTAAAACAAACAGCAGCCTAGTTGGCTGCTGGTTTGCGGAATTTAAGCGTCATTCGGTCACTTTCACCAATGGCCAGATACTTGTCTTTGTCCTGCTCTTTTTGTGACAGAGTTGGAGGCAAAGTCCAGACACCGCCCGGATGATCGGCTGTATCTTTTGGATTGGCGTTGATTTCACTGCTCTGTTCTAAAACAAAACCAGCTTTTTGTGCCAATTCAACCGCCAGACTTTGCGGGAAATAGCCTGACTTTAACCAGTCGGCTGTCTTTTTATCTTCAGGTAAACGGTGTTCCACTACACCTAATACACCACCCGGTTTCAAAGCAGCATAAAAGGAAGCAAAAGCATCGATCATGCCTTGTTCACCTTTTTGCATATACCAGTTGTGCAGGTTACGGAAAGTCAGCACCACATCAGCGCTGTTGGCCGGTGCTACTTGTTGATTAGGTAACGGAGAGAATTCTGTGACTACAACCTGTGAATACACTTCATTAGACGCGAGTTTGTCTTTAAAGGCTTTCAGGTTACGTGTGGCGTATTCGGAGGTACTGTTGGCCGGAAAATGCGCTGCGTAGTACTTGCCTTCTTTGGCCAATAACGGAGCCAGAATTTCGGTGTACCAGCCAGCACCCGGAGAGATCTCCACTACAGTACTTTGTGGTGTTACCCCAAAAAAAGCTAAGGTTTCAACCGGATGTCTGTATAGGTCACGCGCTTTATTAGCTTCGGTACGGGCAGGGTTTTGCACCGCCTGTTGCAATGCTGTGGTATCGGCATTGGCAAAAGAGAACTGAGTGAGTACTAAACTGGATACTAAAACGAATTGCGATAACGCCTTCATAACACGATCCTTCTGAGTTAAAAACCTGCGTTAGTGTAACAAAGCACAATAGGTTTTGCAGTCAGAAAAAACCAGTGGTGGCTTTTATGGGATAACTGTCTTGATTAATAGCTTCAGATGGCTGGACTGCTAAATTTCAATCAACAAAAATTTTGCGCTGTGATAAAATGCCGCCCCTTGAATTTTTAAGCCTGTGGCTGTGCTGAAGATGACTTCACTGCTGCGTCGGGCCGCTATCGAAAGTATCTGCTGGAGTGGGCATGTTAGAGCAAATCCGTATTGTGTTAGTAGGTACCTCTCATACCGGAAATATAGGTTCTGTTGCCCGCGCTATGAAAACTATGGGCTTAAGCAAACTAGTGCTGGTGTCTCCTAAAGAATTACCTGATGGTCAGGCCTATGCGTTATCAGCAGGCGCCAGTGATATTCTGGCTGGTGCTCAGGTTGTGGATACTCTGGAGCAAGCCATATCCGATTGTGGTTTAGTGGTCGGCACCAGTGCCCGTTCCCGTACTTTGTCCTGGCCTATGCTGGAGCCGCGTGAATGTGGTGAAAAAGCTGTGCTTGAAGCCACACAAAAACCGGTAGCATTGGTATTTGGTCGCGAAAACAATGGCTTGACCAACGAAGAGTTGCAAATGTGCAACTACCACGTCTGTATACCTGCCAATCCTGAATACAGCTCCTTGAATTTGGCTATGGCCGTCCAAATTATTGCCTATGAAGTTCGGGTAGCCTTTTTAGCGCAGCAGGATAAAACCCCTGAAACAGATTTAACTATTTATCCGGAAATTGATCAGATGGAGAAGTTTTATGTCCATTTGGAACAAACCCTAAGCGACACAGGTTTTATCATCAAGCAGCATCCGGGTATTGTGATGGCGCGTTTACGTCGCCTATTCGCCCGCTCCAGACCTGATGAGCAGGAGCTGAATATTTTGCGGGGTATTCTGGCCTCGATTCAACGCACCACCAAGCAATAAATAGGATGTGGACCATGTTTGCAGGTATCAAAGAAGACATTAAAAGTGTGTTCGAGCGGGATCCGGCGGCGCGCAGTGCGTTTGAAGTACTGACTAACTACCCTGGTTTGCACGCTATCTGGTGGCATCGGATGAACCATCGTTTATGGAAAGCGAACTGGAAATGGCTGGCGCGTTTTTTAAGTACCATAGCCCGTTGGTTAACAGGAGTTGAAATTCACCCTGGCGCAAAAATTGGCCGTCGCTTTTTTATCGACCATGGTATGGGTGTAGTGATAGGTGAAACTGCTGAAATTGGTGATGACGTGACGCTGTACCATGGCGTGACTTTAGGTGGTACCAGCTGGAACCCCGGTAAACGTCACCCGACTTTAGGTAACGGAGTGGTGATAGGGGCTGGTGCCAAAGTATTAGGGCCTTTGTATGTTGGCGAATCAGCCCGTATAGGTTCCAACGCTGTGGTAGTGAAGGATGTCCCTCCTGGCGCGACTGTGGTCGGTATTCCGGGTCGTATTGTCGCCAAGCAAGATATGGCACTGACGGAACAACGTCAGCAAATGGCAAAAAAGTTTGGCTTCGATGCTTACGCTGTCTCCAGCGATAACCCGGATCCAGTCGCCAATGCCATGGGGCGCATGCTGGATCATATGCATTTTTTAGATAACAAAGTGACGGAGCTGTGCCAAAGCATCAATAAACTCGGCGGCAACGTCTGCGAGATGGTGCCGGAAATCGCTATTGAAGATGAGACTTTTATTCAGGCTGAGCGTGAAGCCGCTGAACAACGCAAAAAAGCGGTAGACGCTTTTGATCCGACTATTTAAGCCGCTACAGAGCTTTTCATCGGAAAAAGAGTTGAACCTAAACGGATAATACCTGACTAAAACGGTAGGATTAATACTTGACTAAAACAGTCAAGAATGTACAATTTGCGCCATTCGTTTCAGGGAGTCCGTTATGCGTTTAACTTCAAAAGGCCGATACGCTGTGACCGCTATGCTGGATGTTGCATTACATGCAGAGTCTGGCCCGGTATCATTGGCGGATATCTCTGAACGTCAGGGTATTTCCCTGTCTTACCTTGAACAGCTGTTTGCCCGTTTACGCAAACAAGGTCTGGTTAGCAGTGTGCGGGGCCCGGGTGGTGGTTACCAACTTGGGCTGGATCCGATGCAAATATCGGTATCAGCTGTGATCAGTGCAGTCGATGAGTCCGTAGATGCCACACGTTGTCAGGGTAAATCTGATTGTCAAAGCGGCGCTAAATGTTTAACCCACAGTTTGTGGACAGATTTAAGCGATCGTATCGAAGACTTCCTCACCGGTATCACTTTAGGTGAACTGGTTCGCCAGAATGAAGTGAAAAAAGTGGCGAAACGGCAAGATGGCCGTGTGTTAAAAAATCCAGCAACTGAAATCGAAGTCAGTTGCCAGTTGTAGGCAAAAGCCGGAGCAAAAAATGAAGCTACCTATTTATTTAGATTATGCAGCCACAACCCCGGTTGATCCGCGAGTGGCCGAAAAACTGATGCAATTTTTGACTATGGATGGTTCTTTTGGTAATCCGGCGTCTCGTTCGCACAAGTTCGGCTGGCAGGCAGAAGAAGCGGTAGAAATTGCCCGTGCGCAAATTGCCGAACTGGTCAACGCCGACCCACGTGAAATTGTATTCACTTCAGGTGCGACTGAATCAAACAACTTAGCTATCAAAGGCGCAGCGCAGTTTTACCATAAAAAAGGTAAACACCTGATCACCGCCAAAACCGAACACAAAGCTGTGCTGGATGCTATGCGCGCTTTGGAACGTGAAGGCTTTGAAGTGACTTATCTGGATGTGGAAGCCAACGGCTTAGTAGACCTGAATAAGTTAGAGGCTGCTATCCGTCCTGATACCACAGTCATCAGCATCATGTTCGTCAACAACGAAATTGGTGTGATCCAGGATATCGCCGCTATTGGCGAGTTGTGTCGCAGCAAAGGTATTATTTTCCATGTCGATGCGGCTCAGGCCACAGGCAAAGTGGATATCGATTTAGAGACTTTAAAAGTGGATCTGATGTCGTTCTCAGGCCACAAAACTTATGGTCCAAAAGGCATTGGCGCTTTGTATGTGCGCCGTAAGCCACGTATTCGTTTAGAAGCCCAGACGCACGGCGGTGGTCATGAGCGTGGTATGCGTTCAGGCACTTTAGCCACACACCAAATTGTGGCTATGGGTGAAGCCTTCCGTATTGCCAAAGAAGAAATGCACGCTGAACGTGAGCGTGTTGCAGTGTTACGTGACCGTTTATTAGACGGCATTAAAGACATCGAACAGGTGTTTTTAAATGGTGATGCGGTGCAACGTGTGCCTGGTATTACCAACGTCAGCTTTAACTACGTTGAAGGTGAGTCTTTGATTATGGCGTTAAAAGACATCGCCGTATCTTCAGGTTCAGCTTGTACTTCAGCCAGTCTGGAACCTTCGTACGTATTACGTGCTTTAGGTTTAACCGACGAGCTGGCTCACAGTTCTATTCGTTTCAGCATCGGCCGTTACACCACGGAAGAGCAAATTGATCACACCATTAAGATAGTGCATGACGCCATTGGTAAATTACGCGACATGTCACCTCTGTGGGAAATGTACAAAGACGGCGTGGATTTAGGCAGCGTAGCCTGGGTTGCACACTAGTAATTATCTGGATTAGAGGGCATAAGCCATGGCGTACAGCAACAAAGTCATAGACCATTACGAAAATCCGCGTAACGTCGGTTCATTCGCTAAAGACGACCCAACTATAGCTACAGGTATGGTTGGCGCACCGGCTTGTGGTGACGTGATGAAGTTACAGTTAAAAATTAACGAGCAGGGCATTATTGAAGATGCCAAGTTCAAGACCTACGGCTGTGGCAGTGCTATTGCATCCAGCTCATTAGTGACTGAATGGGTCAAAGGCAAAAGCATCGACGAAGCGGCTTTAATCAAAAACACCGATATAGCGCAGGAACTGGCTTTACCTCCGGTAAAAATCCACTGCTCTATTCTGGCGGAAGATGCAATCAAAGCAGCCATTGCTGATTACAAACAACGTCACGGGAACTAAGTTATGGCTATTTCAATGACACCAGCGGCAGCGGATCGCGTCAGAAGCTTCCTCGCCAATAGAGGCAAAGGCTTGGGCTTGCGTGTCGGTGTAAAAACCACAGGCTGTTCAGGACTGGCTTATGTGCTGGAGTTTGTTGACGAGTTAAATGATGACGATCAGGTATTCGAACAGGATAATCTGAAACTCATTGTTGACGGTAAAAGTTTAGTTTATATCGACGGCACTCAGCTGGATTTTGTCAAAGAAGGTTTAAACGAAGGGTTTCAGTTTAACAACCCCAACGTCAATGGCGAATGTGGTTGTGGCGAAAGCTTCACCGTTTAACGAAGGGCGCAGATGAATTACTTTCAGCTTTTTCATCTGCCAGCTCAGTTTGAGCTGGATTTGACTGAATTAGGCACTCGTTATCTGGAATTGCAACGGCAATTTCATCCGGATAAACATGCCGCAGGCTCTGAGCGCGATAAGCTGATGGCGGTGCAACAAGCCGCCAATATCAACGATGCCTATCACAGCTTAAAGCAGCCGCTATTGCGTGCTGAACATTTACTGGCGTTACGGGGTTTAAAAATCAGTAACGAGCAGCGTAGTTTTATGGAACCTGCATTTTTAATGCAGCAAATGGAGTTACGTGAGTTACTGGCCGAGATTAGCGATGCTGCTGATCCAGAAGAGTTAATAGACGAAGCTGATCAGCAAATTCAGCAACAGAAAAAAGCGCTATTACGACAGTTGCAATCGGCACTGGACGCCAACACACCTGAGCACGATCATCAGGCGGCTGATATAATCCGCAAACTCAAATTTTTCTTTAAGCTGCAGCAAGAGCTGGAGCTTTTAGAACAACAAACACAAGACTAAAGAGCAGCATGGCGTTATTACAAATTGCAGAGCCCGGTCAAAGCGCGGCTCCACATCAGCACAAGTTAGCCGCAGGTATTGATCTCGGTACCACCAATTCGCTGGTTGCTACTGTTCGCAGTGGCGAAGCCAAAACTCTGTTTAATCAAGCAGGCCAGGATATGGTGCCTTCTGTGGTGCGTTACACTGCGGACAAGGTCATAGTTGGCCATGCCGCTGCAGCTGATGCTGTGCTCGACCCGCACAATACTATTGTATCGGTCAAACGTCTGATGGGCCGTGGTTTTGCTGAAATCAATGCCGATGCAGAACATATTCCTTATCAGCTGGTCGATCAATCAGGTTTAGTGGCGATAAACACTATTCAGGGCATTAAAAACCCGGTGGAAGTATCAGCTGAAATTCTGGCGACTTTAGCCGATACAGCAAGCCAGACTCTAGGTGGCGAGCTGACTGGTGTGGTTATTACTGTGCCTGCCTATTTTGACGACTCGCAGCGTCAGGCGACCAAAGATGCCGCTAAACTGGCAGGGCTGAATGTATTGCGTTTATTAAACGAGCCTACAGCAGCAGCTTTAGCTTATGGCCTGGACTCAGGTCAGGAAGGTGTGGTTGCTGTTTACGATTTAGGCGGTGGTACTTTTGATATCTCTATCCTGCGCTTAAAGCGTGGTGTATTTGAGGTGTTGGCCACAGGTGGTGATTCGGCTTTAGGTGGTGATGATTTTGATCATGCTCTGGTCAACTGGCTACAACAGCAAACTGGCCAAAGCGCACTTTCGCATTCAGAACTGCGCCAGTATCTGGTGACAGCCCGCCAAATCAAAGAAAACTTAAGCGCTACAGAGCAGCTGGATTTTGTGCTGCCACTAGCCTCTGGTGAATTTAAAGGCCAAATCAGCCGCTCTGACTTTGATGCATTAATTCAGCCTTTAGTGCGCAAGACCATTCGCGCCTGCAAACAAGTGCTGCGCGATGCTGGTTTAGACACCGAAGAAATTCAACAAGTAGTGATGGTCGGCGGTTCTACCCGCGTGCCATTAGTACGAAGCGCTGTAGCAGAGTTTTTTGCTACTGAGCCTTTAACTTCGATTGATCCGGATAAAGTAGTGGCCATAGGTGCTGCGATTCAGGCCAACGTATTAGTGGGTAATAAATCTGACCACGATACCTTGCTGCTGGATGTGATCCCGCTGTCTTTAGGTTTGGAAACCATGGGCGGTTTAGTTGAAAAAATCATTCCACGTAATACTGTAATTCCGGTGGCCCGTGCTCAGGAATTTACCACCTTTAAAGATGGCCAGACCGCTATGGCGATTCATGTGCTGCAGGGTGAACGTGAACTGGTGGATGCCTGTCGTTCTTTAGCGCGTTTTAACCTGACCAATATCCCGGCTATGGCCGCGGGTGGCGCTCATATTCGGGTGACTTTTCAGGTCGATGCCGATGGTTTGTTGAGTGTCACAGCTCAGGAAAAATCCACTGGGGTCAGCGCCAGCATTCAGGTCAAACCTTCCTATGGTTTAAGCGACGATCAGGTTGCGACCATGATCCAAAGCTCTATGCTCTATGCTAAACAAGATATGCAGCTGCGTTTGTTAAAAGAACAACAAGTGGAAGCCGAGCGGGTACTGGAAGCTGTGACTGCTGCGTTAAATGCTGATGCGGCTCTGTTAACAGAAGAAGAAAAATTAAATGTAGAACAAGCCCTTGCTGAACTGGCTAGAGTGAAACAAGGCGATAACACTGCGGCTATTAAAGCTGCTATTGAACACACTAATCATATAACAGATGAGTTTGCAGCGCGCCGTATGGATATGTCCATCCGCAGTGCCCTGCAGGGTCATAAGGTCGACGAGGTCTGATATGCCACAAATCATCTTTTTACCCCATGCAGAGTTATGCCCTGAAGGTGTCGCAGTCGAAGCCAAAACAGGTGAAACTGTGCTGGATGTGGCACTTCGTTCTGGCATTTCAATTGAACATGCCTGCGAAAAATCCTGTGCCTGCACCACCTGTCACGTCATAGTGCGTGAAGGCTTCCGTTCTCTGAACCCAAGTGACGAGTTGGAAGACGACATGCTGGATAAAGCCTGGGGCTTAGAACCAGACTCACGTTTAGGTTGTCAGGCCCGTATCGCTGACGAAGACTTAGTGGTCGAAATTCCTAAGTACACCGTCAATATGGTCAGCGAAGGGCATTAATCCCCATTGTTTGAAGACCAATAAAAAGCAGCTTTCGGGCTGTTTTTTGCTTTTTACAGCAACGAATGGCTCGCGTAGCAAAAGCTTCATTTCGCCTGCTTAGAAAAAATAGGTTTTTTATTTTGCTTAGCGTATAATTCGCGGCCTTAAAAATTTATTCACCCTTTTGATTACAGGAGTCTGTCATGGCTTTAGAACGTACTTTTTCAATCGTAAAACCAGATGCAGTAGCGAAGAACCACATCGGCGCTATCTATCACCGTTTTGAAACTGCTGGTTTACGCATTGTTGCTGCTAAAATGTTGCACTTAAGCCGTGAACAGGCTGAAGGCTTCTACGGTGAGCACAAAGAGCGTCCATTTTTCAACGCTTTAGTTTCTTTCATGACATCAGGCCCTGTGATGGTTCAAGTGTTAGAAGGCGAAGACGCTGTACGTAAAAACCGTGAAATCATGGGTGCTACTAACCCGAAAGATGCTGCTGCTGGTACTTTACGTGCTGACTACGCTGCCAGCATCGACGAAAACGCTGTTCACGGTTCAGACGCTGCTGCTTCTGCTGCACGTGAAATCGCGTTCTTCTTCACTGAAGCAGAACTGTGTTCACGTACTCGTTAATTTAAACCGTCGTTCTTGACGCCGCAGCTTCGTTTACAGCGCGCTTTCGCCCCAGTCACATAGTGAACTATGCTCCTGGGGGCTCACGCCCTTGTCGCCTCGCTGCAACGCCAATTACTTAGGTTTAAAAAAGTGTAAAGGGACGATTTATACGAAAAGGGAGCTTAGCTCCCTTTCTATCTATTTAAACTGTCCTATTTTTATTAAGTTATTGTTGTGAGGAAATGCCTAAATGAGCCAAACGGAAAACAAAGTCAATCTGCTTGATCTGACCCGTACCCAGATGAAGGAGTTTTTTGTCTCTATTGGTGAAGCAGGCTTCAGAGCCGATCAGGTGATGAAATGGATTTACCATTTCTGTATCGACGACTTTGATAAAATGACCAACATCAACAAGAAGTTGCGTGACAAATTAAAAGAAAAAGCTGTGATTGCAGCACCAGTTGTGGTGACGCGTCAAGACAGCGCTGATGGCACTATCAAGTTTGTGATGGGCTTGTCTGGTGGCCAGGAAGTGGAAACTGTCTGGATCCCGGAAAAAGACCGCCGTACTTTATGTGTGTCGTCTCAGGTTGGCTGTGCTTTAGAATGTACTTTTTGCTCCACAGCCCAGCAGGGCTTTAACCGCAATTTAAAAGTGTCTGAAATTATTGGTCAGGTCTGGCGTGTGGCTCAAATCATAGGCAGCTACGGCGATACTGGCGAAAAACCAGTCACCAACGTGGTGATGATGGGCATGGGCGAACCTTTGCTGAATCTGAACAATGTAGTGCCAGCCATGGAGCTGATGCTGGAAGACTTTGGTTTTGGCTTATCCAAACGCCGCGTCACTTTAAGTACCTCGGGTGTAGTACCTGCTCTGGATATGCTCAAAGAGCGTATCGATGTGGCCTTGGCGATTTCCTTACACGCGCCGAATAACACGCTGCGTGATGAGTTAGTGCCGGTGAATAAAAAATACCCTATGGAAGAATTCCTTGCTGCGGCAAAGCGTTATGTCACAGACTCACGTGCCAATGATAAAGTCACAGTCGAATATGTGATGCTGGATGGTGTCAACGACAGCATGGAACAAGCCCATGAGTTAGCGCATGCTCTTAAAGGCACTCCGTCAAAAGTGAACCTGATCCCGTTCAACCCATACCCTGGGTCACCCTACAAACGTTCCAGCAATTCCCGCATCGACCGCTTCAATAAAGTGCTGCAGGAACATGGTTATACAGTGATGGTGCGTAAGACCCGCGGCGACGATATTGACGCTGCTTGTGGTCAGCTCGTGGGTGATGTGATTGACCGTACCAAGCGTTTAGAAAAAAAACAGATGAAAGGTCAGGAGATTTCAGTAAAAATGGTGTAACACTCCATTGAACTGGTATCGTTATGCAAAAACTCAGGCTTCTTGCTTGTGTTGTTTTCAGTTTACAGTTGGCAGCTTGTGTCACCGAAACCACTGTGGTGGGCAGTGACCGACAAATTCGTCCCAAGATGGATCAAAAAGAAGCTGCCCGTACCCGCATAGCGCTTGGCATTAACTACCTGCAACGTGGGGATAATGCGCAAGCCAAGTTTAATCTGGAAAAAGCCAAAAGCTTAGCGCCTGAACTGGCCGAAGTGCATAACGCTATGGCCTATTATTATCAGCAGGTGGCGGAGTTTGAAGCCGCCGAACACTCCTACAAAACTGCCTTAGATCTTGAACCCGATAACGCTGACTCTTATAACAACTACGGTGCGTTTTTGTGTCAGCGTGGCAAATACGAGCAAGCCGAACAGTTACTGCTGCAGGCAATAAGCCGCCCTGGTTATATCCGTGCCGCAGACAGTTATGAAAATATCGCCTTGTGCCGACTAGAGCAAAAAGATTTTGTTCAGGCGAAAGCCTATTTGGATTTATCCGTTAAGCACAATGCCAGCAGGCCCAGTGCTTTGTTTAATTTAGCGTCTGTCAATTATGCAATGGCTGATTTACTCGCTGCTCAGGTGCTTTTGGATCGAATGCAAAGCGCCTCTCAAATTTCCCCCCGTTCAGTATTGTTGTCTTATCTGATAGCACAGGAGCAACAAGATTACAGCAGGATGCAAAATGCTGAGCAGTTGCTGCTCACCACCTATCCGCAAAGTCAGGAAAGCTTGTTGCTTAGTCAGGGCAAATTGAATGAGTCTGAATTTAGCCAACTCAGGCAAGACTACAAACAACAGTTACTGCAGCAGCCGGCGGAACAGGTAAAAACTGATACAGGACAGCCGAAAATTAAAATCACCCGCAAGAAACCACCAGTAACTGGAGCAACAGAGTCTAAGGTTTTGCCTGCGACTCTGGCCGCTCAGATGCAAAGTCAGGCTGAAACCGTGGCTGTACAACACCAAGTACAACAAGATGAAAGCTTGTATGGCATAGCAGAGCGTTACAGTGTTACTATTAGCGATATAATCAGCTGGAACTCTTTGCGTGATAATCAGCCTATAGTCAAGGGCCAGATCCTCTGGATTGGACAACAAGCACACCGGCAGATAGAACCACAAATTGAAGTACCAGAACGTTATCAAATCCAATATGGCGATACGTTGTTTCGGATTTCGATGCGTTACAGGGTGAAATTAACCAGCCTGCTGCAATGGAACAACTTAACTGAGCAAAGCCCGATACGGGCTGGGCAATTTATCTACTTAAAAGATCCGGCACAATTAGAATTATGACGACTGAATTAACGCAGCCCAGCAGCGCAGTACAGACTTTGAGCGCGGGACAACTATTACGTCAGGCTCGTGAGCAACAAAATCTGACTTTAGCCCAGGTGGCACAGCAACTGAATTTAAGCAGGAGCTTGATCGACGATCTTGAACAGGATCAGGTCGATGCCAAGCTGTCTTCCACTTTCGTGCGTGGTTATTTGCGCTCCTATGCCAAATTACTGAAAATACCCGCTCAACAAGTATTAGATGCCTACAGCAGCAACTCAAAAGGCTTGCATCAGGTGCCAAGCCTGACCCGCAGTTTCTCTAAACGCACAGCCAAGGAAGCGACAGAAAACCGCTTTATGTGGGTGACCTATTTTGTTATTGCGGTCTTTGTGGTGTTGTTGGTTCTTGGTTTCTGGCAAAGCCGGTTTGGCGGTTCAGGCTCAGGCTCTGCATTGCCTATGGCACAAACTGACGAGACTATGCTGGCGAGTGAAGCAGCTAAGCCTGTCGACACTCAGTCGTATCAGCAAACCGAACAGCCAGAGGCTGAACAGAACCGTATTCCTGTGACTCAGCTGGATCATTCGCCAACAGCGACAGATCCACAAGCTCAAAGCACAGCACCACAAACTAGTTTAAATGCAGATGTTCCGACTGTAATACAGCCGCAATCACAAGCTGTAGTGACACAACCTGCTGCAACAGTGGTGCAAGCTACGACAGAGGAAAATTCTGCTACCAGGGGGGCAGCGACTACGACTGCGCCTGCTGTCAACACTCCTATTCAGAGTGAACCACAGTTGCAGCAATCAGTTCCTGCAGTCACTGCTCCTGTTCAGAATGAATCCCAGACATCAGTAGCGGTAACAAATGACGTTCCAGCTGTTGCAACTGCTGATACTGCAACTGACCAGTCTACGACTCAAACTACAACCTCAGCTACAGAAACTCCAACTGCTGCAGCTGTTGATGCGTCAGCCAATGCCACTATCAATTTGTCTCTGAGTGCAGAGTGTTGGGTTGATGTGGTTGATGCGACAGGCAAACGCTTAGTATTTGGCAGTCGTCAGGCTGGTGAACAACTGAATTTACGTGGTGTTGCGCCAATCAAAGTGTTATTAGGCAACGCAGCAGCGGCCACTCTTAACTTTAATGGCGAAGCCATTGATCTGTCAGGTTATCCAACAGGTCGGGTCGCCCGGTTAACCCTCGGACAAAACTGATGAGTTACGCAGAAAATCCTATTAAAAGACGCCAGTCTACTCAAATTAAAGTGGGCAATGTACTGATAGGCGGTGATGCGCCTATTGCAGTACAGTCTATGACCAATACTAAAACTACAGATGTCGAAGCGACAGTGGCGCAAATTCAGGCCATTGCCAAAGCAGGCGCTGATTTGGTGCGTGTGTCTGTGCCGACTATGGAAGCGGCAGAGGCCTTTAAGCTGATTAAACAGCAATCGCCTATTCCATTGGTCGCCGATATCCATTTTGATTACCGTATCGCGCTAAAAGTAGCTGAATACGGTGTCGATTGTTTACGTATTAACCCTGGCAATATAGGCCGGGAAGACCGTATCCGTTCTGTAGTAGAAGCGGCACGCGATAAAAACATTCCGATCCGTATTGGTGTGAATGGCGGCTCGCTGGAAGCAGATTTACAGGAAAAGTATGGTGAACCGACCCCAGAAGCACTGGTAGAGTCGGCCATGCGCCATGTCGACATTCTGGATCGTCTGAACTTCGACCAGTTTAAAGTCAGCGTCAAAGCCTCGGATGTATTTTTAGCTGTCGGTGCTTACCGTTTACTGGCGAAACAAATTAAGCAACCTCTGCATTTGGGGATCACCGAAGCTGGTGGTGCCCGTGCTGGTGCCGTCAAATCTGCTATTGGTCTTGGTATGCTGTTATCTGAAGGCATTGGCGATACCTTGCGTATTTCTTTGGCCGCTGATCCGGTTGAAGAAGTGAAAGTAGGTTTTGATATTTTAAAATCCCTGCGTATCCGTTCCCGCGGCATTAATTTTATTGCCTGCCCAAGTTGCTCCCGTCAGGAATTTGATGTGATCAAAACCATGAATGAGCTGGAGCAAAGGTTGGAAGACGTGGTAGACCCTATGACGGTCTCTGTTATTGGTTGTGTAGTGAATGGTCCCGGCGAAGCACTGATCTCTGATTTAGGCGTGGCAGGGGCAAACCGTATGAGTGGTTTCTACCTCAAAGGCCAGCGTCAAAAACTACGCATTGATAACAATAACGTCGCAGAACAATTAGAAGCTCAGGTACGTTTGTATCTGGAAGAGCAAAAACGACTGATTGAAATTAAACAGCTGGATTAAGCCGTAAGGCTGCATGATCCGCTTTGGACAAAGAGATAAAACCCGTGTCAAAAGATATCCAGGCCATTCGTGGCATGAACGACTGTTTACCCGCCGATACTCCGGCATGGCAATTTGTAGAACAGGTTTTACGTAAAACAGTGCGCAACTATGGGTACGAAGAAATTCGTTTTCCTATAGTCGAAATGACCGAATTGTTTAAGCGTTCTATAGGCGAAGTGACTGACATCGTTGAAAAAGAGATGTATACCTTTGCCGATCGTAATGGCGACAGTCTGACCTTGCGCCCCGAGGGGACTGCAGTTTGCGTACGTGCCGCCAATCAGAATGGTTTGCTATACAACCAGGAACAGCGCCTGTGGTACATGGGCCCCATGTTCCGCCACGAGCGTCCACAAAAAGGCCGTTACCGTCAGTTCCACCAGTTTGGTTTAGAAGCTTTTGGTATGGCAGGCCCGGACATTGATGCTGAAGTGATTTTACTCAGTGCCCGTTTATGGAAAAGTTTAGGTTTGTCGTCTCATGTGACTCTGGAGCTGAACTCTTTAGGCTCGAACCAGGCGCGTGCGGATTACCGCGCTGCGTTAGTCGCCTATTTAGAGCAACATAAAGAACTGCTGGATGAAGACAGCTTGCGTCGCATGTACAGTAACCCGCTGCGGGTACTGGATAGCAAAAATCCAGTGATGCAGGAGATGTTGGGTAAGGCGCCACAGCTGTTAGAGTATTTAGATGATGAATCCAAAGCCGACTTTGATGGCCTGCAAAAGCGTTTAAAAGCCGCTGGTGTTGAGTTTGTGATCAATCCACGTTTAGTGCGTGGCCTGGACTATTACAACAAAACTGTCTTCGAATGGGTCACCAGCAGCTTAGGTTCACAAGGCACAGTCTGCGCCGGTGGCCGTTACGATGGTTTAGTGGAACAGCTGGGAGGGAAAGCTACTCCTGCAGTTGGTTTTGCCTTAGGTATGGAGCGACTGGTATTATTGCTGCAAACCTTAGAGCTATTGCCAGAAGCCCAGCCTCAAACCGATATTTATCTGATGGCCTTAGGCGAGAGCGCGGAACTTGCGGCAGTTTCTATTGCCGAAAGCCTGCGTAATGAGTTACCTGAGCTGCGCTTAATGACGCATTGTGGTGGCGGCAATCTAAAGAAACAAATGAAAAAAGCGGATAAGTCTGGTGCCAGTCTTGGTCTGCTATTAGGTGAAACCGAACTGGCCGCTGGCGAAATTACACTGAAATGGCTCAGAGAAGAAAAACCACAACAAAATATTAAATTGACTGAATTAAGCAGCGCTCTGAAGCAGCTGGTTTAAAGGGATCGAAGATGGAAATTTACAACAGCGAAGAACAACAAGTCGAAGCTATTAAGCGCTTTTGGAAAGAAAACGGCACCGCTATTATCGCCGGTGTAGTCTTGGGTCTGGGTGGCTTGTACGGCTGGCGTTATTTTCAGGATCAGCAGCTGGAAAGCACTATGGCAGCATCAAGTGCCTACACTAAATTACTGGAGCAACAGCAAAAAGCTGCTGATAACCCAGAGTTGTTAGCGCAGTTCCAGACCTTTGTTGATAAAAACAGTGACTCTTCCTATGCACTGCTGGCGGCTTTTGTTGCAGCCAAAGAAGCGGTAGCAAAAGAAGACTACGCTGTTGCTGCTAAACAGCTGAACTGGGTAGTGACCACAGCTAAACAGCCAGAAATAAAAGCACTGGCGCAGCTGCGTTTGGCTCGTGTGCAAAATGAACAAAAAGATTACGCAGCAGCTTTAGCAACTCTGGCTTTAGCTGTGCCTGAAGCGTTCAAAGCACAACAACAGGAATTGACAGGCGATGTGCTGTTGAACTCAGGTGAATTGGCGAAAGCGAAAACAGCCTATCAGGCTGCTGTCGCCGCCACTAAAGATGCTCAGAATCCACTTCTGAAAGTGAAATTAGACGAACTGGCGCACGTAACTGCTGCTTAAGGTGTAAGAGTGAAGTTATTCAAGTCTCGTATCGGCTTAATGCTGGCGTTGTTGACGACTTTGGCTGCTTGTTCTTCTAAAGAAGAATTAGTGTACCCGGAAATTGACAACAAAATTGAACCCGAAGAAATTTGGAGTGCCTCTGTGGGGGATGGGGTTGAACATTATGATTCAGCGCTACGTCCATTGATTTACAAAGATAAAGTTTTTGCAGCCAGCCGTGCTGGTTTAGTCATGGCTTTTGATAAAGAGTCTGGTGATCGTCTTTGGACCTTTGATGTTCGTGACGATGGCACAGGCAGTTTCCTGGATGGCCTGAAATTCTGGAATTCTGAAACTGCCCGGGTTTCCGGTGGTGTCAGTGCTGGTTATGACAAAATTTTTGTCGGCACCGAAAACGGCGATGTCGTAGCACTTAACCCTGAAACTGGTGAGTTGGTATGGCGTGTTAAAGTCAAAGGTGAAGTCATTGCAAGTCCTGCGGCCGGTGATGGTTATGTAGTGGTGAATACCTCAGCGGGTTACATGTTTGCCTTGCACCCGGACACAGGTGAACAGCGCTGGATGCATGAACAGGAAAGCGCATTACTGAGTTTACGGGGTACCAGTGAACCTGTGATGGCCAGTGGTGGTGTTATTTTTGGTAGTGGCGCTGGTAAAGTATCAGTGTTAATTGCTGACAAAGGTGTATTGGCATGGGATGCCGCTATTGCTGTGCCAAAAGGTGCCACCGATTTATCCCGTATGGTGGATGTTGACGCAACTCCTATCGTCATAGACGGTACTATTTACGCTATAGCCTTTAACGGTGAGCTGGTCGCTCTTGAACTGCGCACAGGTCGTGTTATTTGGAAACGTGAATATGCCAGCTTCCGCGATATGGTGGTTGAAGGCAATAGCATTTATCTGGTCGACAGTGTCGGCAAAATTTTTGCTATCGACCGCCGTAACGGTTTAGAGCAATGGTCTCAGTTAGGTTTACATAAACATTTCCTGACCGGACCTGCAGTGTACAAAGATTATCTGGCCGTAGGTGATGTCGAAGGTAACTTGTTCTGGTTGGATAAAAACACCGGTGAGTTTGTCGCTCAGGAAACATATGGTTCAGGCTTTTATGTGCAGGGTGTCAGCACTGCTGACGAATTAGTGATCCAAACCCGGGATGGTGAGCTAAGTTTAATACGCTTGCCTTAAGCTGTCCTGGTTGACAATAAAGCAGGGTCGGAGCCGATAAACCATCGCCTCCGGCCTTGTTGTTTCATAGAGTGTAGCTGTTGTGGTCAGTGCCAGGCTGTAAAAAGCCTGGCGTGACAGAGTAAGAAGGTCAGTTGGCCTGCGGTATCCACAAGGATACATAGTAATTTTATTTGAGGTAAAACCATGTTACCTGTAGTGGCTTTGGTTGGCAGAGCCAACGTTGGAAAATCAACATTATTTAACCGTTTAACCCGCACCCGTGACGCCTTAGTGGCGGACTTTCCGGGCCTGACGCGTGACCGTAAATACGGTTCAGTCAAATACGAAGGTTACGAATTTATTGTGGTCGACACCGGTGGTATCGACGGCAATGAGCAAGGCATTGAAGTAGAAATGGCCGAGCAGTCACTCAAAGCCATAGACGAAGCTGACATTGTGCTGTTTATGGTCGATGCCCGTGCTGGTGCCATGGTGGCTGATGATGCGATAGCGCAGCATTTACGCCGTATCAATAAAAAAGTCTTCTTAGTAGCGAATAAAACCGATGGTTTGGATGCTGATACAGCCACAGCAGATTTCTATAGTCTGGCGCTGGGTGAAGTCTATCCAATAGCTGCTGTGCATGGCCGTGGTGTGGTGTCTTTGTTGCAACATGCCTTATTGCCTATGCTGTCTGAGCAGCAACAACAGCGTATTGCCGCTATTGAAAAAGGCGAAGAACTACCGGACGAGTTTGAGGAAGAAGAAAGCGAAGAGGACATTACCCAGGCGAAGGATCAGCATATCAAGCTGGCCATAGTGGGCCGTCCAAACGTTGGTAAATCGACGTTAACTAACCGTATTTTAGGTGAAGAGCGTGTGGTGGTGTTTGACATGCCAGGCACGACACGGGATTCGATTTATATCCCTATGACCCGCGGTGAGCGCGAATATACGCTGATTGATACAGCTGGTGTGCGTCGTCGTGGCAAAATCGACGATATGGTCGAGAAGTTCTCTGTCATTAAAACCCTGCAGGCGATTGAAGATGCCAACGTAGTGATTTTAGTGCTGGATGCCCGTTTAGGTATTTCCGACCAGGACTTAAGCATTTTAGGTTTTGTGCTCAATTCAGGTCGTTCACTGGTGATTGCGGTCAATAAATGGGATGGTCTGGACGACCGGATCAAAGACGATGTCAAACGTGAGCTTGACAGACGCTTAGGTTTTATCGACTTTGCCCGCCTGCATTTTATCTCGGCTTTGCACGGCTCAGGTGTCGGTAACTTATTTGAATCGGTAGAAGAAGCCTTCGACTCGGCCACCCGTCGTGTTAGCACAGCGCTTTTAACCCGTATTATGAAAATGGCGGTGGAAGATCACCAGCCACCTATGGTGAAAGGCCGTCGGGTCAAGCTGAAATACGCTCACGCCGGTGGTTACAATCCGCCTTTGATCGTGATCCACGGTAATCAGGTTGACGATCTGCCTGATTCGTACAAACGTTATCTGATGAACTATTTCCGTAAATCTTTACAGATGATGGGCACGCCAGTGCGGATTGAATTCCGCGAAGGTGAAAACCCATTTGCCGGTAAACGTAATACGCTGACTCCTAATCAGCAGTACAAACGGGACCGTATCTTAAAAGCCAGAGCGAATCTGGTGAATAAGAAGTAAGTTTTGATTCAGGGCCAGCGCAAGCTGGCCTTGTTGTTTGTGGACTTCTCGTCGGTTCGAAATGGTAGGGCAGGGTTTATCCCTGCCCGCCAAATAGTGCCAAACATGCTAGTTGTGATATACAGCCACTCCTGAATCAACCATCCTTACTCTGAGGTTTTATGCTGCATCATGTTTCTTTTGGTGTTTCTGATATTTACCGTTCAGCAGCGTTTTACGACGCTGTGTTATCGGCTTTAGGTTATGTCCGGGTTTGGGATGATATCAGCGACGATGACCCGGATTGTGCTGTAGGTTATGGCTATAGCAACGGTGGTGACAAGTTTGCCATCAAACTCAGAGCACAAGCTTTATCAGGCTCAGTACCCGGCTTTCATCTGGCCTTCGCTGCACCAAGCCGGGCTGCTGTAGATGAGTTCCATAAAGCCGCATTGCAACATGGTGGCAAAGACAATGGTGCAGCTGGATTGAGGCCAGATTATGGTGATGAATATTACGCGGCTTTTGTGATTGATCCGGATGGTTATCCTATTGAAGCTGTGATTAATGTGAATCCTCAGGGTCATGAGTCTTGCATCTGAATCCTCAGGGGCAAGTCTCATTCAGACTATTTAGATGATATTCAAGGCGCTACGATACCTTGAGTCGCTCCAGCAGCAGGGCGTCGCAGCCGGTTAACCTACCCGGACGGTCGGGTCAGTAGTATTCCCCGTGCCAATGGCTGGGGGTCGGTGCTGGAGTACCATGGTTCAGGGTTACTGAAGAACTTTGACCATCCTGGTGTGAGTCGGGCGAATTTTCAGTACAACCCGGCATGACAACTGATAAGCCGGACAACCAGCAGTTCCAGCTACCAGATAAGTATTCCGCAACCGGGAAGACAGGATTACGTTACCAATGAGCTGAACCAATACAGTTCGGTAGCAGGCCGGGCACTGACGTATGACACGAACGGCAACTTAAAAAGCCATGAGGGCTGGACCTACAACTGCAACGGCCATAACAGACTAACCTCCGCCAGCAAATCCGGCACTGCGTTATCACTGGACTACGACGCCATAGGGCGCCTTAGTTAACATCCGCAATTGTTGCAGCTCACCTCAATCTAAGTTGGTTTTGAAATAACGTTTGCCAAAAATGATGATACAGAAAATGATCAATAAAATGATAAGTGCTACGATTGAAAGATAAGATTTTAATATGCCCAGTTGCGAAAGCAATTCAATTGGAATTATTATCATGACACAGAAAGTTAAAATAGCTTCTGCGGAAGTGGTTATCGCTTTCTTTATCGTCCAATATTTTTTATTGCTTAGATAATAGGCTGAGTTCCAAAGGAATAAAGCAAAAGCACTCGCGATTATTATTTCCATAAAATAATTCACTTAATAAATTAATGTAATTGTAAACCCCCTTCTCATTAATGCTAATTTGAAGGGGGATGAAATATCAGGCGAAATATTTTTTGTAGAGCTTGCCTGCTACACCACCGATAGCGGCGCCCACACCAAGTGCGACAGCACCTTCATATACGCCCATTGCAACCCACGCCGGAGGGAATCCGCCGCCAACCTGAACAATTTCATTATTGGTCAAGCGACCATAACTTTGGGGTCATAACTTTGGGGTCAAGTCTTGCGGTGTGCGTCATTTTCGTTTTCGCTCTTTTCTGCTACTCAGAAAAGTAGTTGACGCACAGCACTGAAAAAAAGACCAGTAACTAAGGATTCATTTTAACCTGCGTTTATTTACAACTATACCTGCTCTGCACAAACCCACTCTGATATACCCTGGTTTCCAGATGCTGTAATTTGAGATCGGCAGGTAAAGCGCCAAATAGCGGTATACCTTCCCCTATCAGCACCGGAATTCGAGTGAGTGTCAGTTCGTCGACCAACTGATGGCGCAGGCCTTGTTGAATAATATTGCCGCCATCCAGATAAACCGCTTTGTAACCTTGCTGCTTCAACTGATGAAGAATATCCGCTATAGCGCCCTGACGGATTTCTACTTTGTCTTGGAGTTCAGGCGGTAAATCAGCAGAGCTTAGCTGATGGCTCAACACCACAGTTTTCACTGGATAGGGCCATTCAATACCAAAACTCAGTAATTTTTCCAAGGTCGCACGGCCCATCAAAATCAGATCGATGCCGGACATAAATGCGCTATAGCCATGATCGTCTGTTGAGTCTGTGGCAGAAGTTAACCAGCTGATGTCACCGTCTTTTTTGGCGATAAAACCCTCCAGGCTAGTGGCTATAAATACTTTTACTTTCATTGGTGTAGGCCTTGAGTTTGCGCGTTACATTACAAAAATACGTTGGCCATCAAACCACAAAATAAGCCGCAAAACAGTTACAACTTGTATTTTTACCCGAACTGACGACTTTATGTATCGGTCTTTATTGTGTGGTGAGCGTCATCCAAATACTGCTGCAACTGTGCCACCCGCTTTGGCCGCTCAAATAGCTGATACAACTCTAACCAATCCGATAATTGCATTAGCGGCAAACCCTGCTGCCAGCTGGTGTTTTCAGGCTGAAACTCAAACCCTTGCAAACCGTCGTCTTTGAGCACTTGTATGCCGGCCATCAGTTCGATGACCAGGCCATTTTTGCTAAAACGGGCAAAGCCCTTGCTGCGATAAATGGGATGCAGCGATACAGGCACAGCGTGGGCATACTGGCTGAGTAGGGTTTTAAACGCTTCAAAGCGTTCTAAAGTGCAAACTAGATCTAAATCCCGGGCTTGTGGCTCAATCCCATAACTTTGCAATAAAAAGCTGCCGCCTATGGCCCAGTCGGTTGGCCCAAGCAGTTGTACTAATTCGGTGGCTATTTGCCTGATATTAGTTTGTTGCATCAGAGGGGGCCGAAATCTGTTCTATACGGGCGATAAAATGCCCCTTCGCCAGCTGTGTTTTTACCTGTTGGCCTGGTTGCAGCATCGATGCATCAGTGATCACTTGCTGCTGTTCATCAAAGCTGATGCTGTAGCCGCGCTCTAAAGTGGCTAATGGGCTGACAGTATGCAACCTGCTGCTTTGTAATAACCACTGCTGCTGCTTTTGTTTCAGTAACTGCTGCATGGATTGGTGCAACTGATGGTTGTGCTGACTCAGCTTTTGTTGTTGCTGTTTAATCCGCACCAGTGGTGTCAGTTGTTGCAAGCGATGTTGTAAAAACTGCTGCTGTTGCGCCGCTTTGTCTATGTGTCGTAGCAAGGCATTTTGCAGCCGCAGTTGTAATTCATCCAGATACTGCTGCTGTTGTTGTAAACGTCGTGCCGGGTCGAGCAAAGTTAATCGGTGCACTAAAGCCGTTAAACGCGGTTGCTGCTGCCGCAAATAGCTTTGCATTGAACGTTGTAGCCGCTGCTCTGCGGATTTCACTAACTGCAGTTGTTGCTGCTGATCCGGTGATACCAACTCAGCCGCAGCAGATGGCGTGGCTGCGCGCACATCAGCGACAAAGTCGGCTATGGTAAAGTCAATTTCATGACCTACAGCACTGACGGTTGGAATGGGGCAATGCGCTATTAAACGCGCCACCTGCTCATCGTTAAAACACCATAAATCTTCCAGCGAGCCACCACCACGGCCAATCAGCAACACATCCACTTCATTACGGGATATAGCTTTTTGAATGGCATTATAAATTTGCGCTGGCGCTTGGATGCCCTGGACTAAACAAGGATAAATAATGACTTCCAACGCAGGAGCACGGCGCTTTAGTACTGTAATGATATCGCGAATGGCTGCGCCGGTAGGGGAGGTGACGACCCCAACTTTTTGTACTTTTTTCGGCAGCGGCTTTTTGCGCTCTGGCGCTAGTAAACCTTCGGCAGCCAGCGTGGCTTTGATTTGTTCGTATTGTTGCTTCAGTAAACCATCGCCGGCAGGTTCTAACATATCGGCCAATAACTGATATTCACCCCGGGGTTCATACACACTGATACGGGCGCGGATCAGAATTTGCTGACCATTTTTTGGCTGCAGGCTGGCGTATCTGTTGCTTTGTTTAAACATCGCCACTTTGACCTGAGCGGCCTGATCTTTTAACGAAAAGTACCAGTGTCCAGACGAAGCAGCGATAAAATTGGATACTTCACCCACTAACCACAGCTGACGAAATTGCAGCTCCAGAGTCAGGCGAACTTCAGAATTTAAACGGGAGACGGTGTAGATATCGGCTTGGGACATAGGGCTGATCTCAAGGGTTCATGCCACTAATGTAACACAAAAGCGAAAAACTGATTGTGGCAAAGGGCAAAAGCGGATAAAATTGCGCCGCAACATTCCCCCCTCTTTTTTTAACAGCGAGATTGTTGCAATGCTCAGGATCGTGAAAGAAGCCATTACATTTGACGACGTGTTACTTGTACCGGCACACTCCACTGTGTTACCCCATACCGCAGACCTGCGGACTCAATTGACCAGCAAAATTACGTTAAATATTCCTATGGTATCGGCGTCTATGGACACTGTCACCGAGGCTCGTTTAGCTATTGCTTTAGCACAGGAAGGTGGCTTAGGTTTTATTCATAAGAATATGACCATCGAAGAGCAGGCAGCCAATGTTCGTAAAGTAAAAAAATACGAAAGTGGTGTAGTCTCTGACCCTGTCACTGTGCGTCCGGAACAAAGTATCCGTGAAGTGCAGCAACTGGCCGCTCAGCATGGTTTCTCTGGTTTCCCAGTGGTAGATGCTGACAACAACCTGGTGGGCATTGTGACAGGCCGTGACCTGAACGTAGAAACCAACCCACAGCTGGCTATTTCTTCTGTGATGACGCCAAAAGAGCGTTTAGTCACGGTGAACGAATCAAGCCCACGCGCTGAAGCTTTGGCGTTAATGCACAAACACCGTATCGAAAAAGTATTAGTGGTCGACAATGGCTTTAAGCTCAAAGGTTTGATCACAGTACAGGATTACAACAAAGCCGCCAGCAAACCAAACGCCTGTAAAGACGAATTTGGTCGTTTACGTGTTGGCGCTGCTGTAGGCGTGGGTCCTGGCACTGACGAGCGTATTGCCGCTTTAGTCGAAGCTGGTGTGGATATTTTATTAATAGATACCTCACACGGTCACTCGGAAGGCGTGTTAGACCGCGTCCGTCAAACTCGTGCTTTATACCCTGACTTACAAATAGTGGCTGGTAACGTTGCTACAGCTGAAGGCGCAAAAGCCTTAGCTCTGGCCGGTGCCAACGCTGTGAAAGTGGGCATAGGCCCAGGTTCTATTTGTACCACCCGTATTGTTACAGGTTGTGGTGTACCTCAACTGACGGCTATCTCTGATGCCGTAGATGGTGTTAAAGGACTGGACGTTTGTATTATCGCTGACGGCGGTATCCGCTTCTCAGGCGATATTGCCAAAGCTTTAGTCGCTGGCGCGCACTGCGTGATGGTGGGTTCTATGTTTGCCGGTACTGAAGAAGCGCCAGGTGATGTAGAGCTGTATCAGGGCCGTTACTACAAGTCTTACCGTGGTATGGGTTCATTAGGTGCTATGGCACAGCGTAATGGCTCGTCTGACCGTTACTTCCAGGGCAGCAACAACGCTGAGAAATTAGTGCCTGAAGGTATTGAAGGTCGTGTGGCGTACAAAGGCCCAATCGGCACTATTATTCACCAGCAAATGGGTGGCCTGCGCTCTTCTATGGGCTTAACAGGTTGCGCTACTATGGCTGAATTCCGCTCTAAGCCGGAATTTGTCAAAGTCACTTCTGCTGGTATGGGTGAATCGCACGTGCATGATGTGCAAATCACCAAAGAAGCCCCTAACTACCGCCTGGGCTAACTGTGTTTTCGAGGCTGGCTCCGTGCCAGCCTCTGTCTTTTTTGAACGTCGATCTGTGTAAAAAATAAGGTGATTATGAGCAAAAACATTCACTTCCATCGAATTCTGATCCTCGACTTCGGTTCGCAATACACTCAGCTGATCGCCCGCCGTGTGCGTGAAATTGGCGTTTACTGTGAGCTGTGGGCATGGGACGTTACTGCTGAACAAATCGCTGAATTTGCGCCAACCGGTATTATTTTATCTGGCGGCCCTGAAAGTGTGACTGAAGCTGGCTCGCCTCGTGCTCCATCTTATGTATTCGAAGCCGGTGTGCCTGTGCTGGGTGTGTGCTACGGCATGCAGACCATGGCTGAGCAATTAGGCGGTAAAGTGGCCAGCTCAGAGCATCGTGAATTTGGTTATGCTCAGGTTGAACTGACAGCCCAAAATGCCATGTTCACAGGTATTGAAGATCATCTGAACGAACAAGGCCGTGGTTTATTGGATGTCTGGATGAGTCATGGCGACAAAGTAGTACAAATCCCAGAAGGTTTTGTCACTACAGCCCAAACGCCAACTTGCCCTCATGCTGCAATGGCCGATGAAGCCCGTCAGTTCTATGGTGTACAGTTCCACCCTGAAGTGACTCATACCCGTCAGGGCCTGCGGATGTTAGAGCAGTTTGTTGTTGATATCTGTGGTTGTGAAAAACTCTGGACGCCGGCCACCATCATTGATGACGCTATTGCTAACATCAAAAAGCAGGTGGGTGATGATCAGGTGATATTAGGTTTATCAGGTGGTGTCGACTCCTCTGTGGTCGCGATGCTGTTGCACCGCGCTATAGGCAAAAACCTGACTTGTGTGTTCGTTGATAACGGTTTATTGCGTTTAAACGAAGGTACGCAAGTTATGGAAATGTTCGGGGATCATTTTGGTCTGAACATTATCCACGTTAAAGCTGAAAACCGTTTCCTCGACGCCTTAAAAGGCGAAGCTGAACCTGAAGCCAAACGTAAAATTATCGGTCGCGTTTTTGTTGAAGTATTTGACGAAGAAGCGAAAAAATTAAGCAATGCCAAGTGGTTAGCTCAGGGCACTATTTACCCTGACGTGATTGAATCTGCCGCTTCTAAAACCGGTAAAGCTCATGTCATTAAGTCGCATCATAATGTCGGCGGTTTACCTGCAGATATGAAGATGGGCTTAGTGGAACCGCTGCGTGAACTGTTCAAAGACGAAGTGCGCAAAGTAGGTTTAGCTTTAGGTTTGCCATACGACATGCTGTACCGTCACCCCTTCCCAGGCCCGGGTTTAGGTGTGCGTGTACTGGGTGAAGTGAAAAAAGAATACTGTGATTTATTACGTAAAGCCGACGCGATTTTTATCGAAGAGCTGCGTAATTCAGGCTGGTACGACAAAGTCAGTCAGGCCTTTACTGTATTCCTGCCGGTGAAATCTGTCGGCGTAATGGGCGATGGCCGTAAGTACGACTGGGTTGTGTCTATTCGTGCCGTTGAGACTATCGACTTTATGACAGCACACTGGGCACATTTGCCGTATGAACTGTTAGGTACTATCTCTAACCGCATTATTAATGAAGTGAACGGTATTTCCCGTGTGGTGTACGACATTTCCGGTAAGCCGCCAGCAACTATTGAGTGGGAATAATCTCCCCTTCGTACTTGAAGCCGCAGCGTTGTTGACTGCGTGTTCTCGCCCAAGTCACATAGGATAACTATGCTCCTTGGGTCTCGAACACTTGTCGCCTAGCTGCAACTCCAATTACTTTGGGTAGATCCTTCGTACTTGCAGCCGCAGCTTTGAGTCGATTGGATAGAAAAGGGGCAGATTAAATCTGCCCTTTTCGCTTTTACAGCTTATTAATTTCGTGTTTCAGCTGATAGGATTTGTCTGTCACTATCGCCTCTAACGTCGCAACTCGTTCTTTTAGCTGTTCTATTTGTTGTTTGATTTCGTCATTCGACTGGCCAGCACTTTTCATTTTGATTTGTGTTTTAGTGTAGTTTTCATAAAAAGCGTAACCAAAAGCGCCAACAACAGCGACAAAACCTATTTCAAATGGTCCCATGATTTTCCTTCCCTAAGTCTGTATGAACTAAACTGAATAATATGCCTACGAAATTTAGCAAATGTTATACCATAGTTGCTATCTTGTTTATTTTCAAATGCTTAACCTGTTTTTATCGAGGTGGCGTTAAGCAAACTCACTAAAAGATAGTCAAAAGCTTAATCAGAACTGGTAAAATTAGTCAGATTCAGCAGTAAGACCAGAGGCCAATGTGACAGCAGAAGACGATTTATACTGGATGCAGTATGCCTTGCAACTGGCCGATAAAGCTGAACAAAGCGGCGAAATTCCGGTAGGTGCTGTGCTGGTCAAAGATGGAGTGCTGCTAGGGGAAGGTTGGAATCAGTCGATCCAACTGAACGACCCTTCAGCTCATGCTGAAATGATAGCGATCCGTCAGGCTGCAGAAAAAATTGGCAATTACCGTCTGATTGATTGCACTTTGTATGTCACTTTAGAACCTTGCGCCATGTGCGCTGGTTTGTTAGTACATAGCCGGGTAAAGCGACTAGTGTTTGGTGCTAAAGATGCAAAAACCGGCGCTGCTGGCTCGGTGCTGGATATAGTGCGCCATCCGGTGCTGAATCATCAATTGGAAGTACAGGATGGACCTTTAGCACAGCAGTGTGCAGACAAACTCTCTGAGTTTTTCCGTCGTCGCAGGGCAGAACAAAAAGCGTTAAAACAGCAGACAAAGCCGCAGAGTGTGGGGAGTGAGCAGCTTAAGCGCTAGCTTCAGTGGTATTAGCTAGATCCTGAATAGACTGGAAGGAGCGACGGCGTCTGTTGAGCTTCAGCATCGCCATATTACGGCTGACTCGTCTTCTGCCTGATGCAACATCTATTAATCGCCGCTTGCGCAGCATTTTTGGTTTTTTACGCTTTAACATTCAATGACTCCAAATTAGGTTCGCTAATATAGAAGCTTAGCAATGTATATACAAGATTAAGACTGCTTCACAGCACTGATATTCTCTGACTTTTCTGCTGAATTTACTGCTTTATCACCAAATTGTTCATTAAGCCGCTGTTTTTGCTGATCTAACCTTTGTTCAGTTTTTCTTTTTTCATCCACCCATAACAGTGTGTCGTAGAAGCGACGCACGTTTTCGACATAATACACGGCCTGAGCGCCGCGGGCGTAACCGAGTTTAGTGTTCTGGTAATAACGTTTTTGCTGCAGCAATGGCAGGCGTTGCTTGACCTCATGCCATTGATCCGGATTTGCACCATCACGCTCAGTCAAAACCCGGGCGCTTTCAACATGGCCCCAGCCAATGTTATAGGCCGCAATAGCAAACCATAACCTGTCAGGCATCTGAATACGTTCAGGAATACTTTCGACCATGCGCTGCAAGTACTTACTGCCGCCTCTAATGCTTTGTGCCGGATCCAGACGACTGCTGACGCCCATCATCTGGGCTGTGCCGACGGTCAGCATCATCATGCCTAATACACCTGTAGAGCTGCGTGCATCGGGCCGCCAGTTTGATTCCTGGTAACCAATAGCAGCCAGTAACCGCCAGTCAAAGTTACCGGCATATTTTTCAAATAATGGCTGATAACGGGGTAAGTCTTTTTCAATGGCTTTGATGTAATCCAGGGTGGCGATGTAATCAAAACGACGGATATGGCCAAAATATTTGTCTTCCAGACTCAACAAATCGCCGGATTGATAATTTTGGCCGAAGAATTCAATCAGCACGGCCCAAAAGGAATCATCTGCTTTATTACTCAACAACCAGGCCACAGGTTGTTGTTCTTTCACCTTAAAAGCCACTGTTAAGTTAGGGAAGAAGCGCTGATTCACCGCCAGTAAGTTTGAATCCACTAGTGTATACGGAATTTTACCGTCTTCGACTTGTTGCAACAGCTCATCCGCATCTTCGGATTCGCTCTCCTGCCATTGCAATTGCGGATAGTCATTTTGCACAGCAGTTAAAGTTTCGGCCAAAGAGCTGTCTTTGGGGACAAGGATTGGCTCCTTGACGTCTTTAAAACTGTTGGGTTTTTTCTGGCCTTTGCGGTACACCAGAACCTCGTTGCGCCATAAGTAAGCCGGAGCTATACGGTATTTTTGTTTCCTGCTTTCGGTGACAGCTAAACCACCCGCTATGTAATCGACCTGACCTGAATCCAATTTTTGCAGTAATTCTTCACGCTGATAACTGGGGAATAGCTCCAGCTCCACGCCCAATTTCTCCGCTAAAGCGACTGACAGTTCATAGTCGTAACCTGTTGGACCATCAGCACCTACGTAGTAGCTGGTAGGACTGTTTAAAATACCAACACGAATGCTATCTCTTTGATAAATTTCATGAAGCTGAACAGGTTCCTGTACCGGAGTACAAGAAACTACTGCTGTTAATACAGCTGCTGAAATACCAAATCGAATCATCCGGTTCTGCCTTTGATTAAAAAGAGCGCCATTTATACCAAAATTCCTGCTGGTCGTCAGATCTTATTCATACCAATGCAGGCGTTTTTTCTTTATAATGCGGCGCCTGATTTTGGGTTCCATTGTCGCTCAACCAACGGAAAAAAAACCTATGTTGATCCTGCGTGGTGCACCTGCACTGTCCGAGTTTAGAGTTCAGAAGTTCATCGATCTTTGTGTTAAAGCCAATTTGCCTGTGAATGGTGTGTATGCCGAATTTATGCATTTTGCTGATTTAAGCAGCGAACTGTCGGCTGAACAACAGACTGTTTTAAGCAAGTTGCTGACTTACGGACCTACTATCGTCAGCCATACACCAGAAGGTTTATTGCTGTTGGTGACGCCACGCCCTGGCACTATTTCTCCATGGTCTTCCAAAGCCACTGATATAGCTAAAAACTGTGGCCTGAGTCAGGTCAAACGTTTAGAGCGTGGTGTGGCTTATTATGTGCAGACCACTGCGACTTTAACTGAAGCTCAACTGCAGCAGTTAAAAGGCTTAGTACACGACCGCATGATGGAAGTGGTGTTCAGCGAGTTTGAACAAGCTTCAGCGCTGTTCCGTAAAGCTGAACCAGCGCCTTTGAGCTCAGTGGATATTATCAACGGCGGCCGTGAAGCCTTAGTCAAAGCCAATATCGAGATGGGCCTGGCTTTAGCTGATGATGAAATCGATTATCTGGTGACCAATTTTAATCAGTTGGGCCGTAACCCAAATGATATTGAACTCTATATGTTTGCGCAGGCCAACTCTGAGCACTGTCGTCATAAAATTTTTAACGCCGACTGGACCATAGATGGCGAACAACAGCCAAAGTCGCTGTTTAAAATGATTAAAAATACTTTCGAAAAAACGCCGGATCATGTGTTGTCTGCCTACAAAGACAATGCCGCTGTGATGACAGGCTCAAAAGCCGGTCGTTTTTTCCCGTCTGCTGACACTCAGGAATATGGCTACAACCATGAAGATATTCATGTGTTGATGAAAGTGGAAACTCACAACCACCCAACAGCTATTTCGCCATTCCCAGGTGCTGCGACTGGTTCTGGTGGTGAAATTCGTGATGAAGGCGCTACTGGCGTAGGTGCTAAACCAAAAGCTGGTTTGTCAGGTTTTTCTGTATCGAACTTACGTATTCCGGGCTTTGAACAGCCGTGGGAAACTGATTTTGGTAAACCAGACCGCATAGTGACAGCTTTGGACATTATGACCGAAGGCCCTTTAGGTGGTGCAGCCTTTAACAACGAATTTGGCCGCCCTAATATTCTGGGTTACTTCCGTACTTACGAAGAAAAAGTACCAAGCCACAATGGCGAAGAAATCCGTGGTTACCACAAGCCAATCATGATCGCTGGTGGTATGGGTAATATCCGTGCTGAGCATGTGCAAAAAGGCCAAATGCCTGTTGGCGCCAAGTTAGTGGTGCTCGGTGGCCCGGCGATGAACATTGGTTTAGGTGGTGGTGCTGCATCTTCTATGGCATCAGGCCAGTCGGCTGAAGATTTAGATTTTGCCTCAGTACAACGTGAGAACCCTGAAATTGAGCGCCGTTGTCAGGAAGTGATCGACCGCTGCTGGCAGCTGGGCGATAAAAACCCTATTTGTTTTATCCATGACGTCGGCGCTGGTGGTTTATCCAATGCCTTCCCTGAACTGGTAAACGATGGTGGTGTCGGTGGTAAGTTTGAATTACGTAACGTACCGAACGACGAACCAGGCATGTCACCACTGGAAATCTGGTGTAACGAATCACAAGAACGTTATGTGATGGCCATTCCTGCTGACAAAATGGCGGTGTTTGAAGAGATTTGTAAACGTGAGCGCGCACCTTATGCAGTGGTAGGTGAAGCGACAGCTGAACACCACTTGACGTTATCAGACCAGCATTTTGGCAATACACCTATCGACCTGCCACTGAACGTACTGCTGGGCAAAGCGCCTAAAATGCACCGCGATGTGAAAACTCAGGTCACAGAAGGCAAGGCGTTAGATCTGAACGGCGTGACTGTCGCAGACGCTGCTGAACGTTTATTACGTTTACCTACTATTGCTGAAAAGACTTTCCTGATCACCATAGGTGACCGTACAGTCACAGGTTTAGTGGCACGAGATCAGATGGTCGGTCCATGGCAGGTGCCGGTAGCGAACTGCGGTGTAACTGCAGCGTCCTATGACACTTATCATGGTGAAGCTATGTCAATGGGCGAACGTACGCCAGTCGCCTTATTAGACTTTGCCGCTTCTGCCCGTTTAGCTGTCGCTGAATCAATCACTAACATTGCTGCCACGCAGATTGGTGATATTAAACATATCAAACTGTCGGCCAACTGGATGTCTGCTGCAGGTCACCCTGGTGAAGACGCTGGTTTGTATCAGGCGGTGAAAGCCATAGGTGAAGAGTTATGTCCAGCTATGGGCTTAACTATCCCTGTAGGTAAAGATTCGATGTCGATGAAAACCAGCTGGCAACAGGATGGTGAACAGAAGACAGTGACATCACCTTTATCTTTGATTATCACAGCCTTCGCCCGAGTTGAAGATGTGCGTCGTACTGTGACACCACAGCTGCGCACAGACAAAGGCGCAAGCAGCCTTATTCTGTTGGATTTAGGCCAGGGCGCTAACCGTTTAGGTGCTTCCTGTTTAGCTCAGGTGTACAAGCAGTTAGGCCAGACGGCGCCGGATCTGGAAAGCCCTGAATTACTGATGAATTTCTATCAGGCGGTACAGGCTTTAGTGGCCCAGCAGAAATTACTGGCCTACCACGACCGCTCTGACGGTGGTTTATTTGTCACGCTAGCTGAAATGGCTTTTGCCGGTAAAGCTGGTGTCAAGGTAGATATTCAAAGCTTAGGCACAGATAACCTGGCTGTACTTTTCAGTGAAGAGTTAGGTGCTGTCATTCAAGTAGCGAACAGCGATTTACCTGTAGTGCAGGCGATTTTAGCTCAGCATCATTTATCAGCTGTGGCGCATTTATTAGGTGAAGTGACAACAGACGATCAAATTCAGATCAGTCGTGGCGACCAGCTAGTGTATAGCAACAGCCGTACGACCTTACGTACCATCTGGGCTGAAACCACCTATCAAATGCAGCTGATGCGGGATAACCCTGAAGGTGCTCGTCAGGAATTTGTCGCTAAAGCTGATGTGACAGACCCAGGTTTAAATGCAAAATTAAGCTTTGACCTGAACGAAGATGTAGCGGCGCCTTATATCCTCAAAGGCGTACAGCCGAAAGTCGCTATTCTGCGTGAGCAGGGCGTGAACTCTCATGTCGAGATGGCAGCGGCCTACAACAGAGCCGGCTTTAACGCGGTTGACGTGCATATGAGCGACATACTGTCGGGTCGCCGTTCACTTTCCGAGTTCAATGGTTTAGTCGCTTGTGGTGGCTTCTCCTACGGTGACGTATTGGGGGCTGGCGAAGGCTGGGCTAAGTCTGTGCTGTTTAACGACAAAGCCCGCGCTGAATTTGCGGCGTTTTTTGAACGTGAAAGCACGTTTAGCTTAGGCGTTTGTAACGGTTGTCAGATGATGTCGAATCTGAAGAGCCTGATCCCTGGTGCTGACTTATGGCCACGTTTTGTTCGCAACAAGTCAGAGCGTTTTGAAGCTCGTTTCAGCCTGGTTGAAGTGCAGGAAAGTACTTCTTTATTCTTTAAAGGTATGGCAGGCTCCCGCATGCCTATCGCTGTATCACACGGTGAAGGTCATGCCGAGTTTGCCTCACCAGCTGCGCTACAAGCTGCTGATCAAAGCGGCACAGTGGCCTTACGTTTTGTCGATAACTACGGCAATGTGACTACGCAGTATCCGTCGAATCCAAATGGTTCGCCGCTGGGTATTACCTCGTTAACGACAACCGATGGCCGTGTCACTATTATGATGCCTCACCCTGAGCGGGTATTCCGCACTGTGGCAAACAGCTGGCATCCGGATGAATGGCAGGAAGACAGCCCGTGGATGCGGATGTTCCGCAATGCTCGAGTCTGGTTAGGCTAATAGCGTATAACTGATAAAACAAAACCTGCTTCGGCAGGTTTTGTTATTTTTGTAGCGATATTTTTAAATTTCTATCTTTGCATTATGACTTTTGCAGATATTTTCATTTTTAACTTGATCCCCGACACATTTTTTTACAAACTATCCGTATCTCTTTTTATTCACCCGTTTGAGTGAGATGTCCGACATGAGGTCGGTCAAGCCTGAAGGATAGGGTATGCAAGTCGAAGTGAGCACTGAACAACCTGACAATAAAGAATGGCTGTCCCATGTCAAAATTGGCCAGCGTTTAGATCTTGAGCTATTGGATCAACGCAAGAGCCGTTGTAGCTGTGAACTGGTCGGTTATAAAACGGGTAAGTATGTGTTATTCCGCATTGACGATGACATCTTACCTGATCGTTTTTTTGTCAATGGCCTGGCTGTGGTGTGCCGATTTCTGGTTGAAGATTCGGTAGGTGAATGTTTTGCATTCAAATCTGAGTTGTTACAGCTGATGCGCTTTCCGGATAAATTGGTGGCTATCAGCTTCCCGCAGTCTATCCAACGCCGGGCTTTGCGCAACGAGAAACGCAGCAGCATTTTTATTCCAGCTTCCGTGCGTCTGGATCCGGACGTGGTGCATAACAGCCGCAGTTTTAAAGGGCACTTAATTGATGTATCCAGTGGTGGTTGCCGTTTTCTGTTTGAGCCCTCACATAAGGGCAGCAGAGTGAATCTTGCCCCTGTGATTTTACATATTCAGTGCGACAAAACAGGGATAGATCAGAAAATTCAGGGCGAAGTACGAAATTCCAGACTGGAAGAACGTGGTTTATCTATAGGGATCCAGTTTAATGTGCCACAGCTGCATTTAGACAAGTTGGCTGAGGCTTTCTGAGGACGTCCTTCTGACTTCGCAACTTGTCGGGTCAGAAGGACTGTGGCTTACTTAGAAAGAATAACGAGCGCCAATCATCCAGACATAAGGGTCGATGCTGACATCAACAGACTGAATAGTGGTGTTGTTTACCAGTACACGACCAGTCGTATCTATATCCATTTTGCTCAGCATCAGATGAGCACTCCAGTTGTCCGCCAGCTTCATATTCACACCTGCTTGCATTGCCAGCCCCCAGGAGTCTTTTAGCTTCAGTTCTACTTTATCGTTTGCATCTGTGACCTCTAAAGCCTGTAAGGTGCTAACTAACTCGCCCGAGACATCTTCCTGAAAGAAGTTGGTGTAATTCAGACCTAAACCGACGAAAGGATCGAATCTGCTGTCACCCAGATCAAAATGGTACTGAGCTAATAAAGTCGGGGGTAAATGTTTAGTGCTGCCCAACGCCAGACCATCGATAGCTGAGCCTTTTACCTTCAGATCGTGACTGAACGGAGTGGCTGCTATGAGCTCCAGAGTCCAGTTTTTATTCAGTTGGTAGTCGATGGTGATGCCCAGTTGAGTATTGGTATTTACTGATACTTCAGTCGAATTGGCTGGTAAGCCAGCTACAGTTTCAACAACATTCAGGTGACCACTTGAGTCTTTTGGCGCGACGCTGATAGCGCCAACATTCACTGACCAGTTTGCCAGAGCCGGAGCTGCAGAGACGGCTAATAATAAAGAGGCTATTGTTTTATAACTTGTTTTCATCAGAATGATCCTTAGCTTGAGAAACTGGCGTCATTCTGCGCTTTTAGATATGAGAAACTTTGCCCCAGATCAATAGTTGCTATAAAGCCTCATTATGTTTAAGGCTTTTATTGATGTAGAACAAAAAAGAAAGGGTGGGAGAGATAAAAGCAGCCTGAAGCCTTTGGCTCAGACTGCTCTTCAGGCAGCATCAGGAGATGTAGCGGGCTTTTTTATTGTCTTTAAGCTTCGTCATATCCACCAGCACCAGACCATCCACGCAGTCGGCAAACTCAGGGTCTACACCAAAAGCCAAAAAGCGCACACCACCTGGTTCAGTGAGTTCACTGTATTGTTTATACAAAGTCGGGATACTCACGCCCATATTAGCCAGCAAGTGTTTGAGCTGGACAAAATCCTGGCTATAGCTATCGCCACTAAAATGTTGCTGCAATTGACTCATGGTATCCATGGGTAATTCATAGGGAATATTAGGCACTGCGCTTTGTTCAGGACAACGGAAGTACAGGCTGTAAAAATACACCATCAGATCCCGTGCTGCTTTTGGGTAGCTATTGGATAAACTGACGCCACCAAATAAATAACGAATACCCGGGTTTTGTTTTAAGTAAGCTCCAATGCCATACCATAAATAATCCAGACTACGTTTGCCCCAATAACGTGGCTGTACAAAGCTGCGACCCAGCTCCAGGCCCTGCTCCAGGTAAGGCGCCATAGCCGGGTTAAATTGGAACAAAGAGGCGGTGTACAAACCCGCCAGGCCTTTTTCTGCCATGACTTTTGCTGTGTTAGCAAAACGGTAGGCTCCTACTATTTCTAAATCCTCCTTGTCCCATAAAATCAGTTGCTCGTAGTAGCTATCGTACTGATCAATATCACGGCGCTGACCACTGCCTTCACCTACGGCCCGAAAGGCAATTTCACGTAAGCGACCAATTTCGCGCAGCACAGGCGAGCTTTGTTGATACTGGTATAAATAAATTTGTTTACCATCGCTGGTTTCGCCAAGCAGCGGACAAGCTTCCACCGCCTTTTTTAATAAGATACGATCTTCAGGATGGGCTATCGCGGTTTGAGTTTTAAACAGTGGCGACTTGTCTTTAGCAAGACGATACAAGTGCTTTTTAAAGAGTTTTACTTTGGCCTGCGTTTCTAATTGCAGATGAGCAAAACTGTCGTAAGGGATTTGTTCACCAATCCGCATCGCGATGTTTTTATGCTTCTGATTAAACATCTCCTGCACCAGTAGCATGGTCGCCAGCGGTTTATAAATCATTGAAGCGCCATAAAACATGGCAGAATTACGACCGTCTATATAAATGGGCAAAATAGGCGCTTTGGCATTCATCGCAAAACGTAAAAAACCACCATGCCATTTGCCATCACGAATACCGTTTGGTTTTAAGCGCGACACTTCACCGGCTGGGAAGAGAATTAATGCGCCTTCGGCTGCCAGATGATCACTAATACGATCGATACGGCTGCGTTCAGTGCCGCCGCTCATATTATTCACTGGTAACAATAGCGAGTGCAGAGGTTCAACCGCCATTAATAACTGGTTGGCAATCACTTTGACATCAGGCCGGATATCCCGTACCAGTTTAATCAAAGCTAATCCGTCTAACGAACCTATAGGGTGATTGGCAATAATTACCACCCGGCCTGTGCTTGGAATACGTTCGATCTCATTGTCACGTACCGCATAGGCAAAATTAAAATAATTCAGTACCTGCTCTACAAATTCAATGCCTTGCAAATGCGGATAACGTTTGGCGAAGGCAATAAATTCTTGTTCGTGTAACAGTTGGCGTAAGGCGCCTTTGACCGGTTTGGCTAACCAGGGTTTTTGTTCGAGTTTTGGCAGATGCGTTTGCATCATTTGGTCAACACTGATCATCGCTATACCTCTGTAAGGGCTTATGCATGTACAGAGAGTAGGGGGTGAAGATGACAAAAATGCGTCAGATTTATGGCTTTTTGTAGAAGTTTTAATCAGAGTGGGCTGGATAGTCCTAAGATGCCTGACGTTGTGGTGAACAACGCTGTAGCTTCAAGAATGCAGAGGGTAAACCTGCTCAGGCCACTTTGCTTTGAGCAGGTTGTTCTTCACTAAGCACTGCCAGTGGCATGGCGGCCAGCGTATGGCTTTGTTCTGTCCAGTGATACAGCGTTAATGAACCATCTTGTTGCTCTATCAAGGCTGTGCAGTTATCAATCCAGTCGCCATCGTTGCAGTAAATAATACCATCCTGCAGGCTGATTTCCGGATGATGGATATGACCACAGACCACACCATCAAAACCTGAACGTTTGGCTTTAGCCACAGCTGCATCACGGTAGCGAGCAATAGCTTGCTGAGCACCTGGTACTTTGCTTTTAATAAAAGCAGCCAAACTGAAATAACGTCCACCTAAAGCCCGGCGAATGCGGTTGCTCCAGCGGTTTAAAAATAATAAAAAGTCATATAAATTATCGCCCAGCCAGGCATGAAAACGGCCAAAGTTGACTTCTTTATCAAACTCATCGCCATGCAATAGCAGCAGCTTTTTCCCTAAAGCTGTGGTGTGGCAACCACGTAATTGCAGCTTGATGGTGCCAAACTGACGACCTGCCCAGTGGCGGAATTCTTCATCATGATTACCTGGTATATAAATCACTTCTGTGCCCTGATCGGCTTTGGCCAGCAGGCTTTGGATCACCGCATTTTGTTCCGGGCTCCAGCACACTTGTTTTTGCATAGCCCACAAGTCGAGGATATCGCCCAACAGGTAAATGGTGTCAGCTTTGGTGTGATTGAGGAAGTTCAGCAGATAGGTGGCCTGACAATCTTTATTTCCTAAATGAATGTCCGATAAGAAGATAGTTCGACAATGCAGCATACAAAGCTCCTGCGAATTGTTGGCCTTGGTTCTTCAGGCTCGGGTAGAATGACGTTACCCCGTGTCAGAGAGATGACGAAAACTTGAAGCTTTGGTGAACTGATGTCGATAGCCCTGGTGATCCCCGATCGTAAGTTAGATTCTTTAATCGAAAAGCTGAATGCTGTATTGCCCGGTGTGCTGATTCAGCAATGGCCCAATTACAGTGCACCTGAACTGGTGCAGATGGCTGTGGTGTGGAAGCAACCGCAAGGCTCGTTAGCCGCATTAAGCAATTTAAAAAGCCTGCAGTCTTTTGGGGCCGGTGTCGACAGTATAGTGTCTGATCCGACGTTACCTGACTTGCCGCTAAGCCGTATTGTCGACCCTGCGTTGGCGTCCTCTATGGTCAACTATCTGGCCGGTATAGTGCTGCATTATCAACTTAAGCTGGATGTATTTCAGCGTCAGCAACAACAGCAACTATGGAAACCAAAAAGTCCGCGTTTACTAAAGCATATTTGTGTGCTGGGTTTAGGCGAACTGGGACAGGCGGCGGCGCAGTATTTTTTAGACCAGGGTTATCTGGTCAGTGGCTGGTCACGCAGTGTAAAGCAGCTCGAAGGTGTTCACTGTTTTTGCGGTGAACTTGGTTTTAAACAGGCTGTCGCTGATGCTGATGTGGTCATTTGTTTAATACCGCTGACAGCCCAGACGAGCAACTTTTTAAATACAGAATCTTTTGCTGCGTTTAAACAAGGTGCAATTTTTATCAACGTCGCCCGTGGCGCTATAGTCGATGATGCTGCTTTGTTATCTGCTTTGGATTCTGGCCAGTTGCAGGCGGCTTGTCTGGATGTGTTCCGTGAAGAGCCTTTACCCATTACCGATCCATATTGGCAGCATCCGGCTGTACTAGTTACCCCGCACTGTTCTGCAGTGACCAATGTCGATACTGCTATTCATCAGATTGTGGAAAATTATCAACGTACGTTAAATGGACTACCTTTAATGCATCTGGTCGACAGGGAAAGGGGCTACTGATGGATAGTTTTGTCATTAAAAAATATGGGCATGTTGCGTTGTTACACCTGACTGCGGCCGAAAAACGTAATTTACTCACACCTGAAAGCGCCTTACAGATCGCAGCTGCTGTGCATCAATTGAGTTTGGATGATGAGCTCAAAGTCTTGTGTGTGATGGGCACTGAGCGTGCTTTTTGTGCTGGTGCTGATTTAGCTGTATTGCAGCATGCAGTGGATGGTGACGGTACGGAGCTCAAGCAGTTGTATCAGGCTTTTAGTCAGGTCGCCGATTCGCCACTGCTGACTATCGCTTTAGTCAATGGCCCTGCTGTTGGAGCGGGGATGAATCTTGCCATGGTCTGTGATATTCGTTTAGCCAGCAAAGAAGCCTGGTTTGATAGCCGCTTTTTTCAGTTAGCTTTGCACCCGGGTGGAGGGCATGGCTGGTTACTACCACAATTAATAGGTTGGCAACAAGCAATGGCTATGTTGTTTTGCGGTGAAAAATTAACGGCTGAACAAGCCTGGCAATATGGTTTAGTCAAAGAAGTGTTAGCTGTTGATCAATTATTACCAAGAGCTTTGGCAATGACGGCTGATTTAGCCGCTGTGCCTACTGCGTTAGTGCGGCAAACCAAAAGCTCTATGCGTCAGTTAGTGCACTGCAAAGAGCATAGTCAGGCCGTAGAGTTTGAATATCAGCAACAATTTTACAGTTTACAGCAGGACGCAGCTCGTCAGGCTATTGCAGCTTTACAGCAAAAACTCGCCGCTAAAAGTTAAAAAACATCACAAAAAAGAAACAAGTAGCAGCTATTTTGCTGTTTTGCTTGTTTCTTTATCAGAAAATCGACTGTAAATGATTGTAAATCTTGTAACTAAACAACAAGTTGTCTACACTGATTTTGGATTAACCAAGATCCACAAAAAAGCAAGAACAATAACAATATTTTTTAGTCTGAGGTTTTGTATGCGTAAAGCGTCCAGTCGCGGTTTTGGCTTTACTGCAATCGCCATTTTGGTGTTATTAATGGCATTGTCGGCTTTTTTAACAAAGGCTGAAGCTACACAAGTGACTCAAAGTTCACAGGGACAGCAGTCGGTCGAAGGAATGAACTGACCAAATGCCCCCACCAGGTGGGGGTATTTGCTATTTTTTCTGATGCCTTTCCCGGTTTTCCCTTTTTTGTTCCGCATTTTTTTGCAACAACACATAGGTAGCCGCATAACCGCCATGAGGTTTTAAAGCCGTATGGCAAGCCAGTACTTCCGGGATTTGTGGTAACCATTTAAAGCAATAACTTTTTAAAATTGCCGGATGAGGTTTACTGTCGCGCCCCATGCCATGGTGGATCAATAAAGTCCGAATACCACGTTGGTGACAATCGGCGATAAAACTGAACAATGCTGCACGTGCTTCCACCAAGGTTTTGCCCAATAGGTTCAGAGTCGCGTCCATCTGATATTTACCCAGCCGCAGATTCTTGTAGACCCCATCCTGCACACCATCTTTTTTGTAGGCAATCACCTCATCAGGCGCAACCAGATCAACATATTCCATCGAGAGGTAATTAGGATCGTATTCCATTTCCTGCTCTGCCGCTTTGCGACGCGCCAGTTGTGCCAGACTTGGGTTATGTTCGCCATTGAGATCGGCCAGTGCATCCGCATTCAGGCGCTTTACACCAGCCATTTCCTGTAAAAACAAGTCCAGCTCTTCGTCATGCATTTGTACTACTCCACCTTCAGCTGACCGGGATTACCCTATTATATACCCCAATAATTTGATGCCACAGCATTGATCCTGAGGTTTTTCATAGGGCTTACAGAAAATAGAAAAACTTGTTGAGACTCCGTACACCAGTCTTTTTATTGACACAAATATTGATATGTTTTAACGTTTATTTAACTTTGCGCTATGCTTAATGTGACTGTCATTCTCGCAAGGAGAGCATCATGATCCCAGAGCGGCTTTATGAAACTTTACCTTATCTTTATGTGATCAGTGGCTCACAAACTGCACTTTGGTTACCACACTGGACTGCCGCTCTATCAGGTGTTGTATTGATATTTGTTGGAGCAGTGGTTTGGGTTATACGCACGGACAAGCGTCGCAGTCCATATGGTATTAAATTTAAAGAACAAGGCGTGTTGCCCTTCTGGTGTTATGAGTTGCAGCCATTTATCTATCTGACCAGCGGCGTCTTATTGTTTAATTATGCACAAAGTTTTTTGCTGTATCCATCCGCCATGATTTTTCTGGTTGTAGGAATCCAGCTTTGGTTGTGCCGTATTTGTTGGCGCCGGCGTTCTTAAATCAGAGCTTTGGCTCAGCGGCCTGATGAAACCCAGAACATCGTTGCTGCGATAAATCCTTGCTGCTGACGTAACTGGTATTTGGCACACTGCTCTTTGCTTTGTTCTGCAAAACATAAATACAACCTCTGCTCATCTTCTGCCAATACTGCACGTTGATTGGTGTCAAGAATAGTGCCCTCGGCACCAAACCAACCAGGCATATAAATACTCTGAGTTGTTAAGCCTGCGCTATGGTATTCGAGCAATTGAGGTTTAGGCGCTATCACAAAAACGACCAACACAAGCAGGGCCAAACCCAGCCAAATGTTACGCATTGTTGCAGTGGAAGTCGCAGCTTGCTCTTCAGTGACCCGTTTACTGGCTGAGCGTGACGCTGTGCGCAGCTCCGGAGCTGAAGATGCTATGTTCTGTGGTTGAGTCAGAGGCTTTTTATTGCCCGCTTTTTTTAATAGTTTTTGCTTTTCGGCCTCGCTCAAAAGCGAGGCCTTTTTAATTTGTTTGGCCATTAGTGACGTAAGTTAACTATGCTGTTGGCGACAGTTTCGGTCATGATAAGCCAGGCTTGCAAGTTTTGTTTTAAGGAATCCGGGTCTATTTTGTCTAACGTGTCGTTGGGAGTGTGGTGATAGTCAAAATAGTCGGTGCCATCCTGTGATAAAGCTACGACTGGTACACCTGCCTGAGCTAATACAGAAACGTCAGGTCCGCCATAAGTGGTATTGCCGCCTAAAGCAATGTTCAGATGGGCCAGTTTTTGTTGCAGCTCTTTGGCAAAAGGCAAGGCTTTGTCACCAAAGCGGCTTTCAATTTGCCAGATCCTGCCTGCACCAAAATCTGATTCTGCCGCTAGGATATGTTTGTCTAAATCTTTATAGTGTTTGGCGGCATAAGCTCTTGCTCCTAATAATCCGCCCTCTTCGTTACCATAAAGTACAACCCGGATGGTACGTTTCGGTTTTCCTTTTTGCTTAATTAAAGCCCCTGTTGCCATGGCTAAAGCCACACCTGCGCCATCATCCAAAGCACCTGTACCCTGGTCCCACGAATCCAAATGGCCACTGATCAGCACTATTTCTTCAGGTTTTTCAGTGCCAGTGATTTCTGCTATCACGTTATGGCTGGTTGCAGTCTGTAGTTGGTTGTCCATTTGTAGTTTTAATTCTACGTTTGGCGAAAGTTTGAGCATTTTTTCCAGGTTCTGTGCATCAGGCACAGAAATAGCTACTGCGGGAATTTTAGGGATGGCTTCGTCGTACTTCATAGTGCCGGTATGGGCAAATCTGTTCGTGCTGGTGCCTACAGAACGAATCGCTATCGCGACAGCACCTAACTTGGCTGCCTCCACTGCGCCACGGGAACGTGCGGCCACGACTTGTCCATAAAAAGAGCCCGATTTGTCTTTAGCCATTGGTTTATTAATAAAGACGATTTTACCTTTAACAGCTGCCGCATCGGCTTTTTCTAAGGCTTCAATACTGTCGAACATCACCACGGAGGCAGTAATACCAGCCGCAGGAGTTCCAACGGACCCACCTAAGGAGGTTAATACAAAAGACTGAGCGAAAGGGGAGACTACTTCAAGACTCGCCTGACCGCGGGTCCACCCCGGCATATCAAACTCTTCCGTCCAGACTTTGTCATAACCCAGCTGCTTTAAATGAGTTACGGCCCACTGGACGGCGCGACGATCCGCTTCGCTGCCTGCGATACGTGGGCCTACTTCCACTGTTAACGACTCCACCAGTTTATAGGCTAAATCCTGATCCACGGAAACCGGAGCTGTTGCAGCCCACACTGCCGGCGCGAATAATGCGCCTGAAATGATCGTTTGCCAAAATTTCATCTTTGTCTTGCACCCTGTAATCTAATCATGCAGTCACTGTAGCACGCTGATATCCGCTCTCATCTTTGGATTGCGACAAAAAGCTAAGGCTGGGAGTCCGTTGTGTGAACCTTTGCATCATTTGTGGGTCCCTGATGAGTCAGGTGCAGTCCGAAATACGACAGATGAGAATAGATCGTATTGCCTGTGTAGAGCCCAGGGCTGCATAATGTAGTTTTTAGATCAAAAGAAGCAACAAAATGAAATTGGAAGAAATGCTGAAAAATTCGGCGCAGGCAGCCAAGCTGTTGAAGGCGGTTTCCAATGAACGCCGTTTGTTGATTTTATGTTATTTGCTGGAGTCTGAGTTATCAGTCACAGAGATGAACGACAAGTTAGGTTTAAGTCAGTCAGCTTTATCTCAGCACTTAGCCGTACTCAGACGACAAAAACTGGTGAAAACCCGCAAAGAAGCTCAAACCGTGTTTTATCGTATTCAGAGCGAAGAAGCTGTCGCCTTAATTGGCTTACTACACAAATTATATTGTGAGAAGAAATAGTAAAGAGTTCTGCGGCTCTCAGTGCCAGGGATGGTAGCGAATACTCAAGTGCTTAAAACAGAGTAACATCTGCTGTGAAACCAGAAATAAAAAAACCACCTTGCGGTGGTTTTTTTAATGCACTGTCACAGTATGCTGCTGCAAGCAACAGCTTACTGAAATTAAGCAGCTTTAGTAGCTAAAGCTTTAACGTGTGCATTTAAGCGTGACTTATGACGGGCAGCTTTGTTCTTATGGATCAGACCTTTGTCTGCCATACGATCCAAAATTGGAACCATCTTTTTGAACGCTTCTTGTGAAGCAGCTAAGTCAGCAGTTAACACTGCAGCGTATGTTTTCTTCATGAAAGTACGCATCATTGAGCGCTGACTTGCGTTTTGCTGACGACGCTTTTCTGATTGAATAGCGCGCTTCTTAGCAGACTTAATGTTAGCCAAGGTAACACTCCTAAAAACTAAACCGGGACCTTTAAAGGCCGCATAATATGCCTATTTTGTAGGCCCTTGTCAAATGGTTTCCTTGACAGATTACAGAATAAAATTAGCCCTTCGCTGGTAATCCATTCTGACTCGGGTGAAAATAGCAGAAATGTCGTTGCAGGAGCAGTCTGTGTCAGGAAAATTATTAAAATCAGGCATGATCGTAAGCTTTATGACCCTTATTTCACGGGTACTTGGCTTAGTCCGGGATGTGATTGTCGCCAACGTATTGGGTGCTGGCGCTATGGCCGACGTATTCTTTATGGCCAATCGTATTCCTAATTTTTTACGACGTTTATTTGCTGAAGGAGCATTTTCGCAAGCTTTTGTGCCTGTACTGGCTGAAGTAAAAGAAAAACATGGTGATGATGCGGTGCGTGAGCTTGTCGCCAAAGCAGCCGGTACTTTGGGCTTAATTGTAACAGGCGTCACTTTAGTGGCTGTCATTGGCTCACCTGTACTGATGATGTTATTTGGTGCCGGCTGGTTTAGTGCTTATTTAGACGGCGCACCTGAAGGGGATAAATACCTGCAGGCCAGTTTCCTGTTGAAAATCACCTTTCCTTATTTGTGGTTTATCACTTTTGTCGCTTTATCCGGCGCAGTGCTTAATACCTATAACAAATTTGCAGTCGCAGCTTTTACGCCAGTATTTTTGAATATTGCCATGATAGGGGCCGCTATTTATTTAGCACCGCAAATGCAGAACCCGGCTGAGGCTATTGCCTGGGGCGTGTTTTTAGGTGGTTTAATTCAGTTTCTGTTTCAACTGCCGTTTTTAGCCAAAGCCGGATTATTGGTGATGCCACGCTGGGGCTGGAAAGATCCAAACGTGACGAAAATCCGCACTTTAATGATCCCGGCCTTATTTGGGGTGTCTGTCAGTCAAATTAATCTATTACTGGATGCTGTTATCGCGTCCTTTTTAGTTACAGGTGCCGTTAGTTGGTTGTATTACTCTGACCGCCTGCTGGAGTTTCCTTTAGGTTTATTTGGTATTGCTATTGCTACTGTGATTTTACCTGGCTTATCCCGTCATTACGCAGCAGCGAGCGAAGCAGCCTTTAAATACACGCTGGATTGGGCTGTACGTTTTATTTGCCTGTTTGGTATTCCTTCTATGATGGGGTTAATAGTACTGGCAGAACCTATTATTGCGTCGGTCTTTATGCGTGGTGAATTCACCGCCGATGACGTCGTTAAAACTTCGCACAGTCTGATTGCTTACAACACAGGTTTAGTGGCTCTAATGCTGATTAAAGTGCTGGCACCGGCTTTTTATGCGCGCCAGGATATAAAAACGCCGGTACGAATTGCCATTATCGCTATGGTGGCCAATATGGTGTTTAACCTGATGCTGGCACCTTTTTTAAGTTATGTTGGTCTGGCATTAGCCACGGCTATGTCTGGTACTTTAAATGCTTATTTACTCTATCGTGGCTTAAAACAGCGCGATATTTATAGTTTCAGCAGCAAAACCAGCTGGTTTATTGCTAAAGCTTTTGTTGCTGCTGTTGTGATGGCTGGCTGCTTATTTTATGTCATGCCGGATCTGGCAGGCTGGATTGCTTTGGGTTTATCAGGCCAGGTGCTGCATCTGTTGACTTATTTTGGCTTTGCTATTGTGGCCTACTTTGTTTTACTTTTTGTGTTTGGTGTGCGTTTGAACGATTTTAAACGCCAGACAAATGCTGAAAGCAAATGATTATGCGGTTATAATCGGGCACTTTCGAAAGCAGCAGAGTAAGAATACCGGATGGAGTTAATTCGCGGCTTACATACAATTCAACCCAGACATCAGGGCTGCGTCTTAACTATCGGCAACTTTGATGGCGTGCATCTGGGGCATCAGGCCGTATTGACGCAATTAAAAGCTATTGCGGCAGAGTTAAATTTACCTGCAGTGGTGATGGTGTTTGAACCCCAGCCACTGGAGTTGTTTAACCCTGAAGGTGCACCAGCACGTTTATGCCGGTTTCGGGAAAAATATCATTGGTTGGCGCAACAAGGGGTGGATCGCATGCTCTGCGTGCCTTTCACCCGTGAATTTGCCAGTCAGCAGCCAGAGCAGTTTATTCAGGATTTATTGCTGAATAAACTCGGCGTTAGGCATTTGATTGTGGGTGATGATTTTTGTTTTGGTAAAAACCGTGCCGGTAATTTTGCGTTGTTACAGCAGGCTGCAGTGAAGCACGGTTTTGGTTTGGGCAGCACTGCCAGTCTGAAACAAAACGATCAGCGGGTCAGCAGTACGTTAATTCGCCAGGCACTGGAACACGATCAGCTGGAGCTGGCTGCCCAAATGTTAGGCCGGCCTTTTTCACTGATGGGTCGGGTGCGACATGGTCAGAAAGTAGGGCGTCAGCTTGGCTTTCCGACGGCTAATGTCTGGCTTTACCGCAAGAATTTACCTGTGCATGGTGTGTATGCCATTGAAGCTGTGACCCAAATGGGGCTTTACCATGGTGTGGCCAATATAGGCTCCAGACCGACGCTACAAGGTAAAAAAGAGCAGCTTGAAGCACATTTTTTTGATTTTAACGGCGACTTATACGGCCAGCAGATTGAAGTGATTTTAAAACAGAAAATCAGGCCGGAGCGACGTTTTGACGGCCTTGCGCAATTACAACAACAAATTGCCTTAGATGCGCAGCAGGCGCGCGATTATTTTGCTTTGCCACCCGCTTAAGCGACTTGCAAAGCGACACGAATTTAAACTTAAAGAAGACGGAACAACAACGGATGACTGACTACAAGCAGACTTTGAATTTACCGGACACGGCTTTTGCCATGCGCGCCAACCTTGCGCAGCGTGAGCCACAGATGTTAGCCAGCTGGACAGAAAAAAATCTGTACCAGAAAATTCGTCAGGCCAAACAAGGTAAAAAAACCTTTATCCTGCACGATGGCCCTCCATACGCCAACGGTAACATTCACATTGGTCACGCGGTCAATAAAATCCTTAAGGATATGATTGTTAAAGCCAAGACCTTGTCTGACTTCGACGCCCCTTATGTGCCGGGGTGGGACTGTCATGGTCTGCCTATCGAGCTGGTCGTTGAAAAGAAATACGGTAAGCCAGGCGTGAAGCTGAGCGCTGCTGAATTCCGTCAAAAATGCCGTGATTATGCCTTGACGCAAATCGAAGCTCAGAAAGTCGACTTTATCCGTTTAGGTGTGTTAGGTGATTGGGACAACCCATACCGCACTATGGATTTTACTACTGAAGCCAATATCATCCGCTCTTTAGGTCGTATCATCGACAATGGTCACTTGCAGCAAGGCTTTAAGCCAGTGCACTGGTGTACTGACTGTGGTTCTGCTTTGGCTGAAGCTGAAGTGGAATATCAGGACAAAGTATCACCAGCCATTGATGTTCGTTTCACTCTGGTGAACGACGCTGATGTGAATAAATTTGATCACCCTGAAGGTCACACTGGTTCTGGCCCTGTGTCTGTAGTGATCTGGACCACGACGCCATGGACTATTCCGGCCAACCGCGCTGTAGCGCTGAATGCCAAAATTGATTACAGCCTGGTGCAAGTCGAACAAGGACCAAATGGCCCTGAGCGTTTGATTTTAGCCACAGATTTAGTCACTGCTGTGATGGCTCGTGCTGGTGTGGAGCATTACCATAATTTAGGCTTCTGCAAAGGTCAGGCACTGGAGCTGCTGAAATTAAAACACCCGTTGTATGACTTTGAAGTGCCGGTGATTTTAGGTGATCACGTCACCACCGATTCTGGTACCGGTGCTGTGCATACGGCGCCAGGTCATGGCCCGGAAGACTTTACTGTAGGTAAGCTCTACAACTTAGAAGTGGCTAACCCTGTAGGCGCCAACGGTGTCTATCTGCCGGATACGCCACTTTTTGCTGGTCAGCATGTGTTTAAAGCCAACGACTCAGTGGTTGAAGCCTTAAAAGAAGCCGGCAAGCTCTTAGTGCATAAAGCCTTAACACACAGCTACCCACATTGCTGGCGCCATAAAACCCCTATTATTTTCCGTGCTACGCCGCAGTGGTTTATCAGCATGGAACAAAAAGGCCTGCGCAGCACCTCACTGCAGGAAATTGGTCAAACCCGCTGGATCCCGGATTGGGGTCAGCAGCGTATTGAAAACATGGTGGCAGGTCGTCCGGACTGGTGTATTTCCCGTCAGCGTACCTGGGGTGTGCCTATTGCTCTGTTTGTCGACAAAGACACCAGTGCTTTGCACCCTAATACTCAGGAGCTGATGGAGCAAGTGGCTCAGTTAGTCGAACAATCTGGTATTCAGGCATGGTTTGATTTAGAAGCCGAAACCTTATTGGGCGCTGATGCGGCTCAGTACGTCAAAGTGACAGACACGCTGGACGTCTGGTTTGACTCAGGCGTGACGCACGCTTGTGTGATTGAGCCTCGTGCAGAATTTCATGGTGCTACTCAGGCCGACCTGTATTTAGAAGGTTCGGATCAACACCGTGGCTGGTTTATGTCGTCTCTGATGACAGGTGTGGCCATTAAACACCACGCGCCCTACAAACAAGTACTGACCCATGGTTTTACTGTGGACGGTGAAGGCCGCAAAATGTCCAAGTCCTTGGGCAATGTGGTGTCGCCGCAGGATGTGATGAACAAGTTAGGCGCTGACATTTTGCGCTTATGGGTCGCAACGACGGATTACACCTCAGAGATGACAGTCTCTGATGAAATCTTAAACCGTGCTGCAGACAAATACCGTCGTATCCGTAATACAGCCCGTTTCCTTTTAGCGAACTTAAAAGGTTTTGAACCGGAAACGCAACTGGTGCCATTTGAAGAGATGGTGCAGCTGGATTTATGGCTGGTGCAACGTGCTGCCAAATTGCAGCAGGAAATTGTTGATGCCTATGAAAACTACCAGTTCCACCAGGTCAGCCAGAAGTTAATGAATTTCTGTACTGTGGAGTTGGGTAGCTTCTACTTAGACGTGATTAAAGACCGTCAGTACACGGCAAAAACCGATGGCTTAGCCCGTCGTTCTTGTCAGACTGCATTATTCCACGTGGTACAAGCCATGGTTCGCTGGATGGCGCCTATCATGAGCTTCACAGCGCAGGAAATCTGGGAAGTGATGCCAGGGCAGCATAGCGAGTTTGTCTTCACTGAAGTCTGGTATCAGGGCTTAGACACTGTTCCTGCAGGTCAGTTTGATGATGCGTTTTGGCAACAACTGCTGGAAGTGCGTGACGCCGTCAACAAGGTGCTGGAAGTCGGCCGTCGGGATGGCAAAATTGGTGCGTCATTACAAGCTGAAGTGACCTTGTATGCTAAAGGCCAGCTGGCAACAGACTTGACCTCTATCGGCGATGAGTTACGTTTTGCCTTGCTCACCTCGACTGCTGTAGTGTCCAGTGAAGCTGCTCCTGCTGATGCAGTAGCCACTGAAATGGATAACTTGTTTGTCGTACTGAACGCATCTACTGCGCCTAAGTGTGACCGTTGCTGGCACCACAGACACGATGTGGGTCTGAACCCTGCGCATCCGCTGATTTGTATCCGCTGTGTCGATAACGTCGAAGGCGCTGGTGAAGTAAGGAAGTTTGCCTGATGCATTTATTTAAAGGCCGTTTATTTACGGAGACAGGCTGGCGCTGGTGGTGGCTGGTGTTATTGGTGTTGGTCGCTGACCAATTAAGCAAAGTCTGGGTCATTCAGAACTTCAGCTTAGGCGAATCAGTGTCTTTGCTGCCGGTGTTTAATTTCACTTATGCCCGCAACTATGGCGCTGCGTTTTCCTTTTTAGGTGACGCAGGTGGCTGGCAGCGTTGGTTCTTCACCCTGATCGCTGTGGTGGTCAGTATCGTATTAGCTGTCTGGTTAAGCCGTTTAGCGAAAACCCAGCTGAAATTATCTTTAGCCTTGAGTCTGATTATCAGTGGCGCTATTGGTAATTTAATTGACCGCAGCCTGTATGGTTATGTGGTGGATTTTCTGCATGTGTTTTATCAGAATTGGCATTACCCTATTTTTAATATCGCCGATTGTGCCATCAGCATTGGTGCCGTTTTATTAATCTGGGATAGCTTCAGCAGCGAAAACCAGAACGCCACTTCAGGAGACAAGCAGTGATCATAGGTCCTGGCAGTACTGTGATATTTCACTTTGATATTAAATTATCCGATGGCAGCGCCGCAGAAAGCACCCGTGTGCATAACAAACCGGCCAAACTGCAAATGGGCGATGGCAGCTTATCCCCGGCTTTTGAAGCTCAGTTAGGTGGTATGGCGGCGGGCGATAAACGCACCTTTACGCTAGCGCCGGAAGATGCCTACGGTATGCCTAATCCTGACAATATTTATTATGTCGACCGCAGTAAGTTTTCCGCTGATGCTCCGGCCAAAGTCGGCATGATCGTCGGTTTTGCTATGCCAGACGGTTCTGAATTGCCTGGTCTTATTCGTGACGTGGTGGGCGAGTCTGTGACAGTAGATTTTAACCATCCACTGGCAGGCCAGACTCTGACCTTTAATGTTGAAATCGTACAGGTTATCAATTAATTATGGATATCTTACTCGCCAATCCACGGGGTTTTTGTGCCGGTGTCGACCGTGCTATCAGCATAGTGTCCCGTGCGCTGGAAATTTACGAGCCGCCTATTTACGTGCGCCATGAAGTGGTGCATAACAAATTTGTGGTCGATGGTTTACGTCGCGCTGGTGCGGTTTTTGTCGATGAACTGGACGAAGTGCCGGACGATGCCATCGTGATTTTCAGCGCCCATGGTGTATCGCAGGCTGTGCGTGAACATGCCAAACAACGTGGGTTGAAAGTGTTTGATGCCACTTGCCCGTTGGTGACTAAAGTCCATATGGAAGTCACCCGGGCCAGCCGTAAAGGTATTGAATGTATTCTGATTGGCCATGCCGGACACCCCGAAGTCGAAGGCACTATGGGCCAATACGACAACCCCGAAGGTGGTATTTACCTGGTCGAGTCGGTGGAAGACGTTGAAAAACTGCAGGTGAAAAACCCTGCGCAGTTATGTTTCAGCAGTCAGACTACTTTATCTGTCGATGACACAGCTGATGTGATTGATGCGCTGCGCAAACGTTTCCCTGATATTGAAGGGCCACGTAAAGACGATATCTGTTACGCCACGCAAAACCGTCAGGATGCGGTGCGTGAGCTGTCGGCCAAAACTGAACTCTTATTAGTGGTTGGCGCAAAAAACAGCAGTAATTCAAACCGCCTGAGAGAACTCGCCGAAAAGATGGGTTGCCGTTCTTACCTGATTGATACAGCGGCTGATATTCAGCAGGACTGGTTAAAAGATGTGAAGTCTGTTGGTGTCACAGCGGGTGCTTCGGCGCCTGAAGTGCTGGTGCAGCAGGTGGTACAGCGTTTGACTGAATGGGGGGGCAAACAAGTGATAGAGCACCCTGGCCGCGAAGAAAATGTGATTTTTGCGGTGCCGGCAGAATTAAGATAAACAATAAGCCTCGTGAAAACGGGGCTTTTTTTTACCTGATTTTCAGCCTTGTATGGGGCAGATGTTAAATCCTAGGGCTGTTTTGCAGGCCACTGGCTAATGCAGCAGACTTTGCTAAAGTTAGGCTACTGGCGCAGTGGTGTTTTGCCGCAGGAGTCTACAGTCTTTGAAAAAGCCCTATACCTTTGGTTTCAGCCTGATTGAGCTAATGATTGCCATTACTGTCGCGGGTATCCTCTTTGCCATAGCTTTGCCTGCATACCAGGAGTATATGATGGTGTCCCGCCGGGCTGATGCAGTAGAAAGCTTGTTCACTCTCTCGCAGCAATTAGAACGTCAGTTCACACAGACCAACAGTTATAGCGGCTTATCTCTGGCTACATCGTCCAACGGCGGCTTTTATACTATTTCAGCAGAGATAACTGATACTGCGTTTATATTAACTGCAACGGCCACAGGTGCTCAAAGTTCAGATTCTGACTGCAGCACTTTTACTCTGAATCAGCGTGGCGAGAAAGGCGGCTCTGATCCTCAGGGGTGCTGGTAAATGCTCAATCAGCTGCGTTCAGGTTTTAGTTTGATCGAACTTATGGTAGCAGTAAGCCTGATATTGATCCTAACCCTGATCGCAGTACCTGCGATGGATACTATGCTTAAGCAAAATACGGTACGCAGTCAGGCAAATTCGCTCCTGGCGTTACTTCAGTTCACCCGCTCTGAGGCGATTAAGCAACAACAGACTATCCAGCTAACTTTGTCCGACACAGACGAGGGATGGAAAGCTGATGTGACGCGGGTTACGGATGCTCAGCTTTTACGATCAATGAGTCATGATACTGTAGATATCCTGCTAACCGATGACACAACAGTCTTGTTTGATGCCAAAGGCCGGTCTGCGGCGCAAGCCTGTATCACTTTATCTTATACCGGTCACTCTGATTTAGACCGCCATCTCTCCGTCAGCTTGGGTGGGCAGATAGCCGTTGAGCCGGGAGGCTGTGGCGTATGACCTCACTCCGTTCATCTTCAGGATTCAGTTTACTGGAGGTTCTGGTTTCGGTATTGATCCTGTCCTTTGGTCTTTTAGGTATGGCTGGTTTACAGCTCAAATCTTTGCAAAATAGCCATTCAGCATACCAACGTACTTTAGCCACAGTGATCGCAATGGATGCGGGAGAGCGACTCTGGGCCAACAGTGCATCAGCTGCGCCTTTAACCACAGCAGAACTGGCTCAGCAGTGGCAGGAACACTGGCAAAGTGCTGAGGATGGACGTTTAACTTTGCCTGGTTTAGCCGCTACGATCACAGCGCCTGCAGTTGGAGAGACCACTTATATTATTCATATCAATTGGGATGAAAGCCGCTTTAGCGGCAGTGCAGAGACTCATTTCACCTATGCGCTGGATTTATATCCATGAAGCTCACACAGCACTATGGGCTGACCCTGGTTGAGCTACTGATTGGTTTAACCCTAGGTATTATTCTGATCTGGGGGGGGATCCAGATTTTTGTCGCCGGGCAACATGCTTACCGCGAGTCACAACGTTTCAGCGTGCTGCAGGGCCATGTCAGTTTTATAACCGATAGTTTGCTGAATGATGTCAGAGGAGCCAGCGCTGTGGATCTCAACGCAAGTTTTGACATGCTGACGATCAACCAGGGCGCTGCAGTGATTACCTATCAGCTAACGAACGGCGCTGAGCTTCATCGAGCCTTGACAGGCGAAGCCGCAGCTGTGATCGCCGATAACATACAGAGTATCCTTTTTAGTTGCCTGGATGCAGACTCGTTAGTGGTCGCTTGTGTCAATGCGGTGACCCTAGAAACCCAGGTACAGCTGGAGACCGGAGAAGCGGATTACAGCCGACAGCATCAGTTCACGTTTCGCATTGCGCTACGTAATGCAGTGATGACGCAAAAATTTGCAGTTGCAGCTTCAGGGGGTTGAGCCATGAGGTATCAAGAGCGTGGAGCTGTGTTGATTGTCAGTCTGATGTTGCTAGCTGTAGCTACTGTAGTAGGAATAGCGGGCATAGGTAATACGCAACTGGCAGAGCGCATTGCCTCAAATCAAAAGCAGGCTTCGGAAGCTTTTATGGCTGCAGAAAGTGGCCTTGTAAGAGCGAAGGTCTGGTTTGATGACCCGGCAAACGCCGGTTTGTGGGGCGACAGTGTCGGTACTCTGGCTGCTATTAACGCTGGCCAGCAGAATTTACAAAATAGTGCACAGTGGCAGCTGGCATCTGTCGATTATGTGTCTCATCCTGGTTTTGCGCTTCTTGTCAGTGTGGGGACTATCAGTCATACAGGAGTCACCCGCAAGGTACAGGCATTGTATCAACAGGCGAAGGCGTCGGGTAATCTTGCCGCTATGAATATCATAGGCAACATCAAAACCTTTGACACGGCGAACAGCGCTTCATTTGAAATCATAGGTGAGCTGGATGCGCTAGGTAATGCGATAGGACCAGCACTTGCCACTAATACGGATGCTAATGTCGCATTGATGGAAACTGATATTAACAGCAAGGGCCGGATGGATAACTACGAAGGTGGCATCAAAAAAGTTGAATTTGATGATCCTTTTGGTGATCCGGAAAAAATGGCTGAATTTATAACAGCATTAAAGGCTGAGTATTATGCGTTGCCCGTGGCACAACGAGGCGTTGCCCCGAATAATATGGGCACAATAGCTGTCCCGCGCATTACTTATCACAGCGGTCCATTGCAATTAAAAGGAAATAACAGCGGAGCTGGTATTTTAGTGGTAGAGGGGAACTTGGCTTTTTCTGGCACCCCCAGTTTTGAAGGGCTGATTATCGTCACGGGGCAGACTTTTACTATTTCTGGTGGCGGTAATGGTGGTGTGTTGGGGGGCGCTGTGGTATTTGCCAACCCGTTACAGGATGCAGATACAGGAGAATGGACTTTTGGCCAGGCTGAAGCAACTTTTGTGTTCGATGTGGATGGCGGAGGCAAAGCCACATTCAGATATGACAAGGGCTCCCTCGAAACCGCACGTGACTTATTAAGTGAAAATGGTGCAGCCCAACAAATGTGGCAACTGGATAGCAGTGCTGGTTCCAGTGCAGCCACACCCAGTAGTATGAGTGCCTGGAGTGAGGTGTATTAACGAGCTACTGGTGCGACCATTATGAAAAAGTGCTGGTTAGATTTGACCTTTTAAGGAACGGAGGTAAATTTAAGGTAAACGGACTTTTTCGAGCGCAAGGATATGCCACATGCCTCTGGTTTTACCTTCACCGAAGTTCTGATCAGTTTATTTTTACTCTGTCTAACAGGGCTGGGTGCTTTAAGTGCCTCTCTGTTTGCGCGTCAACAAGTGATTCTGGCGACCCAACAAACCATAGCTTTGTCCCTGACTGTCGAATTGGCTGAGAGGATGGCAAGCCATAACAGTGTGGCTTCAGATTACGAAGGCATACACCCACTCTGGATGGCAGAACAGCCCAGCGACTGCACCGAAAGCTATGGATGTGATGCGCAGCAACTTAGTCAGTATCATTTGTACAGTACCTTAAGTGCCTCAGGTCATCCACAGAGTTTACAACTGTTGCAGCAACCCGCACTTTGTATCCGTCAACAAGCCGGGCAAAAGCTTATCCAACTGAGCTGGCGCTCTTTGGCTAAAGTGCAAATCCAGCGTCCGGCTTCTGTCTGTGATGTGTCACCTCACCGGCTGCAAATTTCTATGGTGGTGCCTTGAAATGCGTGGCTTCACCCTGGTGGAGTTGCTGGTCAGTCTGACCTTGGGTTTAGTCTTGATGGCTTTTCTGATCGGTACTTTGTTTGCGACTCAGCAGTCCAATCGCCAAACTCAGCAGTTAGTGCAGCTGCAGCAAAACAGCCAGACGCTGATGAGCTTGTTTCAGGCCGAGCTGCCTAACCTGATGTTTTTTGCCGGCCGCAGTCTGGCTGATGTTGCATCCGCGACCCATCAGCTTGCGCCTGTATTGGGGGATTGTGCCAGTGACACTGATGTCGGCAGCCTTCCTGTCAAAGGCCGACCTTATTTAGGCTTATATACGGAAATAGTGCAGCAGCATAACCATCTGGAGTGTTTAAGTCAGCCTAAGCCTGGTTCGGAGCTACTGCAGTTTAAGCGCATTGTAGGAGTCAGCCTGACTGCAACTCAAATGCGCTCAAACCGGATTTATTTTGAAACTTCACCTGCCAGTAGTCAGTTTGTAACCAGCTCAAGTGCTGACTTAGTACCAGACTCCTTGTATTGGCCCTATTCTCATCAGGTTTTTTATATCGCGGAACAAAAGCACTCAGGTGAAATAGTCCCTGTACTGATGCGTAAGCGTTTGATCCGAAACGCTGCTGGGCAAAACATTATGACAACGGACTCCATTTTAGATGGAGTGGAGAGAATGCATTTTGAATTTGGTCTGGATGCTAATTTAGACGGTCAGGTGGATTATTATTTGGGAACAGCGCAAATGCAGCCAGAGCACTGGCAGCAACAGAAGCATCGTATTATCAACATTAAATTTTACCTGTTATTACGTAGTTTGGACGAAGATTTTAGTTATCAAAATAATCAGCTGTATCAGATGGGGCGAGAATGGTTTAAAGCTCCCTCCGATCCGTTTCGACGCCTGTTAGTCAGCAGTTCTGTGGCATTTAGCAACACACGCTTATAAAAGGAGGTCGTTATGATGATGAGTTCTAAAGGTTTTATTCTGATCACTACTTTAATATTAATGCTGATCTTAAGTTGTATTAGCCTATCTATGCTGGTGCAAACACAATTAAGTCAAAAGTTGGCTGGCAGTGCCACTTTATCTTTTCAGCTTAAACAACACACTCAAAGCAAACATCTGCAGGAATTAAAGCAACTGAAGCAAAGTACGGCTGAATCTGACACTTTTGTTATAGCGCCTTGTCCGGCGAATTATGCGGCCTGGAGTGACTGGATTAGCAGCTGTGAGTGGTATCAGGTGCGGACTACAGAGCGTCAGGCTCACCATCACCATACAGTGACCAGTGTCTTAGTCAGGCAATCTCTGCCTGAAGGAGGCAGGGATGGAATTTTATAGATTAGGGCTTTGTTTGCTGCTGTGCAGTCAGCAACTTTTTGCTGATTCCTTCTGGAGTCATATTCCTGGTAAAGGTTCTGTTCAACTGACAGAGCTTAGTGCAGAGCAACATCAATCACTGGCACAACATCTGCAACTCGATGCTGAACAAACCACAGAGTGGTTGAATGAGCTGCCTACACTGTTGGAGACTATATCTTGTAGTACTGTGGATATTCAAGGTCAGCCTCTACCTGCGTATATCGACGCGAGTTATCAGTTGGTCAGCTATGCAGGCGCACTGAAGTTTCGTACTGACGACAAAACAAAGCAGACCATTTGGTGGCTGCCCTGGACATTATTACCTACATTGTCGCAATTGAAGACGCAACTGACGGATTTGAATAGCCATCTGCATCAGCCTTTACTGATCGCAGAGCAAGAGCTTGGAATAAAAGGTCAGCTGATCATCGTCAGCGGCAGCAGTATCAGCCAGCCAGCCTATTTTGCGTTAAAGCTCGATAGTCTCGCAAACCTTGAACTTTTATGGAGTTTGAGCGCGTCTGCCCCCGGATTCACTGATTTAGCCGGAGCTGTGGGGCAGCCGCTATTGATTGAGCAGCAAAAGGGCAGCCCTGGGTTATCGCTTTTGTTAGCAAATACGGCCGCAAAAGATCCAAAAACGCTGATTTACAAGGTCGATATGATGACGGGGCTGCTGCAAGCCAAACTAGCGGCCGAACAGAATATATCAGGCGTGTCCGGAGCTATGGCTCTTTCTGATCAAAACAGGGATTCAGTCTCAGATAGTCTGGTATTCGGTAGCACTGCCGGTCAAATCTGGCAGGTTCAGCTGGAACATAATCAGTTTTATCAGCTACGGGCTGTTGCTGATTTATCTGCGCTAAATTTCAGCGATATTCAGTTTATCCGCACTTTGTATGCAGCCGTGCCTGTCGGAGGGGCAGGCAGTGATTTTCATTCGAGACGCAGCCAATGGCTGGTGTTGTTGGGAGCTTTAAGACAACAAAATACAGTGTTTGTAGTACTGAAAGCACAAAGTGAAGACGTTTCGTCATCGTCTGATTTAGTCGACAGAACTTTACCTGAGTCACCTGAACTTGCCTTATTAACGTCACAGCATTGGCAACACATTCAGCAAAAAAGTGGCTGGTTCAGTCAACTGAGCGGACGTTTGACTCATATACCTGTTGTTGCCGCCGGAGTGATTTATCTCAACCTTCTGAAGCCAAATACAGAGCAGCTATGCAATATAGAACAGAGCAGTTCTGCCTTAATGGCTTTGCATTTACATCATGCCTCTGCTGTTTATCGCCAACCGAGCTTACCTCTGGATCATGCCGCAGGTGCGTTGAAGGTCAAAGCAAATACGCAAGGAGGTTTTGCCCTGATAGAGCAGCATCGTCAGCAGGTTCTGATTGAGACTATGCTGGAGATCAGTCCTGATTGCACTCATTGCAGCAAAACAATTCAGCGAGATAGCTTCCCGCGTTGGCAGTTAATGGGCACCTACCATAATGAAGAAGGAGCTTATGAATGAGCCGCACACCGCAGGGATTTGGTTTCATTGAGTTGTTAGTGGTATTAGCCATTTTAGCTATTTTGGCCTCTGTTTTGATGCCGGGTTATCAGGAGCAGGTACTTAGAAGTTACAGAACCGAAGCCATGCAGATCTTGCTCAAAGTGGCTGGTTTACAAGAGATGTTGTTAGTTGATCAGAGACGATACAGCGCGGATTTGACCGAGCTGGGCTTTGCCGCTAAACAGTTTGTGACCGAATCTGGCCGTTATAAAATTAGTGCTCTGGTTACCGAGCAAGGCTACCAGCTCAAAGCTCAGGCGCAACAAGCTCAGACTGAAGATAAAAACTGTCAGGTGTTTTTACTAAACAGCTATGGTCAAAAAAGTAGTGAACCAGACTCTGTCTGTTGGACTTATTAATAAGGACATGGCTTGTTTTCCTGCCATAAACGGCTGCGTCCAGCCTGACTGATGGTTAATCTGAAATGCCAGTGGTAGGGCGTTTTGCTGCAATAGACAAAAGTACCGGATTCGAGTAAATCCAGACTGCCGTCACTGCGGAACTGCAGTGACGGTCTGTTGTAAAATAGCTGATGGCTCTGGACCGGATGTTTTAGCTCTCTTAGTAATACATCCTGCCAATTTTGTAAGGCTTTTTGATGCAATTGAATGGGAGCCGAGTTCCAGTCTGAACTGCAGACTACGCCGTGGCGAGGACAAAGTTGCACCTGGTGTTGTTGGGCTATCGCATGCACTCTGGCATAGGCTAAATGCTGGCTGAGCTGGCGCATAAAATGTTCCGCCTGCAAGCGTTGCCATAGTTCCCTCAAATCAGGCATGCCTATAGTGGCGACCAGGGACAGAATAGCCAGAACTAATAGCAGCTCAATCAGGCTAAAGGCCGCAGATGTTTTTGGGCGCTCAGCTGTGTTCATCTAAGAAAACACCTGTGTGGATCCATCTGACCTAGTTTAGTTGCATTTATGTTAAATATCTAAAATCGAAATGGTAGAGCGCTTATGACGATGCTTGATTGAGTCCGGCAGCAAAAATCGCTACCATAGCGGCAGTTTTTTCATCCTTTAGTGCAGGTTCAGATGTCCTCTGCTGTCTCTATTACCCTGGTACAACAGCCTTTTATTGTGGCTGCTGTTGCACAAAACACCGCAAAAGTGCTGGAGATTGCCACAGGCAGTCAAAGCGATTTGTTGTTATTTCCTGAGCTGACTTTAACAGGCTACCCGCCCGAAGATTTATTGCTGCGGGCCGACTTTCAGTTAGTGGTGGAGCAAAGCCTGCAGCAGATTTGTGCGGCTAAGCTGCCAAATACACTGGTTGTCGGTCACCCGTGGCGTGATGGTGAGGCTTTGTATAACGCTGCTTCAGTGATTCAAAAGGGTGAAGTGATCGCACGGTATTACAAACAGGCGCTGCCTAATTATGGCGTGTTTGATGAAATACGTTATTTCACTGAAGGCACTGAAGCCTGTTGTTTCGAGCTCAAAGGCCAACGTTTTTCTGTACTGATTTGCGAAGATGTCTGGCAAGGTACTCCGGCCGCTTTAGCCAAAGAACAGGGCGCGGACTGGGCCTTGGTATTAAACGCCTCCCCTTATGAAATAGGCAAAGCAGCGCAGCGCGAAGAGTTATTGCAAACTTTAGCCAAACACCTGCATTTAGGTTTTGTCTATGTCAATCAGGTGATAGGCCAGGATGAACTGGTATTTGATGGCCAGTCTTTAGTGGTCAGTCCGGATGCGCAACTGCTGTTTCGTGGTAAAGCCTGCGAGCGCGAACTGGCTACCGTCAATTTAGCAGCCCGTGGTCAGCATTATGGCCATGTTGAGCTTACACCACGCTTATCGGTTGAAGCTGAAGTCTATGCAGCTTTAGTGATGGCGACCCGCGATTATATTCAGCACAACGGTTTTCCTGGCGCAGTGCTGGGGCTATCCGGAGGTATAGATTCGGCTTTAACTCTGGCGGTAGCAGTGGATGCTATAGGCGCAGATAAAGTACAAGCCTTAATGCTGCCTTTTGCTTATACCTCGTCGATGAGTGTGGAAGATGCTAAAGCTCAGGCGCAAGTGATGGGGGTTGAGTTTGACTCGGTCTCTATCGAACCTATGTACAACAGCTTTATGGCGCAGCTTACGCCTTTGTTTAAAGGCCGTAGCAAAGACACCACAGAAGAAAACCTGCAGGCCCGTATCCGCGGTGTGCTGTTAATGGCGATGTCGAACAAAACTGGCCGTATGTTGCTGACTACGGGCAATAAAAGTGAAAACGCTGTAGGCTACTGCACTTTGTATGGGGATATGTGTGGTGGTTTTGCGGTGATTAAAGATGTGCCAAAAACCCTGGTGTATCGTTTAGCAGAATATCGCAACAGCCTCTCGCCTGTGATCCCACAACGAGTGATCGACAGACCCCCATCTGCTGAACTGGCGCCGGATCAAACCGATCAGGACAATCTGCCGCCTTATGATGATTTAGACGCAATGATTGAAGCTTATGTCGAACACGACAAGTCACTGCCCGCCATAGTGGCTATGGGCTATGATGAAGCTACAGTACGCAGAGTGTTGAATTTAATCGACATTAACGAATATAAAAGACGCCAGTCGGCCGTAGGTCCAAAAGTGACCAGCCGCAACTTTGGTAAAGACAGAAGATACCCCATCACATCGTGGATGCGGAAACAGCGCTGAGGAAGTCATGAAAAAAGTTGAAGCTATTATTAAGCCGTTTAAATTAGACGATGTACGCGAAGCTCTGGCCGAAATTAATATCACCGGCATGACAGTGACTGAGGTCAAAGGTTTTGGTCGGCAGAAAGGCCATACTGAACTCTACCGTGGTGCTGAGTATATGGTCGACTTTTTGCCTAAGGTAAAAATTGAACTGGTACTGCCGGACGAACAAGTCGAACGTTGTATTGATGTGATTATCAAAACTGCGCAAACAGGCCGCATTGGTGATGGCAAAATTTTTGTGTTTGATGTCGAGCGTGTCATTCGTATCCGCACAGGTGAAGAAAACGAAGACGCAGTGTAAAACCAGGCGTTAATAAAAGGGGGGAAAGCCATTGGCTTTGCCCCCTTTTTTCGTTAGATCTTTTTGTATTTAATGCGGTGTGGCTGCATTGCATCACTGCCGTAGGTGGCTTTCATCCAGGTCTCGTAGTCTGAATAGTTACCTTCGAAGAAGTTCACTTTGCCTTCGTCGCGGTAATCCAGAATATGAGTAGCAATACGGTCAAGGAACCAACGGTCGTGCGAGATCACCATGGCACAGCCAGGGAAGTCGAGGATAGCGTTTTCCAGAGCCCGTAAAGTCTCCACATCCAAATCGTTGGTGGGTTCATCGAGTAACAGCATGTTGCCGCCAGCTTTTAACAACGCAGCTAAATGCACACGGTTACGCTCACCACCGGACAATTCACCGATAAACTTCTGCTGATCGTTGCCTTTAAAGTTAAAACGACCGACATAAGCACGGCTTGGAATTTGGAAGTTACCTATCTGCAGAATATCCTGACCGTTGGAGATTTCCTGCCACACGGTGTTTTTCGGGTTCATGCTGTCACGGAACTGATCAACACTGGCAATTTGTACTGTATCACCTACTTCAATGGTACCAGCGTCCGCTTGTTCCATACCGGTGATCATTTTAAACAGCGTCGATTTACCTGCACCGTTCGGGCCGATAATACCCACTATGGCGCCTTTTGGAATGCTGAAGCTTAAATCATCAATCAAGACGCGATCGCCAAAAGTTTTACGCAGGTTTTTCACTTCCAGCACTTTGTCGCCTAAACGAGGTCCTGGCGGAATAAACAGCTCGTTGGTTTCGTTACGTTTCTGGAAGTCCTGGCTTTGCAGTTCTTCAAAACGGGCCATACGTGCTTTGGATTTGGCATGACGGCCTTTTGGATTAGTACGAACCCATTCCAGTTCTTGCTTGATAGAGCGCTGACGAGCGTTTTCGCTGCGCTCTTCCTGCTCAAGACGGGCATCTTTTTGCTCTAACCAGGACGAGTAGTTACCTTCCCATGGAATACCTTCACCGCGGTCCAGCTCTAAAATCCAACCCGCGACGTTATCGAGGAAATAACGGTCGTGGGTAATAGCCACCACAGTGCCTGTGTAATCGTGCAGGAAACGTTCTAACCAGGCCACAGATTCAGCATCCAGGTGGTTCGTCGGTTCGTCCAGCAGCAGCATGTCTGGTTTTTCTAACAATAAACGGCAAATGGCAACACGGCGGCGTTCACCACCTGATAAGTGTTTGATCAGAGCATCCCAGGCTGGCAGGCGCAACGCATCGGCAGCACGGTCGAGAATATTGTCGAGGTTATGACCGTCTTTGGCTTGAATAATGGCTTCCAGCTCACCTTGTTCACGAGCTAAGGCGTCGAAGTCTGCATTTTCTTCGGCGTAGGCAGCGTACACCTGATCCAAACGGGTTAAGGCGTTTTTCACATCAGCGACAGCTTCTTCCACCACGGCCCTTACAGTTTTTTCCGGATCCAGTTCTGGTTCCTGCGGCAAATAGCCAATATTGATACCGGACAAAGCACGGGCTTCACCGTCAAACTCTTTATCCACACCCGCCATAATGCGCAATAAGCTGGATTTACCTGAACCGTTTAAACCTAAAACACCAATTTTTGCACCAGGGAAAAACGACAGCGAAATGTCTTTTAAAATAGTGCGCTTGGGCGGCACTACTTTCGACATGCGGTACATGCTGTAAATATACTGAGCCATAAGAGTCACTCATCTTGTTGGTTAGAATGCGGCAATTGTACGTTATTTTTAAAAAACAGGGGAACAGCGCCTTGCAGGAAAGGGGATTTTAATTCGTCTTTAATCTGGTTTTCTGCTCTAATAGTACCAATTCAACTTAGTGTTCAGAGAAAGGTGGTTACCATGGGCGAATATTCACATGATCCGGTGTTTCAAAATTTTATTGCAGAAGCCAAAACCCATGGTGTGGTTTGGACTTTAGCAAACGGCGAAGATTTGCTGGTGGTCGAGTCTGTTGATTTTGAAGATACAGACGTGATGCCATTCTGGTCTAGTCAGGAAGCGGCTTTAGTACACTGTTCAGACGAATGGTCTGACTACAAACCAGAAGCTATTCCGCTGGATGTATTCTGTGAAGGTTGGTTACAAGAGATGTACGACGACGGCGTGCTGATCGGCACCAACTGGGATGAATCGTTGAATGGCCCTGAAGTAGAGCCACGTGAAATTTTAGAAGCTTTGGCTTTAGTGCAATAAAGCCAAATCCATAAAAGGGCGACTCAGGTCGCCTTTTTTGTATCTGCATGAATTTTATATCGGCGTGAAATAACAGCCTCTGATGGACGGTCTGTTGTTATTACTCAGATCCAGCATCTGACTTGGTCCGTATCAGTTCACATCGTTTAATCACAGGAGCTAATAATGAAAACAATGAAGAAATTGCTGACTGCGACACTGCTGCTCAGCGCTAGTGGTGCCGCTTTTGCCAATAGCTGTGGCGAAATTTTGGGCCATTCACTGCCACAGTTACGTAAAAAAGAAACTTTAGATTTATGTGAAACCTACAAAGGCAAAACCTTACTGATTGTGAATACCGCCAGTAAATGTGGTTTTACACCGCAGTTTAAGTCTCTCCAATCTTTGTATGAGAAGTATAAAGATCAGGGCTTAGTGGTATTAGGTTTCCCGTCAGACGATTTTATGCAGGAGCATGACGACGCGGAAAAAACGGCTGAAGTCTGCTACATCAACTATGGTGTTACCTTTCCTATGTTTGCCACCAGCGCAGTACGTGGTGATGACGTGAACCCGGTATTTAAAGCCTTAATCGCCAAAACAGGTGAAAAGCCGTCCTGGAATTTTAATAAGTACCTGGTCAGCAAGGACGAGCAGCAAGTCAAACATTTTGGCAGTAAAGTCTCGCCCGATGATGCTGATTTTGTCAAAGAAGTTGAGGCTTTATTAAAAGCTGAATAGCGCACTTGCCTGCACAGAGCAAAGGTCAGCTGATGCTGGCCTTTTTTTATTCTGTTTGTTCACTCTGAAGCCTGCTTGCTTATTCCTTTAGTGAAGTTTAATATTTCTTTTAGTTATTAAAACTATCTGGTTTTTTATGTCGGTTCTGGTACTGATTTCAGCTTTAATTATCGGCTTAAGCGTAGGTTTGTTGGGCTCAGGCGGCTCAATACTGACAGTACCTGTGCTGGTGCATTTAGTGCAGCTGCCGGAAAAAGTGGCCATAGTCTCGTCTTTAGGCGTAGTGGCTCAAATCAGCTTTATCGCTTTATTGCCCTATCTGTGGCGCCGTCATCTTGATGTTGCATTATTTAAACGTTTTGCAGTGCCTGCTTTTTTTGGTACTTTGCTTGGCGTAGCTTTAGCGCAATGGCTGCACTCTTCTGTACAACTGCTGATCCTGGCTGTTTTAATGTTGGGCAGCGCGGCTAATATGTGGCGCAAGACTATTTGGCAGTGGCAGATTAAGTCCTCTTGGTTATTAGTGGCTCTGGCCATGTCATTAGGTATGTTAACGGGTTTGGTCGGTGTTGGCGGTGGCTTTTTGATAGTGCCCTTGTTGTTGGCGGTCACTGCTATTCCAATGTCTGGCGCTATAGCCTGTAGTCTGGCACTTGTTTTCCTGCAAAGCACAACTGGTTTTATCAGCCATTATTGGCTGATGTCCGCTCAGGGCGATACTTTACCGCTGGAGCTGATTGGCTGGTTAGGCTTGATAGGTGCTGCTGGCAGTTTGCTTGGAATTATCTTGTCTGCTTACATTCCGCAGTTATGGGTGCGGAAAAGCTTTTCCGCACTCTTGGTTGGTACAGCAGTTTCGCTGCTCTGGCCAATCATCCGCTGATAGTTCAGGGCCAGATCAGGCGGATGGCTGGAAACCCTCATCTACTTCAGTCGCCTGATGGGTGGCAGCAACTCGGGCTAGTTCATCGCAGCGTTCGTTTTCCGGATGACCGGCATGACCTTTTACCCAATGCCAATTTACTTTATGTCCCTGACAGGCCGCATCTAAACGGCGCCATAAATCCTGGTTTTTTACAGGTTCTTTCTGACTGGTTTTCCAGTTGTTTTTTTTCCAGTTGGCAAGCCACTGCGTAATACCCAAACGAACATATTGACTGTCTGTGGTTAAATCCACATCGCAAGGCTGCGTTAAACTCTCCAGACCAACAATAGCAGCCAGCAATTCCATGCGGTTATTGGTGGTTTGCTTGTAGCCTGCAGACATTTCTTTTTGGTGCTGTTGATAACGTAAAACTACGCCGTAACCACCAGGTCCTGGGTTTCCAAGACAAGAACCGTCTGTATAGATTGCTACTGTTTTACGCATCGATGCTTCCCACAACTGAAATCGGCGTATAATCTAACGTAAAAGCACTAAGAACACGAATCAGAATGCTGAAAAGACAGATAGTACTCGACACCGAAACCACAGGCTTAAGCCCGCAGGAAGGCCATCGCATCATTGAAATTGGTTGCGTGGAGCTGATTAACCGTCGGCTGACCGGCAATAACTTTCATGTCTATTTACAACCTGACCGGCTGATTGATCAGGAAGCCATAGCGGTTCACGGTATTACCAATGAGTTTTTAATTGGTAAACCACGTTTTGCCGACATAGCAGAGCAGTTTTGCCAGTATATAGCGGGTGCAGAACTGGTGATCCATAACGCAGCCTTTGACGTCGGCTTTATTAACCACGAGTTTAATTTGCTGCGTCCGGCACTAACGCCAGTCACAGATATCTGTGGTGTGTTGGATACATTAAAAATGGCGCGGGAAGCGCATCCGGGACAGAAAAACAACCTCGATGCCTTGTGCCGTCGTTACGACATCAATAATAGCCACCGTACCTTACACGGCGCCTTGTTGGATGCTGAAATTCTGGCTGATGTCTATCTGGCCATGACGGGAGGTCAGGTCAGCTTAAATTTAGCCAATGATGAACAAGCTGCTGCGCAGCAAAATGTAGTGGTAGGTCAACTGAAACGCACAAGCCGTTTACCTGTAGTGTTTGCCTCTGAAGCTGAATTGCAATCGCATGAGCAGCGTTTGGATCTGGTACAAAAAAAGGGGGGGAGCTGCTTGTGGCGAAATTAATTTCTCTGTTGCTGTTTTGTTTTAGTTTGCAGCTTTTGGCGCAAGATGCGGCTAAAACTGTTGCAGAACAGCCTGCGGTAGAGGATCCAACAGGGTTGAGTCTATTACCTGATCTGCCCGCCAAAAATCAGATCCCATTGTTTGATAACAGATTCCGCATTGACTATGAAGTGGAAGAGATAACTATGGTGTTTTTCCGCAAACGCGGTTCACCATCCATTATTTTAGTCAAACCTGATGGTAGTAAAATTAACGTCGTCAACGCAGAGGATCAGGATGTACAGTGGTATGACGATAGAACCTACGATTTGATCAAAATTAAGCAGCCGACTCCGGGCCCTTGGCAGGCCATAGGGCAAATTCTGCCTGAAAGCAAAATTATGGTGCTGACCGATATTGAGCTGAAAGTGGATCCGTTACCGGATCATCTGATGGCAGGTGAAATCATCAAAGTGACAGCAACACTGACGAATGGAGGAAAGCCGATCGTTGCCAAAGATTTCCGCGATTTATTGCGCCTGGATGTATTGTTTATCAGTAGTAATAACGCTGAGTACGAAAATTTTGGCGCAGGTGTGATTGAACTGACGACCTTTGCTGATGATGGACGCAACTTCGATGAAAAGCCACGAGATGGTATTTTTACCGGTGAATTTAAACTCGACATGAAACCGGGTCAGTGGCAACCCAAATTTATCGTGAAAACACCTTTGTATACCCGTGAAGTAGTCCAGGAACCAGTGATTGTGCATAAAAGCCCGATTAGCTTCGAGGTCGCTCAGGCCACAAAGGCGGAGGACTTGCACTGGCTAACCTTTAAAGTAACGGATCCGGTGATTAATCCGAAGTCTGTTGCGCTGCAAGGAAAAGTTCGTTTCCCTAACAATGAAGTGCAAAGTTTTACATTAGGCGAAAGTGCCGAGGTGGATAAAAAGCTAAAGATTGTCAATTACGCCAGTGGTACTTACAAGGTAGAAAGTACCTTGTTTGCCCAAACAGTGGCAGGGCGTAATGTGGTGATCACCTTACCTCTTGCTTCTTTTGTTGCTGAAGTGATTGAACCTGAACCTGTGGCTCCTGCAGGTACCGAAACCAGTACAGAATCTGCTGCAGCAATTGAGTTAGCAAAGGCTTCTTTAACGCCTGTCGCCAGCGAGCCGGTTAAAGAGGAAGAAACCTCTTTTCCCTGGGTTTTAGTGATCCTGAGTAATATTGTGATTCTCGGCGGCGGTGGTTTTGCTATCTGGATGGTGGTAACAGAACGTTCCTTTAAAACATTGTTTGCGAAAAAGAATAATTCGATGGATTTAGATTCTATCGCGATGCCTGGGGCAGGCGAAGCAAAAATGACCAACCCGGCGCAAAAAAATGGCAAGAAAAACGACATTCTGGAACTTTCTTTGCCGGATGATTAAGGAATAAACAAAAGCGGCAAAAAAGTCGTTGACGGCCCTCCGGTGAATCCGTATTATTCCCGCCGCAACGCAGCATACCCAATTGAAAATGCTGCGGTGTATTGGCGCGGAGCGGTAGTTCAGTCGGTTAGAATACCGGCCTGTCACGCCGGGGGTCGCGGGTTCGAGTCCCGTCCGCTCCGCCAATTTAATAAATGCTTCTTCGGAGCGGTAGTTCAGTCGGTTAGAATACCGGCCTGTCACGCCGGGGGTCGCGGGTTCGAGTCCCGTCCGCTCCGCCACTTAAGCATTTATCGTTTGTCTGATTCCGGAGCGGTAGTTCAGTCGGTTAGAATACCGGCCTGTCACGCCGGGGGTCGCGGGTTCGAGTCCCGTCCGCTCCGCCACTTCAGCAAACAAGCCTCTAGAGCGAAAGCTCACTCCAGTGCGGAGCGGTAGTTCAGTCGGTTAGAATACCGGCCTGTCACGCCGGGGGTCGCGGGTTCGAGTCCCGTCCGCTCCGCCATTTTACTGGGTTTTCGACTCAGTAAACAAAACAACCAGCCTTGAGCTGGTTTTTTTATGCCTTTGATTCGGCTGTCTGACGACAGCAGTTCAGTCGGTTGCTCTCAGTTCAAGCATGGCCCTCCCGTCACGCCTCGATCTCATTTTTACGGTATTGAGCTGCTTTTTAGATTCGCTACTTCGGTTCCTCAGAGTGGCAAAGCCGCAGAGCGTTCTTCACAAGTGCAAAGCAGTACATTCAGGTGTGTCCTGATATGAAGCGTTAATTTTCAGCACGTTTTTTGTTTTATTTATACGATAAATAGGATATGTTTGGTTATTAGTCATTTTATCCAATTTGATCATGACCTCATTTATCACAGCTTCTGCATTTATCCCTTTGGTGTTGCAAAGTAATTCTGGATTACGGATTGAGGTACTACCTTTTGGTGCAACTATCAGTTCTATCCAGTTTGAAGGGCAGGAACTTACATTACGTCATGCTCGTTATACTGATTATCAACAGAATTGTGGGTATTTAGGTGCGACTATTGGTCGCTATGCAAACCGGATAGCCCATGGAAAACTCTATTTTGGAGACCGCTGGGTTGTACTTAATACTGCCGCTTATAAGCACTGTTTGCATGGCGGGCATGGGTTTAGTCACAAATGCTGGCAAGTTCTGCACCATCAGGTTGATGAGGTTGAATTGTTATTGCACAGTCCGGATGGTGACAATGGCTTTCCCGGAGATTTATCCGTGTGGCAAACCATCAGGCTGACAGATCACGAACTAAAAATCAGTTTTCGCGCCACGACCCAGAGTAGCACTCTGGTCAGTTTAACTAATCATTGCTATTTCAACCTGGATGGTAGTCAGGATATTAGCCGTCATCTGTTACAAATTCACGCAGAACAATTTTTGCCTGTCACTTCCGATTTGATCCCTACTGGTGAGAGAAGAGAAGTAGCGGGTAGTGCTTTTGATTTTCGCCAACCAAGCTTGATTGCCGATAAGCTCTCACTACCGGATCCTCAGTTAATACAAGCTGGTGGATTTGATCATTGTTTTATCTTTGAGAATCAGGTGGATGAATTGCGGCAGATGGCGACCTTAAGCTCTTCTTTAAGTAATATCAGTTTGACTGTGAGCAGCACTATGCCGGGTTTGCAATTTTACGCAGGTCAGGCTCTGTCGGCGCCTTTTCGGCCGAGGCAGGCTCTATGTCTGGAAGCTCAGTATTGGCCTGATTCACCTAACCAAAAAAATTTCCCTTCGACGTTATTGCTCAACGATCAAATTTACCAACATCAAATAGTTTATGCATTCAGCAAATTTCAAGGTGGTAAATCAACCTGACAAAGCGAGAGAGCAGATTCTTACATTTTTAGCCGCCAAAAGGTGTAAAAAAGGTTGAGTTTTAATCGTTATTAAAGTATTTATAAGATAAATAAGCTAATAAAATAAAATGATTCTTAAAACAAGGCAAGACAGGGTGTTAAACGATGAAAAATAGCAAAATATTAACTATTGGAAAAAAAACTGCGCTAAGCGTTGCCATTGCTGGTTTGTGTAGTGGTCAGGCTATTGCACAGCAATCACAGCAGCCAGCAGCTGAAAAGGAAAAGATAGAAGTCATAGCGGTAAGGGGAATACGCAGTAGCTTAAAAGCTTCGTTTGAAGATAAAAAATCTTCGACAGTCGTTTCTGATGGTATTAAAGCAGAAGACTTGGGGAAGTTTCCTGATTTGAACGTGGCAGAATCCCTGCAGCGTATCACTGGTGTTTCTATTGATCGAAGTGGCGGCGAGGGCCAGGCTGTCACTATTCGGGGTTTTGGACCTCAATTTAATACTGTACTGGTGAATGGACGTCAGCTAGCTACTGAAAGTGCAGGCCGCGAATTTAATTTTGACGTGTTAGCTGCGGATCAAATCTCAGGTGCTGACGTCTATAAAAGTACCACAGCTAAATTGCAGGAAGGTGGTATAGGCGGCACAATCAACGTAACAACAGCACGTCCTTTTGATTATGATGATCTTCGAATCGCAGGCTCCATTAAAGGGATGTATGAAAGTTTATCGGAAGAGACATCTCCATCTGCCTCTTTTTTAGTCAGCAATACTTTTAACGATGATATGTTTGGCGTATTGCTGGCCGTAAGTCAGCAAGAACGGAAAGTCCAGATCAATCAAATTGCTACAGCTGGCTGGCGTGGTGGTCAAACGATCTCTAATAAAGACGATGGTGTGTTGTTTACCAATGCCTACATTCCGCGAAACTGGGATCAGATCATCGATGAGCAGGATCGTAGCCGCACAAATGCTAGTCTGGTATTGCAATTTGCTCCTTCTGAAGATGTGACGGTAACGCTGGATGGTTTGATATCAAAATTTGAGGTCGATTCACAGGTAACCGATCTTGCGTCATGGTTTGAGCCTGATCGGGTGGGCAGCGCTGAAATAGATCCTGCGACCGGTACTCTTGTGCGCTTCACCCAGGAAATAGGGTTACATCAAGGCAGCGGCGATCCTGCAACTGACTTCGTATCTCACACCCGAAATTCACGTGATATCACCAATGATGCCTTTGGTTTGAATGTCGACTGGAAAATCAATGATGCACTAAAAGCTAGTTTTGATGTATCGACCACTAGTGCTGAAAACGATCGTGCCGGCCGTGACCGTTTTAATGTGGTAGGCATGATTAACGACTACACTTTTGATGCAACTGGTGGTTTACCTACGGTAGCACACGGTGGCTTCGAGAACGGTAGCCTGGCTGACGAAAGTCGCGCTCGTATGCATTACAACGAAAAAGGTAATCAATTTACCAATAAAGACGAGATCAACGAGTTTAAAGCGGACTTTGAATACCTTGCTGAAAAAGGTGTGTTTGAAAAAGCTAATTTTGGTATTTACCGTCAGGAACGTGAAAAATCAGCCTTCCAGATCCTCGGTTCTCAATGTGTGTATTGTGGTTACGGAACTGCGGCGCCACTGGATGAGATTGACTTTAGACCCTATACAGCAAACAACTTCTTTCCGGGCTTGATTGATACGTTCTATACCTATGATGGCGATAAGATGATTCAGTATCTGGCTGACTCAGGCTTCCCAATTGAGCCAACATTGCAAAATAACCGCTATACCATAAATGAAGATGTTACCAGCTTATATATGGACTTTACTCTGCAATATGATCTGGGAGATATGCCTTTATCTGTGAACCTGGGAGCACGTTATGCGTCAACTGATGTTAGTGTCAATGCCGTTCAGAGTTTCGTTACAGACATAGTTCCTACTGCAGATGCAACGTTATTTGCTAACGTGTTTGGCCCTGCCACTGATATCAATCAAGGGACCAGCTATTCAAACCTGTTACCCAATCTGAATGTCAAATTAGGCATTGCTGATGATATGGTACTGCGCTTTGCCAGTTACGATACCATTACCCGTCCTACTATGGACCAGATGTCGCCTGCGACTACCTTTAACGAACCGCGCAGACAAAACCTGACTGCCAGTGGCGGTAACCCGGCGCTAAAACCTTTCCAGGCTGAAAACTGGGATATTTCTTACGAGTGGTATTACAACGATTCAAACTTATTCAGCTTTGCCGTGTTTAATAAAGAAGTTGAAGATTTTATCGTCACTCTGACAGGCACTGAAACTTATAACATGACTGGCCGCACAGGTCCTGATTTTGGTTGTAGTATTGCCAACTCAGCATTGTGCAGCTCTGATATAGTCGGCACTACGGATGAGTTAAATGGTTCATCTGAAATCTATACTGTCACCCGTCCTCAAAATGGCGAGTCGGCCCGTATTACAGGTTATGAAGTTGCGTTGACGCATATTTTTGATAACGGCTTCGGCGCCTCCGCCAATGCGACCGTCGTTGACAGTGATTTATCTGTCACCGCAGATAGTTCGCAGAGTTTTGCTTTGGAAGGATTGGGTGATTCGCAAAACCTGGTACTGTTTTATGAGCAGGATGTGTGGCAGGCACGTATCGCGTTTAATAACAGGGAAGGTTTCCTGCGCGCGCTGGACAATGGTTTTAATGGCGAACCTATTAATACCAAAACCTTTGGTCAGTGGGATATTAGCGCCAGTTATGATTACAACGACTATTTGACCATCTTTATTGAGGGGATCAATATTACGGAAGAAGAGCTGGTGCAAACCGGACGCTTCCAGAACCAGATTTACTCTGTGGAAGACAATGGTTCACGCTACTCTGTGGGCATTCGCGGTTCATTCTGATACAACAGCAAGAGCGCAGTTATGCTGCGTCTCCTGCAGAAATCTAAAGCTAAAATTGCCAAATCAGGAAGCTTTCGCGCTCTGATTTGGCATGTTAGGTTGTCAGTAGTGAGAATAAGAGCCCAAATCTGATGTCAAAAGCAGTCAAAAAATTAGTTATTGTTGGTGGTGGAACCGCTGGTTGGTTGAGCGCTGCCATTATTGCAGCTCAGCATCGCAGTAATACTCAAGATGGCTTGCAGGTCGTGTTGGTTGAATCTTCCGATATCCCAACTATTGGGGTAGGTGAGGGCACGTGGCCGACAATGAAAAATACCCTGCAACAAATTGGCATAAAAGAAGCCGATTTATTTCAACGATGTCATGCGGTGTTCAAACAAGGAGGTCGATTTGTTAATTGGGTGCACGGTAATGAGGATTTTTATTATCACCCTTTTACTGTTCCCATGGGCTATGGCCGTATTGATTTAGCCCCTTATGTTCAGGATATTAGCCAGTTTGCTGTAGAGAGCAATTTTCAGCATCAAATCTGCGAAGCGGGACTTGCTCCAAGAGGTTTTTCGGAAGGTGAATATCAAGGCCAATGCAACTATGCCTACCATCTGGATGCTGGGGCTTTCGCTGATTTACTCAAAGAACATTGTAAAAATAATCTGGGAGTGCAGCACCGTATTGGTACTGTGGAGCGCTGTCAGCTGAGTCAGGATGGACAAATTCAGGCTTTGTATCTGACGGATGGTACCGCTCCACTTGAAGCAGATTTATTTATTGATTGTAGCGGTTTCTCCTCCTTGTTACTTGGTAAAGCTCTGGGTGTGCCTTTTGAACCTGTCGAACATTTGTTATTTAATGACAGTGCCTTGGCGATGCAAGTCCCATACGACACGCCAGATGCAGCCATACCTTGCCATACGATAGCAACAGCACAAAATGCCGGTTGGATTTGGGATATAGGTCTGACGCATCGTCGTGGAGTTGGTCATGTGTATGCAGGCAAGTATTTGAGTGACGATGAAGCTGAATTTAATTTACGCCGCTATATTGGCCCTGCGGCTCAAGGTATTAGCGCGCGTAAAATTAGTTATCAGACAGGTCACAGAAGCAAGTTTTGGCAACATAACTGTGTTGCTATTGGGATGTCCGCAGGGTTTGTCGAACCTCTCGAAGCAACGGCTATTATGCTGGTTGAGATTTCTGCTCGTTTTGTTGCTGATAATTTGCCTGCGGATCTTGCTACCATGCCATTGGTTGCCACTAGGTTTAACCAACAGATGTTGTATAGATGGCAGCGGATCCTGGATTTTTTAAAGTTACATTATCTATTAACAAAAAGACCAGAACCCTATTGGCAGGATCACTTAAAGCCTGAATCTATTCCGCAGTCCTTGCAAGATGATTTGAAGATTTGGCAACACCGCGGTCCGCAAATACAAGATTTTCATGGCGCCTTAGAGTTGTTCCCTGCTGCAAGTTACCAGTACGTGCTCTACGGAATGGGCTTCAAGCCTGATTTTAGCCGTCAGTCTTATTTGTATCAACAACAATCCCAAGCCGAGCAAATTATTAGAAGAAATCAGCAGCTTACCGCGCAGTTGTTACAAACGCTGCCGTCGCACCGTGATTATATTACAGGCTGGCTTAGCAGTAACAGAGGATAAAATCATGTCAATGTTTGTTGAATTAACGGCCCAGACTCATGCGCAGACTGCAGTGATTAAAAACGCGCCACTGCGCTTCGCCGTGCGTTTGCATATGTTAAATATACAAGTGACAGAAATTAGTAAACTGATTGGTGACCTTCCGGTCTTTTTTAGCCGTCATCAAACGAGTGGGCAATGGTTAATATCTGCGTTATGCAGTTTTACACCAGGGCAAAATTTATTCGTTCAGAAAGAGCAATGGCTGGCCAGTTATCAGCCTGTGTCTATGCAAACCTACCCATTGTCCTTATCACAGGCTAAGCCCACTAAATTGGCTATTACCATGGATAAAGATGTTATTTGCCCTGCAACAGAAGCAAATGCTCATGCTCTTTACACTGTGGATGGCCAAGCCTCGGTATTTCTGCGTCAGCAAGTCACTATGCTGGAAACCGGTCTTCAACACGAATATCTGAGTTATCAGTTTATCAAAACCATCACAGAGCTCGGATTAATTAAAGAACTTGATTTGCACCTGCTACAACAAGATGGCCGCAGTCAAATCATCAAAGGGTTAGCCACTGTTGATGAAGACAAATTACAAACATTGACCGCTGAACAAGTGTACCAACTACAGCAGCAAGGCTATTTGTTGATCTTGCATGCGATGCTGCTTTCTATTACCCAATTAAACAAGCTGATTCAGTTGCATAATCAGCGTTATTCAGGGGCAGATTCTCAGGATCAGCAGTTAGGATTATTGAAAAGTGTGCGGCTGGAATTAAATCGCTCTCAACATTGACGCGCTATTTTCTCGTGAAACAATAACAAAAATGTGAGTACATAATGTCTGATAATATGATTCAGCTGACAGTGTTTGTCCTTGTCAGTGCTTTGATTGGAGCCTTAACTTATCTGAAATGCCGTGGGCAACGTCGTGACCACAATAGTCAGAATAAAGAATATTTCCTTGCCGGCGGTGGCTTGAGTTGGATTTTTGTAGCGGGCTCTATCACGCTGACAAATTTGAGTACCGACCAGTTAGTCGGAATGAATGGTAACCAAATGATGTTGTTAGTATGGTGGGAGCTTGCCGCTGTTATTGGGCTTATCATTCTGGCAAAAGTATTCATTCCTGTTTACTACAAATACCAATGTACAACGACCACTGAATTGCTGGAAAAGCGCTACCACAATAAACATATAAGGGCAGTAATTGGAGGCCTGTTTTTTCTGGGCAATGCCTTTATTTATATGCCGGCTGTTATTTATTCCGGTGCCTTGTTAATGCAAACCATGTTTAAAGTCGATATTCCACTAATCTATTTAGCGACACTATTTGCACTGGTGGGGGCTTTTTACGCCTTTTTTGGTGGTTTGAGAGCTGTGGCTGTGTCTGATACCTACAATGGTGTTTTAGTCTTAGGTATGGCTGTGTTAGTGGTTATTCTGGCCTTAGTCGCAATTGATTTTGATTTTTCTGGTATCCCTGCGGAACGGTTAACGTTGATCGGAGACAAGGATTCTCCACTGCCATGGCAAACCTTGCTTACCGGGATGATTTTTATTCAGATGTATTACTGGGGCACCAATCAAACTATTACCCAACGCGCTATGGCTGCACCCAATGTCAAGGAAGCGCAAAAAGGCGTGTTTGCCGCTGCCCTGATCCGGATTATTGTGGTGCCAGCCATAGTGGTGGTGCCTGGTATTGTTTCCTATAAACTTTACGGTGACATTGGTGATACAGCCTATGGCCGTATAGTTGGAGATTTGATGCCAGGATGGCTCAGTGGCGTGTTTGCTGCCGCTATGGCCGCTGCGGTTTTATCCACCTACAACAGTTTATTAAATTCAGCGACTGCTTTGTATGTCTGCGATATTCACGAAGCCTATTTTGAGAAAAAGCCGAACGTATTTAAGTTAAGTGGTTATGTCACACTTGGCTTAACAGTACTGACCTTAGTGCTGGTGCCTGTTTATCAGCATGCCGACAGCATTATTAACTTACTGCAGCAACTTAATGGCTTGCTTAGTATGCCGATCCTGTCCATTTTTGTGGTCGGTCTCCTGTTTACCAATGTGGATGCGCGCGCTGCAATTGCCGCTGTTATTTTTGGTGTGTTACTTTATGGCTCTTTAACTTTTAGTTTCTCGCCATTTTACTCCAGCTGGCATTACATTCACCTGATGCCCATTACCTTGTTCAGCTGCGTTGCCTTTGCCTTGATACTGAATAAAGTTGTCTTTGGTCAACAGACTCGTTGGTCTGGCAAATTGGAACCCGTGGTAGAAAAAATCGGTTCTTAAGTGGTACCAATTAGGCAACCAGTAGCCGGAGTTGATCCGGCGACTGGCTGTTTTATGGCTACTGTGTAGCAGAGAGCGGGGCGCTGCGAAACGCCCCGAGGGGTGTTAGCGAAGTCGCAGTACAGCCAGGTCATAAGGCTGAATAGTCGAACCGCCGATCAGAAAATCAGCATGTTGAGGCGCTACAACCTGTTGGACTTTGGCACTGTAGTTAAAGACAAAATGTAAGTTACCACGCTGGACTGATCGCAGGCTTTCATCAAGCCGCAATATTGGCAGCTGAAGTTCATTCGCCAAATCTGCAAATAAATCCACTAAAAAACTATTACAGCTTAACGTGGCAACGTACAGAGTGCGACCGTCACGGGCTACCGCAGGAGTCTTGTCGTGGTAGCTTGCTATCACACGAGTGTTCGCACTGAGCTCCAGTTCTTCCCGCCATTGAGTGCTCTGATAGCTGTTGCCTGACTTTGTTGCCAGCTTTAACTCTTCATAACAATCTGGCCGGATAGTTTCAGTACTTAATACCTTCACTCCAATCAATTGTTGTAATAGGCCAGGTCCAAGGTTCGGCACTAAGGTTAATTCTGAGGTTTTAGCGCCACTACGTGGGCCAAATACCAGCAGAGCTGAAGAGGCTTTACAGCGATCGACAAAGCTCTGGCTCACAATAGGCATACAAGGTGCAACAATTAATTGGTACGGGCTGAGATCATGTTCCGGCGAAACAAAATCTACCGCCAGACCCAATTGACGTAAAGCACTGTACCAGCCGAATTCTACTTTATGCTGATTGAAGCTGTCACCCTGGCGCTCAATTTCAGTCACCCATTGATTTTCAGTGGTCATTACGATGGCCACTTTTGCCTGAACGGGCTGCTCTGCCAGATCTGCAATGAGTTTTAATTCATCACGCACCTGTGCAATTTCGGCATAGGCTGCTGCTCTGGAATTATCATTTCTTTTGATCCCTGCATGCATTTGTTCCTGTGCAAATGGAACCTGACGCCAGCGGAAGTAGCAGACAGCTTCAGCACCATGAGCAAAAGCCTGCCATGACCAGAGACGCACCATTCCTTTCTCTGGTCTTGGGTTATGCCGTGCCCAGTTTACTGGTCCTGGTTGTTGCTCCATTACCCAAAAACTACTATTGCTAATTCCGCGGCTTTGGTCAAAGGCATAACTGGAAAAATCCGGGTGGCCAGTGCGCATATATTTTTTAAACTGTGCGACTGGCGCATCGCCAAAAAATAGATCGGTTCGTCCTAATGGGTAATTATCGTAACTGACAAAATCGAGTTTTTTTGCTAGAGCAAAATTGTCAGTTTGGGTATCGTGCATAGGTATAAAATTGTGGGTGACAAATTGATTTGGCGCATGAGCTCGTATTACATCGACCATTTCATCATGAAATTTCACCACCTGATCCGAGCTGAAGCGCCGGTAAGCCAATTGATGAGAAGGGCTGGTTTCTGTAACGGCCAGAATAGGCAATTCAATTTGCTCAAAACTTTGATATTCCATCGACCAGAATACATTACCCCAGGCCTGGTTTAATTTATCTATGGTGCCGTAAAACTGCTTACACCAGCGCTGAAACGCAATTTTCGCATTCTGGCTACCGCTATGGGCTGTGTCATGGCAGGCAATTTCGTTGTCTGTCTGCCAGCCACAAATGGCAGGATGAGTACCATAACGCTTAGCCACTACTTGTGATATCCGCATGGCTTCGCGACGGTAGTTTTCACTGGAGAAATCATAGTGGCGACGAGAGCCAAAACCGCGAACTGTGCCTGTTTTAATGTCAACAGGCAAAATATCAGGATAAAGATCAATTAACCATTTAGGTGGTGTTGCTGTTGGTGTACACATGATGACGCTCAACCCAGCTTGCGCCAGAGTATCGATAGCGCGATCAAGCCATTCAAAATGGAACACTCCTGGTGCAGATTCTAATCTGGACCAGGCAAACTCACCGATCCGCACATAACGAAGGCCAAGTTCAACCATTTCTCTGGCATCTTCAGCCCAGAGTGATTCTGGCCAGTGTTCCGGATAATAACACACACCTAACATAAAAAACTCCCTATGACCTTTGCGAAAAAGCTGAATGAAATCACGGTGCTATTTCACAGCTACCCGCCTTCATCACCAACTTGAATTCACGATATTATTAATTGTATGATATATAATATTATTATTTGTGCTGACTGTCTAATGCTCTGTACATTTACGGCAGCTTGATTGTTCGCTTTGCCAAAGGAATTTACCGATGAGTGCTATTCCCTCGTATATCCGGCTGGAAAGTCAGTCGCTGAGCTTGTTATTGGATTGCCGGAATCGTACCCCGGCTTTGTTGTATTTTGGTAAAAAGCTAACTGAAGCCACAACGGCACAGATGCTGACTCTGTTGTGTACAAGACAAGAAGCGAAGTGTTCAGTTGTGATTGAAGCTCCTATCTCATTGACACCTTTAAATGCAGAGGGATTCACCGGAGCGCCTGGCCTTGAATTAAGTAATGAGCAGCAGGCCTGGTCAGTTGGGCCACAACTTACTGCAGTAAGGCAGTTATCGTCGCATGAGGTTGAGTTGGTCAGCGTCGATTTACTCAGGCACATTGAGCTAACACATTTGCTGTCCTTAGATGAGCAATACGATGTTGTAAAGGCATCAACAGCAGTCCGTAATCTTGGCGCTGAACCATTGCAGATGCATTGGTGTGCGGCACCGACTTTTATGTTGCCTGATCACTTAACGCAACTGACCAGTTTTGAAGGTCGTTGGTCTAATGAATTTCAACGTCGCACTATCGATTTATTTTTGGGGAGTTTTTTGCGGGAAAATCGTAAAGGCAAAACCTCACACGATAACTTTCCGGGCGTTTTAGTTCACGGGAAAAATACCTCTGAACAGCAAGGCGAGTGTTTTGGTTTTCACTTAGCCTGGTCTGGTAATCACCGCAGTCGAGTAGAGCTGCTTGCTGAGGGGCGCAGCTACCTTCAGATGGGAGAGCTGTTGTTACCCGGAGAAATGGTTTTGCAGCAAGGTGAAAGTTATCAAAGCCCCGTATTGTATGCCTCATGGTCTGATCAGGGTTTTAGTGCCTTATCGCGCAACTTCCATGCATTTGTGCGTCACCGCCTGTTGAGCAAAGCGCAGCGCAGCAAGCCAAGACCAGTGCATTACAATACCTGGGAGGGGATCTACTTTCAGCATGATGTTGAGACACTAAAAACTCTCGCTGATGAGGTTGCAGCTCTTGGGGTAGAACGTTTTGTGTTAGACGATGGATGGTTTAAAGGCCGGCGTGGTGATTTTGCAGGTTTAGGCGACTGGACTGTGGATGCTGCGGTTTACCCGCAAGGGCTATCACCGCTGATTAATCATGTGAACTCGCTTGGCATGGAGTTTGGTATTTGGTTTGAGCCGGAGATGGTCAATCCGGATAGTGATTTATATCGTGCACACCCGGATTGGGTATTACAGACCAGCGGTAACCCACAACTTAGATTCCGTAACCAACTAGTGCTGGATTTAAGCCGTGCCGAAGTGACTAACTATTTGTTTAGCGCCATCGACGCCATCTTAAGTCAATATCCTCTGATCCGTTATATCAAATGGGATATTAACCGTGATCTGAATCATCCGGGTAATGCATTGGGCAAACCGGCTGTGCATCAACAGACACAAGCCTTATATGCGCTGATTGACCGCATTAAAGCCGCGCACCCTGGTTTAGAAATTGAGAGCTGCTCTTCTGGTGGCGCACGTATTGATTATGGCGTACTTGCACATACCGACAGAGTATGGACCTCAGATTCTAACGATGCATTGGACAGGTTACAGATCCAGCGGGGTTGCTCATTTTTCTTTCCATCCAATGTGATGGGCGCTCATGTCGGGCCACGGGATTGCCATATTACCGGCCGTCGTGTGACTTTAGAAATGCGCGCAGCTGTCGCTATGTTTGGCCATATGGGGATTGAGATGGACCCCAGAGAGCTGACGTCTGAGGAAAAAGTGGCGCTTAGGGCCGCCATTCAACTGCATAAACAGCATAGAGAGTTTATTCACCAGAGCGATTTATACCGGCTTGACAGCGATGGTGATTGCATAAATTTTGGTTTGGTTAACAAAGACAAAACTAAAGCGTTGTTCACTTATAACGTGGTTCGGGAAACTGCACGTACATTGCCGGCCCGTTATCGATTTACTGGCCTGGATGTAAAACGTCAGTACCGGATCAGTTTAATTTGGCCAACTCAGTTGAAGGAGTATTCTCCGTCGATACTAAGGCTTATTCAGGGCGAAATACTCAGTGCAGAGGCGTTAATGAGTTTTGGCATGCAACTGCCAATAGTTCATCCGCAAAGCTCATTGGTGTTTGAATTAGTGGCGGTATAAAGAGGGGGTAGCGACGAGCTCTGGTGAAGTTTAGAGCTCGTCTTTTTTGCGACAGTACAAACTAGAGTTTAGATTCAATCAGTTCCAGTACTTCGTCCAGAATGGCTTCGACTGCTTTTTTGGCTTTGTCCGGGTTGCGGGACTTTATAGTTTCCAGGATTTCTGCATGCTTTTGCACATCGGCACCAGGTACACCTTTGATTCTGTTGGTGTAACGAATGCTGACATGTAACGCCGTACTAATAAACTCAGAGAGTTGTAAGAAAAATCTGTTATTGCTCGCGACCAGCATAGCGGTATGAAAGGCTATATCTGCTTCTAGCGGATCGTCCAGACCTTTGTCTGCGTCAACCATCCGCGCCAGCGCTTTTTCGATATCTGCCAACTGCTGATATGTAGCAGTGACTGCGGCCAATGCCGCAACCTGAGGTTCCATCGCAATCCGTACCTGAGTAAATTCTTTCAGTAATGAAAGTGAAGGTTTGCTGCTTAAAATCCATTTTAATACGTCAGTATCAAACATGTTCCAGCTGCTTTCAGGTAAAACCCGGATCCCTTGTTTTGGCCTGGACGAGATAAGGCCCTTGGCTGAAAGCATTTTGACCGCTTCCCTCGTGGAACTTCGACTGACATCATATTTAATGCAGAGGTCGGCTTCTGAAGGAAGACCGGTTCCAACAGGATAAACCCCCTGAACTATAGCTAAACCTAAATCATAGGTAAGTTTATGTGTCAGATTATGCGTTTGAGAACTCTTCATCAGCCAACCACTTCTTAAATTTTATTAATGTAATATATCATATTAAAATACATACAGTTGCGATATAAGTTTTTTGTCCTGAGCAGGTTTCTTTGGTTATAACTTGACTATCGACCCCGTATAGCTTTATTTTCACGACTCAACCGCCAATCTCCTTAAAACGTTTAAGAAAACAATAGTATCAAATCAAACAATATCGGAGTTCATCAGGTTGCAGGAAGCTACAGTGTATCCAAGTCTAAGCCAAAAAGTGGTGTTCATTACCGGCGGAGCAAGCGGAATCGGGGCTGCTATGGTTCGTGCTTTTGCTGCGCAACAGGCTCAAGTTGCTTTTATTGACGTTGATCTAGATGCAGCTGAAACCTTACAGCAAGAGCTTTCCTCCAGTCAGCTTTGGTTTCGACAGGTGGATGTGCGTCAACCGTCTTTGCTTCAAAAGGCCATTCAGGATGCCGCAAAAGATCTGGGTGCTTTTGATGTGCTGGTAAATAATGTTGCCAACGATAAACGCCAACCTACTGCAGAAGTAACATCGATGGACTGGCAACAATGTATGCAAGTGAATTTGGATCCGGCGTTTTTTGCTTCACAAAGCGCTTTTGAGTTAATGAAAGTACAGCAGCATGGCTGTATTATTAATTTCAGTTCCATAAATGCACTCGTAGGTCAGCAACAGATGGCAGGTTATGTGACTGCAAAGGCGGGCATTATTGGCATGACCAAAGCGCTGGCGAAAGATTATGGCAACGCCGGTATTCGTGTGAATGCGATTTTACCTGGCTGGGTCGCTACTGAGCGTCAGCTTGCGACCTGGTTTACCTCTGAAGAACAGCAAAAATGGTTGGAGTCTTCTGCTATTAAACGTTTAATTACGCCACGAGACATTGCCAATTTAGCCTTGTTTCTGGCGTCTGATCAAAGTGCCTTAATTACAGGCCAAACCATCAGTGTGGACGGTGGCCGAACTTAATACGAAACTCATCATCAATCCAGATCCGGCATCACAGGTGCCGTTTTTGTCATCCCATTCGCTGGCGTTTGGCTGGTTTGCAAAACCTTGCTTCTACATCGCACTGCAGTTCTGAAATGACTGCATGGGCTGATGACGTTCCTGAATAAAGCATTCTAATTCGGCGGTTTGTTCTGCGGTAAAGTACAAGCCCAGTTTGCTGCGGCGCCATAAGATATCTTCTGCGTTTTCAGCCCATTCTTCTTTGAGTAAATAAATGACTTCGGCTTCAAACAGTCCATGACCAAAATGTTGTCCCAGATCTGTTGCTGACATCACTTCTTTTAACAACAAAAAGCTGCGGCTGCCATAACTGCGGACATAGCGCCGTATAATGCTAGTTTGCAGATAGGGATACTGTTGTATCAGAGCGTTAATGAGGGATTCTTTAGAGTCAAAATCACCGCCAGGTAAGGCTTTTTTTGCGGTCCAGGCTGGTCTTGCTCCTGTAAAAAATTGTACTAACTGATCAGTCGCGGCTTCGGCAAGTTTACGGTATGTCGTTATTTTTCCGCCAAAAACAGAAAGTAAGGGAAGTTTACCTTCATCAGTACTTAATTCTAGTTTGTAGTCGCGGGTAACCGTTTGAGCGCTATCGGATTCGTCATCCAATAAAGGCCTTACACCAGAAAATGATCCTACTATATCTGCTGTAGTCAGTTGTTTGTTAAAGTAACTATTGCAGATCTGCAGCAAGTAATGCACTTCTTCCTGACTTATGCTGACTTTTGAAGGCTCGCCCTGATACTCCACATCCGTGGTACCAATCAATGTGAAATTATCTTCAAATGGGATCACAAAGATAATACGTTGATCTTTATTTTGTAGCATGTATGCCTGTGGTTGGTCATGCAGCTTAGGGACAACAATATGGCTTCCTTTTACAAGACGCACATTCTGCGGCGATTTCTCTTCCAACGCCTGATCAAATAGTCTGGCGACCCAAGGGCCTCCAGCGTTGACAATAGCTTTTGTTTTGACCTGATAAGGCGCTTGCTGCCGTTGCTGCAGAGTCACTAACCAATGATCGCTTTTTCTTTGAGCAGCAATACACCTGGTTCGGGTGCAAATTGTTGCTCCGTGCTGTCGCGCTGCCAGAGCATTCGTCACTACAAGCCTCGAATCATCCACCCAGCCATCAGAGTATTCAAAACCTTTGCTGATGTGCTTTTGCAGTGGGCTGTCTGTGCCAAAGTGGATGCTCCTGGACGCAGGCAAAGTCACTCTTTTAGCGAGATGATCATAGAGAAATAAACCTAGACGAATGAGCCAGGCCGGACGCAGATGAGGCTGGTGCGGGAGGCGGAATATCATAGGCCACATGATATGTGGCGCATTTTTAAGCAGCACTTCTCGTTCAGCTAGTGCTTCTTTGACTAAGCGAAATTCATAGTGCTCTAAATAACGTAATCCGCCATGGATCAATTTGCTACTGTTAGAGGAGGTCGCTGAGGCTAAGTCGTTTTGCTCACACAACAGTACCTTCAATCCACGACCTGCACAATCCGCGGCAATACCTGTACCGTTAACGCCTCCACCAATAATCAGGACATCATGACAATTCGCTAGTTCATCCATTTTTTATTCCATGAAAATAAATCATACAAATAATATATATATCATGATATGGCGGTAGCAATAGACTGACAAGCGCCTTTTAGTCAAATAGATAAAAAAAACGCTGTTAGGTTGGAAGTTGAAGTAGGTGAAGAAGATCAATGGATAAACAGAACTGGTGCAGATGCATCGAAACCTTAGAAAAGGTTAGCTCTGACTCATTCGGTTGTATGCGAACTGAGTGAGCTAACCAAGGCGATTTGCTAAAGTCGGACCTGAGCGACAGCATGCTGCCACTTCGCATATAAGTGGTTGCGTTGCTCAGTACAAAGACTGGGTTCAAAGCGGCGTTCGCAATGCCACAAGGTGGCGAGCTGTGCAGTTGAATGAAAGACTCCGGCATGGAGACCGGCTAAATACACGGCGCCAAGAGCTGTTGTTTCAATCACTTGTGGTCTTTCGACTACGGCGCCTAAAATATCGGCTAAGAAGCTGAGGACCCAATTGTTTTTTACCATCCCGCCATCAACACGCAGTACTTTTGGCCTTAAACCATCCCGTTCCATCGCTTTTTGCAAATCTTTAGTTTGATAACCTACGGATTGCAGCGCGGCTGCCACTATGGTGCTAATGCCTGAATCACGGGTTAATCCCAGAATTGCGCCTCTGGCATTCGGGTCCCAATAGGGAGCTCCAAGACCTGTGAAGGATGGAACCAAAAAGACTCCATGGTCCAGGGGAACGTCTTTTACTATCGCTTCACTTTCACCTGCGTGGCGGAGCAGTTTTAAACCCTCAACAATCCATTGCATGGTCGCACCTGCCATAAAAATACTTCCTTCAATAGCGTAAGTGACTTTGCCATTTAAGCGATAAGCAACTGTTGTTAGCAGACGATTCGTAGATTTCAGCGCGGTATCGCCGGTATTTAGCATCAAAAAGCAGCCTGTGCCATAAGTACTCTTGGCCATACCCTGGTCAAAACAGGCGTGACCAAATAAGGCCGCTTGTTGATCCCCAGCCATGCCATAAACAGGAATTTCACCACCCAGGCATTCTGCGGCTGTAACACCGAAATCAGCTGAAGAATCTAAGACTTCCGGCAGCATAGACTTTGGGATATCAAACAGTGTCAGTAATTCGTCATCCCATTGTTGGTGATGAATATCAAATAACATAGTACGTGATGCGTTAGTGGCATCTGTGCGGTGTACTTTGCCATTGGTGAGTTGCCAAAGTAAAAAACTATCCACAGTACCAAAAGCCAGTTCACCTGCAGCTGCGCGCTGTTTTGCATCAGGCACGTGGTCCAGGATCCAGCGAATTTTGCTGGCTGAAAAATAGGGATCAAGTAGCAGGCCTGTTTTTGCGTTGATTAATGCCTCTGTTTCGCTACTGTAGATCGATTCACAATAGGCTGTAGTGCGGCGATCTTGCCAGACTATGGCGTTGTAGACTGGTTTACCGGTTTTTTTATCCCAGACCAGTGTAGTTTCGCGCTGATTAGTAATGCCTATAGCGATGATATCATCAGCCGTAATATTCAGATCTGCCATCACTTTGCGGCAAGTCCGGAGGACAGAATTCCATAAATCGTCTGGGTTATGTTCAACCCAGCCATTTTCCGGGTAGTGCTGGGTAAATTCTTCTGAAGCACAAGCTGCAGTTTTACCTTCAGTTGTAAATGCGATCGCTCTGGAGCTAGTTGTGCCTTGATCAATGGCAAGCAGATAAGACTTCTTCATTTGTTAATTCATATATATCTTATAATATGGCTAGATTGACGGGAAAGTACCGCTTTGGCAACTGAATTTTATAAAAATGGTCGAAGTAGTAATTACAGCTGATGGCCTCAGGAGCGAAGCTCAGGGTAAGTAAAGCATACTGCCAACCCACTACAGGTAAAAGCTGTAGTGGGTGCTGCTTTGAAGCTAAGGCGATTAGCTAGTCCCTGTCGTTATTAAGGTTTTGCTGTCTTTTGCAGCCACGACATTCCAGTTGCATAACGCGGATCAAAACCTCGCCAGGTGTCTGGAGTTTTACCATCAACAGGTCTCTGATCGGGGCTTGCTGGCAAATCCAGGTAGGCGCAACGTGCCTGGATCTTTTTAAGATGGCAATCAAACATTGCCAAAGCAAAATGTTTATTGATTTCGTTCAGCGTCCTTGTTGACCAGGCCGGTTCGTAATAATGACCAATATCAAGTTCATTGGCCGATGCTTTAGCGGGAGCCGGATGTGGGGCTATATTGTGTCTGGCATTGTGATAGGTCAGTAGGTACTTATTTGAACTGCCTGTTTTCTGGTAAAGAGACCTTATGCCATCGTAGCCTGAAATATCATCTAAATCACCGGCCACATAAAGGACTGGTACTTTTAGCGCTGCGAGTGAGGTGCTCGAGAATAATTGATGTTGTCCGCCCCATGGTGCTACTGCAATAGCGGCTTGCCATGACGAGTCAGGCTGTGTTTTTTCGTAGTGGCCACCAGCACAGCTATTCAATAATTTTTGTAAGGCGCTAATTTGTGATGGTTCTTTCAAGCCGGTAAAAGCGGCGGTGGTTTGAGCATTAAAATCGTAGCAGGCCCCAATGGTGTTTAACGCACCAAATCCGCCCATTGAATAGCCGATCACAGCCGCTTTAGCGCCATCGAGTTGAGATTCTGTCAGCTCAGGAGAGTGCCTGAGCTGCTCTAATACAAACTGTTGATCACGTGAGCGATTTAACAAGGTACTGAGAAAACCTGCAAAGGGAGCCGTTTTCATGTCGATTTCTGCGTTAGTGGAGTCTGTGTGATCAATAGCCGCCACTATATAACCATGAGATGCCAGATGCTCGCCAAGATAAAACATGATGGTACGATAGCCGGTATAGCCATGTGAGAGCACCACTAATGGGTATTTTTTATCTCCTTTACGGACCGGAACATCACGCAATGCTGCCGCTTGTAATGCAAAACGAGCTCCACTGCGGCTCTGATTTAGGTAAGACGTTTTCTGCTGTGTTGTATCTTCGGTGGCTGGATACCAGATTTCCAGTGTTAAAGGTCGTGCTTTCATAGTTTGAGAGGCAGGGTCAAAGCGGGCAGGGTCAACTATGGTTACAGTTTTGACCCCAACCGCATAAGAACCTGTGCTTGCAAGTTCTGGCAATACGTCAGTTGTGAGTGGCGGATAAAGTTGCTCAGGTGCATCAACTGCTCTGGTTGCAGCCACTTCAGTGTTCGCATAAATACTAAGAGGCAATGCAAACAGCAGCCAGCCCAGAGCAAGCTTTTGTTGTTTCAGAGCGGGCAAGTAAGGTCGATTTCTTATTCGTTTATCTGTTGTATTTGTATTTATTGCCATGGCTAAATCCCCCATTGTAGTGCTTGTTATTATTTTGTAAGGCAAGAGCTGATGCCGATCGTCAGCAGTTATTCTGTTGATTGAACAACTCAATCTGTAAGCCACTGCCAGCATGACAAAGATAAAAATCTGCAGTCAGACCAAATTTTTTAGTGTATTGCGCCAGGACGGCCTGCCGTAAAGGCTCAATATGCTCTTCACGGCACAGGCATAAGATGGCGCCACCAAACCCACCCCCTGTCATTCGCACTGCAATTTGATCTTTAAACAGTTGATGGCAAATCTCTACCAGGCCATCCACCGGAGGTACTGTGACTTCAAAATCATTTTGCAGGGACAAGTGAGAGGCTCGCATCAGCTCGCTCAGAGTGAGCATGTCATTAGCAATCAAGGCCTTTTGTGTCGCCAGTACTCTGCTATTTTCAGTAATCACATGACGTGCCCGTCGAAACTCGGTATCGCTTAGCTTAGGTGCTGTATCGTTGAGCAGCTCAAGAGTGGCATGGCGAAGAGTACGTACGCCCATTTTTTGTGCGGCTTGCTCGCAATCCAGGCGTCGCTGATTATATTCACTGTCCACCAGTTTTCGCGGATAATTTGAATTGATAATCACCAGCTTTATGTCTTCCGGCAGCGGGACCGCAGTAGTTTGCAGATCGCTACAGTCAATCAGCAAGGCATGGCCTTGCTGTCCCTTCGCCGAAATCAACTGGTCCATAATGCCACACTGGCAGTCCATAAATTCATTTTCGGCTTGCTGACCAAATAAAGCGATTTGCTGTAAGCTAAGGCCCAGTGCGCTGATCTGGTTAAAGGCGCCAGCTACAGCAACTTCCAGTGCTGCAGAAGAGGAGAGTCCGGCCCCTTGTGGCACATCACTGCTTATCAGGATATCGGCTCCAGCCAGGCTGTGTCCGGCTTTCTTCAGTACATAAGCCATAGCCCGAATGTAGTTACCCCATTGCGAGGGACCGGCTGAAATTGCTTGATCCAGAGCGAAAGAATCATGCTCTCCAGGGTAATTCACCGAGTGCACCACAAGTTGTTGATCGGTCCGTCGTCGAAATAGCACTAAGGTGCGAAAGCCTAATGAGCAAGGAAAGACAAATCCCTGATTGTAATCCGTAAACTCGCCTATCAGGTTGACTCTGCCAGGTGCACTGGCTACTCCTTGTGCTTTGTGTTGATACAGCATCTGAAACTGTTGCTGCAAAGTTTCATACGTCATCAGAATTTCCTTGCTTGTAATGAATAGTGGAGGCTGAACGCAAAATAGACGCTGCAGTTTCTGGAGTAAGATCGCGCTGGCTTTCGGCCAACATTTCATAACCAACCATATGCTTTTTTACTGTAGCTGAGCGCAACAAAGGCGGGTAAAAATGGGCGTGTAAGCGCCAGTATGATGCAGAAGAGTCCAGATTTGCTGGCGCATTATGCCAACCCATAGAATAAGGGAAGCTACAGCGAAATAGGTTGTCGTACTTGGTGGTAAGCACTTTTAAGGTTTCTGCAAGCGCACTATTTTGTGCGTCATTCAACGCATCCAGTCTTTGCAACTCGTCCTTAGGCAATACTAAAGTTTCAAATGGCCAGGCCGCCCAAAAAGGTACTACGACAAGCCAATGCTTGTTTTCAAAAACCACCCTGCTGCCATCAGCGATTTCTTTTTCTGCATAGTCCGCAAGCAAGGCTCGGCCATGAAGCTGAAAATAACTGGATTGCTGGGCGTCTTCGCGCTCAATTTCTGTAGATAAATGCGGGTGTGCCCAGATCTGTCCATGTGGGTGCGGCTGCGAACAGCCCATAATAGCCCCTTTATTTTCAAAGACCTGCACACAGTTGTAGCGAAGACTTAATTCCCGGTAATGCTGCTGCCAGGCGGTAATCACTTCGGATAATTCTGTTAACGACATCTCTGGCAGCGTTTTATTATGATCGGGCGAGAAACAAATAACACGGCATTCGCCCTCTGCTGCATCGTATGTAAATAGTGGATCCGTACTTGATTCGGCCTGAGGTGATATAGAGTTTAATGCGCCAAAATCATTTACAAACACATGGGTATAAGAATAGTGCGGATTTGTATCCGAGTTTGCTCGTTGGTTCCCAGGGCACAAAGGACAGGACGGATCGTGTTTTGGTAATTCTTCAGTGGCTACGGCTTCCGTAGCCCCAAGCCATGGTCTGTTATTTCTATGCGGAGAAACCAGTACCCATTCTCCTGATAGTGGATTTTTTCTTCTATGAGTAAACTCAAATTTATTCATCGCTATACTCCAGCCCTTGAGGATAATTCGACTGCCAGCGCCAGGTGTCATCCGTCATCTGTTGCAAACTATGCTCAGCAGTCCAACCAAGTAATTGATTCGCTTTTGTCGCATCAGCGTAATAACAAGCAACGTCACCAGCTCTGCGCGGTGCCAACGTAAAGGGGATTTCCTTTCCGGCAGAAACAGAGAATGCCCGTATGACCTCAAGCACTGAATGACCTTGACCTGTACCAAGGTTATACGTATGAAAGCCTTTATCTGCCTGATGGTGAAGTAAAGCGGCGACATGGCCTTTTGCTAAATCCATGACGTGAAGATAATCCCGCACCCCTGAGCCGTCTGGAGTGGGGTAATCTGAGCCGTACACCTTAACAAAAGGCCGGCGACCCACCGCGGTTTGAGCAATAAAAGGTAATAGATTGTTGGGTGTTCCTTGGGGACTCTCACCCAGAAGACCGGACGGGTGAGCACCGACCGGATTAAAGTAGCGTAATGACACAGCAAGAAAGTCACTGGCAGCACAGCAGAGATCGTTTACTACTTGTTCTGCCATAATTTTGCTCCAGCCATAAGGGCTGGTGGCACGAAGAGGATGCTGCTCATCAAAAGGCAGGTACTGTGGATCGCCATAAACAGTAGCAGATGAACTAAAAATAATTTTATTCACTCCCACTTTTTGCATTGCCTCTAACAGCGTGAGAGTTGCAGCGACATTATTCTGATAGTAACGCAGTGGCTGTTCTGTTGACTCACCTACGGCTTTTAGTGCAGCAAAATGCAGTACTGCGCTGGCATTGGTTTGACGTAAAGCCTGCTCAAGAGCGACGGCATCCGATACATCCCCTTCGATAAATTCAATGCTGGTCCCGGTGATTTTTTTTAGTTGCTCCAGAACTTTGACACTGGAGTTGACCAAGTTGTCAAAAATCACTGGTGTAATGCCTGCTTCATATAAAGCGATACAGCTATGACTGCCTATATAGCCCATACCGCCTGTAACCAAAACTTTCATTCATTAACCTGAATAGTACTATTTATACGATAAATAGTACTATTCAGGTTTGGATAGATCAAGTCCCAAAATTTGTTCTTAAGAACAGGAATGCTGTCTTGTATCGAGGGGGTTGGTGGGAAGCAATAGTGCCAGTGAGCAAAGCTCTCAGATATTTTCCCCATTGACCTGTTTTAGTGGTATTACAATGACAGCTCAATGAGTGATGCTATTTAGGAGTAGCCATGATCAAAACAGCCGTTATTGGCTATGGTTTGTCTGCCAAAACCTTTCATTTGCCTTTTATTAGCTTACAGCCCGAGCTTGAATTGGTCGCAATCAGCAGTAGTCAGTCTCAGTTACGGCTGGATTATCCGGATATAAAGCACTACTCAAATGGCGATGAGCTTATTCGTTTATCCGATGCTGAGCTGGTAGTGATTACCTCACCTAATGACAGCCATTATCCTTTGGCAAAACAAGCTTTGCTGGCAGGGAAACATGTACTGGTGGAAAAGCCCTTTGTGCTGACAGAGGTACAAGGACAGGAGCTGTTTGAACTGGCGGACGAGCAACAACGCCAGCTGTTTGTTTACCATAACAGACGGTTTGACGGCGACTTTCTGACTTTACAGCAATTGCTGCAAACAGGAGAGCTCGGAACTATCCGTTATTTTGAATCGCATTTTGATCGTTTCCGTCCTGTTCCCAGACCACGCTGGCGCGAATTGCAGGGGGAGGGAAGCGGGATTTTGTATGATTTGGGGCCGCATTTAATTGATCAGACCATCGCGTTATTTGGTGCACCAGAGGCACTGACAGCCCGCTGTCGTGCGTTACGTCTGGGCAGCGACACTGTGGATTATTTTCATCTGTTGTTGCATTACGCCGACAAAGAAGTGGTGCTGCACTCCAGCCCTTTTTCTGCGCATCCAACCACACGTTTTATTCTGCAGGGTGATTTAGGGTCTTATCATAAAACAGGTCTGGATCCGCAGGAAGATGCACTAAGAGCAGGGCAAAAGCCTGGTGGTGCAGGTTGGGGGCAGGAGCCTGAAGCTTTGTACGGTGTAGTGGCTGATGCGCAAGGACAAAAACCTTATCCAACTTTAGCTGGTGATTATCAGAAGTTTTATCAGCGACTGGTCGCTGCTTTGCAACAAGGTAAACCCCACTTGGTTTCTGCCACCGAAGCTTTGCAAGGCATCCGTTTGATAGAGCTGGCGATGCACAGTCAACGCCTTGGCCGGACTTTGGATTTTTAACCGCATGCCTGACCGTATCATTATAGTTTTACTTTGCAGCCTGCTGTGCTGCGGTGCTTTTAGTTCTGCTCAGGCTCAAGAGCTGTTGCGGGCGACGACTCGGGGTGTCATAGCGCAAAGTCTGGAGTCCGATTTATTTCTACCTCAGAAAAAGCCTGCAGCACAAGGATTGAACGAACAGATACTGCAGCAACTGCTGCTACAAATTCAAAACAAAACCAAGCCGGGTTATCAGCAGGTGCATAGCCTGCTGTTGTATAAATCAGGCGCTTTGGTCCTTGAGCATTATCAAAAGGGCAATAACAACCTGATTAACTTTGAGCAAGGGATACGGTTAGAGCAGGGAAAGCAGGATTTTATCTGGCAAGCAGAGGAGCCTCATTATGTGGCTTCTGTCACTAAAGCTGTTACTGCAACTTTAACAGGTATAGCTTTGCACCAGACGGGGTTAAGTGTCGACAGTACTTTAGCGCAGCTGTTACCTCAGCATGCCGTGATCAAAGCAGATCCGATCAAAGCCAGTATTAGCCTGCACCAGTTATTATCGATGCAGGCAGGTTTTGTCTGGGATGAATGGGCGGGAGATGATTTAGTAAAGCTGTGGCAACAGCAAAATTTTGTCGATTATCTGCTGCGACAGCCGAATACCGGACCAGGTCAAAGCTGGGCTTACAACAGTGCTTTACCCAATCTGGTATTACAGCTGATACAACGTGAGCTAAAACAGCCGTTGCAGCCTTGGGCTAAACAGCAGTTATTTGATAAGTTAGGTTTTGGTTCTTATCGCTGGGAGACGCAACCCGATGGTGTGCCCGAAGGCTCGGCTCGTTTATGGCTCAGACCCCGCGATATGCTTAAATTGGGGGTTTTGTATCTGCAGTTGGGGCAATGGCAGGGGGAGCAGTTATTACCGCCGGGTTGGGTGCACCAAATGACCAGCCGTCAGGCTACAAGTCCTGCTGGTGATTACGGCTACTACTTCTGGTTACGACAGCAAGACGGCATTTCTTATTACACAGCAGAAGGTGACGGCGGTCAGTATATTGCCGTATTCCCAAGTTTGGAGATGGTGCTGGTACTGACCCAGGGTAACTATTTGCAATGGCTACTGTATAAAGCTCAGGCGGATCGTATTATCCGCCAGGTGCTGCTGAGCGCCCGGCATCAGAATGTCGGCAAAGCGGGCGGTTGAATCCCCGAAACCTGTTTTGCCATGCTGCTTTTGGTGCCACAGCCAGTGCCATCGGCAGTCTGCGCTGAGCATTGGTAAACCCGGACATAATCCACCACCATCTGCCGGGGCCAGTGCTCAACATCCACTCCTTTTTCATTGACGTTTTCAGGCCAGTGACCACCCACTGCCAGATTCAGCAGTAAATGAAAAGACTGATCAAAAGGTGCCGCACCCTTGGCTTGTTGCCAGACACCATCCGCGGTCTGGAACTGACTGTACCAGCCCTGTTCAGTTTGAGTGGCATAGTGCACATCATCAACATACCAGCGAATTTCACCTTTTTCCCATTCCAGGGCATACAGATGGAACTGCTCTGTCGGCTTAAAGTCATTGGCTTTGTAGCTGGTCCCCGAATAAACATTTCCCGGCGCTTGCCTGCCATAATGCAAAGTACCATGGACTCTTTGCTCTGTTTGACCCACTGCGGTTACATCGTCTGTGATGGTACCCAGATTTACCGCTTCCATGATGTCAATTTCACCGGAAGACGCCCAGCCACCATAACGCCACTCTGTAGGTAACATCCAAATGGCAGGCCAACTCCCCTGGCCTGATGGCAGCTTAGCTCTAATTTCAAATCGGCCATAGGTCCAGTCACCTTTGCCCTTAGTGCGAAGGCGGGCTGAGGTAAATTCACGGCTGACAGTCAGTTCTGGGTGGTAATCAGGTGAGTCGTCCTGAGCCGCCGGGCCTGCAAAGTTCTCTTTGATGGCCGTGATGGTCAGAGCTCCATTCGCTACAGCAGCGTTTTCTGCCCTGTTGGTGTAACACTGGCGTTCGTTATTGCCACCTCCGGCGCAGTTGACCTCAAAACTCCATTTGGTTAAATCCACTTGTTGACCAGAGAATTCATCCTGCCAAATCAATTGCCAATCAGGGGAAGAGTCATCTACAGAGATTGATGGCTGATCTGTTGTGCCACAGCCGCTCAATAGCTGTGTTGCTGCCACTGCAGCGCACACTGAGCATTTTTTGCAGTCCATCAGGCTATCTCATCTGGTTGAAAGAGCTTTCATCTATAGCAGAAACTGACGGACGAACAAAGAGAGTGAAGCGGTTTTGTTAGCTGATCATGGCAGGACAGGCTTTGTTGCGGCCTTCGGCTTTGGCCTGATACATGGCTTTATCAGCCAATGTCAGTAAATGTTCGGCTTTAGCGCCGGGATAGACAGTGATGTAACCCAAACTGGCATTAAGCTCTATTGGATTGTTTTGCCAAATTAACTGACAGCCAGCAAGAGTCGCTCTGATCTTTTCTGCGATCAGCGGTAGTTCAACTGCTGTAACGCCGGGGAAAAGCAGCAGAAACTCCTCACCACCATAACGACTGACCAGATCCTGAGTTCTGACCACAGCAGACAAAGTCGTAGCACAGCGGCGCAAGGCGGCATCTCCGGCGTCATGCCCCAAGCTATCATTAATCTGCTTAAAGTGATCTAAATCCAATAAAATCAGACTGTAGCTTTGCTGTTGTTTTTGCCATAGGAGGTGCATTTCCTGCAGCTTTTTTAGCACTGCTCTGCGATTCCACAAACCTGTCAGTTGATCCCGCTCAGCAAACTGACGGATTTTTGCAACTAAACGAGCTAATGCTCCCCCTATCATTACAATATTAATGGTCAGAGTCAGGATCACATAACACCATAACAAAGGTATGGCTTCGACAGTGTAAGTGGCAACAAAGGCGTCTGTTTCAGTTTCTGGCCACGATAAAATCAAAGCCCGGACTAAAAAGATCAGAGTGACCGCATATAAAGGGGCAGACATCAGACAGGCAGCAACAGAACCAAAATCTTTTTGGATTGCCTGAAAGTTGTTTCTACTGGCAGAGTATAAAAATACTGTGGCTGTGACTGAAAAGAGGATACCTAAAAAGATGGGATGAGGGTGCTGCAGATGAGCAAACAGCATCAACAGGGCTGTAACCAAAAAGATCAGACTGTCGCGTGCTGCAGTAGAGTGCAGTTTGAACAGCTGTTGTATACCCCAGCCAATCAGCATAAAACTGCATAAAATAGCCAGATCAGCAACAAACCAGGTGAGTAACTCAGACTCAGCTGTATGCAAAGTAAGCAAATAGATCCCTGAGCCTAACGTCAGGTTTGCAAAAAAGAACCTGATACTAGCCTTGGGTGCTATGCGCAAAGGTTGGGTCATTAAACCCCAGGCTATACCTGCAACAACAGTGAGTAACCAGATAAAAGAGATCAGTAATTCTGATTCAGGATGATTGTTCATAAATTTTTAGTTCTATCCGGCGAGCAATAAAACCAGTTTATTAAACGCTTTGAGTCGTCTGCAAACCAGCAGTTAAAAAATTCAGCGTACTACATCCTGACAGCTGAGCATTGATTTATATACAGAAGTTAAAGAGAGCTTTACAACTGGTCCGACATTATAAAGCGAAATAAAGTATTCAGTTAGCAGAAAATGCTCATATTTCAGCCATTGCTTTGAAGCCATTGACCCGACTCAGTTTTTTTGTTGTACAAAATAACTGACCTGAGCTCTTGGGTTTAAATAGGCAAAAACTTCCGGTGGTAAGGCTTTGGGTTTGATTACTTTTTCAATTGAAAGCTTGTTGGCTTCTAAAGTGACAATAGCGGCTTCAAGTCGCGGTACGTCTGCGTCATAAATCAATACATCGGGGTAGAGCATCGAGTCGGAATTGACTGCCATGACAATACCTACTCTTTTATCCGACAGCATCACCACAGTGCCGGGTGGATAAATGCCCATCATCTTAATCATCACCTTCATTTCAAGATCGCCCAGCTTTCCTTTCATTGTTTTATACATCACTGATAAGGCATGATGCGGTGAGCGGGCTTGTGATAGATCGGCTGGATGACAGAGGTTATCGAATTCATTGACTACTGCAACTATGCGAGCGAGCTTATTGATTTGATCCGTTTTTAACCCTGCCGGATAACCGCTACCATCCAGATATTCATGATGCTGCTCCACGATAGCTTTAGCTTCAGTCGGAAATTGTTGAGTTAAACCCAGCAGCTCCAGGCCGAGTTTTGGATGAAGTTTGATAAAGTTTTGTTCCGGAGTGGTTAAGGCTGTAGTTTTACGCAAAATCTGGCTAGGGATTTTTAGCTTGCCTATGTCGTGAAACATGGCCCCCAAACCGACCCATTTCACTTCGTCTGCGCTGTATTTTAAGTTTTTCGCCAGCATCATCGCCAGAATCGAGACGTTCAGAACATGAAAGTACATTGATTCTTGTTCTTTACCTGCCTGCGAAATCAGATGCAACACTAGTGCGTCTTCACTCAGGATGGTGTCTGCTAAATTACTGATCAACTGAGTGGCGTCTTCTATCGCATTCAGTGGGCGCCCCTGAACTTTAGTCATCAGATTACGCACCTGTGCCATAGACTGAGCAAAAGCTTTTTCAGTTTTTTGTAACTCTCGTCTGTGGGCTTTGGCTTGCTCTATACGTTGTTCTTTATCCAGCTGCATTTCGGTGCGTAGCTGCACATCGGCTAATTCTTGTGTTACAGAGCAGTCTGTTGTATCCGTAGGACTTTCCGGAACGACAGAGCTGCGTTCCGGGTAGAAATAGACAAAATCCAGCTCCAGAGACTGAATAATACGCAGCTGCTGCAAAGACTCTACTACCAGTTTATTGGTCAGAAAAGGATGTTTCATCCAACCGACAGGCAATTTGATGGCGTAACCGAGCTTAATGTCTTTTGGTGCTATTTTGACGGGCAATTAAAGGGCCACCTCTGTAGAGTTTTACCTACTGGCAAAACGGACGATTTTATAAATAATAACCAGTATAAATGCAATATCGAATTACAGATTTTATCAATTAAACCCTTCACTCATCGGCCAGTGAAAAAGTAATCAACAGAGGCAAGGCCCTGCTTTACTATGGCTTGAATATTGCTATTTAGTACCTTAATGCCTATGATTTTTTGTGCGCTTATTATGAAAAACTAATGAAATCAGACTGCTGTTAGGTTTTTTAGCAATAAATCGGTTAACATAAATCCTATTGTAGTAAGAATTTGATTTTGACCTGAATTGCAGGTCGATGTTTAGGGGATCTGCATGGCAAATCAGTTAAAAAGCCGGCCTCAGAGTATTCATGGCTGGGTGGCAGAAGAATTGGGCACCCGTATTGTCAGTGGTATTTATTCGCCGGGTGAATATATTCCGAATGAAACCAGCATAGGTGAAGAATTGGGGGTGTCCCGCACAGCGCTGCGCGAAGCTTTTAAAATCCTGACCTCTAAAGGGTTACTGGAGTCGAGGCCTAAACTGGGTACCCGCATTCGGCCACGTAAGCACTGGAATATGTTCGATAGTGAAATTTTAAGCTGGTGTTTTGAATCGAAACCCTCACCACAGTTTTTTATCTCCTTGTTTGAAATTCGCGAGATTTTTGAACCTGCAGCAGCAGAGTTGGCCGCAAAAAACCGTAGTGAAGAACAAGCTGTGGTATTGGGTGCAGCCTATGAGGCGATGGAAAAAGCCGAAATTGGCACTGATGCTGTGTTCTCCAGCGATCTGGAATTTCATATGGCGGTGTTGGATGCCACCAATAATGAATTTATGATTTCCTTAGGCATGACAATACAAACCGCTTTAATGGGCTTATTCCGCTTAAGCAGTGCTATAGCGGAAGAGTATGTCGATTCGTTGCCCGGTCATAAAGCTGTGTATCAGGCGATAGCATCAGGTGATGCAGCCAAAGCAAAAATAGAGATGTTCCAACTGCTGGCTAAATCGAAAGAAAACTTAGAATACGCCTTAAAAAATCTGGCACAACAGCCGGATTAATAAAAATGGGGTCAGAATATTAGTGATGCGTAACTAATGTATTCTGACCCCATTTTTAGTTTTACAGTGTCTTTACTTTCAAAGGCTGTTTGGTATCCACAGCCAGAGTATTGCGCAGCGCTAACCCAAAGGCTGGGGCTTCAATTTCAAATACATCACCGGCCTGAGTTTCAATACCATCTCCAAAACTTAAAGTGGCAGTGCCGAAGTAATGCAGATGGGCATCACCAGGGCGGCAAAACAAGCTGTATTTAAAGTGGTGATGTTCCAGATTACTGATACTGTGCGACATATTGTCTTCGCCGCTGACAAAAGCTTTTTGCCACAGTAATTTGCCGTCGCGGTAAATACGTGAGGTGCCTTCGATATGAGCGGGTAAATCGCCAAGCAGCAATTCCGGACCTACAGCACAAGGCCGCAATTTTGAATGCGCCAGGTATAAATAATTCAGCCGTTCGGTTTTATGATCGGAGAATTCATTACCTAAAGCAAAACCAAGTCGCCAGGGCTGACCTTCAGCATCATTGATATAAACTCCAACAATTTCAGGCTCTTCGCCACCATCTAAAGCAAAAGAAGGAGACAACAACTGTGCACCGGGGGACACCACTATGCTGCCATCTCCTTTATAAAACCATTCAGGCTGTACTCCGGTTTCACCTGCCGCAGGTTTACCGCCATCCAGACCTAACTTAAACATTTTCATGGTATCAGTCAGTTCAGCCACTGCTTTGCCACTGGTTTGCGCATGCATGTTGGCACGGGTATCGGCGCTGCCTAAGTGAGTCAGGCCAGTGCCTGTGACCAGCAAATGGGCTTGATCCGGATGATCAAAAGGCGCCAGTAAACGGCCTTCTGTGACTATGGCCTGATAATCCAGTTTCTGAGCAGCAACCAGTTCTGTGACGAGCTGCTGTAATGGTTTTTTCTCAGCTAAGGCTTGATTTGCCAGCTGATAGACAGTCTGCACGCCTTCTAATGGCTGCACCTCGGTGCCGGATAACACCAGTGCCACAGCGCGTTGCTGATCTGGAGTCACAAATTGAATTAAACGCATCGCACATCCTCGTTAATTTATTTGTATTACAATACCATTAATATCTGGTTTCTGTTTTCTGTTGTCAAGCAGAACCCTAAAATCGTTATGCTGGTTTATGCCCAAATTATTCCCAAAGTAATTGATGTTGCAGCTAGGCGGCAAGCGAGCGAGACCCCAGGAGCATAGTTGTCCTATGTGACTGGGGCGAGGAGCGCAGGCAACAACGCTGCGGCTTCAAGTTCGAAGGGGATTAGTCTTTATCCAAACCTTCACTGGTCATAATCACCCGTTTTAAAGTGCCATCTTTGTTGTAATACAATCTGTCTATCGCCACGGAGCGGCGGAATTCGCCGCCGTCAGGTTGGGCTGCCCCTGTGTGGTAGATAAAATAATCTTTGCCTTTAAACTCGATAATCGCCTGATGGTTAGTCGGGGAGTTACCTGCGACTTCGTTCAGAATGTCCTGATACACCCAGGGCCCGGTGATTTTTTTGCTGGTGGCATAGACAATTTTTTCCGGAAAACCCGAGGCATACGACAGGTAATACAAGTCGCCCTTTTTATGCAGCCAAATGGCTTCGGTGAAATTCGGTAGATCCAGACTCTGTATAGGGCCATCCAACTCAATCATATTGGCTTTGAGTTTGGCGTAACGGGGTTTGGTATTGCCCCAAAACAAATAGGCCTGACCATCGTCATCGATAAAAACCGAAGGGTCTATATCATCCCAGTCGATGTCGGTGTCTGTGGTCATATCGTTGGTAATAAGCGCTGTGCCGCGGGCATCTTTGAACGGCCCAAGCGGTGTATCACCTACAGCCACACCGATGGCAAAACCATTGATAGTGGCGTGTCGCACTGTGACATACCAATAAAACTTGCCGTCTTTTTCTATCACTTGTGATGCCCAGGCATCGCCTTTTGCCCAGCTGAAATCTTTGGCTTTGAGTTTAGCGCCGTGGGCCTGCCAGTTTTTCATGTCTTTGGAGGAGAACACCAGCCAGTCATGCATCACAAAAAAGCTGTTATTGTCTTTGGCTTCATCATGGCCTGTGTACAAATAAACAGTGTCGCCAACCACTAAAGCGGCCGGATCGGCAGTGCGTACATCTGTAAATAGCGGATTGGCTGCCCACATACCAAAGCTGGTCAGGCTCACGGATCCGGTCAGCAGTAAAAAGATAAAAATCTGAACGTTTTTCATAATACCCCTGTCGTGATTTATTAATAATTATCTTATAGTATTACCAATATGCCTAATTTGAGCCGGATGTGCAAAAGTCGCACACATCAAGAGCAGAAAAAATCTCTAATCAAATCAATGGATAGCTAAATCAGCTGCACTGCTTTGGTGAAAATTTTTTACGAACTGCTTGAACTTTGACTCAAGCTTGATGTATTAGTAATACAATATTATTAAATTAAATTGCTTTAGGATTCAACTATGGCCCAAGACGAAAAGAAAAAAGTGCAGCTTCGTTCTGCCAGCTGGTTTGGTACCAATGACAAAAACGGTTTTATGTATCGTAGCTGGATGAAGAATCAGGGTATTCCTGATCATCACTTTCAGGGCAAGCCGGTCATTGGTATCTGTAATACCTGGTCTGAACTAACGCCTTGTAATGCGCATTTTCGTCAAATCGCCGAACGGGTGAAAAACGGCATCCGTGAAGCCGGTGGTATTCCAGTGGAATTTCCGGTGTTCTCTAATGGTGAATCGAATTTACGCCCAACCGCTATGCTGACACGCAACTTAGCGGCGATGGATACCGAGGAAGCGATTCGTGGTAACCCTATTGATGGTGTGGTACTGCTGGTTGGCTGTGATAAAACCACTCCCGCCTTGTTAATGGGCGCTGCCAGTTGTGACTTACCGACCATAGTGGTGACAGGTGGGCCTATGTTAAACGGCAAACACCATGGCAAAGATGTAGGTTCAGGTACGCTGGTGTGGCAGGCACATGAAGAATACAAAGCGGGCCGTATCAGCCTGGAGCAGTTTATGGATATGGAAGCCAGCATGTCGCGTTCTGCCGGTACCTGTAACACCATGGGCACTGCATCTACTATGGCCTGTATGGCGGAGTCCTTAGGTACAAGCTTGCCTCATAACGCCGCTATTCCTGCTGTGGATTCACGCCGTTATGTGCTGGCGCATTTATCCGGTATGCGAATTGTGGATATGGTGCATGAAGATTTAAAACTGTCGAAAATACTGACCAAAGATGCCTTTATTAATGCGATTCGCACCAACGCTGCTATTGGCGGATCCACCAATGCAGTGATCCACTTAAAAGCCATAGCGGGTCGTATTGGTGTGGATTTATCTCTGGATGACTGGTCACATGGCAAAGGCGTTCCTACTCTGGTGAACCTGCAACCGTCCGGTAAATACCTGATGGAAGAGTTTTATTACTCTGGTGGTTTGCCAGCTGTGCTGCGCCGCCTGGGCGAAAATGGCATGTTAAATAACCATGCCCTGACGGTGAATGGCAAAACCATTTGGGACAATGTCAAAGACTCTGAATGCTATAACGACGATGTGATCCGTACTATGGATAATCCACTAGTTGCCAGTGGTGGCATTTGTATTTTACGTGGCAACTTAGCGCCTCGTGGCGCTGTACTCAAACCTTCAGCCGCCAGCCCGCATTTATTAAAGCATCGTGGTAAAGCCGTGGTGTTTGAAAACTTCGATATGTACAAAGCCCGCATTAATGACCCAGAGCTGGACATCGATGAGAACAGTGTGATGGTGCTGAAAAACTGTGGGCCAAAAGGCTACCCAGGCATGGCCGAAGTCGGCAATATGGGGTTACCGCCTAAGGTGCTGAAAAAAGGCATTAAAGACATGGTGCGTATATCCGACGCCCGAATGAGCGGTACAGCTTTTGGTACTGTGGTGCTACATGTCACGCCTGAAGCCATGGAGTTAGGGCCTTTAGCTGCAGTGCAGGAAGGTGATTATATTCAGTTGGATGCCCCCAATGGTGTGTTGCATCTGGAAGTTTCGGACGAAGAAATCGCCGCACGGTTAGAGAAATTAAAAGCCACGCAAGTGATTATGCGCACTGGTGGTTATCTGGAAATGTATCGCGAACGGGTATTACAGGCTGATGAAGGCTGCGACTTCGACTTTTTAGTCGGTTGTCGTGGTGCTGATGTGCCGGCCCATTCGCATTAGTTTAGGCTTTACGCCGGATCGGCCCTGTGGGTGGTGCCAGCGGGGCCGATTATTTTATTTAGAAAGGACACCTTATGACGTTAAGCAATCAGTATCCAAGTCTGCGTCACAAAACCGTTTTTATCAGTGGCGGTGGTTCAGGCATTGGTGCTTGTCTGGTGGAAGCTTTTATCGCTCAGGGCGCTAAAGTCGCTTTTGTTGATATTTTAGCAGCGGAATCAGAGGCATTAGTGACTGATTTAACTGCAAAATACCCAGATGCAGAGCTGAAGTTTTATCACTGTGATTTGTTGAATATTGACGATTTAAAGCAGGTGATAGAACAAGTCAAACAACAGCTGGGTGCTATCAGCGTATTAATCAACAATGCTGCCAGTGATACCAGGCACAACTTCCTTGACGTGACGCCTGAGTATTGGGATCAGCGGGTCAATATCAATTTACGCCATCAGTTTTTTGCCATTCAGGCGGTGTATCCGCAGATGAAACAGCTGGGCGGAGGTTCCATTATCAATTTAGGTTCGATGAGCTGGTACGAAAGTCAGGGCGGTATGCCTGGCTACACCAGCTCTAAAGCTGCAGTTTTAGGATTAACCCGTGGTCTGGCTCGTGATTTAGGGCCGGATAAAATCCGCGTCAATACCCTAACGCCCGGCTGGGTGATGACTGAACGTCAGTTGAAGTATTGGGTCAACGAAGAAACGGCACGGGATATTGAAAAAAATCAATGCGTCAAAGACAGCCTGATGCCGGAAGATGTGGCAGCTATGGCGCTGTTTTTAGCTTCCGACGACAGCAAATTGTGCACAGCACAAAACTTTATTGTGGACGGTGGCTGGATTTAACTGCTTTTGCGGTGATTAGGCCACTTTTTTTGAATCTGTTACCACGAACAAGGGTTGAGTAAAGATGATTACAGGTCAACAACTGATTAATGGGCACTGGGTGCAGGGCGAAGCAGGTCAATATCAGGCGGTTAATCCTGCGACTGCCGCTTTTATTGAGCCTGTAATGAGTTATGCCAGCAAAAATCAAGTGCATCAGGCGGTGGCTGCTGCTGCGAAAGCTGCGCCGGTTTTTGCGGCTACAACACTTAAGCAGCGAGCTGAGTTTTTAGAGTTATGCGCTGATGAAATTATGGCTTTAGGTGATGTGTTGCCAGAGCGTGTCGCGCTGGAAACAGGGTATCCAAAAGCCCGCGGTGAAGGCGAGCGTGCCCGAACTGTTAATCAGCTGCGTTTATTTGCCTCTTCTATCCGTTCTGGCGAATACCTGAATATCCGAATTGATACCGCCTTGCCTGATCGCCAGCCTTTGCCTCGTCCTGATTTACGTTATACCAATCAGCCGATAGGCCCTGTGGTGGTGTTTGGTGCCAGTAACTTTCCGCTGGCTTTTTCTGTGGCTGGTGGTGATACAGCTGCGGCTTTAGCTGCGGGTTGTCCTGTCATCGTCAAAGGGCATAACTCACACCCTGGTACGTGCGAGCTGGTCGCGCAAGCTTTGCATAAAGCGGTGCAAAAAGCCGGTTTACCTGCTGGTGTGTTTTCTTTGATTATGGGTTCTGGCCGTGAAGTAGGGTCTGAATTAGTGGTTGCGCCAGAAGTGAAAGCTGTAGGTTTTACCGGCTCTTTAGCTGGGGGCATGGCATTGTTTCAACTGGCCAATAACAGGCCTGAACCTATTCCTGTGTTTGCCGAAATGGGTAGCGTCAACCCTGTGGTGTTATTGCCAGAGGCGCTGGAGCAAAATGCCGAAGGGATAGCAGCAGGTTTTGTCGGCTCTTTAACTTTGGGTGTGGGTCAGTTCTGTGTCAATCCTGGTGTGGCAATGGCTATTCAAAGCCCGGCTTTAGACAAATTCTGCGCTGCAGCTTCCGCTGCTTTAGCCAAAGTACCGGCTGGTGTGATGCTAAACGAAGGCATAGCTGCGGCTTATCAAAAAGGCACAGTGCATTTGGCGGAGCAGTCTGGTGTTGAACTGGTTGGCAGCGGCGAAGCTGTGGGCGATAAAGCAGGCTTCTGCACTCAGGCCAAACTTTTTAAAGTCACAGCCGAAGCTTTTTTAGCCAATCCACATTTGCAGGAAGAAGTGTTTGGCCATGTTTCTGTACTGGTGAGCTGTGCCGACCAGGCGCAATTACTGGCGGTAGTGCGAACTTTAAAAGGCCAGTTGACTGGTACTTTACAGGCAACAGCAGCAGAGCTTGCCACTCAGGCTGAACTCATCAGTCTACTGCGTCAAAAGGTGGGCCGTCTGGTGGTGAATAACTTCCCGACTGGTGTTGAGGTGTGTGATGCCATGATGCATGGCGGACCTTTCCCAGCCGCTACTGATGCACGTTTTACCTCGGTAGGCACAGCTTCTATTGCCCGTTTTGTCCGTCCTATTTGTTTCCAGAATTACCCGGCTGAGTTATTGCCACCAGAGCTGCAAAACGCCAATCCATGGGCTTTACCGCGTTTGGTGAATGGCGTAAAAACCAGCGCAGCGGTTGACGCTTAATATGGGCTTTGTTGTCACTACTGACACTTTGCAGGTGGCTGCGTTAAAGCGGCCCTTGCAGCTGATTAAGCTGACTAATCCGGCTGGACTTAGCGTTACTTTAAGTAATCTGGGGGCAGGTTTATGGTCGGTGCTGATGCCAGACTTGGTGCCAGAATCAGGCTCGGCTGAAAAAACAGAGCTGCTGCAAAATTATCAGGACCCAAGCCATTTTGCCCGCAATCCTTATTATTTTGCCGTGACTATAGGCCGGGTGGCGAACCGCATTGGTGCTGCCGCTTATATGCAGCAAGGTAAGGTCGTTTCGTTACTTGCCAATGAAGGGCCGAATCAATTGCATGGTGGACCAGATGGCTTAGGTAGTCGCTTCTGGAGTTTTGATATAGACCAGCAAAAAGACCGAGTCAGCGTCACTTTTCGTATCACCAGCCCAGAAGGCGATCAGGGGTTTCCTGGGCAGTTGGATGTGCAGCTGCGTTATACCTTGCTGGCTCATCATGAGCTGGTACTGGAATACAGTGCTGTGTCAGATAAAGACACGCCAGTCAGCCTGACTAATCATGCCTATTGGGCTATTGGCGGTGTAGGCAAAGGCACAGTGCTTGAGCAGCAATTGCAGCTTGATGCCGATTTTATTCTGGCGTTGGATAAACAACTGGTGCCTACAGGCGAATTGCTTCCGGCTAAAGGAGCTTTTGATTTTAAAGCGGGCAAGCGGATAGGCCAGCATATTAGCTTGCTTGAAAACGGCTACGACCATTATTTTGTCTTGAACAAAGACCGTGATTTGAGCAGACCTGCTGCGTTAGTGCGCGATCCTGTGTCGGGCCGCACTCTGCAGTTGTTTACTGATCAGAGCGGCATTCAGTTTTACAGCGGCAACTTTTTGGACGGCAGCATACTGGGGAATCAGGGCCGGCCCATAGAAAAATACGCCGCTTTATGCCTGGAGCCTCATGGCTATCCAAATGCAGTCAATAAAGCAAATTTTCCAACGGCTTTGCTAAAAGCCGGCCAGTTGTACCGGCAGTGCAGCCGTTTTGTATTGGGGTATAGCTAGGGCGTTATAACAACAGAGTTTAATAACCGCAGGTCTGTCTTTAAAAAATATCATAAGGACCTGTTTGACAAGGGGAGTCGACCTATGAAAATCAAATCCATAGTTGCAGGTTTGGGCCTGTGTTTAGTTTGCCACAGCAGTTTTGCTACCACTGTAGGTTTTGCTCAGGTAGGGTCGGAAAGTGGCTGGCGGACCAGTTTTTCCGAGTCTGTCAAAGCGGAAGCGAAAAAACGCGGTATAGAGCTGAAGTTTTCTGATGCGCAGCAAAAGCAGGAAAACCAAATTAAGGCGGTTCGCAGTTTTATTGCGCAGGGTGTGGACGCCATTATCATAGCCCCAGTGGTCGAAACCGGCTGGACTCCTGTGTTAAAAGAAGCCAAACGTGCCCGTATTCCGGTGGTGATAGTCGATCGTAATGTGCAAGTGCAGGACGAGTCGTTATTTGTCACCCGTATCGCCTCCGATTTTGTCGAAGAAGGCCGCAAAGCCGCGACCTGGTTAATGAGCCAACCCCAGGCTCAAAAACAGTGCAATATCATCGAATTGCAAGGCACAGTGGGTGCTACAGCGGCCATAGACCGTGCTAAAGGTTTTAATGAAGTCCTGGCGAAACACCCACAAGCTAAAATCGTCCGTAGTCAAACTGCTGAATTTACCCGCGCCAAAGGCAAAGAAGTGATGGAGTCCTTGCTCAAAGCAGAGCAGGGTGGCAAAGCCATTTGTGCACTTTGGGCTCATAACGATGAAATGGCGTTAGGCGCTATTCAGGCCATTAAAGAAGCGGGCCTGAAGCCGGGCAAAGACTTACTGGTGGTGTCTGTCGACGCTGTACCGGATTACTTTAAAGCTATGGCCGATGGGGAGGCAAATGCCACAGTAGAGCTGAGCCCGCATTTAGGTGGCCCGGCTTTTGACGTGATTGAAGGGTATCTGAAGGGTAAAAAAGACACAGAAAAGCTGATCCGTACCACAGGGGATTTATTCCTGCAGGATACGGCTGCTGCTGAATACGAAAAAAGACGCCTGAACTAATTCACTTTCAGGTTACTCAGTTTGGTTATTCAGGAGTGTCTGATGTCAGAATCGATCAACAATGCCGCCAAGCCAGTGCTGCAACTGCGGCAGATCAACAAAAACTTCCCTGGTGTGAAAGCACTGCAGCAAGCCCAGCTGAGTTTGTATGCCGGTGAAGTGCATGCCTTATTAGGTGAAAACGGCGCTGGTAAATCCACCTTAGTTAAAGTGATGACAGGTGTGCTGCAAAAAGATGGCGGCGAACTATTGCTGGATTCCACAGCGTTAAGTTTTGCTACACCTAAGGATGCGCAGCAAGCTGGTATCAGCACTGTCTATCAGGAAGTGAATTTACTGCCGAATTTATCGGTAGCGCATAACCTGTTTTTAGGTTCAGAACCTAAGCGCTTTGGTTTGATTGATAAAAAAGCCATGGCACATCAGGCGCGGCAGTTGTTAAGCAGTTTTGGTCTTGATATCAATGTCACTGCGCCTTTGTCTGAGTTCTCAGTCGCAGTGCAGCAGTTGGTGGCTATTGCCCGTGGTATAGCCCCTAAACGAGGGGCTGCTCGCACCAAAGTGCTGGTGTTGGATGAGCCTACAGCCAGTTTAGATGCTGATGAAGTACAAACTTTATTTCAGGTGCTGCGCCAGTTGAAACAGCAGGGCGTAGCCATCGTTTTTATTACCCACTTTTTGGATCAGGTGTATCAAATCAGTGACCGTATCACGGTCATGCGTAACGGCTGTTTTGTCGGTGAATACCAGACGGCTCAATTGAATAAAGCTGAACTCATTGCCGCTATGCTCGGTAAAGAGCTGAGCCAGCAGCGCCATCAAACGCCTTGTCTGGCAGTGGAGCACTCCGAAGCTATTTTATCCGCGCGGCAGTTAAGCTCAGGCCAGTCGGTACAGCAGTTGGATCTGGATTTACCTCAAGGTCAGGCTGTGGGTTTAGCGGGTTTATTAGGTTCAGGTCGTACTGAAATTTGTCGTCTGCTATTTGGTTTGGATCAAGCCGATGGCGGTACCTTAAGTTTTGCAGGTTCGCCTATTAAACTGAGTAATCCGGCGCACGCTATAGCCCTTGGTATCGCGCTTTGTCCTGAGGATCGTAAGACCCAGGGCATGATTGCAGCTTTATCCATTCGTGAAAATATCAGCTTAGCACTGCAGGCGAAACAGGGCTGGTGGCGAGTGCTTTCTAAAAAGAAGCAGCAACAACTGGCGGATTTTTATATTGAAAAACTGCAAATTGCCACACCTGATGCGGATAAGCCTATAGGCCAGTTAAGTGGTGGCAATCAGCAAAAAGTCATTCTGGCACGCTGGTTGGCGGTGGAGCCTCAGTTGTTGCTACTGGATGAACCGACCCGTGGTATCGACATTGGTGCTCATGCAGAAATTTTGCAGCTCATTCGTCAGCTTTGTCAGCAGGGCATGTCTTTATTGGTGACGTCTTCCGAGTTGGAAGAACTCACCGCCTTTTCCAGCAAAATAGTGGTCATGCGTGACCGGAAAAAAGTAGCAGAGCTAAGTGGTGAGGATCTGAACCCGGATCGGATCATGGCTGCTATAGCGGGAGCCAGCGTATGACGAGCGAGGCAACAGTTTTGAACTCAACTCATTCTGATCCGTTAAAAGCGGACCAACTAAAAGCAGCAAGACAAGCGCGTTATAGCCCGGGCCAGTCAGCGCATAAATTCAGTTTATACCTTTATCCTTTAGTGGCTTTAGCCTTGTTATTACTGGTGAATGTGCTGCTGGACCCGCAGTTTTTCTCCCTGCAATGGCAGGATGGCCGCTTGTACGGGCCCTTGATTGATATTCTAAACCGCAGTGCACCTGTGGCTTTGTTGGCCATAGGTATGAGTTTAGTGATAGCCACGGGTGGTATTGATCTGTCCGTCGGCGCTGTAATGGCGATTTGCGGCGCAGTGTGCGCTAACTTATTACTACTGGGTGACTGGTCCTTTCCTGCTGTGATAGGCCTGGCTGTACTGACAGGTTTAGCTTGTGGTCTGGTCAATGGCTTTATGGTCAGTTATCTCGGCATTCAGCCTATAGTGGCTACTTTAGTGCTGATGGTGGCAGGCCGTGGTGTGGCGCAGCTATTAAACCAGGGCCAGATTGTCACTTTTCAAAACCCTGACTTTGCCGCTTTAGGTTCAGGCTCCTTTTTAGGCTTACCTGTGCCAGTCTGGCTGGTGCTGCTGGCGCTGCTGATTATGCAGTTGCTATTGCGGCGCACAGCTTTGGGTTTATTTATCGAAGCTGTAGGCTGTAACGCCAAAGCCAGTCGTTATTTGGGCATAGATGACAGAGGTATAAAGCTGACTGTGTATTTACTGGCAGGTGGCTGCGCTGCTTTGGCAGGTATTATCGCGACAGCAGACATTCAGGGTTCGGACGCGAATAACGCCGGTTTATGGTTAGAGCTGGATGCGATTTTAGCTGTGGTGATAGGGGGTGCGGCTTTAACAGGCGGGCGTTTTTCTCTGCCTCGTGCTGTCATCGGAGTGTTGATTATTCAGACCTTAAGCACCACCATAGTGGTCAGTGGTTTACCTTCTAAATTTAACTTATTGATCAAAGCTTTAGTTATATTGCTGGTGCTGATGTTGCAGTCGGAATTGTTTCGCAACCAGCTAAAATCCCTGTTGAGCTTTGGCAAAGCGCGTGGAGGAAAAGTCTGATGTCCCGCACTTATTTACCTTTGTGGATCACTTTTGCGCTGGTGCTTGCGATGTTTGGCGCTGGTGCCAGCCAGTTTGACGGTTTTGCCAGTCTGCGAGTGGTTACTAACTTAATTAGTGATAATGCCTTTTTGCTGGTGACTGCTTTGGGCATGACACTGGTGATTTTATCTGGCGGTATCGACTTGTCAGTAGGTTCTGTCATTGCCTTAAGCGGCGTGGCGGCGGCCTTGTTGATTGGGCCTTATCAATGGCATCCACTGCTCGCTTTTGCCGTGATATTACCTTGTGCGGCGGTGTTTGGCGCTGGTATGGGCGCCTTAATTCAGTATTACCAGCTACAGCCTTTTATTGTTACTTTGGCTGGCATGTTTTTAGCCCGTGGGGTGGCGACTTTAGTCAGTGAAGAGTCTGTCGCTATCGAACATCCTTTTTATGATGCAGTGGCCGAGTTTGGGCTGGAACTGCCGGACGGTGGTTGGCTGGGCGCCACTTCTCTACTGACCATAGCGCTAGTGCTACTGATGTTGGTACTTACTCACTACAGTCGCTTTGGCTCTTATGTCTATGCTTTAGGTGGCAATAGCCAATCGGCTCAACTGATGGGAGTGCCTGTCGCTCGCACTACTATTTTGCTCTACGCCTCAAGCAGTATGCTGGCCGCTACGGCTGGTATTATTTTTAGTTTTTATACCTACTCAGGTTATGCACTGGCGGCTGTAGGTGTCGAGCTGGATGCGATAGCAGCGGTAGTGATAGGAGGTACCTTACTGACAGGTGGCAGTGGTTTTATTATCGGCACTGTATTAGGTGTATTGCTGATGGGCCTTATTCAAACCTATATCAATTTTGACGGCAGTTTAAGCAGTTGGTGGAGCAAAATAGTGATAGGGGTTTTACTGTTTTTCTTTATTGCTTTGCAAAAGTTACTGAGTCATAGCTGGCAATCTAAAGCTGGAGGCAAAGCATGAGTGAATTGAAGTTATTGCATAGCATTCCGCTTAAAAACAAATTAGGTGAAGGCATCATCTGGCATGGCGCCAGCCAGTCAGTCTGGTGGACCGACATTCATGGCCGCTTTTTGTATCAGCTATTTTGGCCTTCACTGCAGCTCAATACCTATCCGCTGCCGGAACGCATCAGCTGTTTTGCTTTATTAAACGCACATGACCCCATGCGCTCTGATTACTCGATGCTGGTGGCTTTTGAGTCAGGTTTTGCTTTGTATCAACCTGCAACTCAGGGCATCTTCTGGTTGGCTAAACCTGAAACTCATTTATCTGGTAATCGAATGAATGATGGCCGAATCGATCGTCAGGGCCGGTTTTGGGCTGGCACTATGAAAGAGCATGATCACGGCCAGCATGGCACCTTATACCGGCTGGATCAGCAGGGCTGTCATGCGGTGATCACCGGCTTACAGATCCCCAATAGCCTGTGCTGGAATAAAAACAGCAGCAGGATCTATCACGCCGACTCACCGACAGGTGTGATTTACTCCTATGGCTTTGATGCGGTTCAAGGTGCTGTAAGTCAGCCGCAGTTATTTGCCAAAGTGCCAGCAGGGGCTGAACCCGATGGTGCTGTGATAGATGCAGAGGATCACCTGCTGTGCGCTTTATGGGGCGGGAAAGCCATAGCGCGTTATTCGCCTTCAGGACAGCAAACGGCTTTACACCCTTTACCTGTCAGTCAACCCACTTGTCTGGCTTTTGGTGGCCCTGAATTGGACCTGCTATTTGTCACCACGGCTCGTCAGGGCTTAACAGAGCAGCAGTTAGAGGCAGAACCCGATGCTGGTAGTTTATTGATTTATCAGTCGCCTTATCAGGGCTTGCCTGAATCAGAGCTGGCGGTGCTGGATTGGACTGCTCTGCAAAAAAATGGAGGTGGTGATGTGGAAGCTGGTTAGTGTTTTATTGATAAGCCTACTGAGTGTTAACCTGCTGGCGCAGGATGCCGGGCTTTTGATTAAAAACCGGGCCGATCCCTGGGTCTATCGCGCTGCAGCCGATTCTTACTATTTCACCGCTTCAGTGCCGGAGTTTGATCGTATTGAGTTACGCCATAGCTCAAGTATTAAAGGCTTAGCAAAGGCGAAAACCAAAGTCATCTGGCGCAAAAAAGACAAAGGGCCTATGAGTGCCAATATCTGGGCGCCTGAGATACATCAGATAGACGGCAGCTGGTACATCTATTTTGCCGCAGGTAAGGCGGAAGAGCCCTTTCATATCCGTACTTATGTGTTAAAAAACAGCGCTGCAGATCCGCTGCAAGGGCAGTGGCAGGAACTGGGGCCGCTGAATACCGGCTGGGATAGTTTTAATCTGGATGCCACTCATTTTGTACACAAGGGCCAGCATTATCTGGTATGGGCGCAGCAAGATAAAAAGCAAAGCTATAACAGTGCCTTATGGATAGCCAAAATGCGCAGCGCCACAGAGCTGGAGTTACCCGCCACTTTGTTAACAGAACCTACTCTGGATTGGGAGGTTTTGGGCCATAAGGTCAATGAAGGACCCGCTGTACTGATTAAAAACGGTAAAATCTGGCTGGCCTATTCAGCCAGTGCCACCGATCATCGCTATGCCATGGGCTTACTGACAGCTTCTGTCGATGCCGACTTACTAAAAACCGAAAGCTGGACTAAAGCGCCCCGGCCGGTATTTTTTACCAACGACAGCCTCAAACGTTTTGGCCCAGGCCATAACAGTTTTGTGCTGGCCGAAGATGGTGTCACGGATTTAATGCTCTATCACGCCAGGGATTACAAAGAGATCCAGGGCAATCCGTTGCAGGATGGCAATCGCCATACTCGTGTGCGGCCTTTGTACTGGACAGCGCAAGGCCAGTTAGACTTTGCTCAGGATAAACCCGACTAATTCCTTGTTCCTTTAAAGCCTACTTTTTACGCCTTGTAACAATTTTGTTGCAGGGCGTTTTTGTTTTTCGTTTAGTCTTAAGCTTTTGCAATTCGTTTCGAAAAAGGGCAGGGGAAAGTATGAGGTTAAAACAGTCGGCTTTGGCGCTGATGCTTGGGTTGGTGTTCAGTTCAGCACAAGCGACAGAAGCTAAAGATATTCAAAGCTTTACGCTTAAAAATGGCATGAAAATTATGGTGTTGGAAGATGCATCTATTCCCAATGCCAACAGCTATTTATTCTGGAAAGTAGGTTCACGCAACGAATACCCTGGCATCACCGGCATCTCGCATTTCTTTGAGCATATGATGTTTAACGGCGCCAAAAAGTATGGCCCTAAGATGTTTGACCAAACCATGGAAGCTGCTGGCGGTGCGAACAATGCCTACACCACCGAAGATTTAACTGTGTACACCAACTGGTTTCCGGCCAATGCACTGGAGACCATTTTTGATTTAGAAGCCGACCGTATTGCTCATCTGGATATCAATGCCAAAATGGTTGAAAGCGAACGAGGCGTCGTCACCTCTGAGCGCTCAACCGGTCTTGAAAACTCCAACTTCCGTACTATTCAGGAAGCGCTGAAAGGCGTGGCTTTTTTAGCCCATCCATACAGCTGGTCTGTGATTGGTCATGAGTCTGATATTAAAGCCTGGACTTTGGACGACTTAAAGCGTTACCACAAAACTTACTACGCGCCGAATAATGCCGTGATGGTGGTTGCTGGCGCGGTGACGTTAGCCGAAGTGAAAAAGCTGGCCGAACAGTATTTTGCACCTATTCCATCTCAACCAGAGCCTGAAGCTGTGCGTACAGTGGAGCCGGAGCAAAAAGGTGAACGTCGGGTTTATGTGCAAAAGGCCTCAGTCACCAGCCCAAACTTGCTGTTAGGTTTTCATATTCCAGCCAGCTCCAGTCCTGATTATTATGCGCTGGATTTACTGAACTCTATTTTGAGTCAGGGCAACAGCTCACGTTTGTATCAGGGCCTGGTCGACAAAGAACTGGCCGTGGATGTGTTTAGTTATTTACCTATGTCCTTTGATCCGAATTTATTTTATCTGATGGCCATCGCCAATCCCGGTGTCAAAGCTGAGGATCTTGAGACAGCTTTGATTGGTGTTGTTAATAAAGTAGCCAAAGACGGCGTCACTCAAGCTGAGCTTGAAAAAGCCAAAAACCAGAAACTGATGCAGTTCTACCGAGAAATGGAAACCATCAATGGCAAAGCCGATATTATCGGCACTTACGAGTTGTATTTTGGCAGCTATCAAAAGCTGTTTGATGCGCCAAAAAATTATCAACAAGTCACTCCTGCTGATATTCAGCGAGTGGCGCAAACCTACCTGAAAAAATCCAACCGCACTGTTGCTGTGCTGGACTCTGCTGAGGATAAAGATCTATGAGCCATTTCACTAAGACTTCAAAAGCAGCGGCGTTGGTTTTACTAAGCTCTTTTGTATTTGCCTTGCCAACCATGGCAGATCAAGCAAAAAGCCAAAGCAGTTTTCAGTTACCGGCTTATGAGCAACTAAAACTCGACAATGGTTTGACTGTGTTTTTATTACCTCAGCACGAGGTACCGTTAATTACGGTGCAGGCTACAGTGCGTGCAGGTGCCGTTAACGACAACGTAGCCGGTGTCTCCCAACTGACCAGTCAAGCCTTGTTGTTAGGTGCCGGGGGCAAAAGCAAAGCTGAAATTGAACAATTGGTCGACTTTTTAGGGGCCAGTTTAATCAGTGAAGGCACTCTGGAGGGGTCTAGTCTGCGCGCTGATTTTTTGGCAAAAGACACGGAACAAATGCTCGCGATATTTCATAAAGTGCTGACTCAGCCAGCCTTTGACCTGGCCGAGTTCGATAAATTAAAAGCACGCCAGATTGCCGCCGTGGCTCAGGCTAAAGAAAGCCCACGAATGGTGATGGAGCACTACTTTAATAAGTTGGTGTTTGGCTCACATCCTTATGGCAACGCCATTTCTGGTACTGCGGGGTCGCTGAAAACCATTAGTCAGCAGCAAGTGAAAGATTTCCACCAGAGCTTCTATCAGCCGGCTAATACCGCCATCAGCATAGTGGGTGACTTCAAACCTGATGCGATGAAAGCCCTGCTGCAAAAACTCTTTGCCAGTTGGAACAATGGCAAAGTAATAAAACAACCTGATTTAACTGCGGCTTTGCCAAAAGCAGAAAAAGCCAAAGTGTTGCTGGTGAATAAAGCCGATGCGATAGAAACCACGTTCAGTATTGGTGGTGTAGGTGTGAAGCAGAGTAACCCGGATTATGTCGGTATCAGTGTGGTCAACACAGTGTTGGGAGGCCGTTTTACCTCCTGGCTGAATGACGAGCTGCGGGTGAACTCTGGTTTAACTTATGGCGCCCGTTCTGGTTTTGAGCGTTATTCTGCCACTGGTATTTTTACTATCAGCAGTTTCACCAAAACTGAAAGTACCAAAGCCGCTGTGGATTTAGCACTGAACACTTATCAGCGCTTATGGGATAAGGGCATCGATCAGGCCACGCTGGATTCCGCCAAGGCCTATGTCAAAGGCCAGTTCCCGCCGCGTTTTGAAACCAATACAGCCTTAGCTGGTTTGTTAGGAGATATGTATCTCTATGGTTTTAATCAGGAGTTTATTAACAGTTTCCAAAGCAAAGTGGACCAACTGACTGTGGCCGAAAGCAAACGCCTGATCAACAGCTACTTCCCGAAAGACAAGCTACAGTTTGTGTTAATTGGTAAAGCTGAAGCTATTAAAGACATCGCTAAAAGTTATGGTGAAGTAACTCAGGTAGATATCACTGCTGATAGCATCTGATTTAAAGTGATGGCCCTGCACTAATGCAGGGCCTTATACTGCCCTCATATCCTCTTTAGATAAGTACTTCGTTTGAAAACTCAGTGTAAACTTCTCATTCTGTTATTTAGCCTTTGTTTGTTGTGTTCTTGTACACCTCAGGCCAGCTCTGGTTTTAGTCAGCATATTTATATCTGGCAGCGGGTGTGGAACTCGGATCATCGCCAGGCTTTGGCCCAAAGCAAAGCTGATTTCAGTGTATTGAGGGTTTTAGCCTTGCAGCACCATCAAACCAAAGTTGGCCCGGTCTGGACACAAGCTAAGGTTGATTTAGCTCTGCTTGCTGCAGATGGACGGGCTGTACATTTGGTGGTGCGGCTTGATGGCCAGCTCAAACACTTACCAAAAGCCGTGTTGCAACAAAAAATACTGACACTGCTGCAGTTATGGCAACAGCAAGGTGTGAAAGTCACTCAACTTGAGTTGGATTATGACTGTGCCAGCAGTCAGCTTGGTGCTTACGCGAATTGGATCAATGAATTACGTCAGGTGCTGCCTCAGACTCTGGCTTTAAGCATTACGGCTTTGCCGGACTGGTTAGGCAAGCCTGGTTGGTCTGAACTGCAACAGCAGGTAGACCAACTGACCTTACAGGTGCATTCAGTGATATCGCCTGAACAAGGGCTGTTTCAGCCAAATCTTGCCAAAGACTGGACTGAGCAATTAGCAGCAGAGGCGCAGAAACCATTTTATATTGCGGTGCCTTCTTATCATTCCGCTTTACTGAAACAAGAACAAAGCACTCTGGTGGAAAGCGAACAGGCCCTACAAAGCCCAGGTGAGCGACAAGAGTTATGGCTCGATGCGTTAGCAGTGCAGGGCTTTAGCTTGTGGTTAAAGCAACAAAACTGGCCGCTGTTACAGGGGCTGGCCTGGTTTCGTCTGCCTTTAGCATCCGACAAACGCAGCTGGTCTTATTCCCAATTGCAAGCTGTCAGTTCGGGTAAAACCCTCACTGCTGATTTAAAACTAAGTTTGCAAGGCGAAGCGCCACAGTTTGAGGTTGTGGCAGAGAACCATGGGTTTGTCGCTGCGTCATTACCGCCACAGATCAACTTATCTGGTGGTCACTGTAAAGCCGCCGATGCGGTATCCGGCTATCAGCTTAACTTTTCAAAAGATAAAAATCAGCTGCAGTTTGTTTTAACCGAAGCTGAAGCTATGCTGCAACCCCGCCAACGACTGGTGCTGGGCTGGGCCACTTGTCAACACTTAACCCTTTGGGCATTTAAAGGATGACGTATGCTGAAATTTAACAAAGCCTTACTGCTTAGCTGCATGACGTTAGCTGGCAGCGCTGTGGCTTGTGGGCCTGACTTTCCAATGATGCTGAGTTCGGACAGGGCCCAGACTTTTGCTGTACTGCCTGAGCCCCTGTTTTTAGTGGAGGTTCAGGCGCTTGCTGCGACTGTACCTGACTTTTCTGCCCTGATAGCCAAACCTCAGGCCGTGGTATTCGAAGACTCCTATGATTATCAAAACGACCGCTGGGTAAGCGCCACAGAACAAGCAGAGCAGCAGCTGCTGAGCCAAGAGCAAGCAAAGCTAGTCCAGCAGATGAGGCAAAGTGCTACAGTGCAGCAGGCCTTGTCCGTGGGTGAAGCTTTGCCCGCTGAATTGCGTTTTTACACAGCAGCAGCTGTTTCTTTTGCACAGCACGACTATCAACAGGCCATTGAATTATTCCGCCAGGTGCTGGCTTTGCCGTTAGAGCAACAACAGCAAAGGCGTAGCTGGGCGTTGTATTCGTTAGGACGTGCCTTACTAAAGCAAAATACTCAGACTCAAACTAGTGAAGTCTCAGCTTTATATAGCCAGCTACAACAAGAAGTAGCGGCTGGATTAGCTGATCCTTTGCAGCTGGCTGTGGCCAGTTTAGGCGAACAGGCCAAACTGGCTAAACAGCAAGGCGATTGGGCTGCGGCTATAGGATTATATGCAGCACAAAGTCGCTGGAGTGAAAGTGGCCGCGCTTCTTTATTGCTATTGAGTAAAGAGCTGGCTGCGATGCCGGATCCGCAATTAATAGCTTTAGTACAAACTCCGGCTGTGGCCGCTTTATTAAGCCGTTACCTGATGACACAGTTCAGTGCTTTAAGTTATCTGGAACCAGAACAGTTACAGCGTCTGCTGGTGGTACTGAATCAGGTTCCTGACATTCAATTAAAAAATGCGACTCAATTTGCCACAGTAGCTTATCAACAGGGCCAGTTTGATTTGGTAAAGCAGTTATTGCCTCATCTGGATCAAAGTCCGCAAGCCTGGTGGCTGCAAGCCAAAATGGCATTAAAAGCAGGGGATACGGCCAAGGCGGCAGAGTTTTATGCCAAAGCCAGTAAATCTTTTGCCCCAGCACTAACACAGGCGGAGTTGCCAGCAGTACAGCAGGATGATTACAGCAAAGCGTCCATCGAAGAATTGCAGGCACAGCAGTATTGTCGCATCCAGGCCGAACACGGCATCCTGGAATTAAGCCGCGGCGATTATTTACAGGCTATTACTTTGCTGATAGCGGCAGGCCCTGAGTACTGGCAGGACACGGCTTATATCGCAGAGCGGGTTTTGACGCTGGACGAGCTGACCACATTTGTAGCTTTGCATCCTGTGACTGCTGTACCGGAGAAATCCGAATGGCATTATTTTGGTGATACACCAACTGAGGTGTTATTGCATCATTTAACGGCCAGACGCTTAATGCGCTCTGGTGAATACCAGCAGGCACAAGCCTATTTTATCGACCCTGAACTAAAGCAGTTGGCAAAGCGTTATCAGCAGCATGCAGAAAATGCCGCTGGCAGCTGGACTGATCATGCTAAAGCTGAAGCCTTATTTGAACAGGCAAAGCTTGCCAGAGCACATGGTCTGGAATTATTGGGTTTTGAACTTGCGCCCGACTATCAGGTGTTTTATGGCCAGTTTGAGCCTTATGAATTTGAGGCAAAAACACCGGCTTTAGCTGCTGCTGAAATACAACGTGTAAAGAGTTCAGCTTCAACCTACAGCAACAGATTCCATTACCGGCAACTGGCGGCTGAACTATCCGCAGAAGCAGCTCAGCTTGTGCCACACAACAGTCAGGCTTTTGCTGCGACTTTATGTCATTCAACAAAATGGCTGTTAATACGCCAGCCAGAATTGGCTCAAGGTTATTATCAGCAGTATCTGCAACAAGGGCCTTATGTCAGCTGGGGGGCTGAGTTCGGTCAGACCTGCCCTGAGCCGGATTTTGTTGCGGCTAAACAGCGCCACTACCATAACCTTGAACTTCAACTCCGAAAAATGTTGCGACCTTTTAAGTGGTTGTTGTTAACGTTATTACTGGCTGGCGTTGGTGTGATGGGGTGGTTTGGTATCAAAAGGCTAAAAAGGGCTTAGTTCATTGGCAGAGCTTTTACAGCGAAAGCTCTGCTTTTCTACTTGCCTGAAATTAAAAGAAATGAAGATAGCAGAAAAGAAAAAACCCAGCCGAAGCTGGGTTCCAATTTATGGCAGGGGTACAGGGATTCGAACCCCAGAATGGCGGGATCAAAACCCGCTGCCTTACCGCTTGGCTATACCCCTGCAGAACTGTTGTAGCTAAAATTGTGTAATTTGATGATTACACTGCCACTTCAATTAAATGGCAGGGGTACAGGGATTCGAACCCCAGAATGGCGGGATCAAAACCCGCTGCCTTACCGCTTGGCTATACCCCTGCAGAAACTGCAGAATTCTTACTTGCTTGGTGCGGAAAGAGAGACTCGAACTCTCACGCCTCGCGGCGCTGGAACCTAAATCCAGTGCGTCTACCAATTTCGCCATTTCCGCTAACACTGGACGAACAAATTAAGTGGTGGCTACAGCGGGAATCGAACCTGCGACCCCAGCATTATGAGTGCTGTGCTCTAACCAGCTGAGCTATGTAGCCACTATGTCTTAGTTGTCCTAAGCAAGTGGCGCGTATTATGCTCACCAGACTTTTTTGCGTCAACCGTTTTTTTACCACATCTTTGTCTATTCGGTTTGTTTGCTGGTTTTCTATGCAAGTTGATGTCAACACAGCCAGTTTTTTTGATTTTTCTGCCCGTTGCTTGGGCATATACGCCTGATGAGGTAGTATCGGTTTGTTATTAAAATTAAAAAAATTAACTCCCGGCTTGGGAGTCAGAGCAAGGAAACCCCATGTCGACAGATGTAAAACAGGCCCGTTGGCCACGACAAATCCCCTACATTATTGCCAGTGAGGCGTGTGAGCGCTTCAGCTTCTACGGTATGCGTAATATTTTGACGCCATTTTTAATGACGGCTTTGCTGTTGGCTGTGCCTGAGCATTTAAGAGCGGGTGAAGCCAAAGACGTATTTCACTCCTTTGTGATAGGCGTGTATTTTTTTCCTTTATTAGGCGGTTGGTTGGCTGATCGTTACTTAGGTAAATACAACACTATTTTATGGTTGAGCATTGTCTATGTGATTGGGCATTTATTTTTGGCTTTGTTTGAAACCAGTAAGGAGGGCTTTTATACCGGTTTGTTTTTAATAGCGCTGGGCTCCGGCGGTATTAAACCCTTAGTTTCTGCTTTTATGGGCGACCAGTTTGACCAGAGTAATAAGGCGCTTGCTCAAAAAGCCTTTGATATCTTTTACTTCACCATTAACTTCGGCTCCTTTTTCGCCTCCTTATTAATGCCGCTGACACTGAAGCACTTTGGTGCTGCCGTTGCTTTTGGTATTCCGGGCGTGCTGATGGCCTTGGCGACTTTGTTTTTTTGGCTCGGCCGCAAACGTTATGTGCATATAGCGCCAGAACCTAAAGATCCGCATAGCTTTTTAAAAGTAGTGAAAACCGCCCTGTTATCGAAAGAACAAGGCAAAGCCAATGGCGGCTTATACCTAGCTTTAGTCGGTTTTGCGTTAGCGCTGTTTAGCTTAAGCCAAACCGCAACTTTAGGTTTTGTCGCTGCTTTTTGTTTAGCTTTAGTGCTGGTGATGGGATTTGGTGGTGCTGGTGCTGCTATTCAGCTGGAAAGAGCACGGGGTGTGCACCCTGATATAGCCGTAGATGGTGTGCGCTCCGTGCTGCGTATTCTTATTCTATTTGCGCTGGTGACGCCTTTCTGGTCTTTGTTTGATCAAAAAGCTTCGACCTGGATTTTACAGGCCAATGAGATGAGCAAACCTGACTGGTTTGAACCTGCCATGATGCAGGCATTAAACCCGCTGCTGGTGATGCTGCTGATCCCGTTTAATCATATGGTGTTGTATCCGCTGTTGGAACGTTGTGGTGTGCGTATTACTGCATTGCGCCGTATGGGCGCTGGTATTGCCTTTGCGGGCTTTAGCTGGATTGTGATTGGTTCAGTACAATTGGCGATGGACGGTGGCACTGTAATGTCTATTGTCTGGCAGGTGTTGCCTTATGCACTCTTAACTTTTGGTGAAGTATTGGTATCAGCCACAGGCTTAGAGTTCGCTTATAGTCAGGCTCCTGCTGCGATGAAAGGCACTATTACCAGCTTCTGGCAGTTGTCGGTCACAGTGGGTAACTTATGGGTGCTGTTGGCGAATAACAGTATCCGTAGCGAAACAGTGTTGTCACATGTGGCCTCCACAGGCTTGTCGCAAACCGCATTTTTAATGTTCTTCTTTGCCGGTTTTGCGCTGGTGGCAGCTGCTATTTTTGCCTTATATGCACGTAGTTATACTATGTTGGATAACTATAGGGCTGCGGCTTAGTCTTGTGTAATGTGGTGTGTGCTGTAGTGGGGGATGTCGCTGCGGGAAGGGCATAGTCCACGCAGACACGCCGTAAACCCATCCATGGGGGCTCGCGTTTCGCTATCCCTGCGAAACACGGTCTGCTTAGAACTATACCCATCCTCGCTTTTTAAGCTGCCAAATAGTAGATAAATTGCAGTAGTAGCAACTCAAAACGTTGGGTACACCGCAAGACTTGACTCTGAGGGACACAGATCGTGTTGGCGGTATGAACGGGACAAATCAATTGCCATATCCAAATGTACTGGTTACAGTACCATCCTCATTGATGAACAATGTAAACTCACTCCAGTCTCCACCGGTATGAGACTTCATCTTGGCATGCAAATCTTTAACTAACTCCATGACGGGTCTACGCAACTCTGGTTTTAAGGTTTCTGAACTTTCCTTGTCATCTTTAGTAAAATAAAACTCCTGCTCTACACGTGAGCTACCATCTATAAATCTTTCATACCTAAATGTACACCTAGCTTTTTGGACATCAACTGGACAACTACCTTTTACTATGTGATATAGCTGATCTATGACTTGTCGTTGCTCCTCAATAGGATTAGTCAATTTAACCTCCAGGTTTGTTTTCAAAGTGTTGAACTTTCTTCACGCCGTAAATATATCCCTATAGGCTCGCCTTTGGCATCCCTGCCAAAGACGGTCTGCTTAGAACTATATCCATCCTCGCTTTTTAAGCTGCCAGATAGTAGATAAATCGCCGTGCTATCCACTCAAAACCTTGGGGCACACCGCAAGACTTGATCTCGTCTCCCCTTGGCTGTTTTACCTAATTAAGAAATATAACTCTGTCATATGTTCTCTTATTGACTGGCGTAATTGACCAGTGGTGATCTGCTCATCCAGCAAGAGAAATATTTTCTTAGCATTCCCTTCGCTTACCAATTCATCAAATTGAGTTAGTAAATTAGATTTGTGTTCCACTAATAGTTTTCTTATATCTAAAACAATCTTTTTTTGCATATCGTCGGTTTTTCTGATTTTTTGGGGATTACGGTCCTTTATTCAGTTCCGCAAGATAAGAGCCGTCTTGAAAATGTACTTCGTTGTTATTCAATAGAATTTTGAACGGTTTTCCTTTTATTTCACACACTCTGTAGCCGACAGGTAGTGCCAGGTATTTAACCAGATCTGGTCGGTCTAGTGCGAACTGATACATAGAAGTGATGTAGTAGTCATCTGGATTAAAGTCATCATTAGTGTGAACCCACCAGCCTGAACGAACACCATCAGAGGCTGACCTATCCAACCGTAAAGCGGGGGATGATTTATAGTCTTTGTGAACCATTAGAGCCTGAGTAATGGCTGGGAAGTCAAAATCTAGCGTCCTGTCGATACTTTCGACGACATCTTTTTGGTTTCTTAGCGTGATAAAAGTGAAGTCCATAGACGACGTATATTGAATTGGAAAAGAAACCATATCTGGTTCTTGGAGCAATAATCGTCCATCATCTAATTCTTTAAACTGATTCAGGACAAAGCCCAGCTGCAAGGTTTCTCCGCTTTTGAATTGAACACCGGCTAAAATCTGTTTTTCAAAATAGTCTAATATGATTTGTACGTCTTGGGGTATAACCGCTTTTTTAGATATGCGAATAACGATGTCCGAGTGGTTCAAGCTGCGATCTAGATTTGTTTGATATTCGGTGATCCCGGAAACTGTCGATCTAGACTTAGTAGCTCCGGTGCTAAATAATTTCTTAAATAAATTTCTCATGTCCCTATGTCCTTGTTTTATTTTTCACTTGCTTTCCTTGCTTCGGCAATCACAGCGTGCCCTGCATGAAAAAGACTTGAAAGCTGATCTCTTTCTTCGCCAAGTTCTATTTCTTTAGCTGTATATGATTTAACTCCGGTAAATGTTAAAAAGTAGAAAACAGTGTCCCCGCTCTTTGGAAGTGGATATGAACTTACAGGCATAGACTGACTTACGTATCTGTTTGCCCATCCTATAAAATTTGCGCTTACGTCTCTTACTGAGGCATGTTCACCAGCACCGATAATTCCGCCGCCGTTGCTGAAATACAAGCTTGTTGTTCCATCAGCAATAACAATCAGGCTGTACGCGCCATTGTCAGTTCCTGTTTCCATTAAAACTCCCCAAACTTGGTGAGGGAAGTTTTTCTCGGACAAGCCAATGGAGTTTGGCGACAAGTTCAACGCCATCATTCGCAATTCTTGCGTTATGTACTCTTTGCTATCCTGAGCCTCTTCAGCCAGCGATGGTGTTCCCATTCCCACTATAGCTAGGATACTTGCGATAATTTTCTTCATAGCGACCTTAAATAGCTAACCATTAAGCAAACTGGTGGGGAAAAAGCTTAGTTTTTCCTAGCCGGATGACGAAGTAAGTTGGGCTTGCGCAACAAACTCTTTACTGGACATCTACTAAACTTCGCATCAATACTACTGCGGCGTACAGTAATTTGAAACTTAAGATTTACGTTAAACACTCTTGGGCTGGACGTAAGTCTTTACCCTGAGTGGTCTTCATTGAGGTGAATAATGAATCATATGGCTATATATACGAGAATTGGCCAAATCTTGTTAGAGCGAGCGCCTCAAAATGCTAAAAAAATTTTGATGGATGCGGAGTTGTCAAATGAGGATGATGTAGGGACATTTAAGTTCAGCTTTTTTGATGATATGGGAGCCATAAATTACTTTGCAGGTGGTGCTAAAGCAAACAATGAAATATTGGATTTATTAGTCAAGCTTAGAAATGAATTCATAGAAACGAATCAAGGTAAATGGCTGAGTTGCTTGTATGATTTAAATGCTGAAAACTTAAAGTTCGCTGTTGATTTTAAATATGATTAAAGCGTCGTATTTACTCTATTCGTATCATATCGGCTCAGGAAAAATACAAACCAAACAACTCTTCTAAAAAACTACAAGTAAGATACGTTTAAACTATAGCCCCAACAAAAAACCGGACTAAAAAGTCCGGTTTTGGCTTGTAAGGCAGATCAGTCTAACTTAAACGTTAAACAAGAAGTGCATTACGTCGCCGTCTTTACAGACGTAGGTTTTACCTTCAACGCGCAGTTTGCCTGCTTCTTTGGCGCCGGCTTCACCGTTACAGGCGATAAAGTCGTCGAATGACACCACTTGAGCGCGGATAAAACCTTTTTCGAAGTCGGTGTGGATCACGCCAGCCGCTTGTGGTGCTGTGGCGCCAACCGGGATAGTCCAGGCGCGCACTTCTTTAACACCAGCAGTGAAGTAGGTATGCAGGTTCAGCAGTGAGTAACCGCCACGAATAACGCGGTTTAAACCTGGTTCGTTTAAGCCCATAGACTCTAAGAATTCAGCTTTTTCGTCGTCTTCCAGTTCAGAGATTTCTGATTCAATAGCAGCACAGACCGGTACTACGATAGCGCCTTCTTTAGCGGCAATTTCACGTACCACATCTAAGTGTGGGTTGTTTTCAAAACCATCTTCCAGCACGTTAGCGATGTACATGGTAGGTTTGATGGTCAGGAAGTTCATGTAGGACACCAGCGCTTTTTCTTCTGGTGATAATTCTAACTGACGTAAGGTTAAGCCTTGCTCTAAATGCGCTTTTACTTTTTCCAGCACTTCCATTTCAGCTTTAGCGTCTTTATCACCGGCTTTGGCTTTTTTGCTGACGCGGAATATAGCTTTTTCAGCACTGTCCATATCAGATAACACTAGTTCCATATTGATGGTGTCTATGTCATCTGCCGGGTCTACTTTGTTGGCAACGTGGATCACGTTGTCGTCTTCAAAGCAGCGTACCACGTGGCCTATGGCGTCGGTTTCGCGGATGTTTGCCAGGAATTTATTACCTAAACCTTCACCTTTGGATGCGCCTTTAACCAGGCCTGCGATATCGACGAATTCCATGGTGGTCGGCAGAATGCGCTGTGGGTTCACAATAGCTGCCAGTTGGTTCAGACGTGGGTCCGGCACTGGTACCACACCGGTATTTGGTTCGATAGTACAAAACGGGAAGTTAGCCGCTTCAATACCAGCTTTGGTCAGTGCGTTGAACAGAGTGGATTTACCTACGTTTGGTAAACCAACGATGCCACATTTAAAACCCATGGGTGTTTCCTTTGTGCTGTAGACGGCAAAGCCGTACGTTTGCGAACCGGACGCGCTTAATCTGTGCTTAAGCCGCGCTAAAACTATGTAACCTGTGCTGCGCTTTAATTAAGCCATCGCTTAACCAGAGCTCAAAACAACGCATCGATTCATCCAGAGCTTCGTCGATCAGCTTCTGTTCGGACTGCGGTGCTTTGCCCAGCACATAACCTGTGACTAAATCTTTGTGGCCAGGATGGCCAATACCCAGTCGCAGGCGATAAAAATTGGCATTATTGCCGAGTTTACTGGTGATGTCTTTTAAACCATTGTGACCGGCATGGCCGCCACCCAGTTTAAATTTAGCTACGCCGGGCGCTATCGCCATTTCGTCGTGAGCCACCAGAATGTTTTCGGGTAAAAGTTTATAGAACTGCGCCATAGCTGCAACGGCTTTGCCACTTAAATTCATGTACGTAGTGGGAACCAGCAATTTATATTCCTGACCTTGGGTGACAAATTTGCCAGTCAGGCCAAAAAATTTGCTGTCAGGACGAAGAGAAACGTTATAGCGGCGGGCTAGTTGTTCTACAAACCATTGACCTGCGTTGTGGCGGGTCTGGCTGTATTCTGGGCCTGGATTACCCAGGCCCACAATTAACTGAATTGCTTCAGTCATTACTCAGCTGTGTCTTCGTCTGCTTTGCCAGCAGGCTTGTTCACAGTAACAACGGCTTGGTCATGACCAGCGCCTTTGGCTAACTCAGTGATAGTTACGCCAGCAGGAACTTTAATGTCTGACAGGTGCAGTGTTACACCTACTTCAACGTTGGCTAAATCCACTTCAATGAATTCTGGCAGGTTCTGTGGTAACACAGTGATAGCCAGTTCGTTGATGTGGTGAGCAACTACGCCACCTTTTTTCACAGCAGCAGCTTCGTTGATGAAGTGTACTGGAACTACAGTGTGTAACTCGTGGCCAGCTTCTACGCGTTGGAAGTCAACGTGCATAACTTTTGGCTTGAACGGGTGACGTTGCATAGCTTTAACGATTGCTTTTACTTCTTCACCGCCAACAACGATAGTCAGGATGTGAGTGTAGAAACCTTCGTTAGCCTGAGCTTGTAACAATTTAGAGTGATCTAAAGTGATAGACAGAGCTTCTTTGTGACCACCGTAAATGATAGCTGGTACTTTGTCTGCGTGACGTAGGCGGCGGCTCGCACCTTTCCCTAAATCAGAGCGGACTTCTGCATTTAACGTGTAAATGGCGTTTGACATGGTATTCTCCAAAAATTAATAGACCCTGAGTTCCGCGACCTGACCCCAGGAAGAAGCTTTTTCGGTGGGCGAAATAAATCCAGCCGACGCAAAAAAGCGCGCTATAGTATCACCGCAGCCTTAAGGCTGCAAATGAAAGCTATAAGCGTCGCAACAATTTTCCGGCCTCCACCAGAGGCGGAGGCGTGATATCGGCGAAATGCCAAACTGTTGGCATTTCGAAAGACCGCTATCACCCCGACAGTTGCGACGTACCGTCCCTACATGGACATCGTCGAAACACCGTTCCCGACAGTTTCGACATACCGTCCTTCCATGGACATAAAAAAGGCACCGAGCGGTGCCTTTTTCAAATCTTCAGTCTGAAGTTAATCAAACATAGAAGAGATAGATTCTTCGTTGCTGATACGACGAATACATTCGGCCAGCATATCGCTTAAGGTCAGCTGTTTTACTTTGCTGACGGCGCGCATTTCTGCAGTCAGCGGAATAGTGTCGGTGATGATCAGCTCGTCAATCACTGAGTTTCTGATGTTCTCAGCGGCAGAACCGGAGAAAATCGGGTGAGTGGCATAAGCAAATACCCGTTTAGCGCCTTGTTCTTTTAAGGCTTCAGCGGCTTTACATAAAGTGCCACCTGTATCAATCATGTCATCGACAATAATACAGTCACGATCTTTGACATCACCAATGATATGCATCACCTGAGACACGTTGGCCTTAGGACGACGTTTATCGATAATGGCTAAGTCAGCGTCATTCAGCAGCTTGGCGATAGCACGGGCACGCACTACACCACCGATATCCGGAGATACAACCACTGGCGCTACGAATTCACGTTTGCGCATGTCTTCCAGCAATACCGGGCTACCAAACACGTTGTCCACCGGGACGTCGAAGAAGCCCTGGATTTGCTCAGCGTGTAAGTCCACCGTTAATACACGGTCTACACCTACGCTGGATAAAAAGTCGGCTACTACTTTGGCTGTGATAGGCACACGGGCAGAACGCACGCGTCTGTCCTGGCGGGCATAACCAAAGTAAGGGATAACCGCAGTAATACGACCGGCAGAGGCACGGCGTAAGGCGTCTACCATCACAATGAGTTCCATCAGGTTGTCATTGGTAGGGGCACAGGTAGACTGGATAATAAAAACGTCAGATCCCCTGACGTTTTCATTGATTTGTACACAGACTTCACCGTCACTAAAACGGCCGACTTCGGCATCGCCCAGCTTGATATATAAACGGCTGGCTATCTTCTTGGCGAGTTCTGGTATGGCGTTACCAGCGAAAATCTTCATGTCGGGCACGGTAGGATCCTCAGGGCAGTTTGTGAGTCCGGTTAATAATGCAGCAGGCCTTTTGTGTCGCCTGCTGTGCGTCATACGGCTTGTTCCAATTCAGTCAAAACAGCAGACTGATTGACCCCTTTAGCAACAAAACCACGCCACGGTGGCGGTAGTTTTGCAAGGGTTTGACGGGCACTTAATTCATCCTGGAACTCGGCAAACACACTGGCGCCGGTACCTGTCATTCGGGACGGCGCGTATTCTATCAACCAGTTCAGTACCATTGCAACCTCGGGGTAGAGCCGTTTCACCAGAGTTTCACAGTCATTTTTCCAGTCACAGTCTAGTAGATCTTTGACGGACATGACGGGCGTATTGCGGATTAAATCAGGGTTGCCGAAGACTTCAGCCGTGCTGACATGCACCTCTGGCGTCACAATCAGGTAATATTTTTGCGGCAAACTAACGGGTTGTAATTTTTCTCCAACTCCCTGTGCAAAGGCTGTTTTTCCGAATACAAATACAGGAACGTCTGCACCTAACTTTAAGCCCAGTTCACAAAGCTGTGCGTTTGATAACTTTAATTGCCATAACTGATTCAGTGCCAATAGGGTAGTGGCTGCATCCGACGAGCCGCCCCCCAAACCGCCCCCCATAGGCACTTGTTTATCCAGATGGATTTTTACACCTGCGTTATCCGAGGCTAAAGGCTGCAGTAACTTAGCGGCGCGCACCACCAGATTACTGTCGTTTTCTATGCTTTTATCTGAACAACTAAACTGGATTTCACCGTCCGTGGTGAGTGTGAAACTAAGCTGGTCGCCACAATCAAGCATTTGAAACAAGGTTTGCAGATTGTGGTAACCGTCGGCCCTGCGGCCTGTAATATGTAAAAATAAATTCAGTTTAGCCGGCGCTGATAAGGTTAAAGTTGCCATTTACTCACCACCAGTTTAATACTGCTGCCATCGGCCTGGGCTTTTAGTCTGATTTCTTTGGGTAAGGCTAAGGCATCTGGGAAAAACGTCACATAACTGACCTGCCAGTCCCGCTCTTGGCTGTCTTTTAGAGTAAAACTGGTTAAACGTCCCTGCGCATCCCATTGATGATTAAAGCTTTCCGGGCTTGCCACACCTTTGAGCCAAAGCGGCATTTCTTCAATAGGTAAGCTCCAGCCGGATAAATAGTCCAGCAGGGCACTGGCTGATTGTGCTTGATGAGTTTCACCATCTGCTTTAACCGTAGCGCCTAAAGCGTCGGTTTCCAGTTCAAAAATGCTGATGCCCACAAAGTTGGTCATATTGGCCTGAAAATAAGGCCCTTGTTGTTGCCAGTTTAAACTGCCGCTGACACTCTCTTGAGGTGCTTTTACACCTAAGGCTCCGGTCAGTGTAAACTCCTGCAATTGTTCTAATTGCAATTGTCGTTGTTGGGCTGATAGGGGAATAACTGGTTTTAGCTGGCTGCTTTGGCTGGCACAACCTGTCAAAATCAGACTGAAAACTACAAAACAACCAGTTTTTATCGCTGCAAACACACTAATTCCTTCTCTACGCTTTTTTTAGTTTGGGCTTTTTCGTACAATTCGCCCTCTTTTTGACGAACGCCGGTTTTTTCGAAACGGGCCAAACAGGTGAATGACCATTTTTGCTTTAGGTATTAATCATAAAACTGCACCTGTCTCCTTACGTGAGCAGGTCGCTTTTGCGCCTGAACAAATTTTGGACGCCTTACGGGATCTGACGACGACGACCCAGGTGTCCGACGCAGTGATTTTGTCTACCTGCAACAGAACTGAGCTGTATTTTAGCGGCAGCGCCGAGCAATCGAAACAAGTAATTGACTGGTTGAGCAAATTTCATCAGCTGGACCTGGCCGAACTGCAGCATCATTTATACCTGCATCAGGATCAGCAGGCCAGCAGTCATTTAATGCGGGTGGCCTGTGGCCTAGATTCTTTAGTACTGGGCGAGCCACAAATTCTCGGGCAAGTGAAGCAGGCCTATAGCCATTCCCGTCAGGCCGGTACAATTAATCCTGCGTTTGAACGTTTGTTTCAAAAAACTTTTTCAGTCGCCAAGCAGGTTCGTACTGAAACAGATATTGGCGCCAGTGCCGTATCTGTTGCTTTTGCGGCGGTAAGTTTAGCCCGGCAAATCTTCGGCCAGCTTGGTAAAGTCAAAGTGCTGTTGATTGGCGCCGGAGAGACCATAGAGCTGGTGGCCAAACATTTACTGGAGCAGGGGGCGGAAAAAATTACCGTTGCCAATCGCTCTTATGACAAAGCTGCGGCACTCGCCAGTCAGTTTAACGGTGAAGCCGTCAGCCTGGCTCAAGTGCCACAAGCCTTGGCCAATGCCGATGTGGTGATTAGTTCAACCGCCAGCACTCTGCCTATTGTCGGTAAAGGTATGGTGGAACAGGCACTGAAAAAACGCCGCCATAAGCCTATGTTTTTTGTCGATTTAGCTGTGCCCCGTGATATTGAAGAGCAAGTGGCAGAGCTCGAAGACGCCTATTTGTATACAGTGGATGACTTGCAGTCCATAGTGCTGCAAAACCTGCAAAACCGTCAGGAAGCGGCGGCTGAAGCCGAGCAAATGATTTTACAGGGCGTGACTGAATTCAGTCAGTGGTTAAGTTTGCATGGCCAGTTGGACGTAGTGCGCGACTATCGCGACAAAGGCGAAGCCATACGGGATGAATTGCTGGCCAAAGCGGGCAAACAAATTGCTGCAGGGCATGACCCGGAAAAAGTATTAGCTGAACTTGCGACTAAACTTAGCAACAGGTTGATGCACGCACCAACCAAGGCGCTGAGGCAGTTACTGCAGGACGAGCAACCTCAACAACAATCTTTGATCAACACTTTGTTAGATCTGTAATCAGGTAAATAGAAACAACATGAAAGAATCGGTGTACCGCAAACTCGAAGCTCTGGTCGAACGTTATGAAGAAGTTCAGGCGTTATTAAGTGACGCTGGCGTAATTTCTGACCAAAGTCGTTTTCGCGAGTTGTCTAAAGAGTACAGCCAACTGGAAGAACTGAGCCATGCCTTTGGTTTGTATCGTCAGGCGCAGGATGATTTAGCCAGCGCTGAAGAGATGATGAAAGACTCAGATCCTGAAATGCGTGAAATGGCGCAGGACGAATACAAAGCGGCCAAAGAGCGGATTGAACAGCTGGATCAGGACTTACAAATTCTGTTGTTACCTAAAGATCCAAACGACAGCAACAGCTGCTTCCTGGAAATTCGTGCCGGCGCCGGTGGTGATGAAGCTGCTATTTTTGCTGGTGACGTATTCCGTATGTACAGCCGTTTTTGTGAACGCAAACGCTGGAAAGTGGAGATTGTCAGCTGCAACGACGGCGAACACGGTGGTTATAAAGAAGTGATCGCTAGCATTCAGGGCGAAGGCGCTTACGGTATTTTGAAATTTGAATCCGGTGGTCACCGCGTGCAACGTGTGCCAGCCACTGAATCTCAGGGCCGGGTGCATACCTCAGCTTGTACTGTGGCCATTATGCCGGAAGTACCAGAAAGCGAAGCCATCGAAATTAACCCTGCAGATTTAAAAGTAGATACCTACCGCGCCTCTGGTGCCGGCGGTCAGCACGTGAACAGAACGGACTCTGCTATTCGTATCACTCACTTACCAACAGGTATAGTGGTGGAATGTCAGGACGAACGTTCGCAGCATAAAAATCGTGCCCGCGCTATGAGCGTGTTGCAGTCGCGTATTCAGGCTGCGGAAGACGAAAAACGCCGTTTAGTGGAAGAATCGACCCGCCGCTCTTTAGTGGGTAGTGGTGATCGTTCTGAACGTATCCGTACTTACAACTTCCCGCAAGGCCGCTTAACGGATCACCGTATTAACCTGACCATTTACCGTTTATTGGATGTGATGGAAGGGGATTTAGACCTGGTGATAGGCCCATTAAGTCATGAACACCAGGCCGACTTGTTAGCTGCTTTGGCTGATGAAAACCGTTAATAGCCTGTCTTTAACGCAGTGGCTGCAACACGCTACTGCGTTACTCACTCCTTTGCTCGAAACCGGCCCTGTGCCTGCAGATGCAAAACAGGAAGCCCGGCGTATTCTGCTGGAAGTGCTGGATATTAATGCTACCACTTTGATGTTGTATCCAGAGCGTGAGCTTACCCAAGAACAGTTGTTGTTATTGGAACCTGTGCTGACAAGGCGCCTGACCGGTGAGCCTTTGGCGCATATTCTGGGCCATTGGTATTTCTGGGATTTTAAACTCGCTGTTGCCCCTTGCACCTTAATACCAAGACCAGACACCGAACTGTTAGTAGAACAATCCCTGGCTTTGCCCTTGCCTGTGAAAGCCAAAGTACTGGATTTAGGCACCGGTACAGGAGCTATAGCTTTAGCTTTAGCCAAAGAAAAGCCAAACTGGACTGTGACTGGCGTTGATTTACAACCTGATGCTGTAGAACTGGCCAAGCAGAATGTTCAGTTGTTGGCGCTAACCAATTGCCAGATCAAACAAAGCAGCTGGTTTGACGCTGTGGCTGGTCAGCAGTTTGATTTAATCGTCAGCAACCCACCTTATATCGACGCAGAAGACCCGCATTTAGCCTTAGGTGATGTGCGTTTTGAACCCGACTCCGCTTTAGTCGCTTCAGAGCAAGGCCTGGCTGATATCCGCCATATTTGCACTCAAGCCCCACAATTCCTGGCTCCATCCGGCTGGTTATGGCTGGAACACGGCTACCAGCAAAGCGAGGCAGTACAACAGATTTTAACTGAAGCTGGTTTTACACAAGTGCAATCGGTGAAAGACTACGGCGACCAATGGCGTATTACTGGTGGTCAGCTTCCCGCTTAAATTTTTTTTGTCCTTTCTTTGAATTACTTCTCTTAAAGCCCACTGTAAGGGCGCGGTTTATCCGTGCCCGTGTGACGGTGTAAAAGCTCTGGTTGTAGCTCGATATAAAAATTGATTAGTAAACATTATGTTTGTAAGTAATTGATAAATATAATATTTGTGTTGATTTGGTATTTGGTGTATAGGATACTTGCTTTGGTCGAATTGTGACCATTTATAAGGTTGAAACTTATGTCCCATACATTACTATGCCAGTTTCCTGACTCCTCTGTGGAGCATTACTGGTGCGATTCAATTCCTAAAGTTGAAGAATACCTAAAATTTGCCGGAGGAATTTTTTACGCCGTTAAAGCTATTATTCCACCTTCTTCAAAAGTATCAGAACCTAAGTATTTGTTGGAGCCTGTACCTGATGCTATCAATTACACTAAAGCTGAATTGATTGAACAGGAAATTGTCGTTGTGCGGCGAACGAGAAGGTAGTTCGGTAAATGGATAAAGTAATAGGGGAGAAGTTTGTCTACTCTCCCCTAAATTCGCAAATTCAAATGCAAAGTGCCATAGCCTGAAACAAGCTCTATTAACTGGTGCTTTAGCAACGTATTTTCTCGCCAGGCTCGCTGCTGTTTCCTCAACCTACCTGTTCCATTTGTTGTACAAGTTAGGGCTTTGAGCTTATACTTGTCCTGTAAGTTGTACATGTGGAGGTTTTATGAGAATTGTGTCTTTTACAGAAGCAAGAAATAGCTTAAAAGCGGTGTTAGATTCAGTGGTCAATGATGCTGATACCGCGGTAATAACTCGTCGTGATGCAGAAGATGCCGTTGTGATGTCACTGGATTATTACAATAGCCTAATGGAAACAGTGCATTTATTGCGTTCCCCTGCAAATGCTGAGCATTTGAATCGTTCAATTGCACAATACAAAGCTGGTCAAGTGACTCAACGGGATTTGATTGATGAGTAGTCGTCTGCTCTCATGGACGGACGAGTCATGGAATGACTATTTGTATTGGCAAACTCAGGATAAGAAAACGCTTAAACGTATAAACAAACTGATCAGTGATGTAAAGCGTTCACCTTTTGAAGGTATTGGCAAGCCAGAACCACTCAAAGAAAACTTAGCTGGTTTTTGGTCTCGTCGTATAGATGATACAAATAGACTGGTCTTCGCAGTTGATGATCATGCAATTACGATTATTTCGTGTCGTTACCACTATTAAATTTAATCTTTTATCTAATTAGACTTGCTGACACTTTATCTCTGACCCAGAGTGATCCTTAAGACTCAGTAAAGCTTCCTTCAAGACTGCACTCCAAAATATTTATATTTTCAACGACTTTGCTTTGACCCAACCTTGTTTAGCGCATATAAATAAACACAAAGCGATAAAACGCAGCAAGCTAAAGGAGTGTGGCATGGCAAATGATTTTTTATTTGCTGAGGAACCTGAGGAAATAGTGTCTGTTTCCCGAGGCAGCTGGAAAGTACTGATAGTGGACGATGAGCCTGAAGTTCATGCGGTGACTAAACTGGCATTAAGTGATTTTTCTTTTCAGGGTAAAAACCTCGAATTTATTAGTGCCTACTCAGGCCGTGAAGCCCGTGACATGTTGGCAAAGCACACAGACGCGGCCATAGTGCTGTTGGATGTAGTGATGGAAACCGACGACGCTGGTTTGCTGGTTGCCCGCTATATCCGCGAAGATCTGCACAATCATTATGTGCGTATTATTTTGCGTACCGGCCAGCCCGGCCAGGCGCCTGAGCGTCAGGTGATCGTCAATTACGATATCAACGACTACAAATCCAAAACTGAGTTGACGGCACAAAAGCTTTTTACCGTAGTGATGTCGAGCTTACGTTCTTACCGAGATATTCTGGCTATTGATCACAGCCGTCAAGGCCTTGAGAAAATTATTACAGCCTCAGCTGATTTGTTTTCCGCTCACTCGATGGAACAATTTATTGATGGCGTTTTACAGCAACTGACCTCTATTTTAGGTTGCAATGACAATGCCCTGCTGGTGACCTCATCACTGGTGGCCGGTAATATCAATGAAGAAGCAGACCCTGAGCGTTTAGTGGTTTTTGCTGGTTTAGGCCAGTTTGAAAAACAAGAGGGCAAGCAGATCAGCGAAGTGCTGGATGCACCATTACTTGATGCCTTCCATCAGGCATTGCATAGCCGAAGTATTGTTTATCGCGACAATTATTTAGTGGCTTATTGCACCAGTAAATTCACTTCCGGTTCTTTGTTATATGTGTCAGGTTTACCGAATCAAATGACAGACACGCAGAAACGTTTAATAGAGCTGTTTTCACAAAACGTGCAGATAGCCTATGAAAACGTGCAGCTGCAAGGCGAAATTGAAGATACCCAACGTGAAATTGTCTATCGCTTAAGTGAAGCTGTGGAGCACAGGTCTATCGAAACCGGTAATCACGTTAAGCGTGTGGCTTTTATTTGTTACGATCTGGCTAAAGCCTACGGTTTACCTGAAGAAGAGGCTGAAAAGCTGATGTTTGCTTCGCCTTTACATGATGTCGGCAAAGTCGGCATACCGGATGGCATTTTGAATAAGCCAATGAAATTACATGGCCAGGAATGGGAAGTAATGAAAACCCATGCCAGTATAGGTTATGAAATTTTAAAGAATTCCAAACGTTCTATCATTCAGGCGGGCGCAGTGATAGCCCAGGACCATCACGAAAAATGGGACGGTTCAGGTTACCCCAGCGGTAAAAAAGGCGAAGAAATTCACATTTATGGCCGTATTGCCGCGTTGGCTGATGTTTATGATGCATTAAGGCACAGACGCTGTTATAAGTCGGCCTGGACTTTGGAGCAAGTGCTGGAGAAGATTGAAAGCGAGTCTGGTAAACATTTTGATCCTAAACTGGTCGAAATTTTTAAAACCCGGGTCGACAAACTCGAAGCAATACTGCAAAAATACCCAGACGAAGAATGAGTATGACTCATCGGTGAATCAAGCCACCTGCGGGTGGCTTTGTTATTCTGCAGACATTCAATCAAGCTAAGGACTATTTCTTATGTATATGGCATTAAAACACTCGCATATGCTGTTTATTGCACTCAGTGTGTCTTTTCTGGCCGTGCGGTTTTTATTGAGTTTAAGAGCGCCAGCTTTGTTGCAAAAAAAGTTCTTTAAAATTGCGCCTCACGTGGTCGATACCTTTTTGCTGCTGACAGCTATTGGTCTGATGCTGACCATTCAGCAATACCCATTTCAAACCCCATGGCTGACTGAAAAACTGTTTGGTTTATTTGCTTACATTGGTTTGGCCGTGATGGCGCTCAAAGGTCGTACTTTGCTGATGCGCTGGGTTGGTTTTGTTGGGGCATTAAGCTGGCTTGCTGTAGTTGCAAAAATAGCTGTGACTAAAACTCCATTATTTTTGAGTTAAATCGGTTTTGTGTTTTCAGGTGATGACATTTTTTTGTGTGATGTCCTTTTGAGTTGTATTGGGTAGTACATGAAATTTGAGTTGAAACAGCAGGGCTTAGCCCTGCTTGAGTTATTGTTAGCTATAGAGCAGCAGTGGACGGATGCCGCGCAAATTCAGCAGGCAAAAGAAAGCTGGTTGGCGATGGCTCCTGCCTGTGCTGAAAAAACGCTGACGATGAATATGCTGGCTCGTCATGTAGACAATTTTTACCGTGATGCCTTTTTTACACCCCCGCTCAAGCCCTTGCTGATTGAAGAGATGCATCAGCCAACTTTATTGAGTTACGCTATTAATCAGCGTGAAGCCGACCCTCTGGTGTTGGTATTACTGCTGTTATGTTGGTTGCAACAAGCTGGGTTTGAAAGCGATATAGTGCGCTACAAAGGTGAATATCTGGTGCAGGTGCATTTATCTAAAGCGGAGAAAGTATGGGTCGACCCATACACTGGCGCCTGGCAATGTTTATTAAGCCCTGAAAATGGTTTAGCGCTGAGTCTTACTCAGGAACTGGCGACAGAAGATGTAAATTTCCCAGCCTTTTGTGCCAGTCTCTGGCAACTACAAAAGCAGCTGTTGCTGGCGCTGGGCAAACGGGAACAAGCCATGGCTGTGGTGCAGCATTTGCTGGAGCAAAAGCCTGGAGATCCGTATTTACACCGCGAGCGGGGCTTATTGTCTGAACTCTTGGATCATTGGTCCTTGGCGATCAGCGATTATCAGTATTTTGTCGAGCAAAAGCCTGACGACCCGTCGAATGATCATATGAAACAGCAAATCCGTCAGCTGTCGTCCTACCCACAGTGGCTGCATTGAGAGTATTATTGCCGAAGTATCCGGTATTTCTTCTGAGGAATTTTAAGTGACAAACCAACATACCATTCAGGTAGGCGCTATTGAAGTCGCCAATAACAAACCTTTTGTGCTTTTTGGTGGCATGAATGTTTTAGAGTCGCGTGATTTAGCCATGCAAGTGGCGGAATACTACGTCAAAGTCACAGAAAAGCTGGGCATTCCTTATGTCTTTAAAGCCTCTTTTGACAAAGCCAACCGCTCTTCAGTACATTCCTACCGTGGCCCTGGCATGGAAGAAGGCTTAAAGATTTTTGAAGAAATTAAAAAAACCTTTAACGTACCTCTGATCACCGACGTGCACGAGCCTTACCAGGCCGCTATTGTGGCGGAAGTGGTAGACGTGATTCAGTTGCCGGCTTTTTTAGCCCGTCAAACCGATTTAGTCATAGCGATGGCGCAAACCGGTGCTGTGATTAACGTGAAAAAACCACAGTTTTTAGCACCGCACGAAATGCGTCATATCATCACCAAGTTTCAGGAAGCGGGTAACGATAAAATTATCCTTTGCGAACGCGGCTCCAGCTTTGGTTATAACAACCTGGTGGTCGACATGCTGGGCATGGACGATATGAAGCAATATGCGCCGGTGATTTTTGATGCAACCCATGCTTTACAACGTCCGGGTGGCCGTGCTGATTCGGCCGATGGTCGTCGCGCTCAGGCTGCTCAGTTAGCCCGCTCTGGTATGGCCTTGGGTTTAGCTGGTTTGTTTATCGAGGCGCATCCGAATCCAAATGAAGCCAAATGCGATGGTCCTTGTGCTTTACCCTTAGCAAAACTGGAACCTTATCTGCAACAAATGAAAGAATTGGATCAGTTGGTCAAATCTTTTGCGCCTTTGGATACATCGGCGAATTGATGGAAAAATGCGGGCAAAACTCTTAAAAAATGTCCGCTTTGTTCAAGTATTAAGCTAACGATTCAAGCAACTAAAAAATAAGTTGACTTGGGTAGCCGAAATCCGTTTAATACCCCCCGTTGCCCAGATAGCTCAGTCGGTAGAGCAGCGGATTGAAAATCCGCGTGTCGGTGGTTCGATTCCGCCTCTGGGCACCATAGATTTTGTGATGTGGTTGCTTTGTAATCCTGTCACCCGGTTTAGGTTGCCGCTTTAGCTCAGTTGGTAGAGCAACTGACTTGTAATCAGTAGGTCATCCGTTCGACTCGGATAAGCGGCACCATTCACGTTACGCCCAGATAGCTCAGTCGGTAGAGCAGCGGATTGAAAATCCGCGTGTCGGTGGTTCGATTCCGCCTCTGGGCACCATAAAAATAAAAAAGCCAGTCTCACAAGACTGGCTTTTTTATTTCATGCCCAAAGGCTCCATCTTCGAGTACGAACTACATCCATGTAGTTCGCCCTGCGGGCCAGCTAAAGCTGTTCCGGTTTGCTCCGGGCAACCCTGGTCCGCCTCTGGGCACTATCTTTTAGATGTGTTGTTGAGAAGCTAGTCTTTGACTGGCTTTTTGCTTTCTGTCGTTCAGAGGCTTTATCCTGCTGAAGAACTACATCTCTGCCGTTCGTTCTGCACTCCAACCTGAATCCAATGACATCTGCTCAAATCCCCATACTTTAAAATGCTCTGGCTGAATGTCACTAAAACATGCTAAACGGCTTTCGGCTTGTTCATATTCAGCTCTGTGCCAGTGATGTGGCGCGGGCAGTGCTACTACTTTCATGCCTGCCGCTTTGGCTGCGGTTAAACCCGTGACTGAGTCTTCAAAGACCAGACAATGTTCTGAAGCTACACCTAACTTGCTGGCGGCCAAATGGTAAATTTCTGGTTTGGGCTTGCCTTGTGTAACCAGCTCAATGGAGCATAAAGCCTGAAAGTAAGGACGAATTTGCAGCTTGTCCAGCACAGTATTCATCAGTGATCCTGGTGAATTAGTGGCCAGTGCGACCGGAATTTGCCAGCTTTGCAATTGTTGCAACAGCTCCAGTACACCCTTTTTCACCACACCGCGTTTGAGCACTGCTTCAGCTACATAGTCAATCACAGCTTGTTCTGCCTGTTCAACGCTCAACCCCTGCCATGGCGAATGTTTAAACCAGAGTTCAGTCACTGCTCTTGTGGTCATACCGCTGGTTTGTGAGGTAATAGCCGGATCCAGTTTCACGCCTAACTGGCGAAACACATGCTGCTCGGCTTCAGCCCAATAAGGTTCAGAATCAATCAGTACCCCATCCATATCAAAAATAACTGCCTGAACCACCTGACTACTCCTTCTGTGCTGTATCTGGCTTTATTATTCAACAGCCACCAGCTCCGTACCATAGCTTTATTGGTCTTTATCCCTGAAATTCCGTACATGACAGTGTTTTTGCGACGAAGTCGTATGCGACAGATTGGACTTAGTCGCTATTTGCTCTATCGTAGTTCTCTGGATAGCTAAAAAGGATTACACAGTGCGTCTGCTTTTTGCCTTGTCTTCGCTCACTTTATTGAGTTTCAGCTTGCTTGCCACAGAAACTCCGTTGAAACCTGCAGTCAGTTATCAGTTGTCGTTTAGCAACAGAGCGCACCATGAGGCCGCTATTCAGGCACGATTTCAAGGGGTTAGCTCAGCTAACTTATTGCTGAGTATGAGTAGTGCCTCGCCGGGTCGTTACGCGCCTCATGCTTTTGCGAAAAATATCTATGATTTGAACGCGACGGACAGTGCAGGCAATCTTTTACCTTTGCAGCGTATCAGCCCTAGTCAGTGGTCTGTGGGGCAGCATGATGGTACTGTGATAGTGAGGTATCGTCTTTACGGTGATAGGGGCGATGGTACCTATAACCAGATAGATCGCACTCACGCACATCTAAATATGCCTGCTACACTACTGTTTGCAGAGGATTATGCACAGCGACCCGCCTCTCTGCGTTTTGATTTACCAGATCCCAACTGGAAAGTAGCCACTCAGCTTCAGTTGCACTCTGATGGCAGTTATATGGCGCCTGACTTGCAGTATCTGATGGATAGCCCGGTTGAACTAAGCGCCTATAGCCAGCGCAGCTGGAAAGTCGCCGATCAGCAGTCGCAAGCTACTATTCATCTTGCTCTGCATCATCAGGGGACAGAGCAGCACTTCGATACCTTTGTCGAAAAAGCTAAAGCTGTAGTGGCTGAGCAGCAAAAGATATTTGGCGAATACCCTCAATTTGATTATGGCCAGTATCTGTTTATTGCCGACTATTTGCCTGATGTGGATGGCGATGGTATGGAGCATCGTAACTCGACCATTCTGACCGACGAGCGCTCGCTGAAAGAGGCAAATTACGCTCAGATAGAAACTTTATCGCACGAATTTTTTCATGCCTGGAATGTGGAGCGGTTGCGCCCGGCCGATTTAGAACCTTTTGATTTTCATCGTGCCAATATGAGCCGTAATTTATGGTTCGCCGAGGGGGTGACCAACTATTACGGCAAACTGGTGTTAAGTCGCACTGGGCATTTTGATTTGGCTACTTATCTGGATAAAACAGTAACAGCGCTAAATAAAGTGCAGCAGTCGCCGGGCAGACAATTTTTTGCGGCTACAGGCATGAGCGAGATGGCACCTTTTGTTGATGCTGCGATATCTGTTGACCCTACTAATTATGCGAACAGTTATATTTCCTACTACACCTTTGGCGAAGTATTGGGGCTGGCTTTGGATTTAACCTTAAGGAGTCAATTTGAAGGTTTAAGCCTGGATCTGTTGATGCGAAAGTTATGGCAGGAGTACGGCAAAGTGGGCCGTCCTTATACTGAGCAGGATCTGCAGCAGGCGTTGGCTGAGCTGACGGCCAATCCGGATTTTGCAAAGAACTTCTTTAACCATTATGTCAACGGCCAGCAATTACCTGATTTTGAAGCCTTATTTGTGGCTATGGGGTTAGAGTTAGCTGCAGCCAAACCGACTCAAGCTTTTTTAACTGCAGCCACGCTGGTGGAACAGGATAAAGCGCTCAAAGTCGATAGTAATACCTTGATTGGTACACCTTTGTATCAGGCAGGGGTGGACAAAGGTGATGTGCTCTTAACGTTGGGGCGTTACAAATTAAGCTCTAAAGCTCAGTGGGACAAAGCGCTGGCTCGTCATCAAGCCGGGGAGAGTGCAGAGTTGCGTTTTCGCAGTCGCGGTAAAACTTATACGACACAAGTAACTTTTAGCGCGGATCCAAGCTGGGTTTTAACAGAAAACAAAGAGGCGACTACGGCGCAGTTAGCGAGAAGGGCTTTATGGTTAAAAGCCCAGCGGTAGCTGGGCTCTGTCCAGAGTTATTTGCTACTCAGTGATTGAACTAATTTAACAACAGCTTGAATTTGCTGACCTTTACGGTTGGCATAATTAGCATCAGTGTATCCCCACCAGTCCCAACAGGCTTGTGGATTCATTGGCATTAGGTTGGAAGCACGGGTTTGTGGATAAAGCACCACTATATTGTTGCTGTCGGCGTAACGATTAAAGCCCGCTTTTTCGACATAAGCCATCCCAACTGCGTCTGCATGCTGGTTGCAGCCATGAAAGCTGATATGCAAAGTACAGCTCTGTCCTTGCTCACAACTTTTTGGTACATAGACATATCCTTGCTCCGCCATAGTGGCGGCCAGCTGACCAGCTATTTTTTGCTGTTGAATGGGATAGACAGTGCCGCTGCTCTGAGTGGCGGGCGCTTTTAAGTCGGCTTGAATAAACTTCAGCGCTTCACCTGCTGCATCATAATTACAGTTGCCTAAAAACGGTGCTTCGGAGCTATTGCACGCGCTGCCCTCGCTGAGCGTAGGCATATGATGGGCGAAGTTTTTATCCTGCACATAACTGAGTTGTGTTGCAGGTAACCACTCTTGGTACTGCTGATAGAGTGTGTCAGCCACTTGTTTGGTAATTTTTTGATCGGCAGTGCCATGCAATAACCAAATTTTGCTTTGTTTGATCTCTGCCTCAGACGCCAACAAGCCTTGAGCCGACCAATCTTTTAACTGTCTGGTAAGCTCAGCCAAAGGGATGGGACTGGTGATTTTATTAATGCAATGATCCAAGGCTGTCAGTAAATTATTCTGCGCACAATACACAGGTCCGGCCGCTACTATGGCGGCTCCTTTTACCCAATCGGCATGAGCCAGTTGAAATTGGGCTGCCATATAACCACCGCTGGATAAACCCGACACTGTGGTTTGTTTTAAATTCAGTGTTAGTAAAGGCACATCAGCTGAGGCTGTGCTACTTAAAGCAAAAGCGAGGCAACCTAATAAGGTTAAAGGAAAGATTTTCATCTGAATTGTCCTTGAGAAAACTAAAGCCAGTGCCTCATTCTGGTCACTTTACGTCGCTGATGCTATAGCACTAAGGTACAGTCACTGGTCAGGTGTGCTTTGGTAAAAAGATCTGCTTATGCAGTGATACAATTCATTGTAAAAGTCGTAGTATAAAAGCCTCCCGTATTCAGGTAGAAATCCACCATGTTGTCCAATTCCAATGAACTGTTAATTCTCGGCTGTGGTCACTCAGAAGCTGATACATTGTTTAATAACAATGCATTGGTCACCAATTCACAAGGCAATATGTTGATTGATTGTGGCTACACCATCAAGCCCGCTCTGGCGGCTCAGGGGTTAAAATTACAAGACATTGATGCAGTTTTTATTACACACGTGCATGCGGATCATATGTTCGGCCTGGAACGACTGGCGAATGAAGGCCGTTACAAATATAAGAAAAAAGCACGGTTGATTTTGCATCATGAACTGTATGACGAGTTGTGGCATCAGTGCTTAAAAGGTGTTCTGGCGAGAAATGGCGAAGGCGAAAATGAGCTTTCCGATTACTTTGATCTCGAGCTATTACAAGGTGATGAGTTCGAGTTGTTCGGTAATTTTTATCAGTTACACCGGGTTTCTCATACACCAGGCAAGGTTTGTTTTGGTTTGATGATCAATCAGAGTGTTTTTTACTCAGGCGATACCGTAGCTATACCGCAATTACTCATGCAGCTAAAACCTGATCTGGTTTTGCACGATGTCACCTTAACCGAATACAACCCTGTGCATGCTTCTGTACATTCGCTACTGAGTTTGTACCCGGCGGAGCTATGTAAAAAAATCTATTTAATGAGCTATGAAGACCACTGGCCGGATTATCAACAGATGGTAGAGCAGCATTTTGCTGGTTTCGCCAGGCAAGGACAACGTGTGCAGTTGAGTAAAACGCCTCAAACAGTCAGAGCTATGTACTAAATCAAAAGGAGTTTTATGTTTTACGTGATTTCGATAGGCTCAAATATTCAACCTGAGCAGCATGTGGCCGAAGCAATCAGCATTTTAGCTAAAACCTTTGGTTCACTGTATTTGTATCCACGCGTTTATACTCAGGCAGAGTTGGTTGAGTCCAGCAATGTATTTATCAATTCGGTATTCGTATTGAGAACACAGCTGTCGGCCTCTGCATTAAAGGCGGAGCTTTGTCGTATTGAAGAGTCGCTCGGACGCGACAGAAGCGATCCGCAACGAAGTGTTAAAGATCGCAGCTGCGATTTAGACATTATTTGTAGTCAGCCACTTTGGTCTGAAGCATGGAAAACTGAACTGACTGAGTCTTACATTCAACAAGTGTTTAACCCAGCCAGTAAACCCGCGCCTATTCAATTCGATAGCCAGTTATTTTCCGAGCGACCTGCCGCCATCTATTTTCAGGCTCAAACCGGTGACAAATTTATTGTCGACCAAAAACCGGACGCCCTGATAAATTGGCTCGAAACCCGCTTCCTCTGCGATTAAGGTTTGTTGCATCACCTGCTGTTTTTCACTCTTGCTATGCTCTGGTAAAAACATAATAGGACCGGGTTGAATGCTGTTGACCCTGATGTGCGGAGCATAAGCTTTGGCTGCTGATTTCATTAAATTTTCAAGTCCAGCTTTGGTGCTGCAATAGAGTGAAAAAGCCGGATTTGGATTTTCACTGTAAATGTCAGTAACGTGGACTATTAAACCACCACCAGGCGTTTTTGCTATCTGTGGCGCTAACTGCTGATTTAATAGCGCCGGTAACTGCATATGCACAGCAAATAAAGCCTGATAAAAAGCCACTGTATCTTCGGTGTGTAATTCATCTTTCTCGAACAAAGACGCGTTGTGGATCAACAGATCAATAGTGGAGCATTGTTGCTTTAGCTGTTCTACTGCAGAAAGAATTGAGTCTGCCGACTGATAGTCCACAACAAGTTGTGTCAGATACTGCTGTTCAGGATTTATCTGCCTGGTGAAACCAAATACCAGATAACCCTCCGCACTGAGCTTTTCTGCCAGATATGCACCAAGGCGACGACTTGTGCCTGTAATTACTGCTGTCTTCATTCCAATCCCCATCTGTTTATTCGCAGACATATACGTGGAGTTGCTACTTTAGTTCATCACGAAGCAGTAGTGCCGCTTCACGATAGTACAGAACTATTTTTCGAAAAATTTGGCAAAAGTCATTCTGTTATCAATACTTAGTGCAGTCTTACACCCTTGCAAGGACTCACTATGAATCTGCACAGTATCAGAGTTAAAAGCAGTTTACCTATGCTTATTCTGGCTTTCACTTTATTAATTGTTGTCTCCATGTTCAGCTATTTGTCTGGCTTACAAAAGAATGCATTAGCGATACAGGCTGATAATTTTCTACAGGCTATTTCTGTGGTTTTAAATGCTGACCGGGATTTATATCAGGCAAAACTAGCGACCACTATGCACCTGACTAAACAAGGTGACAGTGCCACACTGGAAACTGAAGTGGAGGATAATGCTCAGCAAGTGAAACAAAGATTTGCTGATTATTTAAAATTTTTAAAGAGTTATCCGGATGTACAGCAGCAATTTGCAGAATTTGAACAGGATTATCAGTTATGGTATCAAAGCGTAAATGCGTTGCTTGCAGCAAGCAGAGCAGGTAATGCTGGCGCTGATCTTGTTACTGAGGAGCAGACTCAATTTGCCGCGCTTCGTAGTGTTCTGGATAAAGCAGGCGAAGCTGCGTTAAATAAATCCATTAGCGAGCAACAAGTTCTGACATCCGAAATCAGTTTTTTTCAGAATACGACCTACAGTATTACCGCTGTTATTTTGTTGATTGCTGGCTGGTTTAGCTACAGTGTGCCTAAATCTTTGACTACACAAATCAATGCCTTGACGGCTCGTTTATCTGAAATTGCTTCCGGTGATGGTGATTTAACTGCTCGGCTGGATACCAGCTCACAAGACGAATTTTCCGCGCTGGCAGAACAGTTTAATGGTTTTGTTGCCAATTTATGTCATTTGATAGCGTCAGTGCTGCAACAGGCAGCTCAGCTAAGTAAGTTAACTCAGGTACTGTCTGAATCTGCTGTAAAAACCAATGATATTACCCGCTCCCTGAATGTAGCCTCTGATTCTATTGTCAGTGCAGTGCACGAAATGACCTTAGCAAACAAAGAAATGGCGCAAGTTGCCACAGATTCGGCGCATGAAGCCGACGAAGCCAAAATCAGTGCTGAGCGTGGCTTAGTGGTGGTCAACAGTGTGACTCAAAGTATGGCCAATTTAACCAAAGATGTGGATAAAGCTCTGGCCTGTTCAGGCGAGCTGGAAAACAGCTCTGAAAATATAGCTTCGGTGTTGGATGTAATTCGGGGCATAGCTGAACAAACTAACTTATTGGCATTAAATGCAGCTATTGAAGCGGCTCGTGCCGGAGAGCAGGGACGTGGTTTTGCAGTGGTGGCAGATGAAGTCCGTACTTTAGCCTCCAGAACTCAGCAAAGTACCAATCATATTCAGGAAATGATACAAGCCCTGCAAAGTAGGGTAAATGAGGCTGCAACTGCCATCAACAGCGGTAAAACTAACGCAGATTTAACCGTCAGTAGTTTTTCTCAGGCCGAACAAGTATTTCGCCAGTTACAACAATCATCCATTAAGGTGAATGATATGGCGACCCAAACCGCTTCCGCGACTGAAGAGCAAGCTATAGTGTCGGAGGAAATTACTAAGAACCTTTATGCGTTGCATGATCAGGCCAGTGCAGCAGGAAATATAGCCAAAGATAATGATCGGCTGTCGAATGAGATCCGCCAGTTGTCAGATACCTTATTTGGCTTAGTAGGAAAATTCAAAATCAGTTAGCAGAATGTAAAAAGATGGGATTGCCAAAGGGCACGTTTTTGCATAAGCTGCGTGCCCTTTTTAATTTTGCCACTTGTGGCTGGCTGTACCGAACCTCATCATATGTTTATGATGGGGGACGTAATAGGTAGGTAAGTATGTCAAAAGCAGTAATTCTAGTGATGGACAGTTTCGGTATCGGCAGTGCTCCCGATGCAGATAAGTTCGGTGACGTCGGCGCTAATACCTTTGCCAGCATCAGCAAAGCCTTTTTTCAAGCCAAAGGCCGCCAGTTAAAGTTGCCTCATTTGGCTAGCTTAGGTTTGGTTAAAGCTGGTTTTGCTGCCAGTGGTGAAATGGCTTTAGTTGACGACAGTCCAACTTTAGTTGGCAGCTATGGTTATGCCCGTGAACTCTCCAGTGGGAAAGATACGCCTAGCGGTCATTGGGAAATTGCCGGTGTGCCTGTGTTGTTTGATTGGGGGTATTTCCATGATAAACAAAGCAGCTTCCCGACTGAATTGATTGACGAATTAGTGCGTCGCACTGGTGTGCCTGGCATTTTGGGTAATTGCCATGCATCAGGCACTGATATTCTGGTGAAGCTGGGTGATGAGCACATCAAAACCGGCAAACCTATTTGTTACACCTCGGCTGATAGCGTATTTCAGGTAGCAGCTCATGAAGAGCATTTTGGCTTGGACAAGCTGTATCAGTTCTGCGAAATAGCCAGGGAACTGCTGGATAGTTATAACATTGGCCGGGTGATTGCCCGTCCTTTTTTAGGCACCGAAGCAACAAACTATGCCCGAACTGGTAACAGAAAAGATTATTCGGTCTTACCTCCTGCTCCTACAGTGCTGGATACTCTGACTCAGTCGGGTGGTACTGTGGTCAGCATTGGTAAAATTGCCGATATTTATGCACATCAGGGCATCAGTAAAGAGGTAAAAGCTACAGGTTTAGCAGCTTTAGTGGATAAAACTCTGGCCGAAATGGCGATAGCACCAGAACGTAGCCTGGTGTTTACCAATCTGGTCGACTTTGATCAGAACTATGGCCATCGCCGTGATCCTATTGGTTATGGTGAAGCGCTGGAGTATTTTGATACCCGATTACCGGAGATTATGGCTGCGCTGGATGAAGATGCTGTGCTGCTATTAACCGCCGACCATGGTTGTGACCCTACCTGGGTAGGAACAGAACACACCCGTGAATATGTACCAGTGCTGTTTTACGGTAAAAACCGCGCTGCGAAAGATTTAGGCGAAAGAGCAAGTTTCGCTGATATGGGCCAGAGTCTGGCCGACTATTTTGATTTAGCGGCCATGCCTTATGGCCAATCCTTTTTAGCTTCTTAATTTAGAGTAAATCATGGCAACTCCTCATATTCATGCGCCTGAAGGCGCTTTTGCAGAAACCGTGTTAATGCCTGGCGACCCACTGCGCGCTAAACATATAGCCGACACCTTTTTACAGGACGTGGTATGTGTCAACACAGTGCGTAATATGTTCGGTTATACCGGTACTTATCAGGGCAAAAAAGTCAGCGTGTTAGGCTCTGGCATGGGCATTCCTTCTATGTCTATTTATGCCACTGAACTGGTCAAGTTTTATGGTGTAAAAAACATCATTCGTATTGGTTCCTGTGGTGGTTTACCGCTGGATGTTAAAGTGCGTGACGTGGTCATTGCTATGGGGGCCAGTACAGATTCAAACGTCAACCGTAATCGTTTAGGTGGCAATCTGGATTTCGCCGCTTTAGCAGATTATGGTTTACTGGAACGTGCTGTCGCTGCTGCCCGTGCCAAAAATATTGATGTCAAAGTGGGTAACTTATTTACCTCAGATTTGTTTTACAACCCTGATCCAACCTTGTTTGATCGTTTGGAAAAGTATGGTGTATTAGGTGTCGAAATGGAAGCTGCAGGGTTATATGGCGTAGCAGCTGAGTTCGGTATCAAAGCTCTGGCTATTATGACAGTCAGCGATCATATCCGCACAGGTGAAGCTTTAAGTGCTGAATTACGTCAGACCTCTTTTAATGAGATGGTTGAAATCGCATTAGCTTTGGTTTAAGGAATAGTTATGTCACTGACCACCAATAAAATGTTTTATGTGTCATGGGAAGCTTTTCACAGAGCGACCAAAGAGTTAGCGAAAGGGCTGTTAAACCGCGATTTTGACAGCATAGTCGCAGTCAGCCGTGGTGGTTTAGTGCCAGCAGCTATTCTGGCGCGAGAGCTGAATATCCGGGTGGTGGACAGCATTTGTGTCTCCAGTTACGACCATGATCAACAACGTGAGTTAAAAGTGTTGAAAGACGCTGCTTTAGCGGACAGCCCACGTTTATTGATAGTGGATGATTTGGTGGATACGGGCGAGACCGCCAAAGCACTGCGGGAGCATTTTCCTACCGCTTGTTTTGTCACTGTGTATGCTAAACCTCAGGGTAAGCCGCTGGTTGATCATTATGTGACTGATATAGAACAAGACACTTGGATCCAATTGCCATGGGATATGGAGCTGGCTTACAGCGCGCCTTTGGCTGAGCAGAAGTAATCATCTTGCTAATAAGAATAAAAAAACGGAGCTAATAGGCTCCGTTTTTTGTTGACGGCCTATTGAGCCGTCAGTTTTAGTTTTACCCAGACCAGACGGTGATCTGAGCTTGCAGTACGATCCGCCACCAGTTCATAAAAAGGCTCGCCTTTTTTTGGCCAGAACACTCCACTGGATAACACTTTAAAACCTTGCTTGGACGGCAGTACATAATCGGCTCTCATCCGCCAACCTGCGGTATGAGTAGATGCATAGGGGCTGTCTGGGCTATGGGCTTTGGCGCCGGCACTTTGTGGCGTAAAACTGCTATCTACTCTTGGGTGCATTAATAAATTACCAATACCTTCTTTGTAGGCATTCCCCTCAACAGGTGAGGAATTTAAGTCGCCAAGGATCACAAAGATTTTATCTTCACCAAGGCCCCCTTTCTTGCCTCGGTCATCATAAATATAAGTGGCTTTTGTCGGAGTTAAATAATCGGTCCAGAATCTTACTTCATCGTGGTTACGTTTACCGTTTCTGTCCTCTTCACCGTCAAACACAGGCGGAGTAGGGTGGCTGATCAGCACATGTACAGACTTCTTATTCACCAGCACAGGCACATCCCAATGCGCTTTCGATGACAGTGGCATTAACTGCCAGGCTTCAGAGCTGTACCAGGGGGAACCATCGGCTTTTTTGGTTTGCAAAGCGCCAGGCATATCTTTCCATTTAAAATGCTGAAAGGTTCTGACTTGGCTGGTGTTTATCGGATATTTCGACAACAGCATCATGCCGTACTGGCCCGGATACTGACCAAAACCCCAAGCGTCAGCACCTTTATTGGTCAGTTGGCCATCATTGTCTAAATCAAAACCACTGGGTTGACCTGTGTTGACTGGGCTGTAATAGAAGTAGGGGTAATCGATGGTTTTGCCATCAGCGCTTTGCGCCTTATTTAAATAATTACGGATAAACAGCTGCACTCCTGCTGCTGGGTCTTCAATGTAATCAAACTCGTTCAGCAGCAGAATATCGGGCTGAGTTTGTTGCACAATAGCGGCGATATTTTTAATTTGTGGATGATTTCCAGCTGCGAGCAGAGTGCTCAGAACCTGTGGATTTCCAGCAACACCTTTGGGCAGATAGTTTTCGGATTCCATACTGACGTTAAATGTGGCTATTGTGAGTTGGTCTGACGCCATTAGTGCTCCATAAGGAAAGATGAAGGGGATAGTCAGTAATAGTTTTTTTAGTAAAGTGATTTTCACATTCTGCTCCATGTTTCGGGATATTTGTTTTTCAGAGGAAAAGACAACCACCGATCTGGTTTGCATCATAAAAAAAACCGATGGTAAGAACCATCGGTTTTTCAGGTCAACTTCTCAAAAGTTAGTATTCAAACTAATTTTGCGACGCTATTTCTTAGAAACGATATTTCACGCCCATAACCACTTCCCACAGCGAACCAACCTGGAAGACTGATTCTGCAGCGTTTTGTGGTGACACACTATTGATTCTATAGCTGCCGTCAGCGTTCATTGTTGCATCAACAACTGCAGCTGAGTTGAAAGGACCACGACGTTGAACGCCCCAATCACTGTTCAACATATTGCCTAAGTTTTTGATTACAAAAAACGCATTCGCTGAGTGACCTTCGGTGAAGCCAGGTAATTCCTGATCCACTTTAAAGTCAACACGGGTATACCAGCTTGATTCACCAGAGTTACGAGGCACAATTTGACCACGGTATTTTTCTAAGCCGGCGTCAGCAATGAATTGATCGAAAGCTTCTTCGACTGCTGCAGATGCAAAGACTACGTCGTTACCGTATTGCTCTAATGTAGGTACATACATTAATGAGCGGTAGTCAGCTAAGTCAGTACCTGGCTGGAAGTTATCAAAGGTGTAAGAGAAGTTACGACCTGCTTTACGGTTTGCGAACAGAGAGAAACTAGTATCATAACCACCTACCAGTTCCATAGTGTAACGCAGACTCAATGTAAAGTTATGAGGTACTTCGTAGTTTGACGTGCCAACGCCTGGGTCATTTTGATCTGACACAGAGATGTTTGTGAAGTTTGAAAACGCCACAGAGCTTGTCATTGGGTTGTAATCTTTAGATTTGTTATAAGCATAACCAATCTGAGCATCCAGACCAAAGTCATACTCTTTTTTCGCTGCGACAGAAATAGTGGTTGAACTGCCGTCAGCTGGAGCGTTAGTCAACAATAAGTCACTGTATAAGGAGTTACGAGTGACATTACGAGTTCCAACTACGCCAAGAACCTGTTTAGCATAGATTGGGCGTCCATCAATAGTGTCATTACCAGTATCAAAGCTACTTAGGTCAACAATAGTTGCTGAGTCTTGCTTTTGGCTGTAAAGCACATCAGCTGAGAAGATATATTCGTTCTCAGTTTCATAAGTTGCGCCAATGTTGTATTTCCACTCTGAAGGCATTTCAAAGTTAGGATCTACGGCATTTGTTGAAGGCTCTGAACCTAATGCAGGGTTATTTGTTGTAACCTGATCAACCATCGCCTGTAATGGATCGAAGATGGCCTGACCATCACCTGATTTGACTGCGTTCAGGATATTAATGTCAGCTCTGTACGCATCAATGTTAGTGATACCGTCGTTAGAGTAGCTGTTAGACAACCAGACATTAGGGTTACCACCTGAGTACAAGCCAACACCACCACGAAGTTCTAAGCTCTCATTCACGGCCCAGTTGAAACCAAAACGAGGCTGGAACAAGTCTTTACCGTCAAAAGTGGCTTGGTTAGTGATGCCATAACGTTCTTCGAATAATGCATTGTATTTTGGCTGGTCGCTGCTGCTGATCCAATCGTAACGAACACCAAACATTAGTGTCAGATCATCTAACGTCCATTTGTCCTGTGCATAAACAGCGTGAGTTGCATAAGAGAAGTTTGCAGCGGCATCGATAGGGTTATTCGTACCGGCTGAGTTGTTGTAGTAAACGTCGTCGGCAATACCCAACTCGTAGTCATCTAAACCACTAGCACCGCCAATAGTATTACGAGTACGGTCACCACCAAAACGGTATTCACCAATGGTGTGTTGCATGAACAGGTTGTAAATATCTAAATTTTCAGTTTCATAACCACCAGTAATGGTGTGGTCATCTAGATAATAAGTACCGGCAAGTTTAAGAGTGTCGTTAGTCCAATCCATCTCATTCGATTGGCGAGAGTCATCCGGCCCAATGAAAATAGTACCGCCATTTGCCAGTGAACTGATCTGAACTTCACCAAAACCGCTAGCGGCGTCAGTTGAGCGTTGTTCGCTGACTAATTTTGTATGACCTAAACGAACTTCTGTCGAGAAGTTTTCAGTCCAATCTGAATATACTGAAACTACAGTAGAGTTCAGTTCTGCACCTTTTTTGTAGAAATGATTTGACAGAGTCAAGTTTTCATTTGAGTCGTCAGACTGATCAATTTCAAAACCGTCATTGTAGTTGTAAACCAATGAGGCACGGTGAGAATCATTAATGTTCCAGTCTAACTTCATTAATAATTTTTCATCTTCTACAGGGGCCGACGCTGGTAAGCCACCTGCATCATAACCATAGACGTCTTGAGAGATCTGAATAGCCCGGTTCACTTCTTCCATTGTTACTGAACCGTTTTGTAGGGCTTCGTAACTGAAAATTTGAGCGCCATCCAGTTTTTCGTAGGAGACAAAACCGAATAATTTGTCTTCTAGCAATGGGAAACCTACGTTGACACCGTAGCGCTTGACGCTGTAACTGCCTAAATCGAACTTGTCGTCACCAGCTTTATCACCGCGCATGGAATCATTAGTGTAGTCATAAAAGAAACCACCGTGAGTTTCGTTTGTGCCTGACTTGGTTACTGCGTTGATATTACAACCAGTAAAACCACCATACTGTACATCAAATGGTGCCAACTCTACCGCTACTTGATCTATTGCATCAAAAGAGAATGGCATACGGGTTGTTGGGTAGCCATTGTTGTTCAGGCCAAAACTGTCGTTCATGCGAACGCCATCTACCGTTAAGCTACTAAAGCGTGGATGACCACCGGCACAAATAATAGATTCAGAGCCATTATCTTCTGAAATAGAGATACGAGGGTCAATACGTACTAAATCTTTCAGGTCACGATCGGCAGAAGGAGCACTTTCAATGTCATCTAAATTAAAAACAGAGCTTGGACTGGTATTACCGAACTCACTTGAGGCTAGTTGTGAACCTGTTACAGTAATAGTCTCAACGTTTTGTGCTTGTAATGTAAGGTTGATGTTGTAGGCTTCACCTAAACTCAAAAATACTTTTTCAACAGTAGTGTCCTGAAACTCCTGAGAGTCGACTACTACTTTATAAGGACCACCAACACGAAGGCCTTTAGCAGAAAATGAGCCATTTTGTCCGACAGTTGCACTTTTTGATGTTCCTGAAGGTTCGTGAATAATTGTGATCATCGTTCCCTGAGCAGGAGCACCTGCTGGAGTCAGAATCCTTCCGGTGATGTTTGAAGAAGTTTCCTGCGCCTGTACAGACGACATGACCCCCAAGGTTGCCGCTACTGCAAAAGCAATGCGACTTAGTTTAAGTTTATTTGCCATGGTTCATTCCTGAGTTGATTTTTTATTTTGACTAACATTTAACATGCTGCTGATTAGAGTCATTTTACGGACTCTCGGATACTCGATAACATGTCTTCACATAGTTTACTGCCTAATTATTAAAAAATCATGACTAAATAAGTGGCAAACTGAAAGAACAACAAAACTTAAAATTGTGGTTAGTGCGGAGATTTAATTGTGCCCTTGACATCAAATCATAGATAATCTGCCGTAGTTGATTATCTGTGGAATGACTTAAATTGCCTAAAAGTACCATTATTGCTATTGCCGGCGCCTCGGCCTCTGGCAAAAGTTTGTTTGCATCCACTGTTTACCAGGAACTGGTAGCGGAGTTAGGTGGTGAGCGTATCGCTGTGTTGGCTGAAGACGCGTACTATCGTGATCAGGCTCATTTGTCTTTTGATCAGCGTACTCTGACCAATTACGACCATCCTGCCGCTTTTGAACACGAGCTGCTGGCGTCCCATTTACAGCAGTTAAAAGATGGCAAAGCTGTCTCTATGCCGCAGTATTGTTACAAAACGCATACCCGTAAAGCGGAAACTATTACTGTGCACCCGGCCAAAGTGGTACTGGTGGAGGGAATTTTATTACTGACCGACGATAAATTGCGCCAACAATTCAATATCACGGTATTTATGGATACACCTTTGGATGTTTGCTTACTACGCCGTATTAAGCGGGACATGGAAGACAGAGGCCGCAGCTTAAGTTCCATTACTGAGCAATACGAAAACTACGTGCGACCAGCATTTTTTGAATTCATTAACCCATCCAAGCAATATGCCGATTTAGTAGTGACCCGCGGTGGTAAAAACGAAATAGCCATCGACATCATTAAAACCAAAATTCGCCAGTTATTACAGGAATAAACTTATCACGGTTGAGTTGAAACAACAGCCAGAGCTGCATTTTGGCTGTTGTTTCGTGGTTGATCCTTGATGCAACATTTGCTTTGCAAGCTTTTCATCTCTGCTGTTATAATCGCGCAGCAAAACGTCAAGTTTAGACAACCCCTGAACAGCAACTACAAGTGTTAAAGCCAGAAACGGTGGTTAACACTCCCGCTCGGAAACTGTAACTACTTGATCTTTTGATGCTATTCTGGGATTTGGCATCACAAGAACAAAAACATCTGCGCCTACACTGGCCAGACCCTATACCCAAGGAATAACTATGATGAGTTTGGTTGGCATTCTTGCCATCTTAGTAACAGCGTATTTAGCTTCTGCGAACAGAAGCCGCATCAAGTGGCGCACCGTTGGAGGTGCATTTGCCATCCAATTGGCCATAGGTGCCTTTGTACTTTATGTGCCTTTTGGTAAAGACGTGCTGTTAAGCATTTCTGCCTTTGTTGGCAACATTATTTCTTACGCCCAGGCTGGTATCATCTTCTTATTTGGTGATGCTGGTGCACAAAAGTATGGTTTTGTCTTTGCCATTCATGTGCTTACGGTGATCATCTTTTTCTCATCTTTAATAGCAGTGCTGTACCACATTGGCGTAATGCGCATCATCATTACAGTATTAGGTGGTGGTTTACAAAAACTGCTAGGTACCAGCCGCCCTGAATCTATGAGTGCTGCGGCCAATATCTTCGTAGGACAGACTGAAGCTCCATTGGTCGTTCGTCCTTTTATTCCCACTATGACCCGTTCAGAATTATTTGCGGTGATGGTAGGGGGCTTGTCTTCAGTAGCGGGTTCTGTGCTGGCAGGTTATGCCGGTATGGGAATTGAACTGAAATACCTGATCGCCGCCAGCTTTATGGCTGCTCCAGGCGGCCTACTGATGGCAAAACTTTTATTGCCAGAAACTGAAACACCAAAAAATGATTTAGCTGATATTGGCGTGGTTGAGAAAAATACCAACGTGATTGATGCTGCAGCTTCAGGTGCAGCCAGCGGTTTACAATTGGCATTAAATGTCGGTGCTATGTTGTTGGCTTTTGTCGGTTTAATCGCGTTAGTGAACGGTTTAATCGGCTGGGTGGGTACTTTAGTAGGTTTTGAAGGCTTAACTCTGCAACTGATCTTTGGCTATATTTTCCAACCACTGGCATTCATCTTAGGTGTGTCGTGGGAAGAAGCCCGTTTGGCGGGCAGCTTTATCGGCCAGAAATTAGTGATCAACGAGTTTGTGGCTTATCTGGACTTTATTCAGTATGTCAAAGCAGGACAGCTGAGTGAGCACACACAAATTATCGTCACTATCGCGTTATGTGGTTTTGCAAACTTCTCATCGATTGCCATTCTGTTAGGTGGCTTAGGAGTGATGGCTCCGAATCGTCGGTCAGATATTGCAGAGCTGGGTTTAAAAGCTCTATTAGCTGCTACTCTGGCTAACCTGATGAGTGCGGCAATAGCAGGCTTTTTCTTTTCGTTAAGTTAAATAGGTTACAACTATGACTCAACAACAAGTCCCTACGTTGGACATCAGACGGTTTGCCACCGACAAAGACAACTTTGTTGCCGAAATTGGCAAAGCCTACACTGAGTTTGGATTCTGTGGCATTAGCGGCCACGGTATCCCGGATGAAGTTGTGGACAATACCTACAAAGCAATTAAGCAGTTTTTTGCTTTACCGACTGAAGTAAAACAAAAATATCATGTGCCTGGCCAGGGCGGCGCACGTGGTTATACGGGATTTGGTGTTGAAAAAGCCAAAGACAGTAATCATCCGGATTTAAAAGAGTTCTTCCACGTTGGCCGTGAATTATCGGGCCCGGCGCCACATCCAAGTTTGTATCCAAACTTGTGGCCGTCTGAAGTGGCGGAATTCAAGGACGCAACTTACGGTTTGTACTCTGCGCTGGAACAGTTAGGTAATACGGTACTGGAAGCTTTGGCTTTATTCTTAAAACAGGATCAGACCTATTTCGCCGACAAAGTGAATTACGGCAATTCGATTTTACGCCCAATTCACTATCCACCTATTCAGGATACTTCGACTCAGTCGATTCGTGCAGGTCAACATGAAGATATCAACCTGATCACTTTGTTGGTTGGTTCACACGAGTCGGGTCTTGAAATTCTGCGCCGTGATGGTAGCTGGTTACCTGTCACTACTATTGAGGGCACTATAGTGGTCAACATAGGCGATATGCTGCAGCGTTTGACCAACCATGTATTGCCTTCCACTACGCACAGAGTCGTGAATCCGGCCGGAGCTGCTGCAGGTCAGCCACGTTATTCTATTCCGTTTTTTATGCATCCAAATCCGGATTATGTAATAGAAACTCTGGATAGCTGTATCAGTGCAGAGCGGCCTAACCGTTATCCTGAACCGATCAATTCCAACGATTACCTGATGCAACGTTTGGAAGAAATTGGTTTAATCAAAAAAGCCAAGTACTGATCACTCGAGCTTTAGTCTGATGTAAAGGCGAACACAGGTTCGCCTTTTGCTTTTTAATAGGCCGCCTGACGCAAAAGCCAACACTTTGTTGAATATTTCAGCAGTGCTTGTGAAAACCATTGAAAATTTGCATCAGACAGTTGACGACTAGCGACTTGACGCATAACATGCACGCCGTCGACGACGCTTTGCGCCGCGGTGGTGGAATTGGTAGACACACTAGCTTCAGGTGTTAGCGCTTCACGGCGTGGGGGTTCGAGTCCCCCCCCCGGCACCAAAACATCGTTGACAGAGACAAATTGAGTTGCCGCGGTGGTGGAATTGGTAGACACACTAGCTTCAGGTGTTAGCGCTTCACGGCGTGGGGGTTCGAGTCCCCCCCCCGGCACCAACTCTCTTTATACAGAGTACCCTTTCGTTTATTTTCCTGTTTACTCTAAAAGATAAATTACCTTCCTTCTTTAATTTATTACCAAACAAAACTGCTTGGTTTTTGTGCTGCTTGCTATTTGCCATCTACGGCTCTACTCTCTACAAAACAAATAGATACGGTTTGTACAGGGTGGGGCATGTTAAAAGATTTAAGTATCAAAACACGGCTTTTTACTATAGTTGGAGTTGCTGTTCTTGGACAAATTCTAGTGTGCTGGCTAGTCCTTAGTGGCCTCAAGCAAAGTATATTGGAGGAAAAACGCCTTTCTACTCTGTATCTGTCTCAGGTTGCGGTGGCTGTAGTGAATAACTATCACAGCAAAGTAGCTTCAGGCGAGTTGGACGAAGCCAAAGCTAAACAACTGGCGTTAGCTGAACTAAAATCTATTCGCTACAAAGAAAATGACTATTACTTCGTTATTGATCAGCAAGTCACTATGTTAATGCATCCGTTTAGGCCTGATCTGGATGGTAAAGATGTTGCCGACTTTAAAGATAAACAAGGCGAACCTTTATTTCAGAATATGGCTGATGGTGTAGTCGATGATGGTTCCCATTCGGTGTTCTATAATTGGCCTAAACCTGGTACCACTGAAGAAGTACCCAAAGTCAGTCATGTTGAGTTATTTAAGCCCTGGGGCTGGATAGTCGGGACTGGTATCTATATTGATGATGTCGAAGCCTCTTTTTATGAAGTCGCTATTCAACTTGCTGTTCTGGTCCTTTTTGTTGTGGGTTTGATGCTGGCATTAAGTTGGTATGTCACACGATCTGTTGTAAAACCTATGACCGATGTTGTAGCTGCTATGCAGGATATCGCCTCTGGCGATGGTGATCTCACTGTTAAACTTAGTTATGACGGTAAAGATGAATTAGCCGCACTGGCGACAGCATTTAATCTTTTTGTTGGCAAAATCCGCCAGTTGATTACTTCTGTCGGTGTTACTTCTGTTGAGGTCAGCGAAAGTGCCTTGGATGTAGCTCGTATTTCTCAGCAAATTTCAAAAGAGAGTGTGCAGCAACAACAAGAAACCGATATGGTTGCTACTGCTATTACACAGATGAGTTCTGCTATAGCTGAAGTGGCACAAAGTGCTGAACAAGCTAATCATGAAACAGGCCAGGTTGAAACTTTGGTTCAGCAGGGTATGAAGTTAATGAAAGCTTCAGTACAGAGTATTCATACTCAAAGCCAAACCATAGAGCAAAGCTCGGTAGTTGCATCTTCTTTATATAGCTCGTCACAAAATATCAGTCATGTACTGAACATCATTAATAAGCTGGCTGATCAAACTAACTTACTTGCACTGAATGCAGCTATAGAGGCAGCCCGAGCTGGCGAACATGGCCGGGGCTTTTCAGTGGTTGCAGATGAAGTTCGTACTCTGGCGCATCAAACACAAAAATCGACTCAGGAAATCTCCGGCATTATTGCTGAGCTGCAACAAGGTACTCAGCAAATGACAGCTGCTGTACAGGAAAGTAAAACTGCAGCAGAACTGAATATCAATCTGGCGGCTCAGGTTCAGCAAGCGTTGACGGACATAGCCAACTCGATAGCACAAATTTCCGATATGAATGCGCACATCGCTACCGCAGCTGAACAGCAAAGTGCAGTGGCTGGCGAAGTGGATCAGAACGTACATACTATTAGTCAGTTGGTGCATCAGACTGCCGGCGCTATTAAAGGTAGCGATCAATCTACTCAGCGTTTAACTCAACTAAGCCAGGATTTAAAAGATCTGGTGAAGCAATTTAAGGTGTAATAGCAGCTTTTCTATAATAATCGTCATTTATTTTAATAAAACGGGCAAAAAAGTGTCTTTTTTGCCCGTTTTGCTTTTTTTCTGAGCGAACGATCACGGATATCATCAAATTGTCATTTTAGGGGTTGTGCAGGATTTAAAACTCCCTATAATGCGCGCCATGCCAACGGGGTAGTGCGAAAGCAGCTCTGGGGTGGTTTTGAAATGAAGTGAAAAATGATGCAAAACATCGCTTGACACGGAGTTGAAAATCACTAAAATGGCCGCCTCGAAGCGCGACCGAGTCGAAAGGCTCAAAAGTGAAGCGAAGCAAGTTGAGTAGGTGAGTTTGATAAATAAATTAAATTCTCTGGCTTGACACAAATTCTGGGAAGTGTAAGATACGCCTCCCGCTGAACAAGGTCTTAACCGGTTCAGCACTGCTCTTTAACAATAAGCAATCAATCATCTGTGTGGGCACTCACGGTTTAGATTCTGCAGCGAGCAATCGCACAAAGAATATTTATCAGTGAAGTGACTTATACAGAAATCTGTTCGAAAGAGCAGACGTTTTAAGTCAGTGATACTGAGCAGCTGTTTCGGCAGCAATTAAACTTTAATTGAAGAGTTTGATCATGGCTCAGATTGAACGCTGGCGGCAGGCCTAACACATGCAAGTCGAGCGGGGTTTTCGGACCTAGCGGCGGACGGGTGAGTAATGCGTAGGAAG
>NZ_BMLH01000005.1:0-199895 GCF_014645135.1 Rheinheimera tangshanensis
AGGAAGATATGGACGTAGAAAACGAGTTTGGAATAATCGAACGGTTCAGACAGCATACTGCTGAGTATGCTGTCCGGTGGGCTGCTTAATGAAAAATTCGTGGGGATCCCTCAGGATCTGACCCCATTTTTACTGAGATGTACTGAGCGGCTGGAGGATACCGCCGGATGCGAAATTTGCACCTGAATATCACTGATCAATTGATGTAGCTCAGTATCATCAATAGCCTCTTTCATCTCTAGCTGAAACTCCAGGCAGGCATGACCATGCCAATTGGTTACACCTAATAAATCCCAGTCCAAAAGCTGCGGATGACTCAAGGTATGACCACTGTCCCGCGCTACTTCATCTAAGTCGGCGTCATCATCCGACAAATCCACTTCGAGGTATAAATACAACATCATCGGTCTTCCTGCTCCAAGGCAAAGTCAGCAGCTTTTTGTGCATGCAAAAAAGTCGTATCAAATAATGGCACGGCGCAGTCCTCAGCGCTTACCAATAAAGCTATTTCAGTGCAGCCCAGAATAATGGCTTCTGCACCTTGAACCACCAAATCTGCCATGATCTGCTGATACTGCAGCCGTGAGTCTGGCTTCACCACGCCCAGACACAATTCCTGATAAATCACCTGATGCACTAAGGCTCTGCTCTCTTCGTCCGGCACCAGCACCTCTAAACCATAAGACTCGGTCAGACGTTTTTTATAGAAATCCTGCTCCATGGTAAAGCGGGTGCCTAATAAAGCGACTTTGTTCAAACCTGCCAGCTGAATAGCTTCGGCCGTAGCATCAGCAATATGCAACAGTGGAATAGTCACAGCGGTTTCAATCACAGCGGCAACCTTATGCATGGTATTGGTACAAAGCACTAAACAATCCGCACCAGCAGATTGCAGCTTAACTGCCGCTTCAGCCAATAATTCAGCTGCTTTGTCCCAATCGCCACTGCGTTGCAACGCCTCAATGTCGGCAAAATCCACGCTGTATAAAATGATTTTGGCGCTGTGCAGGCCGCCTAGTTGCTGTTTAATGTGCTGATTGATCTGACGGTAATAAGGAATAGTTGACTCCCAGCTCATACCGCCTAGTAAACCTATAGTTTTCATTAAAAGTTCTCGAGGGTAATGACGGGGTTACAGTAACAAGGCCGGCCACTATAAACAACAAACCCGTTGACGACTGCAACGGGTTTTTATCATTCACGCAGAAGTAGGTAGTGCTTAGTAATAAATATCAGCTTTTTGATGCAGCTGAGGTTCGTCCTGCAGATCATCAAAAGAGACAGCTATATGCTGATCTTTATTATCCAGATCAGACAAATACACAGCTCTGTCCTGTGCATCAATCCAGCTCACTACACCTATGCCTTTTTTGGTTTGGCACACCATGCCTAATTTCAGCTCAAGTACGTTCATCTTACTTCTCCTCAGGCTTCGTCATTTAACTTGTCTGCTAAGTTAGACGCCCAAAGATGTCATTTTGATGTCCGACCAGATAAATTAATGCTAACTGAATGAATTAAAGCCGAATTTAGTTCAAAAAAATGGGGTCAGATCACATTGTTAACAGTTAACAATGTGATCTGACCCCATTTTAAGAGTTAGATACGGGTACGTTTTTTCTGAGTTTGTTTTGGCTTTTTCGCTTTAGCGCTTGAAGCGGCCGCTGCTTTTTCTGCTTTGACGACTTCAGGTTTCACACCCGACTGCACCATGATTTGATGCTTACGCACGGCACGCTTAATGCCAGCCATACGACGACGACGCTCATCGCGGTCTTCCGGCTTCATTAAACTTGTCGTCTCTGGCGACATCTGCACCAATTTACGTAAATAGTTTACTTCTTCCAGCGGGTATTCAGCATAACCACCCGCTGGTAAATGTTTAGGCAGTAATAAATCACCGTAACGAATACGGATAAGGCGGCTGACTACAGCGCCCTGCGATTCCCACATCCGGCGCACTTCGCGATTACGGCCTTCCGTCAACACTACGTGGAACCAGCGGTTAATACCTTCGCCGCCCATAGACTTCACTTTTTTGAAGTTGGCTTTACCATCTTCCAGCTCAACGCCCGTGCGCAGTTTTTGGATCATCGCATCGTTGACATCACCAAATACCCGCACTGCGTATTCACGTTCAACTTCAAACTTTGGATGCATTAAACGATTGGCCAGTTCACCGTCTGTGGTGAACAGCAATAAACCGCTGGTATTAATATCTAAACGGCCTATGGCTATCCAGCGTGAGTCTTTAATTTTCGGCAGGCGGTCAAATACCGTAGGACGACCTTCCGGATCGGTACGGGAACAAATCTCGCCTTCAGGTTTATGGTAAGCAATAACCCGGCACACCTGTTCCGCTTCAGCGGCAATTTTGACAGGATGGCCATCGACCCGCACTTGTTGGTTGGCATGAATACGATCGCCTAAATGCGCCACTTTGCCATCCACAGTCACACGTCCAGCACTGATGTATTCTTCCATCTCGCGGCGGGATCCAACACCGGATCGCGCCAGCACTTTCTGTAGTTTTTCACTCATGATTTAATGTATCTCTTCAGTCATCACGACTGGGTTAAAAAAATCCGGCGTTGCCTGAAACTCGGCCAGAGCAGGTAAATCGCTTAAATCCTTTAAGCCAAAATAATCTAAAAATATCGCTGTGGTGGCATACAAACCAGGACGACCCGGTACTTCTTTATGCCCCACCACTTTGACCCAACCGCGGTCGAGCAGCGTTCGCATAATCTGACTGCTGACCGTCACCCCCCGCACTTCTTCAATTTCGCCGCGGGTAATAGGCTGACGATAAGCAATCAGTGCCAAAGTTTCCAGCACAGCACGGGAATAACGCGGTGAACGTTCAGGCCATAATAGCGCCAGATATTCACTTAAATCAGCGCGGGTCTGAAAGCGAAAACCAGAAGCGGTTTCAATCAACTGAATGCCCCGGCCTAAATAATCCTGTTGCAACTGACTTAAAGCCTGCTGCAAACGTTTTCGGGTTAACTCAAAACTTTCCAGCACAGTGCTTTGCAAGTCATTCACAGACAAAGGTTTATCAGAGGCAAAAATAGCGGCTTCGACTAACTGCAGCAGTTGTTGCTCGTTAATTTTTTTCGCCATGCCCTCTCCTTAGTCTGTCGCTTCAAATAAGGCCGCTATTATGAAGATCTGATATGGATTTGACCATAAGCTTCTACTTGAATGACTTGTATCAGCTTTTCTTTAACCAGCTCCAGAATAGCTAAAAAGCTCACCACTACACCCTGCCTTCCTTCTGATAACTCAAAACATTCGGCAAACTCCAGGTAGTCGGTGCGTCCACGCAATAACTCCAAAATTTTACTCATACGCTCGCGGGTGGATAAATGCTCTTTTTTAATCTGGTGATGCTGAAAATCCTTGGCGCGTTTGGCAATGTCTTTTAGTGCCAGCAAAATTTCCTGCAACGACACTTCTGGCAAAATTACATAAGGCTCAAAATTATCATCTAAGGCTGCTTTGGCAGGAAAATAATCCCGCTCCTGGCGCGGCAGGCCGTCCATATCCGTAGCGGCTTTGCGGATAATTTCGTATTCCTGCAAACGCCGGACTAAATCAGCACGGGGATCCACCTCTTCATCCGACTTATGGTCGTGCTGCGGCAGTAATAAACGTGATTTAATTTCCGCCAGCATAGCGGCCATTAATAAATACTCTGCCGCCAGTTCAAAGTTCATATCCTGCATTAAATCAATGTATTCCATATACTGCAGGGTGATTTCATTGATCGGCAAATCGACAATATCAAAGCGGTGACGACGAATTAAATACAGCAGAAAATCCAGCGGGCCTTCGAAACTTTCCAGCAATACCGACAGCGCTTCAGGCGGAATATACAAATCTTCCGGCTTATCCAGCACAGCCTCGCCGCGGACAAAAGCCAGCGGCAAAGGCTGCTGTATCGTCAGGCTGGCAAAGCTGTCGGCTAAAGGCTCAGACATCATTGTTCAACCGGATTTCCAACCCAAAGTAATTGATGTTGCAGCGCGACGACAAGTGCGTGAGACCCCAGGAGCATAGTTTACCTATGTGACTGGGGCGAGCGCATGAAGTCAACAAAGCTGCAGCTTCAAGTACGAAGGGCTTAAACGAAAGCACTGCTATCGCCTGCACCCTGACGTATTACCACCGGATTGTCTTCTGATAAATCAATCACTGTGGTGTGGTTTTCAGCGATTACGCCACCGTGAATAATTAAATCCACCTGACGTTCTAATTGGTCGCGCATTTCTTCCGGGTCGGATTCGGCAAAGTCATTGCCAGGCAACACCAGTGAGCTCGACATTAAAGGTTCGCCCAGCTCTTCCAAAAGCGCCAGCGCAATTTTGTTTTGCGGAATACGCAAACCTACGGTTTTTTTCTTGTCGTTTAACAAACGCTTAGGTACTTCTTTGGTGCCCTTTAAAATAAAAGTATAAGCACCAGGGGTATGGTTTTTGATTAAACGAAAGGCGCTGTTTTCAACCTTGGCGTACACAGACAACTCAGAAAAATCGCGGCACATCAGGGTAAAATGATGCTCTGTGTTCATCTGGCGGATTTGTAAAATACGCTCAAGCGCGGCTTTGTCACCTATATGACAACCCAGTGCATAACCTGAATCTGTAGGGTAAATCACCACCCCACCTTGTTGAATAATATGCACAGCCTGTTTAATTAAACGCTGCTGTGGATTTTCAGGATGAATATAAAAAAACTGGCTCATAAAACTCTTCTTATTTTTTGTGCGCGTGATTAAGCAATAGCAATAAATTTGTTAAAAATCAAGATGAAAGCTGTACTGACTTGGGCTCAGGCAACTGCCAGTCCTGCCATACCGGAATGACATCGTCGGTAAAATACAATTGTCTGCCCAGCTCATTCCAGGGCGTTTCCTGATGAAAATCTGAACCGGCAGAGGCGGTTAAACCAAACTTCTGGCACAGCATCCACACCTGGCGTTTTTGCACAGGTGTCATCTGAGCTGAAGCCACCTCTATCGCCTTGCCACCAGCGGCAGAAAACTCTTCAGCTAAACGGGTTAACCAGCGGCCATTGAGTTTGTACTTCAGCGGATGGGCTAAAACCGGCGTACCACCTGCGGCTAAAATCCACTGCACAGCCTCTTGCAGCGGCACCCAGTTATTTGGCACATAGCCCGTATTGCCGCGGCTTAAATACTTTTTAAACACAGTATTCATCGAGCTGGCTTTGCCAATCTGCACCAGATAACGGGCAAAATGAGTGCGGGTTAAGGCGGCGCCATTAGCAATTTTGAGTACGTTCTCCAGTACGTCCGGTATTTTGTTTTTCTCTAAACGGCGTGCCATCTCTTCAGCCCGCTCTACCCTGCGCTGTTGCTGCGATGCCAAATGCTGTAAAAACACCGGACAATAGCTATTGATATTCAAACCCACAATATGAATTTCAAACTCGTACCAACTGGTCGAGATTTCCACACCTGGGATCAGGGTCAAAGGCAGTTGTTTTTCTGCAATAGCGGCACGGGCTTCTGCCAGACCAGCAATAGTATCGTGATCGGTAATAGCCAGCACATCCACGCCTTTACTGACGGCGCGTTCAACCAGTTCGGTTGGGCTTAATACGCCATCTGAGCAATAAGTGTGGCTGTGTAAATCAATTTTCATGGGAAAGGCTGCCTGACTAAACGGCCGTCATTGTGCCATACAATGCCCTTCGCGACCAGAAAGACGCTCGCCCTTTAGCTTCAACTCTCAAAGCAGTAAAAACTAAAGGACTTTTCTAAGCTTTAAAGCACCAGACTTAATACAGTGCGTGGAGGTAATTGCACAGAATAAGGCTGCAACGCACCTTTGAGCTGCAAATTAAAGCCTTTAGACTCCTGCGTAATATTTTGTACGATCAGCGCATAACGGCCATTAGGGCGCAGATAAGCCACATGACGAATATCCTGAGTGGATACTGAATCAATACGCACTGAGCCCTGCGGTACTACTTTAGTGGCGTGGGCAATTATGTAATAAGCCACATTACGCTTCACCTGTTGCCCCTCAATAGTCAAAGCCCCCAGACACAAACTGCAGCCACCTTTGGTATGAGGCTGCAGCTTAGCGTCAGAGCTTAAGTTCCATTGCAACACATTGCGGGCCCAATGCCGTGGCGCACCAATAATTAAATGTTCGATATGCCACATCAAAGAATCGTTAAAATCTGAATTGGCCCCCACCCACTGCTCGGTAAAATAAATGTTTTTATCCGGATGCGCCTGTTTTAGCTTATCCAACTCTTCGATGCTGCCGTTGTACAAATGAAAAGCTGAGCCATCGATATAAGGCTTTGCCTCTTTGTCGTTCAGCACCGCAATTGGGTATTCGATATGATCGGTATTGTGGTCATAAATAATAATTTTGGTGTCCAGTCCGGCTTTTTTAAACGCGGGCCCCAGATGGTTTTTAATAAAGTTGGCCTGATCCCGGGCATGCATCAATAAGCTTGGATTGTTGCCTGGATGCAGTGGTTCGTTTTGCACTGTCACAGCATCCAGATGAATCCCCTGCTGCTGCATCGCCTGAATGTACTTCACAAAATACAGCGCATAGCTGCCAAAATGTTGCTCCAAAAGCTCGCCACCTATAGTGGAATTGTTGCTTTTCATCCAGGCTGGCGGCGACCAGGGGCTGCCCAGCAGTTTAATCTTCGGATTAATCGCCAAAATTTGCTTCAACACCGGGATCAGATACTTTTCATCCGGCTTTATTGAAAACTGTTTAAGTTCAGGATCCTGCTGGCCTTCAGCTAAGTCGTTGTAGCTAAAAGGTTCAGGATCTAAATCCGAAGCACCAATACTGATGCGTAAATAACTCACGGCCAGTCCTTGCGCACCAAACAACTCTTGCAGCAAGGCGTTGCGATTCTCTGCGGTTAAGCCCATCAGATGCATAGCGCTGCCGCCCGTCAGGGTATAACCAAAGCCGTCCATCTGTTGAAATTGCTGCTCAGCCTTCAGCTGCAGTAGCGGCAGTTCTTTATTGAGCGGCTGCTGCCATAAGGCGGTTTCAGTACTTAATAACTGTTTTTGATCGGCGCTGGATAAATAGCTTTTTGTTGCCGCACTGGCGGTAAAAGGCAAAACAAATGCCCAAACCAGAGCAATCAGCTCCAGCTGTATTTTCAACAACTTCATAAATAACCTCTGTTAATGCGCGGCAATACCGGCAATAAAATCTGTATGTGTTGGCATTTTTTCAACACAAGCGCTAATGACATGGGCAGTGGACGCGGCAAAATCAGTGATTTGGGCCAGAGTTTTATTATCCACCATAGGGTCGTAACGCTCTGGCATCAGGCGCTGACCTAACAACACCTGCACCCAGCTGTCTTCGCGAAACAGCTCATCGGCCACTCGATGCACCCGGCCATAGCTCTGAAAAATGTCCAGTTTTTGCTGTAATGAGTCAGGCACTGTCATCTGCTTTAAGTAACGCCAGTACTCACTGTCATCCCGCTCTGTCACCTTATAATGCGCAATAATAAAATCGCGGATCTGCTCCATTTCCTGAGCGGCCAACAGGTTGTAATGATCGGTATTGGCCTTAGCAAAACTGCGATCGGGAAACAAATTCACCAAACGAGTGATGGCGGTTTGTACCAGATGTAAACTGGTCGACTCCAGCGGTTCCAGAAAGCCACTGGATAAGCCAATAGCGACACAATTACCCACCCACATTTGCTTGCGTTTACCTGTAGTAAAGCGGATCAGCCGGGGATCTGCACTTGCTGGCTGCTCAAGTGTCTGCAGCAAGCGTTGTTGGGCTACATCATCACTGGCATAAGCAGAGCTAAACACCAGCCCGTTACCAGTGCGGTGTTGCAGTGGAATACGCCATTGCCAGCCAAACTCATGTGCCGTAGCACGGGTATAAGGCGGCAAGGGGTTCAAGGTCGCCGAAGGCACAGCCCATGCGCTGTCATTGGGTAACCAGTGGCTCCAGTCGTCGTAGCCCACCCCCATAGTCTGACCAATCAATAAAGCGCGCAAACCTGAGCAGTCGATAAATAAATCTCCTGCTACCTGACGACCATCTTCCAGCAGCAGATGCCGGATATGACCACTGACCGCATCCCGCTCCACATGCCTGATCACCCCCTCATGCCGAATTACACCACGCTTTTCACTTAAGCTGCGCAGATAACGGGCATACAAACTGGCGTCAAAATGGTAGGCGTAGGCAATTTCACTGACAGGTGACTTAGGTTTGCCAGGATCAGCTGGCATAAACTTGTGCTGCTGAGCCATCTGACTGGCAATACAGTAGTGCTCAAAAGGCAAAGCCAGGCCTTGTTGTTTTAGCTTTAACCAGTACTGATAAAAACTTAGCCATTCCCACTGTCGGCCCAAAGCGCCAAAGGCATGAAAATAGCTGTCGCCTTGTTGCCCCCAGTTGGCAAACTCAATACCTAATTTAAAGGTGGCACCTGTAGCACGAATAAACTCCTGCTCGTTTATGCCACATAAATGGTTGTAGAGTTTAATGGCAGGAATAGTGGCTTCACCAACCCCTACAGTACCAATCTGCTCGGATTCCACCAGTTCAATCCGATAACGCTGCCCCGTCAGTTTCGCCAGCAAGGCTGCGCTCATCCAACCGGATGAGCCGCCTCCGACGATCACAATGGTCTGAATAGGTTCAAGCATTGTGCCGTCCTTCTGCTAAAGCTTGTAGCTCACACCCAGCAGGAACTGCCGGCCATATTCTTCATACACTTCCGGGAAGTAACTGCCACCGCCTTGCAAGGTATTCAGACGAGTGGTGTAAGGTGAGTTCGTCAGGTTATTCACTTGCATCAACAAAGTGATGCCGTCAAAACGGCCTTCGTCAAAGCTGTAACTTAACTGAGCATCCACTTGTTTATCCGCCAGTACTTCAGTGTAACCACGGGTGGCAAACAGCTGCACCACCTCACCACGGAATTCAGAGCGGTAGCGCTGACTCACCCTGGCTGAAAAGCCATTTTGCTCGTAGTAGAAAGTTAAATCCCGTACCCGATCAGACAAGCCTGGCAACTTGCTTGATGTACCAGGGCCGTCCGGCTGGATACTCGAATCTGACCAGGACTGACTACCAATAAAACCAAAACCTTCCAAAGCTGTTACATAGTTGCCAATATCTATCGACATACTCAGCTCCAGCCCTTTGATATTTCCGCCCTGACCATTGGCTGGACGGCTCATATTGCCAATAGGACTGATAGGTTCGATAGTGGAGTTATTGGGCGCATTGGAAAAATCAAAGTCAAAATTCTGGGTGTAGATATAGCTGTCGAGCTTTTTATAAAAAGCACCAGCTGCAACATAAGTGCTGCCATCCAGATAAGCTTCGTAGGTTAAATCCAAAGCTTTAGCACGCCATGGTTCCAGTTCAGGGTTACCACTGCTGCCGCTCCAGCGCCGTGAATCCACACCTACACCAGCGGTAATACTGGCGCGCATTTCATCCATGCGCGGACGCGCCATAGTTTTACCAGCCGCAAAACGGACAAACTGATCCTCCAGCACTTCCAGACTCAGGTTAATAGCAGGCAGCACATCGGTATAGGAAGCACCGGTTTCAACCTGAACTAAAGTAGCCGGGTTGTCCGGGTCATAGTCGCTGGCAAGGAAGCCGCTGGACAGCTGATCGGTTTGCACCACTTGCGTACCAAAGTTACCTTTGAGCGGTAAACCAAAAACTTCGGTATCCAGGTTGGCCCGCAGATAACTGGTCAGCACTTCTTCATCCACACCCCAGGCTTTATTCCATCTGTTGGTATCCAGAATAGGTTTGATGTCGTAATACCGATCGACCGTTGGCAAAATGTCGTACGAAATCACGCCAGGAATACCAGCAAAAGCCAGCGAGGTTGGGCTCACGAGCAAGGATGGGTCGATAGAAACCGGCGCTCTGTCATTTTTCAAAAACAGGTCGTTATCGTCTACCACTTTATCTTTGGTGCGTTTGGTGAAGTTCATGCCAAAATCGATAGAGCTGAAATTAGCACCGAGTTTGGTGTCTGTTAAATCGTAACGGGCACTGGCTTCGGCTTCACGGATTTGCTCTTTGACATGAGGGAAACGAATTGCACCGTCATGACCCCAACCGCCCCATGGCGCCGGGTCGCTCAACTGCACCTGATTGACATCAGTGTAATCTGTTGCCGGCGTATAGGTTGGGAAACCATGAGGCACTAAATCAAAACCAATGGAGTCAAAACCACCATTGTTGATACCAGCATAAGTTTCTAGCACCTGTTCGTCACGCTCAGAGCCTGAATAAGATAAATCCAGCTCCAAAGTCCAGCGATCCACTGTGTAGCTGGTGTTCCAGCCTATGGCTTTTAGCTCATCTTCCCGGGTATTGTTGTCATTACGCAGCACAGGACGCAGGTTGGTCGCAGTGCCGCTTTGCACCACTTTAGTGCCGCCAAATTCAGTAAAAGCAGGATTCTCAAACTGCATGCCGTCACCTGTCCACTGGTTAGTGAACCACATGGCACCCCGCATAATTTCATCTTGTTCGAATTTGGAGTAGTAAGTATCTATAGTGCTGTGCAGCTGATCGTTGGGCTTAAATTCAAACACAGCCATCACACCGTCACGCACCTGACTGCGCGCTACGGCTGTGACTTCCTGTCCGACTAAACCTAAAGCGTCGTCATTGTCAGTGCCTTCCAGCGCAGTATCGACAGTATTCCATTCCCAGGCTTTGTAATGCTTGACCTGAGTGGGCGTATCCATATGAGCAAAACCAATGGCCAGGCCTATAGTGTCGTCGGCAAACTGGTCAATATAAGACACACTGCCGCGCCAGCCATTAGCTGACACTTCAGGATGCATTTGGTCAAAGGAGCTTTTTTCACCCCGCAGGTTCATCATCACGGTTTGCTCGCCATGAGCCAAAGGCCGGATGGTGCGCATATCCACAGTGCCTGATAAGCCCATACCTGCTATAGCTAAATCTGAGGTTTTATATACCACAGCCCCATTAATCAGCTCTGAAGGGTACTGATCGTATTCCACAGCCCTGTTATCACCAGCACTGGCCTGTTGGCGGCCATTAAGAGTAGTAGTTGAGAAATCCGGTGCCAGACCCCGAATAGAGATCACCTGCACCCGGCCATTGACCCGCTGTCCTGCTAAACCAGGTAAACGGGTCAGAGATTCGGCAATACTCTGATCCGGCAATTTACCTATATCCTCTGCCGATACCGCTTCAACGATAGAGCTTTCATTCTTTTTAATATCAATAGTGGATTCCATACTACGACGGATACCCATCACCGAAATCACTTCAATTTGTTCATCAGCTTTTGCTTTCGCTGTGGTCTCAGTACCCGTTTGTTGAGCTATTGCCAGCGACGGCAACAAAGTCACGCCAACGGCCAATCCTAAAATCTGCTGAATAGCACTGCCTAATTTTGTCTTTTTCATCTTGATGTCTTCCTTCCCCTGTTGATGCCGGCTTTGCACCTTATTTATTTAGTTATGCCGATTTGACCCTACCCCAAGGCTCCCTGCTTGTCGTTTGAAACAGGTCGAACGCGTTAAAAAAATTCAATTATGCAGGTTCGAATAAAGTCGAACCAACAATCAGAACCATTAACCAATTGAAATTATTAAGCTTACGCTCAAAGCCTCCGACTATAAAATTTGTAAAATTAATCACAGTTTAAAAAAGCGCTGTTCTGAAAAAGCCTGTGCTGACTCAACCTACTTTGATTTTTACCGCAGAAAAATGCCTGCGACTAATGTATCAGTAACTGCCTCTACAAAGTCCTTGCCCTTCCCTGGTGACAGAGGCATAGTAAAGCTCTGATTGCACCGAAGATGTGCAAAACCATAACGAAAACAACGACAAACGCTGACGACACCCTCTATGGATACCATTCTGTTTAACTTCCATGACCTGCTGATGGTGGTCACGGCTTTTGAATCTTTGCTGTTGGCCTTACTGCTGGCGGCTTCGACACCAAAATCGTCTTTAAGTAACTGGCTGTTGGCTGCGTTTTTGTTTTGTCACTTTTTGATCCCTTTGCATGAGCTGACTTTCTGGGGCAAATTATTCCGCATCTGGTTGCTGGATATCTCACCTAACATCTTTTTTCTGTTTAGCTACGCCTACTTTTTAGATGGTCCTTTGTTGTACTTCTTTGTCCGGGCTTTGCTGTATAAAGATGTGCGTTTGCAGCGAAAACATCTGTGGCATCTCACGCCCTTAGCACTGTACGCTTTGCATATGCTGTGGAATTTTTACTCGCTGGATCACTCAACCCGGCTTGATCTGATTGAAAGCCAACATATCGCCTACTCGTCACCCCATTTGTATTTCGAAGCCTTGGGCCGTTTTGTCCGGGTCGGTTATGTGATCTGGTGTTTCCTGCTGGTCTGGAACTACCGCCAGCAATTAAGACATGAACAAGCCGATTTAAAAACTGCAGATATCGCCTGGTTAAAATTGATGCTGCTGTCCTTTCTGGTCATTTTTGGCTGGGATAGCGCTTTGCATTGCATCAAACTTTATGGCTTATTCACCAACAACTTTGATTTAGAGCTGTTGAATGTGGTGGGTTTATCCAGTTATTACCTGAACTTTATTGCGTTGAATATTCTGATTTTTTTACGTTTTACCGCATTTTCAAGCGTCAAACCTGTTAGTGAACAACCATGGTATGAAGCCAAAGAAGAACAAAACCCGTTGTCTGATCCGCTGATAGTGCAAAAGCTGGAGCAACTGATGTTGCAACAAAAGTTCTACGCCAACCCGGATATCACGCTGGACAAGCTGGCCGAAGCAGCGGGTTATCCGGCAAAAAAAATATCGCTGACGATTAAGCAGGCCTACCAGCTGAATTTCTATGAGTATGTAAACAGCCACAGGATCAACGCTGCGAAAAAACTACTGGCGGACAAGAGCCCTGACGCCAAAACCATTACCGACATTTACTACGAAGTGGGTTTTAACAGCAAATCTGTGTTTAATACTTTTTTTAAACGCCTGGAAGGGGTAACTCCCAGCCAATACAGAGAAAAGATGACGTCCGGATAATAGCAACACTTGTGGTATGCCAGTAAAAACAACAGCATCGCCCTAAAAAACTTAGCCATCTATCCACTTATACGTATTTTTTTGGGTTTATAACCAAACAGAGCTTGACGGCCATTTGATTTCAGGGTTTTATAGAGGCGTTTTCAAGACAACTGAATTAGAACGGATTTATAGCCAATGCAATTTCAAACAACAACTCAAACTCACATTTGGTGGTGGCATACTCCTTAACGGGCGTGTGGAGGCGTTGTATTCGCTATAAAACCAGGCCCGTTTCGAAAGATGCGGGCCTTTCGTTTTCTTAGGGTTGGTAAAATTTAATAACAGGAAAAACAATGATGAATTCTCAAGTAACACGTTGGCACTGGTGGCGACTTCCTGTTTAGCGGGCCGGACAACTATTGTCCGAATACAGCCAAAAAGCCCGCTTAAAGCGGGCTTTTTTTATATGGCCAATACTTCGCGTTGTTAAAAATCGTTCCTGACGATTTTTTATAAGAATTTAGGATTAGTGATGAATTTACAGCAAATTACTACCACCACAGGACAAGTGGCCAGCTTCAGCCAAACTCTGAGTATTCAGCCTGATCCGCTGCAAAGCTTCAGAGCTTTAACCAGCCAGGGCCAAATGGCGTTGTTACTGGAATCGGCTGAAATTGACAGCAAAAACAGCTTAAAAAGCCTGATGCTGATTGACGCCGCTTTGCGTATTGAGTGCAACTCCTTAGCAGTAAAAGTTGAAGCCTTAACAGACAACGGCAAAACGCTGCTGCCTTATCTGGCGTCTTTGCTGCAAGGCAAAGCAGAGCTGGAGCTTTCCCCTACTCTGTTACAAGTGCAGTTTGCCAAAGCCGACCCGCTACTGGATGAAGAAAGCCGCTTGTTGCTGCCGAACTCTTTAACTGTATTACGTTTGCTGCAACAGCAGTTGCAGAACAACAGCGACGAGCCTTTAGCCATCTTTTTAGGCGGTGTGATAGGTTACGACTTAGTCGCTATGGTGGAAGATTTACCCCAAGTGCCAACCGCTGAAAACCAATGCCCTGACTACCTGTTTTATCTGGCTGAAACTTTATTAGTGGTCGATCATCAGGCAGGCAATAGCCGTCTGATTGGTAATGTGTTTTGTGGTGCGCAAGCCCAGCAGCAGTATTTTGTTATAGGTCAGCGTCTATCAGAACTGCAGCAGTTATTACAGCAAGCAGCAGAGCCAACAGCAGCAACAGAGCCTGCAGCCAAAGCTGAAGTTAAAGTCGATATCAGCGACGCCGACTTTGTCGCCCAGGTCGAAATGCTGAAACAAAACATTGTGGCTGGTGATGTATTTCAGGTGGTGCCGTCGCGTTGTTTCAGCCTGCCCTGCCCTGATCCACAAGCCGCTTACGCCAAACTCAAACAACAAAACCCAAGTCCTTACATGTTTTACCTGCAGGACAGAAACTTCAGCTTATTTGGCGCTTCTCCTGAATCAGCATTGAAGTATGAAGCACAGACAGCCCAAGTTGAAATTTACCCTATAGCTGGCACCCGCCGCCGTGGTTTCGCGGCTAACGGCAGTATTGACCGCGACTTAGACAGCCGCATTGAACTGGAGCTGCGTCAGGACGAAAAAGAAAAAGCCGAACATTTAATGCTGGTCGACTTAGCCCGTAACGACGTCGCCCGTATCAGCGTGCCGGGCAGTCGTTACGTCAAAGAGCTGCTCAAAGTCGACCGTTACTCCTATGTGATGCATTTAGTCTCTCGTGTGGTCGGTACCTTAAAACCAGAACTGGACGCTTTGCATGCCTATCAGGCTTGCATGAATATGGGCACCTTAGTAGGCGCGCCCAAAGTGCGGGCTGCAGAACTGATCCGTGGTGTCGAGAAAAAACGTCGTGGCAGTTACGGTGGTGCAGTCGGCTATTTAGCAGGCAATGGCGACTTTGACAGCTGTATTGTGATTCGTTCGGCTTATGTGCAAAACGGCACAGCTTATATTCAGGCCGGTGCTGGTGTGGTGTATGACAGCGTAGCGCAAGCCGAAGCCGATGAAACCCGCAGCAAAGCTCAGGCTGTGATTAACGCTATTCAATCTGCAGGAGCTGCCGTATGAGCGTTGTGTACCTTTTAGATAATTTAGATTCGTTCAGCTACAACCTGGTCGATGAAGTCGCGCAGTTAGGCTTTAGCTTAAAGCTGTACCGCAACACAGTTCCTGCCGCTTATATCTTTGAAAAAATGCAGCAAGAACAACAGCCTGTCGTCTTATTATTATCGCCAGGCCCAGGCGCACCTTCACAAGCGGGCTCAATGCCGGAGCTCATTTCGCTTTGTGCCGGCAAATTTCCTATGCTCGGTATTTGTTTAGGTCATCAGGCGCTGGTGGAACATTATGGCGGAGTGGTCGGTCGAGCCGGTGAAACAGTGCATGGTAAAACCTCCATTATTACTTTGAACGACCATCCGGTATTTGGCGCTTTACCCAAACAATTCCCTGTGGCGCGTTATCACTCGTTAATGGCGACTGAAGTACCAAATTCGTTACAAGTCATTGCTGCTTATCAACATATTCCAATGGCTATAGTGCATGAAGAGCATAAAGCTCTGGGTTATCAATTCCACCCTGAGTCTATTTTGACCACTTTAGGTAAGCCTTTGTTAAAACAAAGCCTGGATTACTTAATGAAAAACCAGGGAGCCATAGCATGAGCCTTTCCTTATTAGAACTGGTACAAAAAAGCCTGAAAGGCGAAGCGTTATCCTTCGAACAAAGCCATGCCTTTTTCAGCGCAGTCGTCAAAGGTGACGTCGAACCTGTGTTACTGACAGCGCTTTTGGTCGCGCTGAAAATGCGTGGCGAAACGGCCGATGAAATTGCCGGTGCTGCCGCTGCGATGCGCGAAGCTGCAACAGCGTTTCCGACATCAGTAGCTGGCGCTATCGACTGTTGTGGTACAGGCGGCGATGGCTCCAATACCATCAATATTTCCAGCACTGCAGCTATTGTTGCCGCAAGTATGGGGTTGCCAGTGGCCAAACACGGCAATAGAAGCGTATCCTCTCAGTCCGGTTCAGCCGACTTACTGGAGCACTTAGGCATTAATATCCAAATGAGCCCTGCTACTGCCGCCAAAGCCTTAAGCCAAAGCAACAGCAGCTTCTTATTTGCGCCTTTGTATCATGCGGGTATAAAGCATGCGATGCCGGTGCGTACAGCGCTAAAAAGCCGCACTATTTTTAACTTATTAGGACCGCTGATGAACCCGGCTAAACCTGATTTCCAGCTGCTTGGCGTCTACGATCCGGCCTTAACGGGCGTGATGGCAGAGGCTCTGCAGCAATTGGGTGTCAAAGCAGCCTGGGTGGTGCATGGCAGCGGTTGTGATGAAATTGCTTTACATGGTGTGACCAACGTCAGCGCTGTCACCAGCACAGGGGCTATTGAGCACTTTGAACTAACGCCTGCTGATTTTGGTTTACCACAAATCAGCCTGAGTGAACTGACAGGCGGCAGTCCGGCCGACAACGCCGCTGCCACACTGGCTATTTTACAAGGCCAGGGCAAAACAGCGCATAACCAGGCGGTCGCGGCAAACGTTGCAGCCATGCTGCATATCACAGGTAAAAATGGCAGCCAAGGTTCTGATTTAAAACAGCTTACACAATCTGTCCTTGATCATTTAGCTTCAGGACAGGCTTTTTCGACATTGACGCAGTTAAGGGAACTTAGTCATGGCTAATGTGTTAACCACTATTATCGACCACAAAAAACTGGAAGTAGCAGAGCGCAAGCAACAACTGCCACTGGAGCAGTTTAAACAGTTAGTGCAACCTAGTCAGCGTAACTTTTTAAAAGCGCTGCAGCAAAAAGGCCCACGTTTTATTCTTGAATGCAAAAAGGCATCGCCCTCTAAAGGTTTAATCCGTAGCCCTTTTGATTTGGATGAAATATCTGCCGCTTATGCTCAATATGCCGATTGTATTTCAGTACTGACCGACGAGAAGTTTTTTCAGGGCAATTACGACTATCTGGCCAAAGTGCGCGCTAAAGTAAACCAGCCTTTGCTGCACAAAGACTTTATTATCGACCCTTACCAGATTTACCTCGGCCGTTTGCAGGGTTCTGACGCTGTGCTGTTAATGCTCTCTGTGCTGAACGATCTGGAGTATCTGGAACTGGCCAAGGTAGCGAAAAGCTTAAACCTGACCATCTTAACCGAGGTCAGCAACGAAGCAGAAACGCTGCGTGCTGTGGCTTTAGGTGCGGAGCTGATTGGCATTAATAACCGTGACTTGCGCACCTTGGATACCAACTTAGAAACCAGTTTTAAACTGGCTCGTCTGATCCCTAAAGGTATTACTATCGTATCCGAATCAGGCATTTACAGTTCACAACAAGTACGGCAACTGGCCAAAGTCGCAGATGCCTATCTGGTCGGTAGTTCGTTAATGGCGCAAGCTGATTTAGCCGACGCTTGCCGCTCACTGATCCGTGGCGAACATAAAGTCTGTGGTTTAACCCGCGCGCAAGACAGCAAAGCTGTATATGACAATGGTGCTTATTTTGGTGGCTTAATTTTTTATCCAAAATCACCGCGTTGTGTCACAGTCGAGCAAGCGAAAGCCGTACAACAAGGTGCGCCAGCACTGCATTATGTCGGTGTTTTTGTGGACGAAGCCGTAGAGACAGTAGCCGAAATAGCAAGGGATTTAAAACTAGCTGCAGTGCAGTTGCATGGTGATGAATCCGACTTGTACTTACAAAAACTGCGCCCTTTATTGCCGAAAACAACAGAGATTTGGAAAGCCTATCGTGTACAACACCAGCTACCGAAACTAACACGTTACGCTGACCGTTATTTGCTTGATGCTTACCATCCAACTCAAGCCGGTGGCACAGGCCAGCAATTTGACTGGCAATTATTGGACGAACAGCTGCTGGATAAAAAAGTGATGCTGGCTGGCGGTTTAACACCAGACAATGTCATAGCAGCACTTAAACATCAGGTTTTGGCCGTGGATCTTAATTCAGGCCTCGAATCCGCTCCCGGCATCAAAGATGCGGGCAAAGTTCAACACGCTTTTGCAAATATCAGAGAATTCAGTCATGACTAAACTCAATTTAAACCCCTATTTTGGCGATTTCGGTGGCATGTTTGTGCCTGAGTTGCTGGTTCCGGCTTTAGTGCAACTGGAGCAGGCTTTTGTGGATGCGCAAAAGGATCCGGCCTTTATCGCCGAATTTCAGGCCTTGCTAAAAGATTATGCTGGTCGCCCGACACCTTTGACCTTATGTCGAAATTTATCACCTAACCCGCTGGCAAAAATTTATTTAAAACGCGAAGACTTATTGCACGGTGGCGCGCACAAAACCAATCAGGTGTTGGGTCAGGCTTTGCTGGCTAAACGTATGGGTAAAAAAGATATTATTGCTGAAACAGGCGCTGGTCAGCATGGTGTAGCTACAGCTCTGGCGTGCGCCCTGTTGGGCCTTAACTGCAAAATTTACATGGGCGCTAAGGATATCGAGCGCCAGCAACCCAACGTATTCCGTATGAAGCTGATGGGCGCTACTGTTATTCCTGTCACAGCAGGTTCAGGCACCTTAAAGGATGCCGTCAACGAGGCGATGCGGGATTGGTCTGGCAGTTATGCCACCAGCCATTATTTATTAGGCACAGCAGCGGGCCCTCACCCATTCCCGACTATAGTGCGCGAATTCCAGAAAATGATTGGTGAAGAAGCCAAACAACAAATTCTTGAAGCCGAAGGTAAATTACCTGACGCTGTGCTGGCGTGCGTCGGCGGCGGCTCTAATGCCATTGGTATGTTCGCTGATTTCATTAAGGAAGAAGGCGTACGCTTAATTGGTATTGAACCAGGTGGCATGGGCATTCAAACGCACCAACACGGCGCAGCCTTAAGTACCGGCAGCTTTGGTATTTTGCATGGCGCGTACACTGCTATTATGCAAACCACTGATGGCCAGATTGAAGAGTCTTATTCTGTGTCTGCAGGTTTAGACTATCCGGCCGTTGGACCGCAACACACTTATCTGCAAAGCATAGGCCGCGCTGAATATGTGGCGATTAACGACGACGAAGCTTTAGCGGCTTTCCAGCATCTGGCGAAATCTGAGGGTATTATTCCTGCCCTTGAAAGCTCACATGCTTTGGCTCACGCGCTAAAAATGGCTGCAGCAGCGACCGAACCTTTAGTACTGCTGGTCAACTTATCAGGCCGTGGCGACAAAGACTTAAACCACGTCTACTCAATTATTGGCGAAGAGCACATCCAACCTAACGACATGGCCAAGCGCAGCTAAGGAGATTTTTATGCAACGTTATCAGCAGTTATTCAGCCGCCTTGCCGCTGCTAAACAAGGTGCTTTTGTACCATTCGTCACCATGGGAGATCCTGGTCTTGAATTGTCTTTTGATATTATCAAAACCTTAATTGACGCAGGCGCAGACGCGCTGGAACTGGGTATTCCCTTCTCCGACCCTATTGCCGACGGTCCTGTCATTCAAAACGCCAATATACGTGCATTGGCCGCAGGCGTGACACCAGCCCAGTGCTTTGAACTGATAAGCCGTATTCGTCAGTACAACAAAGACATTCCTATTGGTCTGTTGCTGTATAGCAATCTGGTGATGGCCAAAGGCATCGACAGCTTTTATCAGCAGGCGCAGCAAGCAGGCGTAGATTCTATTCTGATCGCCGACGTACCACTGCATGAAAGTAAGTTATTCAGAAACGCCGCGATGAAATACGACATCGCACCTATTTTTATCGCGCCGCCAAACATCACAGACGACAGCTTACGTGAATTGGCGTCTTACGGCCGTGGTTACACTTATCTGTTAAGCCGCGCTGGCGTCACTGGCACTGAAACTCAGGCCGCTATGCCTGCCAGCACACTGATTAATCAGCTGAAAGAATACAACGCAGCCCCTACCTTGCTCGGTTTTGGCATCTCCAAACCAGAGCATGTCAAAGCAGCTATCGAAAGCGGTGCGGCAGGCGCTATTTCAGGCTCAGCCATAGTGCAGATCATTGAAAAATATCAGGCAGAACCAGAACAACTAAAACAGCAGTTGTTTAACTTTGTCTCAGCGATGAAAGCCGCCACCTAACAATGTAAAAATGGGGTCAGATCACATTGTTAACAGTTAACAATGTGATCTGACCCCATTTTCATTACAAACCTCAGTACCTCATATCGCAAAACCCGCCAGTTTCGACTTTTTTTTGTAATTTTTCTGAAAATAAATTTCTGGCTTTTTAAATTTTTTTTCTGACGGATTTTCAGTTTTTTTGGCGCCAAACGAACACTTCTCAAGCAGTCTATAGATGGTAAATTTTTATCTATAAACCGCAGCAAAGCCAAAAAATCAGCACTTTCCACAAAAAAGGGAAATGAAAAAAACCGTTAAAAATCAAATAAAAATCGCCATTCCCGCCACAAAATTGCTCGAAAAAACTGCAATAATTGCAAAACCGATAATGATTTAATAAAATTCATCCGTTTGAATCTGTGAAAAAGATCGTTATACCTGTGTAAGGCCTTTGTCACACAATGTGGCTAAAGTCACGGGTAGGTGGAAAAATTAAAGCAAATTTTTTCGTTGTTTTAGTTTTTTTGCTGTGTAAAATCTGAGCGGCAATCTTATTGCCCCCTTAGTTAACAGGATGTAACTATGAACACGCACACAAGTTTTAAAGCTGGCGACAGCAGCTCCAGCTTCCTAAATAGACTTTTTGACATCATAGCTATAGGCGCAGCTTTATATCTGAGCCTTAAACTCTATGGTCAAGTCGTGACTACCAGTTACATTATGTTGTACTTCACTGTGATGGCTGTTTATCTGTACGCAGCGGAGTCAGTGCAACTTTACCGTTCATGGCGAATAGGATCGTTTTCACACAATATCTTTTTTGTAGCTTTGTGCTTATTTTTAGCTTTTAGCGCAATGCTGCTTATCACTTTTGCGTTAAAAAATACTGCCAGTTATTCGAGGGTGGTTTGTGTAGGCTGGTTTACCCTGGCATTTTGTTTTTCTGCACTGTGGCGTATCGCAGGTCGCATGATCAAAAACACACTGCACAAAAAAGGCTTCAGCACCAGAAAAGTGGCCATTATTGGTTGTACCGCTAATGCCAGCCGCTTAATCACTGAAATAGCGAACAGACCAGAACTTGGCCTGCAATTTCATGGCGTCTATGACGATCGCGTGCCGGATCGTCTGCCTGAATGCGGTCAATTGCTGCATGGTAAAATTGATGAATGTGTAGAGTCGGCCAGAGATGGCGCTTTTGACAAACTTTATATCACTTTGCCTTTGTCAGCCGACAAACGTATTTCAGAAATTATTCAACGCTTAGGCGACACCACTGTCGACGTGCACATAGTGCCCGACCTGCTGCTCTACAACCTGATGCATGCCAGATTAGGCAACATAGGCAGTGTGGAAACCTTAAGTGTATTTGAATCGCCCTATTACGGCGCCAGAGACTGGTTAAAACGCACTTTCGATGTTGTGGTCAGTACTATAGCTTTAGTTTTACTTGCTGTTCCTATGCTGGTTATAGCTGCAGCTATCAAGCTAACAAGCCGTGGTCCTGTGTTTTTTAAGCAGGACAGGTACGGATTGGACGGCAAGCCAATCAAGGTCTATAAGTTCCGTAGCATGACAGTTCAGGACAATGGCAACACAGTTATTCAGGCGACAAAAAACGATGCCAGAGTCACACCATTAGGTGCTGTATTGCGACGTACCTCACTCGACGAATTACCACAGTTTATCAATGTATTAAAAGGCGACATGTCTGTTGTTGGCCCGCGCCCTCATGCGGTAGCTCACAACGAACAGTACCGTAAGTTAGTGGCCTTTTATATGCTGCGGCATAAAGTAAAACCAGGCATTACCGGCTGGGCGCAAATCAACGGTTGGCGTGGTGAAACTGATTCGTTAGAAAAAATGGAGAAACGCGTAGAGTACGACCTGAATTACATCAAAAACTGGTCACTCTGGTGGGACACCAAAATTGTATTTTTAACCTTTTTCCGTGGTTTTACTGGAAAAAACGTTTACTAAAAGGGAAACTTTATGAAATCCAAGTTAGCTGTTATGGTGGCATTGGCATGTGCCAGCTCGCAGGTGGTTGCTGTTGAACCTCAGTCTATTCAAACCTCGTCCGGCTTTGACATTACGCCTTTATTGACTACTGGTTTAAAACATGACGACAACGTCGCCAGCACCAGTGCCAATGAAATTGACAGCTGGATCATGACTGTAGTGCCTTCAGTCAAAGCAGTGCTGGACGATGGTGTCAGCAAAACTGAATTAACTGCAGCAGTGGCTAACGGTACTTATTTTGACAGCAGTGCTGACAACTTCACTGACACTTTTGTCGGTGGTCTGTTTGACACCCAGCTGTCTGAACAAGGTAAATTTAATGCCAAAGCAGATTTTGTCTGGGGCCATGAAGACAGAGGTACTGGTATTACTGAAGGCCTGAGTAACGGTCAGGATGAACCAACCCGCTTTAATAACCAGACAGTGTCAGGCTACTACGAATATGGCGCTAAAGCAGCCCCTGCCCGTGTGCGTTTTGGCGCTAAATACTTTAATAAAGAGTATATGAACCAACGTGAAGTCACTCAGTTCCGTGATTACGACTCAGTGTTAGGTGGCGTGAATTTTTACTACGACACCTTAAGTGGCGTATCTGCAGTATTGGAAAGCAGTGTGGAAGACACTGGTTACGATTTTGTCGACCCTACAGCGCCACGCGATAGCAAAGACACCAACGTTAAAGTAGGTGCCGAGTGGCAAATCAGTGCTTTAACTTCTGGTGAAGCTAAAATTGGTTATCAGAAAAAGAATTTTGACGACAGCGCCCGCGAAGATTTCAGCGGTGTAGCCTGGACAGTCAACGCTAACTGGTCGCCTCTTACTTATAGCGTATTTAATATAGGCACTGGCCGCAAAGCCAAAGATCCATTGCAAGGCGGCGATTACATCAAAGAAACGACTTATGTCGCGGGCTGGAGCCATAACTGGAGCGAAACAGTGCAAACCAATCTGTCTTACAACAGAATGGAAGAAGATTACGTTGGCGTAGCGCGTAAAGACGAAAACGACTCTTACACAGCCAGCATCAAATATGCTTTCCGTCGTTTTGTTGACGTGTCTTTATTTACTACTGTGACAGACAAAACTTCATCTGTGCAAGGTATTGAGTTTGATCGCAATATCACAGGTATAAGTTTCGACTTTTCGCTCTAAGTTGTTGTAAACAAGGCCGCTGCAAATCATGCAGCGCTAAATAAAATTTTTAGTTCGTATTAAATAGTGTTCACAAACTTTAGGCAAAACCTCATGCAACAACTCGTAGTGCTGTTTGTTGCCCTTTGTATCAGTTGGTCGTCCTGGGTGAAAGCCCAGGACGACGCTGGTTATTTATTAGGGCCAGGCGACAAAATTATTATTCAGGTATATGGCGAAGAAGAGCTGAAAATAGAAACTCAGCTGACCGACAGCGGCAAAATAAACTACCCTTTCCTTGGCGAAATCATGGCTAAAGGCTTAACCATTAAGCAGCTGGAAAACCGTATTTATACCGGATTAAAGGGCGATTATTTTGTCGAGCCTAATGTATTTGTTGGCATGGTGGAATACAGACCATTTTTCATTAATGGTGAAGTTAAACAATCTGGCGGTTACCCTTATAAACCAGGTATGACAGTTAATCAGGCTATAGCTTTAGCCGGTGGTTTAACAGAGCGTGCATCTAAAGAGAAAATCTTTATTTATCGCGAAGGCAATAAAAGTCAGGCTTTAAACGCTAACCTGAGCTCCAGAGTGAATGCTGGCGACACCATTACCATAGAACAGAGATTCTTTTAATTATGGCAGTAACGGATTTAATGGTAAGCCCTGCACCACAGCAGGATGTAATCGACTTACGTAAATACCTTAGTGTGATTAATATTCACAAATGGCGTATTTTTGGTCTGGCTATATTAGTCACCTTAATTACGGTGTTAGTGGTGTTAAATATCCGCTCACAATATTCGGCTACTGCCACTTTGCTAATAGAATCTCAGCAAGCCAAAGCTGTGTCTATTGAAGAAGTCTATGGCATGAACTCCAGCCAACAGGAATACTACTTAACCCAGTTTGAAATTTTAAAATCCCGTTCTATTGCTCAAACCGTAGTAGAAAAAATGGATTTGACCAATCATCCGGACTTTGAAGTAAAACCAGGCTTAATGACGCGTTTACGCGATTTATTGCCGTTTTTGCCAACGCCGGAAAGTGAACTGACAGAAGCTGAACTGGCGCACAAAGCCCGCGAAGACTTAATTACCGAGTTTCAAAAACGTTTAACCATAAGCCCAATCCGCAAAACCCAGTTGGTGAACATCAGTTTTCAAACCTATAGCCCGCAGTTGGCGGCTGATGTTGCCAATGCCATAGCTGATGCTTATATCGAAAGCCAGTTAGAGGCTAAGTTAGGTATTACCCAAAAAGCAGCAAGCTGGTTAGGTGGCCGTTTAGGCGAATTAAGAGCGCAATTGGATGATTCTGAAGCACGTTTACAAGCTTACCGTGAAAAAGAAGGTTTAATAGATGTTGAAGGTGTACGAGGCTTAGGGGCTAAAGAGCTGGAACGCTTGTCTGAAGCTTTAACTGAAGCCCGCTCACGTAAAGCCCAAGTGGATGGTTTTATGCGGGTCATTCAACAATATGGCACTGATAAAATTGAGCGGCTGGAAAGCTTGCCAGAAATTACAGCTCATAAAGGTGTGCAGGACGTAAAAGCCCAGCAGGTATTAACAGAGCGCCGGGTGTCTGAGCTATCAAAAATTTATGGTGCTAAACACCCTAAATTAATAGCAGCACAAAGCGAGTTGACGGCAGTACAGGACAACTTACGCAACCAGATTAAAAAGCTGATCGCTGGTATAGAAAACGAAGCCCAAACCATACAAGAAACGGTGAATTCGCTGGAGGCCGAAATAGCTAAAGCGAAAGACTTGTATCAGGACGTAAGCTTAAAAGAAACCACTTACCAGCGTTTAGAGCGGGAAGTAGAAACCAATAAACAGCTGTTTGATACCTTTTTATCGCGCCAGAAAGAAACCGAAGTCACCAGTGACTTTAACTCAGCCATAGCCCGTTTTACCGACAGAGCTGTTGCTGCTACTGAGCCGGTAGCGCCTAAACGTAAGCTGATTGTGATTTTAGCTTTTGTGGCCACTTTAGGTTTTGGTGTGATGTTGGCTTTTGTGCTGGATGCACTGAACGACACCATTAAATCGCCACAGGAAGTCGAAGGCTTATTAGCGCAACGCTCTTTAGGTTTTATTCCTGCTATACCGCATAAAAAGACAGTGGATTTACCTATCCATACCTTTTTCAGCGACCAGCATAAACAATATGCCGAGTCGGTGCGCAGTATACGCACCAGCTTAACTTTATTAGCGCTGGATCGCAGTTTAAAAACAATCGAAGTCACATCATCAGTGCCAGGGGAAGGCAAATCGACAGTGGCAGCCAATATAGCTTTTGCTTTTGGCCAAATGGAAAAAGTATTGTTAATAGACGCCGATATGCGCCGCCCTACTCTGGCAAAGCGTTTTGGTTTACCGGCTTATCAGCCAGGTTTAGCCAATATTATTGCCGGCCGTGAGCAAATAGACGATTGTTTAGTGCTAGACGAAGCTTCGGGTATTACTTTATTGGCCGCCGGTAATGTGCCACCTAACCCACTGGAGTTATTAGCTTCAGAAAAGTTTAATGAAGTCATAGCAGAGCTGGCGTTACGCTTCGACCGCATTATTGTTGATACACCACCAGTGCAGGCCGTCAGCGACCCGTTGGTGATTGCCAAACAAATGGATGCTGTGGTTTATGTGGTATCAGCTGATCATACCAGAGGCGGCGCTGTACGTAATGGTGTGGCGAAGTTACTGCAGGCCGAAAACAACCTGTACGGCGTAGTGTTAAACAAAGTGGATATGAAAAAAGTAGCCCAGGCCTATGGCGACTATGGCCAGTATGGCTATTACCATTACTACAGCAGCAGCGAGAGTTAATGCCATGCACAGCACTTTAAGGACAAACCGCTGTGTATGATTTGCACTGCCACATCATCCCTGGTATAGACGACGGTGCCCGCAATATGGACGAAGCCCTTGCTCTGCTGCGCATCGCAGAGCAAGAAGGCATTAGCCATATGGTGATTACCCCTCATATTCATCCGGGCACTTTTGACAATACCAGCAGTATTATTCAGCAAGGTTTATTTGAACTGCGTGCAGCCAGTAAACAAGCTGGCCTGCATATTCAGTTAGCCGCAGCTGCTGAAGTACGTTTGTCTACTGAAATCCTCAACTGGGCCGAACAGGGTATGTTGCCTTTTATTGGTAAGTATCAGGGCTTTGATGTGCTATTGCTGGAGTTTCCGCACAGCCACATTCCAGCTGGCGCCGACAAACTGGTGAAATGGCTGCTTAGTAAAAATATTTTGCCTATGATAGCCCACCCTGAGCGCAACAGAGATGTGCAAAGCGACACTGCCAAATTAGCGCCTTTTATCCGGCTAAACTGTTTATTTCAGCTGACTGCCAGCTCTGTACTAGGCGATATGGGCGAACGCAGCACCGCGCTTGCTGAGCAGTTATTAAAGCAAAAACTGTTTCATGTCATGGCAACCGACAGTCATAACTTATTACGCCGCCCGCCTAAATTAAAGCAAGCAGCACAATATGTCAGCGAACTGGTGAGCCCTGACTATGCAGAACTTTTAGTGCTACAGATGCCAAAACAAATCAGTGAGGTATTGTTTGCCAGCTAAAGCCATTTCAACCTCAGCTCAACTGCAGCAACCAAGCACGAACAAGCAAACTAAATACCTGCTTTGGACACATAAAATATTACCTGCTCTGATTTTAGTAGCATGCTGCCTGTTGGCTTTGTCAATAGCCGACAAAGGCCTGGCTAGCGCTTATTATTTTAAAGCTAATCATTATCTGGAATTATGGCAGCGTAAGCCTCAAACTCTTGATATAAACAGCTGGCATCAAGCTGAGGATGCTATAAAAACTGCAGTTAAATACCATCCTGATCATCCACATTATTTACTAACCCAAGCAAAAATTAATGAATGGGCTTGGTATAACGGCTTTAAAACTGCAGATCAGATAGCAATAAACGACCAGCTATACCAACAAGCTATTTCATTAAGGCCAAACTGGCCCAATACTTACGCTGACTATGCTTATTATTTGGGTATTGTTAATTTTAGGGTAAGCGAAGCCTTTGATGCTTTAAAAACAGCGAACAAATATGGTCCCTTTATTCCGGAAACCTTTCAGCGCACCTTTAGCATAGCCACCTACCACTGGCCCCATCTAAACGGTGATCAAAGAGCTAAAGGGCTTTACGCACTGGAAAAGATGGTGAAGCACTCCAACACAACCTATCGGCAGGCGGTTGGCGACACAAAACAGTACAACTTACAGCGCATCTTCTGTCTGTATTTGCGCCTGAAAAAACAAGAATTTCCGGACAGCACGCAAAAGCGAATAGAAAAAGATTTTTGCGGCGGCAGACACTGAGGGTTTTCCGCGAATTTAAGCCTATAAATCATCTCCATAGGAAGCGGTGATTTGTCTAACCTTCCTCAAAAAGCTGTATCAAACGCCGGAGGAGCTACAAAAAGATCTGGACGAGTGGCTGTTTTATTAAAGCAATAAACAAACTCATCAGGGCAAAATGTACAACGGCAGAACGCCACTTGAAACAATAATTTGTAGGAAAGGGGTTTATCTGACTCGAATCTAGTCTAACAGACACCAACACAAAACTGGTAAATGTCAGATCAAGTCTAAGCTAGTACAGATTGTGTATCATGTGCTTCCCCCTAAGAGCTAACGTTTAAGTGGCCAGGCTTTAACAAGAAACCCTTCAGATGTTTTGTCAGAAATAACTTTTGCGGGAATGCCACCTAAAGTACAATTCCCTTTAGGGAAACTTTTATTTACCACTGCATTTGCGCCAAAAGCGACATTATCACCAATTTCAATGTCGCCATACATCTTTACACCTGGCCCTATATAACAATTTTTTCCTATTTTCGGAGCTTTAAACTCGTGCCCTGCTGCGGTACCGATATTGACACATACATGTATCCTACAGTTAGAACCTATTTTAGCAGCTGAATTGACTATAATTGGGCCTATGTGTGCAATACATAATCCAGGGCCAAATACATTTGGCGGAATGCTGAAACCCAAGCGAGAACCAAGTCTTTTCAAACGATATCTGTAATAAAATCTAAGTATTTTTGGTTTTTTACAATTAATCACGTATTCGAGCTTTCTTAATATTATTTGGTAGCGCCAAACATAGTCGAAAAGAAAATTCTTTAAATTATTTTCAACCCCTAGAGCTATCCGGTCTGCTTCTAAAAAATTTTTCAAACTCAACTTACTATCAATTTGACACATAAAAATTATGTCCGTAAAAATAAAAGTATAAATTATTACATCGCCTTAAATGATTATAAATAATTATAACCAATATGCTTGTTTGATGATATCCAATGGGGGAATGTCTAGTTCAGAAACTTTATCCATACCTAACAGCAAACTTGTTTCGTGTAATGTAGCTAAAGCTCCCGGTAATTTGTGTAGTGAGTAGCCTTCATCCGGTATAGCATAAAAAAATGCAACTAGATCCAAATTAAACTTACTAACACGCTGATTAATATTATCTGAGCGTTTTTTAGGTCTTTGTTCAAGCGCAGTTCTAATTAACTGAATATAATCGAAGTCGAGACAGTATGGCATCTTTTCTAAAAACCTATCGACGTCTAGATCAGTTTCACATCTTTCAATTAACTTATCAGCCGCAATATATGGTCGTCCTGCTACGTGATTAACCCAGTGAATATGCACCAAACCGCCTATATCTCCATGCTCAGGGCTGTGTCTCAATCGGTAAGCTAAACGAAATAGCTGCTGGAGTAACTCACTACGATAAGCCCTCATCAAGCCCGTGTTTGATTGCAGAATATGTTTATCACAAGCTTCAAGTATTTCAAGAACTTGCAACTCAGAAACTTGCTTTTTTGGATCATGTCGAGAGAAAGTCATCAAAATTGAGGGTATACCACCAATCCAATGACTTACACGCCACGTATGGTGAGACCATTTCTCAGGCCAAATAGGTAACTGAGTTTTAGCATCAACAAGTTTGTTTAGGTCCAACTTTATTGAACTTAGCACTTCTGCACGCACATCTGCACCTGCATATGCCAACAAATTCAAAGATGCCAACACGTATGCTGTAAGGTGAGGGAGTAGAGGTTGATTGACTCCTTCCTTTCCTGCTAACGGTGCATTTTTGATAACTTCTTTATATTTCGTAACAGCTTCCGGGATATACCAGCCTGAGTCGCCTAGTAAAACTCTCGTATAAATATAGTCTGCATGGTCTTGTAACAACTTCGCATTCCATGGCGTCTCTTTTCCTGTTAACCAAAAGGTTTTGACGGCAGGAGCAACTAAATCCAAAAAAGCCTCAATCTTTAATTTCAATGTCCTTACTCCCTAGAAGCTATAGTTTCAAAAGCAATCAAGGCTGTACCCCAAATTTTGCTAAAATATCCGACATTTTTCGGTATGCACTTTTTGATAACGCTACTTGTAAAAAAACAACTACTGCCATTTTTGGTCTGAAGCTTCCCATAAATAAAGCTTTGAAATAATGCTTCAATGCCTGTATGCGTTTACCATCCTCAGCTAAATATTTCGCAATCGGCCAGCCCATTTCAGCATAATATGCTTTATCAGTTATCAAGCCTCTAATACGGTTCAACCAATCAATACGCTCTTGTGTATTAATCGCGTTAGACAAACGGTTGGGATTCCATTTATCATCCCAAATAGCCGCTGGCTTATCTAACATAACTAACTCGCCCCCAGCAGCGACTAACCTAATAGCAAAATCATAGTCATCACCTTTACTAAGATTCTCGTCATAACGAACCTTCTTCGCTAATAACTTAGGTACAATTAATGAAATTGTTGGGATAAATCCTCTATCTGCCATCAAATATTCTGATATATGTTCATTTTCTTTTTGGGCTCTATGCGGTTTCAAATATTTAATGCCATCGCCTCGGTCAACAATAATTTGAGTAAATGTGCAAATATTCGCACCTTTTTCTAAAACATCGAACGCTTGTTTTAAATGATGCGGTAGAAATAAGTCATCAGAATCTAAAAAAGCTATGTACTTTCCTTTAGCCTGGTCTATTCCAGTATTTCTTGCGCTAGAAGCACCTTTATTCTGTTGAGCCACAATTCTAATTCTTGAATCGCCGACACCTTCAACAACCTTAATAGTATTATCTTCAGAACCATCATCTACAATGATTATTTCATAATCCTGAAAATCTTGTTCTAAAACTGAATTTATAGAATACTTTATGATATCAGCTCTATTGTAAACAGGCATCACAACACTAAATACTGGCGAGTTAGACATTTTCATTCCTTAAAAATTAGCGACAAGAAAGATCGCTAGACAATTTAACTTCCTTTAGCCTTTTCAAAGCATTCTTCGGCTTCATCTCTCGATCAAACAATAACGGGTAATCTACTCTACCATTAACAGGCCAGTGATTTAACCAACTATGCTTGTCAGAAATACCCCAAAATGTAACACGATTGATAAATTCACTATGTTTAATGAATATGCAGAACAGTTCCACATATCGATTACTTTGACTATCAGCAATACTATCAGGTAATTTATTAGGATATGGGTTCAATAGTAATTTTTTTACCTCTGAAACTATAGCTCCTTGCTCCATCACATCTTGGCTAACAAAAGGCAAAACAGAAACATCTAGCTCAGTGATCATTACATTTATGCCCTCCTTTGAAAAACGCGATATCGCTTGATCCAGCTTTGATAAATCAGGAAATTGAAGACTGTAGTGACCCTGTATACCTATAGCATGGACAGGTATACCCTTACTTCGTATTCGTTTAACCAAAGAAATAACAGCTTCTTGTTTTTTAGAATGAACCAACCCATAATCGTTATAATACAACTCAGCTGTTGGGTCTGCTAAATGAGTAAATTCGAATGCCTTTTCTATGTAATCGTCACCAATGATATTAAACCAAGGGCTCTTACGAAAAGAACCATCATTATTAAAGGCTTCATTAACAACATCCCAACCAGTAACTCGCCCACGATACCTGCCAACATAGGTATTAATGTGTTCCTGTAGTTTTACTAGTAGTTGCTCGCGTTTTAATGGATTACCTTGCTCATCACGAAAAAACCAATCTGGAGAATTCTTATGCCAAACAAGCGTATGACCGATAAGTGAATGTCCATTCTCTTCCGCAAATCGCAAAAATTTATCTGGCCAGTAAAAATCATAAATACCAGGTTTTGGAATTACATCAATCATTTTCATACCAAACTCAGCGACTATCGAATTGAATTCCCTATTAACGATAGAAACACTCTTTGGGTCATCTAAGTCACTATTCGCCAAAGCAACCCCAACAATAAAATCATTCTTGTATATGTCTCTGAGCGGCCGAGCTTCAGAACAGAACGGAGCGAACAAGAAAAAAAAGAAGAGTCCTTTTATATATAAAGAAAAATCATAGAACATTTAATCAAACTCTCGCTCATTTTTGATATAGAGACAGAAATGCATAATCAAAATTAATAACCACCGCCCATCCGCAGGATTTAGGTAATCAACTTCGACTAAATTATGTAAAACAAAGAACAAATAAATAGAAAAATATAAAAATATAAATTTTGGAGCATGAAATCTTATTGATAAACCATTTAAAAAAGGAAGGACTACGAACACCAAAACAGATAATAAGAATCCCACAAAACCAGTAGATGCAAAAATTTCTAAATAACCATTGTGTGCGTGCGTTAGTGTAAAAACCCAATCAACCCAACCGATTGCATAATCGACTAACCTCATGTCCTCACCAACGCTCCAGATAGAACCATAACCAACACCAAACCAAAAATGGTCTTTTATTAGTAAATAAACCATATTCCAGATGGTAGATCTTCCAGTGAATGCCTCAGGATTATCGAGAAGCTCGACAAAAAAATCTAGCAACAATGGTATCGACAAAACAAAAGAAGTTAAGATCAAAAAAAACAGTATCGTAATAAAACGCTTACTTCCTGGATTGTCATTTGATTTATACATCAAATAGCCAAAAAGCAAACAAGGCAAGAGCAATACTATGCTTGTCTTAGATTTTGTGAAAATTAAAAAAACCAATGATAAAACAATCATTACTAACCAACGGAATCGATTAGTTCTATTAAAATTAAAAATAAAAAGAGAAATAGAAAAAACAAGGGCGGGACCAGCGTGATTCTTATGTATAAAGATACCCTTCCAGCTCCCAATCAACCCAGAATCTAATAGTTCGGTTCCAGAATGCACAGCCCCATCAATGATAGGTATTGATATCAAGCTTGTAATTATCATTATCACCATAATATTTGAAATACTAGCTATTACTTGATTAAAACTTAAAACACTTACTAACATAAATATTGATGATGTAATAATAAACAGTAAACCGACGCGACGTAGCGATATTAACGAATGGTCCGCCCAGAGAACAGACAGAAGGCACCAACTGAGCATTAAAACCAAAGGCATAGATTGTTTGAAATCGCCAACTTTTACATGATTCTTATAAAAAAACACAGAAACTATAAAAAATAAAAGATAAATAATTTGCCTTAACAAATTAGAAGCACCTGTTTCATCTAATGCTCTTACATCATTATCCATCACGGAAAACGGTGATAAACCAATAAATGAAAACGCTACAATAAGCGCCAATATTAAACTAGCAACATTATTAACATCAAATGCACGCTTAGATAATATCATTTTTTCTTCAACCGTCTGTTAATTACCATGGACATTACGATACACCTGCTTTTGAATCCCTAACAGGGCACTGATTTTACCCATTTGCCTAGAAAACTTTAATCTAGCCTTCATACGTTTATGTGGTACAGCAATCATTAACACAAATGCAACGGTAGAAACTACAATAGCCCCGATAAGTTTTATAGTTTCTTTTATCCAAGTCAAAGTCGACGGGTTATTTTTACTAATTATACGGATGTCACCGGCACCAATACGATATGAGCGCTCAATCGCCCATTTTTTAGTTAGGCGTGACGCACCGAATATCTCATGAGCTTTCGCTTCATGTGCAAAAGCAAAGGTCGCCCCTAACCGTTTAAGTCGTGTGAAAAATTCTTTATCACCGCCACCAACTAATGAATAGTATGGGTCAAACCGTTCTCCTGGATACTTGTCTATTATGCTGCGACTGAGTAAGACATTTGTGGTACCAGATACTAACGGGACAATACCAGATTCATCATATTCACTTTGATAGTAAATATTTAGCCCTTTAATCCAATTAGGCGGTGTTACTTCAAATTCAGGACTAACACTCCCACCAACTACGTCTACTTTAGTCTGTTGTTGAACCTTCACCAACGCAGAAATCCACTGTGGTTCAACCCACTCATCATCATCGATCATAGCCAGCATGTCGGCCCCGATATTATCGAAAGCCTCACTCATAAGAGCATTACGTACTTGTGAAATACCTCGTTCATTAACCGCTATAGCACTCAACTGTAGTGGATATCTCTCTGCTAAAATCTGTTGGACAGTAACCAAACCTATGCCACCATCGCCCTCATTATCTGCGACTAATACTATTAGTTCATGATCTACGATTTGCACAGCAACAGATTCCAGCAAACGTCGGAGACCATGAGGCCGCTTGAATGTGGGGATACCTACTACTATTTTTAGATTTTTCATGTTAGAGCTTTACCCTTTGATAGAGCCTTACCAGTAACAAAAGGGCAAACAATTCACCCAACAAAATACCAGCTAAGGAAAATGATGGTTCAAAGATGAGTAATGAAACATAAACCAATGGAACAGTTAGAAATGAAGATTTGATCGTGATTAAACTTAATTCTTTAAATTTATCTGCTGCTTGCATATAAACATTATAGGTAGTGCTTATGCATCTACTCAATCGAATTAAAGAAAAAAATACTGCCGCCCACACTAAATCACTTTTACTATGTTCTTCCTTCCAGTAAACATCAAAGAATAAACTTAGCAAGAAAATAACAAAAATTGAATTTATTGACCAAAAAAGTAAATTTAACATTTTGAAACGACGTAAAGAATATTCTATCGCAAAAACTTTTGAGTCTAAGATAAGCTTTCTGATACGAGGTTTTTCAATTTGTGTAAGGCTATTCAAGACAACCATCACTGGCCGGAATAACAAAGATGCAGCAGCTATCGGCGCAAATGCAGTGGGTCCAAGGATTAACGTTACCAAGTAAGAATGACTATTTAATGTGCCTTCTGTCGTCAGTACACCGACTAAAGCATGCTTACCTTGCTGCTGAAACCCTTGAATAAAACCACGGAGCCCAGCAGTAAGAGAACTTATAAATTGTAATCTAGCATAGTTTATTCCTAATGCCGGAAAGGCAAGTATGGCTGCCGTAGCGGTTATTAATCCGAAACTAAACAAACTTACGTCTTCGGTAAAATATAGTATCGCAGCTGCACTCAAACTACATAGACTGTAGAGAGCATCAGATGCAACCACTCTATCGTGCTGGTGACTATTATTACAGTATGCTCTACCGAACCAACGTAAGGTTGTAATAAAGGCACTAAAAGCATATACAAGTGCCATTGCTATTGAATAAACAAATGACAGCAAGATAGCTGCCTGTATCAAAGAAAACAGTAAACTCAAAAGTAAGTTGGCAAGCATAAAACTACGTATTTTCTCTGAAGCCTGCGATGTATTATTTTCGCTTAGAGCGATTAATAAAGGAGAACCTAACAATGCATTTGATATACCGGTAGCAAGTGCTTGGGTAACTAACAAAAACGCAAACAATCCATAGTCAGCAACGCTTCCCTTTTGTATTAAACACAGTGCTAATACTAAACTGGTTAACGCCATTCCAGCAGAGCTACCAATGGCTGCAAAGGCAGTTTTAAATGGAAGTTTGTCAGTCATTTATCCAGATATTCTCTTTGCTAAACCATTTTTTACAACACAAAAAATAGCATGTGGGTTGGTTAGTAAATAGCGAATAAATAGTTTCCTCGGATCGCTAGCCATACGAAATAGCCATTCCAGACCAGCATTTTGCATCCATATTGGCGCTCTGGGGTATTCGCCAGTGATGTAGTTGTAACAACCACCGCAAGAAATAATTACAGGCACATTTAAGCGATCTTTATTTCTTATACAAAAAATTTGCTCTTTCGGCTTGCCTAAGCCAACCCATAATACGTCTGGTTTTGCTTTATTAATGGCGTTGCATATGGCGTCTTCATCAGAGTCTGTAAAGTAACCATGCTGATGACCCACTACATCAAAATTATTATAGGTGTGGGCCAGTATTTCACCTGCTTTGCTAACTGAACTCTCTTTGCCACCAAGCAAAAAATGCTTTAACTTGCCGGAATAATAATTAGGAATATCATGGATCATATCGGTGGTCGCGGTGCGTTCTGGCACAGCTTTACCTTTGCCAAACCAACGAGAAAAGCTGACAACACTCTGCCCATCAGCGTGAACTAAGTCTGCTTGGTTCATTTGCTCGCGAGCTTCTTTATCTGAGTTGTATATAGATATGGCATGACCATTATTACTGAAGATAACAAATGGGACCGTCTTTTCATCTTTAACAGATGCTGAGCAAATATTGCCAACTAATAGCGCCAATTCTTCTCTACTAACACAAGCGGTTTGAATGCCACCCACATTAACGGTATCAAATACTGGTTTGAACATTAATGTTTCTCTCCGTAAAAACTTTTATACCAACTCACAAAACTTTGTATACCTTGTGCCAATGTAGTTTCAGGCATAAAACCTATCGATTTATACAACTTGCTTACATCAGCAAAAGTTTGGTACACATCGCCTGGCTGCATAGGTAAAAGAATTTTCTCGGCCTTCGTCCCGACTGCTTTTTCAACGGTAGTTATAAATTCTTCTAATTTGACTGGTTGATTGTTGCCAATGTTGTATAAAACCGAGGTGTCTGGTTTTGTCGGAATCAAATCCTGAACACTAATCACACCTTTAACGATGTCGTCGATAAAAGTAAAATCGCGCATCAAATTACCATTATTGAATACTTTGATAGGCTTGCCGTTCATTATCGCTTCAGTAAATAACCAAGGCGCCATATCAGGGCGCCCCCAAGGTCCATATACGGTAAAAAATCTCAGGCCTGTGGTAGGCAACTGATATAAATGGCTATAAGTATGAGCCATTAATTCATTGGCTTTTTTGGTGGCCGCATAAAGTGATATTGGATGGTCTACTCGATCGTCTTCAGAGAATGGCACTTTTTCCTGATTACCATATACAGAACTGCTGGAGGCATAGACTAGGTGTTCCACTTTATTATGGCGGCAGCCTTCCAGAATGGTCATCATACCAACCAGGTTTGAATCTACGTAAGCCATTGGATTATCAATGGAATAACGTACACCAGCTTGAGCAGCTAAATGAATAACCCGCTGAAACTGTTCTGCGGCAAAAAGTGACGCTATGCCCTCTCTGTCTGCCAAATCCATCTTCAAAAAGCGAAAATTGGCTTGTTTACCATGCTCAGTCAGTAAAGTTTCGATACGTTTTAAGCGCGCTAGCTTTAGATTTGGGTCGTAGTAGTCGTTTAAATTGTCTAAACCAATAACATCATGGCCCAATAAAGCTAATTCTTCAGCAACACGGCTTCCAATAAAGCCTGCCGCTCCTGTCACTAAATATTTCATATCTTAATTGCCAGCCACTTTCAAAGTATCACCACGACCTATCGCATAATAAGCCAACCCATGTCGATGCACATTTGCAGGCTCAAATAAATTTCTGCCGTCAAAAATAACCGGGTCGCTGATATTTTCTTTTATGGCATTAAAATCTGGCGCACGGAAGTTTTTCCACTCAGTGCAAATGACTAACGCATCAGCGTTATTGATGGCGGCTTCCTTGGTACCACACAAAACTAAGTCAGCTCTGTTGCCATAAATACGTTGGGTTTCTTCCATAGCTTCAGGGTCGTAAGCTTTCACTGTAGCTCCGGCCAACCATAAGTTCTCCATTAATACACGGCTAGAAGCTTCACGCATATCATCAGTATTAGGTTTAAAAGCTAGGCCCCAAAGTGCAAAAGTTTTACCTTTCAGGATATCTTTAATGTCACCTTTGGCTGCCTGCTGCCATACACCATAGTGCTTACAGATCAGCTCAAAGAGTTTGTATTTTTGCTTGTCGTTAACTTGCTCTACCGCATTAAGGATTTTTGACTCGTAACCAAATTGCTCCGAAGTTCGGGCCAATGCCTGTACATCTTTAGGGAAACAGCTGCCACCATAACCGCAGCCTGGGTAAATAAAGTGGTAACCAATACGGGGGTCTGAACCTATACCTTTACGCACGTTTTCAATATCAGCCCCTACCCGCTCGGCAATATTGGCCATTTCGTTCATAAAGCTGATTTTAGTGGCTAACATGCAGTTGGCAGCGTATTTGGTCAGCTCACTACTGCGTACATCCATCACTATGACTTTGTCATGGTTGCGGTTAAAAGGAGCATAAACTTCCCGCATTATGTCTTCGGCAAATTTAGAGCTGGTACCTATTACTATCCGGTCTGGTCTCATGCAATCTGCTACTGCTGCGCCTTCTTTTAAAAACTCCGGGTTGGATACCACGTCAAACTCAGCCTTAAAGCCACGTTGATCTAAAGTTTGTTGAATTGCAGTAGTCACTTTGTCGGCTGTGCCTACTGGCACTGTGCTTTTATTGACCACCACTTTATAACTTTGCATCAACTGGCCTATGGTTTTGCCCACAGCCATTACATACTGCAAATCGGCTGAGCCGTCTTCGTCTGGTGGTGTGCCTACAGCTATGTAGATCACTTCAGCATGTTGCACTGCTTCTTCAGCACTGGTGGTAAAACGCAGGTTGCCCTGGCTGACGTTGGTTTTTACCACGTTTTCCAGGCCAGGTTCGTAGATAGGGATAATGCCTTGTTTTAAGCCGTCAATTTTTGCCTGATTTACATCTGCACAGATAACGTCGTGGCCTACATCAGCCAAACAAGCACCGGTAACCAGACCAACATAGCCTGTACCAAAAATACTAATCTTCATTCCCTTTCCTTTTGTATCGTGTGACGGTTTTTAGCTGCCATTTTTTAATGCGTTGCGGGCGGGTAAACCTCCGCCCCTACATTATCTGGGGTTGAATTCCCCAGCAACATTTGGTTTCGTTTTGCGGGCGGGGGATAAAGCCCGCACCAACAATCTATATGGCCGTTATATCAGATCAGGCAATTAAACTAAGTGGTGTGCCTGTCGTCATTTTTTTCAATAACGCCGCAAAATCAGCACCTAGTTTAGGATCTTTTAAGGCGTAATCTACTATAGCTTCTAAATAACCCAGTTTGCTGCCGCAATCGTGGCTGCGGCCTACAATACGGTAAGCTTCCATGGCTTCTTCGGTAAGCAGCTGAGCTAAAGCGTCGGTTAACTGTATTTCGTCGCCAGCACCAGGTTGGGTAAAACTCAGAATTTCCATCACTGTAGGCGACAATACATAGCGGCCTGTAATGGCCATATTAGAAGGAGCGTCGTCTGCGTCTGGCTTTTCAACCATCGCCTTCAGGCTAACCGAATGCCCTGCTTCTATCGGCTGGCCGGCTAAATCGACAATACCGTAGCTGCTGACTAAGTCGCGTGGTACAGCTTCTACCATCACCTGACTGGCGCCGGTTTGTTCGTAGCGCTCGATCATCGCTTTAAGGTTGTCTTGTCGTAAGTTACTGCGGTATTTATCTATTAATACGTCGGGCAACAACACCGCAAATGGCTCATTTCCTACCACTGGAGCCGCGCATAAAATGGCATGGCCTAAGCCTAATGCTACAGGCTGGCGCACTGAAATGACGGTCAGGTTTTTAGGGTTGATGCTGCGCACTTCGTCCAGCAAGGAACGTTTCACTCGTTTTTCTAACTGGGTTTCCAGTTCAAACGAGGTGTCAAAGTGGTTTTCAATCGAATTTTTACTGCTGTGGCTTACCAAAATAACTTCAGTAATTCCTGCTGCGGCAGCTTCTTCAATCACATACTGGATAAGAGGTTTGTCTACCACAGGCAGCATTTCTTTTGGAATAGCTTTGGTTGCAGGTAACATGCGGGTGCCAAGGCCTGCTACAGGTATAACGGCTCTGGTTACTTTGCGGTTGTCTGGAGCTTGCATATAAAATTCCCTCTTGTTACTGATGCAGATTGCTTGTGCAGAGTGCTTGTTTAGTTCACTCGCGCAAAAAAGTTATACCGAATTCAAAAACGCAACGAACTCACTACTTTTGCTCAACAACTCAGCAAAGGCTGTTCCCTGCCTTTCATGCTTAGTCCTCACCGGACAAAACGTTTTTTTACTTTAACCCTGCTCTGTGACAGAAAAGTGAAAAAACGCGCAGCACTATATAACAAAGTGGCATGGTTTACAAAGCAAAGCATATCTCGTGCCACTAAAAAGTATTAAATTTGATAGTTTAAATTTGATAAATTCGATAAATTTGCGAAATACGGTTGAATTTTTCGTAATTAGCTGCAGCACGCAAGGCCAAATTGGTGCATAATCGCCCTAAACTAATGCACAAGTTCTGGCTGTTGATTATTGATGCTGCGCCACCTTGGCAAGTCAGGCAGAAAGTGGCAAATTAATCTATCTTTTTCAGCCAAATCTGATTCACTTAATACAAAGTATCTGTTTAACACGCTGCAGATGTGGGTTGGACGGATTCTTATGTCATGGAAGGTGCCTGATAAAATGCTAATGTCAGTTGCACATCAGGTTGTGCAGGGAGGTTTATGCTACGCAAATATATTGTTGTAGCACTGCTGGCTCTTTCTATATCTGTCTTTAGCAACGCCAGCTATGTGCTGCCTGTGTTTAAGCCGGAGATGCTGCAGACGATTCGCTCTCAATACGGCGATGCAGCTCTGGCAAGAGTCGAGCTGTGGCGCGATTTACTTGAGGAAGGTAAATCGGAGTCAGACTGGGTACGGGTTAACAAAGTAAACAAATTTTTTAATGATCAGATGCGTTATGAGTCTGATCAAAAGCATTGGGGTCAGACAGACTATTGGGCTACCCCACTAGAATCGCTTGGCACAGCGGCGGGTGACTGTGAAGACTTTGCAATTGCAAAATATGTGTCACTGCGGGCTATGGGCATACCTGATAGCAAGTTGCGAATTATGTATGTCAGGGCAATGTCAGTAAATGAGCCTCATATGGTACTCATTTACATGGAAACTGAAGACGCTGTGCCTTTGGTTCTGGACAATTTGATCAAAAAAGTTCAGCCTGCCACCCGCAGACCGGACTTGAAACCTATTTACGGTTTTAATGCTGAAGGGTTATGGCTTGCAAAAGCACAAGGGCTGGGCCGGAAAGTAGAAGGCAAAACAGGCGGTTCGAACTGGCAGGATTTGCTAAACAGAATTGAAAAGGGAATGTAACTGTTATGGCGCATAAATGGTGGAGAAAACTCCCGGGTATTTCGTTAAGGACACAACTGCACTTACTCATAGTGCTGGTGGCTTTATTTACCTTCTCGTTTAGTTTGTACATTTCTGTACAAAGCACACAAAATTATCTGAATACTCAGATGAAATCTCACGCTCAGGACGCGGCAACCAGTTTAGGCTTGTCGATGTCGGCTTATATGGACGACCCCGATCTGGTGATAGCCCAGACGATGGTCAGCGCGATTTTTGATTCGGGTTATTACGCCGAGCTGGAATTTAAAACCGCGAAAGGCGAAGTGAAAATTAAGCGGCAAAATCCTATCGAATACGATGAAGTCCCCCAATGGTTTGTCCGGCTTTTTCCTTTGTCACCGCCTTTCCAAAGCAGCGAAGTGAATAACGGCTGGATGGTAGCCGGTGTGTTATCTATTCAGTCTAATCCTGGTATCGCCTATAAAACACTGTGGCAACAAGCACGACAAAGCTTTTACAGCATTGCGCTCATCACCTTATTCAGTGCATTTTTTATTCAACTGATTGTTTATGCCGTGCTTAAACCTTTGCGCCGCATTGAGGTGCAGGCACAGGAAGTTGGCAAAAAGAACTTTTTGCAACAAGACAAGCTGCCCTTTACTACGGATTTGCGTTCTGTGGTCAAAGCCATGAATACAATGGTGGCTAATATTCAGCGTAGTTTTAAGTCGCTTAGCCTGCAGGCCGACGAGCTGAAGGTCAAAGTATTCACAGATATGCTGACCGGCCTTGGCAACAGACGTTTGCTGGAACAACGTTTCGCCGCCGAAAAAACTGAGCAAAAAGCGCATGACTTACGTTTGCATATTGGCATGATGAGTTTGCATTCGCTGACGGAAGTGCATCAACGCCAGGGCTTTGAAGCGGCTGACCAGTATATTCTGCTGGCGGTAAAAGAATTTAAAGAAATGCTCGAAGCAATGACTAATAACCAACTGTTCCGTTTAAGTGGCAGTGATTTTATCTTTTTAAGTCATTTAGGTGCTGACGAACTGGAACAACAAGTACAGCAATTAAGCACCAAACTGAAGCTGCTGGACAGCGTGTTTTATCCTAAAGGTTTTGCCTCAGTGGCTCTGATGGAAGTGGAGCCTGAAGACAACCTGCATCACTGCCTGTCCAGCTTAGACAGCGCTATCATTCAGCGCGCTCAGCAGCCAGACTTACCTGTGATGGTTAAAGATGAAAGCATGCTGATTAAACCTGAAGGCAGAATGGCCTGGCATGCAGTGATCAAGGATCTGATCCAGAATCAAAATTTTGAGTTGTGGGCTCAGCCTGTCATTAATGCTGACAAGTCTGTTGAGTATATTGAAACTTTCGTACGCTTTTATTACCTGCATTCGCAGCTGTCTACTGCTGAAACTTACGCTATGGCTGAGCAGCAAGGGTTGTCGTTGCAACTGGATCAGCAGGTTATTCATTTCATTCTGCAGCAAGTGCAGAATGAACCTGACCACATCTACGCTATTAATTTATCGTTGGGTGCGGTTAGTTCAGCAACATTTTTGCAGTGGCTTGAAAAAGAACTGCAATTATTAGCTGGTAAAGTTCGTCTGGTGTTTGAGGTGTCTGAGTACTCTATTTTGCGGGCGCCAGAAGAAACCAAAGCACTGATGAATGTGATTAAACAAAATAGATGCAAAGTTTGTATCGAGCGTTTTGGCTCAAGTATGGCCACCTTCAAGTACTTACAAGGTTTGAATGTCGACTACGTAAAAATTGACGGTGCTTACGTGAGCGTACTCAATGACGCGGACAACCAGTTCTTTATCAAGACCTTATGCCAGATCAGTCACGGTATAGGAATTAAAGTGCTGGCGCCGCACATTGAATGTGAGCAAACAATGGACAGTTGTTTTGCTGCAGGAGTAAACGCGGTTCAGGGCAACTGGCTGCTTGCACCACAGAAAGTTAATGCACAAGTGAAAAAATCTGTCTTGACACAACCGTTCATTAACCTAGAATTGGTGCATTCGCCCAGAAATTAATCAAAAAGGATGTTAAATATGAAAAAAATGAACACTCTTGCTGCAGCGGTGTTTGCTGCTACGCTGTTCAGCACTGCTGCAATGGCACAAGATACTTCAGCTGTTGATGCTGCAGTTGCTCAATACCCAACGCTGGTTACTCAGTATCAGGCTCAGGGTATGTCAGCTGCTGAAGCTGAAGCTGCTGCTGCACAAACTGTGGAAGCGAACCTGCAAGCTTTAATTGCTGCTGCTCCGGATGATGCAACTAAAGAAGCTTTAGTTGCTGCTGCTCTGGAAGCTGCTGCAACTATCGGTGAGTCAGCTGTATCCGCTGTAGCTTCTGCTGCTGCAGCTGCTGGTGTATCAGCTGATACTATCACTGCCATCGCTGCTGCAACGCCTGGCGTGAACGTTGCGACTGTTGCTGCAGCTACTGCTGCAGGTCCAGGTGCTGGCGCAGGTGCAGGCGCTGGTGCGGGCGCGGGTGCTGGTACAGGCACTGTTGGTGCTCCTGGTGGCGCTGGCTTCGGCGGCGGTTCAGGTGGCGGCGGCGGTACTGCTTCAGGCAACTAAGAGCTGTAACTGTTCAGTTATATGAGGGCCGCAAGGCCCTTAGTACTTTTTACCCTGATACATTTTGAGTATCGGTGCGATATGGAAAGCGCTCCCCGATGGCTACACGACAATATTTGTTTTCTCTGATCCGAGCCTTGTGTTGTTTCACCCTGGTCTGGTGCCCTATTCCTTTGGCAAGTAACAGACCCTGGGCATGGGCTATTCTTGAACTTCTGATCCTTGTTATTTTCAGTCTGCATTTAATTTCCGTCTATCGTGGCCGCTCTCCCTGGTTCGCCGGACTCTGGCAACAGCTTAGTCTTTTACCTTTTGTCGCCATACTGGCGGTGCTTGCTGCGCAGCTTTGGTCTCCGGTGTCCTGGTTAAGTACTGTGGACCCGAATCAAACAGAAATTCTTTGGGTTAAAACGCTGTGTTATGGCCTTTTTGCCTGGATGATCAGCAGCTATTTCCGTACAGACAGCCAGTTGAAGCTGCTGTGTTACATCATTGTTGCCAGTGGTGTATTTCAGGCCAGTTATGGTGCTATCCTGAATTTACAGGGCGCTGAAACGTCCCCCATTTTTGGCGTGCCCGAAGGCAACAGAGCCCGTGGATCTTTTGTTTATCAGAATCATTTTGCCAACTATTTGGCGATGACGCTGGCTTTGGGCGTGGGCTTGTTGATGGCTGAATTATCCAGCCGTGCTATGCAGTGGAACTGGCGTAATATCAGCCGTACTGTGCTGGAATCTATGCTCAGCACTAAAATTTTGTTGCGTCTGGCTTTGGTGATCATGGTAATCGGCCTCATCTTAAGCCGCTCCCGTATGGGCAACGCTGCCTTTTTCACTGCCCTGTTGGCAATCTCTTTGTATGCCATCTGGTTTTACAAAAATAAACCTGCACTGCTAAAACCTCTGGTGATCAGCATTTTTATACTGGATATGATTGCGGTAGGTTCTATTTTTGGTATTGAGAAACTGCAACAACGTTACGAAGAAACGTCGTTTTCATCTGAAACCCGTGACGAAGTTGTGCAGGATAGTCTGCCGATAGTGGCTGATGCGCCCTGGTTTGGTCATGGCGGTGGCAGTTTTTATACAGTGTTCCCTGGTTATCAACCTGGCCACTACTCAGCTTTTTATGATCACGCTCATAATGAATACCTGCAGTTTGCGATTGAACTGGGAGTTCCATTAACTGTCTTGCTTGGACTTTGGTTGTTGTGGATGCTGTGGCTGAATTTGCAAACCATGAGGCTAAGACAGAATAAACTCAGCAGAGGCATAGCGTTCGGCTGTTCCATTGCTATTGTTCATATGTTGATCCATAACCTGGTGGATTTTAATTTACAGGCACCTGCGAATGCGGTGCTCTTTATCACAGTGTTGTGTCTGAGCTGTATTGTATTTACGCGACAGGACAATAGAGGAATAAGTTCCACCCAGCCTGAAGCCTGAGGAACAAGGGATGTCTGTTTTTCGGCTGGATTTGATTTAGCAACCATTGAGTTGCAAGGATTGCACATTATTATGGGGAACTTGTTCGGGTTGTCACGTCGCCGGTTTTTACAACTGTGCGTGGCAAGCCCTTTGCTTTTGACTGCGGCTTCGGCCTGCGGCAGAAAAAAAGATTTTAGCCTTGGGGTGTATCAGCACCCTGGTCATGAAGCTTTTTATATCAGCGATCATTTCAATTTATTGCCCGATAACGTAATGCTGCGAAAAAGCCAGTCGGCAGAGGTGATTGTCAGTGCCATGCTCGCAGGTGAGCTGGATGCAGCCACTCTTGCACTGGACGAAGTGCTGACTTGTTTGGCCGCAGACATACCTTTGCAAGTGATCCTTATTCTTTCCCGCTCTTGTGGTGCAAATGTTTTGTTGTCCCGCCCCGAGCTGACCAGCGCAGCACAACTGAAAGGCAAAATCATAGCGCTGGAATCTCGCGCAGTCTCTGAGTTATTGCTTGAACACTATTTGCAAAAATCCGGTTTGCAACGACAAGACATAGAAGTTGCTTATCTGCCTCAGCTCAAACAATTAATGGCATGGGAAAATGGCCAAATTGATGCGGCTATCAACACGCCTCCGGTGTCGCATTACATCGAACGTACCGGTGCAAAACGGCTGTTTGATAGCAGTCAGTGCCCTGCCCTGATGTTCCAGGTGCTGGCCGTCAGAACAGACAGGGTGAACCTGCTTAGTGACATTCCGGCCCTGTTACTCAATAGCTATTATCTGGGACTGGATCATCTGCGGCTATTCTCCGGCGATAGCCTCAGGCGAACGGCCTTCTGGCGTAATCTGACGTTAAGTGAAACTACAAATTACTTTGCCAGTGTGCAGTATCCTGGTTTGGCTCAAAACATTGCTTTGCTGTCAGAGTCGGACGCCCTACACAAAGCGATGCAGCAGCTGATTCGCTTTATGCCCGCAGCGGCGCAACCCAAAATCTATAGCCCCGCTTTATTTGATACCGCAGCTTTACGTCAATTGGTGTTGAACTGATGAAGAACCTGATCTTTGGCCTGTTGTTGCTGTTCTGGCTACCGGCACCGGCATCTGCTTTAACAATCCGTTTTGCCGTAGTTACGCAAGATGCCCAACACAGTATGCAGCACTACGGTGCACTGCAGCTTTTCCTGCAAGCCCAGCTGGCGCCGGATCAAGTGCAACTCCTTGCTATTGACCCTGCTAACCAGGATTTAAACGATATCCAAAACAAAGCAGATTTTCTGCTAACGGACCCCTACCATTACCTTAAACTAAAAGCCAAAGGTGCGGTGCGAGCTCCACTGCTAAGTCAGGTAACCTTGACCAAATCAGGTCAGTTTGATTTAGCAGGCGGGGTGATTTTTTGTCTGGCGTCGAATCCGCTCTGTGATTTGAGCTTTATCTCTCAGGCGAGGATCGCAACTGGCGGTCCCTCTTCATTTTTTAGCTATGTTGCTCAGGTAAAGGAGCTAAAACAACTGGACATTCAGTTGCCTGCACATAAGCTCAGTGCAGCCAAATCTGATCAGGCTGTGGTGGCCGAAGTAAAAAATAAACAGGTGGACATAGGTTTTGTCCGAACTGGCGTGCTGGAGAAGCTGATCGAACAAGGCCAGCTGACCGCCAATGAAATAAAACTGCTGAACAAGCAGGAACTGGCAGAACTACCAGTGCAAAGCTCCACCCGCCTTTATCCAGACTGGCCGGTAGTGATGATGCCCACTGTACAACCCGCCTTAGCCAGCCGGATGATGGCTGCGCTGCTGGCATGGGAAACACAAGCCAGAACTGACGGATCCTCAGAAGCTTTTGGTGCTGCAGCTGATTATCAGCCGGTTGAATATACCTTGCGAGAGCTGTCTTTGCCGCCTTATCAGGCAGAAGGGAAAAGCAGTTATCTGCATAGCTGGACTGATCACAGAGCAACTCTGGCCTTTGTTGTGGCACTGCTGGTGTTGCTGCTGACGCTGTACATTGTATCCAGACAGAAACAGGCCAGACAAAGCCTGGTCAACGACAAGTTGCAACAGTTGAACCAACAACTGATGTTGCACAAAACACAGATGAGTACAGTGCTGAATAATACAGTGCATGTGCTGTTGTTTGGTTTGGATATGCAAGGCCGTGTTGTGCATTTTAATGACAATGCGCTGAAGCTTCTGCAGATCACTGCAGATAGCTTACAAGGGCAGTTTTTGATTGACTGGTTGCCTGAACCTGAGCAGAAATCAGTAGTGCAAACAGCGATGCAACGCCTGCAGGATAAGCCTCAGGAGACTGTTGTGCTTAGCCTTAAGATACAGCTGGCCAGCGGCAAAGAATTGTATCTGGATTCCGATTTATTCCGTTTGCCCGGAGCGTCTGCTGAAAGTCCTCACTTTGTATTGCTCTGCACTGACGTGAGCCGGCGTCACTGGATAGAAAAACGTCTGCAAAAAAGCTTTAAACGGCTGGATCAACTGATTGAGCGCAGCCCTTCTGTGATTTATGCCTTCGACCCTATCACAATGCGGCTGAATTACATTAGTCCAAACTGCTTTACGATGTACTTAAAAAGCTCCATGGAAATCATGCGGATGGCCAATTGGTGGAATTTATCTGTGCATCCGGATAACCAGCAATTGATTGCGCAAAAGTTTATGGACTGGGCCAGCGCTGGTTACCCTGGTGTGCTGAAATACAGCTGTACTTTGGAACGTAATGTGGCTCATTCAGGACTTTATGCAGAGGATCCGCAGCTGAAACATCAGTTGATCTGCATTGAAAACCAGTTGTGTGCCTTGCGAGACGAGCAAGGCCATGTCACTGAGGTCATAGGCTCACAATTGGATATTTCGGAACGTCACCATGCACAAATGAAGCAAGAGCTGGCCGCCAGCGTATTTATTCAGGCCCGGGAAGGCATTTTTATCACAGATGCCAGTGGCACCATTCTGGATTTAAACCACTCCTTTTGCCGCATTACCGGCTATACCGAAACTGAGGCATTGGGCCGCCATCTGGCACTTCTGGTAGCTTCGCAGTCGGATAAAGAGTATTTCGAAGCCTTATGGCAGGAACTGAGCCGGGCTGGTTTCTGGGAAGGCGAAATACAAGGAAAACGCAAAACCGGTGAATCTATCGTGTTAGCGCTGACGATTTCCGTGGTGCGCGATGTGCAGCATCAGGCCGTGCATTATGTGGCTTTGTTTTCTGATATTACGGTGCAAAAAGCTCAGGAAGATAAGCTCCGTGTTATTGCCCATTTTGATGCGCTGACTGGCTTACCCAATCGTTTGTTGTTGAAAGATAGAATTGCGCAAAATATGGCGCTCACCAAACGCAAAAAGAAACTAATGGCCGTTATTTTTATTGATATCGACGGTTTCAAAGAGGTGAATGACAGTTTGGGTCATGAAGCCGGTGACTGTTTGCTGGTTGAACTGGCCAACAGGATGCGTGGTTTAATGCGCGAAAACGATACACTCGCCAGATTGGGCGGGGATGAGTTTATTGCTTTATTAACCGAATTACCCAGCGAAGCTGATTGTATTCCGCTGATCGAACGTTTGCTCCAGAGCGTCAGTCAACCTGTTGATCTGCAAAAACAGCAGGCTAAAGTCAGCGCCAGTATTGGTATCACCTTTTATCCGCAGAAAAAGCCAGTGGATGATGCCACGTTAATAAGACAAGCCGATATGGCGATGTATCAGGCTAAACACTCGGGCAAAAACCAGTACGCGATTTTCAGCAACTCGGACAAAGAACTCGTCAGTTAAAAATGGGGTCAGATCACATTGTTAACTGTTAACAATGTGATCTGACCCCATTTTCATTATTCGATGAGGATTGGATATTTCAGGTAATGCTGATCGTAGTATGGCAAACGCTGATACAACCATTGCAGCTTGGCTTGTGGGTCAGCAGAGAGCTTTTTGTCTTGCTTCAGCGCTTCGTCAAATTCTGCTTTGAGCTTTTTGTCCTGCTTCAGCGCAGTCTCAATCAGCGGCACTATGGCGTAGGTTTCAAAGTATTCAACCCGCTCAAACATACCCAGCATATAACCCCAGCTGAATAAAGAGTCTGGCGCTGTAGGTTCCAGTAAGGCAACAGCCAAAGCGCCTAACGGCTGATCGGTACTGACCCGGATTGAACCAGCTGGTAAGCGGATTTTTTGCCAGTTACGGCTAAATTCAGCTTTGACTGCAAAACGTCCTTCAAAAGGTTTGTTGGCAAACTCGTGTGAAGTGGCAGTTAATTGCTGTAACTGAATGGTTTTTGGTGATTTTAAACTAGTAAATTGCACACCATGCAATGCCAGTTTGGCAATAACCTCTTGCTGCTCTGGTGGGATCCAATAGGCTTTTGGCACGTCAATTTCAGCAGCAGGTTCTTTTTCCCAATACACAGGTAGTTGCTCATAATTCAGTGGTTTACCTGTCCAAGTTTGATAAGTGACACCTGTGATCGGATCTTTTTTCTGTACGGCTTCCACACCTTTAAATGCAATATAATCAGGGGTTTCACTGGCTTTCCAGGCGAGTATCTGACGTTCTGGCCGCGCATTTTCATCGGCTTTTTTCGCCAGTTTCAGCACAGTACCTTGTTGCTGTAGCAGTTTTAAACTTTGCTCCAACAAGACATAAGTGCCTAACACCCTTTGCTTATAAGGCTTTAAGCTGTGATTTTCCACCAGTACTGTTGGGATATGACGCAAGTCACCATAGCCATTGGAAAAACGTGGAGAAGAGGTAGACCCAGCCAGGCCTTTACTGAAATCTGCACTGTTATGAGCAAATACCAGCGGACCCGGAATATGACCTGCAGCTGTGAGCGCCTGATCTACTTCAGGGCGGAAACTACTGGCAAGCCAACTGGCCGCGTTCGGGCTTAAAGCAGCAAAAGGCTCGTTAAAACCATAAGTGATGTCGTACTGGTAATCTTCACCGTCTGTTACATGGATATCCAGATACAGATCCGGTTTATAGCTATTGAGTAGTTTCAGTAGCGCCTGCATTTCAGGCGCTTCAGCTTTCATATAGTCACGGTTTAAATTCAGGTTTTGTGCTGTTGCACGCCAGCCCTGCAATTCAGGCCCGCGTTGATTCATGCGGTTGTATTTACCGCTGCGCTCATGACCATCAACCGAAAAAATTGGAATAAACAGCAAGTTGACGTCTTTTAACAAATCCGCTTTATCGCCATGCGCTATGTCACGCAGTAGCATTAAACCCGCATCTTTGCCGTCAATTTCACCACTGTGAATACCAGCCTGCGCCAGTAACACTGGTTTATTGTCCCGCCCTATCATGTCGGGATCAGTGCCGGCTTTGACCAGATAAATAGCACGGCCCTGAGGGCTTTGCCCTATCACTTCAAGCTTAATCAATGAAGTACTGGCCGCCAGACGTTGCAGATAGTTGATCGTAGTTTCGTAGTCAGGCGTTTCAGACAAATCAGACACTTCAGCTGGGGTTACCCAGGGATGCTGCGCAGGTTTAATCAGACTTAAGGTCGCACCTTGCCAGTCAGGTAAAGGCGGCAGATGGTCAGCAGCAGTAACAGAAAAGACAAAGCTGCATGCCAGAGAAAGGGCTAGTTTTTTCATTCGAAACAAATCCGTTTTTGGAGCTTTAAATCATATCGCCACAGTTTTTACCACTAACAGTTCACACATGCTATAGCTATACGCAGATAAACTTAAAAATGGGGTCAGATCACATTGTTAACTGTTAACAATGTGATCTGACCCCAATTTTATTTAGGTTTTGGATGGGATCCGATAGATGGAGCAATACATCAGAGGTAAAAACAGCAAGGTGAGAATGGTACCAAAACCCAGTCCAAACATAATGACTACTGCCATACTGGCGAAGAAGTCATCGGTGACCAAAGGCAACATCCCCAAAATAGTAGTGATAGCGCCCATAGAGACGGGACGAACCCGACTAACTGCGCTGTCGTATACAGCCTGATAAGGCGCCAGCCCCTGACTTAATTCGAGTTTGATCTGATCAAGTAAGACGATGCCATTTTTCACCAGCATACCTGACAAGCTTAAAAAGCCAAGCAAGGCTAAAAAGCCAAATGGCACATTGACTGACAATAGCCCCAACGTCACACCAATCAATGCCATAGGCACACAAGCCCAAATCACCAAAGCGTCACGCATTGAGTTGAACAGCAAGACCGTAATAACAAACATCACCAGATAGCCCATAGGCAGCGAACTGAACAAAGCCTTTTGCGCTTTAGTCTGAGCCTCCAGTTCTCCACCCCAACTCAGGCTGTAACCAGTAGGCAGAGGTATAGCTTCGATTTGAGGCCGCACTCTTTTCAATAAAGAGGCTGCGGTGTCATCACTTAAAATATTATGATCGACCATCACAGTGACAGTGCGTTTACGATCACGCCGCATAATTTGTGGGTCTTCCCACTCCAAAGCAAAACTACTCACCACCTGACTGATCGGGATATAGCGGTTTAACTTAGGGCTGTAGACCTGCAAATCTGACAGCGCATCAACACTTTGCCGTTCTGAATCCGGCGCTCGGGTGATGATCGGCAGTAAGTGTGTGCCGTCACGATAAATACCCACAGTACGGCCATTCACATGGGTCAGCAGCACATCGTCGATATCCTGCTTACTGATCCCCACTCTGCGCGCTAAAGCTTCATTAAACTGAGGCCGGATCACTTTGACTCTGTTACTCCAGTCATCGCGTAAATTACGGGTGCCTGAATCCTGCGCCATAATGGCCTTAGCCTGCTCAGCCAGTTGTCGTAGCACATTAGGATCGGCACCACTAAAACGGGCTTCGAGTTTAGCAGCTGTGGAAGGCCCCACATCCAGCCGTTTTAATTTGTGCCTAAGTCCTGGATGTTGGTCATCTATGTAGGAGCTGACATCCGCCATACGGCCAGAGAGCAGCGACTTGTCCTGCACCCGCACCACCAGTTGACTGTAGGCTGCATAAAAACGTTCGGGCTGATAGGTCAGCATAAAACGATCAGCACCACGGCCTGAGGTTAAAGTAACAGCTTCTACCCCATCTAACGACTTTAAGTACTTTACGACGTCCAGAGCTTCAGCATCGGACTGTCGAATATCAGTCCCAGCGGGTTGCCATAAATCCACCAGAAAAATCGGAGTATTGGATGCAGGGAAAAATACTTGTTTGACCTTCGCAAACCCCATAACTGACAGCACTAACAATAGAATCATTAGCGCATAACTTAATACTCTGTAGCGCAACACTGCGGTTAGAACTGCTCTGTACCCCTCGAAAATAAAGCCCTGATAAAGTTCAGGCTCAGCCTGCTCTTGTTCAGATCCGGCTTTGAGTTGTTCTTTAAAAAACAAACTGGCGAAAAACGGGGTCAGGGTAATAGCAGTCACCCAGCTCAAGAGTAAACTGACCAATAACACCCAAAACAAACTACCAGCAAATTCCCCCGTTGCATCACTGGATAAACCTATAGGAGCAAAAGCGGTGATCGCTATGACGGTCGCACCTAACAAAGGCCATTTAGTTTGTTTGACGATGGCAGAAGCCGACTCACTGATACTCAGCCGTCTTTGCATGCCAATTAAAATACCTTCGGTGATCACTATGGCGTTATCCACCAGCATGCCCAACGCTATAATGAGCGCGCCTAAAGACACCCTCTGCAGTTCAATTTGCATTTGCTGCATAAAAATAAAGGTGCCCAGCACAGTCAGCAGTAAAATAAGGCCAATTAAAAAGCCACTGCGCAGCCCCATAAACACCAGTAGTACCACGATCACTATAGCAACCGATTCCACCAGGTTTAGTACAAAGCCTCCGACCGAAGCTTCCACTTCGGCAGGTTGGTTATAGATGGTATTAATATCCATACCTACAGGACGAGCGTAGTCCAGCTCTTTTAGGCGGGCAGTCACCAGAGCGCCGACATCGACGACGTTAACCCCCTGGCTGAACGATACGCCAAGAGTCAGGGTATTTTTACCATCGAACTTTAAGATCTGACTCGGCACTTCCTGCACGTCTTTGTAAACTTTGGCGACATCACCTAAATAAATCAGCTCTTTGGCTGCTGGATTGCTAATGATCAGCTGTTCCAGCTCTTGCACTGACTGAAACTCACCTGTAGGGTGAATTCGGATCCTGTCAGGCCCGAGGCGCAAAGCGCCGGCATTACTGACCACATTCTGAGTTTGCAATAAGCTGGCAATTTGTGTCGGTGGAATGCCTAATGAAGCCAAACGGGAACGGGATATTTCGACTACGACTTGTTCCTGTTGCCGACCACTGACAGAGACTTTACCAACCCCATCAACCAGCACCAGCTCACGACGTAAAAAGTCGACATAATCCCGGATCTCTTCGTCGGAATAGCCTTCGCCGGTGATGGCATATAACATGCCGTATACATCACCAAAGTCGTCATTGACGACGGGCGCCTGCACCCCAGGAGGTAACGCTGGGGTTAAATCATGCACCTTACGACGCAGTTCATCCCAAATTTGCTTTAGCTCTTTGGCACGATAAATACCTTTCATTTCCACCATAATTTGCGAGGTACCACTGGTGGAAATAGAAGTCACGTGATCGACATAAGGTAATTGCTGAATCGCATTTTCAATCGGATAACTAACCTCTTCTTCTACCTGCAAAGGTGAAGCGCCAGGGTAGGACGTGATAATCAAAGCTTGTTTTAACGTGAACTGTGGGTCTTCCAGTCGCCCCAGACCAAAATAGGCCATGGTGCCACCTATCAGCAGAATAAGGGTGACCAGCCAGGACGAGGTTTTATTTTTTATAAAATACTGAGCGACATCCATACCTTACAGACCCCGCTCACGTTGCCATGGCCGTACTTGCTGGTTCTCCGTTAGTTGATTTACACCAGCAGTGACGATTTGATCTCCAGCGGCTAAACCAGATAACACTTCGATCCCCTGCTCTGTTAAACGCCCGACAGTCACAGCTCTTCTGTTGACTTTGCCTTCGTTAAAAACCCAGACAAAACGTTCTGTAGCATCCACAGGCTGATCATTAGCCGCAAATACCGCTGTGGCAGGCACCACGACTGCGGAAGCCTGAGCGCGCATCAGTTGGCTCATATCAGCCACGACGTTGGCCGTCATGCCAGAGAGCACATTAAATTCTTCCGGTGCCGGCATACTAAACACCACTTTAAAGCTGTTGGTGGCGCTGTCCGCTCTGGTATCCCATTCTTTAATACTGGCTTTGTAGCTTAAGCTGGGGTATGAATCAAAAATCACATCAGGCTGATAACTGATGTCTTTTTTCACCAGCGCTATCACATCCTCAGGGACCTGAATGACGACGTCCACCATACCTTTGAGTTGTAATTCCAGAATGGCTTGCTGAGCGGCGACGTTCTCATGATTCTCAACTAAAGAACGTGACACTATGCCGCTAAAAGGCGCCGCCATTTCGGTGTAGGACAAATTGGTCTGAGCGGTTTTTAAATCAGCTTCCGCTACTTGCAACTGGGCCTTGGCCTCATCGTACATTGCCTGCGATACCAGCTTTTGGCCTATCAAACTGGCCGCTCTGTCAAACTGCGCTTTGGATAACTGATAACGGGCCTGTGCCTGCTCTACCTTCAATTTAAAATCAGTGGCATCTAAACGGGCTAACACATCGCCTTTTTTCACATCCTGACCGGGCCGGATAGAAAATTGGGTGAGTTTACCGCTAACCCTAAAGGTTAGACGGGCATTTTCAGTAGGCTCGACTATGGCAGGGAACTGGCGAATTAGTTTTTGCTGACCATCCTGTACCAGATGCAATTTCACTGGCCTGTTCTGATTTTGCTGTACAGGTTCTAACGGCTTGGAGCAGCCTGCAACAGCGGCCACACACAAAAGCGCACTTATCATCATCTGTTTGGACATGTATACCCTTCCCTTTTTCTTGCTACGCAGCTTCTTTTATCGTTGCACTATACAAAAGCACAATTAACATTAAAATTTATATTTATTTCATTTCTACATAAGAATAATTGATGAACCTGACTCAGCTTTATATTCTCGATGCAGTCGCCAGCAGTGAAAGCCTGCTGCAGGCCGCGATAAAACTCCATAAAACCCAACCAGCATTGAGCATGGCGCTGAAGAAGCTGGAACAGGAATGCGGTTTTACTATAGTGGATCGGAGTCAATATCGCCTGCAATTTACTGAAGCTGGACGACGTTTTTATCAACAAGCTCAACAACTTCTGCATCAAAGTGCTCAGTTGAAGTCTTTAGCTCAGCATTTAAGCCGTGGAGCTGAAGCTAGTTTGCGCCTGGCTTTTGATGAAGCTGTGGATCTAACCCCCTTTATGAGCGCGATACGACAAGCGCAGCAACAATTTCCTCATACCGAGTTGTTGTTAAGTTGCGATTACCGGCTGCAAGCGCTGGAAAAGCTGAAAAACCAGCAAGCGGATTTGGCAATCAGCCCCTGGTATCCAGTGTTTATCAGTTTGGGCGACTTTGAAGCTGTTGCCATTGGTAGTTTTGATATTTTATGTGTTGCCAGCCCCGAGTTTTTACAACAACTGGGGGAGCCTTTAACTCATCAGGCGCAATTGGCAGAACTGCCTCAACTGGTCGCAAATTCAGAAGCGTTAAATTTTGATAGCGGGAAATTATTGCCCTTGCAGTCGGCACGGCGGGTCAAAGTCAACAACAGTTTATGTATGAAACAAGCCCTGTTAGCTCATTTAGGCTGGGGCATGGTGGCACGTCACCAGGTGGCGGATGAATTAGCTCGCGGTGCTTTGGTGCAGCTAAAGCCGATGGAATTTCCAAAGTTGATTCAGGGGGACGTGGCGCTGGTACGGCATAAAGATCAACAACTGGGCCCGGTAGCAAAAGCCATCTGGCAGCAATTGACTGCAAGTTAATTCATCAGAAAAGACTAAGGAGCCTTGCGGCTCCTCAGTAAAATCATTTTGCACTAATTTGCCCTAAGTAGTTGGTGTTGCAGCTAGGCGGCAAGACATCGAGCCCCCAGAAGCATAGCTGACCATGCGACTGGGGCGAGATGCCTCAGCCAACAACGCTGCGGCGCCAAATACAACGGGTAATAAGATTAGAAGCGGTAGCTTGCGCCTACTTGATACACATCATCACCAGTTTCCAGCGCATCAAAAGCAACGCTGGCTGATAACGACAAGTTTGGCAGAGCAAACCACTTAGTACGTAAGCTCAGGCTATCTTCGCTTTCGCTTAATACACCATCAGAAATCCACTGATAACCTACACCGGCAGAGAAGTTTTTACCGAAGTAGTAATCCGCACCTACACCATAGCGGGTGGCAGAATCATCGCGGTAATCCAGGATATTGGCTTCCAGGTTGATCATATCCCCAGTGCCTAAATCCCATAACTTTTTAGTCATCACACCATAGTTTGTGCTGCTGCCACCTTGATCCGGGCGGCTATGCTCAAAAATAGCACCCACTAACCAATCGTTGCTGATGAAATAACCTACAGTACCATCTACTTCCTGATAGTCTGTGCCACTGTAATGCAGCCATTCCAGCTTACCGTAGAAGTTATGGCTTTGGTCCATATACTCACCACCCACTGACCAGCCGTTTTGATCTTCAGAATCAGCTGACAAACGAGATAAAGTACCGAAAACACTGGCGTTTTTATTGATAAATGCAGCTTCAGCGCGCGGCGTATTGCCTGAAGTGTCTACTGCATTAAAGAAATACTGATGCTTCAGTTGCCACAGATCCAAATCAACACCATTGATCTCACTGTTGCCATAATCGACTGAAGATTCATTTTGATAGCTGTTCGCTGCTGCACCGGTTGACACTACAGCGATAAGTAAAGCGAGCATAGAACGTTTCATAAGTACTACCTTTTGGTTGAGAAAACGCAGGCAGTGTAAACTTCTGAAAGTTAATGCTCTCTGAACGAACCTGTAAATAAATGTATAAATATCAAACAGATAACCATATAAAACAGGAAAAATCCGATGGATCTGATTAAATCTCCAGCAAAGCTTCGCGTAAGTGATGAATTTGATCGCGCAATTGCGCTGCCAGTTCAAACTCCAGATCTTTGGCATGCTGCAGCATTTTTTGCTCCAGTTGCTTAATTTCAGCCTGCAGCTGATAAGGTGTTTTGCCTTTGGCCAGTTTGATTTTTTCCGCTACTTTCGGCAAATCGGCGTCCTGGCCCAAGTCCATCACATCTGACACTTTCTTCTTAATAGCAGTTGGTGTAATACCATGCAGTTCGTTATAAGCGATCTGTTTCGCGCGCCGCCTTTCAGTTTCATCGATAGCACGCTGCATAGAACCAGTAATGCGATCGGCGTACAGTACTGCTTTACCCGCCAGATTACGCGCAGCACGTCCCATAGTTTGAATAAGCGACCGCTCTGAACGTAAAAAGCCTTCTTTATCAGCATCCAGTATTGCCACTAACGACACTTCCGGAATATCTAAACCTTCCCGCAGTAAGTTGATACCGACCAGTACATCAAACACACCTAAACGCAGATCCCGGATAATTTCCATCCGCTCGACAGTGTCTATGTCCGAGTGCAAATACCGCACCTTGACGCCGTGGCCCGCTAAGTAATCGGTTAAGTCTTCTGCCATCTTTTTGGTCAGCACTGTGACCAATACCCGCTCACCTAATTTGGCGCAGCGCATAGTTTCCGACATTAAATCATCCACCTGAGTCGCCACAGGACGGATTTCAATCACAGGGTCTACCAAGCCCGTCGGCCGCACCACCTGCTCTACCACTTCACCAGCCGATTGTTTCAGCTCGTAATCTGCAGGTGTCGCCGAGACATAAATACGCTGCGGTGCAATAGACTCAAATTCATCGAACTTCAGCGGCCTGTTGTCCAAAGCGGACGGCAGACGAAAACCATAATTCACCAGGTTTTCTTTGCGCGACCTATCGCCTTTATACATAGCGCCAATTTGTGAAATGGTGACGTGCGACTCGTCGATAAACATCAGGCCATCGGCCGGGAAATAGTCCAGCAAAGTTGGCGGTGGCTCGCCCTCAGCTCTGCCCGACAAATAACGTGAATAGTTTTCGATGCCTGAGCAATAGCCCAGTTCCACCATCATTTCTAAATCAAACAAGGTGCGCTGGCCGATACGCTGCTCTTCTATCAAACGGTTCTCAGCAAGCAACTGGGCGCGGCGTTCTTTCAGCTCTACTTTAATCCGCTCTGTCGCTTCGAGAATTTTCTCTCTTGGTGTGACATAGTGCGTTTTTGGATAAATAGTGTAGCGGCTCACTACTTTTTCGACCGAACCTGTCAGCGGGTCAAATAAACTGATGCGCTCAATTTCTTCGTCAAACAGCTCAATACGCACTGCGATTTCATCCGACTCAGCCGGAAATACGTCAATCACATCGCCACGCACCCTGTAGGTGGCACGCTCAAAGGCCGCATCGTTGCGGTTGTATTGCAGCTCGGCCAGACGACGCAGGATAGAGCGCTGATCAACGATGTCGCCTACTTTCAGATGCAACAGCATCTTCATATAAGATTCAGGGTCACCCAAACCATAAATAGCAGACACCGAGGCGATAATCACAACGTCCCGTCTTTCCATCAGCGCTTTGGTGGCGGACAAACGCATCTGCTCTATATGCTCATTAATAGACGCGTCTTTCTCAATAAAGGTGTCACTGGCCGGTACATAAGCTTCTGGCTGGTAGTAGTCGTAATAAGATACGAAGTACTCTACCGAGTTATTCGGAAAAAACTCCTTCATCTCACCATAAAGCTGAGCTGCCAGAGTTTTATTGTGCGCCATAATCAAGGTAGGTCGGTTTACCTGGGCTATCACATTCGCCATAGTGAAGGTTTTACCTGAGCCAGTGACCCCTAATAAGGTTTGATGGGCTAAACCAGACTCCAGGCCATCCACCAGTTTAGCTATAGCAGTAGGCTGATCGCCCGCAGGCTTATAATTGGAGACTAATTCAAAATCGCGGCTCATCAGGATTCTCCACTTAAAGTTAAAGCTGCCAGTTTACGTTTGAACCAGTAATACGCCAGACTAGAGGTAAATGCATTGGCAATCAGTCCACCTGCGAACACCCCGACTACGCCACCGAGCAAACCACCTACATAGGCAAAAGGTACATAGAATACAAAAAGCCGGATCACACTCAGTTGTAATGCATTCAGGGGTAAATGCAGCGCATTAAAAGAAGAGTTCGTCAGAATAATGATACCTTGCAGGCCATAACCTAAAGGCAAAATCCAGATAAAGTAACGGATATACTGAGCTACTAACGGATCTTCAGTAAAAACATCTGCTACCAGCCAGGCACTTGCGGCTAAGCCCAGATAAACCAAAAACTGCCATCCAAGAACAAATCGGATACAACTTCTGTAAGCCGTATGAATACGATCATAAGCACAAGCGCCGTAGTTCTGACTGACAAAAGGCGGCAAGGTCATAGAAAGCGCCAGCACTACTAAAGAAGCAATGCTCTCAATACGGGCACCTACGCCAAAAGCCGCCACTGCTTCGGCGCCATAACTGGCCATTAAGGCCGTTAAAATAGCCATTGCCAACGGAGTTAACATATTGGCACCCGCTGCGGGTAAACCTATATGCAGAATTTTTCGGCTGATGGTAATAAATTCAGCAAAAGGCTGATGCCCCGTATCGATCAGTTTGCGACGCACCATCAGTAAATACAAAATAAGACCAAAACCCAACAACCAGGAAATCAGGCTGGCCAATGAAGCTCCGGCCACCCCCATAGCTGGCACCGGACCCCAGCCAAATATCAGAATAGGATCCAAAACCGCATTTAACAGACCGGCACAAGCCATCAGAATACTGGGCGTTTTAGTGTCCCCTGCCGCTCTTAAGACGGCATTGCCAATCATAGGGGTGATTAAAAACACCGCACCAAAAAACCAGATATCCATATAGTCGTGGATAAAAGGCAAGGTATCTTCTTTTGCTCCCAACAAACGGAATAAAGGGTCTATGGTCAGGTAACCCACTATAGATAAGGCAATGACTAAATAAGCAGATAACCATAACGCCGCCAAACCATCACTACGGGCACTTTGTTCATCACCACTGCCTAAGGCTCTTGCGATCACAGCCGAAGTACCAATACTCAGGCCAATAGCTAAGCTGATGACGGTAAAAGTAACAGGAAAAGTAAAACTGACAGCTGCAAGTTCTGCAGTGCCCAGCATACTGATAAAAAAGGTGTCGACCAGATTAAAGGACATTAAGGTGATCATGCCAAACAACACAGGCACCGTCATTTGTTTCATCGTGGCCTGAATATCACCTTTGAGCAGATCAGGACGTTTCGAAGTGGATTGAGTCATAACAGTCAGCTTAAGCGCAAGTGGCGCTATTGTAGAGAAAAGTAACAGACGGCACTACCAGCAATGCGACCAAATTGGTGTAAAACTGAACAAGAAATAGAAAAAATGTTCACAATCTGCTTTTACAGAGAAATTTTGTTTCTGTCCTGTAGTTTTGCATAAAGTTTCAGTTGTTTCAGATTTGTAAGCCTTTGTTTTATAAAGCATAAAAAATTAGTCGCAAACCTATTGATCTGTCGCTAAGCCTTATCTGTTAAGGCTTAGCATGCCCATCAACACAACAACTCACAGACTTATCCACAGATTCTGTGGGTAACTTACGCTAGCCCTTTAGTGGCCTGACTTTGGCAAAAACCAATGCCGCCACGGACTAACGAATAGCTTCTGCATATGCAAAATTCATAGTTGCACAGCTTTTCGACCAGGGTTGGCTAAACAAACAGCAAGTAAACTTCTTTTATGAAAAAGCACCGGGCAAAGTGTTGACAGTGTTTAAGACGGGCATTAGTATTGCGCCCCGTTGCAGAACACAGTTCCTCAGTAGCTCAGCCGGTTAGAGCGGCGGACTGTTAATCCGTAGGTCGTTGGTTCGAGTCCAACCTGGGGAGCCACTGTAGTCTCAACATATTATTTCAGTTCCTCAGTAGCTCAGCCGGTTAGAGCGGCGGACTGTTAATCCGTAGGTCGTTGGTTCGAGTCCAACCTGGGGAGCCAACTGAAATAATCACAATTTGATAACCGTATACAATTCCTCAGTAGCTCAGCCGGTTAGAGCGGCGGACTGTTAATCCGTAGGTCGTTGGTTCGAGTCCAACCTGGGGAGCCACCTCAAGTACATCTTGTTTCCTCTCTTAATAGTCTCTTTTCCTTAGTGTTTTTTTCTGAAATAACTTAAGCTTACTTTTCGATGTTCAAGCGTGGACAAAAAATTCAGTATGGGTTGCCAGCTATGAAGTCTCCATCCTTTATTGCCTTAAGTCACTGGGCTGCTGCTTTGGTATCGGCACTGCTGGCGCTTTGGTTGTTTTGGTTTGCTGCAGCTCAGCAAATTCAGAGTTTATATCAGCTGCATTACAGTGCTATTCAACAAATGTTAGCCAGCGATCTGACTGGCGATACCAAAATTCTGACCCGTCAGCTGAGCAGCAGTTTTGACCTGCCTTATTTAAAAGTCAGCCAACTGGATGGAGTGGTGTTACACGAACAAAGCAATACTCTGCCTGAACACGCCTTTTCTTCCTGGATCCTGACGCAGTTTGATCGCCCTTTGACTCCTGCCTCAGTGAAAGATCAAGCCCATAATTTACAGGTCGAGTTTTTGCCGCAGTTAGCTGAGCAACTCAGTACGCTTGAACTCTTTAGTTTGTTTTTATTTTTTGGTCCACTGCTTTTGGGTGTCTTGCCTTATTACCTGCAACCAAACCGGCCAAAAAAGCCCAAAGCCCTGCCCCCTCATCCGATAGAAGCGGCTGTGCAGCAGGCTCCAGCTGTAGTACAACCATTACAACCTCAAAGCACCACCTCTGGTACTGACTACTTGCTGGAGTTGGCGCTTTATGATCAATTGACCTCTTTACCAAACCGACAACAGTTTGTGCGTTATTACGAACAGCAACTCAAAGCGGCGAATGCAGTGCATCAGTCGATATTTTTATTGGTCCGTTGCCATGCGCTGCCTCAAATTAATCATAAACAAGGTTATCTTGCCGGTGATTTATATATCAAAGAGATGGCTGACTTATTGAAGCAACTGCCGCAACTCAGTGATGAAAGCCCGTTATTCCGTTTAAATAACACAGACTTTTGTGTGTTGTTTCCACAAATGACCACAGAACAAACCGAAGAGCTGGTCGTGCTACTGCAGCAAAATTTCGACAGCTACCAACAGCAAAAACAACTGGATTCAGTGGCGTTAACAGGTTTAGTACAAGTGGCTCAGGGCAAACCTTTGGGTGAATTGCTGGCGATGGCGGATACCGCTTTAGGTCTGGCAAAAACCAAACAAAGTAAGGCCAATAAACAAACGAACCTGTGGTATCTATTTACCGATAGTCAGGAGCAAACAGCAGAGTCGTCCTTTAGCACGAAGAACTGGCGCAGTTTAATTGACGATGTGCTGCAAGGTCAGCGGTTAAGTTTACTGGCACAGCCTATTCAACCACTGAATAAAACCAGCAAAACCTATTCCGAATTATTAGTGCGTTTTCGCAGTAACGAAGATCAACTGCTGCCTACCGCTCTGTTTTTAGATATGGCGCAAAAACTCGACAAGCTGATTGAGATAGAGCAGTTGATCATAGAGCAGGCGCTGACTTTGGTTGCCAATACTCCTGGCCAAATATTTGGTTTGAATCTGTCCGCTCATGCGGTGCAAGACGAAGGCTTCATCAGTTATCTGGAACGACGTTTACTAAAAGAAACTGAATTAACGTCACGGCTAGTGTTTGAAATTAGCGAATGGGGTTTGCAACAGAATCTGAAACTGAGTAAACGCCTGATTGATATGCTGCATCAGTGTGGGGCCAGAGTTACAGTAGAAAAATTTGGCGCAGGTATTACGTCTTTTAAATTTTTCCGCGATTTAAAACCTGACTTTGTCAAAATGGACGGCAGCTACACCCGACAAATCGAAGAGGATAAAAACAACCAGTATTTTGTCCGGCTGATGGTTGATTTGGCGCATAGGATAGGAGTGGCAGTGTTTGCTGAAAATGTTGAAACGGCGGCCGAAAAACAAATGCTGGAGTCATTATTAATTGACGGGATCCAGGGGTACTACCTCAGTAAGCCTGCACCATTGGAATAAAGCTTCTCACAACAATCTATCTGAACCACACTACCGTATAAACAAACAACATCTGAGTGCCGGCTTGTCCCGGCCCGTCAATGGACACAGCGGTTTCGTGTAGACGGGCGGGTACAAGACCCACCCCTACAGTTGATTGATTTTAATTAGAATTATTATAGGGGCGGCCTTTATGGTCACCCACAAATCCTGCATCGATTGATTTTGAGGTGAATTCTGCTAGGTCAGTAGGCTCAGATAAGAGCAATTCGCGTTCAGTGCTGTTGTTTCAGACCTTACAAAGCTTCATAATAGCGCGACTTTTTTCTGGGGTTCTTTTATGTCGGAATTTTTGCTGTTGCTGGTGAGCACTGTACTGGTGAACAACTTCGTACTGGTGAAGTTTCTCGGCTTATGCCCTGTGATGGGTGTATCAAAAAAACTCGAAACCGCTATCGGCATGTCAATGGCCACCACTTTTGTGCTGACGTTAGCCTCACTCTGCAGTTATCTGGTGGACTATTACATATTGCAACCACTGGATTTGCTGTACCTGCGAACTTTGGCTTTTATTCTGGTGATTGCTGTTGTCGTACAATTTACCGAGATGGTAGTACATAAAACCAGCCCGGTGCTGTACCGCCTGTTAGGTATTTTTTTACCACTGATCACCACCAACTGTGCGGTATTAGGGGTGGCAATTCTGAACGTGAATGCCCGCCATGACTTTTTCTCTTCCGTGGTCTATGGCTTTGGTGCCGCGGTTGGTTTTTCTTTGGTCTTGATTTTATTTGCCGCTATGCGTGAACGTCTGGCTGCTGCCGATGTGCCAGTTTCTTTTAAAGGCGCCGCTATCGGCATGATCACTGCGGGTTTAATGTCGTTGGCCTTTATGGGCTTTACTGGTTTGGTGAAGGTGTAAATGTCTATTATCACAGCCCTCTGGGCTCTGGGTATTCTGGCGCTGATTTTTGGCGCTGTGCTGGGATACGCCGCTATCCGCTTCAAGGTGGATGCTGATCCGCTGGTTGAACAAATTGATGAGATCTTACCTCAAACTCAATGTGGTCAATGTGGTTACCCTGGCTGCCGGCCTTACGCCGAAGCAATAGCCAATGGCGACGACATCAACAAATGTCCGCCGGGTGGCGATGCGACTATTAAAAAACTGGCCGATTTAATGGGCGTTGAAGCCAAGCCTTTGGACGCAGCACAAACTCCGGCGGTCAAGCGTGTCGCTTTTATTCGCGAAGACGAGTGTATTGGCTGTACTAAATGTATTCAGGCCTGCCCTGTTGACGCTATTGTTGGTGCATCCAAGCAGATGCACACTGTGATTGTCGACGAGTGCACTGGCTGTGATTTATGTGTTGAACCTTGTCCTGTGGATTGCATAGACATGGTGCCATTAGCCAGCAGTATTGAGCGCTGGAAGTGGGACTTAAATGCTATCCCGGTAAAAGTGCTGGAGTCGTAACTTGCCTACTTTATTTCAACACATCCAGGCCGGAAAAGTCTGGGACTTTCACGGCGGTATTCATCCACCAAGCCGTAAAGAACGCACCAACCAAAAACCTGTAGCGCTTTTGGATATTCCTGACCGTTTATACATCCCACTGCGCCAACATATTGGCGTAGCTGGCAAAGTGCTGGTAAAAGTCGGCGATCGGGTGCTCAAAGGTCAGGCTTTAACTCAAGCCGATAATGCCATGGCTGTGCCTGTGCATGCGCCAACCTCTGGCATAGTGCAGGCGATTGAACTTCATACCAGTGCCCACCCGTCGAGCTTAGCTGAACCTGCGTTAGTACTGGCGCCGGATGGCATGGACGAATGGCGCCCTCGTAAGCCTTTAGATCCTGAGCAAGTGGATGCCTATACTTTGCTTGAACGTATTCAGGAATCAGGTATCTCCGGTATGGGCGGTGCGGGTTTCCCGACTCATATTAAAGTGAACGTAAAACAACCTGTTGATTATCTGATCATTAATGCAGTCGAGTGTGAACCCTATATCACAGCCGATGATCTGCTGATGCAGGAACGTGCCAGCGACATTATTGCCGGTATTGAAATTTTGGTAAAACTGTTAAGCCCCAAAGCAGTGTTAATAGGGATTGAAGACGATAAGCCAATTGCAGCAGCTTCGTTAAAAGCAGCCATAGGTCAACGTACTAATTATTTTGTTCGCGAAGTACCGACCAAATACCCTTCTGGCGGCGAGAAACAGTTGATCCAGTTGCTGACTAATAAAGAAGTACCAGCAGGTCGCAGGCCTTTAGATATCGGTATAGTGATGCAAAACGTTGGAACTGCTTTTGCGATAGCACAAGCGGTGCTGGATGATATTCCGCTGATCCACCGCGTCGTAACAGTCGCAGGCGAAACTTTAGCGCAACAACAAAATGTGTTGGCGCTGATAGGCACTCCTATCTCCGACTTACTGAATGCCTGCGGATTTCAGCCTGAACCGCAGCAGCGCATCATTGTTGGTGGCCCGATGATGGGTTTTGCCATAGCAGACTGGTCCGTGCCTGTAGTAAAAACCACCAATTGCATTTTAGCGCCCACCGAAAACGAATTAGGCGCAGCCAGTGAGGAAATGGACTGTATTCGCTGTGGCGCTTGCGCTGACGCTTGTCCAGCCAGCCTATTGCCACAACAACTATTGTGGTACAGCAAAGCCAAAGATCAGGACAAACTGGCGGAATACAATTTATCTGACTGCATTGAATGTGGTGCCTGCGCTTATGTCTGCCCCAGCGAAATTCCGCTAGTGCATTATTACCGTGTTGCTAAGGCAGAAATACGTGAAACTCAGCGTGAAGCCTTAAAAGCTGAACAAGCTAAAGCTCGTTTTGACGCCCGCACTGAACGTTTGGAACGCGAGAAACAAGAACGTCTGGAACGTAACCAGCAACTGGCCGCTCAGCGTGTCGCCCAGCAACAGGCTAGCGGTTTGGCCAGTCAAACCGCAGCGGCGGTGCAACAAGCCTTAGAACGTACTCAACAGCAGACTGCGCCAGCTCTGGACAAAGAACAAATTATTGCCGAGCGTGAACGGAAAAAAGCCGAAGCTTTGGCTTATCAACAGCAGAAACAACAAACCCAAACCGCAGAACCGGCTTCGGTTCAAACCTCAGAGCAGACTGAAGATCCACGTAAAGCTGCAATAGCTGCAGCTTTAGCCCGCGCTAAAGCGAAAAAGCAAGCAGAAGCTCAATCTGAAGTAGCGGCAGAATCGGCTCCTGCAGAGACAGCGGCTTCTGATGCCGATGCGAAAAAAGCCGCAGTGGCTGCAGCTATAGCCCGGGCTAAGGCGAAAAAGCTGGCAGAAGCTCAATCTGAAGAAGCTGCCGAACCGGCTCCAGCAGAGACAGCCGCTTCTGATGCCGATGCGAAAAAAGCCGCAGTGGCTGCCGCTATAGCCCGTGCTAAGGCGAAAAAGCTGGCGGAGCAACCCCAGGCGGAAACAGCGCCTGCGTCTGAAGTGGCAGAGCCCGTTGCAGTGCCCACAGAGTCAACGCCTGAACAAGATGCAAAAAAAGTCGCTATTGCAGCCGCAATAGCCAGAGCCAAAGCTAAAAAACAACAAAACAGTGAGCCGTTATGAGTTTTAAAATCGCCAGCTCTCCGCACCAGCACAGTCAAAAAAGTACGGCTCAACTGATGAAACTCGTTGCACTTGCCGCGCTGCCTGGTATCGCCGTACAAGCATACTTTTTTGGGTATGGCGTGCTCATTCAATTGGTGCTCGCGAGCGTCACAGCACTCTGCTGTGAAGCCGCTGTACTGGCTATTCGTAGTAAAAAAATCAAAGTTAAACTGCTGGATCACAGCGCTTTAGTTACAGCCCTTTTGCTGGCGGTTGCCATTCCTTCTTACGCCCCCTGGTGGCTGGTGGTGATAGGCACTGCCTTTGCCATTATCGTTGTAAAACAATTATACGGCGGCTTAGGTCATAACTTGTTTAACCCTGCCATGGCAGCTTATGTACTGCTGCTGGTGTCCTTTCCTCTGCCCATGACCAGTTGGTTACCAGCAGCTCCCGTACAGCACGTCACTGTAGGCCCACTTGATGCTGTCTGCGCTATTTTCACCGACTTTAGCTGCAGCGGTTACAGTGTCAGCCAACTCCGTCAGGATGCGGACGGCATCAGTATGGCGACGCCTTTGGATACTTTAAAAACTGATCTGTCGCAGGGTTACACCACCGCAGAAAGTTTAAAAAAACCTGTATTTGGCTGGTTGTCTGGTGAAGGTTGGTTTTGGGTCAATTTGGCTTATTTGCTCGGTGGTTTGTTTTTATTGCAGCAAAAAGTCATTCAGTGGCGCATTCCAGTGGCTGTATTGGGCTCGTTATTTGGTTGCAGTCTACTGGCATGGCTGATTTCCCCCGATACCAATGCCAGCCCGATATTCCAGCTATTTTCGGGTGCCACTATGCTGGCAGCATTTTTTATTGCCACAGACCCGGTATCCGCCTCCACCACTGAGAAAGGCCGCTTGATTTTTGGTGCTTTAATAGGGGTCTTAGTATTTTTGATCCGCAGCTACGGCGGTTATCCGGATGCTTTTGCTTTTGCCGTCATGCTGGCCAATATGACAGTGCCTTTAATTGACTACTACACCCAACCACGCACTTATGGCCATAAACACAAAGGAGCGCGCTGATGCTAAGTTCTGTTGGTAAAAATGCGCTGTTGCTTGGAACTGCGGCTGTACTTTGTGTCTTTGCAGTAGCCGCTGTCAATGAAATCACCAAAACAGAAATTGAACAGCAACAGCTCGCCAGTAAATTGAATACTTTGGTGGAAGTTATGCCAGAACTTGCAGGCAATACCGACATACTGAAGGACTGTGTCGCGGTGCTCGATACCCAGTTATTGGGAAAAGATGCTAAACAAAAAATCTACCGTTACCGCACGGAAGGCCAGCTCAAAGCCTATTTGATGGAGACCACAGCACCAGATGGTTACAGTGGTGCTATTGAGGTGTTGGCAGCTATTAGTCCAGACAGCGAAGTGATTGGGGTACGGGTTCTAAGCCATAAAGAAACACCAGGCCTTGGCGATAAAGTAGAGCTGCGTAAAACCCCTTGGATACTGAGTTTTAATGGCCAGACCGTTGCTTCTGCCGAAGATAAAAGTTTTGCGGTCAAAAAAGACGGCGGTCAGTTTGATCAGTTTGCCGGTGCTACTATTACGCCTCGTGCTGTTGTAAAAGCAGTGAAAAACGCTGCAGTTTATATTCAGCAACATCCTGAACTGGCCAGCTTGCCAGCCGATTGTGGAGCCTGAAGCAATGAATCACTATCAGGAAATAATTCGTCAGGGCCTGTGGAAAAATAATCCAGGGTTAGTGCAGTTATTGGGGCTTTGTCCTTTATTAGCAGTCACCTCCAGTTTAACCAACGCCTTAGGCTTAGGTTTGGCTACTATGCTGGTGTTATTGTGCACTAATACTGTAGTGTCGCTTATTCGTAACTATGTACCGAATGAAATCCGTATCCCGGTTTTTGTGATGGTCATCGCGTCTGTGGTCACAGTCATTGAACTGTTGATGCACGCCTTTCTATACAACCTGTATCAGGCCTTGGGTATTTTTATTCCGCTTATTGTCACCAACTGCATAGTGATTGGTCGCGCCGAAGCCTATGCCTCCAAGAATGCCGTGTTACCGGCTGCTTTTGATGGTTTGATGATGGGCACAGGTTTTGCGTTAGTGCTTTGCACTTTAGGAGCCATTCGTGAAGTGATAGGTGCTGGTACTCTATTCGCCGGTGCCGATTTATTGCTGGGCGATTGGGCAAAAGTACTGACCATTCATTTATATCAGGCCGACCATCAGTTTTTATTAGCGATTTTGCCACCTGGCGCCTTTTTAGTGATGGGATTTTTGATTGCAGGTAAAAATGCTATAGATGCCCGAGCCGCAGCCAAAGCTAAACCTGCAGAGCAGAAAATCAGCAGAGCACGGGTCACGCAAGTGTCCGCCCAGTGAAACGCTTAGAGATTTAAACAGAACCCAATGAATAAAGAAAAACGCATTCAGATTTTACAGCGCCTGCGGGAGAATAACCCTAAACCCACCACTGAGCTGGAGTTTAATTCACCTTTTGAATTACTGGTGGCCGTGTTGTTATCAGCTCAGGCCACGGACGTTAGTGTCAATAAGGCCACCCGCCTGCTCTACCCTGTCGCCAATACGCCGCAGGCTATTTTTGATTTGGGCGTGGATGGAGTAAAGCAGTACATCAAAACCATAGGGCTTTTTAACTCCAAAGCAGAAAACCTGATTAAAACCTGTCGTATTCTGCTGGATAAGCACAATGGCGAAGTGCCGGAAAACCGTGAAGCCTTAGAAGCATTGCCTGGTGTAGGCCGCAAAACGGCTAATGTGGTTTTAAATACAGCCTTCGGTTGGCTCAAGGATAACGAGGGCAAATACTTTATCGCGGTCGATACTCATATCCAGCGCGTCGCCAATCGCACCGGCTACGCTAAAGGCAAAACGGTTGAAGAAACGGAACAAAGTATTATCCGCAACACGCCAAATAAAGAAGAATTTATGTTCGACCTTCACCACTGGCTGATTTTGCATGGCCGCTATACCTGCGTGGCACGCAAACCTAAATGTGGCTCTTGTATCATTGAAGACCTTTGCGAGTTCAAAGAGAAAACAGAAGAGTAAACTTATTATTCAGGGCGCCAGTTCAACGTCACGCCCTTATAAACTTTACACTCTGATTATTATTGGATCGCAGATACGGACTGCACAACCTCTTGTGCACCTTTTTCTATATCCATAATAATGCTGGACAGCTGCACTATTTTTTCTCCATTTTGGCTGCTTAAGCCATCTATAGAGTTAATTGCTTGCATCACCTGGTCCGTGACGTCAAGGTTTCTTGCCACAACCTTAGCTATGTCATTCGTTGCAGCACTGGTTCTGGAAGCCAAAGACCTGACTTCATCTGCAACTACGGCAAAACCGCGCCCCGCCTCACCAGCCCTTGCCGCCTCGATAGCAGCATTCAGAGCAAGCAGATTAGTCTGCTCTGCAACAGAGCGGATCATAGTCACCATACTGGAAATTTCTTTTGCCTGATCACTCAATCGTTGAATAACCTGATTAGTCGCCAAAACGGTTTCAGATATTTCGCTCGCCAGATCTAAAGAGAACCCAATATGACTTTTCCCTTGTTCAGCGATATTAAATGTCTGTAATGCTGTGTCATGGGCAATCTGAGCCGCTTGTTTTGTCCTCATGGCTTGCATAACCCGGTCGGTAATGACGGTGGCAAACTTTATCACTTTGATGATATTGCCAGTGTCATCTTTTACCGGGTTATAACTGGCCTCAAGCCATATCTCACGGCCTCTGGCATCGTAGCGCTTAAACTTACCCGAGCTAAGTTTGCCTCCCGCCAGATTTCTCCAGAACTCTGGGTTCTCCCTGTAAAAACTATCATCACAAAACATCTTGTGGTGCTTGTTAATAATGTCAGAAAGTTGATATCCCATGACCTGCAGGAAGTTGTCGTTGGCATGAACAATTTCACCATCAGGGGTAAATTCGATAATAGCCATCGCTTTGTCCAGCGCAGAATATATAGCATGTTGATCAGCCAGATCCGCGGTTTGCTCTGTTACATCCGAAGCAATTTTAATAACGTTTGTGACTTTTCCGTCGTGGTTGTGAACGGGAAAATAAGTCGCCTCCAACCAAATAGACTTTGCAGCCTTAGTTTTTCTGCGAAATGTTCCATGCTTAGCTTTTCCAGAGGCGAGCTCAGACCAAAAGTTCTTATACTCATAGCTTGAAGAATAGTGGGAGTCACAAAAAATTGAGTGATGTTTACCTACTATTTCAGATAACGAATAACCGACAGTCAGCAGAAACAATTCGTTCGCATTCTGGATATAGCCATCAGGCGAGAACTGTATAAATGCAACACTACCTTTAATGGCTGAAATCACAGAGTGCGCCTCTGACAACTCCTTCCTTAGTCTTTCGTTTTCTAATTTAATTGTTTTGTTAAACATCTTTAGGCTGTTTCGATTCAAGTGTATTTGGTGATTATACAGTAATAATTCAAAAAAGTATCATTTTTGCAATTTTTGCCGAATTTGCGATATTTAAGACTTTTATAATCTACACCGCAATACGCTGATAATCAGACCAATATTCAGGAACAGAGTCGTTGACCCTGATAGTTTCACTCCTGACCTTTCAACGCGCCCCCATCCTTCATGATGCAGCATGACTAGGATGATGGTTGTGCTTGCGAAGTCTGAAGATAATCAAGGAAATGCCGGGCTGTTGCCGATAGCGGGTTGTCTTTGCGCCATACTACGGACCAATGCCGCAGAATAGGGAAATCTTTCACTTGCATTATGCCGAGCCCGGCTTGCAGCAAGGCGCTTGAGTCTAATGGCACAGAGTTTTGGCTAGTGGCAGCCGCTGCATAGCGGCCAGGCCATAAAGCAGGTTGTACGGCCAACTGCGACAAGACAGCGATACCTAAACCAGCCGCCACCGAATGTTTTATGGCTTCATTACTGCCTAAACTCATCACCACATTAGGTTTGAAGTTGTGCTTTGTGAAATGCTGCTCCGCTGCCATGCGGGTGCCACTACCCGGCTCGCGCATCAACCAGCGCTCGTTGCTTAAATCACTGAGATCAACAGTTTTGTTGACTAAAGCATGTTTTGAAGAGGCGATAATGACTAGCGGATTAATCTGGAACTGCATCCGATCCAAAGGTAAGTCATCTGGAGGCATCATCATCACCGCCAGATCGTCCATGCCTTGAGTAAGGCGCCCTACCACTCTGTCTCTGTTTTCAATAGCCAGCTCAATTTCTACACCCTGATGCGCAGCAGAAAATGGTCCTAATAAGTCAGGCACAAAGTACTCTGCTGTCGTCACCGCCGCAATGCGCAGACGCCCACTGATCAAACCGTTAATTTCTGCAATTCTGGATTCAAAGCGCTGCCAACACGCAGCTACTTCACGAACCGCTTTGTACAACTCTTCACCGGCCTGAGTTAAGCGAATTTGTCTGCCTGTAGTTTCGAATAATCGCTGCCCAGTGGTGATAGCTAACTCCCGCAACTGCACAGATACCGTAGGTTGACTGACATAGAGTTCCTGTGCTGCTTTGGTCACAGATAACAAACGTGCTGTGGCTTCAAAAGCCCGCAGTTGCTGTGGAGTAATACGCTGAAATCGGGCAAGAGTTAAGGCTGGCATCAAAGAAACTCAATCAGATCAAACACAACCCCAATTTATAGCTTTAAAGCTATAGATTCAATTAGAACAAAGTATTTTTATTTATACATCCATTCACATAAAGTGCGCTCAATCGCAAAATGGAGTGTCAAATCATGAGTAACGAATGCCTTTATCACGAAATCAATAAAAACCACAGTAGTCAGCAGCACAGTGCAGATGTCGCTATCACTGTAGCGATGGGAGATGGCATAGGTCCGGAAATCACCCGGGCTACGTTAAAAGTTTTAAGCGCTGCTAAAGCGCGGATCGTGACTGAATCTATTGATATTGGCGAACAGGTCTATCTGGCGGGTCATAGCTCAGGTATCAGACAAGATGCCTGGCAAAGCCTGCGCCGGACCAAAGTGTTTCTCAAAGGTCCTATCACAACTCCCTCGGGCTCTGGTTATAAAAGTCTGAACGTTACCATACGTAAAACACTGGGGCTTTATGCCAATGTCAGACCCTGCATCAGCTACTCACCTTATGTGCATACCTTACATCCGGATATGGATCTGGTGATCATCAGGGAAAACGAAGAGGACTTGTATGCCGGTATTGAGCACCGGCAAACCGATGAGGTGTATCAATGTCTTAAACTGATCACAAGGCCTGGCTGTGAGAAAATAATCCGCTACGCCTTTGAATATGCCCGTAATCATGGCCGCAAAAAAGTCACCTGTATGGTGAAAGACAACATCATGAAAATGACCGATGGTTTGTTTTATAAGGTGTTTCAGGAGATTGGCGCAGAATATCCCGATATACTACAAGACCGCTATATCATAGATATAGGCAGCGCCCGCCTGGCGACACGGCCAGAGCTTTTTGATGTCATAGTCACCAGCAACTTATATGGTGACATCATCAGTGATATCGCCGCTGAACTGTCCGGCAGTATTGGCTTAGCGGGCAGTGCCAATATAGGTGAGCATGTGGCGATGTTTGAGGCGATTCATGGCTGTGCTCCTGATATTGCAGGTCAGAATATCGCCAACCCCAGTGGCTTATTACTGGCGGCAGTGATGATGCTGGTGCACATAGGTCAGGCGGATATAGCGCAAAAAATACATAACGCCTGGTTAAAAACTATTGAAGATGGCATTCATACCAAAGACTTAAAAAGTGAGTACACCAAGGTGCTGGTTACAACCGACCAATTTGCCGAAGCTGTGATAGCACGGCTGGGAACCGAACCTCAGAGATTTAGCGCCGTGAGTTATCAGAATTCAACTCAACAGCAAAAAGCTGTGACTGTCGCTTACCAACCGCAGGCCGCTGCAGAGAAAATTCTGGTCGGCGTTGATGTTTTTTTACATCAGCACCAGCACAGTGCCGACGAACTGGCGCAGCATCTGAAGCAGCTGGAAACGACAGAACTGGAGCTACAAATGATCACCAACAGAGGAGTCAAAGTCTGGCCTGATGGCTTTCCTGAAACCTTCTGCACCGATCACTGGCGCTGCCGTTTTATGCTCAGGCCTGGTCTGACACAACTCGCTTACAGCGACATTATCCGCCTGCTTAGCCAAATCTCGGGCGATAAGTTGGATGTGATAAAAACTGAGAACCTGTGCAGCTTTAATGGTGAGCCGGGTTTTACTTTAGGACAAGGGCAATAGATGACGCAGAAAGAGCAACGGGCGTCATTGCTGACCAAACATCATAAGTTGCCGCTGATAACACCAGCCTTAGCACAGGCTGGTGTTATAGTGGAGCTGACAGACAGCTTTGATACAGATACTTTGGGCACCTTTTCCGGTGAAGTCCCACGCACACTCAGCCCGCTGGATTGCGTAAAAACCAAAGCTAAACTGGCCTGTCAAATCAGCGGTTTGAGTTTTGGCATAGGCAGTGAGGGCAGCTTTGGTGGCGGCCCGGCACCAGGTTTAATCAACTGGGACCATGAACTCTTGTGCTGGTATGACAGCAGCAGGGGTCACTACATCATTGCCTCAGCCAGTGGCCCTGTGCCCTTGTCTGATCTCGAAACCGATCAGCTTAATTTGCTCCATCAGCATCTGCTTCAGCATGATGCAGCTCAAGGCTGGATCATCAGTCACAGCACAGGGGTGATCAAAGGCCTGACAGGCTTTAGCGCAGTCGTTCAGGCTTTGCAGCAAACTAAGTTACTGAAATCAGAAACGCAGCTTACTCAAAGCCTTCGTCTATCTCCCGATTTACGCGCGCACTTTTGTCCATCCCGGCAGCAGTATATTCAGCAAGCGGCAGCACAGCTGGCTGAACGCTTGCAGGCCCTTTGCCCGAAGTGCCAAGCACCCGACTTTTGGCGCAAAGAGCTGCAATTGGGCCTGCCCTGCTCCGTCTGCACCTATCCAACGCAGCGCGTGAAATACTTTCTGAAAAAATGTGATTGCTGTGGTCATACCGAGCAGGAGTTTCCATCTGAAGCTTTTGCTGATCCAGCCTATTGCCCGCTTTGTAATCCTTAATCAATGACCACGAAGTACCGGAGTTAAATTGTGTTGAATACCCTCATGTTACACTCAGAACTGCCTGAGGATTTGGAGACTGCGGCTGAGCTCCTGAAGCAAGGCAAGCTGGTTGCTGTGCCAACAGAAACAGTCTATGGCCTGGCGGCGGATGCCTGCAATAAAAGCGCAGTGAATAACATCTTTGCCGCTAAAGGCCGACCTTCTGATCATCCGCTGATAGTGCATCTGCATGCCTCAAGCGCTCTGCACGACTGGGCACAAGATATCCCGGCAGAGGCTTTTGCTTTGGCCGACGCCTTTTGGCCGGGCCCTCTGACTTTGTTACTGAAAAAAGCCGACCATGTGGATAGTGTTGTGACCGGAGGTTTGGATACCATAGGTTTACGGGTGCCCGCTCATCCGGTGTTACTCAAGCTGTTAGCCAGCCATCAGCTCGCAGTGGCAGCGCCATCGGCCAATCCATACAAACAATTAAGCCCCACCAGCGCACAGCAGGTGATGGAAACTATGGCAGGTAAATTAGATGCCGTGCTGGACGGTGGGGATTGTGAGTTTGGCCTTGAATCTACTATTGTCAGTTTGGTTGATGGCACGATTCAGGTGCTGCGCGCAGGCCCCATCAGTTCAGATCAGTTAGAAAAAGTGCTGGGGCAGAAGGTGCAGAGCCCTTTGCAGCATCAGGTAAAAGTTTCAGGCAATGTGGCCGCTCATTACCAGCCCAAAACCAGTTTACGTTGTGTCTCAGCCACACAGCTCGATGAATTACTGACTGGTACAAAGTTAAAACTTGCGGTGCTGTCGTTCAGTAATTTGTCCTTCAATGCACAACCGTACTGGCACACCACTATGCCAACGAATGCGCAGGATTATGGCCGTGTCTTGTATAAGCAGCTTTATCAGGCCGATCAGAGTGGAGCTGAACTTATCCTGCTGGAACTGCCCCCAGCGGGCTATGAATGGGCTGCAGTGCAAAACCGACTACAGCGTGCGGCTTATCAGGAAGACTAAGAGATAACAGACTGTCGATACAGAGGCACAGCCCGTCCTGTTTTTGCAATGCGACTGTGCTCCCCTGCATATCGGCATGCTAAAATCGGTGAAAAAGTCGATGAAGGAAATTTTATGCGCATTTTACATACCATGCTTCGCGTGACGAACTTAGAACGCTCTCTGGCCTTTTACACTGAAGTATTGGGCATGAAACTGTTACGTACTTCAGAAAATCCTGAGTACAAGTACACTTTGGCCTTTGTTGGTTTTAGTGATGAAAGCGAAGGTGCGGTGTTGGAATTGACCTACAACTGGGGTGTGGACAGTTACGAGTTAGGCACGGCTTATGGTCATATAGCACTGGAAGTAGACGACATTTATGCAGCTTGTGAGTTGATACGCGCTAAAGGTGGCGTGATCAGCCGCGAACCTGGCCCGGTCAAAGGCGGCACGACCGAAATCGCCTTTGTGCGCGACCCGGACAACTACGCCATTGAACTTATCCAGAAAAAAGCCAGCTACGTTCAGCTGTGATCAGCGGATAGCAAAAAGGAGCCGATTGGCTCCTTTGTCAATGGCTCGCTGGCTTATTCCAGCTCAATCCAGATTTTGTCGTTCAGCGACATCGCCAGATTGTTATCATAATAAGCCGCTTCATTGATAAAAGTCGGATACACCACCGTATCACCGTCGTAAGGCACTTCAGTGCCATCAAATAAAGTGAAGATCGGATCACCAGGGTGGATAGGATGATAATCCTTATCCTGCACATTTTTGTGCACCATGCCCAAACGTTCGCCTTTTTCATTCATCGGCAACTTAATACTGTGCAAATACAGATAAGCTTCAGTGCGTTTTGGCAGCTCTGGCAGGCTCTGGGTGTTGTACAGCTCCACAAAGTCCAGAATATGGGCCGTCATTTGTTGCATTTGCTCCAGCACGTCCTGACGCAGCACAGACTGAGATTGCGGTCCTACTTCGACGATCACCCCATAACGGCCCAGCGTACACATCAGCGCGTGATCTTCAGCCGCTAAATGGTCTTCATCACGGGAAATAATAGCTTCGGGCATTTTCATCTTCACATAAGCGGCCAGCTGATTATAAAAAGGCCCGGCTTGCGTCATGATCAGACAAGCGCCCATATTGCTGGTGGTATTGTGTAAATCAATCACCAGATCGGTTTTGGCATTGCCTTTTGGCCCCAGAATCTCATTGATCACTTTGGCGCGGCTTTGCTCGTAGTTGGTCAAATCAGGGTTTGCCAAATCAACAGTTTTAAACTGACGGTTTAAGTCGCTATGGATATAACGCTTGTTGGCTTTAAAGGCTTCAGGATTGGCAAACACAGTGCTGGTTTCAAAGCTTGGGCGCTGGATCAAAGCCGGGTTGGCCTGGTACTGACGAATGGCATAAATACCGGAGAATTCGTTGCCGTGGGTGCCGCCCACTATCGCAACCTTAGCAATTTTAGTCATAAAGCTTACCTCAGGAGAAGATAGCGATATTATGCCCAGTCATGCCAAAAAATGCAGCTCATTTAACTTTAAATGCTGATTTTATGCATAAAAATGAAAAATAGTGCTTAGAAATTAAGAGGTTTTAGAAATGAATTAAGCTGCAGGACGCGAATTATTAATCATCAATACCGGAATACGTTGCTGTGAAGCATGTTTCGATAAAGCCGCATCCAGAATATCGCTGGCCTGACAGACACATTTGCCACATTGAGTACCTACACCCAAATTCTGCTTCAGCTCACGCATAGAACAAGCACCTGCTTCGACCTGTTGGCGAATGGCTTTATCTGTAACGGCTTTACAAAGACAAACGTACATAAATGCACCTGCGAATTGAACTGCGTGCATCATAATCTAATCAAGAATTGTTATCAATAGCTTTGCGGGTAAAAAATAAAGGGCAGAACTTCTACCCTCTATTTTATTGGAAATAACTGTTATTCGTTGTCTTGTGTCGCTTCAATCAGAGTTTCAGCGAACTCTTCAGGGCCAATCACCACACCAGGTTCCTGCGCGTGTGGGAATACTGCGATAGCTAACTCGTCACCATCTAAGCCGTTGGTCCATTTGTCTAACCAGGTGGCAATATCAACTGCCTGAGCCTGACACTGAGCCCAGTCACCATTGATCCACAGTTCAGCTAATTCAGCATGTGGCCATACCGGAATGCAACGCTCTTCGTCCGCATCAACCAATACAAAACCTTCTTCATCAACCAGGATCCAGATCTTTTCCAGATCGGCTACTGCCTGAATGAAGTAGTCGTAACGCTGTTCAGCGTCCAATAAACTGAGTTTGTTTAAATCGTCAGGTGTTAATTCGTAGTTCATTGCAATCCCCTTGGAGCGCCACAGAAAAGGCGCACATAATGACTGAAAAGGTCGTTATCGACCAGTAAATTCTTTGTTTATACTCGTCGCCCTTAAAGCAGCAACTTTGTTGACTGCAACATCGAGTCACTTGAGTATAAAAAGCTTTATACTGGTTTTACCTCACGCACCGGTACTTGTGGATAACACACATCCATATTGCCGTTGCCTTTATGCTGATAAAACACATGGGTACGAGAGCGTCGCTCGGCCAGTGACTGTGAAAATTCTGAACTGGTGGTGCTTAGCCATTCCAGTTGTAGCTGGCGATCTGGCGCTAAATCAGAGCCTAAACGGGCTTGTTTAATCACAGAACGAGCGGTCGCAGAACCTATAACCCCACCATCTGCAGTGTCGCCACGGCGAATACGATTCAAGGCATACTGGCCCCAAATCACCTTCCCAAAGGCCGACATATTTTTATCCAGATGACGTGGCGCCTGCCCCATCATAATGGCAATGTCTGCCACAGCAGTGTCAGGTTCATTGGCTCGAGCCATATTGACTACACCAGGGCAATGCACCAACCATTCCTGATTTTGCTCACGAGCCACAGCAAACCCCTGATTAAAGCCTGTTTCTTCTGCTAATAAATCGGGCCGCTGTACTAAAAGATAAGGATCGCCACTGCGAACTGGCCAGCTGAACTCTGCTTTCATCGGCGTTAATTTGGCGCGGCTGCCCCACTCATGTTCCGGCACACCAAACTGAGCAACAAAACCTTCAATCACCCGATAAAAAGTCACTCCGTCATAAAATCCGGCTTTCACCAGTTCTTTCACCCGTTTCACATGTTCAGGTGCAAACGCAGGCGCCAACAAAATTACAATACGGCCTTGATCGGTCTCCAGATACAGCAAATTATCTTGCGGCAACAACTGCCACGCAGAATTTACAGCCGCAGCAGGCGCTGCTGTAGTGGCTGTTGTTGGGGTTTGCTGCGCGGCCGCACTGCCAAGCCCCAGCGCCACAACCAAAGCACAAAAAGATATAACTCTCATCAGAACTCCAAAAAACAATTCAAACCGCAGGCATCAGGCCTATCACTACAGCATAACGCACGCCTTTGCCAAAACCTACCAGCAGCACAAACCAGAGCAGACGAACCCTGAGCACACCAGCTACCAGTGTCAGAGGATCACCAATCACAGGCAACCAGGCCAACAATAACGACGGCAAGCCCCAACGTTGAAACTGAGAGCTGGCTTGTTCTATTTGTGTTGGCTTGAACATAAACCAGCTTTTGTGTTGAAATAAAAGCAATTGCCGGCCCAGATACCAGTTCAGCACAGAACCAAGCGTATTAAACACTGTTGCTATGCCCCACAACAGCAAGGCCGGATAACCTTGAGTTAATAACCCAGCCAGTACCAGCTCAGAGCCAAAAGGTAATAAAGTGGCTGATATAAAAGCACTGAAAGCCAGGCTTAGGTAAGGCCAGAGCAACTCGGTCATCAGGCGAGTAAATAGGCCATGCTTAACCGCAGCCAGAACAGCAATAGCATCAGAGCGCCAAACACATACACGGCAAAACGCAGACGCACATGGTTAGCTCCGACATGAATAAAAGCATGAACCAACCGGCTAAGGACAAATAATCCGCCCAAAACCACTAAAGTCAAATCAGCCAAAGCAAACTGCAATGCAAAAACTACAGCAAATAAATACAACATGGGTAACTGGAACTGATTATCAAAATTGCGGCTGGCTGTGATCACTTGCTCGTTGGCGCCAGTTAAATCCATCAGTTTGAACGCTTTAAACGGCAGCTCACGGTTTTTCGCCGCTTTAAAACGACGTTTGCCCATCAATACCATCATAAACAACGTGAGCAGCACCTGCACCAGCACAGTCCCAAATAGCAACTTATCCATTTTATCCCCTTAAATTCAAACGCTTAAAATGGGGTCAGATCACATTGTTAACCGTTAACAATGTGATCTGACCCCATTTTTATATCGGTAGGCAGTGTACGTCAATTGTCTTCTTACTGTCATCTTCCGACGTTAGGCTACGCCAGACTAATGCTTTTGGTTATACTGCGCCGGACTTTAATTTACGAGACCACGCAGATGGCGCAATTGTATTTTTATTATTCAGCGATGAACGCTGGTAAATCGACTTCTTTACTGCAAAGTGCTTACAACTATCAGGAAAGAGGTATGACGGTGGCGCTGTTTACCGCCGCTATTGATGACAGATTCGGTGTTGGCAAAATCAGTTCTCGCATTGGATTGTCCATGGATGCGCAGATTTTCGACGCTGACTTTGACTTTATCCAAGCCTGTAAAAAGCTGAAACAAAAAGGCACTCTGGACTGCGTGCTGATAGATGAAGCGCAGTTTTTATCTAAAGCTCAGGTCAAGCAACTGACGTATGTCGTCGACGATTTAAATATACCTGTGTTGGCTTTTGGCCTTAGAACAGACTTTTTAGGCGAAACCTTTGCCGGCAGTCAGGCCTTGCTGGCATGGGCAGACAAGTTAGTGGAATTAAAGACGGTTTGTCACTGCGGCCGCAAAGCCAACTTCGTAGTGCGACTGGATGAACAGGGCAACGCCGCTACCACAGGCAGTCAGGTGCAAATCGGTGGCAATAATCATTATGTCTCTATGTGCCGCGCCCACTTTAAAGCGCTGGTCTGGAGGGATGAACAGGAGTAATTCAATGCGGGTTTTGTATGGTGTGCAGGCAACAGGCAATGGACATATCAGCAGAGCCCGCGCTGTGGGAAAATACCTTCAGGCCGAAGGCATAGCAGTCGATTTCTTATTTTCCGGTCGTCCGGCTGATCAATTATTTGATATGCAGCAATTTGGCGACTATCAGCTGAAAGCAGGCCTGACTTTTGTGACAGAACAAGGCCAAATTAATTATTTAAAAACAGCTTTGCGCGCCAAACCTCTTGAACTGTGGCGTGATATACGGCAACTGGATTGTTCGCCTTATGATCTAGTCCTAACCGACTTCGAACCTGTCACCGCCTGGGCGGCGCGGCTTCAGAAAAAGCGCTCTGTTGCCTTTGGCCATCAGTACGCGTTTTTACATCAAATTCCACAAGCTGATTCCACGCCACTGAGTCGTAGCATCTTTAAATTTTTTGCACCAGGCCAACAACAAATTGGCTTACACTGGCATCATTTTAATCAGCCTATTTTGCCACCTATTGTTGATTTAGAGCCTGCGGAAAATACCGCAGAGCCGGACAAAGTGCTGGTCTATCTGCCGTTTGAAGATCAAAACAAAGTGCTGCAGTGGTTACACCCTTTAACTCAGTACCAGTTTTATCTGTATGGCCCGGGGTTGAGTAAAAGCCAAAGTGGGCATATTCAATGCTCAGGCCCTTGCGTAGAACAGTTTAAACATGACTTGAGGCAATCTTACGCGGTGATCAGCAACGCAGGTTTTGAGCTGGTCAGCGAAGCATTGCAACTGCAAAAACGCATCTTAGTCAAAGCATTACAAGGCCAAATGGAGCAGCAATCCAACGCACTGGCACTGAACCAACTGCAGCTGGGCCAAAGTACTAAGATTTTGAATACAGATGTGATCAAAACCTGGTTAACCTCACCATCACACAGCAGTAAAGTGCAGTATGCCAATGTGGCGCAGGCATTAGCTAAATGGATCCGCGCCGGTGCCTGCCCTACTGAATTAAGCCAGATGAATTTATGGCACGACAGGTCAGCCCAGACTTAAAGGCTCTCATCGCAAAATAAAGTTACATATTCTTATTCCCGGTGTCGCTGAGTGTTGTGGTAGGCTAGCGGCTGTTAGCGTGAGAGTTGAGTTCAGTGGTATCCAAGCGAGCATTTTACCGGTCTAAAAAAGTTCTGGTCATCGAAGATTACGAACAAGTGATAGCGTACATGAAAAGCATGTTGGCGCTGATTGGTTTTGACCAGGTTGTAGTAGCCCGTAACGCTGAAACTGCAATGTCAGCCTGTCGCAGAACCGACTTCGACTTTATTTTATGCGACTATAACTTAGGTGTAGGCCGTGACGGTTATCAGCTATTTGAAGCGCTAAAAGCAGAACACTGCCTGAAACACAGCTGTTGTTTTATTGTGATTAGCGGCGAACGTCATCGCCAGTCTGTGTATGGCATGATTGAATTCCTACCGGACGATTATCTGCTCAAACCTTTTAGTTACGCCGAACTGGAACGCCGTATTGATCGGGCTTTTCAGGTAAAACGCGCATTAAAATACGCTTATCAAATGATTGCTGAAGAAAACTATCCGGATGCAATTCAGGCCTGCGATATCGCCTTAGAGCAATACCCCGTTCACCATACTTATATTCAGCGCCTCAAAGGCGAGTTGTTAGTCAAAGTAGGCCGCTATAAAGAGGCTGAAGCGCTGTATAGCGAGGTGTTGGCTTTTCGGGAGTTGCCTTGGGCTAAGTTAGGTATAGCGGTAGCCAAAGGCTATCAGGAACAGGATACCGAAGCGGAAGGCATGTTAATTGAGTTAGTCGACCAGCCCGAAACTAAAATTGAAGCACTGGATTGGTTAACCCGACTTTATTTAAGCCAAAACCGTGCTGAAGACGCTTTTAATACGGTGCGTGTTGTGGCTGAAGCATCTCCGAAAAACTATCTGCGCCAGCACGTATTAGCTAATTTAGCCGTGATCAACAACCAGCCTGATTTAGCAGTACGGGTACACAGCAAACTACTTGAAGCGGCAAAGTACTCCATTTATGACACAGCCGACAATATGCTGAACTACGCCCGCGCTATGATCCAAAATGCGCAAGGCTTGTCTGTGCGGGACAAACGCACCGTACTTGGCAAAGTGGATTACTTTTTAAAAGATGTAAAAAAACGTTTTAACCCAAGCAGTTACGAGCATGACAAACTAGTCATTGAAGCAAGGGTTGCGATACTGGACGGCAAAACAGATAAAGCAAAGGCTCTACTTCAAGAAAGTGAAGAGCTCAGTTTAGGTAAAACCTTGTCGCCTTCGGCATTGCTGGACAGAGCCAGAGCTTATTTTGAAAGCGGAAATCTTGCGATGAGCGACCACTATATGGGTAGTTTAAATACCCTGTCGCAAAGTGCAGATTTGTACAACAAAGCACTAAATATGATGTTTTTATCCGAACAGGATAAGTACAGCCATAAAAGATCAACTATGATGGCAAGCCACAACGCAGGTATGGAAGCCTACAGCCTGGGCCAATACTCAGAGGCCATCAACTACTTTATTGAAGCACAAAAAAGCATGCCAGCCAACGCCAGCATCGCGATGAACTTACTACAAGCCATCAGCCAGCGCGGCCGTTTAAACGAAGATTTAATCTACCTCGCCCACAAATGCATGAACGTGATAGACGACGCCGAACTACCCAAAGATCAACGCAAAAGATACAGTTTTATCAAAGAACAAATTCAGCAGATGTTGTAAAATGACGTCAGATCACATAGTTAACAGTTAACCATGTGATCTGACCCCATTTTTATTTTTTGTAGGTAACAAATGAGAATTTTGGTCACTGGTGGCGCAGGTTTTATTGGCTCCAATTTAGTCCGATTTTTACTGAGTCAGCCCGGTACTCAAGTGGCCAATCTGGACAAACTTACCTATGCAGGCAATTTGCAGTCCTTGCTGGATATTCAGCACTCAGCCAACTATCACTTTTTTCATGTGGACATCACAGATAGCAAGCGTCTGAATGATGTATTTGATCTGTTCCAACCTGAAGCTGTGATGCACCTTGCTGCAGAATCTCACGTCGACCGTTCAATTGATAACGCAAGCGCTTTTATTCAAACCAATATACAGGGCACCTTTCAGTTGCTTGAGACTAGCCTGCGCTATTGGAAGAACTTAAGCAAGCAGACACAAAAAGCCTTCCGTTTTTTACATGTGTCTACAGACGAAGTTTTTGGCGATCTGGATGGCACTACAACCAAGTTCAATGAAAACACTCCTTATGCTCCAAGTTCTCCTTATGCTGTATCAAAAGCTGCAGCCGATCATTTAGTGCGTAGTTGGCATCGCACTTACGGTTTACCAGTGTTAATCAGTAACTGTTCTAACAACTACGGTCCCTATCAGTTCCCAGAAAAACTAATACCACACATGCTTTTATCAGCAATCAAGGGCAAAGAATTACCCATTTATGGTGATGGTCAACAGAGCCGTGACTGGCTGCATGTTGAGGATCATGTCAGTGCGTTATGGACAGTGCTAAAACACGGACAAATTGGTGAAACTTACCTGATTGGCGGCAGTGCAGAAAAAACTAACCTGAGCGTAGTAAAAACTATATGCTCTCTGTTGGATAAGCTGCGGCCTTTATCAACAGGGAATAGCTATAACCAACAAATCAGTTTTGTTGCCGACAGGCCTGGTCATGACAGAAGATATGCAGTGGATACTACAAAAATCTCACAGCATTTGCATTGGCAGCCATCATATAACTTTGAAACCGGACTTCAGCAAACTCTGAACTGGTACCTGAGTAACCAGCAATGGTGGCAAAATATACTGTCTGGCAATTATCAGATTGAACGCAAAGGTCTTGCTGAGAATAAATGATGACAACATATAAAGGCATAGTACTGGCTGGCGGTTCTGGTACCAGGTTATACCCACTGACATTATCCATGTCAAAACAGCTGCTGCCTATCTACGATAAACCAATGATTTTTTACCCCATATCCGTACTTATGCTGGCTGGGATACGTGAAATACTGATAGTGACAACAGCTGAAAGTCTATCCGACTTTAAAAATCTGCTCGGTACAGGTGAAGATTTCGGTGTCGAATTTACTTATGTAATTCAGCAAAAACCCGAAGGTATAGCTCAGGCGCTTATTCTGGCCGAGCCATTTCTTGCAGGCTCTCCTTGCTGCTTAGTGTTGGGTGATAATATTTTTTATGGTCAACATTTTGTTGAACTCCTGAATCAGGCAACACGAGTTGAACAGGGCTGCACAGTTTTTGCGTACCACGTTACAAACCCACAACGTTTTGGCGTAGTGGAACTAGACGCAGAAATGAAAGTGCTGAGTATCGAAGAAAAACCTAAACAGCCAAAATCAAACTATGTAGTCACTGGCCTGTATTTTTTTGACAGTACGGCTGTTGCAGTAGCGAAGACTCTTTCCCGCTCCAACCGCGGCGAATTCGAAATCACTGATGTGATCAGAAGTTACATAAGCAATAATAAGTTAAACGTGAGTTTACTTGGTCGCGGTTTTGCGTGGCTGGATACAGGAACCTATGACTCGTTATTAGATGCGGGCCACTTTGTAGAAACTATAGAAAAACGTCAGGGTTTAAAAATAGCCTGTCTTGAAGAAATAGCCTACAGAAAAGGTTGGCTCAGCAAAGAACAAGTTATCGCCAGAGCTCAGCTATTTCAACAAAACGCCTATGGGAAATATCTTTTGGATACAGCAACTTAGCTGCAATCTTTAACGGAGATAAACAAACAACTTAACGAAAATGACTACTTTGCAGATATATATTCAAAAATTGCACTTAAGATCTTTAGTAATTGTTTCTATAAAATCAACATAGACAACGGCGTCATATTTTTGAATCATTTCAGCTATGAATTTCGGATCGTTTGAAGTGTAGATAAAAATTTTAATATCTCTGCTATGAAGCCAATTCATATATCTTGGATTGTTTATCGCTGATTCAGCACTCAATGCCACAAAATATGGTTTCAAAAAAAACACCTTAAACATTTGATACAGTACTCCCGTGTAGCCAATATCTACGTTTAGTATAGGATTTTTTATTCCATAAATAGCAGCTCTAGCATAGTCAGCAACACTGAATATCTCGACATAAACTCGTGAGTTGTAACCAAGATCATTAATAAGAGAAAAATCATTGGTCTTATCTGTAAATAATAAAACGTCAGGATTAGTAGCGAGAATATTACTTATATCTGCGCCAAAAAGAACACTGTATTTTTCATGAATTTTATGATCATTAATTTCTGCAACAGACAGTGAATTACTTCCCTGCTCAGGATAAGCAATTATTTCTTTAAAGAACAGCCAGTCGTGAGCAGCGACTAATACTCCGTCTTCTGATGTAATCAAGTCTAATTCAATAGCCCTTATTCCTCTCGATATTGATAGTTCAACAGCTTCGCGGGAGTTAGTGTAAGTGTTGCATTCAATTCCCCCTCCGGCATGCGCTATGAATCTATAGGCATCTTCTTGAGGGTAAGGAGATATTTTTATCAGGCTAAAAATATAAAACCTACTAATAGAAAATATAGCAAATAAAATTAAAATAGAAAAAAATATCTTTTTCATCAATAACTCTCCCCTACATGTAAATCAATATAATAAGGAGGGGGAGGTCCGTTAAATCCGAGAGAAATATCTCGTACCCACGTTTGAGATCTTTCAGCAACATGACTCCTGTAACCTGAACTACCTAAACCAAAAGTGTTTACATTTATCTCAAAGCCCATAGAATCGAAAACAGTGAGCGGCAGATCAAAAGGAGTTAAATTTTTAGATTTCAACTTGGCACCCGATGGAGTATATATCTTGCTAAACACATGCCTTTTAACAGACAAAGATGGAAATCCCCCCATAAAAAGATGGTCGCCCATGATCATTAACACTGTGTTTTCCAGCACCCCATATTCTTTAATTTTCGTTATGAAATCAGCAAGCGAATCACTATTGCATCGAATAACGTCTGTTATCTGGATGCCATATTGTTCAATACAACGTTCTGACGGAAACCCTCTAGGTGCGTGGTTATCGTAAGTCATAATCGTAACACTAAATTTTTTTTGTGGATTTTTATGTAGCTCTAGTATCCTAGCTAAGGAAAAATCTAATACATCTTCATCATTTTGCTGCTTTTTACTTAATTTCCCATTAATATTTTTTATAACGCTGTAATCGTAAATTACGGCATCACCATGATGAGAAAAAAAGTTACCCACACTACTAAAGGTAGCATCATGCCCAACAATAAACTCCGAATGATAACCATTGTTTTTAAGGAAATCATCAAAACATAACGCATTTTTGAAGGGCGTAAGTATATTGAAATTTTGAGATATTGCGCCAGTAAATAACGGGGCAGCACATCGAGTTGATACAACTGAGCCCATGGTATAGCCATTTACCAAAGGTTCAATAAAAAAATCTTCCATAAAAAGAGTAGCTGATTCTAAACGCTTAAGTATTTCGACGTTTTTATATTCCTTTTCAGTACTTTCAGTGTAAATCCAAATAATATTCTTATTGTTACTGCCTAATATGACATCGCCGTTGCTCGGTTTCGAGTAATTTTCCTCAAAAAAATTAGACCATCGGCCCGATAGGCCAGTTTCGAAATTTCCTATAAATATTTTCACAGACACAAAAACAATGAACAAAATGAAAACAAAATACGCAACAACCTTAAGAATGGTTACATTAATTCGCCTATTTAACATGATAAAAAAAGTTATAATGGCAGGGCAAATTACAACCAGCTTTATAAATGTAGGAAGAAACAGATGACTAAACGAAAACACTCCACCTAGATGAAATGTAGCTATTACATTTCCAATATCTTGAACGCCAAAAAGACGCACCATCGCAACACTTAAAAAAATTAGTGCAATAGGTATGTAAATAACGAAAAACTCTAATATGACTTTCACAAAAAACCTTAAAATTTATAAAACCAGATACATATCGTTTAATAAAAAATAAATCATATCCCTAACATAGAGTATATTTAACATTTTTCATGTTATATAGAATTCAACATCTAGGTGAACAAGTAAATTGCAGTTTGGCCGAGATACTAAATTTAAGACATAGATTAACTCAATGTATAACCGTTGGGGTTACTTTTTTGCCAATTCCAGCTGTCTCTCACTATATCTTCCAGAGTCTTTTCTGTGTGCCAGTTCAATACCGCCTTTGCTTTGGATGGGTCGGCAAAATAGCGAGCCACATCACCAGGACGGCGTGCAACAAACTGATAAGGCACGGCAACCTGATTCACATCTGCAAAGCACTTCACTATATCCAATACAGATAAAGCTTCACCGCTGCCTAAGTTAAAACAATCAAAGCCTGGTCCGTTAGAAAGATGCTGCAAAGCAGCCACATGACCAGCTGCCAAGTCTGTTACATGAATATAATCTCTCACCCCTGTGCCGTCTGCTGTTGGATAATCATTACCAAAAATCTGCAGCTGCGCACGTTTACCCACAGCGACTTGCGTGATAAACGGCATCAAATTGTTAGGAATGCCGTTTGGGTCTTCGCCAATACGACCACTGACATCTGCACCAACAGGATTAAAATAACGCAATACAGCAATATTCCAGCTGTTATCTGACTGATACAAGTCCTTTAATACCCACTCCGTCATCAGCTTAGACTGACCATAAGGGTTCATTGCCACCGTAGGTGTAGTCTCTGGCAATGGACTATTTTGCGCGTCGCCATACACTGTGGCAGACGAGCTAAATACCAGATTTTTTACACCAAACTTCGCCATCACCTGACAAAGTTTAATAGTGCCACCGACATTAGTTTCGTAGTACAACAAAGGCTTTTGGGTCGATTCCCCTACCGCTTTTAGGCCAGCAAAATGTACGACGGCTTTCACAGGATACTGCTCAAACACTGCTGCTAGAGCATCAGCATCTAATACATCACCTTTAATCTGAATCACAGACTTGCCAGTCAGCTGCTCCACCCGCTTTAACGACTCTGGGCTGGAGTTGCTGTAATTATCGAAACTTACTACCTGCTCACCTGCACGCAGCAAAGCCAATGACGTATGGCTGCCGATATAACCTGCGCCGCCGGTTAATAAAACATAACTCATTGTAGTCCCTTCTAATTAACCTGAACGGCTGAAAACGAACGTAAAGCTCGTTCTAGTTGCTCTTGCCAGGATAATACCGGCAAAGATAATGTATTTCGCAATAAAGTACTGTCCAAAGCGCTAAACCTTGGACGCATTGCCGCTTGAGCAAAATGACCCGAGTCGACAGCTACGATTTGCGCCTTATGACTAAGCAGATCCAGCGTTAATCCTAAGGCTTGAATTGCCAGAGCAAATTCATATCTGGAGCAATAACCTGAATCGGCCCAATGATAGATCCCTGACGTGACAACTTTAGTGCTGATCAGGTGCCAAATCACACAAGATAAACCATAGGCCCAGCAAGGTGAACCTTGCTGATCCTGAACCATCTGCAACATTTCTTTCGTCTGCATCAGCTTCAACATAGTCTTAACGAAATTAGAGCCGTAAGCTGAATACAACCAACTGGTACGGATAACCACGCTGGAATCAGCATACTCTTGTAACAACCAAAGTTCTGCCTCTCTCTTACTTTTTCCGTATTGATTGATAGGTTGTGACTGATCATGCTCCATGTAAGGTATGTTCGCCAAACCATCAAATACATAATCTGTAGAGATATGCAGTAATTTACTCTTCGTCAAAACGCAAAGCTTCTGCAGCTTTTGTACCAGATAAAAGTTACCCGCTATAGCGCGTTCAGGATAAAGCTCGGCTTGATCCACCAGATTATAAGCCACAGCATTAATCACCCAATCCGGAGAGAAGCAAATAAACAACTGTTTAAGTGCAGTGTCAGTCAGACAACAAAAATCAGCATAACTCAACACCTTTAGTTCAATAGACGTTGGTGCAGTTAATCTGAGTTCAGACGCCAGTTGCCCTGATTGCCCGAGCAATAATACCTTCGCCATTAAATGTGATCTGACCCCATATTTAAAAAGATGTCAGCATGAGCAAAAGTCGTAGCCTTAGCATCTTTAGCAGAAAGAATCGGAGCCTCCTTCAGAGGCCATTGTATTGCCAATTGCGGATCGTCCCATCGAATAGAGCGCTCAGAAGCCGGGTCGTAATACTGATCGGTTTTGTACAGCACCTCAGCATAAGTACTTAAGGTTAAAAAGCCATGAGCAAAACCTGCCGGAATAAAAAGTTGCTGCTTTTTGTCACTACAAAGCTCAATACCAAACCACCGGCCAAAACTTGCTGATTGTTGTCTTAAATCCACCACTACATCAAAAATGCGACCAGTTAACACCCTCAATAATTTGGCCTGTGGCTTGTTCAGTTGGTAGTGCAACCCCCTTAATACGTTTTGATAAGAACCAGATTGAGACTCTTGAACAAAGTCTATTCCTCTAAAAATTTGTGTTAATTCAGATGAACGACTTACCTCGAAAAAGTACCCTCTCTCGTCCCGAAATAACTGTGGATCCAGTAACAGCAATCCAGGTAAAGATAGAGAAGTAATGTGCATAATCAGTGATCTGCCGAAACTATCAAGAACCAATACTCCTGAACTAATAAGTCTGTAACTCTAAAGTAAAAAGCCCCTATCAAAAGAGGCTTTTATTATTTTAATAAGTTACCGTAAAAACGGTGAGCGCACTTCCGTTAAATCATTGAGGTTCATTGGTCTATTCAGCATTTGACCACCATCTCTTGATATTGGTATCCAAGGAATACGACCACGGCCTGTGGCTGATTTTAACGAGAACAAGTCAAACGGAATAGACACATAAAAACCTTTGGTAAAACTGCCTTCACCATATTCTTCTGACGACATATCAGTAATAGCAGCATAAGCCCCTACCACAATTCCACTGTCAAACCGTTTGGCAAAATCTACTGTTACACCTTTATCTTTAGCTAAGTACTGGCCCAAACTGGTCGTGATCAATGTGTCTTTTAAGAAAAAAGGTTCCCAGTAAAAGCTAACATGACCCGTCATAGTTTTATAGTCAAACAGTGCCACTTCACTGTCGTAGTCGCGTTGGCGTACATAGTTCAGATCCACACCAATGGCCAGCGATGAATCTAGCGGCTTATATAAAACCTCGCCACCAACACCAGCATACATAGTTTCTAAATAACCACCATAAGCTTGAGCATACCAATTATCGGCAAGCTCATCTTTCCAATGCCCGTATAAATTCTCCATAGTTACATCACTACGGCTTACATACTCACGAATATAGGTACGTACACGTGGCACATTATTATTAAAAGCATCAACTTTAAAATTAAAATCGTCGTAGTTAGTTAACAGGTTTACTTTCGCGGTAGTTTGTACACTAAAGTTGTTATTAAACTGATAACCGGCACCTAGTAACACCCCCCCCTGATACATATAAAAACGTTCAGGATTACCAAAAGTCTGGCTCCAAAAAATTTCAGCTCCATAACCAAAACCACTTTCACTGAGTTCAACAGCCCAAGGCTCGTTGCTTACTTCTGGCTCTTTTCTGCTATAACTGTCAGTTACCACTGCAGTTAAACTTTCTTTACGCACTGCTTTCACAAACTTTTCAGCGTCAATTACAGTTTCTACCTGTGGTAAACCAGCTTCCACTTCGACTATTCGATACTTTTTTACTTCTGCCGGTAAATGACTGGCTAATACCCTACCAATACGTTCTAACGCGACATGTTCATCCCGATAAGATATCTGACGGCCTGTCACCACTATTTCGTTATCTTTTAACGCATAGTTGATCACCATAAAACCAGCATTTAAATACAGGTCCCTGTTCATCTGTGTTCTATCTAAATTGTCAGTATTTGCAACTTGCACAGCAGGCACTACTTTCGGCGTTGGGTCTAACTTCAGTTGTTTTACCGAATTAAAGTCCACTTTATAGTTCACCCCAAAACCAAAGGTATTACCACGCATATAGTTCAGATTAAAATCAAGTGCATCTGAATAGGTATAGACAGCAGCAATGTTGTAAGCTGAATCCTGAACTAATGTACCAGCAAAATCGTTAACGTAATTATTACCGTCGTATTCCAGTTTTAGTAGCAATGGGTCCCACGGAGTCTGGTATTCAATGCCACCATATAGAGAAGCTGTACCTTTAAAAAACTTCTGGTAATCAACCTTGCCACCGGAACCACTGAACTCACCAGGCCGTACGCAAAAGCTATCTTTTAAATCACAGAACGGGTTGGTGATATTACCTTTGCTACCTAAATAACCCCAGCCTAAGCCAATATGAAAATCAAAGGGACCAATACGTTTACTGGCTGCTATATATTCGCTTTCAAATAAACCTGTGCCACCAAAGTCACGAAAACCTACCGATACATCAGGTAAAAACTCGCTTTCCTGCCAGAGCCTGAATTTAGCATCTATGCCTTTATCTTTATAAGTTTGATCGCCACTGAAATCAGGGTCATCACTATAAAGCCGGGTACGGACGTCTGTATAACGCACAGTAGCTTCCATCCAGGGAAACAGCTGCACAGAGGCTGACCACAAGCGGTATTCCTGACTGTCCTGATAATTTAAGCTAAATTTACCTGGTTCGTTATGTCGGGCTGTAGGCATTTGAATTAAACCTACGCCACCATGATTCATTTGGCTATAGCTTTTAGTTGAAGGCTCAAAACCCTGTTCTGCAGCGACCGAAGCGCAGTACAGTGACACTAAAGTGGCTAGATAAGACTTTTTCATGGTGCTACAACCTTATGAACCAATAAGTCTAAAATTTGCTGATTGATATCTTCAAATTCGGACGGTAAATGTCTAAGTTCCAGTGGAACAAATAAAGTAGCCCCAGCAGGAATAGCTTTAAACTCTCTGTTCCATAGGCCTACTTTAGCGATAAAAGGATCTGCATTAGCGGGTACTACATAAAGGAAAGAAGCACTTGCACCCTCTAGTAATTTTAAATCACTCAAATAATCTGCGGCCTCGCTGGCGTTTAGCAATAAAGTACTGCTATTTTCAACTGCGCCGAACAATGCAACAGTAGCAGGCTTCTCTGCAACGACCAACAAATACTGTCCCGCATCAATTAATGGGTTTAATGAAGTTTTAATTCTCACCGTATCAGGATCAAGCGGAAGCACTATCTTTTTAGCTAATTGAAGTGGCGTAAGCTCAAGCACTATTTTTTTAGTAGTTGCCGCCAGACCCTCATCACCATGCTGGGCATAATAGTTATGTAATTCAGTTAAGCGTTGTAAAAGTTTAGCTTTTTTCTGCTCTAAACTATGTATTTCTGTCGAAGATAAACTATAAAAACTGGCAGACGGCCAGTACAAATTAGCACTAGTATTCACGCCAGCAACTAAATCACTTAATCTTGGCTGCTGTGCATAGTCTAAAAACACATCGTTAAATTGCACTCTCACCACTGGATTCGCCTGAAGCGTTAAGCTACAGGAAACAACAATAAATAACAGCAAAAAGCGATAGATCATTTTCTATTCCCTGCATTCCTGATACCTAGAAGACGACCTGCCGAACTGATGAAAGTAAGCTCCAGCTCAGGCCAAAACGGTGCAATAGTCTGTTTAGTCTTTAGCAAATAACCACTGCTCAAGTCATACCAAAACAGATTGATAGCTGTTGTACCATCGGCAAACGTAACTTGTTCTGTGACTAATTTTGTTTGAAAGCTATGCTCCAACAACTCAAGGCTTGTTACTTCAACTTGTATAATTTCATAGTTACTTTGATAACCAGTTTCATTATTCTCAGACCAATCCGAGTGACTAGTCCATTGCTGCCCCTGGTTAATTTTTACCATAGCTTGCTTTAGTGGGTCTTGTGCTCTGTTGGATTGAAACATCAGGTTATTACTAAAACCCGTCGTTTTTACAACACGGCCTTTTTCTATGACCAACATGGCTTCATCCGCTGAAATCCATTTTTGTTGGTTATGCTCTAAAAAAGCTAAACCTAACACAGCTATCGGTTTGTTACCTACTTTGGCATAAAGCGCGTCAGCTTTACGTTCTGCTAGTTCAGCCCTAGTCAAAAAGGCATCTTCACCCTGAGAAAAGGCTAATTTCAATGTGTCGGTGTAAGTGCGTACCGTGCTGGAGCAACCTGACAACACCAGCATAGCTGTCAGCGAAAAAAATACAGCTGTTCTTAACATTGTGCATCCAATTCAACAAAAAACAGATAATAAAAAGCCGCCTGAAGGCGGCTTACGCATTAGCTCGTTAGCTAAAATTACTGAGCTGGGCGAGTGATGGCCACAGTAGTAGTTTTAGTATTAGTACCAGTACCCGTCACTGTTACAGTGCTGCCAGTACAGACACCGTTTACAGGACCAGAGAAACCTGTAGCACAAGTTTGTTCTTCAACTTCTTCTTCATCAGGAGCTGAATCGCTACGGTTGTTAGAAACAACAGCAGCTAAAACGCCTGCAGCGATAGCACCAGCAACGATAGTACCAGTAGCGATACCACCGATAGTGCCAGCACCTGAACCACCAGCACTTGACTCTTCATCTTGTGCCATAACAGCACCTGAAGCTACTAATAAAGCAGCCATTACAACACTTAATTTCTTCATCACATCATCCCTTTTAAAAAAGTACCTCTAGAATAGAGGTTTTTCGCACAACCGACAAGCATTTTTTTGCCAGCGGTTTACAACATCCCCACCTAAAATAAGCAGGAAACCTTTTTTGTCTCAACTATTTACCTAATGAACCAGTTCTTTTTTAACTGTTTCACTGGTATGGCCACTGACAAATAATAAATCACAAATTTCACTGCTAGGCGCAAAGCCCGTTGGTGCATCCAGTAAAATTTGTCTGAGCATTTGTTGATCAAAGCTCTGGCATGCAACATCCAGACTATTTAGCAACAGCATAGTAGCTGACCATGACAGAAATTGTTCTTTTGCCGCTCGTATTCTGGCATGTTGTGTTCGGCTTTCATTGCTGCCGATCAATAATTCTTCATAAAGTTTTTCGCCCGGGCGTAAACCTGTGATCTGAATCTCAATATCACCATTTGGGTTAGTTTTATCTTTCAGCTTTAATCCTGCCAGCTGGATCATGCGTTTAGCCAAATCGTAAATGCGCACAGGCTCGCCCATATCCAGCACAAAAACTTCACCGCCTTTAGCCATAGCGCCAGCTTGTATCACCAACTGTGAGGCTTCTGGAATCGTCATAAAAAAACGGGTAATTTCTTTATGGGTCAAAGTGACAGGCCCACCTGCTTTAATTTGCTGTGCAAACAAAGGCACCACCGAGCCAGAAGAACCCAACACATTACCAAAACGTACCATACACATCCGAGTGCAGGTCTGCCTATTCGCCAAGCCTTGCAATACAAGCTCTGCCATGCGTTTGCTTGCACCCATTACATTGGTAGGTCGTACCGCTTTGTCAGTGGAAATTAATACAAAATTCTCAACTTTTGCCGCTATGGCTGCTTCAGCGCAAGCCCAGGTACCAAAGACATTATTGCGAACCCCTTCAACCATATTGTATTCAACCAAAGGTACATGCTTATAAGCAGCAGCGTGGTAAAGAGTTTGCACCTGAAAATTAGTCATCACCTGCTCGAGCAATTTCTGCTGTTGCACCGACCCCAACACAGGCTTGATAGCACAATGATAACCAAAGCGCCGTTTCACGGCATTTAACTCGCGTTCAATCGAATACAAAGCAAACTCAGATACATCGAATAACACCAAAACATCAGGTTTACAACGAATTATCTGCCGGCATAACTCGGAACCAATAGAACCACCAGCTCCCGTGACCATAACTATTTTATGCCGGATATTAGCTTGTAAAAGTTGTTGATCAGGTTCAATGACTTCGCGGCCTAACAAGTCTTCAATACGAATATCCTGTAAATCGTCAATTTTCATATGGCCAGCGACTAAATCAGCCATGCCCGGAATACTTTGCACTGGTACAGGAAGCTTGGACAAATATTCAAGCAATTCACGTTTACGGCCACGCCCGGCTGATGGCATGGCTAACAATACACGATCAACACGATAACGCTGAATAGCTTTTTCTAATAGCTCAGAAGGCAGCACAGTTAAACCACAGACAGTGGTTTTTTGTAGCTCAGTATTATCATCAACAAAAACCACTGGCTTGTATTCGTCACCACTTTGCAGCGCGTATAACAATTGACGGCCAGAACAACCTGCTCCGTAAATCAGCACTCTGCTCTTTGTCTTGTGACGCTGCATTTGTAAAGCGCTGCGAAATCCCCATCTGCTGCCGCCTACGAACAATACAGCGATCACCGAAAAACATAAGACTAAACGAATAATCTCATCTAAAGGCAAAAACCAGCACAAAGCCATCAAACCTAAGGAGCTTGCAGCAACACCATTTACCACTGTGGCAATGGCTTGAGGAGCCATATAACGTAAGATTGCACGATACAACCCAAGCACCGAAAAAACGACAAGGCTAAACGCAAGCCAAACCAACAGGCTCACAGTGTGCGATAAAATAAATACAGAAGGCTGTGCAACGCCCGACAACCAGCTGGCTGCAAACAAGGCACTACATAAAAAAACTGAATCTGATACTACAGATATAACCCGCTTTATATCGCGGGGAAGCGACATCATCCAAGTCACGCTTTCACTCCCTCTTTACTCATAGAGTTATCTACTTTTATCAGCGATATGACTGGTTTAAAGACCATCAGCTTAGGACAGCCTTTGAATATCTACCAGTTTTAGCCTACTAAAAATGAACTTTATATGAATAAAAATGTCCTTTGAGTCCGTTATTTACAACAACATTACATTTTTCGCTAATTTCACACAATAGCGAATTAGTAACTAAAAGTAATTCTGTATCGCTTAATTAATGACTAATTTTATTGCTCTGCCAAACCAAATCACAAATACCATCTGTAGGGGCAAAACCTGTTGGAGCATTCAGCATTAAAGTTCGTACTTTTTCCAAATCGTAGTTTATAGCTGATTCGCTGAGTTCACTTAATAAAGCTTGCATTTCTGGCCAGCCTAAATAAACTTCATTCGCTGCTTTAATGCGAGGGTGACGGGTTGGTTTTTCATCCTCACCTATTAGTAACTCTTCGTACAATTTTTCACCTGGCCTTAAACCAGTAATTTTAATTTCAATGTCACCCTGCGGGTTCTGTTTATTTTTAATTTCTAACCCGGTCAGATGGACCATCTTTCTCGCCAGGTCGTAAATTCTCACAGGTTCGCCCATATCCAATACAAATACATCACCGCCCTCTCCCATAGCACCGGCCTGAATCACCAACTGAGCTGCCTCGGGTATGGTCATAAAATAGCGGGTAATATCTTCGTGGGTCAGGGTGATTGGCCCACCTTTTTTAATCTGCTTACGAAACAAAGGCACAACAGAACCGGAAGAACCTAATACATTGCCAAAACGTACCATACAAAATCTGGTGTTCTGCTGGCGCTTTGCCAGCGCTTGCAGAGTTAGTTCTGCCAAACGTTTTGTGGTGCCCATCACGTTGGTTGGTCGTACTGCTTTGTCCGTTGAAATCAACACAAAAGTCTCAACCTCTGAGGCAATAGCGGCTTCAGCTGTGTGCCAGGTTCCGAACACATTGTTTCTTAAACCCTCAATCACATTAAATTCGACCAATGGCACATGCTTGTAGGCCGCTGCATGATACACAGTTTGCACCTGGTAACTTTGCATAATACTCTGCAATCGCTGCTGGTCTAGCACTGTGCCCAGAGTTGGAATCAACTGCACATCGAGTTGTTTACTAGTCAAAGTACTACTGAGCTCTTTATCAATTTCGTAAAGAGAAAATTCAGACGCTTCAAATAAAACCAGCTTTAAAGGCGACTGCAGAATAATCTGCCGACACAACTCAGAGCCAATTGAACCGCCAGCGCCAGTTACCATCACCACTTTGCCGGTAATATTGGCAGTTAATAATGATGGAATAGGCGTAACTGCGTCACGGCCTAACAAGTCTTCAATTTTTACATCCTGAAGCTCGTCTATTTTCATCTTACCGTCGACTAAATCTGTCATACCAGGAATAGTTAACACAGGTAAACCCAAAGGTTCCAGACGTTCGATTAACTTAGCTCTGGTGCCACGGCTTGCTGAAGGAACAGCGAGCAAAATACGGCTGATACCATATTTGTGAATGACAGCTTCAATGCAGTCAGGAGAATATACTTTGACGTCACGGATCATAACACCATGAAAAGACGGGTCGTCATCAACAAAGGCAACAGCGCGAAACTCAACACTACTGGCAAGCGCTAACAGTAACTGACGACCACTAGCACCGGCACCATAAATTAATACTTTATGCTGAGCTGAACGGCTACTCGCGGTTACCAATTCCCTTAACAACAAACGCACACCAGCGATACCGGTAAAAGCAAAAAATACATAATTTAAGTTGCCAGACAAACTGTAAAGAAAGGCGTTAGCGTCTATCGCAAAATTAAGCAGAACACCTGAAAAAAGCGAGCCAGCCGCGATTGCTACCATGGAGCGTAAACCAATATAACGCACCACAGATTTATATAAACCCAGCAGACTAAATACAACAATAGTGGCCAAGGTCACAGCCATAAAACTTAAGACAAAAGACTCATCCTTCACCAGTTCAAAACTGTCATAACGCAGGTAATAAGCCAGTACCCAGGACACAAATAAAATAGAGGTATCTATAGAGATAGAAACTGAGCGTTTTAATAAACGTGGCCAATCCATTAATGGCTGCAAACATTGCTGTAATGCTTTAGATGTCAAATTACGCAAGAAAACTCCAGACTTAAAATCGTATCTATGCCAGCAAGATTAATGAAAAAGCCAGCTTAAAAACAATGTAAAACGCTGCTACTTTAGGTTATAAAAAATTATAACCTGACTACAAAACTAGAAAGAAACCACGCTTTGTCCACGACCAATCGCATAATAACTAAAACCTTTTTGTTTTAAACGTTCAGGGTCAAATAAATTCCGTCCGTCAAAAACTACCGGAGTTTTAAGTTGCTGCTTTAAAAAGTCAAAATCAGGCGCTTTAAATTGTTGCCACTCAGTGCAAATGATCAAAGCGTCAGCCCCTTGTAAAGCGGCCTCTTTAGTTCCACACAGCACAAAATCAGGTCTAACACCGTAAATACGCTGAGTTTCTTCCATAGCCTGAGGATCATAAGCATGAACAGTTGCACCAGCTGCCCATAATTCTTCTATTAACACCCTGCTTGAGGCTTCGCGCATATCGTCGGTATTTGGCTTAAAACTCAGCCCCCAGACTGCAAAAGTTTTACCCGTTAAATCATCACCAAAGTGTTTTCTGACCAAAGTAGGTAATTTGTACTTTTGCTTATTATTCACTGTTTCTACGGCTTGCAGAATTTGCGGACTATAGCCATTTTGTTCAGAGGTGCGAATAAGTGCCTGCACGTCTTTAGGGAAACAAGAGCCTCCATAACCACAACCCGGATAAATAAAGTGATAACCGATGCGAGGGTCTGACCCTATACCTTTTCGTACAGCTTCAATATCAGCACCAAGTAACTCTGCTAAATTAGCCATTTCGTTCATAAAGGATATCTTAGTTGCCAACATGCAGTTAGCTGCATATTTAGTCAGCTCAGCACTACGAACATCCATAAAAATCATTTTGTCGTGATTGCGATTAAAAGGCTCGTACAACTCTCGAACCACCTCGGCCGGGCGTTCATTATAAGTACCGATGATAATACGATCAGGCCGCATGCAATCAGCAACAGCAGCGCCTTCTTTTAAAAACTCTGGATTTGATACTACATCAAAAGGAATATCTAAAGTGCGTCTTGCAAGCACAGCAGCAATCTGCTCCCGCACCTTATCTGCGGTACCTACAGGTACAGTGGACTTATCAATCACCACTTTATAGCTGGTCATGTAACTTGCAATGGTATCAGCCACAGCAAGTACATATTTCAGATCAGCAGAGCCATCCTCATCAGGTGGAGTACCTACGGCAATAAACTGTATTAAACCATGCTCTACACCAAAAGCTGCATCTGTAGTAAAACGTAAACGGCCAGCCTGAAAGTTACTGGTCACAAGCGGTGTCAAGCCAGGTTCGTATATCGGGATAATGCCCTGGTTTAGCTTTTCAACCCGCTCAGCATTCACATCCACACAAACAACATCATGGCCAACCTCTGCCAATACTGCAGCCTGCACCAGACCTACATAACCAATACCAAAGACTGTAACTTTCATAGGGTTTTATTAATCCATTAGTGAGCTTGAGCCCGAGCTTAACTATCTGAGTATTAACACTAAGTGAACTTAAGCCTTAGCGTTTTACTCTGTCACCAGAGCCTTTACCTGCAACAGTCATAAAAATATATTTGAAATAATCTTTTATGGTCAAACTCTCTAACATTTGTTGGTCAGTTTCAGCAAGCAATACCGGCGTAGACATATCAATTTCATTCACCTGCGCAAGGCCTGTAATACCTGGTCTGTGCCTAAAAACGCCGCGCTTTTCACGTTCAGCAATAAGTTCTTCCTGGTTAAACAAACAAGGCCTCGGCCCTACCAGACTCATTTCACCTTTAAGCACATTCCATAACTGAGGTAATTCATCCAACTTGGTTTTACGTAAAAAGCCACCAAAAGGCGTAATAGCAGAAGCACTGGCTAAATGGCTGGCAACAGAAGCAGTATCCGGTCTCATGGTGCGAAATTTGACTAAAGTGAAAGGCTTTTTATTACGACCTACGCGTTCCTGACGAAAAATAGGAGAGCCGGTATCGAATATCCCAACAACAGTGAGTACCAGAAGTAGAGGAAAGCCAACTGCAAGTCCAATAATTGAAAACAATATATCCAGAAAACGGAGAAACATTAGAATTCTAATCCTTTGAAAAACATTGGTTAATTGCCTCTTGTACCGTGACAATAGGCCGCCAGTTCAATGTGTTTTTGGTATGTTCGATATCTATTTGTAAGTTTCCACACAAGCGATCGATCATCCCTTGCTTTCCAACTACGCGAGCGGCAATTTTTAACAGACTCACTGGCACTGGCAGTAATAACAAAGATTGTCCAGTGGCCTTGGCCATCATTCTCAGTAATGTAGTAGTAGACAGGTCATAATCATCGCTAACCAAAAATGTCTGATTTCCAGCCTGAGGAGCGTCGATACAAGTCGTAATGAGGTTCGTCAAATTGCCTAACGAAACCATGCTTCTTTTATTATTAACTGCTCCGAGTGGGAGAGGTATTCCACTTTTCACTAAAGCAGTTAACTTACCAAAATTACCAGGAGCTTTAGGTCCGTACACCAAAGGTGGACGTATAATAACAAACTCCATACCTGTACTCTTTGCTACCTCTAGTAATCCTATTTCAGCTTCAAGCTTTGAGACCGCATAACTTTCCACTGGGGCAGGCTTATCTGTAACTTTAAAAGGTTTTAAATTAGAGATGCCGTTTACACCGATAGAGCTTAAAAAAATAAACCTCTTCACACCTGCAGCCGCTGCTTTTCTGGCTAAATCCAAAGTCAAGTGGCAATTAACTTTTCTGAACTCTTGCAAAGGGTCTGTTAAATATTCGCTCGTCACATGAGCACGGGCAGCCAGATGGATAACTACATCACAACTATTCTTGGCAAAATAGTCCTCTGTAATATCTGAAAGATCAGCAAAAACGGTAATATCACCCGCAGTGCCGCAAGATTGGATATCTCTTACCGGCAACATTAACTTGTGCTCAGTGAATGAGCCAAGAGTTTGGGCTAAATGTTGGCCTATGAACCCTGTACTTCCGGTAATGCAAACGGTAGCCATAATTAATGACCCTTTACATCTTTAGGTTTGTTAAAAAAGCTCAACAACTTAAATGGTAATTTAATAACCAGCAACGGGAACACCGTAAAAATTCCATTTTCGTTACAAGCTCTGGATATCTCCATGTTCTGATGAATACGCCAGCGTAATCCATTGGAGCTAATCCCGCCTTCACGCATCGACACAACAATAGCCTTTACTCGCTTAGCCTTTATACCCCCGATAAAAAAACGTGCCATAAGTTCAAAATCAGCGGCAACCCTATAATTCAGCTTGTAATACCCAAATTTATCGAAAAGATTACGCCGGGCGTAAAATGTTGGATGAGGAACCATAAAACCAAAACGCATCTTCCATTTCGCAAAACCAGCTGAACTATAAAGTCGGGAGATTACCGCTGAGTTGTCTTGCTTTACGTAGACCAGATCTGCATAGACAGCATCTACATCAGGGATAAAACCTGACACTATATGAGCGATGCTCTGATTCGAAGTAAAAAAATCATCCGAATTAAGTATGCCTACAACATCACCAGTAGCAGCTTTGATACCTTTATTCATGGCATCGTAAATACCTTTATCCGGTTCGCTGATCACAGTTGCAATGCGATCACTGTACTCATTCACAATGCTCAAGGTATTATCTTTTGAGGCACCATCAACAATGATATATTCGATATCAGCATAATCCTGCGCCAATACAGATTCGATGGTATCGCGGATAGTGGCCGCACTGTTATAGCAGACGGTAACAATAGAAACTTTCATCTCAGTTCAGTAATCCCTTCACAGCGTTAAGTATCACTTGTACCAGCTCTTGTGCCGCAGCTTGTCCTGTAGACTCAGCATAACAGCGTAGCTCAGGCGCATTGCCCGACGGACGCAAATGCACTATATCACCATCGACAAACTGTATCCGTAATCCGTCAGTCTGATCCAAACGTTGTATCTGTCGCGCCCCCTGCCCCAACTGCTCAAGTAATTCTTTCGGAGACAAGGCAGCTTTGGCTAAAAAGTCTTTACTCCACTGAGTTGGAACCTGCTGCAAACGATCACTAGCTGTGTAACGTTGCGGCAAAGCCTCTGTTAACCTAGACAATGGCTGCTCGCCAGCTAACGCAAGTAATGCCAAACCTGGCAATAAAGCATCGCGGGTTGGCAAAGCTCTAAGTATTTGCCCTGAGAGATTAACATCAGAACCAAGTAAGAACCCGCCATTGGCTTCAAAGCCAGCTACAGAACCGCTTAATTCAGCAAAAGCAGCAATAACGTATGGAGAACCAATTTTAGTCCGTATTACCTTAGAAAATATTCCAGCTTGCTCTATTGCCGTATTACAGCTAACCGGTACAGCCAAAGACTTAACACCTAAAGCCTTAGCACAAAGCAATCCAACTATATCACCACGCAACCATTGGCCTTTTTCGTCAGCGATCAAAGGACGATCGCCATCACCATCAGTAGAAAAAATGGCATCAAAACCATACTGCTTTGACCAATCCAGGCCTTTTTGCTGATCTGCTTCTGTCACAGCTTCGGTATCGATAGGAACAAAAGTGTTTGTCCGCTCTAATGAGGTCACTTCAGCGCCTAATTTCGTAAAGACCGTTTTGTACAGGTCTCGTCCTGCACTAGAATGTTCGTAGATACCAATACGTTTGCCAGCCAACATCTGCATTGGGTAGATATCTAAATAGCGTTGAATATAGTTATCAGATGCGACAGAACTGGTGGCAGGCAACGCCGATACAGACCTAACCAGCTCATCTGAGACGGTCAGAATTGCTTGCTCGTCTTCCTTGCTGATTTCGCCATCAGGTCGATAAAACTTTAAGCCATTACGGTCGAATGGAATATGGCTACCCGTTACCATTATTGCAGGCACTTTGTCCTGCATAGCCTGATAGGCCAATGCAGGAGTTGGTAACACACCATAATAATCAACAGAATAACCCATTGATTCTAAAACACCGGCACAAGCAGCAGCCATTTGCGAGCTGCTAGGTCTGTTATCAATACCTATGGCAATGCGCTTAAAACTAAAAGAGCGTTGCATCACGCTGACAAAACTTTGGGCAAAGGCGGCGCAGGCTTGATCGGTAAAGTCGGATACCAGCCCTCTGGCACCACTGGTGCCAAAAGCGATATTACTCTGTGCAATAATCTGTTCTAAAGCTGATGACATGAATTAAGCCCTGCCATAGCGGTCAGAGAAACGGACAATATCATCTTCACCCAGATAAGAACCTGATTGTACTTCAATTAATTCCAATGGGATTTTACCTGGGTTTTCCAGTGCATGTATTGCGCCCAGTGGGATATAAATAGATTCGTTTTCTGACATCAGTGTATCTTTGCCATCTACAGTTACATTGGCTGTACCGGATACAACAATCCAGTGTTCAGCTCTGTGGTGGTGCATCTGAATAGATAATTTCTCGCCTGGTTTTACAGTAATGCGCTTCACCTGATAACGGGAACCATTGTCGATGGAGTCATATTTACCCCAAGGGCGATACACTTCACGATGAATTCTATGCTCGGTGCGACCTGCGCTTTTTAATTGCTGAACAATAGACTTCACGTCCTGCACTTTATCTTTAGCTGCAACCAGTACTGCATCTTTGGTTTGAACTACAATAATATTTTCAAGGCCTACTGTAGCCACAAGCCCAGTCTCAGCGAATACGTAGTTGTCTTTACTGGCAACGCTTAACACATCACCTTTATGCACATTATTGTTTTCATCTTTTGCTGTCACATCCCATAGAGAAGACCACGAACCTACATCGCTCCAGCCAGCATTTAATGGTACGACGACAGCCTTGGTTGTTTTTTCCATTACTGCATAATCAATAGAATCATCCGGGCAAGCTAAGAACGCTTCTTTATTTACACGGATAAAGTCCAGATCAGGATCAACTTCGGCCATTGCTTGTTCACAGGCAGAATAGATATCCGGACGATGCTTTTTCAGTTCAGCAAGATAAACACTTGCCTTGAACATAAACATGCCACTATTCCAGTAGTACTCGCCAGAAGAAACATAGCTTTTCGCTGTCTCCAAATCAGGCTTTTCAACAAATTGCTGAACACTGTAAGCACCTGATTTCTCGACGCCTCTCTTTATATAGCCGTAGCCAGTCTCAGGACCTGAAGCGACAATACCGAAAGTAACCAGATTATCTGCTGCTACAAATTCTGACGCCTGAGCCACAACCTGCCGGAATTCCTGACTATCAGAAATGATATGATCGGCAGCCAGAACTAATAAAAGAGGATCCTGACCTTTCTTAATCGCAGTCATTGCCGCCAGCGCTATTGCAGGAGCTGTGTTACGACCAACAGGTTCCAGAATGATATTGTGATCAAGCTGGTTGATTTGACGCATTTGCTCAGCCGCAATAAACCGGTGCTCTTCATTACAAATCACTAACGGAGGTAAAGCATCCAAACCTTGCAGGCGTTGAACTGTGGCTTGAAGCATAGTAGTGTCGCCGTCCAGTTTTAGGAACTGTTTTGGCATTAGATCACGTGACAAAGGCCACAAACGACTACCGGTACCACCACATAAAATAATAGGAAGAATCATAAGACCTCTGATATATAAACTAAATGAAAAATTTGGATATAACTGATTTCAACGCATCGGAGTGACGTTCGTAGGAAAAATATTCTTTTATCCTTTTTGAAGCTCTCTCGCCTAAAAGTCTCCTTTTCTCATTATTCTCAACAAGTTCTGTCAATTTTCTAGTTATATCATCAACTGAAAGAGGATCCGCATAAATGGCGCAATCTCCAGCAACCTCGCTGGTAGCACCATTATCACTTGTCAACACCGCACAGCCGCACGCTAGGGCTTCAGCTATAGCAACACCAAACCCTTCATATCGCGTTGGTGATAAAAATATATCCGTATTTTGCAGAAGAGAAATCTTACACTCTTCTTTGATGTGCCCCAAAATACGAACATTGTTTCCATACTCTAGGGAAGAAACAAAATCAACGAATTCCTGGTATCCGGTGCCTGGACGACCAGCTATGTTGAGAATTATAGGATATCCGAGCTTAGAAACCTCATTGAATGCCTGTACAGCTTCCCTTATACATTTTCGTTCAATGTTGTATGTTTCCAACCAACTAATAATCGTAATATTGATAGTAGAATTAGTTTCAGGACGAATACCATCTGGGTGATACTTATCGATATCTATACCGTGATGAACTACAAATGGATTGTTAACTGATAAATTAGTCACAACATCTCTAAACTCGTAGTTAGACACGAATATATTAGCGTGAGCTAATTTTAGGGCCGACTTAACCAAAAACTTATACAAGACAGAATTTCTAACAAAATCAGTCCCTTGCATAAGCGGCGTTGAGTAATGAAAAGCTCCTGCGACAACAACTTTTCGTTGTGTTAATCGACTCCAAATTATTGGAAAAAGTGAGTAAGACCACCACCAAACATAACAAAAATCGTATTTAGTAAAGAAAAAGTCGCGATACTTATTTGTAATGCAAACTTCAAATCCCATATCCTCAAGCGCACGAACATCTTGCTCATAAAAAGAGATATCTTTAATGAGAGATACTTTGTCCACATGCGCATAAAATAACACTACTTTCCGTTTAGCCACTGATCTGACTCCATATAAATATCAGGGTAAATTGCCCATCCGTAAAATCCAAAAGTAAGCGAATTGAGCGCAACATAAAATACTACAAAAAGTCTCGCAAAACCATTGCCATAATTATACACATAATACAAACCTAGCAAGACAAACATCGTAGCGACTCGCGACATAACTTCAAAATCCAACATTCCAAACTTGACTATATTAGCCGCAAGAAATAACGAGAGTGCAATAGAATAAGATTTGTTGTCGTAGACCATTGATTTACCCAAAACAAAAAATGCAATAGGCAATACTGTATACTTTGCAACATTCGTAATGCTGAAGTCGTTAGTGGATTCAAGATATCTTGAGTAGTTGACACCAAACGATGAAATGAAATCAAAAAAATAACCTTTTGCAAAAATAAAAAAAGAAACAAAGGAAAAAACAGAAAATATAAAGAGTCGACGATTCAAAATAAAAAACGAATAGACAGGAAGAGTCGAGTAGTGAGTTAGCAACGGAAATCCATATCTAAAAAAAGACCTAGAATTAGCGACCAATAACGATAAAAGCATCGCTGCAAAGAAAAACCGAGGAGACACAACACCAAGAGGAGATAAAAAAAGCAGCGCAAGGAAATTATAGTTGTTATCGCCAAAAGTTCTACACACGAAATAAACTAAGAAAAAGACACTCCCTAAAAAAAACTCTGGCTCGACAACCCCATTTAAAATATACATTACAAGAACAAAAAGAGGTTCGAAAAGACCATAGACCTGGGTACTATAATACAATTGATAATTTGCATGATCAAAATTGTCTGATTGAGAGAAAACAAAAATCATTAAAAAAACTAATATAGCGAAAATATCAGTAAAACCTCTGCTTAACTTTTTAAGAGCAAAAATACAAAAAACAGCTAAAACCAATATGAAAATATAATAAGTCATCAGAACCCTAGCCTTTTAATTAAGCTCCGAATAACTGCATTCAAGAATAACCTAACAAAACCAGCAAAGTTCCTCTTAATAATTCTAGGATAAATATCAGCTTCAAGCCGCTTAGCTACCTTATAAATAGATTTGGCATTGTTGATATATATATAGCTACTTGCACCACCTGTAAGATAAGACGAAACAACCTTATTGACCTTTACGATTCCGCCTCTAGATATGCGAGTGTACATAAAGTGTAAATCAGCATGAATGCCCAAACTAGTATCGAAACTAAGATACTCATCTTTCTTAAAAACAAACCCCTGATGGTGCAAAGGAAAACTAAGAAAATCTTTGTCTGCGTTTGGAACCTGGCAAACATGTTTCCGCTTTGAATGATTTCTAAAGTCCTCCCTCTCCACATCAAACAAGAGGTTTCTCGCGCCTTCTGATTCAGCTGCTGCAAAAGCAACACAAGTTACATCAAGTAACCTGTCGTCAGCACCGATTATTAAAACCCATGCTCCAGGCGACGCTAGAGAAATCGCTTTGTTCATTGCATCATAAATACCGCGATCACCTTCACTAACCCAGTAATCTATAACGTGTTCGTATCTATGAATGATGTCCAAAGTGCCATCTTTCGAGCCACCATCAACAATTATGTATTCAATATTGTCATATACTTGATTAGTAACACTGAGGATACTTTCTTCCAAGTATTTTTCGCCATTATAAACAACAGTAATAATTGATATTAAAGGTTTCACACCAGAGCCGAACTTAGTGATCCCTTTTGTACGAAGACCGCCTTCCCCCTTACGACTAACACTTATAGGTAGTGTCGAAAGAAATAAATTGCCGTCCCCACAATACCCACAGGCTTTATTTTCATGAAGACAATCAAAATTGTTAGACATAGCAACCTCAAATAACGTAAACCTGCGTTAACCAGTAGCAGATAGTTAAAATCCTAAAAACGCAAGCTCAAAAATATATTCTTTAATTACATCGAGGGACCATTAACTACTGTTGAATATATTTCCATACAGACTGATGCGTAATCTTGGGTTCTTTCTTCCACACTTTTTATAGACGCGGAATGCTCAGACAGTTCCCCACGTACGGCCTTAGCTATTACGTTAGCGAGAGAGTCTGAAGAGTTCACGTTAAAGAAATTTGCTTGCGGATATTGTTCCTTATGAACAGATATATCAGACAGAATCATCATCTTGCCAACACTCTTGCACTCTTCTACGGTAGAACTCCATCCCTCAAACTTAGAAGGGTTCAAAACTAATAAAGAAAACTTAATTAGAGAAAACACATCTTTGTAAGGGATTAATCCCAAAAATTTTACATTATCTGAGAGATCATTATTCTTTACATATTTAATTAATGAATCTACATATGAACTGTCGCGGTAATCTTCCATGAGCCCTGAACACAAGACAAGAGGGCTGACACCTTGCTGTTTAGATTTAAAAATAGCTTCCAATAACAACTGATGATTTTTATGACGCCAAAACTGATTTGGTACATAAATGTAAGGTCTATCTATTGAGTATTTATCAACTAGATCGCTATACTCTTTTTCCGAAAGCTCAGAGTAAAAAGAAGGAGGTTGCGACACAAATTGTGCAACACGACCTTTAGAAAAGAATTCAGGAGAGAATGAACTGAAATCATTTAACGCATCGTAGCTACTCAGAATGACAACATCCGCTTTTGACGCTACGCTCATAAATGATTTGTCCCTGTTCTTTATTTCATCTTTAGAGAACATCTGAGGTAGATGCAAATGCTGAAAATCAGGCACCCATCCGACTTGACGGCAAGATACTCCCATATCGCATTGAACATGAGATATTAAATTAACCTTGTATCGTTTTAAAATTGCGTCAAGAATGAACCTTTTACCGAATAGTGCCCAAGAAGCACGGTCAATGAACCATTCAAAACTAAATCGATCCAAAACTGAGACTTTTATCACTTTGACATTAAATTGTTCATATAACGCAATAATATCCAAAGGAGTTTTTGTGCCTACAATAGCAAGAAGATCAAAATTGCTATCTGAAACATTTGTCAGCGCTTGAAATAGATTACAGTAATAATTAACGCCGCCCATCCAAGACTTATCCTGTGGAGGAAGAAACGCTACTGCTGTTTGATTTGATTCAAGAACCATTTGGCATACCTTTTAATCCCATCTTCCAACTCAACTTTCGGGCTCCAGCCAATATCTAAAGCCTTAGTAATGTCAGCCCAGTAATACAAAGGGTCGCCAGCTCTGACTATTTGATTGAATTCAATTTCACCGCTATAATCAAGCTCACGAGCCAACAAGTCTAATACTGCTTTTATAGTGGTTGACTTGCCGCTGCCAGCGTTAACTACTGCACCAGAAGCGAGCTCAGAATCAGCTACTTTATGCATCAACCGAATGGCATCATCAACATGTATCCAATCCCTTGTTTCGTAACCACAGCCCCAGAATACGGCTTGTTGCGCTCCAACAATTTTGTTTGAAGCGTCCCACAATAGCTGCTTGGTTAAACCTTCGCCATAAACAGAAAAAAGTCTTAGAATGACTATATTAACAGAAAAATTGTTCGAATAAGTATGGCAAAGGTGCTCTGCCATGTATTTGAATTCACCATAAGGAGACGCTGGGCGTATACCATCATCCTCTTTAATTGGGCTGTCACAGTGTTCACCATGTACCGCCGGGCTTGATGGATAAATCAACTTGGCGTCAGGATTGTAGAGTCTAATGTACTCCAACACAGCAGCTGTCCCTGAAACAGTCTTACCAAAGTCCTGATATGGATTTGTGATCGAATAAGCAACCGAGCCACTACCACCGCAATGGATTATCACGTCAAAACAGACATTTAAGCTTGTTATGCTTTCAACTGTTATGTCGTCTCCTTTCCAAATAGAAAAACCATACTCCCTATATTCTTCAGAGGTCCAGTTGCCATGTCCAACACCATAAACGGTGTATCCTAAATCAGAAAAATACCTGGCTACATTGCGACCTAAAAAACCGTAGCCACCAGTTACTAATAAATTTTTATTTTTCACGCTTTAAACTCTTTACAAAAACGGCAGGATTTCCCGCTACAACGGTCCATGGAGCAACATTATCACGAACTACACTTCCAGCTCCAATAATAGCCCCCTCTCCAATTGTAACGCCTTTTAATATTATACAATCGAATCCGATCCATACATCGTCTTCAATGACTATAGGAGCAGTCTTAACTGTAGACCAGTCTTTATTTTCAATTATATCATTTCCCTGTCTATAAGATTCGACCTGTCGTCTAATATCATTTCTTCGTTCTCTATAATCTAGTGAATGAGAACTATGATCGTAGATAGTAGTGCCCCATGCAATAGTTACATTTGAACCAATAATTATCGATGACTTAGAAATAAGTGTTGAGCCACCTATATAGGTGTTGTCGCCTATTACTATATTGCCTGTGTTGGACTCAAAAACAAAAACACATCCTACTGTTGTATTTTCACCTATAGATACCTTATTACTGTCAGAACGTATAAGAAATCTACAAGAATCTAGTAATATAGATGAGGGTCGGATAGAAATGCCTTTGTGTCGTTTAACTACCCTGTAGGGATTTCTTATAACTCTTCTTAAAAAGTTAAGCATCACTTAAACCCCTAATAAGACTTATAGCCTTATAATTGCAATAGAATAACCCTGGAATACTAATAAGAAGCGAAGCGATAGGTACAGACACTATATCAAAGTTAATAGAAAATAAGTATGAACTCAGAGGTATCATGAGTACTACAGCTAAGCCTGAAAGCACGATTTGAAAATTTAGGTCTTCAAATGAATTCATAACCGTTGCACCACAATAAGTGATAGCTTGAATAGATAACATGGCCGCGAAAAAAAGCGTTGTGCTGGAATCAACATCAATTCTACCGTCAGTCCACCAATTAATCAGGTCTGGAGATATTATAGAAAAACAGAAAACGCACATTGAAAAAAGCAACGCCAAAGTGAAAAATATAATATATAACCTCATAAGCTTTTTTCTAGATCTGCGTTCAATTAAAAATACGATTTCAGCCCAAAACACACTCACTACAACATTGAATAATGTCATGCCGAACATGTAAACCTTATTGACAACATCATATTGAGCCGCGTCAGCTGAACTCAAATTATCAATAGTCAGAACAGTTCCCATGGAGTATAAAAATATACCAGACAGTTGTAATATAAAAAATCTAAGTGCAATCTTTAAGCGAGGAAGAAACATTGCACCGCCTAAACCGAGCCTTCTAAGAACATCGTGAAGACCAACCTCTTGTCTAGCTGAATACCAAATAAATATTATGCTTCCAGCATTTAAAGAGGCATAAAATATAGCGAGAGAAATCATTTCTAATTTAATTTCGCTGACATAAAAAACGAGCACAAAAGCAACAAAAAAAACTTGGGGAATCAATGCGATTACAGAGTTTTTAATAAACTTTCTTGCACCCTGTAAAATCATTGAACCTACGGTAATGGGAAAGATAATAATGAATGGAACAACCAATACTATTGCGACACTCCAATTAGCTCTTAAAAAAGGGAAATAAAACAAAGACAAAAAAAACAAACAGAGAGCGACCATTGAAATCATAGATAAGAAGCGAACTGTTTGAATAATTTCCGTCCTTACAGTTTCAAGTTCTTCATTTGCTAAAGAGCGAGACACGGAATTTTTTACAGTTACACCTGCGCCAAAATCAAAAAGCATGATCCAGCTAATAACAGACGTTAGAGCGGCCCACGTGCCATAATTATCAACACCCAACATATTTAAAAGTATAGGAATCGACAATAAAGTAGCAGAGGCACTTATTAGACGTATTAGAATAGTCCAGTATGCATTTTTAAACAAAATAACGCCTTTCTAAAAACGGAAAAAGAAAAAAGAAATCTATTTAGAAAATTTTCCATTGAAGGTTGCAATTACTTTTCTAATATAGACATGTATTTTTGGCTGTCGTAGCAAAATTGATAAATAACAGTAAGCCTTGTATTTAGTATTCAAGGAGCCAACAAAGCTTAGCTTATCTTTTAAAGAAACATCAAAATCTCTTACAACAGCCATTACAAACATATATTTGTAGTATTCAAAATCAGAAGACAGCTTCTGACTGTAAAAATTATTTAACTCATCGATAGTCAACAACATCTTGCGTATATACGTCAAGAAAACATCCTTCTTTCTCATAGTAGAAGACCACGAGCCTTCGGACATTATTCGATATACACTACCAACTAAAGGGACAGCAATAGCTCCACTTTCAAAAGTTGCAGCTATTCTTATGATGACATCTGCCACAGGGCTTCTTGATATAATGTCATAACTCAAATGATTTAAAGCACGCCTTGAAAAAACTATGGAGCTGGTTTGTACAAAATGGAAATTTTTACGTATTAAATCCGAAGCAGAGTAAAACTTATTTGAATACGCAGCGGTATCTGGAATCAATATTTCATCATTTTTAAGCTCTGCAGCCGGGTGGAAACACATGCCCACACCAGTTTGCTTCAAAACATCAACCTGTACTTGTAACTTAGAGTCATCACACCAATAATCATCACCTTCACAAAAGGCAAAGTACTCTCCTGAAGCAGCATCTAGCGCAGTCTTCAGAACTCGCGAAAAACCGAACTTACTATACTGATTTTCAGTTTGAATAATTAAACGAACTCTATCAGGAAATTGAGCCTGTAAATTTTTCAGAACTTCTGCTGTTCTATCATTTGATGCATCATCGTGAATAATTATTTCGTAATCAAAGTTAGTTTTCTGAGCTAGAAAACTCTGAACTGCTTGAGTAATATATCTCTCATGATTGTAAGTGAGACAAATTATACTTACTGTGACAGTTTTATAATTATTGGAATCATTTAATACGCACGGAATTTCAGGGCTAATATCTGACATTAACTGCCATATCCTTTTACTTAAACACTACGAAATTTAAAAAAGCCTTCGATTATCCGGCCATACCTCAAACAACGTCATTATTAACTAGTTATTTAAGTTAGTACCAAATTGTAGGTTAACTTATTTGATACTAACTATTCTGGAGACTCCATCAAATAAGTTGACTCCATCCCACACGTAATCGAAATCAAGACTCTTGCCAAAAGGAACAATCCTGTCTACCCCATAAATACCTGAACGAATCCAATCGCTGAGAGCTTCAAACGTAAAACCGAGGTAAGTCAGAGTTTGTATTTTTCGAGATAAGTGTTTATTTAAATCAGTAAGTTTATCTACTTCAGCTTGTAGAAAAAGGCCGCTCCCACAGTGAAATTCACTATCGACAATTTCTGATAACGCAACATCAACTATCGTCAACACGCTGTTTTCAGAAGTTTCGTTAAGCTTAGAACGGTGTTTAGAAGCATGTTCAAATACATAAGCTAACTTATCGATATAATTTGATTCAGTTAACTCATGTTCAAATCCGTAAAGAATTTCTTTAACTACTTGCCAAAATTTACTCTTTGCAATAGAGATAGAGGACGTATCCCCTACCCAACAAATCGCTCTGGGCGAAGAGCAGGCCATTTGACCAAAGCTGTAAGAGTCATTGACAAAAGCTCTAGCCTGAAGATAAAGCTCGTCAGCCGACAAATAATTGATATGTTCAGCAGAAATGATAGCCATCGAGTATTTGTTTGCAAACTTAATGTCTACTGACGTTGGACGAATTGGTAACGCACTAAAGTATCCAACGGTTTTATCACCACCCCAGAGCATACGAACATCAGCTTTTTCACTTATATAACGACTAGTCACATCATCATGTGAGTATGTAATTATAAGGAGATTCGCGGACGTATCAGTTAAAGCAGGAGATAAAAGTAAATCATTTATCAATTGAACAATGAGATCTTTTTGCAGCGAAGGTTTCCCTGAAACTCTAACCACATTCTTATTCCCCATCAAAAGAGAAATAATAAGGGAATAGATGAAAATAGTGTCAACATTCGAGGGTGCTACGTGGAAGACCACACCTCTGGGCAACCTGATAATACTATCTGTCAAAACCTGTTGTTTCAAACGCTGAATATTTGCTCTACGAAGCCAAAAGCCCAAAGCAATCATTTCTGGATACATCTTATAAGCTGAATTAGTTAAAAGAGCTGAAGATAGTGCATCCACAAAATTTACGGATTCATCAGAGAAAGGCTGCCCCAGTGTAGATAGATCACTGAAAAACAGCTCCAAATCGACAGTTTTGCCGAGAGGCGCCACAATATTAACTGTTGGTTTAGTCAAAGCTTTTGCTCCACAGCATGGGTATCACTACACCCTCGAACTTCCGCTTTTGGTACACGACCATGTACATGAAAATACTTACCTTTTAATCCACATGCACAGTTGTCTTCGCCATAAATCGTACCAAGGTCTTCTGTTAACAATCTATGTCCAGGGTAGCTGTAGGGTAATACCGAACTCACAGCTATCAGTCCCTTCTCTCCATAGGGCAAGACTTTCATAGTTTCAGCTGAGATAATATCAATATCAGCATAATCAGGAGCATGCAGGTAACCATGTGAGCATTCAACAAAAATCGACCCTACCTGCTCTACCATTCCATAAAAATTATGAACTCGCTTTATCTCACAGGTATTGTAGGCAACCTGCTTGAAGACTGTATTATCAACAGCAACATCAATAAGCTTTTTCCATCCACCACTATGAACAAGAACAGCATCAGACAAATTCAAATGAATATTTTTAGCCTTCAATTCTTGAAAAAAATACTGCCAGATCATAAAAGTGAAGCCAAATATAAAAACAGGCTGACCTGAATACTTCTCAGAGAATGACTTAACACGCTCTATATTAATGGTCATATCATCATCTAAAGCATAGGTATGATCTCGACCAAATGTCGCCAAACCCAAAATTCCTGCTCCTCGTGCAGAAAAGGAAGTTCGATCTTTAACAACAGATGGATGATCAATAATTAACATAGGTAAACGCTGCAATCCAAGATAATGCTGCATGATTTTAACCAGCACTTTACTTTGATTCGAAGCGGTCCCTCTGTCTAGAATGATTCTGGAAACAACTTGCGAAGTAGTGCCCGAGGAAGTAAGGACTTTAAATACATCCTCCTGAGGTACACTTTTTAGTTCTTGTTGCTTAAACAACCGCACTGGCATCAATAAAGAGTTGCTACTCAACCAATTACCATGCCTGAATGAATTAGTCATATTCTGGTAAGATTTGCAATTCTGATAGTGATGTGTATCCAATCTACTTAAATGCAGTTCAATCGCCTCTCTCTTGTGTTCTTTCGAGAGGCTATAAGGTGAAGGTTGGTTATAAAAAAAATCAAGATTATTCATACTACCCCATCAAATCGCTGAGCGCCTTGCCATTAACTTTGCCATTGACCATTCTGGGTATTAAATCGACGCAATGGACAGCTATCGAGTTAATATTAATTTTCAAAGTAGCTGAAATCAATGCTGCAACGTGCTGCAAAAAATCATCTTGTCTATGACCTTCAATAAAAATGAATAACTTGTCATCAATTCCGGTTGCAGCTGCTGAAAGACCATTGTCAGCAAGAATGTTATCAACAGCATCTAAGCTCACTCGTAAGCCATAAATCTTAATAAAACGTTTTGAACGACCGGTAATGTAGAAGAAACCGTCATTATCTTGATACCCTAGATCGCCGGTCTTTAATACTCCTGCATTATGATCACCAAAGGATAGGTCAGACAAAGATTCAGCATAACCTAACATGACATTTGGCCCTTTATAAAAGAGCTCTCCTTCGACATGTGGTTCAGTAACTAAACCATTATCAATATCACGAATAGTCAATTCCCCCCCAGGAATCGGGATCCCTATAGAACCCAACTTATCTGCTAACCGTTCGCAAGGTAAATAGCTTATTCTCGCAGTTGCTTCAGTTTGCCCATACATTACATAGAGTTTTTGGTTTTTAATTGAACATTGCTGATAGAAATAATTTAAGGTTTCGTTATCTAGTCGACCACCAGCTTGAGTAAGATAACGTACCGAGCTCGTATTAAAACGTTCATAACGCATCTTCTTCAGCATCTGAAATATATAAGGGACGCCTGATAAAGATGTGACACTTTCTCCCTGAACCAAATGCCAAAACTCTTTACTTATCAAAGAAGATGACGTCAAAACTATTTTCGCACCAGCAGTTAAATGACTGTTAAGGATAGATAAACCAAATGAATAATGCAGTGGCATCGTTGTTATCGCAACTTCGTTATCAGTCAAACCAAGATAAACCACTATTGAATTAGCATTCTGTTGCAAATTTTCTTTGCTCAAACGAACCAGCTTAGGTGATCCTGTCGAACCAGAAGTAGAGAGCATCACTGCCAGCTCAGGAGCTAACTGGAGTTGTCTTTGATGCGTAACATGGATTTTCAGGCCTTCGATAATTAGATTTGGTTGATAAGTCTGGTAAAGCTTGTCGAGGAGCCCGTCATTCAAATCTGAGTCAACCATAATCAGAGGATGGTTATTCCTAAGGCATGCTAAGTAAGCTATAACTGACGCTATATCATTCCGGACTTTTAGCAGTACTAACGATCGATTTGACGGTAATAAGGCGCTAAAAAGGTCAACTTCTTTATTCACATCTGCGTAGCTTAAATGCCGGCCAGATTCATCTGTAAAAGCCACACTAGCAGCATCAGTCAGATCTAAATTCCAAAAATAGCTCATTCAGTGTGCCTTACTTCTTTAAATTAACATTCCGCCATCGACACCGATCACCTGACCAGTGACATACGCAGCTAAATCAGATGAAAGAAAGGCAGCAACAGAGGCTATTTCTCCAGGCTGGCCAATCCTTTTCATTGCGATAGATGAAACTCTAGTCTCAAACACTGAATCAGGAATAGAACGAGCCATATCGGTATCGATAAAACCTGGAGCAATCGCATTCACTCTGATGTTTGTAGAAGCTAATTCTTTTGCAAGAGACTTTGTGATGCCAATAACAGCAGCCTTAGAACCGCCATACACTGCTTGCCCACAATTACCGTTTGTACCAATAATTGAAGTCATATTGACAATGCTGCCAGATTTGTTTCTGCTCATAATCCGAGAAGCGTATTGGCTCATATAAATAACTGAATAAGTATTGACTCCAAAAGTACGCTCTATCTGAGCCGGTGAAACCATTCCAATTAGAGCGTCGTCCAATATTCCGGCGTTATTAATCAACACATCGAGTTTCTTTGATTTAGAAAGGAATAACTTGAATGCATTTTTAACTGATTCAGGGTCTGCGACATCACATACAAAAGCATCGGCCTTGCCTCCATCGCTATTTATTTGCGTAACGACAGCTTGTACCTGGCTTTCATCTCGACCATTAACAAAAACCCAGGCGCCTTGTTCAGCAAAAAACCTGGTCATTGCCAAACCTATACCGCGAGTAGCTCCTGTGATAATGCAGACTTTGTCCTTCAGCAGCATTTTAGAAATGAACCCCATATTTTGATAAAATTTCCTTTGCTTTAGCAACTGAACTCATATCAATGATGTCGTCAGTATCTAGCATCAAATCAAACTTCTCTTCTAGCATTGCGATCAAAGTCATATGAGCAACTGAATCCCACTGAGCAATTGAGTTGTATTTTAATGAATCGACTACTACTGGAGCCTGCACACCTAAAGCTTCAACAAAACATTGAACAAGAATATCTTGTGACATTAATTACCTCATTAATCTATTTTTAACAACAACATACTCTCCACGCAACGAGACAATGGATTTACTATCAACATTTGATTTTACATAAGAATGCGAGTCAACGATACTCTTATCACCTAACACCATCTTAGGAAAAACGGTTGCTCGGGTACCGAGAAAACACTGATCACCAACAATTGCATTCCCATTAACAGCGCTATATGGCGAAAGTACTGAACTCTGACCTAAATTAGACTCGTGCCCGACGCTACAATGAACATTTACAGCAACATTGGCTTTAATTACAGCCTTAGCGTTAACTATTGAGTAAGGCGCGACAATACATCCCTCCTCAATACTTGCAGTTTCGGCAATATAGGCAGACGGATGTATATAGCTAATAAAACAAGCCCCTTTCATTTTTAAAGATTTATAAAGTTTATCTCTGTTAAGTGGACTACCTAAGGTAATCAAAAATACGTCATCTATTTCTGGATCATAGTCTTCGACATTGCTAAGCAACCTCAGGGGTAGCTCAGATTGAGTTTTGACGTCATCGATAATACCCTTTATAGAAAACTTTTCAGTAACAGACAAATCCCTCTTTATATAATCAAATAACTCAAGAAAGAATCCACCACCACCTACAAAAACCAAATTTTTCACAACAACTCCGACTCATAAAATAACATTAGTCTGCAACAAACGACTGGATGTATATCACTCCACAGCGCTCAATCTTTAAGACTTAGCTCATCATGAATATTCCGACTATTTTGTTGTCGTACTTAGCGAAATTAGTTACAAAATTCTAGCCACTAATGTTTACTTATCTCACATGTAAAATATGTCAAAGGTATCTTTTCAATGTATTACATACATGAATTACTTCCTTTTCTGTCAGAGAAAAATACAACGGTAAACAAATAGTAGCAGAGGCAAAATGCTCAGAAACTGGACAACTGCCCGACTGCTGCGCACAATAAATATCTAATGTATTCAACGACGGCGCGAAATAACGTCTGGCAATAATGTTTTCATTTTTCAAGCCTTCTAGCACTTTTGTACACTGCTCAGCAGAAGAGAAAGTCACTGCAATATATGCCCCGTTGTAATTTGACTTCTCATGCCACACTGGAAACCTTACATAACCGGTCAGCTCTTTAAGATACAACTCAAAGAGCGCAGTTCGATGAGCGAGGATCAGATCGATATCATCTAAAACAGCTAAGCCCATTGCTGCATGTACTTCACTCATTTTGGTGTTTATGCCGTCGCTGACTATACTGCCATCGCTGGTATCTATGCCAAAATTAGTCATAAACATAGCTCTTTCATAATCGTCACTATTTCTGAAAATGACAGCTCCACCTTCAACACTATGAAACACCTTAGTGGCATGAAAGCTGAGAGATGAAGCATCACCATAATGAAGCACGCTTTTACCATTTACCTTGACACCAAATGCATGAGCGGCATCGTAAATAATCTTAAGACCATGGCTCTCCCGTAGTTTCTCGAATCCGTCGACATCACAAGGATTCCCATACACATGGACTGGCACTACAGCCGTGGTCTCATTGTTAATGTGCTTTTTTACCGAATCTAAGCTCAGACAATAGCTTTTCGGATCAATATCAGCGAAAACGGGACGGATATGTTCCCACTGAAGGCTACTGCTTGTCGCAATAAATGTAAACGGTGTAGTGACCGCATTGCCTTTTAACGCAAACACCTTATAAGCGAGTTGCATAGACAGTGTGCCGTTGGCAACAAGCATTAAGTTTTTTACACCCAGATAGTCTTCTAATCGAAGTTTCAGTTCCTGCACCAGTGGACCATTATTAGTCAGCCAGTTTCTTGCATAGGCTTGCTCTAAATACTTAGAATACTTTGAAAATGCAGGTAAATATGGTTTGTTAACAGGGATCATTTCACTCTCACAAGTTCAGCGAGGTATTGGCCATAGGTATTTTTCGACATACTGGCAGCAATCCGACTTATATCGTCGGCACTTAGCCAGCCATTCAAATAAGCAATTTCTTCCAGTACTGCAACTTTAAAGCCCTGCCGATGCTCTATCGTTTGAACAAAAGCTGAAGCCTCTAACAGACTGTCAAAAGTACCAGTATCAAGCCAGGCAAAACCACGTCCCAGCATCTCAACCTGAAGTTCGCCACGTTCTAAATAAACCTGGTTAATGCTGGTGATTTCCAGCTCCCCTCGCTCTGATGGCTTAATTTTTTTTGCAATTTCGATAACATCATTGCTGTAAAAATATAGACCCGTGACGGCATAATTTGATTTTGGCTTAGCAGGCTTTTCTTCTATAGAAATAGCTTTACGATTTTCGTCAAACTCAACCACGCCAAAACGTTCGGGATCTCGAACCTGATAACCAAACACAGTGGCACCTGCAGTTCTTAATGCAGCTTGCTTTAATTTGGGGCTAAAGCCTTGTCCATAAAAAATATTGTCACCAAGAACTAAACAGACGCTGTCACTACCGATAAATTCCTCGCCAATAATGAAAGCCTGCGCTAAACCGTCAGGGTTTGGCTGAATCGCATAACTGAGGTTGATACCAAAATCACGGCCATCTCCTAATAGTTTCTGAAATAAGCTTTGTTCTTCCGGTGTAGTAATAATTAATATGTCACGAATGCCTGCCAGCATAAGTACGGACATTGGGTAATAAATCATAGGCTTGTCGTATACCGGTAACAATTGCTTGGATACACCGCGTGTTATCGGATAAAGACGGGTTCCAGAACCGCCAGCGAGAATAATGCCTTTCATCAATCAACCCCTTGCCCTAAACGCTCCATCGCATAACTACCATTCAGGACAGCTTGCCACCACTCTTTGTTATCCATATACCATTGCACGGTCTTACGTAAACCTGACTCAAAACTTTCCTGAGGTGACCATCCAAGCTCGCTGGCAATTTTACTTGCATCTATTGCATATCGTAGATCATGACCAGGCCTGTCTGTGACATAGGTAATAAGGTCATGATATTTAGTTACTCCTGCTGGTTTAACAGGAGCTAGCTCCTCTAGTAGCTCACATATACTTCGTACAACTTCAATATTTTGCTTTTCATTGTGTCCGCCAATGTTGTATGTTTCTCCAACATTCCCCTGTGAAACCACTTTGTATAAAGCGCGGGCATGATCTTCAACATAGAGCCAATCCCTCACCTGATTCCCCATGCCGTAAACGGGAAGCGGCTTACCAGCCAACGCATTTAGGATAATCAAAGGGATAAGTTTTTCGGGGAAATGATATGGACCATAGTTATTTGAACAATTGGTCACTACCACAGGCAAACCATAAGTTCGATACCAAGCCCGAACTAAGTGATCACTGCCTGCTTTACTTGCTGAATAAGGGCTGCTGGGCGCGTAAGGCGTAGTTTCAGTAAATAAGTCTTCTGTACCATGCAAATCACCAAATACCTCATCAGTAGAAATATGGTGAAATCTGAAAGAGGTCCTGCGTTCGCCCTGTAGAAGATTCCAATAACTGCGTGCAGCTTCCAACAAAGTATAAGTACCGACAATATTTGTTTGAATAAAAGTAGAGGGACCATCAATGGAGCGGTCTACGTGACTTTCAGCAGCTAAATGCATGACTGCATCAGGTTGATAGTCGCCGAAAATGCGTATGAGTTCACTTTGATCACAAATATCAACCTGTTCAAAGGCGTAACGCTCAGAATCAGAAATATCAACCAGTGACTTAAGATTGCCAGCATAAGTCAATTTATCGACGTTAACGACAAAGCACTCAGTATGCTGAATTATATGTCGCACCACCGCTGATCCAATAAACCCAGCACCACCAGTGACCAGAATTGTTTTACGATTATCCGTTGCGTTTGTCATAATTTCTCAGGATTTAAATTAATCTAGCTAAAATATTTAACTGCTCTGCTCAGAGAGTATTTTTAATAATTCTGGTAAAAATACTTTGCTGTATTGGTGGATTGTCGGATCAGTGTTAAGAGAATCAAGACTAACCCACCGATAAACCTCATGCTGTCCAATAGGTAACTCAGCATCAATACTTACTAATCGAACTAAATGGGTTGCATTTATATAATGGGTCGATACTGATGAACCAAAGATACTCTCATCATAAAAGTGCTCGTACAGTCCTAATAATTTACTGTCAACGCGTTCTAGATTCTGGTTTAACTCGGTGAGCGCAATTCTTACAAAACCATCATCTAGTGACTCACCTTTAAAAACCCTCCCTCCGGGCACAAACCAGTATCCTTGTGCAGGAGGATTTTTTCGCAGCCCAACCAGAATCTCGTTTCGCTTATTCAGAATTACCAAATCCATAGCAAACAAAGGAGCATTCTGAACTACTTGTCTGAACTCATCATGATTCAACATTTTTCTATTTTCTGAAAACGTCTTGATTACGAAGAAACCACTCGTAAGTGCCTTCCAGCCCTGATTCCAAATCAATAGAGTACTTCCAGCCGAGTTCTCTGAGACGATCTACATTCATAAGCTTACGCGGTGCGCCATCAGGTTTAGTGGTATCCCATACAATTTTACCAGAATAACCAACGACCTTAGCCACAGTTTCTGTCAGCTCTCTAATGGTGCAATCGATACCTGTACCAACATTGATGTGGCTTAACATTGGACTGGTATGCTTTTCATAAGTTGATTTATCTAGTTCCATCACAAAAATGCTTGCGACGGCCATATCATCAACATGCAAAAACTCCCGCATTGGTGAGCCAGAACCCCAAGCCGTAACTTCTGGCGCGTTAGCTAATTTCGCTTCATGGAAACGTCTTAACAATGCAGGTATTACGTGGCTATTATCCGGGTGAAAATTATCGTTAGGACCATACAAATTTGTTGGCATTACACTTCGATAATCACGCCCATACTGCCTATGATAGCTTTCGCATAATTTGATACCAGCAATTTTCGCCAAAGCATATGGCTCGTTAGTTGGCTCTAAAGTGCCAGTTAATAAAGCATTTTCAGCCATTGGTTGAGCCGCAAGTTTCGGGTAAATGCAGCTAGAACCCAGAAACAGTAATTGCTGAACATTATTAATGTGCGCAGCGTGAATAATATTGGCTTGTATCATCAGGTTTTCATAAATAAAGTCTGCAGGATAAGTATTATTAGCAATAATACCTCCGACCTTTGCCGCAGCTAGGTAGACTTGATCAATCGTTTGTTCAGAAAAAAACCGCTGAACAGCAGCTTGGTTAGTCAGATCTAACTCTTTGCGAGTTCTGGTAATAACCTCTGCAGTGCCATTTTTTTCAAGCTGCCGCACTATAGCTGAACCAACCATACCGTTGTGGCCAGCAACAAATACCTTTTTCATGAAAACCTCAAATATGAAAACCACGATACACAACAATGTATCGTGGTTTCAGGATACTGATACTTACTCTACGGATACTGGTAGCTCATAACCATGTGCTTTTAATAAAGCATGGCGTTTAGCTGATTTCAGATCAGCTGCAACCATTTCAGCACACATTTCCTGAGTGGTAATTTCCGGCACCCATCCTAGTACTTGCTTCGCTTTAGTTGGATCACCTAATAACGTTTCGACCTCGGCAGGACGGAAATAACGAGGGTCAACTTTAACAACAATGTCTCCAATTTTAAGAGCAGGAGCATTGTCGCCGTCAATTTTCTCAACAATAGCAACCTCGTCAACTCCCTGGCCTTCAAAACGCAAAGTGACACCTAATTCTTTTGCCGACCAGCTGATAAATTCCCGAACTGAATACTGCACACCCGTGGCAATTACAAAATCGTCTGGTTGATCTTGCTGCAACATCATCCACTGCATACGAACGTAATCTTTAGCATGACCCCAGTCACGTAAAGCATCCATATTCCCCATATAAAGGCAAGATTCTAAACCTTGAGCGATGTTCGACAAACCGCGGGTAATTTTACGGGTCACAAAAGTTTCACCACGACGAGGAGATTCATGGTTGAACAGAATGCCATTACAGGCATACATACCGTAAGATTCACGATAGTTAACAGTGATCCAGTAAGCATACATTTTAGCAACAGCATAAGGAGAGCGCGGGTAGAAAGGTGTAGTCTCTTTCTGCGGGATTTCCTGTACTAAACCATAGAGCTCTGACGTTGAAGCTTGATAAAAGCGGGTTTTCTTTTCTAAGCCCAATAAACGGATAGCTTCCAACAAACGAAGAGTGCCCATCGCATCTACATCTGCAGTGTACTCAGGTGATTCAAAACTTACAGCCACATGACTTTGTGCGCCTAAGTTGTAGACCTCATCTGGCTGAACTTCCTGCAAAATACGTGTCAAATTTGAAGAGTCAGTCAAATCGCCATAATGCAAAATAAAGTTTTTATTGTCGATATGTGGGTCCTGATAAATATGGTCAACACGTTGCGTATTAAATGAAGATGCACGGCGCTTAATACCATGAACCTCATAACCTTTTTCCAGTAAAAACTCAGCTAAATAAGAACCGTCTTGACCGGTTACACCTGTAATTAACGCTTTTTTCTTCATTATCAATGCCTATATCAATTTAAACTTTATTAATTTTCACTTTCCGTAAAGAGGGAAATAGCAGCACTGCCAAAGTACCCAGCAGCCCACCAAAAATTATAGCAACACCCACAATTAAAGATCTTTTAGGCTCAAATCTATCCTCGGCGACTATAGCCGGATCAACTACTTTGAACATGTACTCACTACGAGTGTTAGCTAACATTAGAGTCTTTGTTTGCTCCTCAATTAGTGATGACAATGTACTCTTTACTTCAGAAATATTAGTTTTAGCGATTTGTTTTTCTAAATAATTAATACTTCGCTCTGATTCTTGGATATCTTTAATTTTCATCTCTTCATTAATATCAAATACAATCCAATCTAGTATTTGCTTGGCAAAATAGGGAGAATAGTGTTTAAAGGATAATGTTATTATTCCTGATTTAGCATCTTTTGATGCATTAAACCCTTCCATAAATGTCTTGTACGCCTCCTGCATAGATGGTTCTGCCTTTTTAGGAAAACTGACCTTACGAACCCACATCGAAGCTTTACTATCATACAACTTCTGATCAATCATCAAACTATTGTTAGCTGCATCCCAATTATTTGCAGCCATCAACTCAACTAGAATATTATGATCTAGTATAAATTTAGAAACGAATTGTCTTGATTTAATTGTTTCTAGAGCTAGAGTTGTCTTGTCTACACCATTGCTGCCGCCGATATTTACTCCTGCTAAAGCAGCTAATCCCCCAAGCTGCCCAGACAACATTCCACCTCCCTGCTGTTGACCAGTAGAGGCTACAAGTACTTCACTTTTATATATATTCTTTAAAGTAACAGCATAAAAAACAGATATAATTGAAACAATAGAGACAAAAATTATGATGAAAGTCTTACCTTGCCATACCATAAAAGCCAGACTTCTAAGATCGATTTCGTCGTTGTTAAGTTGAGCTCTATCATTAAATGCATCAGACCGTTGTTCTAATTCTTTCATAATTTACTACCAACTATACTAAAAGTAAGACTAAATTAAAATGAGTTCAAAGCAGCTAACGCCACACCTGATTGATAGAATATCTGTGTAATTTGACTCCAAAGCGATAAGCTATCCTTATATTCTGTATCGACAGGCACAACGATAGTATCACCAGGTTGCAAGCCAGTTTGAGCTACTGCAAACCAGCCGTTACTTTCTGGTAACATCACAGAACCATCTGCTTTAATAACATAAATACGTTCTTCGTCAGCACGCTTACGAGTGCCTCCGGCTAGTTTCAGATACTCCTCAAAAGACAAATCTTTTTGATATCTGTGGCTACTGGCGTGCTGAACTTCACCTACTATGGAAATAGTATTGTCATTGCGTGGCACATAAAATAAGTCACCGTCTTGTACCTGCACATCGTAGTCAGGCATACCGGCAAGGATAGAAGGTAAGTCTAAAACTAGGCGGCCCACAGGTTGTTGCTTTTCCAATTGCTCAATCATCAACAGCGCGTCTTCGGCAGGGGGAGCACCTTCAACCTGAGATAAGCTTTTGGTCGCAATATCTGCTCTTAACTGGTCTGCCAGTTTCTTAATTTGGATACGTTCGCGTTCTTTAATGTCTTCACGGGTGTATATAGCGCCTTGCATAAAGGCATTACGATTTAAGCCACCGGCACGCTGAATGACACTGGATAACATTTCTCCACGTTGGATAGTGTAGCGACCAGGGAAACGCACTTCGCCACGCAGCTCGATAGTGCGCTCAATGTTCCAATCAGGCACAGGAAACACGTTTAAGCGGTCACGGTCTTGTAAGGCAAGGCTGGTTTCTCCCGCAAACACTTGTGACAAATTCACAGCGATGTTCTGCGCTTCAATACCATTTTTATCTGAAGCTAATACTGCCCGGGTCAGTTCTGCACGGTTTAAATAAGCCGATTGGGTTAAGCCACCTGCTGCAGCTATTAAAGAAGCCACATCTGCATTTTCTGCACGAGGGTAATCGCCTGGTACTTTTACTTCACCCGAAACAGAGGCAATCATAGGGTCAGCACCACGACGCACCTGAGCCTTTAACTTTTGCAGCAGTGGATGCAGTAACTCAGTACGGCTAAAGCTTGCCGATAAAGCTAAAACTTCTTTATCACGAAATACTCTGGACATCATGTCTTGCATAATTGCAGGTAAGGCATCTTTACCCAGATCTTCAACCGCATTCATCGCTTGATTGGTCATCTGGCCAGGCTGAAGCTCGTTCGCTGCCTGATTTTGGTTAGCGCCTTCTCTGTTGTTTCTGCGATTTGCGGTTAAGGTAGTAGAAGACAAATCCTTCGCTGGCTGTACTAATTGCTGATCGCCTATGCTGGTTGCCTGACGCTGGCCTGTAAGTTCATCCTGACGCTTTTTGTCTGCATCTAACATGTCTTTGAAAGCTTTAGCTGTTAAATCTTCAGATGCAGTCCAACGCATATCTGGCATTAACTTGTATCTGTCCGTGATTTGCTTACGCAAATACTCGTTCAGTTTGTCACGCTGTATATGCTGATCAGCGTGGTGGAACACCATCACTAAATCACGAGGTTTTAAACTAAGGTTAGCCTCGCCTGAGGGCTGATTAATGGCATCTGCCAAGCTAAACTGCAAAACTTTTACATCACCAGCGTTGTTAATTTCGCGCACTACTAAGGCGTAATCTAAGTCGGCCGTCATATGTAAATCAGACCAGAACGACTTGATTAGATCGCTAATGCGGATACCTTGTTGCCAGGCATAAAAACCAGGGCGAACTACAGCACCTGCCACTGTGACCACATTTTCAATACGGGGGGAGGTTTCAGCGATACGCAATAAGTCACCATCACGTAGTGCCATTTGACGGTTTACTGCGTTGGTTAAATCTAAGTTCAATAAATCACGTAAGTTATTGCTGTTATAGCGTTCCAAAACTACCGATTGCGGGTAAGCGCCCGCTTTGGTACCACCAGCCATACTGAGCAAAGCATCAATAGTTTCGCCAGATTTTACTTCGTATATAGCAGCGCGCTTAATTTCGCCCGTCACCTGAACAGTGGCTTTCATCGGTGCTACAAATACAACGTCACCATGTTGCAGCTGGATATCGCCAGAACTGTCGCCACGTAGCAATAAGTCATATAAGTCAAAACGCCCTACTGTGGCGCCACCACGTTTTACCTGGATATCGCGTAAGCTACCAATGTCAGAAACGCCACCAGCTAAATACAAAGACTGGGTTACTGTAGTTAAAGCTGACACGGCAAACATACCTGGCGTTTTTGCTTCGCCCGCTACAAAAATATTGATAGTACGCAGTTTGCCCATAGTAATGGCGGCGTCGACACCTATCATCGCCTCACGCACTTTATTGGCGATCACATCTGATGCCTGAGACACAGATAAGCCACTGACATTAACAGGACCAATTTCTGGCAGATTAACAGAGCCGTCACGGCCAACGATAAGTTCTTCGCTGCTATTTTGCTTGCCAAATAATTGCAGTAACAGAATGTCGTCAGGGCCTAAACGGTAATTTTCCGGTACTGGCGCATTGTCTACCGGCGCAAAAGTGCTGATTTGCGAGTTAAACATAGTCATGCCGAAGCGCTGATTGGCTTTTTCTTCTTCAGTTAACTCTTTTGGATATTGTCCAAATTGAGGATCAATAGTTTCGAAAATTGGACTTTGCTGTTGAGGTACTAGCACCTGAGGCTGAGCTTGTTGTGCTGATGCCCCCATGCTACCCGCTGGTAAATCGATACCATACTGTTTAGCTAAACGCTGCTGCTCTGCAGGGGATAAGTTTTGAAACTGTGCCAACATTGCAGGAGAAGGTGTCACAGCTGACACGGGCAATGCAGCAAATAAAGCCACCAGCACACAAGTTTTAAACAGTTTTAGCACGCTACAACTCCAGATAGTGTATTTGTTAGATCCAACAAAAAAGAACCTACGTAGTTTACCTGCTTTACTCGTTTTTCCAAGCAGAAAGTCGGTTCAGACAAAGCCGACCACACGGAGAATCAGCAGAGGCTGATTATCAGTTTTCGCTGTTTTTATGGCACAGCTAAAAAGTGAAGTCGAATATTCTTCTTTTTAAACGATTTTTTTGTGTTAAACCAGCTGTATGTCAGAAGTAACTCAGAGAGGATTTCTGCACATCCTGATGCTAAAGGTCCTTTACGGTTCTTTACCCAAACCAAACCGGCGGCGACTTTAGCGAATTACACCGTTTTTGTCTAATAGAAATTTGTGTCTTTACAGTAACAGCAGCGAAACATTTAATCACATTTCGCTGCCGGTCAGCACAAAAGCAAAGGTTTAAAAACTGGCCTTAATTGCCTCAATAATTCGGGCGCACGCTTTGCCGTCCCCATAAGGGTTATGGGCATAACTCATTTGTTCATAATACGCTTTGTCTGTTAATAGACGGCTGACTTCCCGCACTATCACTTGCGCATCCGTTCCCACTAGTTTGACCGTACCTGCGGCTACAGCTTCCGGACGCTCAGTGGTGTCGCGCATCACCAATACGGGTTTGCCTAACGATGGCGCTTCTTCCTGAATACCACCTGAGTCAGTGAGCACTAGAGTGCTTCGGCTCATCAGGTAAACAAAAGGCAGATAATCCTGAGGTTCTATCAGGTGCACGTTGGAGGTGTCACTTAATAAACGAAATACGGGCTCACGTACATTCGGGTTTAAGTGCACTGGGTACACAACGTCTGTATCCGGGAACTGCTGGGCAATTTGCTTTAAGCCAGCACAAATTTGTTCAAAACCACCGCCAAAACTTTCGCGTCTATGGCCTGTAACCAACACTAGACGACGGCCGTTTAGACCATAAGGGAATTGTTGCTCAAAGTTTTTGGTTAAATTGGTATCCGCATCAATTTTTGCCACCACCTGATGCAAAGCATCAATCACGGTATTACCTGTCACTACGATGCCAGCAGGGTCGACATTTTCTTTGAGTAAATTCTGTTGTGAAGTCTCAGTGGGTGCAAAGTGCAGCTTGGTTAAAGCTCCTGTGAGCTTACGGTTTGCTTCTTCCGGCCATGGGCTGTAAATATTGCCGGTACGAAGCCCTGCCTCCACATGACCCACTGCAGTTTTTTCGTAATAACAAGCTAAAGCAGCAGCGAAAGTGGTACTGGTATCGCCATGCACTAATACGATATCAGGTTTAAAATCGCGCAAAACTGGCTTGATATTCAGTAGTATGCTGGTGGTGACGTCATACAAGTCCTGACCTGCTTTCATAATGGCCAGGTCATAGTCCGGAACTATGTTAAACAGCTTCAGCACCTGGTCCAGCATTTCTCTGTGTTGGCCTGTCACACAGACTTTGCTTTCAATGCCTGTTGTTTCTTTTAACAAATTCACAAGAGGAGCCATTTTAATGGCTTCAGGTCTGGTGCCAAACACACTTAATACTTTGATCATAGGGACTTCCATTGAAGTGAAACTACTGAAATGGTATCAGAATTTCCGTAATGGCGGCAGAGTAAAGTGCGCTAGCTGAACCGGAACTTAAAATCTAAAAATGGGGTCAGATCACATTGTTAACAGTTAACAATGTGATCTGACCCCATTTTTATCCTATGACGACCTTGTGGCCTTTGGATTCAAGTTTTCTTTTCAGCTCCAGTTTGGCGTCCATATCTCCGTGCACCAAACGGATTTGCTCTGGAGGACTTCGCATCTGTTCGACAAAATGCAACAAGTCCTGCTGATCGGCATGAGCAGAATAACCACTCAGTTGTATCACTTCTGCGTTAATCGAATAGTCTTGCCCATCCAGCTCTACATGGCCACCGGTGTTTCTCTGCTGCAGTATAGCTGCGCCCGGAGTGCCCCGGGCCTGATAGCCAATAAACAAGATTTGATGGCGGGCAGAACTTAACAAGGCTTTCAGATAGTTCACCACCCGCCCTCCTGCACACATACCACTCGCGGCTATGACTATCGCAGGCCTGCCGGTCTCAGCCAGGTGCTGTACTACTTTTTGGTGATCGGCATGACTTTTAACCGTCAATAGTTGCTCAAATTGCAGAGGATGGCGGCCACTTTTTAACTTCTGTTTCGCCTCGTCATCCCAGTACTGTTTTAACTCCTGATAAACAGCTGTGAAATTAGCTGCAAGCGGCGAGTCGACAATAATATCTAATTGATCCCATCTCAAACCTTTGTGGATAGTCTGCCCCTGCATTCGATGAATAATATCCTCCAATTCATACAACAGCTCCTGAGTGCGGCCTATGCTAAAAGCCGGGATCAGTACTGTCCCATTGTCTTTCAGCGCTTTTTCCAGTACGTGCTGTAAACGCTGTTGTCGGCTTTTTCGATCTTCATGGTTTTTATCGCCATAGGTACTTTCAAGTACCAGCAAGTTAGCCTCTTCTAATGGGGTTGGATCGGGTAACAATGGAGTGTCACGAGCACCTAAATCACCAGAAAATACAGCTTTGTAATAAAGCTCTTTGTTCATCGGGTTGTGATGGCGAATTTCGATATAAGCAGACCCCAGAATATGGCCTGCATTTTGAAAACGAATAGAGCTAGTGTCTGCACATCCTTCCAATGGATACCAACGCCCGTAGTCGCATGGCCGCAATTGACGGGATACCGCTTGAATAAAACCAGTGATCAGTTTTTCATCGCGCGTGATGCCCATTTTTAAGGCATCTTCTAACACCAGAGGCAATAACAAGGCAGACGCCTTGCTGCAATAGATTGGGCCTTTAAAACCTGCAGCTATTAAATAAGGAATACGGCCAGCGTGATCGATATGGACATGAGTTAATAAAAGCGCCTGAATACCATCCAACGTAAAATTAATCTGAGCAAAGTCGGCTCCGGCTTTGCCCATGCCCTGCTCTACCCCCTGAAACAAACCGCAGTCAATCAGTACACTGTGCTTTTCGCTGACAAAATATTGATGGCAAGAGCCTGTTACTCCGTCTACGGCGCCATGGTGGATTAGCCTTGGATACTGCACAAAATTATCCTTATCTGCTTGTCCATAACAAAAATGGAGGCATATCACATTGTTAACACTTTATAATGTGATACGCCCCCCATTTTAGATACTACCAGGTTATTTATAAACCCAATTGGGGCTTTTGATTAGGTTCAAGCACAGTACGTGCTATCGACTTTTTGCTGGAAGTAAAACTAATACCCTTAGCAAGCCCGCTTACTGCAACCTCTTCAGTAATGGCAGTTTCGTTCCAGTAATCAAAGGTAATCTCTTCGTAGATGTTCAGACGAGGACCAATACCAGTGGTGATATACCAGGGCGACGTACTGTCGAATCTCTGATCCTGTACTTCAAACACATAAATGCGAGAGCCTAAGATGCCATCAGTTGATTTAAGTAAACGCCACTGACGCTGAGTACAAACTTGCGTTTGGTCATCAGGACACATTCTGCGATTGATGGACATGATAGATTCATCCTCAGAAATAACCTCTTCGTCCCAGCTTAAAGATGTATTAAACACAGGTTCAAAATCTGGTGGCGATGTCATAGAAGATCCCATTTGATAGCCTGTGCCGTCTTCGAGGAACTGCCAACCAAAGTACGCAAAGCCGTCATCCCAAAGCAAAGTATCCTCATCCCATGCACTTTTAACCCACTGATTAATAGTGGTTTGCCAATACATATCTTCGGGGTTGCTTTGATCGTAGGTACTGAAATCGCTGCCATCCAATTTCAGAGCATAATCAGCGTCAGCGGCTATTAAGGTTCCTTCGGCATCGTAGGACGCACTAAAGACCTGAATATCAGTTCCCAATTGATCTAACTTCATAATTTCTGAATAAGAGCCGTCTTCGAAGGTCACTACAAATAAACCTTTGTCATCTAACTCCCAGGTGAAGGGCTTGTCATTTTCAAGTGCGACACCTGTTCCATCAGGATTAATATCAAAAATATCAGCAAACATATCGGAGTAGCCAAAACCTTCTTCACCTGCGTAGTAATAGTGTTCAAATAACCATTCGCCATCCAAATCTTCAGCAACAAATTTCACATCACCCAGTTTGTCGGCATTACGCAGCAATTGATCCTCGGTAGATTCATAGCTGACGGGGTCCGGGGCTATCACCACACCACCGGGTAGAGTAACAGGAACCATAGCTCTGGTTCCGGTTTCAACCACACGATAGGTATCAGTTTTTTCACCCTGAATAATGCGGGTTAAACTGGCAGTTAATGGCGTTTGTTTTGCTTCTACCTGGAAATAACGCGCGTCGTAAAGTTGATTGACCTGCTCCTGAGTTAAACCAAATAATCCAACTACAACAGTTGGGAAATAGGTTGTGCTGGTTTCGCCAGAATAGGTGATATCAACTTTACCTTCGGTCAGAGTCCATTCGAACTGATGAATACCAGAATTGAATACTTCTGAGCCTGTACCATCACTGTTAAAGTTAAACTTATTACCACCGCGAGATAAGAAACCTGTAGCCGCAGGATAAATCTCAAAGTATGCACTGGCCAGGCTAGTCGCATCTACAGGTGGTGTCAGTTCAGGGTCAGCGATGATCTCATCAATGGTATCTGTAATGATATTTGGATCTTGCGCCTCGGCAGCTGCAACATAGTCGTTATAGGCCTGAGTATTTGTCAGCAATTCAAGAACATTAGTGACGCCTTCAGGCAATGCAAACACACCACCTTGAGTGATCAGTTTGACCACAGCAGCCGCTTCAATCAGCTCATCCGGACTGACAGACTTCTCCACTAAGGTGAAACTATCCAGATTAATTGGAGCCGTTCCACCATTGGCCGCAACAATTAATGAATACAAAGCAGTGGACACGGCGTTGATGGAGACTGTATTGGGACTATCTCCTTCGGCCATGGGTCTCACATCAAACAGAGCGGCGACTGCAGAAGAGAGTCTTGTTGTTAGAGAACCAGCGACAGCTTGGGTGGCGTCAGCAGTTAGGCTCGGCACAAACTTATAATACTGCAGTCCTGTCGTGGTGACAGAGCTTGCTCTGATATCGGCAAAAAGATTGGTTTCGTCATCATCTGCTTGCATAGGCAAACTAAAAGTACCTGTAGCATCAGCAGTCGCAGTAAATGTCTGACCGGCTAAGGTACCTCTTATTGTCGCATTTGCAAAAGCGGCTTCAGATACAGTTCCAGTTACAGTAAAGCTTGTCTTTACTGGTGTGATAGTGACCACACCTTCAACCAAGGTAGCTTCCTCGTCATCATCAGTGACGGTAAGACTAAAACCCAATGGCGTATCTTCTGTCACGCTAGGTGCGGTAAAACTGAGGGTTGCAGTATCAGCCCCAGTTAAAGTGACAGGGTCGCCTGAAGTTTGTACCCAATTATAAGTTGTAACTGTGCCATCCGTATCCGCGGCAGTCGCAGCCAGGCTAACGCTTGATTTTTCGGCTGCAGAACCAAAGGTAGCGGTAACTGTGGGGAACTGATTATTGGCTACATTAACGGTAACGTCTGCGCTTGCGGTTTGGTTGCCTTTATCCGTCACTGTAATGCGCAATACGGCAGCAGCGTCAGCACTGACAGCCGGAGCTGTGACACCTACAGTCGCAGTGGTTGTATTAGTGAGAGTCAGGGTTGGACCAGACAGCTGGGTCCAACTGTATGTAATGGTATCGTCATCATCGTCTGCTGTCGCAGCTATGGTGGTCGTTCGGCTTTCTTTTAATGAAACGGCAGAGGCAACCGATACTGTTGGTACTTCGTCTTTATCGTCTGATCCACATCCTGCTAAAACCGCACAGGCAATAATGCTGAGCGATAAGTTATATAAGATCTTGTTTTTCATGGTGACTCCTTGCGGGTAATTCCCACGTGAGTCTAGACAACAATGGCTATTTCGCCAGAAAAGTCAGCGCATTTGCTCTGACCACAGCACTGCGCAACAAAAGTGTAATCAAATGTAATCAAAAATTAATAAGGCTATTCACAAGTCGCCAATGGCTATAACAATTCACTTATTGAGATTGTTTATGCAGATTGAAAAGTAGTTCGGCTTCCGCCTGAGGGAGTTCACATTCGAGCATGATTTCATCCAGAGTTGCCCCCATCTGAACCATTTTCATAGCTCTGCTGTAAATCTTTGATTCCGGATCGAACAAATGCAATGATTTTTGTTGCTCGGCAAGCTCAGCCACCTGCTGCATGCCCTGCCCTAAATGACTTTCTAAGCTCAATACCCGTTGCCCTACCCCAATCACTGTGGAGCGCAGCTCCTCGATATCCTGATAGGAACGTTTCAACTGTTGCCTTTGTTGTTCGAGTTGTTGTTGTAATTGCTCAAGGTTTTGTTGTTGCTGCCAACTGGCTGCAGCATTTTCATTGATAATGACCAACAGCTTTTTTGTTTGGCGTGACGCAACAATAGCCATCACAACAGACAGCAACAAAATGGCTGCAATACCCAGCAGCCATAGCCATGAAAAGTCAGTCAGAAAATTAGCCATTAAATACTACGGATCTCTTCCCACTCGTCATCGGACAGTAACTTATTCAGATCCACCAGGATCAGTAACTCGCCATCACGATTCGACACGCCCTGAATAAACTTAGCACTTTCGTCTGTTCCGACGTTTGGTGCTGTATCAATTTCAGATTGTTTCAGATAAACCACTTCAGCCACGCTGTCGACCATAATACCAATGACCTGACGCTCTGACTCGATAATCACAATACGGCTGTTGTCCGTCACTTCTGAAGGAGGTAAACCAAAACGAGCACGAGTGTCAATCACAGTGACTACGTTGCCACGTAAATTGATAATACCCATCACGTAATCCGGTGCACCAGGGACTGGAGCTATGTCGGTATAACGTAGTACTTCCTGCACCTGCATTACATTAATGCCGTAGGTTTCTTCTTGCAGTTTAAAGGTCACCCATTGCAGCACTAAATCTGTGACTTCTTTAGTTTTAGCGGATTGCGCTGTTAAATTACTCATGCCGAGCTCCTACCCAGAAGTTAAATTCTTGTATTATCAATCAATTTTGACTATTCATTCCCTTCGCCAGTAATGCAATCAGAGCATCAACGTCCAGCAAAGCACACATATGTTCTTTAATTAAACCGGCAAGCCATGGCCTTTTACCTTCTGTCTCACGCCACTTTACGTCGTCTTGCTCCAACGCGATAGTGTTAACCAACGTATCACAGGCTAAACCCCAATGACTATTGCCAAGCATAATAACATATTGATAGTTTAGCTTTTCTGCCAGTCCCTGATCATATTTTTCTGGCATCACCCAACGCGCCGTATCAACCACATTAATTTTTTGCTCGCGATATAACATGACCCCCTGGAGCCACTCTGGCTGTCCGGGCAAAGACTTCACAGGCATCATTTTATGAATACCGCCTAATGCCTTCAAAGGCAAAGCAACTTTTAAACCCGCAACGGTAAAAAACAGCGCCTGAAAACGGCCTTTTCTGTAATCTTTTACCACTGGTGCAGCCACTTGTACTGCCGGCGCAACTGCAGCCACTTTCGTTTGTTCAACCACAGGAGTGACCGGAGCAGCAACAGGTGCTTTTACAACTGGCGCAGTAACAGGCGCAACAACTGCTGGTTTTGTCACTGCAGGTGCTTTCACCGGAGCAGAAACAGGAGCCAATAACTCATTCAGTTGCTGTTTTTTTGCTTCCTGAATAGGCGTATCTACCACGTCATCCGTCAATAAAGCACTTAGATAGTGCTTCATCACTTTTTGGCTGGCTTGCAAATCGCTCATCTTAATTCTCCGGAGCTAACTGCAATAAATAGGTTAGCAACGTATTGTAAGCAAATACACCCCGTGATTTTGGCACAAATACAGGCGGAGGGGTCTGAGCTAAGCTAGCGTCACGAAATTTAGTGTCGATAGGGATAACAGCAGACCAGACCCTGTCCTGATACTGAGCTTTTAACGCCTTGTAAGCATCCAGCGAAGCTTTAGTTCTCTTGTCATACATGGTTGGGATTATAGTAAAAGCATAATCCTGTGGTGATGAACTGTGCATCAGTTGCATAGTTGCGATCATCCGGTCCAGGCCTTTTAAAGCCAAAAATTCAGTTTGCACCGGTATTAAAATACGATCACAAGCAGCCATAGCGTTGACCATCAGCACACCGATCACAGGAGGACAGTCAATCAGCACATAGTCGTAATCATTTTCTATTTTTTGCAGCGCCTTTTTCAGAATAAGACCCATACCACCTTGCTGACCATGAGAACGGTCTAGAGTAGCCAAGGCCATAGAAGTCGGCAGAATATCCAGATTCGGCATACCGCTTGGACACATCGACTGCAGGATTTCTTCTCCGGTAATATCTTTGCCACGAATAAAAATATCATAGACGCTGACTTCCAGCTCTTCGGCATCAATACCAAAGTAATAGGTTAAGGAGCCATGAGGGTCAGTATCGATCAGTAAAACACGATGCCCGCGCTGTGCAAGCAGAGCGCCTAAGGTGACTGTAGTGGTAGTTTTTCCAACTCCACCTTTTTGATTTGCGATAGTCCAAACAACCAATTTACTGTTCCTATTGACTAGCTGGTTCTTCTTCGCCTGGTTCAGGCGGTCTGGTTGTGATCCTTATACCGCCATGAGGTAAGCGGATCACCCGTATTTTGTTCTGTTCTTGTTCTGCTGCTTCTTCAGCGGCTTGTTCTTGCGCACTTTGTGCTTCTGCTGGTTGTGGTATTTGCGCCACAACAGGCTCATAGGCATATTTTGATAAAGCAATCACCACTTTGCGGTTTTGGCTACGTCCCTGAGCTGTCGTGTTCTCAGCAAAAGGAGCATATTGCCCATAGCCTTCAATGGCCATGCGCTCTGGGGCTATACCCAGCTCTTCCAGTAACCGGACTATAGACGCCGCTCTTGCCACGGATAACTCCCAGTTGGACGGGAATTGTTCAGTGCGGATAGGCACTGAGTCCGTATAACCCCGCACACGCATGTAGTTATTGGTTTGTTTTAAGATAGCAGTCAGTTCAGTCATCACGGCAGAAGCAGAACTGGTGGAATTAGCGCTACCACTGCTGAACAACAAACCACTACTGAGTTCAATGGTCAGCCAGTCTTCATCTAACGTCACCTTGGCTAAGTCTGACTCAACAAGGCTGCGTAATGCTCTGTTAATGTCTTTTTGCAAGGCCGATAAAGGACTGCCACGTCTTGTTCTGTCGATATGTTCCAGTTTAGCATTGTCAGCCAGCAGCGTCGGACCTGTTGCGTCTTCCAAACCTGAACCATACAGTTCAAAATCACTTTGAGGATGAATATCAGGTTGCACAGATTGGCCCTGAATACCCGTCTCCTGTTTATCTGTTGCTTCAATAAAAACCTTGGAAATAGTGTCCTGCAATTTTTTGAACTGCTCTTTTTCCATAGTAGCCATTGAATACAACAACAAAAAAAGTGCAAACAACAAGGTCATGTAATCGGCGTAGGACACCAACCAACGTTCTGTATCTGATTTGTCCGCTTCTACAGCGACAGAACTGCGTGGTCTATACATTTACGTCGCTCTGTAAGCCTGAAGTTTCATTTCCACACTACGAGGGTTTTCTCCAAGCGCTATAGAGCATAAACCTTCGATCACCATCGAATGAAACAGAGCCCGTTCTTCTACGAGTAGTTTGATCTTGTTAAACACAGGGATAAACAAAAAATTAGCTAAACCCACGCCGTAAATAGTAGCAACAAAAGCTGTGGCTATACCTTGTCCTAACTCATCCGGATTAGAAATATTAGATAACGCCAGAATTAACCCCAATACTGCGCCTACTATACCTATAGTCGGACTATAGCCTCCCATAGCTTCAAACACCCTGGCGGCACGCAACAGCCGCTCTTTTTCCAGATGTAGTTCAGTATCCAGAATATCCTGCAGCACTTTGACTTCGGTACCATCCACTAATAAATTCAATCCCCTTTTTAATAAAGGTTCTTCTTCATTCAGCGCATCGGTCTCTAAGGACAAAAAGCCTTGCAAACGCGCTGAGTGGCCCCATTGAGTCATGCGCTCAATCGTAGAGTCAAAGTCCAGCTTAGGAGGTGCGATCACCCAGGGAAGCAAACTCATGCTTAATCGGAATTGCCTGACAGGACTCTGAATAAGCACAGCACCTAAAGTACCGCCAAAAACGATACAAAAAGCAGGCCAGTGCAACAAAGTAAAAATGTCACCACCTTCCTGGCTAAACCCGCCAACTATAGCCGCCAGCGCAATTATAATGCCAGCGAAGGTAAGCTTATCCATGCCCTACTTCCGCCACTATGCGGGCTGCTACATCGGATAACGCCACTTCAACATCGGTCAATCCCGCAGCTGTTACCGCCTGAGGCATACCATAAACTACACAACTGGCTTCGTCCTGAGACCAGATACGGGAGCCGGATTGTTTTAGTAAACGGCAACCTTCTCTGCCATCCGATCCCATGCCCGTCAGCACTATAGCCAGCACTTTGTCATTAAAGATCTTTGCTGCAGTGCCAAAGGTGATATCTACGCTGGGTTTGAACGTAATACGGGGCGAATCATCTTCGCGAACGCGCAATCTGGCTTGGTTTTCATTGCCATCCAGCAGCATTTGTTTGCCGCCTGGAGCCAGATAAGCCACGCCAGGGCGCAACACATCATTATCTGCCGCTTCTTTCACTTCAATTTTCGCTAAGCCATTTAACCTGCTGGCAAAAGCCCCGGTGAAAGCCGCTGGCATATGCTGAATAAGCACAATGGGCAATGGAAAATTGGCAGGCAAAGCGGTGATAATTTGTTGCAACGCAACAGGACCACCAGTGGATGTGCCAATAGCGACCAGCTTGTAGTTTTTCCCGCTGGAGTCAAAGCTGCCAGAACGGTGAGTTTCGGCACGCTCAGCAGCACGATTTTGCAATTCAGCACGCTCAGCTAAAGCTCTGGCGGCTAGGCTTTGAGCTAAAGGCGCTCTCGCTGGTATGGCTGTTGGGCTTGCGGCCGGCGTTGCTGAAGTACGGGATGCTAAGGTTGAGCTAGCAGACCCTGTTAAACTGGAAGGTCTGCTAATCACCCGGCGTCTGGCTACTGTCTTAACACGCTGACGCAGCACATCAGCGGCTTCGGCTTTATCACGGGCAATATCTTCAAATTTTTTCGGCAGGAAATCGATGGCGCCTGCTTCCAGCGCATCTAAGGTCGCTTTTGCACCTTCATGAGTTAAAGATGAAAACATCAGAATAGGTGTGCGCTGCACCTTAAGGATTTCGCGCACAGCCGAAATGCCATCCATAACCGGCATTTCGATGTCCATCGTAATAACGTCAGGACGTAAGGCTAAAGCTTTTTCCACCGCCTCTTTACCATTATTGGCGGTGGCAATGACCTCTAACTCGGCATCCTGACTCAGAATTTCCGTCAGACGGCGACGGAAAAAACTGGAGTCATCAACAACTAATACCCTGATGGTCATAGTGCACTCTCTTAAGCTGAGAATTTGTCAAAGCGATCAAATTTAATTTTGGAACGTTTGGCATAATGCTTCAGCAGGTTAGGCACATCCAGGATCAGCGCTATACCGCCGTCTGATGTAATGGTAGCTCCTGCCATACCTGGTGTGCCCTGTAATAAAGCATCCAGCGGCTTGATCACCACCTCTTCCTGACCAATCAAAGAATCCACCACAAAACCGATTTGTTGAGTTCCCAGTTGCACTATTACCACATGGCCTTGTTCGCGTTTTATCTTCTTGTTCGAACCTTTTACCAGCCAGTGCTCAAGATAAAACAGCGGAATAGCTTTGTTACGTACAACGATAGTCAACTGACCATCCACATTGTTGGTTTTGGCTAAATCTAAATGGAAAATTTCGTTGACCGTCGCCAGTGGCAGAGCAAAGGTCTGCTCGCCCACAATCACCATTAAGGTCGGCAATATCGCCAAAGTCAGCGGAACCTTAATTTCTAATAAGGTGCCCTGACCCAGTTTTGAGTTGATATGCACTGTACCGTTGAGTTGAGTAATTTTGGTTTTCACCACGTCCATACCCACACCACGGCCTGAGATATCAGAAATCTGCTCTTTAGTGGAGAATCCTGGAGCAAAAATCAGGTTAAAGGCTTCAGTATCTGACATTCGCGCTGCGGCATCCGGATCCAGCACTCCCCGCTTAATAGCGATAGATTTCAGTTTCTCCGGGTCCATACCTGCACCATCATCCTGAATGGTTAGCAAAATATGGTCACCGGCCTGAGAAGCTGCTAATCTGACCAAACCCGTACGAGGTTTACCAGCTTTGACCCGCACATCCGGCATTTCAATACCGTGGTCTACCGAGTTACGCACTAAGTGGACCAATGGATCGGCCAAAGCCTCCACCAGGTTTTTATCTAAATCTGTCTCTTCCCCTTCCAGCTCAAGATTAATATCCTTTTGCAGTGAACGGGCTAAGTCGCGAACAACGCGAGGGAAACGGCCAAACACTTTCTTGATGGGTTGCATCCGGGTTTTCATCACAGCGCCCTGTAAATCGGCTGTGACTACGTCCAGGTTAGCAATGGCTTTGCTCATTTCTTCATTTTGCGCAGAACCAGACAGGCTCACCAGACGGTTACGTACCAGTACTAATTCACCGACCATGTTCATGATCTGGTCCAGGCGCTTGGTGTCAACCCGAACTGTAGTTTCTGGTTGGTTAGCTGCCGCTTTAGGATCAGCATCCGGATCTTTTGGCGCAGCGGCAACAGGAGCCGCTTTAGCTACAGCAGCTGCAGGCGCGGGCGCAGCTGCTTTCACTGGTTCAGCAGCTTTTGCCACCGTAGTGGAAGCAGGCACAACAGCAACAGGTGCTTTGCCTTTACCATGTAATTCATCCAGCAGAGATTCAAACTCATCATCAGAGATGTCGTCTGAAGAGGCCTTTGCTTTTTCTTTTGTTTTATCTTCTGTTTTAGCCGGTGTTTTTTCGACAGGAGCAGACACAGCAACTTCACCAGGGATAAAAGAACCCTGGCCATGCAGCTGGTCTAAAATAGCCTCAAATTCATCGTCAGTAATATCTTCGCTGGCGGTTTCTTTGGTCGCTGGAGGTGGCAGATTGGCAGACGTATCACGACCAGGCGCACCACTTCCATGCAATTCATCCAGCAAAGACTCAAATTCGTCGTCACTGATTTCATCAATAGAAGAAGAGCTTTCGACAGCAGGTGCAGTGGCAAACTCGACCACGGCATCAAATTCTTCCATACTAATTTCAGGTTCGGGTTCAGGTTCTGCAGGCGCAGCATGATGTGCGTGCTGTTCATCTTCTGATTCAGGCATGCTCAGGCGATGCAAGGCGTCAATGATGGCAGGGTCGGCCGGAGTCAGAGGTTCACGGTTTTGCACGTCGGCAAACATCGCATTCACCGCATCCAGGGCTTGTAAAATAACATCCATCAATTCTGGCGTGACACGGCGTTTGCCTGTGCGCAGAATATCAAACACGTTTTCGGCGCCATGGCAGGCGTCCACTAACTCAGTCAGCGATAAAAATCCAGCGCCACCTTTGACGGTATGGAAACCTCGGAAAATGGCATTTAATAAATTTGCGTCATCCGGATTATTTTCCAACTCAACCAACTGCTCTTGCAGTAGTTCAAGGATCTCGCCGGCTTCGACTAGGAAATCCTGTAAAATATCCTCATCTAAATCAAAGCCCATGCTACAGCTCCCCTTTTAGAAACCTAAACTTGATAATAAATCGTCCACATCATCCTGACCGGACACCACGTCATCACGCTCTGCTGCGTCAATAATAGGGCCTTCAGCTTCGTGACCTGCTTTTGGTTTTTTCGATACGGCAGCCGGACGCTCTTCCATACTTAAATTAGTCTGGCCAAAAGCCGTTAATAAACCAATTAAGCTGTCTTCCACTTCCCGGACCAATTCAATGACCCGCCGCAAAATCTGCCCTGTTAAATCCTGATAATCCTGTGCCATCAGTACTTCGGTCAGCAATGCATGTAAGGTAGCAGAGTTTCCGGTCGCCTGATGCAAAAAGCCATCGAGATTGTGACATAAAGCTTTGAACTCTCCGACTTTTAAGTCGCGACTCATCAGTTTCTGCCATTTAGGCAAAATAGAGTGTAAGTGCGTATTGAGTTCATCAGCGATAGGGAGACAGTTTTCGACTGCATCCATCGTTTTATTGGCGGCTTGTTCAGTCATATCGATGACATGATTCAAGCGTTTCTTCGCATCCGGAATATCATCTTCCAGCAAAGAACTTAGGGATGGGTCTATTTGGAAGCTTTTCAAAGAGTCGTGCAGTTGCCGGGTTAGTTTTCCAACCTCGGCAAACAACTCAGAGGAGCCCGGTACAGCCAGCTGTTGCACCAGTTCATTTGCGGCCTGGGTTTCGCCAAACTCCAGCAACTGAACTAATTCACGGGCCTGCTCTAAAGAAATCAAGGGTGCCGTAGCTACAGACATGGTGTACTCCTTTGTCAGTTACGGTTTAACCCAGGCGTTCGAATACTTTAGCCAGTTTTTCCTGTAAGGTTGCAGCAGTAAAAGGTTTAACGATATATCCATTCACGCCTGCCTGTGCAGCAGCAATGATTTGTTCCTTTTTAGCTTCCGCAGTAACCATCAACACAGGAATATGCTTCAGTTTAGCGTCAGCTCGAATTGCACGTAACAAATCGATACCTTGCATACCAGGCATGTTCCAGTCAGTGACTACAAAATCAAAATCACCGTTTTGCAGCATAGGTAATGCAGTGCTGCCATCATCAGCTTCAGAGACATTGGTAAAACCAAGATCTCTTAACAGGTTTTTTATAATGCGTCTCATGGTTGAGAAATCATCAACCACAAGAATTTTCATATTCTTATCCAAAATCCCCTCCGGTGAGAGCCCAAGCTGGACTAACTCAAACTATTACAACCAATCCTGCATCCTGGAGCGCAAGCGCACCAGCGCCTGACTATGAATCTGACTGACCCTGGACTCACTAACATCCAGCACAGCGCCAATCTCTTTCAAATTTAGTTCGTCATTATAATACAGCGACAACACTATAGCTTCTCGCTCCGGTAAGCTACTGATATTTTTTATCAACGCCTGTTGAAATGCATCAGTTGCCTGTTGTTCGTACAAATGATCATCATCTTTATCATTTGCTGTGACCAACACATCATCAGAGATGCCCAGATCTTCGATACCAATAATGCGACCACTGCTGGCGTCGCTGAGCATATGATGATACTCATCTAAAGATATATCAAGTTTTTCAGCAACTTCACTATCTTTTACATCACGACCCAGTTCAGATTCAAGCTCTGCAATAGCTTCAGCTATCATGCGGGAGTTGCGGTGGACAGAGCGTGGAGTCCAGTCGCCACGGCGAATTTCATCCAGCATAGAGCCACGGATACGGATACCGGCAAAGGTTTCAAAACTTGCGCCCTTGCTGCCATCAAAATTCTTGGCTGCTTCAATCAGGCCTATCATGCCAGACTGAATTAAATCGTCGACTAAGACACTTGCGGGCAATCGGGCTAATAAATGATAGGCAATACGTTTTACCAGAGGCGCATGCCGTTCCACCATTTGTGTCAACTGATCAGCGGCGCCGTAGGCCGCAAGTTTGCTATTCAAACCAGACCTCTCGCTTCAGGTTGTTGTACCAGTTGCTCCAGGAAAAACTCCAAATGTCCTGAGGCGACTGGCGGTACTGGCCACTGCACAGCTCGGGTAGCCAAAGTACGAATAGCCAAAGAGGCCGGAGTTTTTGGAAAAGCATCGACAAAAGCTTTTTGTTTACGAGCCGCTTTTCTGACGTTTTCATCAAATGGAATGGTAGCTACCAGCTCCAGATTGACATCTAAAAACCTGTCTGTCACCCGGCTTAGCTTGGCGAAAAGCTCTTGCCCCTCTTTTAAACTGCGCACCATGTTGGCGACAATTTTAAAGCGCTGTACACCGTGTTCACGGCTTAATATTTTCATTAAGGCGTAAGCATCAGTGATAGAAGAAGGTTCATCACAGACCACCACTAACACGTCTTGCGAAGCGCGGGAAAAACTCAATACCATATCGGAAATACCGGCAGCTGTGTCCACCAGTAAAATATCAAAACGGGTACGCATTTCGCTAAAAGCACGGATAAGACCAGCATGTTCCACAGGCTTTAATTCGGTCATCGACTGAGTGCCTGATGTTGCAGGCACAATTTTGATACCAAAAGGTCCTTCTATCAGAATGTCATCCAGCTCAGCCTCGCCGGACAACACATGAAATAAGTTTTTTTGCACCCTAAGCCCAAGCATAACGTCACAGTTCGCTAACCCAAGGTCAGCGTCCAGCACTAATACTTTTTTTCCAAGCTGAGCCATTGACATGGCAAGGTTCAGCGTAACGTTGGTTTTACCCACGCCACCTTTGCCGCCTGTCACTGCGATGACTTTTACTATCTGTTGTTGCTGTTGTTGCTTCATTCGTCTCAGGCCACTGGCTTGATCATCATTCATCGGAAGATTATGCATAGGTTCCTTCCACCCGGGCCGTTGTATCTGAATACCATTGATAGCCCGTACTACTGTTAGAGATCCGTAACTGCTCTGCCTTGGCAACCATTGTTTTCGCATCAGCCATTTCTATATCCTCAGGAACTCTTTGGCCCTGAGTCAAATAACTGACCGGCAACGCATTTTGGATTGCCACGTTAATGATTTCTCCCAAACTTAAGCATTCATCAAGTTTGGTGAAAATACAACCCGCTAATGGAATCCGTTTGAAATGTTCAACGGTTTCCTGCATAACTCGGGCTTGGGATGTTGCAGACAATACCAGATAACTTTTTATTTTAACACGCGAATTATGCACTAAAGACGCAAGTTTTTCAGCAAGACGAACGTCACGCTGACTCATTCCTGCAGTATCAATCAAAATTAATTTACGTTGTTGCAACTGATTTAACAGCGTCGCCAACTCTTCGCTGTCTTTGACCTGTTTTACCGGGCAACCGATGATACGACCAAAAGTGGCTAACTGTTCATACGCACCGATACGGAATGAATCCGTCGTAATTAAAGCCACCTGATCTGCACCGTGACGCTTAGCAAACTGAGCTGCAAGTTTAGCCACAGTAGTGGTTTTACCCACACCTGTAGGACCGACCAAAGCCACAACGCCACCGCGGCGCATAATGTCGTCGTTTGTTGTGATCAACTGGCCCGTTAATAGCTCTAATGCACTGTCCCAGGCTTCTGCATCATTGATATCTTCCGGCATAAAACAAGCGATTTGGTCAGCCACAGGTTCAGATAAACCTAATTCCAACAATTTTTCAATCACCAGAGCCCGCACTGGTTCACGACGAGCTAAATCTTGCCACATTAACCCTGAAACCTGGTGCTGCAACAGTTGTTTCATTGAAGACATTTCACTGCGCATCGCATCAAACTGTTTTTGCATCAGCTTAGCTTGCTGTTCCTGATAACGGGTTAGCTCACTCAGATTTACAGCGGCAGTGGCGGAAGATTGACGCTCATTGTCCGAAGGTGTTGAATTTGCAACCGAAAACAAAGCACTGGTCGCTGCGGCGGTTTTTGCAGCCGCCATTTTATTGGCAGAGATAGCCTGAGCAGCTGCAGGTTGTTTACTGATTTGGCGGGCGAGCAAAGCCTGTAAAGAATCAGCAGGAGTTTGTTCTGGTTCATCATCGACTTTGATGTTCAAACGACTGCCGACTGCTGGCTGAGCAGGAGCTTCTGGTTCGGGTGAAACCTTAACTGGCGTGGCCTCCGGGTCTATAGCCGCTACAATTTCAACGCCTCCAGCCACTTTTTTATTCGACAGAATAATGGCATCAGGGCCTAAAAACTCTTTGACTTCTGTCAGAGCGGTACGCATATCTTTGGCAACAAAGCGTTTGATTTTCATAGCTTAACTCCTAATTCGACTGGCCTACCACACTGACAATTCGGATTTGTTTGTTGTCAGGGATCTCTTGATAGGACAAAACCCGTAATCCTGGAATACTGTACTTCACGAATCGTGCCATAACTGATCGCAGAATACCGGAAGTCAATAAAACAGCAGGTTCGCCAGCCAGTTCCTGATTCTGAGAGGCGGTCGCCAAAGATTGCTGAATGCGTTCGGCAAGGCCTGGTTCAATGCCAGCGCCGTCGTTACCAGCCGATTGCATCGACTGATGTAACATCTGCTCTAAATCAGGCGCAAAAGTGATCACAGGCACTTCTGGCGCACTGCCCACCACTTCCTGGATAATCAGCCGCTTTAATGCGACACGACAGGATGCGGTCAGCACATCAACATCCTGACTCTTGGAACCATAGTCGACTAAGGTTTGCACTATGGTCCGCATATCGCGAATAGGCACGCCTTCATGCAGCAGATTCTGTAGCACCTTCACCACTACAGTAAGCGGCAGCGTATCAGGCACTAAGGCATCGACCAGCTTAGGTGAAGATTTCGCCAGCATATCCAGCAGATTCTGTACTTCTTCATGACCCAGTAACTGAGCTGCATTGTTGGTTAATATCTGGCTTAAATGAGTGGCCACTACGGTAGCAGCATCCACTACTGTGTAGCCCAGAGTTTGTGCATGTTCACGCTGATTTTTAGCGATCCAGACCGCCTCTAAACCAAAAGCAGGATCTTTGGTGGCTATACCCTTGACTGTGCCGAACACCTGACCCGGGTTAATCGCCAGCTCATTATCATGCCGCAGTTCGGACTCACCAGTCGTAACCCCCATCATGGTGACACGGTAAGTGTTAGGCTCTAAATCCAGATTGTCACGAATATGCACAGCCGGAATAAGGAAACCCAACTCCTGAGATAATTTTTTGCGCACCCCTTTAATGCGGGTCAGCAATTCTCCCCCTTGCGCTTTGTCAACCAGCGGGATCAAACGATAACCAACTTCCAGACCTATAGTATCGACTGGCTGTACATCATCCCAACCAATTTCTTTAACAGGCGCCATTTCAACTGGAGTCGTCAACTCAGCCTTTTTAATAGCGGCTGCTTTTTCTGCCGTTGGGTTTTCTACACGGTATAAATAGTAGGCTGCACCACCGACTATGGCCGCCAGACTCAAGAAGGCGACATGCGGCATGCCTGGCACTATGCCCATGATAACTAAAATTGCTGTGGCAATGACCAACACTTTAAAGTTGCTGAACTGGCCTGCCATCAAGGTACCAAAATCACCCTCTTTATTTTGGCGGGTGACGATAATGGCAGTACCTACAGATAACAATAAACCTGGGATTTGCGCTACCAGACCATCACCTATAGTCAGTAGCGTATAAATTTGTACGGCTTCCATAAAAGCTAAGTCATGCTGCAACACCCCAATGACTAAACCGCCAATGATATTAATGACCATAATGACGATACCGGCCATCGCATCGCCTTTCACAAATTTGTTGGCACCATCCATTGAACCGTAGAAATCAGCTTCTTCGCCAATTTGCTCACGGCGACGACGCGCCTCTTCAGCGTCAATAAAGCCAGCATTTAAATCAGCGTCGATCGCCATTTGTTTGCCCGGCATAGCGTCAAGAGTAAAACGTGCTGTCACTTCGGAAATACGTGCAGCACCTGAGGTAACCACCATCATATTGATAATAACGAGGATGATAAACACCACAAAACCTACAGCGTAGTTACCGCCTATCACCACTTCGCCAAAAGCCTCTACCACCTTACCTGCTGCATCAGGACCGTTATGGCCTTCCAGTAAAATAACCCTGGTACTGGCGATATTCAGCGTTAAACGCAAAATAGTAGCCACCAGAATGACGCTGGGGAAAATAGCGAAATCCAGAGGCTTTCTGGTATAAATGGTGATCAGCAATACCACGAGGCCTAACGTGATATTAAAGGTAAACAAAATATCCAGCATCAAAGGCGGTAAAGGTAATACCACCATGGCAAGAGCTGCCAGGATCAGTAACGGAGTGCCAACACCTTTGGCATAAGACCAAACTTCTGGATTAACGCGGGAAAACATTTGGGTCATCGACATAACAAGCCTGACAAATTACTGACGCTACAGGCTGTTATACAAAAAGCGTTCCACAATGAATTCAATTGAAATGAAATTGGGGTCAGAACACATAAGTTATGCATAACTTATGTGTTCTGACCCCATTTTTAATGACGGAAATCTTCAGGGATAGGCAAGTCCTTCGCCAGAGTTTTCGGGCGTTTTCCTTTGCCTTTTTTGTACATATTCAACTGATACACATAAGCCAGAACCTGAGCGACAGCTGCGAATAACTGCTCCGGAATGGGATGATCAAGCTCAGTGGTATAAAAAATAGAACGGGCTAAAGCCGGAGATTCCAACACTGGCACTTTGTTTTCTTCTGCTAAACGTCGGATATAAAGAGCCACTTCGTCCGCGCCTTTGGCCACAACCACTGGCGCTCTGAATTTGGCCTGGTCGTATTTCAGTGCCACGGCAAAGTGCGTCGGGTTAGTCACCACCACGTCGGCGGTAGGCACTGCAGCAATCATTCGACGCCTCGCAGCCTGATACTGCAAGCTACGAATACGCCCTTTCACCCGCGGGTCGCCCTCAGAGTTTTTGTATTCATCTTTGACTTCCTGCAGCGTCATTTTTAGCTCTTTGTGATGCTTCCACATCTGGTATGGCGCATCGATAGCAGCTATGACAATCACGCTGAAACAAATACCAAAAAAGGTCCAGGCCAGAATTTCGGCTGAAGCAAAAATATCCTCAGGATTGGTCATCAGAGATAACGCCATAATGTCGTCAAAGAAGGTCGACAACAACGCAAAAGTTAAACCACCTATCACCAGAACCTTGGCGATACTTTTAATCAGTTCCACCATAGCCTGCAAACCAAACATACGTTTGATACCGGCTAAAGGGCTTAATTTACTCCACTTAAAACCCACAGCTTGCCAGGTAAAGTTATAACCGCCGATCAGTACACTACCCACATAGGCAGCAAGCAAAATCAGCAGAAAAAACTTCAGTAAGCCTGGAAACAACTCAATTAAGGCGTCCTCCCAGACAGAGAACATCGAATAAGGATTAAAAATATCTTTTTCGTCCAGCGACAATAAACGGCGACAAACTTCCAGTACAGAACCAGCTATCTCTTTACCAAAGATTAGAATACCTGCACTGCTGCCCACTAACACGGTAAAAGTAGCCAGATCGCGGGAACGAGCGACCTGACCTTTCTTTCGGGTGTCTTCGAGCTTTTTACTGGTGGGTTCTTCGGTTTTTTCCTGGCCAGAGGTTGCCATCTGCTACTCCTAACAGCCAATTAACTTGCAGGTGTACTCGATACCATGCTGCCAGTTCAAATTAAAATGAAATAAGAAGGTGTCCATCGTCAGCCACATAATAAGTAGTCCGGCCAACATGCTAATGGGCATACCTATGGAGAAAATATTCAACTGCGGTGCTGTACGGGTGAGTACACCAAAAGCAATATTCACCACCAACATGGCTGTTACAGGCGCCAGCGTAATAGCAAGGGCTGTGGCGATAATCCAGCTGCCAAATTCAGCCACCTGCCAGTATTTATTCACATCCATCCACTGGCCATTGATAGGCAAAGACTCAAAACTGAACACCACCATCTGAAACATAATCAGATGGCCGTCATACACCAAAAATAACAAGGTGGCCAAAATCAGGTAAAACTGACCTATAGCCGGCACGGATACACCGTTAGCGGGATCTGCCATAGCGGCAAAACCTAAGCCGGTTTGAGTGGCCAGAATTTGACCTGCGGTGACAAAAGCCTGGACAAAAATTTGTGAGATGAAGCCTATCGCCAGTCCAATGATAATTTGTTGGATCATCTGCACAACCAGATTCAGCGACATCAGATTGACATCTTTGACTGGCGGCACCACTGGCATAATCATCACGATAAAGGCCGCACAAAAAGCAGCTTTAACCCGGGTAGGAATATTTTTGGCACCAAAAGCCACCATAATAAACATCATGGCGGATACACGGGCGAAAGGCAGCATAAAGTCAGCAATAACCTGAAGTAACTGCTGAAGTGGGTATTCCATCAGCTCACTACCGTGGGAATACTCTGATAAAGCTTCTCGGTGTAATCCATCAGAGTTTGAGTTAACCAATGACCACCGTACATCAAAGCAAGTAATGTCACTATTAAACGAGGTAAGAAGCTTAAGGTTTGTTCGTTGATTGAGGTCGCGGCCTGAAATATAGACACAATAAGGCCCACAATCAGCGAAGGAATGATAGCCACGGAGACAATGAGGATCACCAGCCAAAGCGCATCATTCAATATATCAACAAAAACCTCTGGACTCATGTCCCCACTCCGTAGCTAGTGGCTAAAGTCCCCATGACCAGTAACCAGCCGTCCACTAATACAAACATCATCAACTTAAAAGGCAAAGCAATAATCATAGGGGACAACATCATCATACCCATGGCCATCAAAATACTGGCAACCACCAAGTCAATGATCAAGAAGGGAATAAATATCATAAAACCAATTTGAAAGGCTGTTTTCAGTTCACTGGTGACAAAAGCCGGGATCACCACTGTGATAGGTAAATCGGCAACGTTGTCGACTTTTGGTGTACCCGCAATTTCAGCAAAGGTTTCTAAATCTTTCATTCGGGTTTGATGCAACATAAAGGCTTTCATAGGCTTTATTGCTTCATCAAAAGCCTGAATGGAGGTCATTTGTTCCGCCAGATAAGGCTGCAGAGCTTTTTGATTTACCTCGTCAAACACTGGCGCCATAATAAAAAAAGTCATAAAAATGGTGATACCAATCAGCACCTGGTTCGATGGTGAAGATTGCAAGCCTATAGCCTGTCGTAAGATAGCCAGCACCACGATAATACGAGTGAAACAGGTCATCATAATGACCATAGCAGGGATAAAACTCAGCGCCGTCATTACTGCCAATACTTGCAGCGTCACACTGTAATCCTGCGAACCATCCGGATTAGTAGTGACAGATAAAGCAGACAACGCACCGCCCTGCTGGGCTAACAACTCTGGGGATAACACCAATAAAACAAGCGCAAGTAATGGCCACATATTAAGGTTTCGACTTTTGTTTTTGAAGAAGTGTTTGAAACTGAGCACGCCAGTCTGGCATAGCCACATCATCAACCAGAGGTTGGTCTAATTCAAATAACATATTAATTTGATTGGATGTTACTCCCAGCACTCTTTGTTTGCCTTGCACTTCGATCACTAAAATACGTTCACGCGGCCCCAGCATCACAGAGCTGACAATTTTGATATGACTGGAGCCAGGTAATTTAATCGCCAGCTTTTTATACAACCAGGCCAAACCAAACAATAACCCCAGCACAATAATCAAGGAGCCAAACACATTCATAATGGTCATGGCATTCATACCATTACCTTGTGCGGTTGGGGCAGCAGCCGTTGCCACAGCAACGGTTTCAGCTATAGAAAAGGCAGGACAAAGTGCCATAACAGTAAAGAACACCCGCATTAGCGCAGCTTCTTAATACGTTCAATCTGACTGATCACATCGGTCAGACGAATACCAAATTTGTCGTTCACCACCACGACTTCGCCATGAGCAATTAAGGTACCATTAACCAGTACGTCCAGTGGTTCGCCGGCTAAACGCTCGAGCTCAACAACAGACCCCTGATTCAGTTGCAGCAAATTACGGATACTGATCTTAGCGCGCCCAACTTCCATAGAAATAGTGACAGGAATATCTAAAATCGTATCAAGTTTGCGTTTCTCATCAACGGTCAGTTGAGCTGGTTCTTCTTTTAACTCATCCAGTTCAACAGCAGAAGCGCCGCTATCTCCTTCCGCTTCCGCTAAGGCCGCAGCCCATTCGTCCATGGTATCTTGTTCATTCGCCATGATTATCTCTCTCCACGTTCAGATAAGTTTAGATCCGCTTCCAGTTCACTGATATCTGCATCGCTGTCCAGGCGACGACCGCCTTTGGTGAACACATGCATCTCTGATTTCACGGATTCAGGTCGTTTAATTTTTTCGATGATTTTCAACGCGAGATTATCGCGGGAGCGTCCCATTTTGGCTCTGTAGGTCGGTAAGTCTTCAATCAACACTGTGATATGGTCCGGCATTTCGACCGGAATGATGTCACCGGCTTTCAGGTTCATCAACTGCTCCAGCGTGATATCGACATCCAGCATCTTGGTGGTCAAGTCTACTTTTACATCCATAATTTCGTCACGCAGAGCTTTACTCCAGCGTAAGTCGGTGTCTTCTTTATCACTTTGCACACCGGCATCCAGCAGCTCACGGATAGGTTCTAACATCGAATAAGGTAAAGCCACGTGGAAGTCACCGCCACCGCCGTCCAGTTCAATGTGAAAGGAGCTGATAACCACCACTTCTGTAGGGCTGACGATGTTGGCCATAGCCGGGTTGACTTCAGAATCGAGGTATTCAAAGGACACGTCCATCACCGGAGCCCAGGCTTCTTTATAGTCTTCAAAGATAAGCTTCAGCAGCATCTGAATAATACGACGCTCCGTTGGGGTAAATTCGCGGCCTTCGATTTTGGCGTGATAACGACCATCACCTCCAAAGAAGTTATCCACCAGAATAAACACTAAACGAGCTTCCATCGTAATCAGGCCTGTGCCTTTTAATGGGCGGAATCGCACCATGTTTAAACTGGTTGGAACAAAGAGGGTGTGTACGTATTCACCAAATTTAATCATCTGTACGCCGTTGATAGACACTTCTGCGGTGCGGCGCATCATATTAAATAAGCTGATCCGCATATGACGGGCAAAACGTTCGTTGACCATTTCGAGCGTGGGCATACGACCACGCACGATACGATCCTGAGAGGAGAAGTCGTATTCGGTCGCAGAACGCCCACGACCGTCGCCACTTTCCTCGACCTCTTCTTCTTCGACGTCATCGACACCATGCAGTAGCGCGTCAATTTCGTCCTGGGACAATAAATCAGTCAAGCTGTTGCTCTCTTATTGCATCACAAAGCCAGTGAATAGTACTTCTTCCACTACTTCACTGCCGGCCACGCCAACTAGGGCTTCCTGCACTTCTTTCAGTGCCTTTTTCTTTAAATTCTCTTTGCCTTCTACCGTAATCAACTCTTCGGCATTACTGGTGCTGAAAGTACGTAATAAGGTACTTTCAATCAGAGGGATATGCACTTTGGCTGTTTCTTCATTATTGCTGCCACGCACCAACAGCTGTACTTTAATTTGCACCAGACGATCTTTACTGGCACCTGGTACATTAAAAATAAAAGGCCGTGGCATACTGACATATAAAGCCGAACCTTTGTCTGCTGAGGCATTTGGATCCGCTGCTACTGCAGTTTCAGCTGCACCAGCTTCTGCGGCAACAGGTTCTGCCGGATCACCGGACATCATCAATACCGCAACTACAGCGACTATAGCCAGCAACACTACTGCGCCGATAATGATGATCAGCTTTTTCTTTTTTTCCTGGCCTTCACCAATTTCTAAGTCTTTACCCGCTGCCATTTTTATTCCTTATCCGCTGTGATGAAGTCGTATTATTGACCTTGGCTTTCATCAAAGGCAATCACTAACTGTGCATCTGCCGCTTTTCTGTTCTGCAAAGCACTGTAACTGCAAATACTCAGCTGTACAGTTCTGACCCGAATCTGATTTAGGCGTAATAATCTACAACCCGATCACTAGTCTTTGTTGGTAAAACAACAGGTTCTGTCAGCTCTTCCGACAAGGCTTGTCCATTGCCCGAACCAGTGCCTCCGGCCGTACGGCGCCCCCCGTCCTGGCCTGAAGAAGATTGGTTTTGTTGTTGCACTGAGCCCTGACTCAATTCAATGCCCTGCTGTTGCAGTAGTTCTTTGAGTTTTGGCATTTGTTGTTCCATCAGTTCTTTAGCATTTCCTTGCTGAACCATAAACTGCACTGACATCTGATCCTGCTGCAAACTAATCTTGATCTGCATCGAACCTAATTCAGACGGATCCAGACGAATTTCAGCGGTATGAACCTTATCTTTTACCATCATCAGCATTTTTTCTTTTAATTGATTCGAAGCTTCAGGCTGGATCAGATTGAGTTTTTGTCCCAGCTGGTCAGCTTGTTTCTGGCTCGCCTCAGACACTAATTCACGACCAGACACTGAGATACCTGAGCTGATTTTGTCCAGAGTAGATTTTAGCTGGCTGCTAAAGGAATTTGTCTCTGCCACAACAGCTGCAGAAGTTTTTTGCGGTTCAATCGCGCTCAACAGCGCTTCTGTGGATCCATGCTGCGACGACTCACCAGAAGACGAGGAACTCCCCTGTTCTGCCTGTGCTGTAACTCCTACAGTCTGAAGTTGTTTTAACAGCTCTTCGGTGGTTACTTTAGCTTCTGCGGTAGGGGCTTTGCTCTGCTGCACCGCAGGTGCCAGCAATGCCGCCGCACTTTGAGCCTGTACTGAAGCTTTAGGATCTGTAGCAACAGCAGGCGTAGTCAAGATTTCACTGCCCTTTTCATCACTACTGTCCACTGTCTCATTACTGCTGAGAGTTACAGCTGTGCTAGCTTTTAGTAAGGCTGGAGCTTGCTCTGGCTGAGCCACAGATTTGTTCACCGGGCTGCTCGCTACTAGTACTTCAGCGTTTATTGCACTTTGCTTCTCGGTCTCAGCAGGCTGCATTGTCTGAGTCGTTTTCTCTAAGGCTTTCAGTGGTTTTTCAAGATGAGCCTGAATTTTATTTTGATCAGGTCCTGTGTCTTTTTGCACACCAATATTCGGTTTAGTATCCGCTTTATCTGTTGTTTCAGTTTCTTTATTTTGTGCTGTTCCGGGCTGTGTGAAGGCAGGATCGGCTAACTGTTTTGTCGTTTTGTCAGATGGAGTCGTCAGCTTTAACGCCTTCAGCTCTTCTGATGTCAGCTGCTGCTCTGCGCTTTGCTCTGACAACAGCGTCTTATCAAGCACTACAGGCCCATCTTTTGGTTCTGCGCTTTTCACTTTGGGCAAAGAGGACGTCTCAGTCTCTGACAGCCCGGCAGGTACTAACTTCTCGGTTTTCTGGCTTAATTTCACAGCCTCTAAGTCGTCGTGGTCCATCAAAGCGGAGGCTTTAGTTTCACTGCTTTGTGCTTTGTCCAGGCGCTCCTGCAAACTTTTTGCTTTATCCAATAAGTTTAACCAGTGGGAGTGATCAGCCTCGCTGGCATCACTCTTCATCTTTGCTGTATCAGAGGCTTCAGACTGAAGTTCTTCAGTCTCGTCTGACTCTGACTCTTTGCTGCTCACCGACTTGTCCTGTTTCAGCTCAGCAGCAGTCGTATTCAGCTCTGATGAAGTCTCTTTGCCTTCTTGCATTTCAGAGGCAGTATTCTGCCGTGTTTTAGTCGTGCTTTTTGCAGGCTTTTCCGGAGCTTTGCCATTGACCTCAGCGGCCAGGGTTGCCGCAAAACTTTGATCCGGCTCAGCTACGGTATCATTCGGCTGCGTCGTCTGTGGCTTTGTTGCAGATACCGGCTCAGCGCTTAGCATGGTCATGGATAAAAATTCAGTCATCGGTCACCCCGGGTCCAGATGCAAGTGACTCACTTGCTGCTGTTGTTGTTTTTGCCTGTCTTGAGCAGACAAAAGCTGTTTACACACGTCATAACAAAAAGACATACAAAATACGCGCCATACTTAACTTACTCTGCGGAAAAATTGCTGAGTTGCAATTTCGTCCAGCATTTTTTGCTCCTGCTTATCGGCTTTGCGTTGTATTTCTGCCAACTCACGGTCAATCAGTATTTCCATAGCTTTGCGTTTTTTCTGCATAGCCAACAGTTGCTGTAAACGCTGGTCGGCACTGGCTTTTGCCTGTTGTACATACTGTTGTTGTGCAGTTAAGGCCGCATCCAGCTTGCCGATAAAATTCAGGTATTGGTTAAACTGACGGCTTGCCATCCCCTCCTGACCGCGACTTTGAGTTTGCTGGACGTACTCAATACGGTAATCTGCCAGCCCCTGATACTTCTGCTGCATCGACTGGTAGTTCTGCTGTGCAGCTCTGTACTGCGCCTGAAGTTTGTCTTCTTTTTCCTGTTGGACTTTTACCAACAGCTGAAGTTGTGCCAAAGCCATAACTTATCGTCCTAAATGTGCAGGTAAAAGTTTATCCAGCTGTGTCAGACTTTCGTCATAAGGCACCACCTCTTTCATTTCCTGCTGTAAAAAACCACGGATTTTTGGCATCAGTGTCACTGCGGCATCCAGTTGCGGGTCAGCGCCTTTAACATAAGCACCAATGGAAATTAAATCTTTGCTTTGCTGATAAGAGGCATACAACTGTTTTACAGCGCGGGCCAGCTTTTGATGCTCCATGCTGGTCACAGCCGGCATCACCCGGCTGATGGATTTTTCGATATCAATAGCCGGAAAATGACCGCTGTCAGCGAGCTGACGCGACAAAACTATGTGCCCATCCAAAATAGCGCGGGATGCATCAGCAATAGGATCCTGCAAATCATCGCCTTCAGATAACACAGTATAAAACGCCGTAATAGAGCCCTGACCTGCAGCGCCATTACCTGCTCTTTCGACCAATGCCGGCAATTTGGCAAAGACTGAAGGTGGATAGCCCTTTGTTGCCGGAGGTTCACCGACAGCCAAAGCAATTTCCCGCTGCGCCTGAGCATAACGGGTGATGGAATCAAGCAGCAGTAAAACATCTAAGCCTTGCTCGCGGAAATACTCAGCCACCTGCACTGCGGTCTCACAGCCTTTTAAACGCATTAAAGGTGACACATCGGCAGGAGCCGCAACGACCACCGAACGTTTGCGGCCTTCCTCTCCCAGAATTTCGTCGATAAATTCTTTCACCTCGCGACCCCGTTCCCCCACCAGCCCTACGACTATCACGTCAGCTGCAGTGCCTCGGGTCATCATACCTAGTAATACAGACTTACCTACACCAGAGCCTGCAAACAAGCCCATTCGCTGGCCTTTGCCGACGGTAATAATACTGTTGATAGCACGCACCCCTACATCCAGCGGTGCATGAATAGGCTGACGTTGTAACGGATTAATAGGAGGTTTTTTCGCGCCGCCAAATTCCTGACTTAAAATAGGGCCTTTGCCATCCAGTGGTTTACCTGCACCGTCAATAACCCGCCCCAGCAATGCCATGGTCAAAGGTACGCCTTTAAAATCATTCAAAGGCGTGACCTTAGCGCCAGGCACTACACCGGACACATCATCTTTAGGCATCAGAAAAATACGATCGTTGGCAAAACCCACCACTTCAGCAAATAGCTGACCCGATGCAGTTTCCACATGACAAGTCTGACCTATAGCCGCTGTGCAGCCTGTCGCTTCCAGAGTCAAACCTACGACCCGGACTAAACGCCCCGCCAGATTAGGCCTGCTTTTCTGAATGTGCTGCAGCTGTAGCTTTAAATTGGCAGCTAATTGTGACGACGACATACAACTCCTTAAACAAAGCCCGCGATAACGCAGAACTTAATATTAATCAGGAGAATGCAAGAAATGCTCCAGACTGCTTTGCAATCTGTGTTTAATGCTTCTGTCCATCGAAGAGACTGGAGTTTCCAGCAGACAACCGCCGCGTTCGATAGCCGGATCAGAGCGAAGTTGCCAGTGGCGTTCGGCTAATTGCTCCGCGCTGAAATGCTGCTCAACTATGGCTATATCATCAGGGTGAAGTTTGATCAGTATATGTTCGGTTTGTAGTGGCAATACTGCCGTCGCATCGGACAGGGTTTTTAAGATCACTTGTGGATTAGTTTTACACTCGACTGCTATTACAGCTTCAGCCATCGCCAGGCACAGCTGCAGCAGTTGTTGCTCGACTTGTTGATCAACTTGTAATAGCGGTTGTTGCAGCTGATCCAGCAGAACAGCAAGCTCCAGCTTTTTCTGTTCAATCTCCTCAGTGGCTTGCTCTAAACCTAATTTTTTACCTTCGGCCTGACCATGGGCTAAACCATCCGCTGTGCCTTGTTCACGACCTTCTTCATAACCTTTGGAAAAACCTTCTTCTTTGCCTTGCGCAAAACCTTCATCAAAAGCAGCCTGACGAATTTGTTCAATGTCATCTGCTGTCAGAGGCTTAATTTCCAGTTGTGCCTCTTCTTCGATTTCAACTGCTGCAGCCTGGTGTGACGGCAGCGTTTTGTTCAGCGCATTCGTTTTTCCAACAGGAGCTTTTTTATCAGACTCAAGCTGTGGAGTTGGCCAACGTTTGAGTAACTCCAGTAACTCATCCGTTGGTGCAAAAGGTTGTTTGGTTCGAAAAGGATCCATGGTCATACTACTTTACTCCGGTATCCTGTTACAGGAAGTCTTCACCACCGCCACCACCAAGCATAATCTCTCCTGCATCGGCCAGACGACGGGCTACCGATAAGATATCTTTTTGCGCAGCTTCCACTTCACTGACACGCACAGGTCCCATGGCTTCCAAATCGTCGTTCAACAGTTCGGCAGCACGTTTGGACATGTTTTTCAGGATCTTCTCTTTTAAGTCGGCATCCGCCCCTTTTAAGGCTTTCATCAGTGCATCCTGCTGTACTTCCCGCAAAATGGTCTGAATAGCTCTGTCGTCAACATCGATCAGGTTTTCGAATACAAACATCAGATCCTGAATTTGTTGCGCCATTTCTTCGTCATGTTCACGAATAGCGTCCATCAACTGCCCCTCAACATTGGTATCGAGGTAGTTCATGATATCGGCAGCTGCTTTTAAGCCGCCCATTTTTGCCGCCTGAGCACCAGCTTGACCCGCAAACTGTTTCTCCATAATTTCGTTTAATTCCTGCAGTGCTGCCGGTTGTACTTCTTCCAGGTTGGCAATACGCATAGTTAAATCTAAACGCACTTTTTCCGGGAACTGCGACAGAATTTCGGCTGACTGCTCCGGTTCTAAATAAGACAATACAATGGTCTGGATCTGCGGGTGCTCGTTGCGGATGATATTCGCCACCTGCTTCGAGTCCATCCATTTCAGTGAATCCAGACCTTTGGCACCACCACCCAAAATAATCTGGTCGATGAGGTTCGAAGCTTTTTCTTCGCCTAAAGCAGCGGTTAACGCGCGGCGAATAAAGTCTTCGCTCTGGAAACCTATGGTGCTGAAGTTCTGAATTTGCTCGATAAAGAGCTTGTGCACCGCTGAGATTTTGGCCTGATTCAGATCGTCAATCTGTGCCATCGCCATCCCCACCTTCTGCACTTGCTTTGGCTCAAGGTGTTTTAAGATCTGTGCAGCGTCCTCTTCTGACAAACTCAGCAACAAGATAGCGGCTTTCTCGACGCCATCTAATTTGCCTACGTCAAAGCTCGGCTTGATGTTTTCAACATTACTCATCTTCGGCTAACCAATTTTTAACGACCAGTGAGGACAATTCTGGCTCGTTTGCCACCAGGGCCCGAACCGCTTTTAACAGATCTTCATCACCATGCAAGTCTGGTAACATCAAAGTACCATCAGCAGCAAAACCAACAGACTTCGAATCAAACTCACGAGTTAACATATCAAGCGTATCATCACCCAAATCTAATCCGCTATTTAATGAAGACTCATCATAAGCTTCCTGCGTATCTTCAGGGTAAATCAGTTTCTTCAGCATTGGGCGAACAACAGCCACAATCAACACTATGATGATCAAGGTACCCATGACCAGCTTCAGCATACGGGCAAACCATTCTTGCTCGTAAATAGGTGGTTCGACGGCCTCAGGCAATATATTACGGGCAAAAGGTACTGAGACAACTTCTATAGTATCGCCCCGTTGCACATCAAAACCAATGCCGCCTTGCAATAAACGCCGGATATTAGCGATTTCCGCCTGAGTACGGATCTGCGGTTCAGTGACAGTACCATCAGCCGCAGTGGAACCAGGCAAATAGTCCACAGCCACAGAAACACTGATACGACGAATTAAACCAGACTGCTGGGTGGAATGACTAATAGTAGTATCCAACTCATAGTTACGGGTCATTTCTTTGCTATTGCGACCCGGCACTACAGCTTTACTGGCATCCGCACCTACAGCTTGTTCCGGTATAGCACTATTGAGTGGTGGCTGATTAGTTAAAGCGCCAGGAATACCGCCTAAACCACCGCCCACGCTGTTTTCTTCAATACTCATCTCACTGCGCACTGCAGGCAAATCTGGATTAAAGCGTTTTTGAGTTTGCTCGACAGCAGTGAAATCCATCAGCAAATCAACCTGAGCTGTGTAGTTATCAACCCCCAGCACAGGAATTAAAATAGAGTCAATTTTCTGGCGATACTCTTCCTCACGGGCGCGCTCCATTTCGTATTCTTTACGACTACGCGCTGAAGATGCATCCTGTGAACCACTATTGAGTAACCGACCATTCTGATCTGTCACTGTAACACGGCTAGGTTCAAGCCCTTGCACCGCGGAAGCCACTAAATCCACGATAGAGTCGACTTCACCTTCTTTTAAACTTTTTCCACCTTTTACCGTCACCATCACGGTAGCAGAAGGTTGCTTTTCACGACGGGCGAAAATATTTTCCTTGGGGATAGCCAACAGCACACGGGCAGACGCAATGCTCTGAAATTGCTCAATAGTGCGGGCAAGTTGCTGTTCGCGACTGTGTTTTAATCGTTCCATCTCCAGACGCTGACTGACACCAAAACCGCTGTCCTGCATCAGAATTTCATCGCCTGTGGTTTGTTCTTGCTGCAAACCTGCGCGGGCCAGCTGCAATTTGATAGTCTGGTACTCTTTACCTGATACCATCACCACCTGGCCTTCGAGCTTGTAGTCAATTTTCTGACTATCCAGATAATCCAGAGTCTCAATCAGCTCTTTAGTTTCAAAAGTCCCCAGAGGACGCATGTCAGGTTCACGCGCCCATAAAATAATAAGGACAGCTAATGCAATACAAATGGTTAACGCGACAATCAGACTGATCTGCCGCACCATATCCATGCCACCGCCCATAGAACCCAGGAAGCCGGACTTCTGCTCCTGTTGCACAGGGGTATTACTGCCAAATTCATCTGACGATAGGGTCAGTTCAGTTGAGGTACTCTCTGCCACTTTTTATTCCCCCGCCTTAGACCGGCATCGACATAATTTCTTTGTAGGCTTCCACTAGCTTGGTTCGCACCTGCACTGTGGCTTCAAAAGCTATAGAAGCCTTCTGTCCAGCCAACATAGCTTGAGCCAGCGATACTTTAGGGTCGCCCATTTCAACAGCAGTACTAAGTTGACGACTTTCGCCCTGCAGACCATTTACTTTGTCTAAAGCACCTTTGAGCATGGCGGAAAAATCAGACTGACTGGAATTTTGTTCAGGGATAGCCGGAATCGCTAATTCAGCAGGCACACTCCGGGCTTGTGAAGCGAGGGATTGAAGTTCCTGATAAAGACTGTGACCTTGACCTTGAATGTTCATCTGCTGTGACCTGTCAAAATATTGCTATTACTACGATTAAAGTAGGTAAAGCAGGTATCGTGCCAGAATTAAAACGATTTAAATCAGATGGTTAATAAGTAAAAATGGGGTCAGATCACATTGTTAACCGTTAACAATGTGATCTGACCCCATTTTGAGTCGAAATTAGGCGGGTAATTGAATACCGGATTCACGCATCCGGGCCAATTTGTACCTTAAGGTTCTGGCACTGATGCCTAAACGTTCAGCCACTTCTTTGCGGCTATTGGCACAGGCACGCATAGTTTCCAGAATAATGCGGTGTTCCTGCTCATAGATCTCAGATTTAAATGCACTGACATCAGACTCGCTTGCATAACCCGACGCTGTATCAGGCATGCTGTCCATCATATTCGGCGCAGACTCGAGCAGAATATCAGCTGCACTAATTTGCTCACCATCACAAATGATCAGAGCACGCTGCACTATGTTATCCAGCTCCCGCACGTTACCTGGCCAGTAATGCTGCATCAATTTATGTTGAGCTGCGTAACTTAAGCTGGGCTGTGGCATTCCGGTGCTACGACAATGCCGTTCTAATAAATGCATCGCCAGTGGAACTATGTCAGCGGGACGCTCAGCCAAGGCTGTCCAGGTCAATGGGAAGACGTTCAGGCGATAGTACAAATCTTCGCGGAATTTCCCTTCAGCCACTGCTTGTTTTAAATCTCTGTTGCTGGTGGCAATCACCCGCACATCCAGTTTTATGGTTTTGCGTGCACCTAAACGCTCGACTTCGCGCTCTTGTAGCACACGCAGTAACTTCGCCTGCAGGTTTAAATCCATTTCACTGATTTCATCCAGTAGAATAGTACCTTGCTGAGCTTGTTCAAACTTACCGGGACAAGCCTGAACAGCACCGGTAAAGGCTCCTTTTTCGTAACCAAACAAAGTGGCTTCCAGCATATTTTCCGGAATAGCAGCACAGTTAATGGCTATAAAAGGTCCATCCTGACGACCACTTTGTTGGTGGATATAGCGCGCCAGTACTTCCTTACCAGAGCCACTTGGGCCCAGCACCAGCACATTGGCATCAGAACGAGCCACTTTTGCCGCCAGCTTCACCAGCTGTTTGCCTTGCTCGGAATGTACGACAGGTTCAATAGTCGCGACTTCTGCACCCAAGGCATAACGGCTGACCATATTAATCAGCACTTCAGGTGAAAAAGGCTTCGCCAGATAGTCTACAGCGCCGTGACGGATAGCAACCACAGCGTCATTCACATTGGCGTAGGCTGTCATCATCAACACAGGTAAAGAGGGGTAATTGAGCTTCACGGTTTTGAGTAAATCTAAACCTGACATGGTGCCCATTTGTACGTCACTGATCAGCAAAGACACTTTGTGCTCTTTTAACAGCTGCAAGCCCTGCTCAGCACTTTGGGCTGGCACCACCTGATAATTCGCCAGACTCAGCGTGTCACACAATGCTTCGCGTAAGCCGGCATCATCTTCAACGACCAAAATACTAGTTGTTTGCATAACTTAACTCCTGACCTGCAGTGACAGGCACATAGACGGGAAACAATAATTCAAAACGAGCGCCACCCAACTCTGAAGCACAATAACGGATAGAACCATTGTGCGAGTGAGCAACAGCCTGCACCACGGCTAAACCAAGCCCTGTGCCCTGACTACGAGTGGTAAAAAAGGGTTCAAAAATTTGTTGTTGTAAATGCTCTGGTACACCAGGACCATTATCTTCAACCGCGATCATCACCAGCTGAGGATTTACCTTATCCAGACGGGCCTCGAGCTTCATTACTGCACCCTGACCAATAATTTGCATGCTGTTTTGCAGTAGATTCTGAATAGCACCAGCCAGACTGCGTGGATTACCTAAAATTTGTACATCAGGTTCAGGTAATTGAATGTGGATCTGACTTTGTTGCTGTTCGACCAAAGCTTCAACTCCGACAAAGACATCACTTAACAGACGCTGTAAAGATAAAGGCTCTACCTGCTGCTCACGCCCTGCGCGCGCAAACAACAGCATGTCATTCACCTGCTGCTCTAAATCCACCAGACGGGCCACCAGTTTCTGCTGAAACTGCTCACGTGAGTTTGGATTCAATTTAGGACTGGTTAAGTTCTGGGCGTACAACAAGGCGGAAGATAAAGGGGTTCGAATTTGATGCGCCAGGGATGCCATCATTTTGCCAAGAGTAGATAAACGCTGCAGATGAGCCAGGCGGCTTTGTAACTGGCGAGTTTCCGTCAGATCGGTTAACACAATCAACTGACCAGCTTCAGGTTCAAGGGAACTGATCGCCAGTTTGACTCTGCGTCCATCCAGCAAAGACACTTCCATACCATCATCACTACGGGGACGGAATGAACGCGCTATCACATCCAGCCAGCGCTGCCCGACTAGAGGTTCGCCCAGCATGGAAATAGCCACAGGATTGGCTTCAGCGACGTACCCACGCTCGTCCAGCACTATGACGGCAGTGGGAAGATTGTTGACTAAATGCTGCAGACGGCGGGCCTGACGGGCCGTATGAATGGCGGTTGCAACAGGTGCGGCCGCATCTGGCTGCATTTCTGCTGCAACATAAGCAAAAGCTTTGGCTGTACTCATAACGTCTTCGCAAATGAATTGACACTAGCCTTTCAAATGCACAAGACATGCCACAATTAAACCAGATATAAATCAGATACTTAAGCAGCCATTTTTTTGACAGAAAGAGGGTTAAGCCTGATTTTCATCCCGCATCAAATTGTATTTACGCATCTTCTCTACCAATGTGGTACGACGCAGACAAAGAATATCAGCGGCTCTTGCTACTACATATTCATGGCGCTCCAGCGCCTGAGTAATCAAAGAAATTTCCAGTTCGGCTAAAAACTCTTTTAGATCCACCCCCTGCTCCGGTAAAACTTCAAGGCTGCCTGATGTTGCGAAGCTCAGCACGTCTGTCTGCTCGTCTTCATCGTCAGCACTTTGGAACAACTCATTGATGGCATCCCGCTCTAACAATGCATCCGGATATACGGGCACATAAGTTTCGACGTCCAGATGACGGTATTTTTGCGGTAATTCTGCGACGTCCACGACCTGATTCGGATACATAATAGCCATCCGCTCTACCAGATTGGCTAGTTCGCGCACGTTGCCAGGCCAGGGATGCAGTTTTAAGCTCTCAAGCGCACGCTCGGTAAACTTCACCTTGGCATGCCCTTGCTGTTCAGTGCGGATGATCAGTTCCTGCACCAGCAGCGGTAAGTCATCGGCTCTGTCACGTAAAGCCGGAGTTTCGATAGGAAAGACGTTCAGGCGATAAAATAAATCTTCACGAAAGCGCCCCTCCTCGATCATTTGCTCCAGCGCCCTGTGAGTGGCTGCAATAATACGCACATCAGCGCGAATAGGCTGACTGCCCCCCACCCGCTCATACACTCTTTCCTGCAGCACTCTTAATAACTTCACTTGCATAGGCAGTGGCATATCACCAATTTCATCTAAAAACAGCGTACCGCCCTGCGCCAGTTCAAAACGGCCTTTGCGGGTAGAAATTGCACCGGTAAAGGCACCTTTTTCATGACCAAACAGCTCGCTTTCCAACAGCTCTGCCGGAATAGCACCGCAGTTTAATGGCACAAAAGGCCCCTGATGACGATTGGATAACACATGAATATTGCGGGCAACTACTTCCTTCCCCGTTCCCGAATCACCAAGAATTAATACATTGGCGTCCGTTTTAGCGACTTGTTGAATTAAGAAACGGACTTGCTGCATGGCCTGAGTTTGACCAACCATGCCAATAAAACGGGACTGTTCGCACTGACCTTTCTGACCTGGCAATAAACGTTGGTATTCCTGACAATCACGCAGCAATTGAGTAAAAGAAGCGTAAGAGAAAGGCTCGGTCAGCAAGCCCACCACATTCGCCAGACCTAAATGATGCTTCAGCGTTTCGCCCAGCAATAAAAAAGCACAAGCAGGATACCGGCGGATCAGTTGTTCGTGATCCTGACTGGACAAAGCCCCTAACAGAACCACAGCCTGAGACTCAGCATGTAAATACTGGTCAAGTTCGTGATACTGCAACAATTGATGGGGCTCAGAGATAAAACTCAGTACAGCACCTAAGCGAGAGGTTCGTTGTTCCTGCTGATCCAGAATATAGAGCTTGGTGGTCATAAGACTCAGACTTTTATTGCTTTTTAGTCATTCTACAAAGCTTGTCTGAGGTTGCAAGGTAAAACGCTATTTTTTTGACACTGGTGTCAAAAAAATAGCGTTTTATGGGATGAAAAGAATAAAGAATTAAGCGAGTAACTTTAGGGCTTGTTGTTCAGACACCCGGCTCTGACTGACCACAGATAATGAAGCTTGTTCACGAATACCAGCTGCCACTTGTTCTGTCACCGCTTTCGCGTAATCCAGGTCTTGAATACGGCTGATCGCTTCCTGCTCGTTCACATTCTGAGTTTGCAGATTGCGGGCACTAGACTGTAAAGCGTTGATCGTCGCACCTAAATCAGTTCTGTTGTTATCCACCAGTTGCGAAGAACTCTGAATGGACTTCAGCGAAGCTTCTGCACTTTCAGCAGAAGATAAGTCGATGCTAAAAGCACCTGAGTCCGTTAAACGAGTCGATAAATCCTGAGTTTTGATACCAATGCTGCCATTCCCTGTACCAACAGGGATAGAGCCATCCTGGTCAAACAACTTAATACCAGCAAACTCAGTATTTTTAATCTGGTCTTGAATATTTGCTGCATAAGCGTCGGCTTGCTTCTGCAGCGCCTGACGATCGGATGCGGTTAACAAGCCATTACCGGCCTGCACAGCCAAACGCCCCATTTCACTCAGGTTATCTGTCACCCCCTGTAAGCCTTGGTCAGCCACAGTAGCAAGAGAAATACCATCATAGACATTTTGTGTCCCTTGAGCAGAGGCATTAGCGCTTTGAGTTAAACGGTTGGCAATTTGTAATCCGGCAGCATCATCAGCAGCACTATTAATACGACGCGCTGAGGCTAATTTTTTCAGCAGATTTTCAGATTCATTGGAGTTGAATTTCAGCTGATTTTCATTGGCTAGCGAGTTACCGATTTTCATACTACTACCTCAGGCTGTTCCGAAACGGATTTGCTATAAAAATTAGTCTACCTCAAAATCACCTGAGTGCCCAAGCCTTAAACTGAGCTTTTTTTAGCCAGCAAAAAGATAGCTGAATGATCTGCAGCTAAGCTTCTATATAAAAAGGATTTTTTAATAGTGGAATAAATTATGCTAAGGTTTGTTACAGTGGGTACAGATCCAATATGACTGTCAGTTTTATGACATATCAGGGGCGCTTATGTTTGACGGCAAAAATATCTTTATTACAGGTGGCACTGGCTCTTTTGGCCATAAATACACCCAAACACTGCTGGAGCGGTACAAACCCAACAAAATTATCATCTATTCCAGAGATGAATTAAAACAATACGAAATGCAGCAGAAATTCAATGCACGCTGCATGCGCTATTTCATTGGTGATGTAAGAGATCAGGAACGCTTGATTAGAGCCATGCGGGGTGTTGATTATGTCATTCACGCCGCAGCGTTAAAGCAAGTACCAGCGGCCGAATATAACCCTATGGAATGTATAAAAACCAATATCAATGGTGCAGAGCATGTGATTAATGCAGCTATTGAAAACCAGGTAGAAAAAGTTATAGCGCTGTCCACTGATAAAGCAGCCAATCCGATCAACTTATACGGCGCCACCAAACTGGCATCCGACAAACTGTTTGTTGCAGCCAACAACATTTCAGGCGGTAGTAAGCCTCGTTTTTCAGTGGTGCGTTATGGCAATGTAGTAGGTTCCCGTGGCTCTGTAGTCCCCTTTTTTGAGCAACTAAGACAAAAAGGCACAGACCATATACCTATCACTCATCTGGAAATGACCCGCTTTTGGATCAGCCTGCAACAAGGTGTGGATTTTGTACTGAAAAATTTCGAACGTATGCTGGGTGGTGAAATATTCGTCCCTAAAATCCCTTCTATCCGCATCGTGGATTTAGCAAAATCTATGGCACCTGATTTACCTATCCGGGAAGTGGGTATTCGTCCTGGTGAAAAATTGCATGAAATGATGTGCCCAGGTGATATGTCCTATAACACTTACGAATACGATGACCATTATGTTATAGCTCCATCAATTCAGTTTTATAACCGTGGCAATGACTTTACGATCAATGCATTAAAAGAGCACGGCAAACTGGTGCAGCCCGGCTTTGAATATGTGTCGGATAAAAATCCTCACTTTTTAAGCATCGAAGAGCTGGTTCAATTTAACCGGGACGCAATGCTATGATCCCCTACGGCAGACAGTCGATCAGTGATGCAGATGTAAAAGCCGTTGTAGACACTCTGCAATCTGATTTTCTGACTCAGGGACCCGCAATTCCTGCATTTGAAGAAGCGCTGGCGAAGTACTGTAAGGTTCCATACGCAATTGCAGTTAATAGTGCCACTTCGGCTTTACATATAGCTTGTCTGGCTTTAGATGTAAAAGCTGGAGACAGAGTCTGGACCAGCCCCATCAGCTTTGTCGCTTCAGCGAATTGCGCTTTGTATTGTGGTGCTAAAGTTGATTTTGTTGATGTAGAACCTGATACAGGCCTGATGTCGGTCAAAGCCTTAGCGGCTAAATTACAACAAGCAGCAGCCAACAATACCTTACCTAAAGTTCTTATTCCTGTGCATCTGGCAGGACATAGCTGCGCTATGCAACAAATTGCGACTTTATGCCAACCTTACGGTATTCGTATTATCGAAGATGCTTCCCATGCGATAGGCGGAAGTTATCAGCAAAATAAGATAGGCAGTTGTCAATTCAGCGATATCACAGTATTCAGTTTTCATCCGGTCAAAATAATTACTACAGCTGAGGGTGGTGCCGCGTTGACCAAAGATATGGCACTGGCTGCTCGTATGCAGTTGCTGCGCAGTCATGGTATTACCCGCAATCCAGACGATATGACTGAGGTCAGCCACGGTCCCTGGTATTACCAACAGATAGACCTTGGTTTGAATTACCGTATGACGGATCTGCAAGCTGCTCTGGGACTAAGCCAGTTAAAAAGACTGGATATTTTTGTAAACCAACGTATTGAAGCTGTGGCCAATTACAGTGCCTTGCTGCAAAACTTAGCTCTGGAGCTTCCTCAGGAATGCAGCACAGGACAATCATCATGGCACTTGTATATTGTGAAATTGCATGATGAAAACCTACGCTTGTCCACATTTGAAACACTGCGTGCTGCAGGTATTGGCGTCAACGTCCATTATATCCCGATCCATACTCAACCTTATTACCAGAAGCTTGGATTCCAGTGGGGTGACTTTCCGCAGGCAGAATATTTTTACAGCAGAATTATAAGCCTTCCTCTCTACGCTGACTTGACACAGAAGTCGCAAGACTATGTAGCATCTGTTCTGAAAAAAATACCAGGTCTTCAATGATGAACATCGCCATTATTCCCGCACGAGGCGGTAGCAAACGCATCCCTCGCAAAAATATCAAAAAATTCTGCGGCCAGCCCATGCTGGCTTATCCTATTAAAGCAGCATTGGAAAGTGGTGTTATAGACAAGGTTATTGTATCCACCGAAGATGAAGAAATAGCTGCTGTAGCTCGTGAGTACGGCGCCGAAGTTCCGTTTTATCGCTCTGCCGCGCTTGCTGACGACCATACAGGAACTAGTCCTGTGGTTAGAGATACATTACAACGTCTGCTGCAACTAGGATGGGATATTCAACACTGTGCCTGCATTTATGCCACTACTCCATTATTGAGCAGTGTGTTGATTAAGCAGGCCTATGAACAACTGTGCGAAACATCCGCAGATTATGTATTTACTTCTGCACGCTTCTCCTTTCCAATTCAGAGAGCCTTATTGCAGACCAAAACTGGAGGCGTAACCCCTTTTGATCCTGCCAGCATAGTTAAACGCTCACAGGATCTGCCTCCAGCTTTTCATGACGCTGGCCAGCTTTACTGGGGAAGCTGCAATACATGGTTGGATCAGAACAAATATATATTCAGTGAAAAATCACAGATGTTGGTACTTCCTCCGCATTTAGTTCAGGACATAGATACGCTGGAAGACTGGAACCATGCAGAGTTACTGTATCGGATGCTGCAATCTCAATGACACAGATTTTGTTTAGGGCAGATGCCAGTAGACAGATAGGTTCAGGACACCTGATGCGCTGCCTGACATTGGCACATGCATTAAAAGACAAAGGCTATAGCTGCCGTTTTATCTGCCAGAATTTGCCCGGCCAGCTTGGCTCTCTGGTTTCTGAGCAGGGATTTACTGTCGATTTGATCCCCGTCTGCCAGAATGAACAGGACGATGCCAGGTATTGCCTTGAGCGAATACAAGCTCCAATTGAACTGCTGGTGGTTGATCATTACCAGTTGGGTCGTAATTATGAACAACAGATGCGTGGCAAGGTAGCGAATATCATGGTCATTGATGATTTGGCCAATCGACCTCATGACGCTGATTTGTTGCTGGATCAAAATTTAGTTCCTCAAGCCGAGCTACGTTATCGCAATCTGGTCAACTCAAACTGCATTCTGCTAGCGGGTCCTCGTTATGCATTGCTCAGAGCTGAGTTTTATCAGGCAAAAGCTGAACAAAGAACCAGACTCTTGGTCAATTTTGGTGGGACTGATCCGGATAATCTCACCCTAATGGCTTTGGACGCGCTGGATTTATTAAAGTCTCAGCCTATTCCTGCCGATATAGTCATAGGACAGAGTCATCCTGCAGCGGATGTGATACGACAGCGCTGCGAACAGCAGCCGCTTTGGCGGTTTCATCAGCAATGTAACTATATGGCTCATTTGATGCTGCAAGCAAAGCTCATGTTAGGTGCAGGTGGCAGCACGCATTGGGAACGTTGCTTCAGTCAGCTGCCAGCGTTAGTGGTGACTGTGGCAGATAACCAGCGACAAAGTACTCAGTACCTTGATCATCTTGGTGCCTGCATTTGGCTGGGTGACTCCACTCAGCAAAGTATAGTTAAGCTGGCAGATGCCATTGCTCGCTGCTGGCAGGATGAAATGTTATTGAAACAGATGGCACAAAAAGCCAGTGAGCTACTACCACATCAGGCTGGTACTCCAGCCGTAGTAAAAGCTGTAACAGAACTCATGAGGTTGTAATGCACGATTTTTTTATTGGCGACCGTAAAATTGGCCCATTTGAAAAACCTTTTATCATTGCGGAAATGTCAGGTAATCATGGCCAGTCACTGGATAAAGCCAAGGCGCTGATTGATGCTGCGGCTGCGGCTGGCGCTGATGCACTCAAACTTCAGACTTATACCCCCGATACTATTACCCTGGATGTGCATCAAGGAGAATTTTTTATTGCCGACCCCAATAGCCTTTGGCAAGGCAACTCTTTATACAATTTATATCAACAGGCCATGACGCCGTGGGAATGGCATGAAGAGTTATTTGCTTATGCAAATAGCAAAGGTATGCTTGCTTTTAGTACTCCGTTTGATTTGACCGCTGTGGAGTTTCTTGAACAGTTAAATGTGCCCTGCTACAAAATAGCCTCTTTTGAAAATATTGATCATGCGTTGCTTGCAGCGGTAGCCCGAACCGGTAAACCAGTCATTGTCTCCACAGGGATGGCAACTCAGGCTGAACTGGCAGAATCGGTGCAAGTGTTACGAGAAAATGGCTGCAAAGACCTGGTTTTGTTGAAATGTACTAGCAATTACCCTGCCCGTCCTGTGGATGCAAACTTGCTGACAATACCTCATCTGGCTGCGCTTTTTGATTGCCAGGTCGGGCTGTCCGATCACACCCCTGGTGTTGGTGTTTCTGTTGCCGCTGTAGCCCTTGGCGCTACCGTGATAGAAAAGCACTTTGTTTTGGATCGTAAAGGGGGAGAAGTCGACGCTGAATTCTCCCTTGAGCCTGATGAACTGAAACTGTTGGTTGAGGAAACAGCCAGAGCCAGAGATGCGCTGGGTAAGGTGCATTATGGTTGTACAGAAAAAGAGGTAGCCTCCAGAGTACATCGTCGTTCCTTGTATATAGCAGAGGATCTCCCTGCCGGAGCTATATTGACTGCAAAGAACTTACGTTCAGTGCGCCCTGGATTAGGTCTACCCCCTAAGTATCTGCCTATGTTGCTTGGTAAAGCTCTTAAAGTATCAGCGAAAAAAGGTACGGCAATGAGCTGGGAGTTGCTGGCATGACAAAAGCGTTGCAGGTTGTTTTGTTTGGTGCCAGTAAAGCTGGGGAATTCTTTCTCAGTCAGAACCCTAACCTGAACATCACTGCATTTATTGACAACGACCCAAGCCGTCACGGCCAGAAGTTATCAGGTATTGCTGTGCTGCCTCCTGACGAACTTTTAAGTCTGGATTATGATCAGATTGTTATTACCAGCCAATGGGTTGACGCTATTAGCGCCCAGTTGCAACAACTTGGAGTTCCGGCTGAAAAAATTGTGGTCCCGGCTAAACAACAAGTAAAAGCGACACTACCTTTTTTACATAGCGCCACGCTGGAAATGGCCCATGTTCTGCTTTTGAGGTTAAACCAGTTTTTACAACAGCATGGTATACGACCATGTCTTGATTCAGGAACCTTGCTAGGCGTGACGCGACAGCAGGCATTGATCCCCTGGGATGACGATATAGATCTGGCAATAGACCAGTCAGAGTTCAGTACTTTACTTAAGGTTATCCCTGATTTTATTCCTCAACTGCCACACCAGAACCTTTTGAATTGGCAAGTACTGGTGTTAAATGTAAATGACGAGGATTGTTGCATAAATATAGAATTCACCCCTAAACCCGGCGCAGACTTTGTACCTTTTGATATCAGTCTGCAACTGAGGCGTGAACAAGCTGGATACTCAGAGCTGGTTTCTTCTGCGGGTTTATTTTTTGCTCCGGCCCATCATTTTGCGCAATTTCAACAAAAAGAATTTCTAGGCCAGCGTTTTTACGTTCCAACAGACACTGACGGTTTTCTGACCTTTATGTACGGCGATTGGCAAGAACCTAAAAAAGGCACAAAAATTACCGAATACAACAACAGGCGTGCTCAACTCTCCCATGACCATTGCCAGCCCCGTGTGAAAAAACGTTTGCTTGGCGAGCCTTCGCAGTGAAAGTGTTATTAAGCAGTGCTGGCGCCAAGATTCCATTATTGCAGGCATTAAAAAATGCGGCCTTAAAGCTACAGCCAGATGCCAAAATTATCGCAGGAGACAGCTCAAAGCCTGTAGTCAGTCAGTATTTTGCGGACCAATTCTGGCATATGCCTTTGTGCAATAAATCTAATCTAGATGCAATCAAAGTAGGCCTGGCTGAATATCAAATCACCCACATAATCCCCAGCAGGGATGGTGAACTGATGTTCTGGTCGGAACAAAAAAAGGCACTAAAACTTTTGGGCATCGAGGTACTGGTCTCTGCTGAAGAAGTCATTCAGTTGTGTCTGGATAAATTTAGCTTTGCCCAAATTAAGACTCATCCTAAATGTAAAGTGATCCCCGCCCTGCTTCATCCTGATGAGTCAGCTGACTTGTGGGTGGTCAAAGAGCGTTATGGTGCAGGAAGTCAGAATCTTGGCCTTAAACTGACCACCCAAGAGGCGCTTCATCACGCAAAAACAATGCAATGCCCGCTGTACCAGCCATTTATTCAGGGCACAGAAATTAGCGTGGATGCCTGGTTAGACAAAAATAGCAAACTAAAAGGCCATATTTGCCGTTACCGGACTAAAGTGCAGCATGGTGAATCACAAATAAGCCAAACCGTATATCTGCCCCAGTATGATGAGTGGATCAAAACTCTGCTGGAACAGTTGCAACTGACTGGTCCTGTGGTACTGCAAGCTATTATTGATAAGCATCAACAGTTGCATATTATTGAGTGCAATAGCAGGTTTGGCGGTGCTTCTACTTTGGGTATTAAAGCCGGCGTCGATAGCCTCTACTGGAGTTTGGCGGAATCGATGGCAATAGATATAACTCAACTGCCTTTTACGCCAGCAAAGCAAACTATTACACAAGTTCGTTATGCCGGAGACTTGTATCTGTGATTTATATTTTTGATTTGGATGACACGCTGTATGACGAACGTCAGTACGTCGAAAGTGGTTTTCGTGCAGTCGCAGCATACGCCGCCAAACAGTGGGGACTGGATGCAACAAATTGTTACGAACAATTGGTCGGATTGCTGGACACTCAGGGGCGGGGTCGTATTTTTGATGATTTCCTTGCAGGCCACAGTCTGAGTAGTAAAAGTAACATTCAGGCTTGCGTCCACACTTACCGCTTGCACAAACCCAAGCTGACCTTACCAACAGAACACTTACAGCTACTGCAGCTATTACCCAAACCTTTGTACCTAGTGACTGATGGCCACAAGATAGTACAACAGAACAAGGTAGATGCTCTTGGGATAGCAGCCTTATTTAAACGAGTTTTTATAACCCACCGTTTTGGCATTAAACATGCTAAGCCTTCTACACATTGTTTTGAATTGATTAAAAAAGCAGAAAAATGTGATTGGCAGGATATGGTGTATATAGGCGATAACCCAGCGAAGGATTTTGTGAACTTGAATAAGCTTGGGATGAATACCATAAGGGTATTAACTGGTGTGCATCGACAGGTAATTGCACAAAAAGGCTTTGATGCTCTCAGAACCATTCGCACTTTGATAGAGCTAGGCTCAAGTGAAAAGATGCCAGCTAATTTTGCTGATGTAAGGCGACCAAAAGATTGCCAAAACTAATTACCACCATCAAATCGTCTGCGGGAGCATTATAAAATGCGAAGAAAAATCTTAGTCTTAGGTGGTGGAGGCTTTATTGGTTCGCACTTAGTTGCAGCATTGAGTCAGACACAGCATCAGATCCAAGTGGCTGGCAATAATCTTCTCTCTTCCGGCAACAGTAATGTGGACTATCTATCTGGCAATTTAAGCAGTCAGATCTATCAGCAATGCACTACGCCTGATCTGATATTTCATCTTGCTGGCGGCGCATCAGTTGCTTCCTCGTTACAAGATCCTAACCATGATTTCGACAAGACATTACCTCACTTGAGTGCTCTACTGCACAAGATGCAAGTCGATTGGCCGCAAGCAAGGCTGATTTATCTGTCCAGTGCAGCCGTCTATGGTGAAAACGCTTCTAATAATACTTCAATTAGATGTCAGCTTAAACCTATGTCACCGTATGGCTTACACAAGCAACTGGCCGAAGAGATGATCCAATTTTATAGCCGTCGTTACAATATATCTGCGCAAATAGTGCGGCCATTTTCGGTCTATGGTGAGGGACTACGCAAACAACTCTTATGGGATGCGCTGAGCAAAGCACAGCGTGGCGAATTTAGTTATTTTGGCGATGGAGAGCAGCAAAGAGATTGGGTTTATATCCATGATCTAATTGATTTTCTGTTGCACCTGATGACTCAACAGCTCAATAAACAGAATCAACTTCTTAATGCAGGTACCGGAGATGGTATTGCGATTAAAACACTTCTCACTATGCTTTTAAAAACAGCGGGATATCATCAAACTCCAATTTTTTCTTCGATTGGTAAACCTGGCGACCCTGACAATCTGGTTTCTTGTCGTCAGGAGCAAATATCCTATCCACAACTACAACAGACCAGCTTGCAACTGGGACTGGAGCGTTATGTTGGGTGGTTTAAGCAGCAGGAGCGATTATGAAAAAAATCGGAATTTGCGTCATCGTAAATGAAGGCTGGTTTGGCGGGATCAACTACTTTCTTAGTCTATTGTCTGCGCTCAATCAGTACCCTCACCCAGAGCAAGAATACTATGTACTGACTAATCGGAGCGATATTTTCAATCAGGGTTATCGACCACATATTAACATTATTCAATGTGATTACCTGGCTGACAATTCTGAGCGTATCAGGAAGTTGTGTCGTCACTTTAAGACTAACATCAAGTTAGCTTATTACGCCCGGCGTCATAAGCTGGATCTGATTACCCATGCTATTCCTGGTAAGCGATTTCTTCCCCCAACCGTTTACTGGATGCCTGATTTTCAACACTGCCATTTACCTGCTTTGTTCAGTGAAGCAGAGCTTCGCGGCAGAGACCAAAGTATGGAGATGGTCGCTGAACGTTCTGGTCATCTGCTGTTAAGCAGCGAGTCCGCGGAGAGCGATTTCAGGAGATTTTATCCTGCGTACCAGTCTGTTCAAACTCATGTACTGCGATTTGTACCCTATATTCAAGAAGAAGATCTTGCCTATCAACAGCAGGTGCTTGAACAGTCACAGGTAGAGGAAGATTTCTTCTATCTTCCAAATCAATTTTGGGTACATAAAAACCATGCGGTTGTGGTAGACGCGCTACTGCAGTTGCCACCTGAGATCAAAGTGATGTGCACGGGAAGCTTGAATGACTACCGCAATGCAGCCCATATTGAACAGCTACTGCAACGGATTAAGGAGCTTGGACTCGAGGAGAGATTTATTGTTCTTGGTCTGGTAGAGCGCGATAAGATGATGTCTCTGATGGCTCAAGCTTTGGCCGTGATCAACCCTTCGCTTTTTGAAGGCTGGAGTACCACAGTGGAAGAGTCTAAATATACAGGTAAAAAGATTATCCTCTCCGATCTTGCGGTGCATCGTGAACAGGCTCCTGCAGATGCTGTTTATTTTTCGCCTCAGGATCCTTCAGCACTGGCCGCAGCTATGTTGCATATTTGGCAGGAAAGAAATGATGAAAGACAGCGAGCTGTTAGCAGATTTACTCAAGCCAGAATTAATTTAGCTGATAATCGCGCATTATTTGCCGAAAAATATCAAGCGATCGTCTCAGCTCTACTTCAACAAGTTTAAGGAACAACAGATGTCCGCGACCCCCGAGCAACCAGATATCAATGCAATAGTTCGAAACGCCATGAGCTCTGTGCATAAAAGGCTATCAGATATGATGGTTTTACAGGGCCGTGCTCTGGCCGTTGCCAACCAACAACGTACTGATATAAAAAGCCTGCACGATGCCGAGTTTAAGGTTTTCTCTCAATTTGGAGAAGATGGCATCATTCAATATCTAATCAAAGAAACTAACATCTCTGAAAAAGAAGCTACTTTTATAGAATTTGGAGTCGAGAGTTATCTTGAATCAAATACCCGTTTCTTATTAGTAAACAATAACTGGCGAGGCCTGGTTTTTGATGGTTCTGAGCGAAATGTAGAGACTATTAAAAAGCAAGATTTCTATTGGCGAAATGACTTGACCGCAGTGCATGCCTGGATTGACCGCGATAACATCAATCAATTAATTAGTAATGCTGGGTTTTCTGGTGATATTGGCTTGTTGAGCGTCGATATCGACGGCAATGATTATTGGGTGTGGCAAGCAATTGATGCAGTCAATCCGGTGATAGTGGCTGTAGAATGGAACAGTGTCTTTGGCCCGGAAGCTGCGATTTCTATTCCTTATGATCCCAAATTTTTTCGCACCGATGCTCATTACAGTAACCTTTATTATGGCGCGTCCATTTCGGCCTTTGAGTATCTTGGAAAGCAAAAGGGTTACTCACTAATTGGCTCCAACATCGCTGGCAATAACCTGTTCTTCGTGCGCAATGATCGTTTAGGCGCCCTAAAGCCCCTCAAAGCACAAGAAGCTTTCGTGAAATCCCGTATTCGTGAAGCAAGAGATCCGGAAGGTAAACTGAGCTATTTATCTGGGGACGCTAGGTTTAAAGAAATCATAGGCTTGAAAGTAATTGACGTGATTAGAGGATATGAGTATCCACTCTCATAAAGGCTAACACTGTCATAGATTTAAATACAAAGCAGCCCCAGCTCCCTTAGTAAATGACATTAAATGCCTAACATAAAAAATATAGTCGTACTCTGTAATTATCATAGCAGAACACCTGAAAACTGATGGTTTAAAATAATGAATAATGATGCTTACGCAAGATTTTATCAGGACTTTCTATACTACAAAAAATTTCTATCTGAAATTTTTCCTCGCGATTCATTAGCAACTACAGGCGAGAAAATAATTCATATTGTTATTTCGCCTTGGATGGGCACTGCTGTGCCATGGTATTCTATAACAATCGGTCTATTACTCTCAAAAAAAAACTATAACGTTAAATTCATTCTAGATGACTTGCCTTTTGGTCAATCAGTATCATTCTTTGCATTTCAAAAAAGACTAATCGGAATGATTCTATATAGAGTCAACCTTCACTTTGGTATTAAGTGGTCAGCTCTTTCGGACTATGCGTCTAACGAGATTCCGATCAATCGTGATCTTGTCAATAAAATTGCTCAATTAAATTCTATTCACTTCACGAAAGGCGAGCTAAACGCAGAAAAACGATCAGCCTATGAAGAGAAAATAAAGCCACAGTTAGTCGAAGCGCAAAAGCTTTATAAGGCGTACATAGATATCGAATCACCTAAAAAATTTTTATTACCAGGAGGCATATGGGGAAATTCAGGAATATTGATGCAACTGTGTAGAGAAAACATAATTGAGGCAGCTACATACGATAGCGGCGATGAATTGGTCTTATTTTCGCACAACGGTGTGGCCTCTCAACTTAAAGATATTCCTTCAGTTTTTCATAAGGTATGGTCTAATGAAGAAGAAAGAAATTTCGCGCGTGATTCCGGTAAAAACTTTCTGACAAATAGAATGAATGGCCTTGATGGAGGTTTTTCATTTTTTAATGAAAAATCTTTGACAATAAATGATGATGATTTTTATTTAATGCTTTTAAACTCAGTTTGGGATAGTGCTGCTCTGGGCTTACATACTGTCTATACATCATATTTTGAATGGGTAATAAGCTCAATTAATTGGGTTCTTGATAATACAACATCTAAAATAGTCATCCGCAAGCATCCTGCTGAACGTGTACCTTCGTTGGACAACACAGATAACTATCTCTACAGAATAGAAGAGCTGTATAAGAATACATCCAAAGTAATTTTCATAGATAGTTTACAGGATATAAGCAGTTATCAATTGATAAAAAGAGCAAAATGCGTTTTAGGGTTTTCGAGTACCGCAATAGTTGAAGCGGTCGCACTTGGTGTTCCAAGCATTATTACCTCCTCTGCATACTATGCCGACCTGGGCGTAGCCTATACAGCAGATAGCGAAGCTCAATATCATCACTATTTACGAGAGGCTGCAAATAAGCGGCTGCATGTTTCAGCGGAAATGCAAGCGAAAGCCTGTGTTATTAACCACATAACACAACGTTGCAACTGGGTTAAGACGAAGTTCACCCCTCAACCCCAAAACTTTCAGGTATGGGTTAGATATAAATCTATCGAACCACTTGAATCAGACCTCGTAATGCAAGCCTTAGTAGAAAACACACCGACATCATATTTAAAGCACAAGATGTACTTTACCGCTCAAACTAATTAATTGTTGCAATAGGATTAAATATGACTTTTATAAAAAAAATAAAGCGCACAATTAGCAACTTACTAATTACCCTATTAAAAGATGAAATTTCGAAAGAAGTACATACTGCGATACGTAAGAAACCCTCATATATTTGCACTACCGCAGACACAACAGTATTTTTAAGCGAAGCAAAAGTCGAAAACTTAAGTCGCGACAGAGATAAAATTATCATTGGCAGCAATTCATATATTCGTGGTGAACTGTTAGTCTATGCACATAGTGGTCAAATAAACGTTGGTGATTGGTGCTATATTGGCGCTGGAACAAGGCTATGGTCTATGGCATCCATCTCTATAGGAAATAGAGTTTTAATATCTCACAATGTTAACATTATTGACAATACTGCTCACTCCAGGACACCTTCGGAAAGACACGAGCATTTTAAAAATATAGTTACCACTGGGCATCCAAGAAATATAGAAGATATACCCGGGTTACAAGCAGATAGAATCGTCATTGAGGATGACGTCTGGATAGGTTTTGGAGTGACGATTTTAAAAGGTGTTAAGATTGGTGCAAACTCTATTATTTATGCCAACTCAGTTGTATTACATGATGTTCCACCGAACTCTACATACAGAAATAGAATTGAACCAATAATTAGTCCGATCTAATTTTCAAAGGTAGAGCGTATGGACAATTTAAATAATCAGAAGAATATAAAATCTATATTAAGTTTAATTGGTAGAACAGATACATTATTTTCTGACGATTTGAAGGCAGTCAAGCAGCAATTAGACGATTCCGTATCATCTTCACGCTTTTTGGTGCTTGGAGCGGCTGGTTCTATTGGTCAAGCTGTCGCTAAAGAGATATTTAAACGTAACCCCAAAAAGCTACATCTGGTGGATATAAGTGAAAACAACATGGTGGAGTTGGTAAGAGATATCCGTAGCTCTTACGGCTACATAACTGGTGATTTTCAAACCTTTGCGCTTGATATTGGTAGTATCGAATATGATGCATTTATCGAAGCCGACGGTCATTATGACTATATCTTAAATCTTTCCGCCCTGAAGCATGTACGTAGTGAGAAAGATCCCTACACCCTGATGCGGATGCTTGAAGTAAATGTGTTTAATACTGAGAAAACCATCAAACAAGCTATAGCGAAGGGGGTAAAAAAATATTTTTGCGTTTCGACCGATAAAGCGACAAATCCGGTCAACATGATGGGTGCGTCAAAGCGTATCATGGAAATGTATTTACAGCGCTATAGCCAGCATATAAAAATCTCTACGGCCCGTTTTGCCAATGTTGCTTTTTCTGATGGGTCTTTGCTCCACAGCTTCCATTTGCGAATGCAAAAACAACAACCTATAGTCGCTCCTAATGATGTGCGCCGCTACTTCGTCACACCTCAAGAGTCAGGTGAGCTATGTTTAATATCTTGTCTATTTGGAGAAAATCGCGATATTTTCTTTCCAAAATTAAACGAAGCTTTGCATCTCATTACTTTTGCCGAAATTGCGGAAAAATATGTCGCAGCACAGGGCTACAAGCCCTATCTTTGCCAGAATGAAGACGAAGCCAGAAATCTGATAGGCACCTTGCCTATTTTGGGTAAATGGCCTTGTCTTTTTACTCCAAGCGATACGACTGGCGAGAAAGATTTTGAAGAGTTTTTTACAGAACATGAAGTCTTAGATTTAGAACGATTTACCAATCTTGGCATTATCAAAAGCAAAGAGGATTACGACGAGTCTAAACTACAGCATTTTAGCTCCGAGATTACCAGACTTAAAATGGCCAGAACTTGGTGTAAAGAAGATTTGGTCAAGCTGTTCAACTTTATGCTCCCGACTTTTGAACACAAAGAAACTGGCAAATACCTAGACGGCAAGATGTAAGAGGCGCTATGGAACAAAACTTAGTTAAGTTTGTGCGAGAGATTTATCAAACTCAGGATTTTATCCCGCTTCACGCCCCAACCTTTAACGGTAACGAAAGAGCCTATGTGTGTGACACCATAGACAGCAGTTTTGTATCCAGTGTTGGTGAATTTGTTGAACGCTTTGAAAAACAAATGCAGATCTTTACTGGTTCAGCAAAAACCATAGCTACCGTCAATGGTACTGCAGCCTTGCACACCGCGCTCTATGCAGCGGGGGTTCGCGCAGGTGATTTAGTGATCACTCAAGCCTTGACCTTTGTTGCTACCAGCAATGTACTTTACCATATGGGAGCTGAGCCGGTTTTTATTGACGTATCGCCAGTCAGCATGGGGTTATGCCCAAAAGCGATGTCAAGCTGGCTAGAAAGTGAAGCAGAACTACTTGATAATCAATGCGTACACAAGGCAAGTCAAAAAACTATACGCGCAGTGGTTCCAGTGCATACATTTGGTCATCCTGTAGAACTCGATGAGTTACTTACCATCTGTACCAAATGGAATCTGGTTATGATTGAGGATGCGGCAGAGAGCCTGGGGTCACTCTATAAGGGAAAACATACTGGCACTCTTGCTCCTTTAGCTGCAGTTAGTTTTAACGGCAACAAAATAATCACTACTGGTGGCGGTGGTATGGTGCTGTGCCAGGATACCAAGCTAGCAGCCAGAATTAAGCATATTACGACCACAGCAAAAGTCGCGCATCCTTATGAGTTTTTCCACGATGAGGCTGGTTTTAATTATCGCTTGCCCAACCTCAATGCAGCTTTGGGTTGCGCACAGATGGAAAAACTACCTGAGTTCTTAACGAAAAAACGTGCGTTGGCTATGGCTTATAAGACTTTTCTGATGGGAAGTCATTTTCATTTTTTTTCAGAACCCGGTTATGCTCAATCTAACTATTGGCTCAATGCAATCGTCTGCCCAGATCAGCAAAGTCGTGAGCAACTTTTGACCCACACGAATAAGGCAGGAGTGATGACTCGCCCTATTTGGAAATTAATGCATCGCCTACCTATGTTTGCTAATGCCCTTCGGGGCGATTTAAATCAGTCTGAATGGTTTGAAGCTCGTGTAGTTAATATTCCAAGCTCCCCCGTGACGTTTAAGTAGGTAACTAAGATGAGAAAGATTGCGGTATTTACTGGCTCGAGGGCTGAATATGGACTGCTCTACTGGGTAATTAAAGGTATTTCAGAGTCAAAAGATGCTGAGCTTCAATTGATGGTAGGAGGAATGCATTTATCACCCGAATTTGGAAAAACAGTCAGTCAAATTGATAGTGATGGTTTTATCATCAAAGATAAGATTGAGTTCTTACTATCCTCTGATTCGGCAGTAGGTATATCGAAGTCTATCGGGCTCGCTATCATTAGTGCTTGCGAAGCCTTTGAACGAAATAAACCAGATATACTTGTTATTCTAGGTGATAGGTTTGAGTCTATGGCAATTGCTCAAGCAGCTATGGTTGCTCGGATACCGATAGCCCACATCCATGGAGGTGAAACTACAGAGGGTCTTATTGATGAGGCGGTCCGCCATTCGATTACAAAAATGTCACACCTGCATTTTGCTGCCACGGAAAGCTACTGTAAACGGATTATACAACTAGGTGAAAACCCAGAGCATGTATTCAATGTAGGAGCTCCGGGAATAGACAATATTAAGAAACTTAATTTACTGGATAGAAGCCAATTAGCGAGGTCTTTAGATTTTAATATTGAACTCGATAACTATATGCTAATAACTTACCATCCGGTAACCTTAAATAAAAAAGGTGACAGAGAGTCACTGACAAACCTTTTTAACGAACTAGAGTTACACAAAGACTTTAAATATATTATTACTTATCCAAATGCCGATACTCATAGCCGTGGCTTGATTGAAGTTATTGAAGACTTTAAAAAAAGGCATGTCGACAGGGTACTGCTTGTCAAGTCTCTCGGACAACTGCGCTATCTCAGCTCAATTAAGCATAGTTCTGTTGTTATTGGTAATTCTTCAAGCGGTCTGATAGAAGTTCCTAGTTTTAATTTGCCAACCATTAATATAGGTGATAGACAAAAAGGTCGCGTCGCTGGTGAGACAGTTATACATTGTGATAGTAGTCAAGAGTCGATACGTAAATCTTTAGAGATTGCATTGTCTTCGGAATTCAGAGCGACATGTAGTAAAGCGATAAACCCTTATGGTGAAGGCAGAAGTTCAGAAAAAATAGTTTCTCAATTATTACAAGTGGAACTAGAAGGTTTAATTTGGAAGAAATTCTACGACATAAATATTGAATAGAGGCATTATGCGAATTGGTCTGATCGGTTGTGTGAAATCAAGCAAGATGGCGCTGGAGACATTGCTGGGAATAGAAAATATTCATGTCTGCGCAGTTATTACACGCCAAAGTTCTAGGTTAAACTCTGACTTCTTCGATTTATCACCAATCTGCAAATTACATAACATCCCCTATCACTTTGAAGTGCCGTCAGGGCAAGACAATTCAATATTATTTTTTCAGCAGTTTAACTTAGACTTAATATATTGCATTGGATGGAGTCATTTATTAAGTGAAAAAATGTTAAACCTATCAAAGCTAGGTGTCATTGGATTTCATCCAACAAAACTACCGCGTAACAGAGGGAGACATCCTATTATATGGTCCCTAGCGCTAGGTCTTGAAGAAACTGCTTCAACTTTTTTTAAAATGGATGCGGAAGCAGACTCCGGCCCTATCTTAAGTCAGGTAAATGTACCTATTAATCATTCAGATGACGCGCAAGATTTGTATAATCGAATTCTGGATGTCGCGAAAGAGCAGCTCGTAAGGCTAACGTTGCAGCTAACGACAGGCTCGGTCGAATACGTAATGCAGAACCAAATGCAGGCAAGTTACTGGAGAAAAAGAAGTCGCATAGATGGCGTTATCGATTTCAGAATGTCTGCGAATGCAATCTACAATTTGGTGCGAGCTCTAGCGCCGCCTTATCCTTGTGCCGAGTTAATATTTAAAGGAAAGTACATCCCCGTAGTAAGCGCGTCAATTGCAGAGGAAATATTTCCAGTAGATATCGAGCCAGGTTTTGTACTAGAAAGTCTTGATTCTCGTATTTTAGTAAAGACTTCTGACTCCGGTGCGATTTGGTTAAATGGCATATTTGAAAATTCTATAAGAGCAGGTGATTACTTATGAGCAAGATAATGATTGTAGCGCCTCATGCTGACGATGAAACTCTTGGTTGCGGAGGTACAATTTTAAAGTTAATAGCCCAAGGGCATGAGGTACACTGGTTGCTGGTAACGGGCATGAGTGCTTCATCAGGTTTTTCTAAGCAGCAGATCGACAGTCGTAAGAACGAAATTTATCGTGCTGCGAAAGTTTATGGCTTTGCTAAAGTGCATGAGCTAATGCTGCCTCCTGCACGCTTGGATACATTAGCGTTGGGACAAATCATAGATCCTCTCTGCCAAATAATTACCGAGGTTAAGCCTGAACAGGTATTTACCGCTTACCGTAACGATGCTCACAGTGATCATCAAATTGTTTATGATGCAGTAATGTCTGCGACTAAGAGTTTTCGTTACCCTTTTGTAAAAAAAGTTCTTGCGTATGAAACCATGTCAGAAACCAATTTTGGCTTAAAACCCGAAGATGGTGGTTTTAAGCCCAATGTATTTATTGATATCGGACTTTACTTACAAAAAAAGTTAGAAATTCTGAGTATTTTTTCTTCAGAGCTGGGGGAGTTTCCATTTCCTCGGTCGATAAAAGCCCTAGAAGCCTTAGCTCATATTCGTGGTGCACAATGCAATGCTGAAGCTGCTGAAGCATTTATGCTTATTAAGGAAGTGTCATGATTAAAATCATTGCCGAAGCAGGAGTAAACCATAATGGTAGCGAGGAACTCGCATTTAAATTGATAGATGCAGCCTTTGAAGCCGGCGCTGACATAGTTAAATTTCAGACCTTTAAAGCAGCCAATCTTGTCACCAAAACAGCAAGACAAGCGGAGTATCAGACAGCCAACACAGGTAAAAACGAGAGTCAGTTTGCTATGCTCTCTCGTCTCGAATTGTCATATCAGACTCACCATCGCCTGCTTAGCTATTGCCAAAAGTTAGGTATTGAGTTTTTGTCTACCGCTTTTGACAGTGAAAGCCTGAAATTTTTGACTGAGGATTTAAATTTAAAAACTTTAAAAATCCCATCCGGCGAGCTGACTAATGCCCCCTTTTTACTTGAGCATGCGCAGACAGGAGCAGACCTTATTTTGTCCACTGGTATGTCCACCCTAGGAGAGATAGAACAGGCTCTTGGAGTCATAGCCTTTGGACTCTTAGGTTGTGAAAATCTGCCTAGCCCGGAGGCTTTTCAAACGGCGTACTCTAGCTCTGAAGGCCAGGCATTGTTACAGAAAAAGGTGACTATTTTGCACTGTACCACCGAGTATCCAGCCCCTCTGGCTGAAATTAACCTAAAGGCAATCGATACTTTAGCAGCCGTTTTCAATTTAAAGGCAGGTTATTCGGATCATAGTGAGGGTATTATTGTACCTATAGCTGCGGCCGCCAGAGGAGCTTGTTTAATTGAAAAACACTATACCTTAGATCGGAATATGGATGGACCGGATCACAAAGCGTCGTTAGAGCCTGATGAACTGAAAGCCATGGTTAAAGCAATTCGGGATATTGAAAAGATTCTTGGTGATGGCAGAAAAGTTACAATGCCAAGTGAGCTAAAGAATAGGTCTATTGCTCGGAAAAGTCTGGTAGCTCAAGAGGATATTAAGCAAGGTGAATGCTTTAATGAAAAAAATCTCGGGATAAAACGCTCTGGAGATGGTTTAAGCCCCTATCTTTATTGGCAACTGCTCGGAAAAACAGCACGCAGAGCATACCTTGAAGGAGCTTCAATCATTGACTAAATCTATTGTGGTTCTGGGAGCAGGAGGTCATGCAGCTGTTTTAGTCGAAATGCTGATCACACAAAAGTTTGACATCAAAGCACTGGTAAGCCCTGACAAACCTAAAAATACAAACACCTTTGCAAATCTGGCGCATTGGCAAGATGAAGCTAAGATTTTAAAGCTTGATCCTAAAAGCATTTTGTTGGTCAATGGCATTGGCTCCATGCCACGCTCCCATGCCCGACAAGAGGTTTATAAAAAATTTACCGAAGCGGGATTTAAGTTTCTAACCTTGATATCTCCTCATGCCTTCGTATCCCCTTCAGTTGAAATCGGTTCAGGAGTACAGATAATGGCGGGAAGCATTATCCAAACAGGGTGTAAGATTGGTGATAATAGTATTGTGAATACGGGCGCTATTGTTGACCATGGCTGCCAAATCGGTCGCCATAATCATCTGGCTCCAGGTGCGACTCTTTCTGGTGAAGTGGTAACAGCTGAAGGGGTGCATATTGGCACAGGAGCTACTCTTATTCAGGGGATCCAGATCGCGGCTTTTAGCATAATTGGTGCGGGAGCCATAGTGACAAAATCAGTTACAGAAAAACAGATAATATATCCTGCTCGAAGCACTTCTAAGCCAATATAAGTGGGTGGTTCATGAAAAACTATGACTTAAAAAGTATTTGCGTTGCTCCCCATCACTCACTGAAACATGCTCTTGAAGTAATCAACAGCATGGCTCTGCGAATAACACTAGTTGTGAACGAACAACAGAGGCTAGTTGGAGTACTGACTGATGGTGACGTCCGTCGCGCATTGTTAGCGGGCAAGGACCTAAACTGTTTGGTGTCGGAAGCGATGAATCCAAGGCCACTCACTGTTTCTGCAAAAATCTCCAAAACACAGCTTATCGCCACAATGCAAAAAACTAGTCTTCTTGCTTTGCCAGTGGTAGATGAGCATGGTTTTTTGATCGGTTTAGAAGTTCTCAACGAACTATTGGCAACACCAAAGTATGATAATCCAGTATTTATCATGGCAGGGGGAACAGGAACCAGGTTACGTCCTTTGACGAACGACTGCCCTAAACCTATGTTAAAGGTGGGAGACAAACCAATTTTGGAGACTATTCTGCTGAGTTTTATCGACGCAGGCTTTTATCGTTTTTATATTTCAACTCATTATTTGCCAGAAATTATCGAAGACTATTTTGGAAATGGTGAAAAATGGGGTATAGAGCTGACTTATGTTCATGAAGATGAACCTTTGGGAACTGGTGGAGCTCTTGGTCTGCTGCCAACAAACATCCCTAATTTGCCTTTGATTATGATTAATGGCGATATTCTTACCAATGTTGATTTTTCTAAGCTGCTGCAGTTTCATCAGCAATATTTGCCAGTGGCGACGATGGGCGTCAGGGAATATGAATATCAAGTCCCTTATGGTGTTATCCAAGGAGATGGCTTATTGATCAATAGCATGGTGGAGAAGCCTATCCAACGTTACTTTGTAAACGCCGGTATTTATGTTGTAAGCCCCCAACTATTTAAGGCAGTCCCCAAAGGGGTACGGGTTGATATGCCTACACTTTTAGAAAACGAGATAGCAAAAAACAAACAAGTTTGCATGTACCCTATCCATGAATATTGGCTCGATATCGGTCGTATAGATGATTTTCAAAAAGCACAATTAGATATTAACGGGATCTAAATGTTAAAAGTTGCCATCATTCCCGCCAGAGGAGGAAGCAAACGTCTGCCTCAAAAAAATATATTACCTCTCAATGGAAAACCCTTAATTGCTTGGACCATAGAGGCCGCTATCGCAAGCCAAATTTTTGATCATGTTTTTGTAAGCACAGATTGCCCTCAGATCAGAGATATTGCAGAGAGATATGGTGCAGAAACACCTTTTTTACGACCAAAAGAACTAGCATCCGATGAAGCTACCACAGAAGCTGTAGTACAAAATATGCTTCAATTTTTACAGAATAGTGGTAAAAAAGTAGATATGGTCGCGATTTTACAACCTACATCACCGCTAAGAGACGCTAATCATATTAAAAATGCTGTACGGCTCTATCATGAAAAACAAGCCAAAGCCATAGTTTCAGTATGTCAATTAGAGCATCCATACCAATACTGCAATACGCTAACTGCAGATCTGAGTCTTGAAAACTTTATAAAAGCAGAGAATTTAAGGCGAACTCAAGAACTGCCTGCCTATTTTAGACTTAATGGTGCTATCTATCTGTTGAGCAGTGATGTATTCGATGATTTCAAAGCTCTTTATCGTCAAGGCTCGTTTGCTTACGTGATGCCAAAAAATATCTCAATTGATATTGATGATCAGTATGATTTTGAACTTGCCCAGATGATGCAAAAATTAAATGAAAAATATCTGTAACAGTCTTTCAGCATCGTCCCCTGATTAAACTCTACTTTAGTGACTGTATTTGGAAAAAGGTCATTAGCGCTCTTTTCATCTCATCTTTCCATTATTAATTCTGGATAACCCCATTGGGTTGGCAAAACGCCCGCCAGCTCACAACTTGCACAGCTGGCGCAACCTGCCTAATTTTCGCTGATATCTCAGCCTCGTGTTTACCTTCAATACAATTGATCACCAGATCCACTGGCATGGTGCCAAGCTCGCTAATGGCAACTAGTGGGAACGCTACACCTGGCGGTATATGTTCAGGGTTAGAAACCACATAACAAAGCACTTCAAGCTGTTGCTGTTGTGCTAGAAGACTTAAAGCCTGTGACAATTCCCTAGTGCCAAAAATAGCAATTTTTTTCTTGGCCCATTGCCTAAGATTGAACTTGTCATCCAAAACGTTGAGAAGTAACTGTTTGAGATCATTGCTATTATGCATTTGAAGCGCTAGCTTTTCAGACAGCTCCTGCTGACTATCATCTCCATCAAGCAGCTCATCTATGATTGCGTGCTGACGCATCATGGCGACTCTGTTATCACTACTGCTGCTCATTCCTTCTAAGCTGAATTTAGCAACGACTCTTTCAGTCACAAAACCAGTGGTATGGCGTAGTACTTTTTTCATAAAGTACATGTCCGCAGCTATGCTGAAACATTCATTAAAAAGACCAAACCGATCAAATAACTCACGTCGGCAAAAAAAGCCCTGATGACAAGGTCGCCTGTTATTTTGGCTGGAGTCATTTTGCAGAGTGAAATAGCTTTTCCCAGTCTTTGCATCATGGCATAACACAGAACCGAAGTAATACTGATGCTCATCGGAAATAGCAGACAACACATCAGCAATCACACTGTTGTCATAAAAGCAGTCATCTGAATTCAAAAAATAAACCAGATCACCAGTAGCCAAGGCCACGCCCCGATTAAAGGCATGATAAATACCTCTGTCTTTTTCAGAAACTATGGTGCTGACATGAGGATACTGATTCACCAAAGCCAAAGTTGCGTCTTTTGATCGACCATCGACGATAATGTGTTCAATATTTGCTAAAGCGGTTTGATTTGCCACGCTGTCAAGACAGGCTTTTAAAGTGGACTCACTGTTATATGTTGCCGTAATTATTGAAACTTTCATTAAGCTATCACCATAAAGTGCTTCCACTCCTCCCAACCTTCAAGAGTCAAAAAGTGACATATCTGATCTCGCACTGGTTGTGCTGCGACTATAACTGAATCATGTATTTTATTTAATTCAGCTTCGTTTATGTTTACTACAGGATATACATTATCAGCAATACTAACTGGAGTTTTATGCTCTTTATCTAAAAAGGCAGAGACCAAAATGTCTCGCTTTAATAGATTTCTGGCCAAAGATTGAGCAAGTTGACCGCTACCATATATAAAAATATTCTTTGAACGTACAACAGCCTTGATGGCATCCAGTTTAAAATCAACTATCACATTTAGTCCCTCATCGATAGTTGATTCAGTTGTTGTTGCGGTAGTTGAAGAATTGCTTACACGCATGCGGACCAGATATTCAGGAATACAACCTAGTACATATCCGCGATTTAACATAGTGTAAAATAAATAATAATCTTCGAAAATCCTGCTGTTTGGGTATCCAATATCTTTAATGGAACTTGTTTTTCCCATATAGGTTGTATGAGGAAAGCATGACCAACGTCTAAGCTCGCGATGTATTAATTCGGCTGTATTGACCGAATTAATTTCGTGTTCTTTTACTTTCTTAAAAAGTGTGTATCGTTCGGACTGCGCAACGATATCGTTATCAGGAAAATAATCAATGTAGCTTTTGACAAGTGACACATGCTGATTCTCTTGTAAGTAGGCTAGCTGTTTACTAAATCTTTCGGGCGAACTGATATCATCAGAATCTACTTTCGCAATATAGGGAGTAGTAATGAGCTCCAGCGCCTGACTTAGTCTTGCTCCTACGCCAATATTATCCTTATATTGATAAAATCGAATTCGACTGTCAGAAATTCCCTTAATGCGTGCACAAGTCTCATCTGTGGAACCATCATCAAGGATCAAAAACTCAAAATTTGTATAACTTTGAGCCAATATACTTTTAATAGTGTCTTCCACTGTTGAAGCACAATTATAGGTTGTCATCAGTGCAGTGATTGTCGGAGCCACCATTATGTAAGCTCCTTACTTAACTGAGTAATAACTGCCACAGCCTGCTTAATCGCTGTAGATGATATATTTTTTGTTCTCGGCAGATAGACCACATTACATAGTGTCTTTAGTTCGTCAAACTTACCTTCCCAATCGTCTCCCATTACGAAAGTATCTATTTGATATTCAAGGATATCTCTTTCCTTTTGGCTCCAGCTAGACTCGGGGATGACTAAATCTACATAACGACAACTTTCCAGAACTTTGACACGATGCTCGTAGGGGACTATGGTCGTTTTGTTTTTTTCCTGCAGGTTAAACTCATCTGTGGAAACCGCAACAACAAGACGGTCTCCCAGCTCTCTTGCTCGCTTGAGTAAGTTCACATGACCTACATGAAATAAATCAAAAGTCCCATATGTGATAACAGTCTTCATGCATCATCCTTTTTGAGCTTGATCAAATGGGTAGTGAAACAGAACGATTTAATGACATTCTCTATCTTTGCCCATTCTCAGCACTTTTGTAAAAAAGGTACGCGGGTCTGGTCGAAAGCAAGTGGATCCTGTAGATAAGAATCTGCCGCCTCCTGCAGGTAATCACGCCATATTTGTACTATTTGATTAAAATTATCCAGCAATTCAACAGAGTCTTCATCGAGTCCCGAAGCAATTTTTGTAAGAATCCCGGAAATATAATTTGCGCTGCCATAAAACAAACTAAAGGTGAGATTTTTATCGAGCAGTCCACAAGCTCGGATCAAGGTCCATTGTTCGCGAATCAATTTGCGGGCAGAAACCCCATCTGTAACATCAACTGCGACTAACTCTTGCCATCTATTGAGTGTGTCATTCAAAGCATCCATAGAAAAACTATGAAAAATCATGTCAGAATAAGAACTGAGTTCAGGATGAAATGTCAGCGTTACCAATTCTTCAATCAGCTTACTTTTCGGCTGTTGCAATGGTTTTAACAGGATATTTTCTGGCGGCAAAGCCAAAGAGCCTTTTATTTTTGCACCATCACTACAGTTGTATACTTCAATCCTCTCAGGCGCCTTGCTGATCGCTTGTTCCATCAGTTTACGCGCTACCTCAAATTCCTTTTTTGTGAAAACTACAGGCCTAAAGTTGCCGGCAACAACAGGCCCTCCGCCATGCAATGATTTATAGTCATACGTCTGAGAACCATCTTCCTTGTAGTATGCGGAAAACTTTGAGTGATGACTGTTTATATCCACGAAACCCAAGTCGACTCCCATCAGGTAATAATCCCTAAACCCCCATTGAATAAAATAATTCATCACGAGGTTGGTCACTGTTGGGTAAGCATAAGCTAATTGCTTGATCTGGATCCCCCGCTTAGTTAGCCCGGAATTAAATACGAAAGTAGAGGCTTCTCCTTCTTTCATACATAATAAAGTTTGCTTGAATAAGGCTGCGCTGTCTGGGTGGATACCATTAACGCTTAGTAGCGTAATCTGTTTAAGGTAATCCTTATCATCAACTTGTGTAATCCAGTCATAGGTGGCACGGTTCTGTTCTATTTCTGCATGAAAATCTGGCCTGATACCATTACGGTATAAAGATCGTAGTGCGGTTCCACAGCTAACAATAACTGCATTATTCTGATGTTCTTTTAGGTAAGGTAGCAAAGTATCTAAACTAGGGCCGTTGCCTATCACAAATACAGGTAAATTTTTACTTATTGACGACGCTGCAGAATCGGACTTTTGCAATTTCATAAACCGATGGCCAGCACTCAGGCTATGATAAGTGTGAGCTATACCATAACGAGCATGGTCAAAATATTCACCTAAAGCCAAAACTACAGCAAGTTCTGAACGCAACTCATGGATCGCTGAACTCATTTTCTTATTGTAATAGCTACTCATTAAATAAGTATCGGCGATAGAATAGGCTCCAACCTGATAAAACTGCCCCATCAGATCATAAAAATACTGACTGCCATCGCCTCCTAGATTCAAATAGAGTCTCTGATCACCTGAACTGAATTTATCAACAATTGCTTGCCAATCCGTCTGGAAAAGACTTGCATAAAAGAAATCCAAATTAGGCTCACAAATATAGAGCTTATTCACCTTATGTTTTTGCAATAAAAGTTCAATGTGTCTGCCAAGACCAATACCGAAAACAATCAGCGACTCAACAGTTTCTGGTAAGACACCTTTCTTAATGAGCGTCTTTTCAAGGATGGGTCTCATTTTAGTGACTGCTTTAAAATGAGTGTATTGGGCAAGCTTGCCACCTGAACGAAGCCCTAAAATAACATCGTCTTTAAAGGGATGATTACTGAAGTATTCAACTAATTGCTCTGATTCATATTCCTGATCACCATACAAAAGCGCCTGGCGCTCTGTATGAAGTAAATTCAATTGCTGCTTATCTTGAACCAAAAGCCAACGCTTGGGCTTATGCAGATGGATCTCTTTATAGACCCCAGGATAGTATTGGCGCAGCACCTCAAGATTACGTTCAAAAAGCTGTTGCCTGGCGGCAGTATCTGCTGGTTCCGGGGCATAATTAGCTAAAACATGCCCGCTTCGCTCAGGAACATAATCCAACGCATCAGTGTACTCAGTGAACTGATGACCACTGTTAGTCAGTGCAGCAAAATCTCCTGAATGATCGTGAAGAAAATTAAATACGTTATCCATCATCGGATGAAACTGGTGTCGGTACAAATATACTTTGTCCAAAGTACCGTCAAAAGCCAAAAGCTCCTTGAGCTCTTCGGTTATTCCTGTAGCAGCGGACCCCATCTGTAAAAATATACGTGTATTACTAAAAGCAATAATCTCTAATAACTCACGCCAGTTGGCTACCTGCAAAGAACTGATAAGAAAATCCAACTCTGGTTCATAGACAATCAGATAACGAGGCTGACAACGTTTCACTAATTCATGCAGATGGTGTCCAAGCCCCATACCAAAGACTATAACCGCGTCAGGTTCTGAAGGTAATTTTTCAACACCAGCCTTTGCGCCTTGTGTAGTTAAGTGAATGTAATTCGCGGCACTAATAAAGGACTGAACCTCTTGCTGAACTTCCTGATGGACGTGCTCTGAGTAAAATGTACGCCCAGTGTTAAATTCAACTAAATTGAGCTCGCCACTTCGATTGCAAAAAAGGGAATAGCGCTCAGATTTATGATTATTCACTATGTCTATTAAGCTGGGGATATAAGTTTTGATGGCGTCAATATTTTGGCGAGTAGTATTTAATATTGCTGATGCTACATCTTTTTCAGCTTGTAGTTGCAATGTGTCGTCGTCGGACAACTGATAATTAATGTACTTCAGCATAAAAGCCTTTGATCCTGTCAGTTATAATCACTATAGCTTTTATGTGCTTTTTTTCCTTTTTGAAGTTGTAACATCATGGCCGCTATAGCACTACGTTCAGCTTGAACTAATTCTGTCACCAGATTAATCCATTGCAAATTGTCTGCCAAGAGAGACTCGCGCTGCTGGGGTTCAATGGTTTCTTCCAAACAGCGTTGAAGTAAAGAATGGTAAGAGCTTAATGTCAGCTCTAAATCGGCTACAGCATAAGCTTCTTGTTCCAACAGACTGAAGACAGCTTGCTGAGCCGATTTTAATTGTTCCAGAGACATCAGGCGGACGCCAATGCCTGTTGTTGTTCTTTTTCTGCCAACAACTGAAAGCCATGTTGTCTGTCAGCTACAGGTATAGCATCCCAGCCAGATTTAATCTTAATCATGATTTCGATGACATCGTCAACCTTAACCGTACTATTTTCACGGCTGGCATGCATCAGATGATTCACCATAAAGTCATATAAAGACCATAGGTTTTCTGATACCTCTCCGCCAGCAGCCATATCAAGTGAGTTCTGTAAGGCAGAGATTATGCTCATCGCCTTTGACACAGTTCTGGACTTTTCCGCGAAGTCTTTGCGCTCCATCGCACCTTTGGCTTTAGCCATATTTTCAAGTGAACCCTGCATCAATAACTGGATGATGCGGTGTGGATCTGCAACGGCCAAATCGTCTTTAATTCCAACAGATTTGTATGCCTTAATACCATAACTCATAGAAAGTTCCTGTTAATTATATTTAGGTAACGATGCAAGTTGCGACACCAACATACTTGAAGTGCTTTGTAACTGACCTAAGGTAGAATCAAGTGCACCATAGCGTTGTCGTAACGTTTCTTCGTAGCTTTCTATATATCGTTCAAATGCATCACGATCTTTAGTATTTTTCTTTAATTGTTCTTGAAGCGACGTTTCTTTGTTCACCAAAATCCCATCGCGGGCAGTAAATTGCGAAATAAGGCCGTCTAAGGATTCGCTAATACCATCAGTACCACCAAACAGGTCGGCAATCTTGTCATAATTGTTCTCAAGCGCATTATCAAAACGAGTACGACCAGAATCACCACCATACAAACTGGTGGTTGAAATTTCCATTTTGCCCTGTTCATTAAAGGTGATCCCCAAGGCATACAAATTATTAATCTCATTGCCGCCAGATGAAAAAACACCGCCTAAGCTTTTTGTAACTTGGTTCATAATACTACGAACCATAGGGTCACCGCTTAAAGCTCCCCCCTCAGAGAGAACAGTTTTACCATCGTCCCCCAGGGTACGATTCTTGGTTAAACTATCGACTTCTGTGATCAACGCGTTATAAGCCGAGATAAAAGCCTGAATTTTCTCTTCAGCAGCTTTCTTGTCAGTCGCTATAGTCAAAGTGGCATTGTTGTCTGTGGGTGTCACTGCTAACACTTTTAATTCAGTATCCTGAATAGCGTTAGTAAAAGTATTAGTTTTACTTTTTACACTGATACCATCAATCTCAACTTCAGCGTCACCTGCACCAATAGCAACCTCTAGCCCACCGGAACCATCTAACGTACTGCCATTAGCTACAGTTGATAATGCATCCAGTGCAGCATTGTTATTGCTGATCTTAAGATCATTACCTTCACCGGTGATAGAGGAGTTCAAAACTAATTTTGTACCGGTTCCATCACCTGCATTGATAATGTTAGCCGTTACACCAAAATTTCCTGTCGCGCTGTTTAACGCTTTACGAAAGTCATCTAGGGTCATGTTTGCTTTAACATCGACGTCAAAGCTTTTACCACCAGCTTCAAAAGTTAACTTGCCTGCAGTGGTACTGATTACAGCATTGGCGCCGCTGTATGCGTTATCAGGACTTTCGATTCTGCTCCCTGTGGCTATAGACTTTACTTTGATGTCGAAATTACCGGCAGCAGCTGTACCGCTGGATTTCGCTTCCAGGTAGGTCTTAGTGTCAGTGGGTTGTTTTATTGTTGTGGTTCTGGATCTGAGCTTATCTTCGCCCAAGGCAACTGAAGCATCTTTGAGCTTAGTCAAGGCGGACTTTAATTTACCGAAACCAGAAAGAGTTGAATCAAGCTCCTTTTTCGTTGTGTCCAGACGGCTTACTTTACTATCCCGCTCCACTTTAACTAACTGTGTTACAAGACTTTCTAGGTCAAGCCCTGATGCAGCACCTAACGACCGGATTGCCATGATTCATCCTCTCTTATATCGTTTTATCGAACATCAAACCTGTCGCAGAACCAAGATCTTCCTGTAATCTCTTGATTGCCTTTGCCATAGTCAGTACTTCTTCAGATGGGATCTGACGAATAACCTCTTTGGTTTCAAAATCAATGACTTTAACTACAGGCTTGCCTGATTCTTCATCGACAGAAAAATTTAAAGTACGCCCCTGAGAATTCACAAATTGATTGATATTCTCAACGGCTTCCCCTAATTCATCCAGAGTAACATTCTGCTGTACCTGCTCTTGAGGTTCTGCTTTTGTTGTACCCTGTATTTGAATTGCCTCAGAACTATTCTTAACTTTGTTCAGCTCGGCTGCACCATTAGCCACAGCGGCAGTCGCCGTCGGCTGATAACCAAAATTACCTGTGATTACTGAACTCATATGCATCTACCTCTTTATCGGCAAAATTGGCGAAGACTTTAATAAGCCCTCGCCTTTTTCACTGTTAGCCTAATAAGGATAGTGCAGTTTGAGGTCTGGTGTTAGCCTGAGACAGGATAGTAGTACTTGCCTGCTGCAATATCTGTGCCCGTGTCAACTCAGCGGTTTCTTTGGCAAAGTCTGTATCACGAATACGGCTACGTGCAGAAGACACGTTTTCGGCGATGTTACTTAAGTTACGAATGGTCGACTGGAAACGGTTTTGAATCGCACCCAGGTCAGCACGTTGTGTATCAATAGTTTTAATCGCAGCATCGATGCTGGCGATAGCCGCAGAAGCTCCACCTACTGTAGCAACAGTTAAAGTCCCGATGCTCAATCCTGAAGTACCAAAACCACCTGTACGAGACATATTAACGGAAATGTTCTGTCCGGCGTTCGCACCAACCAGGAATTTTGCAGAAAATTTACCATCTAATAAGTTAACGCCACCAAACTGAGTTGTATCTTTGATACGGTTAATTTCAGTTTTCAGTGCAGAGACTTCTTTCTGCAGTGCTGTACGGTCACCTGAACTGTTGATACCGTTTTGCGATTGCACAGCCAAAGTACGAATACGTTGTAAAGAGTTAGTAATTTCCTCCATCGCACCTTCAGCAGTCTGAGCTAAAGAAATACCATCATTGGCATTACTAATAGCCTGGTTCAGACCATTGATCTGAGAAGATAAACGGTTACTAATTTGCAAACCTGCAGCATCGTCTGCCGCACTGTTGATACGAAAACCTGAAGATAAACGTTTGAACGAAGTATCCAAAGAACTACCAGAGGATAATAACTGACGTTGCGCATTTAACGCGGATACGTTGGTGTTTACTGCTAAAGCCATAAGTCACTCCTTAAGTTGTCACGAGTCTGCAAACCCTGAAACAACTTTATTGTTAAGCGGAACCCCGCAAATTTCGCCAAACTGCAATTTGGCTTAACTAGCTATCGGCAACCAACTTCAGAACTTTAATAAAAAAAGGCATTTTTTTTCCACCACGCGGCAATTATTTTCACTTTCCCTTATTTTTCATATGGTTAAAATTTAAATTATTTTCAAAATAAATAAAAAACTAGTTCTGACTGAACGAAATAAACTCCATTAAAAAAAGCGGATCCTGTAAGGATCCGCTTTTTTTGCTGCCTGATTAACGCCGCTGTTAGCCTAACAGTGACAAGGCTGCCTGCGGGCGCTGATTTGCCTGTGACAGAATCGTCGTACTGGCCTGCTGCAGGATCTGCGAACGAGTCAATTCTGCAGTTTCCTTGGCAAAGTCTGTATCTCTGATCCGGCTGCGGGCGGAAGATACGTTTTCAACTATATTACTTAAGTTACGAATAGTTGACTGAAAACGGTTTTGTATTGCACCTAAATCAGCTCGTTTTGAGTCAATAGTTTTAATAGCTGCATCAACACTGGCAATAGCAGCAGATGCCTCCCCTACGCTCGCCACACTTAACGAAGTCAGGCTTAAACCAGAAGTACCAAAACCAGCTGTACGGGACATATTCACTGATATATTCTGCCCAGCATTAGCACCAACCAGAAATTTAGCTGAGAACTTACCATCCAGTAAATTAACACCACCAAACTGCGTGGTGTCTTTAATACGGTTGATCTCTGTCTTTAAAGCTGACACTTCTTTTTGTAGCGCAGTTCTGTCTCCGGAACTGTTGATACCATTTTGCGACTGTACCGCCAAGGTACGGATACGCTGCAATGAGCTTGTAATTTCTTCCATTGCGCCTTCAGCCGTTTGAGCTAAAGAAATACCGTCATTGGCATTACTTATCGCCTGGTTCAAGCCGTTGATCTGAGAAGATAAACGGTTGCTGATTTGTAAACCAGCAGCATCGTCAGCAGCGCTGTTGATGCGAAAACCTGATGATAAGCGTTTAAAAGACGTATCAAGCGAGCCGCCAGAATTGATTAACTGACGTTGTGCATTTAACGCTGATACGTTGGTGTTTACAAATAATGACATAGGGTCATCCTCCGGTTAGTGTATATGTAGCCATTTAGCCTTTCCTTTTTCCTTTAACGTCGTGTCGGATTGACCTGAACAAGCGACGTCATAAAGTCGGTGATCAGTGGTCGTGAAGTTTTTCACTGACCACATATGAAGTCATTTTTATAAAATCAGGAGAACTCTATTAACCGCCTAACAGCGACAGTGCTGCCTGTGGCCGCTGATTTGCCTGCGATAAAATAGTGGTGCCAGCCTGCTGTAAAATCTGAGCACGAGTCAGCTCTGCTGTCTCTTTCGCAAAATCTGTGTCCCGGATCCGGCTGCGTGCTGAGGAGATATTCTCCACAATGTTGGACAAATTTCGGATCGTTGACTGGAAGCGGTTTTGAATCGCACCCAAATCTGCCCTTTTGCTGTCAATCGCCTCTATGGCCGCATCAACAGAGGTGATAGCCGCAGATGCCAATCCAGTTGATGCGACTGACAACGGAGTAATACTCAGCCCCGAAGTACCGTAGCCATTGGTTCTTGATATGTTCACGCTGATCGTTTGGCCCGCGTTTGCTCCGACCAAAAAGGTTGAAGAATACTTACCATCCAGTAAGTTCACGCCACCAAACTGAGTAGTGCTTGCAATACGGTTTATTTCAGTTTTCAGGGCCGATACTTCTTTTTGTAAGGCCGCACGGTCACCTGAGCTGTTGATACCGTTTTGAGACTGAATCGCCAGAGTTCGGATACGTTGCAGAGCGTTGGTGATCTCTTCCATCGCACCTTCAGCTGTCTGCGCTAACGAGATACCGTCGTTCGCATTACTGATGCCCTGGTTCAAACCATTAATCTGTGACGTTAAACGGTTGCTGATCTGTAAGCCTGCAGCATCATCCGCTGCACTATTGATACGAAAACCAGAGGATAAACGTTGGAACGATACGTCTAATGATTTTCCTGAATTGATTAACTGCCGCTGAGCATTTAATGCTGAAATATTACTATTAACAAATAAGGCCATTTTATTTTCTCCTGAACATTATAATATA
>NZ_BMLH01000005.1:199905-294950 GCF_014645135.1 Rheinheimera tangshanensis
GCTTTTAATCCCTGCTTAATTAATGTATCGACCCGAGAAAGAAACTCTTTAGAAAAATATTCAAATAAAATTTGAAAAAGCTATTAAAAAAAATAAAAAAGGCTACACAATTTTGTGTAGCCAAAGAGCATAAAGCTCAGGAGTCGTCTAAATTTTTGATAGCAGTACTAACTAAGAATTAACCGCCTAACAGTGACAGCGCAGCCTGTGGCCGCTGATTTGCCTGCGATAAAATAGTGGTGCCAGCCTGCTGTAAAATCTGAGCACGAGTCAGCTCTGCTGTCTCTTTCGCGAAATCTGTATCCCGGATCCGGCTGCGGGCTGAGGAGATATTCTCCACAATGTTGGACAAATTTCGGATCGTTGACTGGAAGCGGTTTTGAATCGCACCCAAATCTGCCCTTTTGCTGTCAATCGCCTCTATGGCCGCATCAACAGAGGTGATAGCCGCAGATGCCAATCCAGTTGATGCGACTGACAACGGAGTAATACTCAGCCCCGAAGTACCGTAGCCATTGGTTCTTGATATGTTCACGCTGATCGTTTGACCCGCGTTTGCTCCGACCAAAAAGGTTGAAGAATACTTACCATCCAGTAAGTTCACGCCACCAAACTGAGTTGTGCTTGCAATACGGTTTATTTCAGTTTTCAGTGCCGACACTTCTTTTTGTAAGGCCGCACGGTCACCTGAGCTGTTGATACCGTTTTGAGACTGAATCGCCAGAGTTCGGATACGTTGCAGAGCGTTGGTGATCTCTTCCATCGCACCTTCAGCTGTCTGAGCTAACGAGATACCGTCGTTCGCATTACTGATACCCTGGTTCAAACCATTAATCTGTGACGTTAAACGGTTGCTGATCTGTAAGCCTGCAGCATCATCCGCTGCACTATTGATACGAAAACCAGAAGATAAACGTTGGAACGATACGTCTAATGATTTTCCTGAATTGATTAACTGCCGCTGAGCATTTAATGCTGAAATATTACTATTAACAAATAAGGCCATTTTATTTTCTCCTGAACATTATAATATATGCAGAGTATTTATTATTTTTAATCCCTGCTTAATTAATGTATCGGACAAAAGCAAAATTTCTTTAGGAGTTTTTTTATTTTATTAGTGATAAATCAGAAGGAGTCTTACATTACTTCAGTATAATTATTGTATATCGGCATTGAAGAGAAAAAGTTTAATCTTTTTTAGAAAAATTCTAAGCAAATCTAATTCCGGTAGATAGGCTTAGATTTCAGGAGGACTCAGACGGCAAAATGCTGATAAATGTACTGATCAAAATCAAGTAATAAGTGCTGAAGCAGACTGGCTGTATCAGTAGCAGCGTCATAGACAGCACGGCAGTGCTCATCGTAAAAACTACGACATTCAGATTCATTTAAATAGGTGCGAATAAACTCAACGCGTTCCTCATCATTGCAACAAACAAAAGCATCGCCAATATACTGATAAACGTCTCCAAAAGGTTCGGTTAAGACTGGAATGCCCAGACTCATCGCTTCTATTGCGGACGTCCCTCCTCCCTGGCGTTTTGGATTCAACATGAAATGACAGCTACCAATTAACTCGATAGCGTTGCTGACCAAACCGGTAAAATAGCTACATTGTTGAATCATAGCTGGCAATGCAGTCAAGTTGTCAGGCCCAATAAATACAAATGCTGCTTGGGGAAAATTTGTCTTTAACGTCACTAAGGTCTGAATGAAATCAGCTTTAATTTCCTGCTCCAATCGATGCCCCACCACAACGAAATTTAAAGCGCGATCCTCTATTGAGCTAGTGCGAAGACCTTTATTCTCTCTCAACCTGAAAGGTAAACGACTAATTAATACTGGCTTTTTATAGTCAATGTGCTGAAGACGCAGCTCATCACTCTTTGTCAGCTCCCTGTGTAATACAGGAACCGAATGTGGGGTAGTCACCAGCGATGTGACGCAAGGGATATTTAATACAGGTCGTTTTGCTGCTATCAACTCAAGCACTGGATTCATAGCTCCAACCCCAAGTATATAGCGAGGGTTAAGACTGTTTACTAATTGGATCAGCTCCTGTAAATGTTCAGGATCATCCATGGGAGCCAATTGAACGAAATCGAATTGTTCGCCCCAACACTCAACCATAACCCTGCCAGGCAATTCGGTCTCGGTTTTGTGATCAATGTTGAATAACGTATTATTTTTGAAGTACTCTGCTCTGACATTACCAAAGAACACCGGAGCTGGAAGCGGATATTTATACATAGTCACTTTAGGCACACAGGTCGTAGATATAACGATTGGATGCTTACCCATTCGCCGCAATGCGCTAGCATAATTGAGAGTAGTCAAGGTTGGGCCGTGAGACGAACCGACAAACAGATTCGTGAGCACGAATACAACGTCTTCATTCGCATCTGCTGTTAAATGGGCTGCCTGTCCAATAACACTGTGAGCCAAGGCAAACTCATCGCAAATAACTACAAATAAAGGATAAGTATCAATGCCCTGAGACTTTCCAACGAAACCAGCTCTGACTAACTGGCTATAAACCATGTATTTTTGACTTAGTGGCAAATCTCTAAACAGATTGTAGAAATCCGTTTTATCAACCTGTTCAGGTGCAATTAAATTCCATTGCATCCAATACCATAACTTGACCGGCGCGGATAATGGGCTAAAAGAGAACAATAACTCTGTTTTTTGCTCAACAGGAAGTGGCTCAAAGTTCTGCGCATCCCAGTTATGAAAATCTACAGTAGGCCAGACTTTTTCATTTAAATACAAATGATCGTAGTTCTTTAGCTCGTTCAGTAGCATGAATTTCCCTATCATCAACCCAGCTTATCCTTAATTAATATAATCAAACAAACTAATACCAGTGACTCTGCTAAAGGTTGCCTGTACGGCTTGTAGAGCAGTTTCTTGTTTGACTAATTCAGTAATGCCTGTGCTGTAATCAAGTTCTACTACATCTGCCTTGTGTGATTTAGTCGCAATAAGCACATCTTCATTACTACCAAAAATACTCTCGATGACATTTAAACGTCCGCCTATGGAGGACATAGCTGAATCAACTTTTGATGAAGCATTATCAATTTCTACAGTTGCATCCAGAATACGTTCATTTAACAGATTGCCACTGTCCCCGGCGTTAATCCCATTTATTAAGTCAGTTAAAGAATTGAGAATATTGGTTTTTTCCGGTGGCTGAAGACTAAAATCCACTGTACCTCCAGGCGCCGCACCTGTCACATCGATGCTCAAACCATTATAATTAATAGGTTCTCCCGCAGTGTAAGTACCGGTTACAGGAGGGACCTGCGATGCTCCATTACGCTGAACTTCATAGTTAGAAGGCGCAGAAAAGACTACAGTGTAATCATTATTCCCTGCCGTTAAACCGTCATAATTTTGCTTATAAAAATTATCGAATACACTTTGATTCGCCACAGATACTGAGGCTGAAGTCACTGGCGCCCCCACTGTTGGAGTCGTTGTCTGGAATCTCTTGTCGACACTATCAAAAATACTACGACCACTGTCATTGGCGGCTATAGATATAGACAAGGACAACTGAATAGATTTCTGACCTTCATCACCATTAAATTCGTATTTACCAGTGGTTGCATTAAGGCTATAAGGCTGAGTCTGGTCCTGAAAGCCAGAGAATAAAAAGCCACCCAACTCGTCGCGTCGATTCATCAGATCAAATAACTCGTCTCGGATGTTACCTAACTGTGCGCCTATAGCTTTACGATCATCTTCATCATAAGTACCATTGCCCAAAGACAAAGTAAGAACACGAGCTCTGTCCATAGCTCCGCGAATACTCTTATGGACCGTTTCCTGCAGTTCAAGACTATTACGAGCCGCAGCGTTATTGTTCTGATATTGAGTCGTCTGCTGAATATTCGCTTCCAGACCAACAGCTCGGGCGGCACCAGATGGATCATCCGCTGCAGTTAAAATCTTAGTCTGCTTATTTATCATTAAACTTGCAGTCTGTAATTTATCCTGGGTACTGATAATAGAATCCAGGCTCTGGGCATATTTCATATTAAAAGTGGTACGCATTATTACCTCGCCGCCTGCAACAGCGTGTCAAAAATGGTTTGTGACGTTGACAATATCTTGGCTGCTGCTGCATAGGTCTGCTGAAACCTGACCAGATCTGCAGCCTCTTCATCCAGACTGACGCCAGATAGAGATTCATGCCATGCCGTAGTTTGCTCTAACAAGGACTTAGAGGATGCTGCAGCAACACGAGCCTGACTGGTTTGAGTACCCACAGTCCCTATCAATTCAGAATAGGCCTGATTAAAGGTCTGGTATTTATCTGCATTGATTGTGGTTGCGGCATTAATACGCACCATATCTGCATTTTGTAAATTGCCCAGTAACAGACCATTTCTATTGTCCTCAAAACCACCAGTGTTGTAGCTGATACTGAATGTATCGCCCACTTGCGGCACACCTTTAACAGAAAAATCAAAACCAGCGTTAGTAAAGTTGACTGAAGCGCCTAACAGGTTCTGATAATCAGTGCCTGCAAATGTGACAGTTTCACTGATAGCAGGAGCACCAGAATCTTCTATCTGAAACTGATTATTCCCCAAGTACGTGATAGAAATAGGACCATCTGTGAAGTTTGCTGGCTGCGATAATCTGTTACCGGCTTGACCCACACTGCTGATCGTCAGCTTATCAATTTCTGCATTCCCCAAATTAGTCAGCGTTTTTTCACCTTTAAGTGGAGAGGCCAGGGCTATAGCCTCAGGCCTGTTGGTTGCTAAACTGATATTTTGAGCTGCAATACCCAAAGGTTTTAAGTCAAATTTATCCCCTGCCGCAAAAGCTGGCGCACCGTTAGTCAGTGTAATACTCAAACCGAAAAAATCGTTGGTATCATCAGAAGTCACAGTCGCAGGAAAAGTCACACCAGTGCGGCTTATTGCGGTGCCGGGTATCACATTACCGGACGCATCTAAAGCCTCGACCGTAAAGGCATCGGCGGCAGTAAAAGTGATACGTACATCATTGGCCGGAACATTTTTGCCTTGTCCAGGCGCTACGGAGGCAGTAATTGCCCCAGTACCAGTGTTGCTCGTAAAAGGCAAAGCAGTAAAATTTGGCAGCGTAAATAAATCGCCACCTAAGTTACCATCAGCATTCATCCCCAAGCGGTTTTGAGTATTCATCGCGTCGGTAAAAGCTAAAGCCAGTTGCCCCAACTCTCTTTGCGCAGGGTCCAGCACTTTAGTGCGAAACTCAAGCGAGGCGCCTATTTTGCCACCCAAATCAGTTTCAGCAACGTTAATCACCACATTCTGATTGACACCAGCCTTGAGCTGTAAAGTCTTACGATTTGGGTCTGGCTCACCTGCAACGGTAAATAAATTAAACTTACCATTTTCAAGCACTAAAGATTGGCCACTGCCCAGGAATACTTGTTTATCGCCATTTTCTGCATCAAGCACATTAATATCCACCAGAGCGGACAATTCTTTAATAGCCTGGTCTCTCTTGTCTAGCAGATCCAACGGTGGCGGCTTAGCTGGATTGGTTCCATAAGCCAGAATCTCCTGATTCAGACGAGCTATCACACCAATTTGCTCGTTTGCATCTGCTGCATCGGTTTCCAGTTGTTGACTTAAATATTTATTCTGCGCTGTCATTTGAGTAGATAGCGTATTGAATTTGTTTAATAAAGTTTGAGCTCCGCCCATCACTAATTGGCGTGAAGAGGAGTTAGTTGGGTCATTGATAGCGGTTTGTAGTTGGCTGAAAAAGGACGACATACCAGTGGAGATACTATTCGATTGATCTGACATCAAGGTATCAACTCTGCTTGCCTCAGATAAAAATTGATTGGCATAACTAACAGAGGAGGTATCACGCCACATTTGCTTCAGCGCAAAATCGTTCACCAGACGTTCGGTTGTGCCACGTCCAACGCCCAAGCCCAGTATATTCGATTCAAATTCAGTACGCTGCCTGGAGTAGCCTGGGGTATTCAGGTTAGCGATATTATTACTTGTGGTCGAAAGCAACGCTGTACTTGCCAGTATGGCTGAAGTTCCAATCCGCAGTAAATTATCCGACATCTCCATCTCCAGTAATGCTTAGCGCATCTTAGCTTTGCGAGTCGGTAGCCCCGACTCTATCTTTAATATGTATTCGCTACTCTTTATTATTTATTAACAAGCAGGTTTCGTGCCTGTTTGAACGTTTCACTGTTAAATACAGCCAAAATTTTCTGAGCGTAGTTTGGGTCTGTGGCATAACCTGCAGCCTGTAATTGCTGGAAATAAGCTTTAGGGTTATCAGCCATCGCCACGGCCTGCTGATAACGCGGGTTAGATTTAATAAAGTCGACATAATCACCCAAACTTTGCTCAGGCGACTCATAAGCACGGAATTTAGCTTTTTCTTTTTGTGCAACGCCCTGACGATACTCCAGAGTATCAACCACAGCCACATCACCCTGCCAACTATTGTGGGCTTTGATGCCAAAAAAGTTAAAGCTGTTATTACCTTCAGCCGTTTTAAAAGTACGTTGCCCCCAGCCTGTCTCAAGCGCGGCCTGAGCTAAGAGTGCTAAGGGTTCTAACCCCAGTTTCTGTGCTGCTTGTTTGGCGGCTGGCATTAGTTTTTGAATAAACTCACCCGGACTTTCAAAGCTCCAGTCTTCATTATCTGGATCCGGTTCAGAAGCCAAAGTTTCAGTAATCACCTGTGGCGCTTTTGTAACTATAGGTTGTGCAACTTCAGCTGTATTTTTAGCTGGAGCTATAGCAGGAACAGAGGTGTCTGCACTGGCTGTTTTATCTGGTACAGGCGCGGCTTCTGTTGGTAATTTCAACATAGATGCTGGCGTGGTTTTGCCTTTGGTAGGTCTTAGTTGTTGCACCAGCAAATCAGCCAAACCTAAACTGCCTTTTTCTGACAGTTCAGTCGATAGCTGTTTGTCGTACATATCCTGATAAAACTTAGTCGCATTACTGTTGAGAACGCCGTCATCTTCGAATACTTCGTTGGCTTTACGCATACTGCTGAGCAACATGCCCATAAAAATTGATTCGAATTGTTTAGCTGCTTGTTTTAGCGCAGCATCATCATCACCGCCTGAGCTATGTTTTAGCTGCGCCAGTCCGGTTAAGTCATGATAATTGACCTTGTTCTCAACTTGACTCATTTAGATCACCACAAGCTCGCCATGAATGGCGCCCGCTTCTTTTAAGGCTTCTAAAATGGCCATCAAATCCCCTGGCGCTGCGCCAACGGCGTTGATGGTGCTGACTAAATCATCCAGTGTTGTGCCTGGATCAAACTTAAACATACGTGACTGATCCGGGCGCACATCGATAATGCTGTTTTGCTCTACTGCGGTATCCCCGCCCGCTAAAACATTGGGCTGCACTACAGTTGGATTCTCAGCGATAGTCACAGTTAAACCACCATGAGTCACAGCAGCCGGAAACAACCGCACATCTTTACCTATCACTATGGTACCGGTTCTGGAGTTGATAATAATTTTAGCTGACTGACTGGCAGGCTCCAGGGTTAAATTTTCCAAAGTCGACAAATAAGACACACGCTGATCGATATCACGTGGGGCCCGAACCTGGACAGACGACGCATCCAGCGATTGGGCTGTACCTGGACCAATAAAATTATTGATCGTTTCAGCCAAAGTTTTGGCGGTGGTAAAATCTGAACTATTCAAATTAAAGGTAATAAAGTCACCGTCAGCAAAAGGAGACGGCACCTCGCGTTCAACAGTAGCGCCATTCGGAATACGACCTACGGTAGGAGTATTCACCAGAATTTTTGAGCCATCAGCCCCTTCCGCGCCTAAACCACTGACAATCAGCGAACCTTGGGCGACAGCATAAACGTTGCCGTCTAAACCTTTGAGGAAGGTTTGTAATAACGTGCCGCCCCGTAAGCCTTTCGCACTGCCCATAGATGACACTGTAATATCAATAGTCTGCCCGGGTTTACTGAACGCAGGTAACTCCGCATGCACTGCCACTGCAGCCACGTTTTTAATCTGTGATTTCATACCAGGCGGCATATTAATGCCAAAGTTACTCAGCATGGTTCTGAAGCTTTGTTCAGTAAAGGGGCTCTGCTCACCTGTACCAGGCAAACCCACCACCAGACCGTAGCCAACCAATTGGTTACTGCGAACCCCTTGTACACTGGTTAAATCTTTAATCCGGGCAGCTGAAGCCGGCAAACAAAAAGCACCGGATAACAGCACTACAAAAAGGCTTTGGATAAGTTTCATCATGTCACCTGCGTTAAAACGGCCACAATACGCCATTAAAGAATCGGGTTAACCAGCCTGGCCCCTGGCCGCCATGAGTAGCACCAGTGCCGCTGTATTCAATACGGGCATTAGCAATTTTGGTCGATTCCACTGTATTTCTCGAATCTATATCCTCGGCACGAATGACCCCTGTTAAACGAATAAACTCTTTACCCGTATTCAGCGTTAACCATTTCTCGCCACGGATCACCAGATTACCATTGGCCATGACCCGCAACACGTTGACAGAGATATCACCAACTAAACTGTTGCTCTGATCTGCTTTAGAATCGCCTTTAAAATCTGACGCTGAGTTGGCACCGAATTGCAGTGTATTTCCAAGTACACTGACATCACGGCCACCTAACCCCACCATAGGGTCAAAACTGGCGGAGCTGTCTTTACCAAACTCAGTTTTAGCTGTTTTGGACGCCTGAGTATTTTCTTTTAACACCACAGTGATAATGTCACCAGGACGACGGGCCTTGTTATCCGAGTACAAACCGTTCGACAAACCTTGTGCAAACAAAGAACCATTGTTGGACAAAGGAACGGCCTGTGGCTCAGGTGGCAAAGGCGCAAAGTTTGGGTCGTCCGGCATAGGCTCATTGAAGCCACCAGCGCAACCCACACAAAGTTGCAGTGTCAGTACCAGCAGAATTAACTTGTTCATCCACTTACTCCTACAGCTGCTGAATAGCAGTACCCAGCATCTGATCAACAGTTGATATCACTTTGGAGTTCATTTCATACACACGCTGACTTTCAATCAGACTGACCAGTTCTTCTGTCACATTCACGTTCGAAGTTTCCAGTGCGCCCTGAACTAAAATCCCGCGACCTTCCAGACCAGGAATACCTTGCACCGGATCACCGCTGGCCGCAGTGGCAGTAAATAAGTTCTGACCTACAGGTTCTAAACCGGCCGGATTCACAAAGTTAGTGACAGTTAACTGCCCTACGACAGCTTGGTCGACCTGACCTGGTAAACGCACAGACACTTCACCATCCTGTGAGATAGTGATGCTTTGGGCATCTTCAGGAATAACGATGTTGGGTTGAATTTGATAACCAGCCCCTGAGGTGACCAGATTGCCGTCACTGTCCGTAGTGAACTGGCCATTACGGCTGTAGGAGGTAGTACCATCCGGCATCAGCACCTCAAAGAAGCCATGGCCCTGGATCATCACATCCAGACTGCCTTCGGTCGTGATCATATTGCCTTGCGTAAAGCTTTTCTGGGTCGCGACCACTTTGGTACCTGCACCTAACATCAAACCATTCGGTAGCTCTGAGTTCTGAGAAGAACGTCCGCCTGGCTGGTTAATGTTTTGATACAGCAAGTCCTCAAATATCGCGCGACTTTTCTTAAAGCCTATAGTACTGGCGTTGGCCAGGTTATTGGAAATCACCGAAATATCACGCTGCTTCGCGTCTAAACCGGTTTTACTGATCCATAAAGCTGGATGCATGCTAACCTCCCAGGCTCAAGCCTTAGATTATTCTCATAATTTGGTTGTGTTGCCGATCAATCTCTTCGGCCGTTTTCATCATTTTGACTTGAACTTCAAACTGACGTTGTAAACTGATCATCTGGGTCATTTCACCCACTGCATTGACATTACTGCCTTCAACTGCACCGCTGAGCACCCTGACCGTTGCATCTAATTCTGCAACTTCACCATCTTTGCGACGAAACAAACCGTCCGTGCCTTTTTCAATATCCTGAAACTCTGGTTTAACCAGCTTTAGTCGCCCCACATCCTGCATTACATTTGCTGGCGCGCCTTGAGGTCGGATGCTGATGGTACCGTCTCCACCAATTTCCATTTTCGCTATAGGTAAAGGCAACTGAATAGGGCCATCTTCGCCTATCACATTTAAGCCTGAGGCTGTTTGCAGTACTCCAGTCGGACTTAGCTGTAAATTGCCTGCTCTGGTATAAGCTTCGTTACCTTCAGCGTCTTGCACCGACAACCAGCCTTTGCCCTGCACTGCGACATCAAGCTCACGCTCAGTGATAATAAAAGAGCCATCGTCAAAATTTTGACCTGGTCGCTCAGTCAGAGAAAAAACCCGAGTCGGCAACCCCTCACCAAAAGCTTGCATAGCACGAGCCTGCTCTAAATCAGCTTTAAAGCCCGTCGTAGTGCTGTTTGCAAGGTTATTCGCTTTGATGCTGATGCCATTCATATTTTCTTTGGCACCGCTCATTGCGATATAGAGTAAATGGTCCATAGTCTGGCCTCCACTTGAGATAAGTTAAGTAAAGCAAGACTGATGCCAACAAGGAAAATCAGAATATTTAGAAAGAGGCTCAAAAACTATATGTCTGTAGTTAATAGAAAAATTACAATCGGGATTCTTTGTAATTTGTGGCCATGACAATGACAGCCTCTAGCGGACTGAGCAGACAAACTTAAATCTGTTGATCACGGAAAACCTGGTCGTAGCTTGGGTGAAATTATTATTACTCACCTCAATTTGCGCCTTAAACTGAGTTGTAGCGGGTAATGACTGCGTAAGACTATGATTCTGACGTTCGGCACAATTATAGCTGCCTAGTAGAACATCGGACCCTGTGTACAACCGCACTACGCAATCAACAGCCAAAGCTCTGACCGGATTGAATCCAATCATCACCAACTTTTCCAGATGTTCTGGTTTCTGTATAGACAAAGTACGGATTTCAGATGCACCAGCTTTCAACACAAAATCGGTCGTCAACAGCACTTCCTGCTCAGACGCCACAGAAGAAAATGTCGCGAGCGTGCAAGAGAACAGAATAATTCTGAAGTTCACTATAACCTCCATATTCTCTCAGTGAGCCTTGGACGGATAAATTCGTCTGAGCACTCACAGAGAACGTAAAATACAGGGAATAAAAAAGCCCAAAGTAACAAGACTTTGGGCTTTTTGAGGATCTTATTATCGTATCTGCAGTACAGTATTTTGTAAGGTACTATTGACTTCAAGCGCCCTGGAGTTAGCCTGGAAGTTACGCTGAGCCGCAATCAAATCGACCAGCTCATTGGTTAGGTTGACGTTTGAACTTTCCAAAGCGGACGAGTTAATAGCTCCAAAAGTACCAGAATTGGCCTCACCAGCTAAAGCTTCACCTGACATCAGGCTTTGACGCCACGAGGTATTGCCAGACTGGGTTAAACCTTGTGGGTTAGCAAACTTCACCATAGCTACCTGAGCTAAATAGGTTTGATCACCATTAGAATAAGACGCCATCACTTTACCTGCCGCATCAATATCTACGCTGGTTAAACGCCCCACTGTAGTACCGTCGCCATCTAAGCTGCCCAGCTCAAACTTGGATGAGTATTGTGTTGGGTTTTTCGTATTGCCCTGATCTGTAAAGTTGATAGAAACATCAGTAGTGAACTGAGCACCGTTCGCCAATAAACCATCCAAGGTAGCTTTTGGCATCACCAACGAAGGCATAGGAATAGTAGTTGGGTTACCGTTTAAATCAAAATCCAACACAGGGGTTGCCGCAGGTAATGTAAAAGGTGTGCCCGTATTATCATCCAGCACCGCATACACTTCCCAGTCGTTATCTGTCACCGGGTTGGTACGACGGAAATACATAGATAAAATATGTGGCTCCCCCAAACTGTCATAGACAGTGGTAGAAGTCTGGTTATTATAGGTTGCCGAGTTAGTGGCATCAAAAGCCGGCAACGGGTTTGCTTTAGGTTGCTGACGTGAATCCAGGTTCATCGTCAGAAACACGTTTTGTGTCGCACGAGGCGCACCAGCCGTGTTCGGGATCTGAATAGGCTGAGTGGTACTTAAACTGACTGAAGTTGTTTCACCATTGGCTGGATTCACCGGAAAGCCCTGCAAAAATCCACCATTGTTATCAGAAATAAAGTTGTTCTTATCTAACTTAAAAGCACCAGCTCTGGTGTAGGAATAATCACGGTTACCAATCTCAGGAGAGATAGCAAAGAAACCATCACCGGTAATGGCTAAATCCAGTGAGTTATTGGTAAATTTTAACGAGCCTTGCGAGAACTGTTGTGCCACTTTAGAGGTGGTCACACCATCCCCTACTTTAGTTTTATTCGAGCTAAATACCGAAGCCGCATACACATCAGCAAATTCAGCGCGGGATTCTTTAAAGCCCGTGGTATTGACGTTAGCAATGTTGTTTGCCGTGGTATCAATATCTTTTTGAGCTGCAGCCAGGCCGCTTAACGCTATATTAAAACTCATAGATCACCTCAATTCGTTGATTAGGTAGCAATTTCTTCAATATCAGATAATTTTTTCTGGCCTTGGCCATACACATTCAATAACAGGCCTTGTGTGGTGCCGTTGCCTAAAGTAATACTGGTCACAGGGGCATAGATAGAAGTCACAATAGCTTCGTTTTTCCCGGCGATAGAACCTTCCACCGATATGGTGTAAACGCCTTTAGGAGCGAGCTCCATCACAGGATTGCCCTTATCATCCACCTTAGGTGTGCCATCTTCATTCAATACCTGAGTATCCGTAGTTCCATCCCAGGGCAGCTGTAAACGCCCGGCTACTGTATCTTTGTCAGGTAAGCTGACGGAGCGAATAACAACACCTTCAGCATTTTTGATCTGCACTTTGACGTTAGTTGCATTTTCAGGGAAGTTTGCACTAGCAACGACTTCATTTTTTCCGTCAAATACGATGTCATCTGATTTCACCAACACATACTGTCCAACCAGAGATGACGCCTGCAGCGCCTGACTGGAATTCATGGTGGTAGCAAAATCTTTAAAATTGGTATTCAGCGAAGAGATACCATCGGCCATAGTAAAATTGGTCATTTGAGCAATCATCTGATCATTCTCGACCGGTTTGGTCGGATCCTGATAGGCCAACTGCTGAGTCAACAGCGCAAAGAAATCAGATTGAGTTAAAGCGCCATTATTATTTTCTGTTGTAGTGGGTTTATCTCCCCAATACATACCATCCAGCGGATTCGTCGTATTATCTACTTTACTCATAGCCTACTCCCTAGCGTTGGCCTAGCATCAGCGTACGGCTCACCATTTGTTTAGCCGCATCAGCCACCTGCACATTGGTCTCGTAAGAGCGTGAGGCAGAAATCATGTTTGCCATCTCTTCCATGATGTTGACATTGGGTTTGTAGATATAACCTTTTTCATCAGACAAAGGATGATGTGGTGCGTACTCGACATTCAGCGGTGCATCAGATTCAACAATACCCAATACCTGGACCTTGGCGCCTTCCTGGCCCTGCTGAGCTTGCTCTAACGCAGTGGCGAACACAGGGTGGCGCGCTCTGTAAGTTTGGTCGACACTGCTACTAATACTATTGGCATTCGCCATATTACTGGCAGTGGTGTTCAGCCGCACTTGTTGCGCAGACATTCCGCTCCCGGCAATATCAAAAACGTTGTAAAGACTCATTATTGAGTACCTCCGGTAATAGCTTTTTTCAGGCCGCTTATGCGACTGTTCAGGAAATTCAGCGTAGTTTGATACTCCATGCTATTGCGGGTAAAAGCATTCCGCTCTTCATGGATATCCACAGTATTGCCATCCCCTGTGTCAGGTTGATTAGGAATACGATATTGAGAATCAGCATGGCGGGCTGTAGAAATTTCAAAATGCTTTGGGTCAGTCCGGCCAAGCGAACCTGACTGGCGCGACTGAGCACCCGCTAATGCGGTTTGAAAATCCATGTCTTTTGCCTTGTAACCCGGAGTATCGGCATTTGCGATATTTTCGGCCAAGACTTGAGAGCGTTTATCACGGATCAGTAGTGCATCGGGGTGAAGCCCGAATGCTTTATCGAAGCTGATTGCCATTATTGCCATCCTGTTTTTCAGAGATGGCAAATACTAAGCAAAACTCAGGCCAGAATTTATAGTCAGATTTTTTTGCGGTAGACAATGCCTGGATTACAACGCACCATATCAAAGTCGTTGTTCAGGCTAGAGAGAGACTCAGAAGCGCCCAAAAACAAGTAACCACGCGGGTTTAGGGCTTGAGAGAACTGTTTGATGATCTTCATTTTCACTTCAGGGGAGAAGTAAATAAGTACGTTACGACAGAAAATAATATCGAACTTGCCAAGCAAGGTATAACTGTCTAACAGATTCAAATGCCGGAAAGACACGTTTTTACGAACGGCATCTTTTAGCCGCATCATGCCGTTGCCTGAATCGTCAAAAAATTTACTGCGCCGCTCAGGTGATAAGCCCCGCGATAAAGCCAAGCCGTCATATTCAGCGCGCTGGCAATGTTCCAGCATCGCATTAGATATATCAGTGCCTAAAATATGTAAACCCATAGGGAAGGCAGAAGGCCGACTTTGCTGGTACTCCAGCCCTGTCATTGCGATAGAATAAGGTTCTTGTCCGGAAGAACTTGCAGCCGACCAAATTTTGACAGTTTTATGGTCTTTCTCAAACTCAGGCAGAATTTGCTTCTTTAAAAGTTCATAAGGGTAATTATCGCGAAACCATAAAGTTTCATTAGTCGTCATGGCATCGATAACAGCGGAACGTAGTTGCCGTTCAAAAGGACTTAACGTTTTGTTTAATAACTCTGACAGCGAAGATAAACCAAAACGCTGCATCAAAGGCGCCAGGCGACTTTTCACCAGATATTGTTTGTTGTCACCCAGCACAATACCGCACTGCTGCTCGAGAAAATCCCGAAACAATCGATACTCACTTTCCTGCAGCTCTTTGTTTGCCACTAACATAAAACCTCTAATCAGTATGCAACCATTTGCGCACGGATTCGGCTAATTCATCCGGGTTAAATTTCGCAATAAAATCATCAGCGCCCACTTTCTGCACCATCTGCTGGTTAAATACACCGCTAAGCGAGGTATGTAAAATAACATGCAATGGTTTCAATTTGGGATCCAAGCGAATTTCAGCAGTCAGAGTGTAGCCATCCATCTCAGGCATCTCGATATCGGAGATCAGCAAACCTACTTTATCCGTGACTGAGTTCTGGCAAGCGGTCGCCGTTTCCTGCAAAAAGGTTAAAGCTTCCCGACCATTATTCACCAGGTGCATTTTAACACCCAGGCCCTCTAACGCCCTTTTCACCTGATTTCTGGCCACAACTGAGTCATCAGCAATCAAAATTAATCTGTCGCCTAAATCTTCGCTGATGGTAGACGTCACTACTGAGCTGCTGATTGTGGTTGGCGATGGAGAAATTTCTTCCAGAATTTTCTCCACATCAATGATCTCTACCAGCTCTTTATCTATCTCAGTAATAGCAGTCAAATAACTCTGTTTACCACCTGTGCCTTTTGGCGGTGGCATGATAGAAGCCCAGTTAATATTGATAATGCGTTCAACAGACTGCACCAAAAACCCCTGCACTGAGCGGTTGTATTCAGCAATGATGATAAAAGAGTCTTTGGTGTTTTCTATTGCACGGCCACCTGTAGCCAAACTCAAGTCAATCACTGAAATGGTCTGTCCCCGGATATGGGCAATACCTCTGACATATTTATTGCGTTTAGGAATGGCGGTTAAGGGCGGACATTGCAACACCTCACGCACTTTAAATACGTTAATGCCAAAACGTTGATTACCCTGCAAGCGGAATAATAGAAGTTCCAGTCTGTTCTGGCCAACTAATTGAGTGCGCTGATTGACTGAATCCAGAATACCCGCCATTGAAGACTCCCTTACCTAAACGAATTCGTGAACCTAAAAAATCGGGAACGATTCTTGCTTGGACCACTCTAGAATGAAAAATGACTGAAAATTGACATACTTAAGTATGTTATAACCCTTTGCCGATAAAGCATAGCTGAAACCATATGAAAATGTACGATAAATTTTCGAAATACTCGCTGCTCTGCGCTTTTGCAGCCAGCACTTTTTGTGCGGTATTTTCACTACAAGCGGCAAGTTTTAGTCCTGCTCAGTTGACTGCTGCAACCTCTGACTGGTTAAAACAGCAAGACCAAGTACCGGCTGGTACCCACAGCCAGATCTCAGCATTGGACTCCCGGCTCCCAGATAAAGAGTGCGATCAGCCTTTGCAGTTTAGCTTTGCAGGGCCGGTGAACAATCAAGCAACAGTACAGATCCGCTGTCCAGGTCCAAAACCCTGGCAGCTTTTTGTTTCTGCACGCTTCTCTGAGCAAACTGAAGCTGTGATTAGCCTGCGAAATATTACTCTAGGTTCGCTGATCAGTGCCGATATGTTAACAGTGGGGCAAGCTGATTTACGTTTGGCGCGAGGCTCTTTAGTTAAAGAACCGGCGTCAGTGATTGGAGCCAGAGTAAAAAGAAGCTTATCAGCAGGACAAGTGGTGACATTGCAGGATCTTTGTCTTGTATGTAAAGGCGATATAGTTACAATTAGTGGGTTAAATAACGGCCTTGAGGTCAGAACCGCTGGCATAGCACAAATGGACGGCATTTTGGGTGACCAGATCAGGGTCAGCAACAGGCAATCCAATCGAATCGTTGTTGCAGAAGTAGTAGCAGTGAAAAAAGTCGAAATAAAATTTTAAATAATGCCTAAAGTTTTGTCAGTCGATGCCGTTATACAGAGTAAGGGATCCGAAACCGGATGAAGAGGATAGAGAAATGGCGATTAATGTAAACACTGGCCTGCCAGTCACTCAACAGGTGAAAGCAGATAAAGCCGAACAACAAAACATTCAAAAACAGCAGGTTGCACAACAACAGGCCGTTCAGCAGCAAAGCACAACAGGCACAGCTGCACAAAAACAGGATTCAGTTTCGCTGACATCTCAGGCCCAGCAGTTTAGTAAGGCCCAGGAAAAAGCAAAAGCAAGCTCAGGTATTGATCAAGAGAAAGTGGACAAGATCAAACAAGAGATCTCTGAAGGCAAATACAAAGTGAATGTAGAGCAGCTGGCACGCCGTATCGTTCAGTTTGAAGGCGAGTTCTTCAACAAAAAATGAGTAACGCCTACTCTTCTATCCTCACTTTGTTAAATGAGCAAGAGCAGCAGCTGGATGTGCTGCTTTTGTTGCTTCACAAGGAACTGGACGCCATCCAGAGCCGTGATGTTGAAGCATTAAAAACTAACACCGACGAAAAAATCCACATTCTTGACTTAGTTCAGGCCACTGACGAGCAATTAACAGCATCGCCTGAGCTTGACGCAGCTAAACAACAGGACTGGTTTAAAGAGCAGTTGCAACGTCTTGAAGAGAAACTGGCTCAATGTAAATTCCAAAATCAGGTCAACAGTCAAAGCGTCGAGCAAAGCCAACTGGTGATAGAACGCTTTAAAACTGAGCTGTTGCAAAGCCGTGGTCGGGCTGGTTTAACCTATACCAATAAAGGCAAAGCAGCTCAGGTTGATAAAGGGCCAGGCATTAAAGCCTAAGCTCCTTATCCAACAAAAAAACCGTCTGATGACGGTTTTTTTGTGCACTGATGTAAGAAGTGTTTAGTAATACTTCACATTTTTTATCCGACGGGCCGGTTGGCTATTTAAATACAAATCATAGACTTGCTTAAAATCCAGCTCCAGCTCTGTCGCATATACATCACCGACAGGATAAGTTTTCACTACGCGGGCACCACGAATAATGCCACTGACGGATGAGGTCAACTGATCATTTCCAACCATCATTTGTTGCATATTGGCTTTAGCGTCAATTCTTTGGCCATAGACCTGTTCGGCCAGTTCTCTGTACGCTTCCAGTTTCGAAGCTTTCATCGCCATCAGCATACGTTCCTGCTCAGTGGCACCTGGCTGCTGACTCAAAGGAGCATAGCCAACAGCTTTTAAAATAGGAAAACGCTGGGGCTCTACAGTTTCCCACTCCACGTGGCGATCCGCGACCAGACTGCAACCAGGTAACAAGGTTAGCAATAAGGCGCTGATGGTCAGTTTGTTCATAATGGCGTGCCTCTGCCCTTTTCTGCATCAATTCATTGTGGTAAACGATGCACAATTCATGCCTCTTCTACATTATTCTTGTTTTTGCCTCAGGCTCTGCATTCAGGCATAGCTTTTGCTACTGTAGTCTTAATTCTATTAATGAGGGTTCGTTATGCGTCTAACCGGGTTTCGCATATCACTGCTGGCTTGGCCACTGCTTTGCAGCTACGCCAACGCGGATTGGTATGAGGCCACAGGCCAGGCTGTACTGCGTGCTGGCGACATGACGTCAGCCAGAGCTGCAGCTACAGAAGATGCGGTACGTAAAGCCTTGTTGTATTCAGGGGCTTCAATCCGCACAGTACAACAGGTCACCGACGGTTTATTGACTCAGGAGTCGATGTTTTTACAAACTCAGGGCGAAGTACACAATGTACAAATCGTCTCTGAGACCGAAGAAAATGGCTACGTCAACGTCACCATCAGAGCGGATATTTACCCAGATCAAAATCAATGCGCCAATCTGCAATTAAAAAAAGAGCTGTTGATCAGCCCATTTTTTATCGAAAACAGAGAGCAGGCTATTGTAGGACAACTGTACGAACTGGATGAAGCGAGCACTAGTTTGTTTATTCAAAAACTGGAAGAGTCTTCAGGCTCGAGTCTGATCAAGTTACTGCCCCAATCCATCCGGCAACCAGAGCTGAGTTATGCCGATCGTGGTGCTTTACAGCGTAATTACGGTGGTCGCTATTTACTCAAAGCCAGCCTTGGAGATGTCTCGCTGGGTGAGCGAGTCGGTACCAATTGGTCGTTTTGGTCCGATCAGGACAGAGAACGTTTTTATCAGCTGCAACTGGAGCTCACTGATATTCAGGAGCAGAAAGTGTTGTTCAGCCAAAAATACCAAACCTCTGCGGTCTGGGGGTTTAACAGCACGACAGTGATCAGCCCCAAAACCCAACGTTTCTGGCAAACCGACTATGGTAAGTCGATAGAGCGAGTACTCAATGCCGCGGCTCAGGATGTAGAGGAAGCATTGCGCTGTGAAACTATACTGGCGGATATTACCCTGGTACAACAACACAAAGTGCTGCTCAATCTTGGCAGTCGACAAGGTTTAAAACTGGGGGATGAGCTGACTATTTTGTTCCGTCGCCAGCATAAAGATAGTTTTGGCCAGCTACAGGATCAACTGACCGTCAGTGAGCTAAAAGTTAAAATCACTGAACTGAACCACAAGAATGCCTGGGCTGAAAGCATCAATATGGATTTACTGGCTAATGTCCAGGTGGGTGACGCAGCTACATTGATCACGAACAAAGAACAGCCTTGATAAAACCAAAGCCTCTGAATTGCTCAATAAAGAACCTGTTGATTCAACTAGAGTTCACAGAAATCATCAGCTGTGCTAGTTTAAGGCCTTCTGAAATCCGCCCTATAGTTAAATGGATATAACGGCCCCCTCCTAAGGGGCAGTTACAGGTTCGATTCCTGTTGGGGCGGCCATTTTCCTGCTGATATTCTCTTTCGCGTTTCCCAACTAAACAGGACTTAAAGTTGCTGTAAGACCAGAGCAGGGATCAGAGTGCTCGCTGAACTTATCACGACATTATCTCTGGTTGACACGACCCTACTGGTAATTTGTAAACCACGGCGCGTTGGCGTCATAGTGCCCGTCAATACGTAGTCCATTCCCTGCGGATTTCTGAGCTTTGAGGTACTGCGGGATAAAGACAAATCGCCTGTTGGTCCCACAGTAATATGTTTGGTGAGCTTGTATTCAATCACTGCAGCGCCATAGCCTGGCAATACTGTGCTGAGCTCTTCAGCCAGTTGGTTCCCGATAGCGCTGGTTTGCTCGAGCTGGGAATCAAAAAGTACAAAACTCGCAACTCCAACCTTCACTCCATGTAATTGTTGGTTTCCAGCCAGTTTAAAGGCAAGCTGAGCCACATAATCGCTCAAAGATTTGCGACTTTGCTGAAACATAGCTGCGGATTGATACAGCTGTGGTTCAGTGCCTGCAGCGGCCAATTCAGATGGCAAGGTTCTGCGGCTCATTTGTTTTATCGCCAAACCAGGAATAGGTTGGCCATTGTTAACTGCTGCACTGTCCAGTTGCGAGCTGCGCTCCATACCCATAGCAGGCTCTGCTTCCTGATAAGGTTGAGTTAAACCAAACCATTCGGTATCTCTGTTCTGTGTCGTTGCGCCCAGAGTTTGCGACGATTCGGAGGACGAACTGGAATCACATCGGCAAAGCTCACCGGATGCACTGGCCACAACAGAGGACTCGACAGAACCGCTATCAGAGACCTGATGGGTGTCCGTGGTATCAGACTGGCTGGCTGTTGCTTCTGAGTGTTGGGCAGATGAGGTCGCGCAACCGGATAACACCAAGGCTACAGCTATCAGCAAGGCTTTAGCTGATGCGGCGGTCATAGCTGAATTCAATGAGTTCATAAAAAGATCCAGTGTCAAGGTACTAGGGAGTTTCAGCGGCTTTGAGCTGTAGCAGAGGTGCACTCTGAGTCGCTTTTAAGGCCTGAACCACATTTTGTGGAATAAAGGTCTGAGCCGTTGCCAATACTTTTTTATCATTCACATTGATCATACGGGCATTGACCAATACACCGTTCTGATGACGAACCAGAGTGCCACCCAACACCACACTGATGGGGTATTGTTGGGTCAGTTCCAGAAAGTCACGGCTAAAGGTAAAATCACCTGTGGGTGTAACCCGGATATAATCTGTGGTTTTAAAATCTGTCACCGCAATACCAAACTGAGTCGCTTCGTGCATAAAAGCTTCAGACAGCTGATTGCCTAATAAATCGCCTTGCTGATAATCGCCATCCAAATAAACAAAACTAGTGACTCCAAGGCTAAAGGTGGTACTTAACACTTCAAGATTGGCCGCTAAATCGTGCATCATACTTTGTACATAGTGATTCACGGTCACAGCAGGTTCAGGTTTGTAACTGGTTGGATTCATCCCCGCCATACGGGCGTGTTGTGCCGTCGCGCTGTCATATTGATTAACAAACAGCTGATCAGGCTCAACAACAGCATCATCTTTGCTGTAAGTCACCCGGCCTTGTTGCAGTTCAACTTTATTGGCGGGCACAACAGGTTTTCCTTGCGGATCAGTATCAATCAAAGGCGCACAACCAGAAACAGCAACTGTAGCCGTCATGCCACATAAAAGAATAAGCTGGCGAAATGTAGTCATAAATTAAGACTCCGAATTGCGATACAACTTATTATGGCGCAATTGCAACTGCTCGTTGGGCCATAACACGGCGACAGGAATAACACTGGATGCAGCAGCGAGTACGCGCTGACTTTTCAGGTCAATTAATTTGGCATTGACTGTGATATGAACTTCGCCTTCCGTCAAAGTGCCGGTAATTACATAACGCGCTTGCTGATCCTGCGCCAGCTGACTGACGTCACGACCTAAGGTATTTTCAAAACCAGGATGTACCAGTACAGCGTCGTTTAAACGGATCTCACTGACTTGATAGCCCAACTGAGTCGCGACAGTCTGCATACTTTCTTGCAGCTGCAAAGACGCATTGTAGCTGGAATGACGACTAGTATCCGGCGCCATCAGTTGCACGTCAGCAAAAGTAGTGACGGCAATAGCGCCGGATTCCAGAGGCTGGAGTTGATAAAAAAGTTGATCTGCTAAACGCTCAGTGTAATACAACAGAGGCGGATGCTGATCTTTCTGTGATAGTTCCGCCGGCTCGGCAACTTCTTGCCCTTGCGGCAAAAAACTGCAGCTGCATAACAGCAGAACTGTAATTACTAATCCGACTATCCGCACTCTGGCCCCCGGTGTAGCTGTCGATTGTTGGTCTCTGTCTGATACACAGCAAAATTAGTGCCATGAATCACGGACTTTTGCACAACGCTACACCGAGTGTTTTTAACAGCTATTTTAAATAGCTATAGGCGCTTTAATCGCAGGATGCGCCAAATAATTGACCAGCTCAAAATCGTCTATAGTAAAACCAAAAATATCTTTAATGGCAGGATTGAGTTTCATCTGTGGTAACGGATGTGGAGTACGGCTGAGCTGTTCATTCACCTGATCCAGGTGGTTGCTGTACAAATGCGCATCCCCAAAAGTATGCACAAAATCACCGGGTGTTAAATCACAGACTTGCGCTACCATCATGGTCAGCAACGCGTAGCTTGCGATATTAAAAGGCACGCCCAGAAAAATATCAGCGCTGCGCTGATACAACTGGCAGGATAATTTGCCATCGTGCACATAAAACTGAAATAAAGTATGGCAAGGAGGCAAGGCCTGTTTGCCCATAGCCGCATTGTCTTTTGGGCTGAACTTTGTATCTGGTAATACTGCAGGATTCCAGCCACTGACAATTAATCGGCGTGAATCCGGATTCGTTTTAATGTCATGAATCAGTTGGCTGATTTGGTCAATCACCCGACCATCCGGTGTTTGCCAGCTGCGCCACTGTGCACCATAAACAGGGCCCAAATCGCCCTGCTCTGTCGCCCATTCATCCCAAATCGTTACTTTATTATCTTTCAGATACTGAATGTTGGTGTCGCCTTTAAGGAACCATAGCAACTCATGAATAATGGACCGCAGATGACACTTTTTGGTGGTCACCAACGGAAAGCCCTGACTTAAATCAAAACGCATCTGATAACCAAACACGCTGATAGTGCCAGTGCCAGTACGGTCTGATTTTTTATGGCCATGTTCCAGCACATGGCGCATTAAGTCTAAATACTGCTTCATGCCTTGCTCTCTTTAGCTGAAATTTTATTCTGACGGCTATAGCCCCAGATAATAAGGCCTGAACCAGCAATAATCATTGGAATACAGAGCCACTGCCCCATCGACATACCCAGCGACAACAAGCCTAAATGCGCATCCGGCTCGCGGAAGAATTCGATAATAAAACGCGCTGTCCCATAGCCAAGCAAGAATAAACCCGCGACGTTACCGGCTGGTGGATTTTTGCGTTTGTACCATTGCAGCAAAATAAACAGGATGATGCCTTCAGCCAACAGCTCATACAGCTGAGACGGATGGCGTGGCAACATACCCGCATTAGGGAACAATACCGCCCATGGCACGTCTGTCGTGCGCCCCCATAATTCGCCGTTGATAAAGTTACCCAAACGACCAAAAGCTAAACCTAAAGGCAGCAGCGGCACAACAAAATCGCCCAGTTCCAGATAGCGCTTTTTATTGCGCCAGGCAAACCAGGCCATAGCGGCCATCACACCTAACACACCACCATGGAAGGACATGCCGCCTTCCCAGGTACGGAATAAATACAGTGGGTCGGCAATAAAGTTACTGAAACTGTAAAACAGTACATAACCCACCCGACCACCAACAATGACGCCTAAAAAGCCGAAAAACAGCAAGTCACTGACCTGATCGCGGGTCCAACCTGAACCTGGTTTATCGGCTTGCCGGTTCGCCAGCCAGTTCGCCAGTAAAAAAGCAATCACATACATAAGACCATACCAGCGCACGGCCACTGGCCCTATGCTGAAGATCACCGGGTCAATTTGCGGGAATAAGAAATAAGAATCCACTATGAAAAGTCCTGTTCTAATCAATAAATCAGTAGTGCATCCACCCGGATGCACTCATCTTGATAAGGTCAAACATTGTAACAGCCCTTGGTCCTTTTAGGCACGCAATTGGTTCAACAGCTGTTTTTGATCAAGGAATCGCTGTACGTGCAGACGAACTTGTTTTGGTGACTGACACGCCAGAATTTCTGGCAGCAGTAAGTGCAGCTCTGACATATTCACTCTGCGTAATAACCATTTAATTTTTGCCAGGTTACTGCTGTTCATACTGAATTTGTCATAACCCATAGCTGCTAAAATCAGCACACCAGCAGGTTCACCTGCCAACTCACCACAAATACTCATAGGCAACTGTAAACCCTGAGCCTGTAATGACATTTGATGCAAAGCACGCAGTACCGCAGGATGCATCGCATCATACAAACCCGCGACTCGTGGGTTGTTTCTGTCTACCGCCAATAAATACTGAGTTAAATCGTTGGTGCCGACAGAGCAGAAATCAATTTTACGTGCAAGTTCAGGCAACTGATACATGATAGACGGCACTTCAATCATCACGCCGACTTTAGCTTTCGGCAGCTGCACTTCTGTGCCTGCTAATTCATCCGTCAACTCGAAAGTTGCTTGTTTAATCAAGCGTAGCGATTCATCCACTTCAGCCAAATCAGAAATCATCGGCAACAGAATATGTAAGTTGCCCTGGCCTATATTGGCTTTGAGCATGGCGCGGATTTGAACCAGGAATATTTCAGGGTGATCCAAAGTTAATCGAATACCACGCCAGCCTAAAAAGGGGTTTTCTTCAATAATGCTGAAATACGGCAGAGCTTTATCACCGCCAACATCTAAAGTGCGCATCACCACGGCTTTGGTGGGGTGAGAAGCCAGCACTTTTTTATAAAGTTCGATTTGCTCCGCTTCGGTCGGGAAACGGTTGCGCATAATAAAAGGGAATTCAGTACGGTATAAACCAATACCATCTGTATAAGACGGCTGAGCACTCTCAAGCTCTATCGCCAGACCAGCATTGATCATTAAGCTAAAAGGTGCACCACAAGCGCTCTGGGCGTTTAAATGCATCTCAGACTGATAACGGGCGCTGAGCTGCGCATCTTCACTGATCAAGGCCTGGTATTCAGCCACTATGGCCTCAGCAGGACCTACTAAAATTTGACCACGGTAGCCATCGACAATTAAACGCTGACTTTGCCAGTGGAATAGTGGCAGCTCGTCCAGCCCCATCACAGCAGGAATACCCAGAGCACGGGCCATAATAGCGGCGTGTGAGTTGACAGAGCCTTTGAGCGACACTATCGCGACAAGCTGAGCACGAGGGATTTCTGCCAGCATAGTGGCGGTGACATTATCGGCCACTAACACAACTTTTTCCGGCAATTTATGATGGCGCTGTTCAGTATCAAGCAAATGATTCAGCACCCTCTGGCCTAAGTCCCTGATATCAGTACCGCGCTCGCGAAGATAGGGATCGTCCATATCGTCAAACTGGCGGGCAAACTTTTCAACCACACGTTTCAGTGCGCTTTTAGCACACCAGCCTTCGTGGATTTGTTTTTCAATTTCGCTACCCAGACTGGCTGCGTCCAACAACTGATGATAAACATCAAAAATAGCCAAAGCGTCTGCTGGCAAATGCCCGGCCATGCGCTCGGCTAATCGATTAAATTCTGCTTTGGTGATTTTGACGGCTTTGTAAAAGCGCGACAGCTCTTTCTCCGGATCATCGACCTTTTTCAGTGATATCGCATCGAAGTCACTGGAGGGCTCCAGCACAAAACCTTCGCCAATGGCTATGCCAGGAGCACCTGGTAAGCCCTGCAGCTGTCCTGTACTTTTTTGTTGTTTCGAATTCTGACTGGCAACCTGGCGCATCTCGGCGTTGACTAACACAGAGGCCAGCTGGACTCCGAGAGTAACCAAAAAAGATTCTTCATCTTCACTGAACACCCGTGATTCACCCTGCTGTATGGTTAAGACGCCAAGCACTTTGCGATGATGAATAATAGGGCAGCCTAAAAAAGCCGAAAAACGATCTTCACTGACTTCAGGGGTGACTTTAAAACGCGGGTGCAGATGGGCTTGCGCCAGGTTAATCGGCTCTTCACGCTGACCAACCCAGCCAATTAATCCCTCGGAGAAACCTATCGCAATGTGGCCAACAGCTTCAGGATTTAAACCGTCTGTGGCCATTAGCATAAAATGCTGCTGTTCATAGTCGGCTAAATAAACAGAACAACACTCTGTTTTCAGAGCATTTTTTACGTTCGAAACTAAGCCAGCCAATGCGTTATTCAGTACCGGCTCTTGCGCCACATCCTGCACTATGCGCCTTAACTGGCTCAGCATTCTTAACCCCTTCTGATTAACTTGTCATTTTTTCCATCTCTACGAAGATACGGCAATGCAATAGGGGCAAACTCTTTCATCACCTTGCGGTACACTTCCCGCTTAAAGGCGACGACCTGACGCACCGGATACCAATAACTAACCCAACGCCAGTCATCAAACTCCGGATGCGAAGTTTTTAACAGATTTACGTCTTCATCCTTACAGGTCAGGCGCAACAAAAACCATTTTTGCTTTTGCCCTATACACACAGGATTGCTGTCACGCCGGATTAAACGCTTGGGTAACTTGTACCTTAGCCAGTGTTTGGTGACCGCAATAATTTCTACATCGTGCGGCTGTAAACCAACTTCTTCGTTTAACTCGCGGTACATGGCTTGCTCAGGGGTCTCCCCTTCATCAATGCCACCCTGTGGGTACTGCCAGGAATGCTGACCGTATCTCCTTGCCCAAAACACCTGTCCCTGGTGGTTGTATATTACAATGCCGACGTTGGCCCGGAAGCCTTCAGCGTCGATCACAAAAACCTCTAGCTTAGTTACAGCTGTTGTTTCATCGATTCTTTCATAAAGTCACGACTTCGGCAAATTGTATTTTTTACAGAGTTATCCACAATTTAACTGATTAATTAGCGCTCACTGTGAACTTCTACACAGGCTCTGTACATAAAGCTGTGCATAAGGGTGTTTTTATTCTTGAATAACTTGCAAATGCTGGAATAACAGCCAAACCAGTATTGATAAATATTTATAAAAAACAGTAAGTTATATCGAAAAGCTTGGTATTTAAGCAGTGTTACAACTGTGCATAACTTGCTTTGCTTGCTTTTTGAGCAGCAAACCAAAGCAAAAAATGGTAATGTTTTTAAAGACCTGAAACACTGCTGTATAGAAGAAGTTTTTATGAGCCAGCCCCCGAAAAACATCGAAGAATTAGCGGAACGCTGCGCCATGATTGCTGGCCTGACCTTGGGCCAATTAGCAGAACAATGCCAGCTGCAGTTGCCTGCTAATCTGCAGCGCGACAAAGGCACAGTGGGCCAATTGCTTGAACTGGTGTTAGGCGCCAGTAGTGGCAGCAAAGCTGAACCTGATTTTCCACATTTAGGAGTTGAACTGAAAACCCTGCCTGTGGACAGCTTTGGTAAACCTCTGGAAAGCACTTATGTTTGTGTGGCACCTTTAACAGATGTTGCAGGTCTGCGCTGGCATGACTCATGGGTCTGCCGCAAGCTCAGTAGAGTGCTGTTTGTGCCAGTACTAGCCGAGCGTGGCATCCCTTTGGCAGAACGCCAGATAGGCACAGCTTTTTTCTGGAGCCCGGATACTCAGGAGCAGGCTCTGTTGCAACAAGACTGGGAAGAGCTGATGGAACTGATTGTGTTAGGTGGCATAGATAGAATTAAAGGCGCTCACGGTAAAGTACTGCAGTTGAGACCTAAAGCGGCCAATAGCAAAGTTTTAACTGCTGCTATTGGCGCTGATGGGCAACCTATTCAAACCCTGCCCAGAGGTTTTTATCTCAAAGCCAGCTTTACTGCATCGTTGCTGGCTCGCCAGTTTGGTGATTAGCTTTGATACTTACCTATCAGTAACTGATAATCGCCACTGTCTTTGAGTTGTTTAAGCGCCTCGTTAAAGGAGCTAACCTGTTCTGGCTGAACGGTTGATTTACTAAACATCACATAAATGGGAGTTTCAGGGAGTTTCACCTTATGTGGCTGAATCTGTTGCTCTAGTCCTTTACGTCGGATAATAGCGGCGCCAACAAAACTATCTTCCAGTACAGCATCAACCTGATCGTCCAACAGCACAGCTATGTTTTGCTCACTCATGGTTGATTCAACAAACTGGGGGCGCATCTGATCGTCATCGTACAAGGCACTGATTTGTTCGCCATAGTAATAATCACTGATAAGCCCCACCTTATGCTTAGCGGCAACCATTTCTGCCACAGAAGCAAAGTTGTATTTACTGGCGTCATCCTTGCGGACAAATAGCTGAAACTGCTCAGCACGGTAAGGCTCTGAAAACAAAGCAAACTCTTCACGGGCTGGTGTTTTGGATGCGCCCAACAGCACATCCAACTGCCCTTGCCTAAACTGTCCTAGCAACTCCTGCCAGGTGCCATGCTGCAGCACCAAGCTGCAATTCATGCGTCCGGCAACGGCTTGCACTATTTCAATATCCAGTCCGCTGGCTTGCTGTTCAAGTCCGACATATTGGTAGGGTTCCCAGGATTCAAAACCCAGTTTTAGCTGACAAGGCGCAACTTTGGGTTCAGAAGGCGTTTCTGCCACTTTAGCGACAGCATCAGGAGTCATAACGGCAGAATTTTGTGTTTCAGCAGGTGTACAGCTAAACAACAGCAGACAAACTACAGCGCTGCATAGAAAGTATTGAACGTTCATAAGCGGCCTCTTTTTTAGTGTCTATCCGCTTTGAGCTTAGTGCATTCGGCTGATTTTTCCTCTTACATCAGATACTTTTTGTAGCCATAAGTAAAAATGGGGTCAGATCACATTGTTAACAGTTAACAATGTGATCTGACCCCATTTTCATATTTTTTTCTTAGACAAAACGGCAGCGGAATTGGCGGCCTTTGATTTTGCCTTCGCTTAAGCGTTTCAAGGCAGCACTTGCCATATCGTTACGCACGGCAACAAAACTGACCATAGGCAGCACGTTTATTTTACCCAGTTGCTCGAAAGACAAACCCAGTTCCCCTGTTAAGGCACCGACTATATCACCTGGTCGTACTTTGTCTTTTTTACCGCCATCGATCATGATGGTACGCATAGGAGCACGAGCTGGTACAGCGTCTTTAGCAGGATAAGCAGTTAACTCTGCCCACTGTGCTGTCAGAGCCAACTGATCTTCCAGTGCCGCCAGACGACCCATTTGCGAGGGTGTTACCAGCGTTAAAGCCAGACCTTCGCTACCGGCTCGGCCAGTACGCCCTACTCTGTGTACATGCACTTCAGGATCATTGGCTAAATCGTAATTTATGACCAAAGGCAAAGCACTGATATCCAGACCACGGGCTGCTACATCTGTGGCCACCATAATCAGGCAACTTTGGTTGGTGAACTGCATCAATACCCGCTCACGGTCTCGCTGCTCTAAGTCACCGTGCAACGGCATTACACTGTAACCGGCAGCAGATAATTCGTCGCAAATGTCCTGAGTATCCTTGCGCATATTGGAGAAAATCAGCGTGGGCTTGGCGCCATGCCAAGATAATAGTTGCTTTAAGGCCGGTATTTTGTTTTGCGCTTCTACTTCAATAAACTTTTGCTCTATGTCAGTTTGTTCAGCATCTTCAACAAAAACCTGCACGGCATCGGCTTTTAAGTGGCGTTTTAAGTCGTTGACTTTGTCCGGATAAGTGGCGGAAAACAACAAGGTTTGGCGATCAGCAGGCAAGGCGTTCAGAATAACACCAATATCATCAGCAAACCCCATATCCAGCATACGATCTGCTTCGTCCAGCACTAGCGTTTCAACATCAGACAGGTTTAGCAGGTTACGGTCGATCATCTCAAGAATACGGCCCGGTGTGCCGACAATAATATGAGCGCCATGTTCTAACGAGCCAATTTGGGGACCTATAGAAACACCACCGACCAGGGTCAAGACTTTGATATTGTGCTGGCTGCGGGCTAAACGACGGATTTCCTGCGCAACCTGCTCAGCCAATTCACGGGTAGGACAAAGCACCAGCGATTGGATACGGAAACGCTTCACCGCCAGTTTATGTAGCAAAGTCAAAGCAAAAGCCACTGTCTTGCCACTGCCGGTGCGGGCTTTAGCCAGCATATCTTTTCCTTCCAGCAGCACAGGCAAAGCCTGTTGCTGAATAGGCGTCATCTGACTGTAACCAAGACTATCAAGGCTTTGTAATAAGTGTTCTGCTAAAGGCAGACTGGTAAAAGTGGTATTGCTCAAAAATGGGTACTCTCTATTGACACAGAAACTGGCACGGGAAAAAGGGCGCGCACTATAACAGAAGCGTCCGTGCTCAGCGAGTATAAATTTTAACCAAACCTAACCTTCAATCAAAAGTCTGCACTATGTCTAATACTGGTAAGTACTCTATATCCGATATGTGGCTCTGAGCCTATGCGAATACTGTGACCGTTTGACGACTGATCGCCGCTAACTGACCATCCGGTTGCCATAACTTGGCTTCAATATGGTGATAACCATCTGCGCCATGCTCAATACTGGCCAAATAAGACCACCAGTCTGTCGTCAGAGCTTTAGTTTCAGCGCTCTGATGCGGCTGAATAAATTCAATAGTCCAGGTTAAGGAACTGGCAGGAGCGGGTTGACTCAGTAAAGTTAAACTGACCGGTGGCCAGGCATCGACCAGAGCCAGTAACTCCAGCACGCCTACAGCACAACGTTGACCTTCAGCAAAACGGATAAGTCCACCTAACTCTGTGCCTGTGCCACCAGAAAAAGGCATAACACCACGAGTGATGTGGTAATCAAAATGGCGGGTAAATTCTGGTACAGGACCCTTTTTGGGCATCACTAAAGCGGTTTCGACAAAAGCCGGCGCTGTTTCGCTGGCCACTTTATATTCCGAGAACCGCTCCGCCCCAAAGCTCGCCAGCAGTACTAATGCCACCTGATCCTGCTGCGTAATTTCCACCATCGCCTGAATAACTGATTTGCCCTGGCGCAAAATACGCCGCGATACAACAGCAGGTCCAGCATTTAACGGCGCAACAAAAGACACGGACACTGAGCGCAGCGGGATCTTCGTCGGCAGTTCTGTCAGTAAATGCGCTAAAGCTAAAGCCGATGCCATCCCCCCAAACACAGCGCGGCCCTGGCCCCATTGCTCAGGCACTTCAATCTGCAGTGTATCTGGCTGTCCAGCTTTAAACTGTTGCATCACATCGGCAAATAACATTGTTCCGTCCTTATTTCATACTGGAGTAGTTCGGCACTAGCTTAAGCTGGAGTGGCTTTACCGCCAGGGAACGAATATCGGATGATCCGCCCGACTACGGTAGCGTACTGACGTAAAAAACTTCCGCTGTTATAAGCAATACCATATTTTTTAGCAATAGCCTGCACTTGCGGTGCCACTGTCAGATAATGCAAAGCTGGCATATCTGGATAAAGATGATGCTCAATCTGGCAGCTTAAGTGCCCCGTCAAAATATGAAACCAGCGTGGCCCGGTAAAATTGGATGACCCCAGAATTTGCCGGTAGTACCAGTGACCGCGGCTTTCGCCTTCGCATTGCTGCTGAGTAAAAGTATGAACATCAGCAGTAAAATGACCACAAAAAATCACAGTAGATGTCCATAAGTTACGGATCAAATTCGCCAGTACATTGCCAGCCAACACCCATAACCACATAGGCCCGGCGATTAAAGGGAAAAATACATAATCTTTAAACAACTGACGCGCACCTTTACCAAAAAAAGCTTTTTTCAAATCGCTGTGACTAACACTGTTGACCCGATCAGCTTTCTTTTTACCAAAAAATACCCGCTCCCCCGCCAGCTCGTGATAAGACACACCCCATTGAAACAAAGTGCTTAACAGCAGATAGGTGACAAACTGCCATAAGTTACGCAGACGCCAGCGGAAGTCGTTACTTAAGCGTAATAAGCCATAGCCAAAATCGCGGTCTTTTCCGATGATATTGGTGTAAGTGTGATGCTCAAAATTATGGGTGCGTTTCCAGGAGCCAGCATCACAGGCGATATCCCATTCAAAGCGCTTTGAATGCAACACAGGGTCATTCATCCAGTCGTACTGACCATGCAAAACGTTATGGCCTATTTCCATATTGTCGAGAATTTTGGCCAGTGCCAACAGGGCAACACCGAATACCCACAACCATGGCGTAACAAAACCCAACACCATCAGGATGCGACCTGAAATAGCGCTTAAGCGCTGCGTCAGCAGCATACGGCGTATATAGCGTGCTTCTTTGTCACCCAATTGGTTCATCACATTGGCTTTCACCTGATCCAGCTCAGCAGCCAGTTCGGATAATTGTTGTTCTGTAAGTTTCATCGTGATCCTATAACTCGATTTGCAGATCGCTGTGCGCAGCACTGATACACAACTGAATTTGCTCAGGGCCATCACCTGAAATCTGCCCTGTACGTAAATTCAGTACCTGTCCTGATTTTTTCTGACACACACACTGATAACACACGCCAATACGGCAACCAAAACGCGGACTCAAGCCTTGTTGTTCCGCAGCCTGCAATAACGGCACTCCGGCAGCGGCTTCTATTGTTGTGACTTTTCCCTGCTCTATGAGCAAGGCTTGCTTAACAGGTCCTTGTGTTGCAGCCAGTTCTAAGCCAAACCGCTCTGCATGAACAGCATCTGATGGCACACCTTGTTGTATCAAGTCATCCTTGTACTGACGACTCATAGCAGCGGGACCACAGAGGTAGTAAAGAGCATTGGTCAGAGAAACCTTAGTGTTTTCTTTTAACTGCTGAACTAAGTTCAGCCGGCCCGTGCTTGCTGTTTCAATCAGCTGCAGTTCAAACAGGGGTTGTTTTGCCGCCAGTAGTCTCAGCTCAGTCAAGAAAGCGGCCTGTGCTGCATTTTTAACGCAATAAAACAACACAACAGGCGAAGTCCAGCAACGCAAACTATTTAACATGGACCAGAGTGGCGTTATGCCAGAGCCTGCAGCCACCATCACTATACTTTGTTGCGGCGCACCATCTGTCTGGGGCTCCAGCACAAAGTCGCCTGTTGCAGCGCTGATACTTAAATGAGTCAGCTTAGCAATGTCTGCCGCTAAGGCTTTCGTGAACTGACCCTGAGGCTGAATTCGACAACTAATACGAATTTGCTTTTGCTGTGCAAATAACCCGGATGATGAGCTGATACTAAAACTACGACTGATATAACGCCCCTGATGCAACAAAGTCACCAGCAGATGCTGACCTGGCGTAAAACCAGTCCAGGAGGGTTCTGGCTCTAACCAGACACTCAATATCTGTTCGGTTTCCCAGCCAGAATCGACAATGCGGGCACTGTAATAGTCCGGATGCAGCTCGGCGTTGTTCCAGCGCAGCAAAGGCTGCAGGTAATAACTCAGCTTCGGCTGATTGGCCAGCATTAAGCTAAATTGGCGATAGAGGCGCTGGCCCCATAAAGAGATCGTTTCGTTCACACTGGTCCTTCCACTTGAATTCAGCGCACAGTTGTACACTAAAAATAAATGAAACTCCACTTTCAGGATTTAAAAACAATAAACAAAACAATCAAACCAATGAATTTAAACAAGTTATTTATATTTATAATTTGAGCGAAAATACAAAAGTGAGTGAACAGATGTTAACTTTTAAAAATAAAACACTTTAAGGAGGGAAAGTTGAACACAAGCCCTTTGGAGTTGGACAAAGGCAATAACAGAAAAACAAAAGCAAACTGAGGTTAGGGCCAGAGCTTTACATCAGGGCTTTGGGCAAAATCGGCGCGTTGTGGCATCACCAGACAAAATCGATGGACGAAGAGCACCGATCAGTTTAAAGAGTGGCATTTGTTTGATAACAAAAGCGCCCAATTTGCTCAAGCGATCCACTTCAGCCGCACTATTGTCAGTCTCACTATCCTGGTAAATATGGCTTGGGTGTTCAACTTTTTGCAGCAATAGTTTGGGCTCAGTGGATGTATTGTTCAGGTAGGCATAACGCTCGGTCCACTGCGGATCTGCAGGCAGTTGCTAATAACCTAACGCCTGGCTCCAAAATTCACTGGTCTGCTAAATATTGTCCACTTTGCTATCCAGAACAAAAGCGGCTAAACGACTTTTATGCATGCTCTGCTCTCCCTATTGCGGCCAGTTACTACCAGCGTCACAGTTTTCGACCCACAACACATTGTTACGAGAATCGTTATTGATATAGACCTGATTCACAGCAGACTTAGGATAAACCAGACCATCGCCACAATCGGCACTTTGACCTGGCCCTACCACAATTTTACTACCCACTTTTAATGTACAGCTGCTCATTTGGTTTAATACGCTCCAGTTTGGACAAATAGCATTGGCTTCTCTGTACTGCTCTGTTGGACCTTCAGGTCGCATAAATGACCACCAGCGACCGTATAACGTATAGCTTTTGCTCTGATCCCAGACTCGATAGACCTTCACTGGCGCTGTAGCGACAAACACCTGCCCCATGCAAAGCTGGCCTTTATCAGGCTGGCCTAAAGCAGATTGCAGTAGATCTGGATCCGAAATGGCTTTGAGTCCTGCAGCTGGAGCCTGAATTATGCCGATACAATGACTTGGTTGTGCTGCAACAGATGAATTGGCTTGTGATGAGGTAGAAGAAGGTAAAGCACTACAACCTGCCAGCAGAGACGCCGCCAGCAGTATCCATAATTGGGTAGTCCAAACACGCATAAATCCTGTTCCTTGTATCCTTTGTTATCGGGGGGATGCCTGATTAAAGTACATTAATCAGGAACAAGGAACAGCTTAGCTCAAAAACACACGACTGATCAGTAAGTAAGCATTTTTCCTGGAGAAAAACTGGCTGAGTTAAAGACGCTTTTCCATAAACACACTTAAGGGATCTAGCTGATAAGAGCCAAAGGGAGCCCTGTAGTGATATCCTAACTTTTCATAAAGTCCTAATGCTTCGGGCTGAGAAATACCTGTTTCAAGCCGGACCAGCAGGACTTGTTGTTCCACAAGATGAGCTTCCAACGCTTGCATCAGCTGCTTTGACACACCACGGCCTCTGAAAGACTCCAGCACATAAACCCGCTTGATCTCACCATAACTGCCATCATCATTCATTATTTTAACAGCACCACAGCCTGCCAAGTCACCATCCAGATAAGCCCCTAAAAATAGGACATTGGGCAATGCCAAAGCCGCTGGGCTTTCCATATGATTACTTTCAGCCGGGTATAAAGACGCCATATACGCATCAGACAATGCCAACAAATGTGCAGCCGGTGCAGATAAAGGATCTAGGGTTTTAATATACATAAACAGATTCTGCAGGGATAAAAGTAAGTAGTATTCAAACAAAAACAACGCTACCCACGCAATGCTTTTCACTGTCTAAAAAGCAAAAATCAGCCAGCCGGACAGTTGGATTAACGACAACCTTTAAGATAACTGCAACTATGAGCCTTGGCATACTGCTGCAACACTTCAATAACACGTTGATGATCAGCGGAAGCAGCAGAGACAACAAAATAGGCATCTATTTCTGCCAGCTTCTTTTGTTTTAAGCCAGCGACCACATCAGTGGATTGCGTATCAGCATAAGCCACAAAAGGGCCTTGGTAACTAATTAAGTGTTGAGTACGCTGATGCAAAAATAACTGAATTGCACTAATACTGTCCGGCATATCGACTAACTGATAGCCTTGTTGCAGTAATTGCTGACGCTGACCTAAATAATCAAAGGAGCGGATCGCTGCCACAGTTTTATCTTGTGGCGCATCAGTGCTCAACTGATGGCTATACAGCATCAACTGCATCGGCATATAGGCGGGTTCAACAAATTTATGTTTTTTACTGATAGCCGCTGTGGTTTTTACATTGATACTAAAATCCACCTCGCCTTGGTCCAGTAACAGATACATCCGGGCAGGTGTGGTACAAACTGCTTTTAACTTAAAGCCTGCTTGCGAAAAAAGCCGCTGAGCCAATAGATATCCATCTCCGGCACAAGTTTTACCATCAGCACTGACAACAAAATCAGGTGGAAAATTATGGATCCCCATGCGCAGCACTTTGTCTGACAGAATTGGCAGATCGGCCACCACAGGAGGCTGTATCAGCAAAGCTAAAACACAAAGAAGTCTGTATCGCATCAAGCACTCTTCAAATGAGGGTCAGAGTGCGCGACTCTGACCCACAACACTATTAAGCTAACACAGCCAAAGCACCTTCATACGAAGGTTCATCTGCAGTTTCAGCCACTTGCTCTGTGTACAACACTGAACCGTCAGTGCCAATGACAACTACAGCACGGGATAGTAACCCTGTCAGAGGACCTGTAGAAAAAGCTACACCGTAGTCTTTGCCAAAAGAGCTGCGGAAACTTGAACCATTTTTCACTTGCTCTAAACCTTCAGCACCACAAAAACGAGCCTGAGCAAAAGGTAAGTCAGCAGAAACACACAAGACTGTGGTGTTGCTTAAGCTTGATAAGGCTTTGTTAAAAGTACGGACAGAGGTAGCACAAGTTGGAGTATCCACACTCGGGAAAATATTCAGTACCAAACGTTGTCCGGCAAAATCTGATAGTTTCACATCCGCTAAACCTGCACCTGTTAAGGTGAAATCAGGGGCTTTACTGCCCACTGCCGGCAGTTCGCCTACGGTCTGAAATGGATTACCTTTTAATGTTACTGTGGCCATGAGTCGGCTCCTTTAGGTTAGAAAATCGGGTTAGTTAAAAATCAGGGCGTATAGGAAGCACCAAAGCCTTTTTTCGGCTTTTTGGGTTTTTCCTGAGCGGTAATAGCCAGTTGATAACTCATCATCTGGCCTTGTTTAATCTGAATTTGTTGTGTCACCCAGTCGGCATTTTGCCATGGATGCCAGAGTTTGAGCTGATAGCTGCCATCAGGAACATCGTTAAAAGTCACCAGCCCTTTAGCATCTGTCACCTGTAAAAACGGGCTTTGCCCTACATAAATATAAGCCTGCATATAATCGTGAATATTACAGCCTAAAGCGACAATACCTGCCTGGTCAAACAACACAGGAGCCTCAGGTTTGTTGGCATACAACTTTAATTCAAAGACTTTGGCAGGAGAAAAAGAATAAACATGATGCCGGGTTTTATCCATATTCGGAAAGTCGACTTCGGTACCTATTTGATAGGCTGACACAAAAGGAATAAAAGTCAGGTCCTGTTGTTTTACTTCTGCCTTTTTTACGGAAAAGGTTTTGTTCGCCGGGTCAAGCAATTCAACCACAGCATCTTCCAGTGGCTGGCCTTGTTGATCCGTGATGCTCAGCTTAACATCAGCTGTGGCATGGAAAGACAGTAAAAAAACCAGACACAAAACAGGGGTTACAAAGGTCATTCAATCATCACTCCGTGAGCCGGACCTGGCTAAAGTCTGCTTAAACTAAAGCAGTTTAGACCTGTTGTCATCATCTACCAGATAAAGCAGCAGAAACTTTTCAGATCTCCGTGTTTTTACCCGTTGATACAAACTGCTACTATCAAGGCAGAATAAAAATAAGGAATCCAGGGATGTCCCCCACTCGTCCGACTGCTTTTTTAATCAGCCTGATCCCAGCACTGCTGTTCAGTGTCACCACAGCAGCATCCGAACAACTGAGCCTAAAAGGGCGAGGCGAATTTTATCTTAATAAACAAAATGATACAGCAGATTATTTAGCGCCCTGGTGGCAAAAAGGCACAGGACAATTTGGCTATCACACAAAGGCCGGAGCTGGACCACAGTATCTGGTTGCTTTACTTGAAGGCGATTCTGATTTTTCGGCAGTAGTGCATGCACAGTGGCACAGAGCACCAGAAGCAGGGGTTGGAGTGACAGAAGCCTGGCTAAACTGGAGCCCTTTACCTGCCTCAGGCTACAGAGTTCGAGGCAGAGCTGGCGTATTTTATCCTGCGATGTCGCTGGAAAATACCGACTTGGCCTGGACTTCGCCTTATACCCATTCATTTTCTGCCATCAACAGCTGGATGGCCGAAGAAATCAAAACCAGAGCAGTTGAATTGTCAGTCAGTCGTCCCGGCCGTTTTTTTAAATCAGACCATAGTTTTCAGTGGGTTGGCGCGTTATTTCAAGGCAACGATCCGGCAGGTTCTATCTTAACCTGGCGAGGTTTTGCTGTGCATAATCTGCAAAGCGGCATCGGCGAACGCATTGATTTTGCCAACTACCTCAGCATAGCGCCAGGCGGGACCGTGGAACCACAACCGGCCTGGGTCGAACCCAATCGCGAGTTGGATCATAAAACCGGCTATTACGCAGGACTGCACTGGCAGCACAAAGACCAGACCGAAGCCCGGCTTTATTGGTATGACAACAGAGGCGAACCTACGACCTTTAAAGATGGCCAGTATGCCTGGGACACCCGTTTTGTCAGTCTGGCTTTGCAACATCAACTGACAGAACAGTGGCGGCTGCTGGCGCAGTATCTGAATGGCGATACCGCTATGGGGCAAAAGGTGGTTGTCGCAGATTATCGCAGTAGTTACCTGATGCTGAACTATCAATCAGAGCAGCACAGTATCAGTGTCCGTTATGACCGTTTTGAAGTGACAGATCAAGACCAGACTCCAACAGACGATAACAATGGCAAAGGCCATAGCTGGACTATCAACTGGACCTATCAGCTGACAGACCATTTTGATATTGCACTGGAGCACAGCAGCTTAACCAGCGTTCAAGCGAACAGGACCCAGTGGGATGACTGGCTGGCAAAAGCGAAGCAGCGCTCCAGTAGTTTGATTTTGGGGTATCGATGGTAACAAGAAGCCGTCTTACCCCAGTAGCATCCATAACGCCACAGCAAACATTAAACTGGCCGCAATACGATTGAGCCACTGCACTTTGTTTTGTTGCTGGAAAAATGCACCTAATGCTTTACCACCACTGGCGTACAGCAGCATCGACAAAAACTCCAGCACAAGAATAATACACACCAGCACCAGCAACTGCGGCCAAAACGCCAGTTGGCTGTCGATAAAAGGTGGCAACAACGCCATATGAAAAGCCCAGCCTTTGGGATTAGACACTGCGGTGACAAACCCCTGGCTAAATAAAGTGCGCCTTGGCATCAGCTCCCGACTGATACCGGCCTGAGGAATAGCTAACTTGCCTTTGGCCCACCACATTTGCCAGCCGATATAAGCTAAAAAAAGAGCGCCTGCAATTTTAAACCACTGAAATACAACCGGAAACTGTAGCATCATAGCTGCGACACCACACACAGCCAGAATAGCGACCAAGGCCACACCTAACATCTCGCCCCACATCATCCAGAATGTACGGCGCACGCCCTGTGTCATGCCAAGCGTCATAGCCAGAGTCATGCACATACCCGGCGTAACCGAAACAAATAAAAAAGTTGGAATAAAAGCGCCCATCAAGGCCAGATTGATCATAGCTACCTCATCAATGAAGAGCGCTATTCTGTCTGGTTGTGCAGACGACAACAAGAGTGGCTGACCTACTTTTTAAGGCTCTGGCCGCTCCCGCACAAATACCGCAAAACGAGGTGTGCCTTTGTGAGTTAACCCACGGTATTGAAAAGTCACCAAACGCCCTATTGGCGGCGGGTTTTGACGTTCATCCAGACTAAAACCTGAACCTAATTTAAAGCGACGACCATCAGGTAATTCCACCAATAAAGCCCCGAGCATGCCGCTAAATTGCCCCTTGCCCGGCAAATGTGCCACAACCCTGGCCTCCGCATCCTCCACCAGCTTTAGTTTTTGCAGATGACCGACTCTGCCACTTTGATAAAGCGCCTTTACATGATGCAACATCAACCCTTCGCCACCTTCGCTGACAACCTGCTTTAACAGCTGTTCAAGTTCTGCTTTGCTCTGCAGTTGCTGTTGGGGGATCAGTTGTAGAAAAGTCGAATCCGGTAGTTGCTGCTGCAAAAACTGCAAGCGTTCGGTAAAGGTGCCGGGATGTTCTGGCGCATCAAATACCATCAGGCGAATCGTCTGCCAGTGAACGTCTGTTGAACTATGCTGTAAAGCCTGCATCACCTGTTGAAACTGCCCCCGCCCAGCCCACAACTCGGCATCAAGCGCAAAAGCAGGTAACTGTTTTCGTAAAGGCTCTGGCAGCTTAATCCATTGCCCGCTGCGGCTACGTAATTGATGGCCATCCCAAAAGGCCCGCACACCGTCCAGTTTCTCACTGATCCAAAAATCAGCCACTGCGTCTTGCTGCTGATAGGAATTAGCTAACTGTAACTGGGGTAAGGTTTCAAGGCCAAAAGCCGGCACAGTCGCCAACATAGCCGTACAACACAGTGACAAATACAAAGTTCGCATTGGTTTGCCCTCCTTGTTGTGTTCCGGTTTTAACTGTAGCTCGTTTTATTTGAAAATAAAGTGTTAACAAAAATGCACTATTTTAGTGCTGAATTGAACAGGAAAAGTACATTAAGGTATTGATCAGCCATAAAAAACTGAAGCAACCACACTAGATTTACCAATAAAATCAAATAATTGACATCAGACTGTCATAGCTGGGTACAGATACTGCTTCTGGTATTTGAATTGTTCGTGAAGCCGTTTGGGAGTCGAGTATGGTTCAGCTTTATTTACGCCAACATCCACAACGTGACCTGCTGGAGCAAGAGTTGCAACAGCGCTTTTTCCCGGCTCTGGATTCCCCTTGCCAGCTCTGCCAGTTTGTACTGACCTTATCCAGTGTTTCACGTACTGCTGAATACCAGGCTATGCACCAGTTAGCTCAGCAACATGGCAAAACCCTTGAACCACATGAACAAGACTGCAATCTGCAGTTGGGCACTAGCTGGTTACGCTGGGAGAGGCACAACGAATTTTCGACTTATACTTTTATTCGCAGTGGTGTAGCGGCCAGCTTATTTTGTGATCCGCAGGACTTAGTACCGGACAACGAATGGTTTGCCAGCTTACCGGGGCAGCTGTTCCGGGTGGTGCAGCTGAGTATAGTGCAGCCAGCTCAACTGGCACACCAAGACCCTGCCACTCTTTTTGTCAGTGAGCATTTGATCAGCAGTATGGTATTTAACGGCAAAGCCAGAATTTGGACGGACTTTCGTAAACACAACGAAGGGGCGGGTCGCATGTTAGTGCTGGATCATGGTTTGAGCCGCAGTGCTTTAGGTGCTTTGGTTCAACAACTGTTCGATTTAGGCAACTACCGCAAGCTGGCGCTTTTGGCCTGGCCTTATTGCAAGCTGGCGCTGCATCAATTGCCACAGCAAGAACAACAACTGGCGGTGATCACCTCACGTATAGAGCAAAAACAAGGCAATGACGAGCAGTTGTTGGATGAGTTAATTCAGTTAGCTGCACAGACCGAACATCAAATCTCGGAAAACAGCAGCAGATTACAAGCCAGTCATGCCTATTACCAGTTGACACTGGACAGGCTCAAAAGTCTGGATGAACAGCCTGTCGAAGGACTGCTGTCATTACAGCACTTTACCGAGCGGCGTTTAACACCGGCCTGGCGTACCGCTCAGTCCGTGCTGAAACGTCAGCAGCACCTGGCAGAGCGTTTAGGCCGTTCCACCGAATTACTCCGTACTCAAATCAACTTAAAGCTGGCCTGGCAAAACCAAACGCTGCTGGCTTCGATGGATAAAAGAGCGCATTTGCAACTAAAACTACAAAGTGCGGTTGAACGTTTGTCAGTGGTTGCCATCAGCTACTACTCATTGCAACTATTAACCAAAGCTCAGCAAGCCATACTGCACTGGTTGCCACAATGGCCAGCTAAAACCATAGAGTCCATTAGTATCCCGCTGGTGGTGGCTATGGTGCTATGGTATTTCTGGCATTTACGGAAAAAGTTGGCTCAGCATTAAAACATTTAGTTACGTTACCGGTTTCAAACCACACTGTATCCATTCGCTGTCACAGCGACAGTCAGCAGGCTTCACACAGCAATAGATGATTGAGCAGCCCTTTACAGTGAGATAGCCTCCGCCTGCCTGTTTCCCGGCAACCTTCGCTCAGAGCTTGGGGCCAAAACACAGGTCACCAGCATCCCCAAGGCCCGGCACTATATAAGCCTGCTCGTTCAGACGCTGGTCCAGGGCACCTAACCACAGATAACTGTTTTGCGGTAAATGCTGACGCAAGGCATCCACCCCTTCGGGCGCAGCAATAGCTGCAACTACATGAACTGAGCGAGGACTGGCCTGACTTGCGATCAGTTGCCAGACCTTAAGTAACGATCCGCCTGTCGCCAGCATAGGGTCTATTAAAATCAGATCACGGCCAGTTAAATCCGGCAAAGCAGCGTAGTTCATGCGGACCTCCAGTTGTTCTGCACTGTCGCCCTCAACCCGATAAGCACCGATAAAACCGCTGTCCGCCTCGTCAAAAGCGTTGGCAAAGCCCTGATAAAAGGCTAAACCAGCCCTTAGCACAGTCACCAGTACAGGAGGCTGGGTTGGGACCTCTATCTGGGTTGAGCCCAGCACAGTGTGCACTTCAACCTGATGCACAGGCAAAGTTTTTGCCAGTTCTGCAGCCAGTAAAAAACCCAGGCGTTCTAAATTAAACTTAAAACGCAGTCTGTCTTTTTGTACGTGCGGATCACGCAGTTGTAATAAAATGCTGTGCACTAACCCAGGATATAAATTCAGTTGAAACAGATTCATTCGCAGACCCGATCGTTGATTCGTCTGCAAAGGGTATAGTTTTTTTCCGCCAGGACGCAACTTGTTCTGCCAGTCTGGCCTTGAATTTATTAAGAGTGGCGCCATAACTGCTCAATGACAAAGCGACTGGAGCAGCTGCGGTGCCTTTATTGTTATTAATTGTGCTGACGTTAATAGTGTTAGCAGCGATATTTTTACCGCCTGTCTGGAGGCAATATCACCGGAACAAAATTCAGCAGCAGCCCTTTCCTGCTGCATGGCGACAAATTTTAAAACACCGCATGCCTTATTTTCGTGCTTTACCCGCTGACTTGCAGCTGCAACTGAAAAAGTTGATCCAGGTTTTTGTCGCGGAAAAGCAATTTGTAGGTTGTGCTGGCCTCACTGTTACTGACGAGATGAGAGTGACCATTGCGGCCCAGGCTTGTTTGTTGTTATTAAATAAACCCGCTCATTATTACCCTAAACTCAAGCAAATTCTGATTTATCCCGCCGCTTTTGTGGTACCAACACAGCAGGCTGATAACGCTGGTGTCGTCAGTGAAATGACACAAGTGCGATTGGGGGAGTCCTGGCAAACAGGTCAGATTATTTTGTCCTGGGTTGATACCTTAAAATCTGCCGCTATTTGTAACGATGGACATAATCTGGTGATCCATGAATTTGCGCATCAATTGGATCAACTCAAAGGCCAAGCGACCGGAGCACCTCAACTCAGCAGCGCTCAGGCTTATAAAGAGTGGTCTTTGGTGTTATCCCGCGAATATGAGCAATTACAAAAACAACTGGCGCTGGACTTACCAACCTTGTTTGATGCGTACGCAGCGACCAATCCGGCCGAATTCTTTGCGGTAATTTCCGAGGTATTTTTTGAACAACCTGATTTATTTGCCGCACAGCATGCAGCCTTGTACCAGCAGTTACGATCTTTTTACGCATTGGACCCGTTAAGCTGGGTTCAGACTCATCCTGTCAATGCACCTCGTCCCTGAAGTAGTGGCTTTGTTGACTATATACTCTGGACTCACTCAACTGGCGTTTGCCTGCAACGCCTCTGACTTTGGGTATAACAGCCCCTTACTGACATAAAAAAGTCGACCCGATAGCGCCATTGCGTAATAATGACGGCCATTTTTGAGCAAGCAGCGGATAAACAAACAATGCAAATCACTAAAGATACCGTGGTTCAGTTCCACTACACCTTATCAGACGAAACAGCTGTGTTAGAAAACTCCAGAAGTCAGGACCCGGTTTTATATCTGCAAGGTCATGGCAACCTGATTGAAGGTTTAGAAAAGGCGATGGAAGGTCATCAGGCTGGTGATAAATTTCAGGTGACTTTAGCTCCGGCAGACGCCTATGGTGAACGCACTGAAGACGCGATTCAAAGTGTTCAGGTTAAACACCTGATGGGCGCTAAAAAGTGGAAACCAGGTATGGTGGCTGTGGTGAACACAGAACAAGGTCAGCGCCAGGTCACTGTAGTTAAAGTCGGTATGTTTAAAGCAGAAGTAGACACTAACCACCCATTAGCAGGTAAAACCTTAAGTTTTGATATCGATGTGATAGATGTTCGTGCAGCCTCTGCAGAAGAAATTGAACACGGTCATGCCCATGGTGTTGGTGGTCATCACCACCATTAATCAGACTCTGCGCTAATAAATTCAGTTCAGCCGATTTGAGGCTGAACTGAATTAAACCTTGTTCTGACACGATGCATTGGTTAGATTAACAATATGTTAAAGAAACCAAGGCATAGTACAGATGCGATTTGTGTTGGCGCTGCTGGTACTGCTGTTGAGCAGTAACAGCTTAGCAAGTACAACCCAACCTTTGCTGAACTGGGCAACCAATACAGCGCCTCCTTTTCATATTGTCGGTGGAGCCTTTGACCAGCAGGGGATCTGTGATGCACTGGTACATAGCATTCAAAGACACTTGCCTCAGGTCAGACATCAAGTTTTTCTGATGCCACAAACCCGCATCCATCAGGCACTGAACAATAAAGAGCCTCTGTGTTTTCCTTGTATGATCCACAGAAATACCCCGACCGATACAGCAGTATTCAGTCAGCCGACCCATTGGTACAGACCACAGGGTGTGATCACCCGTAAAGCCTTAGCGAATCATTTTTCTGAACAATTTGGCAGCCCGCTGGTGCTGGCGAGCTTGTTGGAAAATGAAACTTTTAAATTGGGTTTAGCCGCAGGTCGCCGATACGGCGAGCTGGAATCTATACTGGAGCCTTACCGCAACAATGGTTTAGTACGCTCTGGCGATGATGGCCCTGTGGCGTTGCTGAAAATGATCCAAAGTGGCCGAATTGATTTCACTCTTGATTACGACATTATTCTGACCTACCTGAAAAAAACCGCACCAGAGCAGGCAAAAGGTTTAGTTCACGTGCCTTTGGCTGAGCTAACGCAGCCTGTTGCCGGAGCTGTCGGCTGTAGCAACAGCAGATGGGGACAACAACAGGTTGAACTTATCAATACAATATTGCCCAAAGTGAAAGCTGACCCGGAGTTTAGAAAAAGTCTTGAACTATGGTTTGATAGCCAGGTCTTGTTGCCTGATACAGAGGTCAAAGCAGAGAAAAAGCATTAAATGGAAACAAATCAGTATGTTTGCTCAACAAAGTTCAACAAAATTCAGCTGCAAATCCCACTTAGACCAGTTAAAATCGTGCCACATGGCAGATGCCTGAACTCATGGATAAGAACTTGTCATCCCCATCAGATTTGAATCAAATGCAATTTGATAACTACCGTGGCGAACGACCGTCAGCACAACCAGCACCAGAGGGTAAACCTCGCCGTCGCAGCCTTATCCCATCGCTGTTAGTTCTGCTTGTGCTTTCAGGCGCTGCATTGGTGGCCTATGAGCTGCATACAGCTCATTATCAGTCGACAGAAATTAGTCTTTATGCCAAAAAACTGACCTACCAACTGCAGTCAGGTGCGACTGAACAGGTGTCTTATCCTATAGCCGGACCTTTTGACCAACGATTAGGGTATTCGAAGTTATCCAAATTTATTCCACGTTTGACTCAAAATAACTTTGTGATTGAACAACAAGCCGCCTTCTCACCTGAATTGCTGTTTTATACCCAGCTCGGTTTTTTTCCGCCTTATCGTGAAAAAGCTCAGGGCGGATTACTGATTGGTGATTGCCGCAACGAAGAGTTGTTTTCCTTCGCTCATCCACAACGCGTCTACAGCCATCCGGCTGACGTCCCAGCTGTAGTGCGTAACAGCTTATTATTTATAGAAAACCGTAAACTTTTAACCTCGCCTTCTCGCGCCAACCCCGCTGTTGACTGGCCACGTTTTATTATGGCCGCGGTTTCTCAGGTGACTAAGGTATTAAATCTGGAAGGGCAGTCCGCAGGCGGCAGTACCCTCGCGACTCAGATTGAGAAATACCGCCACTCACCTCAGGGCTTAACTCAAAGTTTTACCGATAAGTTTCTACAAATGGTTTCGGGTTCGGTCCGTGCTTATCGCTACGGCGCTGATACATCCTTAACCCGGCACGAAGTTATACTGGACTACTTAAATTCAGTCCCCCTGTCTTCAGCTCCTGGTTTTGGTGAAGTACACGGTGTGGGTGATGCCTTGTGGGCTTGGTTTGGCACTGACTTTGGTCGTTTTAATCAGGTGTTAAACGCAGAACCCACTGAACAAAACAGAAGTTTAAGGGGCTTGGCTTTACGTCAGGTTTTAGCTCTGATGATAGCTCAGCGCCGTCCTTCGTATTACCTGCTGCAAGGCCATGATGATTTAGAGGAACTGACCAACAGCCATTTGCGGGTTTTGGCTAATGCTAAAGTGATAGACAAAGATTTGGCCGATTCGGCTATGTCACAGCGTCTATTATTTAAAGGTGGCAAAGCACCTGGTATTAAGCAGGATGCACAAACCCTCAAAGGCATCAACGTTGCCCGGGGACGTTTAGGTACGCTGCTGAACCAACAACTGTATGATTTAGACCGGCTGGATCTAACGGCCAAAGTATCGTTACATCATGAGCTACAACAAAAAGTCAGTCATTACCTCAATAGTCTGGCCTCCCCTGCTGTTGCGGAAAAAGTTGGGCTCTTAGGAGAAAGGCTGTTAAGTGCCAGCAACACAGACAAAGTTACGTACAGCTTTACTCTGTTTGAGAAGACGCCGAGCGGCAACAGAGTAAGGGTACAAACCGACAATACCGACCAGCCTTTTGATTTAAACGAAGGCAGTAAGCTGGAGTTAGGCTCCACAGCTAAATTGCGGGTTCTGACGACTTATCTGGAAATTGTCGCTGAATTGCACGACTCCTTTATCGATGAACTACCAGAAAATCTGCTGAACCTTGAGATAGCGCCTAACGATCATTTAACCCGCTGGGCAGCGACTTATATGGCACATACAGCAGACAGAGACTTGTCCAAAATGCTGGATGCAGCCTTACAGCGCACCTACTCTGCATCACCTGCCGAACGCTTTTTTACCGGCGGTGGTTTGCAGGTGTTTAATAACTTCCAGAAAAAAGAAGACAGCAGAGTGCCGACTGTGCTGGAGTCATTAAAAGAATCTATTAACCTGCCCTTTGTCCGTCTGATGCGAGACATAGTGGCGTACAGCAGCAGCTACCAAACCGCTGGCAGTACTTCGTTGCTGTTAAAAAATGATAAAGATCCACGTCGCGAGGACTATTTACGTCGTTTTGCCGACAAAGAAGGCAGCTCTTTCCTGCAGCGTTTCTGGCGGAAATACCAGAAGAAAACTGAAGAAGACCGCTTAAGTACCTTCTTTGAAGGCTTAAAGCAAACACCGGATCGTCTGGCAGCAGTGCATCGTTATTTATTGCCGGACTCTGACTTTGCTAAATTCAGTGCTTTTCTGCAGCAGCGTCTGCCAGAAGAAAATCTGACAGTGAAAGATATAGATGAACTGTACAACAAGTACGGTCCGGGTAAGTTCAGTCTGATGGATCAAGGCTACATAGCCAAGGTTCACCCGCTGGAATTATGGTTACTGAGCTTTATGCAGAAAAACCCACAAGCCACCTTCAAAGAGGCTGTGGAGGCATCGGCAGAACAACGCCAGCAAGTGTACCGCTGGTTATTTAAAACCTCGAATCGTAGTGCCCGTGACACCCGTATCCGCATTATGTTGGAAGTCGAAGCCTTCCTCGACATTCACCAGCGCTGGAAAAAATTGGGTTATGCTTTTGACCACCTGGTGCCTTCTCTGGGTACAGCCCTGGGGAGCTCAGGTGACAGACCCGCCTCTTTGGCGGAACTCATAGGTATTATCCAGAATGACGGCTTGTTGTTACCTACAGTCCGGGTAGATCAGCTACATTTTGCAGCCAATACGCCTTATGAAGTGAAGTTAAAATATCAGCCAGATGAAGCCAAAAGAGTAATGAAACCAGAGGTTGCCAGAGCGCTGCGTTTTGCCCTGTCGCAGGTGGCCGATGGCGGCACTGCACGTCGTTTGCAAGGTTCGTTCACCAAAGCAGATGGTTCACCTTTGGTGATAGGTGGTAAAACAGGTACGGGTGACAACAAGATGGCAACTCAAGTGATCCGGGGACGTACAGTGCAGGCCACTACCATTAACCGTACTGCAACTTTTGTGTTTTATCTGGGCGAGAATCACTTTGGTACTCTGACGGCTTTTGTACCAGGTAAAGAGGCTGAGGACTTTAGTTTTACTTCAGCTTTACCACTGCAAGTCCTCAAAGGCATGGCGCCTATTCTGAATCCATATATCCAACAAGGTCAGCTGTGTCGTTAAGTCTAAAGATCGAATCACATTGTTAACTGTTAACTGTTAACAATGTGATTCGATCTCATTTTTAATGACCCCGCCAAATCCCTTTCGGGAAATGCTCTTCTAAAAAGCCTGTCAATTCAGCTTGTGGCACAGGTCTGGCGATCAGGTAGCCCTGCGCTATATCGCAGCCTTGCTGGCGCAATAATTCCAACTGTTCCCGGGTTTCAACCCCTTCAGCGACCACTTGCAATTGCAGTTTTTGCACCATGGCGATGGTGGAGGCAATGATTTGAAAATCAGCGGCATTCTCTAACATGCCAGACAAGAAGCTCTTATCTATTTTGATGCAATCCATCGGCATTTTTTTCAGATAGCTTAACGATGAGTAGCCGGTACCAAAATCGTCAATTGCAAAATGAATCCCCATGGCTTTGATTTGCGACATGATACTTAGCATTGTCTCCATACTTTGTACCAAAGTACGCTCTGTCAATTCCAGCTCAAAATAAGTACCCTGCAGCTCATATTTATCCAATAGCAGCTTTAACCTGGGGATCAGATCAGGGTCAACAAACTGCTCTGCCGATAAGTTAATGGCGATACGAAAATGATGCCAGCCACTGTGCAATAAGATCAGACACTGCTGCATACATTGCTCAATAATCCAGTACCCCAGCGGTACTATTTGTCTGGATTGCTCCAACACTGGAATAAATTCATCAGGCGGTACCATACCCCGCACCGGATGGTGCCAGCGGATCAACGCCTCAAAGCCATACAAAGCCCCCGTCGCTATGATCATCTGCGGCTGAAAGCTGATACTGAACTGCTTCAGTGTCAAAGCCTCTTTGAGGTCTTGTTCCAGTAACACCCGCTGTTGCACCCGCTGGTACATATCGAGGTTATAAGCCTGTGCCCCATTACCGCCGTTGACTTTGACTTCATGCATGGCTAAATCGGCTTGTCGTATCAAGTCATCAGGGCTTACAGATGCATCAATACTCATGGTTAAGCCGATACTAGCGGTCATCACAAAGTTTTGTTGATCGATAGTCAAAGGCTGTTGAATACGCTGCAAAATCTGGCTGGCTAAATGAAAAGGGGTATCCACATCTTTTAATTGCGGCAAAACAAAAACAAACTCATCACCACCAAAACGACATAATAAGTCCTTGGGACTGCAGCAGTCTTTTAAGCGCAGCGCCACAAGTCTTAGCAGCTTATCGCCATAAGCGTGACCTAAGCTGTCGTTAATACGTTTGAAGTCATCCAGATCAACAAAGAGTACAGCCAGGAATTTTTTTTCTGCGCTTTGGTTGCTAAGCATACGCTCCAACTGATATTGCAGCATATTCCGGTTCGGTAACGTAGTAAGCAAATCATACATCGCTACTTTTTCAAGCTCATTGGTATGTTGCTCTACTTTATAGTTCAGTTGTTCCAACTCGACACTTAACTCTTCAGCGGCCTGGCGCAATAAATCTACTTCATCCGGCCATACGCTGGGTTGAAAATGACTTTGTTGACGAAAGCCGGCATATTGTTTCTGCGAAAGCAGAGGCAAGGCTTTACTCAGCGTTTTTAGTCTCAGGCTGATCCGTCTGGTGATCAGATAAATTAAAACCACCATACAGCCAAACAAGATCACCGAGGTCACAAGTAACTGACGCCGATAACCGTTATTAGTGGCAACGAAGTCACTGATATTATCGACCACGGTCAGATACATGCCTTTACTTTGCATCTCAAATGCAGAAATCAGGTAGTGTTGCCCCTGGTATTCAAGCTCCAGCCCTCTGGTTAAAGCCAAATCAGCTTCCAGATCAGACACTTTTTGCAGCAGCGCTTTTAACAAGTCGGGATTTGAGCTGGAAATTAAGTCGCGATTGATTTTTCCGGCTTCAGTTTTACTGGCTCGGATCAGAGCCACATCTGAATTTAAGCTTTGATGTAAAGCCGATAAAATATCCACCAGCGTCGTGGTGACCGTCATCACAGCCACCTCTCCGGCGCTGTTTAATACCGGCAAACTTAGCTGCTTCACACAAAACTGCACGCATAAATTAGCGGTCAAAGGTCTTTGTTGTTCCAATACGTTCTGCACCAAAGCAGGCGAAAAATAAGGGGTTTGCTGGCCACTGCTAAATAGCAACTGCATGGAACTGTCATGCAACCAAATTTGTTCAATATTGAGGTGCAACTGCATATTGGCGCTTTGTTCAGCCAATTGTTGAACAAAAGAGGAAAAATCAGCTTGCTGGCTGAGCCGGACCAGATCAGAAAAACTTTCCAGCCACACCCGCAATTGCTGCTCAATGATAGCGTTTTGTTGCAGATACTGTTGCCGTGCCGATTCACGTTTCACCAGCTGTTGCCGATCAAACTCCTCGCCCATCCGCATCAGGCCCAAGCTGGTTTGCAGCACCGTCATACAAAGCAAAGCACTGATGGTGGCCAGCAAAATTTTCCAGGGTAAACTAAACACAAAAGGTCGCATAAGGGTCAAAACCAGTACATCAGTTGCATAGCCCACATTTGCCAGTATTCAGATTTATTATGTTGCAGATCAGGCATCACAGGATAAGCCAGACGCGCCGTACCTTTCACCCAGTGATGCTCCATAGTTAAGCGCAAATTATCTTTAAAATCATAGGTGATGCCCAGGGTGAGGTCATCCTGATAACCAAAATAGGCAGGGACCAAACCGCCTGTACTCTCTGAGAACTTGCGGCCGCTGCGATCATCTTTATCCAAATCAAATAAATCGACACTCAATAAAGCCCAGGTCTTGGGCAGCAGATTGTAACGGCCCTGCAGATACCAGCCCTGACTAAAGCTGTTTCGTTGAAAGCCTGGAGCGTAAAAATCACTGATATCCAGCCTTTCCTGCACCCATTCGCTACTTAACTCCCAAAATTCAGCTGCATAGCGCCCATTGAACATCACCCTTTGCACTGTCATGGCGCCATCGCTGTAATAATCCTGCTCAGCTTTTTCATAGGTAAAATCGGAATCGAGCAACGAGATGCCAAGCTGCCAGGCCGATTGGTCCGGACGCCAGAACAAACTGGCCTGATGCACATACTCTTGCTCAGCATCGCCCTGTGCCAGCTGGCTCAGCAGAATTTGGCTTTGCTCTTTGCTTAAATTGGTTGCTCCCCAACTCCAGTTCAGTTCCACTTCACCCAGGCTGGTATTACGGGTCAGTTTAAAGGCCAAACCGTCACTACCCACTGCAATGTCACGGAAGGAATCAAAATAAACAGATTGCGGCAGCACAATCGCATTGCGGGTAAAAGGCACATCACGAGTAGCGGAGTAAAGCCAGTGCTGATTTTTAAAACGACCAACGAACATGTCCAGCCGCCAGTCAAAATCACTGTGCAAGGTCCAATCTAAAAACAGGTAATCCAGCCTGGTCCCTTTGGTATAACGACGACCGCCATCCAGATACACCACTTGTCCTGCCAGTCGTAAATTATCCGTTAGAGCCCAGGACATATTGACGCCGAGATCGGTCAACTCAGCGGAGATACTGTCATCCAGATTGACAAAGTTCGTTTCAGGAGCCTGGATCAGGCCCTGTGAAATAAAACCATGCCATCGTACTTTCTCTGCTGTCAGTCCTTCTGCCTGCGCCTGTACTACAGAGCCCAGCAGCAGTAACAGACACAGCTTACTGCGTAACACGAATGACTTTAAGCTTGGATAGTTCATCTGAATTCTCGATATAACCGATTGCACCTTCGGTATTAGCTACCATTTCGCGCATCTGCTGCTCAGAGGTCAATACAACTGGTGCAGCCCCTAAACCTGAATAAGTTATTTTTTGCCAAATTCTGTCCAATTGATAAGGAAACATCTGTAGTTTTTCTTTGGCAAAGGTCTGATGTATTGGGTTTTTCGCAGGCAACACGAAAACCCGGACCGCGGTACCGTCGGGCCAGTTTTGTTGTCGCATGGAATAGATACCGCGCAGCTGAGTAACAGTCAGCTGATCCATGGGCACGGCGGGATGGGTCACTACTTCTGTCGCTGAGGCATATCCTGTCCAAAGCACAACACAAGCAGTAACAAACTTGATCTTCACGTCTTTGTTGATCCCCAAGTCTAAAGAATGCTAAACGGCCAACACTTTAAGAAAAGCCCTACAACAGGCGCAGGTTGTCCGCGCTCAGTATAGTAGCAGTGCTTGACATTGTATTGTAACCTTGCAAAAAAAGTAGTGTTTTCAGTGGAATGAGAACTCAGAGGACCATTATTGCCCCTATTTTCAGCACAACAACCCATAGTCTGGGCTGGCCTCCCTGTTCCTCAACAGCAGTGCATAGAATTGTGCTGCCCAGTAGCGCTCAAGCCTGAGTTTTACCACTTGCCTGTCCATGGCTAAGCAGTTCAGGGCCTGGTTAATCCGCGCTGCGATTCAGCTTTTCCCCGCTCTTCAGCATTCGTAGCATCTGGACAGTAACATATAAAAAAGGGCCCTCGCAGGGGCCCGGAAATCACCAGGAACAGTGATGCATGCAACAAGTTTAAGCCTTTGTAGCATACAGAACTGAGTTTGCAGCAGTGTGACAACAATACGAAGTTTTGATGAAAACCCAGACTCCCCTGCTGCAGTAAGCAGTCTGAGGTTTACTTACTCTTTAGCAAACGAACCAAAGCCTGCCCCACAGCAGCGGCAGATTGTGGATTCTGGCCTGTGACTAGTCTCTGGTCTACCAGCACTTTCGATTGCCAATTGGCTGCCGCGCTGAAGTGAGCGCCACGTAGTGTTAGTTGATCCTGCAAGGAAAATGGTACGACCTGAGCCAGTTTCACTTGCTCTTCCTCAGTGTTACTAAAGCCTGTGACTTGTTTACCTGCAATCAGATAACTGCCGTCCGCCAGTTTGATGTTCAGTAAAGCGGCCGGGCCATGACAGACTGCAGCCACTATGCCGTTGTTCTGATACAAATCTGCGGCAAATCGCTGTAAGGCTTTATCTTGTGGAAAATCCCACATAGTGCCGTGCCCACCGGCAAATAACACAGCTTTATAATCTGACGCCTTTAAATCTGCCAGCTTCAGCGTCTGCTGCAGCTTGGTCTTGTGTTTGCTATTCGCCATAAACCACTGATTGGTTGCATCGGCTTCCGCCAGACTACGTTCATCTACTGGCGCTTTACCACCGGCGGTACTGGCAATATCCACCTCAATACCAGCATCTGCCAACTCTTTGTAAGGATGTGTGACTTCACCTAACCAGTAACCGGTTTTCTCATTGCTGGTGCCCATTTGACTGTGGCTGGTGACCACTATCAGTACTTTTTCTGCCGCCATAGTGAAGCTGCTAAATGCGAGAGCAGCTGCCAGTCCCAGTTGTATCATGCGCGTCAATAATCTCATGTGTTTACCTCGTTACTATAAATTGGCTTTCGATTTGATGGTGCTCAGTGTGCCGCAGAGCTAAACTACAAAGAAGTGAATTGATTCAATAATAGCGATTCAAATAATGAATATTAAAAATAAAGATCTGAATTTATTGCTGCTGTTCAAAGTACTGTACGAGGAGCTGAATGTCAGTGCATCAGCAAACCGGTTGAATCTGAGTCAGCCAGCTCTGAGCCATAAACTGAATAAACTCCGTCACGAATTTGCCGATCCGCTGTTTGTCCGTGCCGCCAGAGGTTTAACGCCAACACCTAAAGCCATTAGTCTCTCTGCAGATATTCTGCAACTGGTGTCCTCTCTGGAAGGTTTTTACCAGCATCAGAGTGAAACCAACTTTTTGGCGCAGGCTGATCAACTGGTGATTTACAGCACCGACTATATAGAAAGTTTATTGCTACCTGATTTACTCGCCGTGCTGACAGAACAGGCACCACAGGTTCAGTTAGTCATGCGCCATACCCAGGGCATATTGCCAAAACAACAGTTAGAACGTGGCGACTGTGATCTGGCTATAGCAGGCTTTTATCGCGATTTGCCGGAGAGTTTTTATCAGCAAAAACTACAGACTGAAGAGTTTGTGGTTTTGTTGCGCCGCCAACATCCTCTGGCACAACAGCCGCTTAGCCTGAGTAACTATTGTCAGGCGCGTCATATAGTCACGACCTTGACGGGAGATCTGGATGGTTTAGTTGATCAGGAGTTGGCTAAATCAGGTTTACAACGTCAGGTCTGCGCTGGTCTTTCTGGTTTTTTATCACCCGCTCATGTAGTCGCCAGCAATGATCTGCTACTTACTTGTTTAACATCAGTCGCAGACATTGCGCAAAAGGCAAACCCGGACTTATTGCTCAAGACCTGTCCTGTCGCATTACCTGCGGTCCAAATCAGTCAGGTTTGGCATTCCAGAACACAAGACGATCCGTTAAGACGCTGGTTGCGTAAGCAGATCCACCAACTGTTAACCAGAGAGTAATAATCGCCCAACGGCTTCTGACCCAAACAGTTAGTGTGTTTAATGCACCATCTGCGCCAGGGTCTATATACTGAAAAAAGAACACAAAAAATGAATAGGTCAATGCTATAAATCCAGGCTTGGCGCGTATACAAATAAAAAGGAGTTCTTATGCGTTATTTTTTTCTTCTGATAGCAATTCTGCTCAGTAGCTCATGCACACAAATACCTGCCGGGGTTACACCTGTCAGTCCGTTTAACCTCAATAACTATCTGGGGGAGTGGCATGAAATTGCCAGGCTGGATCATAGCTTTGAGCGTGGACTGACAGAAGTCACAGCTAATTACAGCATGCGTGAAGATGGCGGAGTCAAAGTGATCAACCGTGGTTACAACGCAAAAGACGACCAGTGGCAAGAGGCCGAAGGCAAGGCCTATTTTGTGGCAGATAGCAACACAGGTCGGCTGAAAGTGTCTTTTTTTGGCCCTTTTTATGGCGCCTACAACATTGCCAAACTCGAAGCGGATTATAGTATGGCCTTAGTGATTGGACCTTCTCTGGAGTACGCCTGGTTACTGTCTCGCAACCCGACTCCGTCTGCTGAGTTATGCCAGCGCTATTTCAGCAGTGCGGAAACCATCGGCATTGAGCCTAACGCCTGGATCCAGATCCGTAACTGTAAAAGCAGCGAATGAATTATGTAAAAAGGCATAGCGAATTTAGCAAAGCTAAGTCCGACCTGATGTGACTGACAGCCAATAAAAGTAAAAAGACGAGCCTGAAATCAGGCTCGTCGGATCAAACCGGCGATAAAGAGTAAAATCACGGCACCCGCTGTGGCAGTGATGATAGAACCCAACATGCCACTGGTACTGATACCCAGCATGCCAAATAAAGCTCCCCCTATCACAGCACCGACAATACCGACGATGATATTCCCTAAAAGACCAAAGCCGCTGCCTTTCATAATAAGACCACCGAGCCAGCCTGCTATGGCACCTATCACAAGAGTTATTAATAATCCACTTAAGCTCATGACCACTTCCTTTTGAGGTTTAACGTTTTAACGTCAGGAAAAGACCAGCGACAACACTGATGGCGCCACCTATATAAAACTGCATCACTTTGTCGGTTTCTGCACCCGTCACTACTTCAGTCAGTTCGGATTGAATGGAGTCTGATAATTGAAAGCCCCAATACGCCAGGCCAACACCCAGTACAAGCAGAACTAAACCAACCAGTTTTAATAACGAATTTGTTCCATTAGCCATAATTTATCCCTCTGTGTCGCATCAAAAAATTAGAAGCAAGGTACTGAAAGAGCGCCTTATCTGACTACAGTATTAGCTATTTCTGCATGAACCTCACCTGAAGACTGTAATTAAAAACAAAACAGCAGTATTTAATACCTTTTAATTGGCAAAATAATTTCATACAAAACATACCCTTATCAGAAACATCTGCTAGGCTTTTTATCGACATCAAAAAAGGGACATTCCAACCACAAAAGGAACAGAGTTATGTCGTCACATACAGCCCCAGCTTACACCGAACGTACAGTCCCCTTTGTCACAGACGATGGTGTAGAGCTGAATTTGATTCATATCCGTGGCGACAAAACACCAGACAAAGGCCCTGTGATTTTGGTGCATGGTGCAGGCGTCCGGGCCAATATCTATAGGGCTCCGGTAGAAACCAGCATAGTCGATGTACTGATTCGTGAAGGTTACGATGTCTGGTTAGAAAACTGGCGTGGCAGCATTGTTTTCGCTCCAAATTTATGGACTTTAGATCAGGTTGCTTTATACGACCACCCTAAAGCCGTACAAACTATTTTGGCTGAAACTGGCGAGAGCCGTTTAAAAGCTATTATTCATTGCCAGGGCTCCACCAGCTTCATGATGTCGGCTATCGCAGGCTTAGTGCCTGAAGTTACTACTATTATCAGTAATGCTGTGTCCTTGCACCCTGTAGTACCAGATTGGTCCAAATTTAAGCTGCAATATATGGTGCCGCTGGTGCGGCAAATGACTCAGTACCTGAATCCACACTGGGGCGTAGAAGCGCCCGGAGTTGTCGCCAAACTGATTAGCCTGTTGGTGAATTTAACTCACCACGAATGCAATAACGCGGTTTGCAAACAAGTCAGCTTCACTTATGGCAGTGGTTTTCCTGCGCTGTGGCGCCATGAAAATCTCAATGAACAGACCCACGAATGGCTTAAGGAAGAATTTGGCGCCGTACCTTTGCGGTTTTTTCAGCAAATCACCCGCTGTGTACAGCGCGGGCATTTAGTGTCCTTTGAAGATTTCCCAGTATTACCCAAAGACTACGCAGCACAAGAGCCTCTAACAGAGGCTCGTTTTGCCTTTTTCAGTGGTGAAAAAAACCTGTGTTTTTTACCACAAAGCCAAATCCAGAGTTTCAATTATTTTAATGCGTTAAGGCCAGATTACCACAGCCTGCATCTGCTGCCTGAATACGGCCATCTTGATGTTTTTATGGGAAAAAATGCGGCGGTGGATACCTTTCCACTGATTATTGCAGAGCTGAATAAAAGCTAAAGCGCTCAACTGAGCCCGGCAAAAACGAAACTAACGAGGGAGTGTTTTATGTTTGGTTTACCAAAACGGATAAAAAATTACAGCAACAGATTTTCACTGGTCGATGGTATTCCATTTAAGTTGCCCGTGGCAGCGGTCAATTCACCAGCGCTGATGGCGGTTTTTCCTATAGATGCAGAAAAAGCCAAAGACTTTTTACCCGCAGGTATTCATCCGCTGCGGCTCTGGAACTCCGCTCTACTAATTGTCACTGTGATTGATTATCGCGAAACCCCTATCGGCAAATACGTGGAGTACAGCATCGCCATAGGCTGTACTCATGGCGAAAAACCTGCCCCCAGGCTCTTGCCCGCCATTTTTATGAACTGGTTTAAAACCGGTCAGTATGTGGTGGATTTACCTGTGTCCTCAGAAGTGTCGGTCAAAGGTGGCAAAGGCATTTGGGGCATGCCAAAACATCAGGGCAGCCTGAACTTTTTAATCACAGAGAACAAAGTCAGCAGCCAGTATGACCTGGATGGGAAACTGGTGACTTATGTCGAAATAGACAAGCCTGCCAGCGCCTGGCTCCCTGTTAAAACCAAAGCGTCAAACTACTGTTCTTTTCGCGGCATGTTGATGAAATCTGATATTTTCCTCAACGCCAAAGCAGGGTTGAATCTATTCAGTAAAGCCAAAGCCCGTTTTGTCATTGGCGATCACCCTCGCCTGCAGGCATTAAAAGAATTAAATATCGGCAAAGCCATAGCCACCATATTTTTACCCTCTATTGGCGGTGTGCTGGACGATCATATCGAAAGCTGGTTCCTTGATTTTGAGCAGTTGCCCAAAGTCGCGCCTGAAGGTTTTGAGTCAGTGATCGATCTGACCTTAAGTGAAGCCTGGTTAGCGCCGCCCACAGCCCCTATTCCACCGGATTCCGGGGACAATTCGTAAATGTCGATGCAGCTAACTATTCAGGCCCATATCCCACAAGGTGCTGCTATCGACGCAACAACAGAGCAAAGTGGCATCCAAAGAGCGCTGATTTTACCTGGTGGTGGTTTACGTTTGTCTTATGCTGCTGGTGTGATGGATGAGCTGTTTAAAAACGGTCTCACCTTCTCCCATATGGATGGCACCTCAGGTGGTTCGCTGAATCTGGCGATGCTGTTATCGGGTTTAACCAGCTCTGAAATCTGCGAGCGCTGGCGCAGTTTAAAAATGCGTAGCACCTTTTCCTTTATGCCTCTTAGCAATTACCTCTGGCTCCCTTGTTTTATCGCGGCCAGCTCCAGTAAAGCCTTTCGACGTAAGGTCTACCCGCAGCTAGGTATCAATTTTGAAAAAATCCGCGCTGCCACTGGTCTTACAGCCAGTTTTAATATGTGTAATTTTGCCAGTAAAACTAATCAGGTCACTCAGCATACACAACTAACAGAAGATCATTTGATTGCAGGTATGTCGCTGCCTGCCACTATGCCGCCTGTTGATATCAACGGCACTTTATATCTGGATTCTGGTTTTATTCAGGATGCCAATCTGATCGACACAGTCAAAGCTGGTGCCAATGAGCTCTGGCTGGTTTGGGTTATGGGTAATATCCCGACCTATCGCAGTGGACCGCTGAATGCTTATGTGCAAATGCTGGAAATGAGTGCCAACGGCGCCTTGATTAAAGAACTTCGCCTGATTGAGGAGTTGAATCAGCGTATTGAAAATGGTGAGCAACCTTATGGCCATCAAAAGCCAATCACCTTACATCTGATTAAACCTGAGCAGCCTCTGCCGCTGGATTCAGCTTTATACACAGGCGCTATCAGTCATGCCGAATTAATTGAGTGGGGCCGAAAAGATGCCATTCGTTACTTTCACCATATGACCCCTGCGGGAGTCCCCTTACAGCCAGAGATCCTAAAAATGACAGCAGAAAAAACCGGTCTTCAATTTAAAGAGACGATGAAAGGTGGCTTTTCCCTGGATGCGACAGACCCGACTGATGGTCTGCATAAAGGCCAGCAGGCAGGCACAGTCCTTGCGATGCACGCCACTGTTGGCATCGCAGAGATGGCCGGCTTTATTGTCGACCCGGAGCATACCGGCACACTCATTGGCACTATAGATTTTCCGCCTTTAGGTATGGGAATAGAAGCTCATAGCGGTGTCTTTAATCTGTTTAAACCAACAGAGGATGCAAAGCTCACACTGATGGTGTATGAGCTGGCGTTTGAACATCAGGGTCAGTCTTATTACCTGGCTGGCCGCAAAGAAGTGCGGCAAGGTTCCATTTTTAAACTCTGGCCTGAGACCACCACACTTTATACCCAGTTACATCAGGGCTCTGATAAGTCAGGCCCTGTGATAGGAGCTGGCACCTTAAGCCTTGGTGCTGTGGATTTACTGAAACTGCTGTCCACAGTCACAGTCACCAAAGCCGATGGTTTTAGCTCCAAAGTGAAAACTATCAATGCCTTTACTGGCTTTTTTGCCCGTCAGTTATGGGCAACTTATGTCAGCCATACAGTTAAAAACGAACAGCAGTAACAACATAAAACGAAAAAGGCCAGAAGCAGAGCTGGCTCAAAGGACGCAACAAGATGGATATTCAATATGACTATGAAGCCATAGTAATTGGCAGTGGTTTTGGTGGTTCCATTAACACTTGCCGCCTGTCAAAAAAATGGCCAGGCAAAGTGTTATTACTGGAAAGAGGTAAAAGATACCCTATGGGCTCTTTTGCCCGCTCACCTCACGATATGGCGCGCAACTTCTGGAACCTGCCGCAAGAAAAACGTGATATGCCAGAAAAACTGCAAGGTGAAGAAAGCCACGGCTTATTTGATATCCGTAATTTTGATCATATGGATGCGGTGATAAGCGCAGGCTTAGGTGGTGGCTCGTTAATTTATGCCAATGTGTTTTTACAACCACCGGATGAAGTGTTTGACCATAACTGGCCTGCGAATGCAAAAAAAGACGTGCTGCAACCCTATTATGCTGTTGCCAAACAAGTACTGGGCGCACGGCCCATTCCACTAAATGACGATCCGAGACGCAAAATTATCCGCACCGGTTTATTTCAAAACTTCGCCAAAGCCGATGGCCATGAATCCCAACTGTTGGATATCAACGTATTTTTTGGTAACGATTTTGATCAGCCAACGCCTATAGGGGTACAGGAAAAAAACCGTTATGGCGCTGTACAAACCTCCTGTGTCTATTGCGCTGAATGTGATGTTGGCTGCAATACCCATTCAAAAAACACGCTGGATCTTAATTACCTCTATGTAGCAGAGCACAAATATCAAGCCCATATTCAGACTCAGGTACTGGCGCAAAAAATAGTGCCTATAGACGCATCAGGCCAGGATAATCCAGCCATGAACGGCGAATTTGGTTATCGGGTCTACTGGCAGGATTTAAAAGATGCGCACAAAGAATGCAGTGCCCTGACCCGTCGTGTAGTGGTATCCGCAGGCACTCTGGGCAGCAACGAGCTGTTGATGCGTTGTCGCGATTTGCATAAAACTTTACCTAATATCAGCCAGCAATTAGGCCGGCACTTTTCCGGCAACGGCGACTTTTTATCTTTTGTGATTGATGGCGACAAACCGGCCGATCCGAATTACGGCCCAGTGATCACTCAGGGCACAGACTACAACCTGTTTAAAAACTTCGACCGTGAAAGAGCTTTTATTCTGGAAGATGCCAGCTATCCGAACTTTGCCGCCTGGTACACCGAAGGCGTCAAACCCGGCGCCTCCAAGCTACAGGCTTTGGTTCGCACCATCAGATTGGCTTTTGCCCGTTTTGTCCATGGAATCAGCACAGGCCATTTAGGTTATGCCTTAAGTTCATTACTGAAAAACGACTTGTCCTACACCACCAGCGTCTTGCTTTGTATGGGGCTGGATAAAGGCGACGGTGTGATGTCGCTAAATAAAGACGGCTATTTGCATCTGAAATGGCCTTACAAAAACAGTATGTCCCTGTATAACGCCATTCTCTCCGCAGGCGAGCGATTCAAAACATGGTGCGGCGGCAAAGCTTTTATTCCTATGCCAAATTGGCTCTGGCCTATGCGGCGCAATGTCACAGTGCATTCGCTGGGCGGTTGCCGTTTAGCCGACAGCCCGGAACAAGGGGTGACCAGTGCAGAACTGGCAACTTTTGGTCAGGTCTTTGGTTACACAGGCTTATATGTCGCAGACGGTTCCTTGTTGCCTACAGCTGTGGGCGCCAACCCTATAGCGACCATCAGCGCTGTATCTGAACGGGTGGCCGAGGGTATTACCGGTATAGCCCCCAGCGCTGATCTGTAATAAGGCTTAGCAGATGAGCGAATGGCTGTGGTCTTTCATTCGCAAATTTTTCCAAAGACAGAGCGCTACTGCTGCTCTGTCAGTCTCTACGAGGTTAACCCCAATGAGCAATTTTCCTGCTTATGATGAAGTGCATGTGATTTCCGATATCCATATGGGCGGTGCTGAACCCAGTTTTCAGGTGCTGCGCGAAACCAAACGACTGGCTGGTTATATTCAGTGGGTCGGTACACAAAATCCTGCTGGTCAGGTCGCTTTAGTGCTCAATGGCGACGTGTTTGACACCCTGGCTGAAAAATCCTCTGACTACATTATGGTCGACAGAGCCGTTGAAGTGGTCAGTAGTATTATGGCCAATCCATCCTTCTCTGGCATTTGGGCGGCACTGGCGGCTTTTGTCGCGCTGGAGCGGCGCTCTCTGGTGTTTATTATCGGCAATCACGATGTGGAAATCTCCTTTCCTGTAGTACAGCGCCTGATCCAGCAGCGTCTGGCAGGCGATAATCCGCAAAAACGCGCCCGTATTGAGTTTTCCACTATAGGAGCTGGTTTTAGCTGCACTGTGGGTGGCGCTAGGGTTTACTGCACCCATGGCAATGAAGTCGACCCCTGGAATTTCAACAGATACGAGGACTTAGCCAAAGTGGGCCGACGCCTCAATGCGGGCCGCACTTTAACCCAGCAGGAATGGACTCCTAATGCCGGTACCCGCATGGTGAAAGAGGTGATGAATCAGGTGAAAGAGAAATACAAATGGATTGACCTGCTCAAACCTGAAACTCAGGCCGCTGTCGGCACCTTGGTGGTGCTGGATCCGTCGCAGGCGAAGAAAATCGGCGATTTATTGTCGATCGTAGGACGAAAAACAGTAGACGGCGCACAAGTCAATCAACGCTTATCGATGGATGGCTTTCAGACGCATGCAGAACAAAATGCAACCCCACCTCCACTGACACAAATGCTTGGCAGCAACCTGACACAAGGTATGAGAACCTACGCCAGTGCTGACAGTCAGGCGGTGGATGCCATGCTACTGCAAGCCGAACAAAACCTTGGTACTCCAAATGCGCAACTCCATGAACAGGATGGACAACTGGGCACTGGCCAGCTGATTTTTGACCGTTTAACCGGCTGGATCCGCAACATTCCCAAAGATGAAGCCTTACGCCGCGCGATGAAAGACTGGTTGTCCGGCGATAAAACCTTTGATATCAATGACAAAGATGACACTTATAAAGAGGTCACAGCTGCAGTTGGCAATGGCATCGACTTTATTATTACAGGCCACACCCATCTGGAGCGCGCTATCGACATGGGGTCAGGTCGTTATTACTTTAACTGCGGCACCTGGATCCGCCTGCTGAGTTTTACGCCGGAGATGCTTAAAGATCAGGCCTCTTTTCAGCCCGTCTATAAAATCTTAATCGACGGCAAAATGGAAAGCATCGACAACGCCAGTTTTGGCGGTCAGCCTTTTGTGATGAATCAAACCAGCGCCGTTTCTATTAAAAAAACTGCCACTGGCGCCATTGGCAGCCTGACTCATGTGCTGGGTGATGGCACGGGCGAGCCGCAAATTATCAAGCAATTTGAGAGGTCTTAACATGAAAGCGCAAAGCACCGAAATTCGCAGCGTCAAGCTCGAACTGTTAAGAGCAGGCCCTACTCACAACCAGTTATTGTCGCCTTTAACCAACTATATTGCACTTTGTGGTTCAGACGGCCCGGTCACCATCAACATCCCTTATGAACACCGCCAGTTGCTGATGCGGTTAAAGCGATTGAAGTACCCTCTGGATAAAGACCCAGCCACCGACGATCAGCGCCAGGCTGAGCTTCGGGATATAGGCGAAAGTCTGGGACGTATTTTTGCACAAGTACCGGCATTGATTTCCGAACTGGGCGCGGCTGCGGCAGACAAAAGTAGTCTGGTGCATTTAAGTTTATCGATGTCGGCTTTTGAGCTGGGTTTATTGCCTTTTGAAGCGGCCATAGCAGCAGATGGTTTCCCTGGTACTGGTGCCCCGCTGTTTTTGCAAATGCGCACACCGGTATCTGTCACCCGCGAAGTACGCCGTGGTCGTCCTTTGCCGATGAACTGGGCCAGAACCCCAAAAATTCTGTTTGCTTTTGCAGCACCAGCCGGCAGTTATGTGCCATCCCAATCCCATTTACAAGCGCTGCGTGAGGCGATAGAACCCTGGGTCAAATTAAAAGACAGCCCGGAACAGCGCATCAGTGAAGTGAAAAAGCTGCTGACGGTCTTACCACAAGCGACGCTTGAGCAATTACGCGCACTTTGTGCCACGCAAGAGTTTACTCATGTGCATATTCTGGCGCATGGCGCGCCTTATCAGGAATCCGGTGATGAGCATTATGGTGTCGCTTTGTGCAGCGAGGCAGGCCCTGATCAAATTGACGTGGTCGACGGAGAACGACTGGCAGTCGCACTGACTGCGAATGATGCTTTAGGCACCACGCACTGCCGCCCTACTGTAGTTAGCTTAGCGACTTGTGATTCAGGCAATATCAACTCGGTACTCACACCAGGTGGTAGCATAGCGCATGAACTCAATAGCTCAGGTATTCCATGGGTGATAGCCTCACAGTTTCCACTCTGGATGAAAGCCTCGGCTATAGCAGCCAAAGTGCTCTATAGCGGATTACTCAAAGGTGACGACCCGCGTTGGGTATTACATGAATTACGTCAGCGTTTACGTACTGACGCACCAGAAACCCACGACTGGGCCAGCATAGTGGCTTACGCTACTATTCCATCAGACTTTGCTGTGCAGGTGCAGCAGTTCCATGCCACACAAACCCAGCGCAAAATTGAAGTGAAGTTTGACCGTATTGATGAGCTGGTGAAAACCATCACTCAAGGAGTGACCACATCCGATCAGCAAACTGATGTGCATGAAGAACTGACTGCTTTATCCGAAGCGATACGGCAAGAGCTGAAAGAGTGGCGCGACGAGCCTCATGATCATTTAAGCAAAGAAGAATGGTCGATGCGCTTAGGTCTGAGTGCTGCCAGTGAAAAACGTATTGGTATAGCGCTGGATTTAATAGGTGCAGAAAAAGAAGCGGATCAGGCTTACAAATGCTGCTTTGAGTTTTATCAGTCCGCCTGGACCATCGATCAGTCCAATCACTGGCTATTGACGCAATACCTTTCCATCATAGCTATTCGCAACAGAACAGACGATGCAGCAGGTTTACAAAAGTTGTCGGAACACTACGGTGCGATCTGGTCAGCAGCGCTTGAAATGACGAGCTGGAAACTGAATCTGAACTCAGGCAAAGACAAGGTTTATCTGCTGGCCACTTTAGCTGAACTTACCTTACTGAATGCGGTTTATCATCCGGAGAAAGCCGACCCAAAAGCACTGCAGCAGACAATCAGGCGCTACTGCAAAGCCATGCTGGATGAACCTCTGACTGATAAATTCCCTGTACTATCAACAAGGCGGCAATTTAGTCGTTACTTGCTGGAATGGAAAAGCCCAATCTGGCAAGACTTAGCCCAAACAGCGGTAGACGCATTAACAGAAGAAGCATGACCTGAAAAGCAACAACGGGCATAAGCCCGCTGTTGCTTTATCTGTCGAAGGGCTGCTTAAACCGCTGGCACAGTGCGTTTATTATGAGCAACCAGCAGACCAATCAAACCCACAACAGCCACCAGCACGCCTATAGGCTTGCTGTAGTCCATAGGTAAGTTCAAACCTATGCCAGCAGTAGCGATGTAAGCCACAGTCATACTGGTGCCTATAACGGCAGGGATACTGACAATCCAGTGGAAAGTACCACGGTCAAATAAGTACTTAGTTGCCAGCCACAACACACTGGTGGATAACAGCATGTTAGAGAAGGCGAAATAACGCCAAATCAGCGAGAAATCCAGTAAGGTCATCAGATAAGCAATAGTCAGGATGGGCACTGACAATAACAGTCTGTTGCGCAAGCTTTGTGGGATGTTAAACGCATCCACTATAGTTAAACGCAGCGAGCGGAAAGCGGTATCACCTGAGGTAATAGGGAATACAGCCACCGCCAGTATCGCCATTACACCACCAAACACGCCCAGATAGCTGGTGGCTATATGATTGACCACTAAACCCGGACCGCCTTGAGCCAGCATGGCTTTTAACTCGACATAACCACCAGGAAAAGCGGCAATACCAGCCAAAGCCCAAACACAAGCGACTATGCCCTCACAGACCATAGCGCCGTAATAGACTGGACGCACGTATTTTTCATTGGTTAAACAACGGGCAATAATAGGTGCCTGAGTGGAGTGAAAACCACTGATAGCGCCACAGGTAATAGTTAAAAACAGTAAAGGCCAGATTGGAGCCCCATCAGGGTTTGGCGTTAAAAAATCATGCTCATGATGACCATCAAAATAAGCAAAAACATCAGCAACTTGTGGTAAGTGTGGAGCTTCAAGCAATATAGCGCCGGCGATTAAGGTGGTCATCACTATCATCAACATGCCAAAAGCCGGGTACAGCTTAGTAATAATTTTGTCGATAGGCAGTAAAGTAGCGAGGAAGTAATAGGCTAAAATCACCAACACCCAAAAGGTATTACCCGCTAAAAAAGTGCCCTCAAAGTAAGACAAGTTACTTAACAGCCCCGCCGGGCTCATAATAAACACCACACCAACAAAAAACAGCAACATGGCGGTAAATACCAACATAAAGCCTTTAAACACAATGTTGTAATAGTGGCCTGCTATTTCAGGTAAACTTTTACCATCCTCTTTGATGCTCATCACGCCAGAGAAATAGTCGTGTACAGCACCGCCAATAATATTGCCAATCACAATCCAGACCAAAGCCACAGGGCCATACACAGCACCCAGGATAGGTCCAAAAATAGGCCCTACCCCTGCCACGTTTAAAAACTGGATTAAAAAAGCTTTTACCGGGCTTATCGCCACATAATCCACACCTTCGTTAAAACGCTCCTGAGGTGTGATGGCTTTAGGATCGATACCCGCCTGTTTTTCAACAAAAGGGCTATAGAATTTATAACCGAGAATAAGTATCGCAACACTGACAAAAAAGATAAGCATAGGGCTAGATTCCTTGTTTCTTACAGGCTTTTTCAGCGCCGTCGATGCGGCGCTTTTTTATGAGTCATCTCAGATTAACATGCAGCTATGTCATTGGACATTAGCGGATAGTCGATAGAGCCAGACTTTAGCGCACCAGATGCCATTGAGTCTGGCGTCCTGCCAGATAAATCACCTCTTTGCCATCAAAATAAGCACTTTGCTCCAGCTTAATCTGTACATAATGCCCATCCCATTCCGGTACTTGTTGTTTGATATTGCCTTCAATGGCATAAGCAGTGTTGGCATACAATGGCCATTGGCCGTGCTCTAAATCGGGCGTCTGGTGATCCCACATACCAATAGTTGGCCCAGGCGCATGACCCACAAAACCTAAAGGATGAGTATAAGTACTGCTGATAATGCCCTGCTTTTTGCTTTCCTTGATGGTATTAGCCAGTACTTCATTACCTGTGCGGCCAGTTTTAAATTGACGGGTTAAACTATCTTGCCACTGATTGCCTGTCGCCAATGCTTTTTTAAGGCCAGCAGGTACCTCCTGCTCATTCACCTTTAGCACGTAGCCCATTTCCTGAGTATCAGTACAAAGCTTCAGATAACAAATTCCTACATCTGTATGCAACACATCACCACGTTGGATCACGCCTTGACTTGCGCAGGAGGCCGCCTGCGCTTCACACGGCAAGCCTGGTCGTTGCAGATTGACATCCGGCATAAACCAGACTGGCAAACCTAAAGCTTCATAACGCTGGCGGATATACCAGGCCACATCTTCTGTTGTGGTCACGCCGGGTGTGATCACTTTTGCGCTAAAAGCTTCGGCAATCACAGCGCGGGCCAGACTGACAATATGTGGATAAATATCCAGTTCAGACTCAGTGCGTTGTTCCATCCAACGCACCACCAAAGATTCTGCACTAACCAAACGGCTGGCATAGTGTTTCGGCAACACATCAAGCAGTAACTGGTGTAGCCCTTTGGTCAGACCGTCAGCCACTGGCCAATCTGCCGAGACGTTAATACCAATACGCTGTGGATCACGTTCTGTAATTACCTTAGCCAAAGCCTGCCACTGCTCCGTCAGATCACCACCCGACCAGGCCGCGGTATAAGGTGCACCAAAAGGATATCTATTGACCGATAAACGCTCAACCGAGCCGTCTGCCTTGCGGGAAAACACCAGCATTGTGGTGCGGCGGGCGGCAAAAGTCGGTTGTGGCACCAAAGTGAAATACACAGGATCTTCAGCATACTCCCGGTTAATCACCAGCCACATATCCAGCTTGGTTTCAGCCATCAGCTCTGGCAATAACGCATCCAGCCGCTCTGTCAGAATACGATTTTCTATCGCCACCCTGTCTCTGGGCGCAAGCACAGCAAAATCATCTGCAGAGCTCAATTGTCGGCCTTGGCTAAATTCGGCAGCAAAAGTCGGAGTTATGGCAATAACAGTCAGTAAAACTGCGGTGACTATAGTTTTCATTGGCCGCACCTTGTAGTTGTAATTATAAAGTTGAACTAAAACTAGTTTATAAAGAAAAACTTACAACAAATTACAAGTCGATGAAGCCTGAAATACAGCAGATCACATGCATGCTGCGACAAAAGTTAGTTTGAACGGCGCGACCTCGTCAGAAAACCAAAAGCACAGGCCAACAAAGGCCGCAGAGTTTTATGCAAAATAAAAGACATCAAGACCACCAGAGTACCAACGCCGGTCGGAATCAACACCCCAAAAGTGAAACACATGCCAAGCACAAAACCTAATAAACACTCAGCCCTATACAGCGGAAACAGCAGCGCCAGCAAAGGCAAACTCAGCATCAACGCAGGCAATAGTTGCTGTTGATACAAAAATAATACCGAAAGCAAAACGCCAAACAGCAGAGCACCTATAAAACCAGCCAGCACAGTAAAAGGATAAGCTGTCACTACCCGCTTATAGATACGACCAGTTAAAAACCAGCTCAGCACAGGCAATACCAGAGCTCCCCACCAGTTTGATATCGCAGGTAAGTCTTCTCTTTGCAATAAATGATGACTCACCACTCCACCATTAAGGTGTTCATAAGCCAACAAAGCCCAGATATATAAAGTGCTGACTGCAATGAAAACCCAACGATGTGATTGAAACTGTTTTTCTGTCATTCCTGTACTCCAACTCAGTCCATGCATCTGTTTAGCAACCAATAACTCAGTTGAGTCTGACTGATCCTGGCTGTTATCGCTGTGTCCAATTGTAAGCAAAAGTAGCGCGCAGCACTGCACGCTCCGGACTGTGCTCCTGCACCATCACCTGCTATCTAATAAGTTATTAATTTTGGCGTACTGCAGCAGCATAATAGTTTTGCCATCTTTAATTTCACCGGATTGAATCATCGAATAAGCCCGTTCAAAATCCAGCTCCAGTACTTCGATATTTTCCTGCTCATGCGCCAAACCACCGCCTGCCGAGACCTGCATATCCTGCGCATATTCAGCGGCAAAAAAATGAATGATTTCGGTGACTGAACCAGGCGACATATAAGCTTCAAACAGCTTTTGCACTTGATCGACTTTATAACCGGTTTCTTCTTCGGCCTCACGTTTAATGCAGTCTTCCGGATTATCCTGCTCAAGCAAACCGGCACAGGTTTCAATCAACAAACCATCCGGATTACCGTTGATATAAGTAGGCATCCGAAACTGACGTGTCAGGATCACTGTGCCTTTGGCTTTGTTGTACAACAAAATAGTAGCGCCATTGCCACGGTCATAGGCTTCACGGTGCTGCAGTTGCCACTGCCCATGCTGGTTTTGATATTCAAAGCTAAATTTGTTCAGGGTATACCAGTTGTCAGACAACAGGATTTTCTGAATATTTCGGATCTTATGATTCATGGATAAAACCTTTATCTAAATTCATACACTGCCCGCATCAGCAAAGCTGGAGACAAGCTTTTATCGACTTGCTCGCAGCCTGCCATGGCGACGAGCGTTCTACATAAAGTTGCAAAATTAATCGCAAAAATACCGCTACTTATCGTCTTTCAAAAAAAAGAAGACATGCTTATCTCGTGCTTCAGTTCAAAAAGTTCATCAAAACCTCGCCCTCTCGCAGTAGAGGAAAAGATAGCGCCAGAATAAGATTAAGTTACTGATTTTAAAATAATTACAACACCAGGACATTAACATAAAAATGAAAACGGTTACATTCAGACTTTTAGTCGCCTGAAATCATGCTGCTTTTTTGTTTCACTAAGCTTTCAAAAAAGTAACATTTGATATAAATCACTGAAATAAAAGCATCATAGTTGCTCTGTAACCTCGCCCGTCGTTGAGTACAACTGCAGTACTTCAGCTTTGAAATACTGTAGTGAAAAAATAACATCAGCTAAGGGTTTGGGAATGAAAAGTCAGAAGCAACACCGTCATCATCTTGTATCAAAACGCACAGCCTTAAGTCTGGCCATCAGCCAGCTGGTACTGGGGTCAGCGATCAGTTTGCCTGCGTATGCGCAAGACAAACAGACAGAGCAAAAAGTCGAAGTCATCGCAGTCAAAGGGACCTACAGCAAAAGTCTGGAGCAAGCCGTTGACATGAAAAAAGACAACATAGGTTTCTCTGATTCTATAGTTGCTACTGATATTGCTGACTTTCCTGAACAAAACCTGGCTGAAGCTTTGCAACGTATGCCAGGTGTGACTATCGAGCGTAACAAAGGCCTGGGTAGCAAAGTCAACGTACGCAGTTTGCCATCTGATTTTACTCATGTATCTATTAATAACTTAGCCACAGCTTCAGGCAGTGGTGGCCGTGATGTGGAATTCGATATTTTTGCCTCTGAAATTATCCAGAGCGTAACAGTACAAAAATCTCCTACGGCAGCTGATGAAGAAGGTGGTATCGCAGGTTCTGTGCAAATTGGCACAGCTAAACCTTTCGACTACAGTGACGCCCAATTTGTGCTGTCCGCTGAAGGTGCTCATAACTCGATTTCAGAAAAAACCGACCCTAAATTCTCTTTCCTCGCCAGCGATACCTGGGGTGACTGGGGGGCTTTAGTGTCTTTTTCTAAGGCTGAGCGCAGCAACAGAACAGACTCAAACTCGGGCATTAACTTCCGCCCTATGGGTCGTTTTCTGGAAGCATCAGCTCCTCGCTCGACACAAGCTGCCGCTGTATTGCAACGTGATGCAGGCGTAATAGTCAGTGATTTTAAAGACAAAGACGAAACCAGCCGTATTATTTTTCAGGATAAAGTGGGTGACCGTGTTTTCCAAAGCGAGCAAGACAAATGGGGCAGCACAGCCTCTGTTCAATACAAACCGAGCTCAGATTTCAGCCTGACCTTTGATGCAATGTTAGGTGGGTATGACAACACCGAAGATGAATACGATGCAGCCGCTTACTCAGCCTCAAGCCGCAGTACCTTAGAGACTATTCATGCCTACGACGACACCACACTGGCAGAATACGGCATGGTGGTGCTGACTGACGTGTCATACACGGCCACTCAGCATGAGTTTTTAAGCAAAGAACGGATTAACGAAACCGACTTCACTCAGTACAGCCTTACTATGGATTGGGATCTGAATGGCTGGGAAATCAATGCACTGGCAGGTTTTTCAGGTGCCGAAAAAACAGCTGACTACGCGAACCTGAAACATGTAGCTTATGCGCCATCCCGTACCCGTTGGACTGCCAATGGTGGTGAAACCATCAAGAGCGCCAACCCAAATAGTATCGACATGTACAACGCGGCCGACAAATACCTGTTTGAAGCCTATGAAACCACATTAGAAGAAGTGCAAGACGACAAGTACGCCGCTCAGCTCGACTTCAAAAAAGAGTTGGATTGGTCCATGTTACCCGCACTGAGCAGTGTACAGTTTGGTGTGCGTTATACCGACAAATCAAAAGAACGTAACTATGGCGAAATAAAAATACAGGGGCCTTCTGCCGGTGACAGTTCATACGTGAACAAACGCACCTTAAAAGACAGTGAGCTGGGTTATGTGACAGATATCGCCTCAGGCGGCGCTTACCAACCGAGAGATCTGAATTGGATGCAGGTTTCAAACGACTATGCCCGCAGCACTTTCCGTTATGAGGGTTTCTACACGCCATTTCAGGTGAACCAGTACTACCGTGTTGATGAAGAAGTCACTGCTTTATATGCCATGAGCAACTTTGACTTTGAAATTGGCGGCTTAGCAAGCAAGTTAAATGCTGGTGTGCGCGCTGTGGACACTGACGTCACTTCCTTCGGTTACCATCCAATCCAAAACGAGGACGGCACTACAGGCTACACTAAAGATCCTGTGTCTGCAGACGGCAGCTACAACGACCTCTTACCAAGCTTGAACCTGACCGTAGAAGTGGCTGACGACGTGATTTGGCGAACCGCTGCATCAGAAACTCTGATGCGTCCAGCCTTAGGCGATATCGCTTACAAACGCACGGTAAGCTGGAGCGAATTTCGTTTTAAAGACGGTAACCCAGGCCTGAAACCAACCAAAGCTAAACAGTGGGAAACTGGCGTTGAATGGTATATGGAAAATGGCGGTATCCTGGCTGCATCATACTTTTGGAAAGATATCGAAGGTGTAGTGCGTGAAGAGCTGACCGGTCTAGTAGAAGATGTGGAAAAGCGTAATGCAGACGGTTCACTGGACGGTTATTACGATTTTGAAGTGTTCCAACCTGTGAATGCCGAAGGTTCTTACAAGGTCACTGGTCTGGAATTAATAGCCCAGTTACCTCTGACTATGCTGAGCGAGTCTCTGGATGGCTTTGGTATCAACGCTAACTACACCATGCTGGACAACAGTTTAACGGGCGCTTCGGATTTAGATATCCCAACCCCACCCGAAGGTTTAGCAGATAAAACTTACAACTTTACCGCTTATTATGAAAACGACGTGTTTGATGCGCGGATTTCATACAACTACAAAGACAAGTACGTCGAGTACATTCACCTGAACATGTACCCGGTATACCGTGACGCTTACGGTCAGACGGATATAGCTTTAGGTTACCAGCTGACAGACAACGTCAAACTGAGCTTAAAAGGCATCAATATGACAGATGAAGAAACTACAGGTTACACCATGAACCCGGCCTTCCCTGTGATGTACGAGTTCTCAGGTCGACGTGTAAGCTTAGGTCTGCGTGCAGATTTCTAATGCTGCAGCAGTTTGGGTATAAACAATAAAATTACAAAGGCTACAGCCACGCTGTGGCCTTTTTTATTCGTCGTCGAAGGAAACATCACTGATGAAAACAGCCCTGCTCTGCTTTGTATTGGCTCTGTTTTATTTACCTATAGTGGCAGCAGAACAAAGTGCCCCGACACAAATTGCCTTTTTACCTGATATTCATTTTCATGATGTGTATGCCGAATTTAACGACGGCAGTTTTAAAGGAATTCCAGGTACACACAAAGCCGCAACCATCCGCACTATGGCGGCTCAGCTGCAATCCACCCGGCTTTTTAATGAAAACTACTTTGCCTTAAAGGCTGCTTTGGATGATGTCGTGCGCCGTAACGTTAAACTTGTGGTACTGCCCGGTGATTTCAGTGACGACGGCCAGAGCCTGCATATCCGCGGTTTAAAACGTATGCTGCAGCACTACAATAAGACCCATGGTCTGAAGTTTTTACTGACATTGGGCAATCACGATCCAGTGCGGCCTTTTGCCCAGCCTGCAGGTAAAGCCGATTATTTAGGCCAAGACAGCCGGCCTTTAGCTATTTTTAGCCCTGGTTCTGAACCTTGCACCAGCAAAACCAGCGCCGTCATTTGCACTGAAGAAGTGAGAGAACTGGGCTATAGCGAACTCACCACTGAACTTGCTGACTTTGGTTTTTACCCCAAAGCAGAAGATCTGTATTGGGAAACTCCCTACAGCTCTTATTCTTCAGCCAACTATAGCTACGAAAATGCTTTAGCTCAGTCTGATTTCGGCAAACGCCAGTTTGAAATTTGTCAGCAAGGCGCAGGTGGACGTTACAAAAAGTCAGGCTATAGCAACTGCCATTTAATTCCGGACGCCAGTTATCTGGTGGAGCCTGTCAACGATCTGTGGTTATTGGCGATAGATGCCAATGTCTACAAACCTAAAGCTGGTTATCAGGGCAAAGGTAATGAAGCAACGGCCTTTGAAGGCTCTGGCAATGCCGGTTACAACGCCATGTTTGATTACAAACCACAAGTGATGGCCTGGGTAAAACAGGTGGCTGTGCGCGCTAAAGCTCAGGGTAAAACACTCATTACCTTCAGCCATTACCCTATGATTGAGTTTTATCAGGGACAGACGCAGCATATAGCCAACTTATTAGGTGAAGAGCGCGGTCAGTTATCACGCAGCCCTAAGCAGCATATCAGCCAGCAATTAGCCGACCTGGGCGTACAGTTGCACATAGCCGGCCATATGCATTTAAACAATACCGCAGTGGTGAAGTCAGAGAGTGGAGCCAGTCTGGTGAATATCCAGGCCCCTTCTTTAGCCGCTTATGTTCCGGCCTATAAGTTACTGACCCTGACCAGCGCCCAGCAGGTGAAAGTGCAAACCATAAAGCTGGACCATGTGCCTGGATTTAATCAGTTATTTGCACATTATCAACATGAATGGCAGCAACTCAAACAAGACAAAAAGCCAGTGTGGGATGCCAGTTTGCTTCAAGCCAAAAACTACCGCGAATTTGCCAACGGCCATTTGCGTGAACTCACCCGTTTGCGCTTTTTACCCAAAGACTGGCCGGATGAACTACGCAAGCTTCTGCTGGCATTAAACGGCGAACAAATGCTGATACTGTCTCAACTGGACAGCCAAGTCACACTGGGGCAATTTTCACCGGATCTATTGCAGCAACTCACGCAAAGCCAGGCCTGGCAACAAGCCAGACAAAAAGCCCAGCTGCAGGCATTAGCGGCAGAAATAACCTTGGACGACCTGACAACATGGACTGGTTTTGACTTAGTGCTGGATTTTTATCGTTTACAAAACGCCGGTGAGCTGGCTTTGCCGGATATCCCAGCAGCACGGTTAAAACAGTACGGCTTTTTTACCTCGCAGCTGCAACAAGCGAAAATAACAGCTAACCACAACAAGGCGGACTGGCCGCAGTGGACTTTGCCACAGTACAGTCAGCATCAGTTTGCCGCTTTATTTCAGATCATCCATGGTTTTTTACAAGGTCAGCCGAACAGTGATTTTATGCTGAATATGCAAACCGGCGAAATCACCGCACTGAACAAAGCTCAGGCGCACTAGCGCCTGAGCTTTGTCAGACTATGTCAATCACTGCGGCAGCTGTTCCAACTGACTCAACTGCTGTTTTAATCTGTGAATGTCACTGGTGACTTCTTCCAGCTTTTGACGGTATTTCAATACTTTATCTCTTTGACCGTCCAGCTCAGCCTGCTGTAAATCAACCTGATAACGTACCAGTTTTTGATTGGCTTCAGCTAATTTGGCATTCAAAGCCTCTTTGAGGCGGCTGTCGTCACAGCTGGTTCTGGCATTGTCCAATGCCATTTGCAAACCAGTGACTTGATTGGTGTCACCACTTTGCCTGGCCAAACTCAACTGAGTTTCTATTTCACAAAATTTTTGTTCACAGCCTTTTAAAGCGCTACAGCTGGCTGCGGTTTGAGCCATAGCAGGAGCAACAGCCATCACAGTGGTCACTGCCAGAGCTGCAGCAACTAAGGCATAACAACCTGTAGATTTAAGCCTCATGTCTATCTCCTTCATCAGAACCTGCGAGTCCTTACAGAAAATAGCAATTGTTGATGAACTCAAACTTAAGCCGGATGAACACAAAATGTTGTGGACCAGGCGTACTTCAGACATAAAACACGGCCAAGAGCAAGGTGACTGCAGCACCAGTCAGTTCAGGGCTTCAACTCAGCCTCAGACTTATATGGATATGCCATAAAAAAACCCGACCAAAGCCGGGTTCTTACTGTTTCAGAGCGAACTGCTAATTTAGAAACTTACACCGTAGTTCGCATCGACCAGCTCACTGACCTGCAATTTAGCGACAGAAGGCAGCGCTTTAAACCAGTCGCTGATCACCTTGATATCGTCCTGTGTCGCAGAGCCATAACGGTGTGCCGACCAAATAAAAGCTTCAAACTGAGTTTTGTCACCACCACCGGCCATCACCAGATCACGACTTTCAATCAGAGCAATAAACTGGTCCAGCAATTTGCTGAAGTCCTGCTCAGACTCCAGTCCTAAGTCACAGGACAACTGAAAACCGTATTCAGTAAATTCACCCAAATAGAGTTTTTTCTGTAAACGACGGCTTTTAGGTTTAGACATGAGATCTCCTTGATGTATCTGCCGCAGATTCGGCCTGATACCTGATTAAAACTATAGGTATGACTATAGGATCTCGTTATCAGGACCCTTTAAGCAAGCTTTTTTTCGTCGCCTTCGCAACTGGCTGATGAAATCACAGCCTTTCAGTGCCTTCTGAGCTTCGCAAAAACACCAAACTGATATATGATGCGCGGCCGAAAATTTGACCAGTTAAAACCCAGCTATGCACTCATCCAACGCGCTTTACACAGATTTATCTGGTTATTACGACCTGATGTGTGCTGATATTGACTATCAGGCGCAAAGTCAGAGTGCGCGCCGGTTGCATCAGTTTTTTGGTGGTGATGGCCGAACCCATCTGGATTTAGCCTGCGGCACCGGGCCTCATATCCGGCATTTTCTCGATGCGGGGTATCAAAGCAGCGGACTGGATCTAAACCAGCCCATGCTGGATAAAGCGCAGCAACGTTGCCCTGAAGCCAGCTTTATGCTGCAAAATATGTGTGATTTTACACTGGCTGAACCCGTTGATTTAATTACCTGTTTTTTGTATTCCATTCACTACAGCGCCAGCATAAAAAATCTTAAGGCCTGTATCGATAGTGTGTTTAACGCACTAAAACCAGGTGGAGTGTTTTGTTTTAATGCGGTAGACAAAGACAAAATCGACAACAACTCTTATGTACGACACAGCGCTGTATTTGACGATAGCCATTTTGTATTCGAATCCGGCTGGAATTACAGCGGCATGGGCGACAGACAAACGCTGAACTTAAGTATTGAAAAAACTACGACAGATTTGAAACAACTCTGGCAAGACCAACACCCCATGGTGGCTGTTAGTTTTGCAGAGCTGGAACTCTTACTTTGCCCTTATTTTGAAGTGCATATTCTTGAGCATAACTACGAAAAAATTGCTGCATGGGACAAGCATTCAGGTAATGCACTTTTTATCTGCATTAAACGCTAAACGGCTTTTACATAAAGGTTAAATACAACAAGACTAAAGCCACTGCCGCTGGCAGCGCCTGCACATATAGGATTTTTTTACCTACCGTCATCGCGCCATAGATGCCAGCTACGATCACACACAACAGAAAAAATACCTGAACGTCGATACCTGCCTTGCCCTGGTACAACCCCCACAGCAAACCAGCTGAGAGAAACCCATTGTACACCCCCTGATTAGCAGCCATCACTTTGGTCACGGCCGCCTTTTCCGGCGTCAGGCCAAACACCTTCATCCCTTTAGGTTTGTCCCATAAAAACATCTCCAACACCAGAAAATACAGATGCAGCAATGCCACCAGCAGAACCAGCAGATTTACGAGCAATTCCATAATTTTATCCTTGTCTGTAAAAATGATGTTTTATGCTATCCCAACGCACGTCAGACAAACCAGAGCTTTCTTGCCAAAGTGATCAACGCTCAATGGCTCAGCGCCGTCTGGCGTTATAAATTCATCGTTTTAACCAAAGAAAATCACCTTCGGTCGCAATTTCCACTGTAGCACAGGTTGCCTTGTATGCTTTTTATGCAACTTTGCTATGGTAACGGTTAGGCCTGTGCCTGACGAGCCAAAAATTCCAATCGACAGAGATAAAACACTAATGAAAACAACAAAGTCTATCCCTTTATTTAAAACACTGCTGCCAGCCAGCCTGTTGTGCTGTGCTTTTGTAACAGTCAGCTCAGAGGCGGCAGTGTTAATGAAACCTACAGCAGCCACAACGCTGAATTACCCACATGCGCTGACACCGGAAAAAGTCAATCCAGCCATTACGCCACCGGAAAAGGTGCTCGGGTTTCCGGTTGGCCAGCGCACCGCTACACCAGAACAAATTAATGAGTTGGTTAAACTTTGGGCCAAAGAGAGTGACCGTATTTCGTACCAACAATACGCCACCAGTTATGAAGGCCGGCCACTGCATCTATTGGCTATTTCGACACCGAAAAATCTGGCTGCGTTACCGGATATTCAACAAAAAGTGCAAATGCTGGCAAAACCTCAAGGCAAATCGTCCAGCGACATAGAAAAAGCCATTAAAGAATTGCCTGCTATCGCCTGGATGGCTTATTCCATTCACGGTAATGAGTCTTCAGGTGCGGATGCCGCTCTGGCTTTGATTTACCAGTTGATTGCCGCAGATGATGCTGAAATCACAGCAATGCTTGAGAATATGGTGGTGTTAGTTGACCCCATGATGAACCCGGACGGCCGCGCCCGTTTCACCAAGATGCTGGAACAGCACAGAGGCACAGCACCTAATGTCGACGGTCAGTCGATGCTGCATACCGGAGTCTGGCCTTTTGGCCGTTCGAACCACTATTACTACGACTTAAACCGCGACTTCTATTTCCTGCAGGCGCCTGAAACCCGTGGCCGGGTCGCGCTGATTAATCAGTGGTATCCGCAACTGATGATCGACGGCCATGAAATGGGCAGCGACGACACCTTCCTGTTTGGCCCGTCGCGCGAACCTATTAACAGCAATATTCCACAGAGTAAGCATAAGTGGGGCAAAATTTTTGCCACCGATCAGGCGGCAGCTTTTGATCAAAATAACTGGACTTACTACACAGGCGAGTGGTTTGAAAATCTCTATCCAGGATATTCCAACTATGCCGAATACCGTGGTGCAGTGCATATTTTGTATGAACAAGCCCGCACTGCCGAAGATGGTATTCAACTGAACAATGGCATTGTCCGCACTTATCAGCAGTCGGTGCATCATCAGTTGGTGAGCTCTATCGCCAACCTGAAAACCCTCGCCGCCAACAGCAAAGCCATGTACCGCGATTTTGTTCAAGACCGCCAATTAGTCGCGTCAGCGGACAGCCCTTATGCCAACAAAAGTTATGTCGTATTGCCCACAGCCAACCGCAAAAGGCTGGAGCATTTTGTCTCTTTGCTGCAAGCACAGAATATTGAAGTGCTGCAACTGACAGCCCCCACTTCAGTGAAACGGGTGGTTGATCAACTAGGACAAAGCTTTACGCAGAAAAACCTCCCCAAGGGAGCAATAGTGATCAACGCCCGCCAAAGCGAGGCCCGTTTACTCAACGCTATTCTGGAGTTTAATGCCAACATTAAAGACGAAGTGCTGCTGGAAGAGTACCAGCGTACCTTGCGCGATGGCAGCTCTTTGATGTACGACAACACAGCCTGGAATATGACCATGATGCTGGGTTTAACCGCTTTGGAAGTAGGCGAAGAAATTAGCGATAACGTCAAAGCCTACGAACCTGCTGCGCTACAGGTTGCAGCCAAAGATGAAAACCTCGGTTGGCTGGTCAATGGCGACGACGATGCCTCAGTTGCCTTTGCAGCACGCCTGATGGAACAAGGAGTGCAGGTGCGTTTAATCGACAAGGCGGGCCAATTAGGTTCTGTAGTCTTTAACAGAGGTACTGTCACTGTGCTTCGTAGTGACAATCCTCAACATGCTGATTTAGCAGACAAGGTTATGACTGCAGCGGCTGATGTTCATACCGACTTACACAATCTGACTCAAGGCTTAGGAGATGGCGATTTACCTGATATCGGAGGCGCACATTTCCGCTTATTGCAGGCCCCCAAACTGGCTATTGTCGGCCAAAGTGGCGTCAGCCAGCTGGATTTTGGCGCTATCTGGCATATGGTCGATACGCATTTAGGCATTCGTCACAGCCATCTGGATCTGGCCGCTTTAACCAGAGCAGATTTACGTCAGTACAACGTGATAGTGCTGCCACATATGATGGCCAAACTTGATCCTTCAGCGAGTGCGGCGTTAAAAAGCTGGGTCGAAGCAGGTGGTACCTTAATCAGTGTGGACGGTGCAACAACACAGGTGATGGCTGGAGGCTTGTCTACAGTCAAACCTCTGGCCGCAGCTATTGAAGACGCAGCCAAATATGATTTGTCTTTGCAACGTGAGTGGTTAGCCAGTCAGACTACCCTGGCCAATAAAGCGGCCATCAATAGTTATCTGGTGCCTGAACACATTAGCCTGCCCTGGCTTGCCGATGAGAAAAGCAAAGGGCTGGATAAAGATCAGCTAAAAATCTGGGAACAATGGTCAGCTCACTTTATGCCATCAGGCGCCATTCTGGCCGGACGGGTGGATCAGAAACACTGGCTCACTTTTGGTAGTGAAAATCAGCTGCCTTTGTTGTTCAGTAACCATCCGCTGCTGATGTCCGATGACGAGTCTGAAGCCGCAGTGCGTATTGGTGTGATGACAGAAAATAAAATGGTGCCGTCCCGTAAACTCGGCTGGTCAACATTGCCTGCGGGTCAGGATGTACGGGTGCGGATGAGCGGTTTGTTATGGCCTGAAGCGGCGCAACGCGTCACTAACGCAGCGTATCTGACGCGTGAAAGTAAAGGCAATGGCCAGGTCATTCTGTTTGCTGGTCAGCCAGTGGTTCGCGGTGCAACCAAAGGTACAGAACGTTTACTGCTAAACGCTATTGTCTATGGCCCGGGTTTGGGCGCATCTAACCCGATTAAACTCTGACGTGCTGGGCCATGCTTAATTTTTCACAGCATGGCCCACAGTTATCGCTGAATTTATCCCTTTAAACCTATTCAGTTGCAGCCAGCTCTGCGCCTTGCCATAGTGGTTTACAGCCTATGCAACATAACAAAATAATAAGGAAAAACTATGCGCATTTTGCCTTTTGTCGGCACCGCTTTATTGCTGACACTTTTTGCTCAACCAGCGACCGTCGAAGCGGCCACCACAGAACGAACGCCATCAGCACCAGAACGTGACAGAGGCGAAGGCCCATATAAGCGGCTGATTTTACGGGGTGGTACTTATATCAGCGGCGAAGGTGCACCTCCTGTTGGCCCTGTCGATATAGTGATTGAAAAGGATCGCATCACAGAAATTACGGCTGTAGGTAATCCAGGCGTGCCTGTCTTGCCGGAGGGCAGGCCTAAGGCTTTCGCCGGTGATCAGGAAATGGATGTCAGCGGTATGTACATTCTGCCGGGTTTCATTGATATGCATGGTCATATTGGCGGTTCAGCCAACGGCACTCCGGCCGAATATGTATTTAAACTCTGGCTGGCGCATGGCATTACCACAGTGCGCGAGCCCGGCAGCTTTAATGGCGTCGACTGGACTATGCGCCATGTCAAAGCTTCAGAGAAAAACAGCATAGTGGCGCCCCGTATTGTGCCTTATATCGGCTTTGGTCAGGGCCTGAGTAAACCCGTGTTTAGCCCGGAACAAGCCCGGGATTGGGTGCGTGATATTAAAGACTCAGGCGCCGCTGGCATTAAATTTTTTGGCTCCACCCCGGCTATTATTTCGGCCGCTTTGGATGAAGCGAAAAAACAGCAGCTCGGCACTATGATGCATCATGCGCAGCTAAATGTGATGGGCACTAATGCGCTGGACAGCGCTCGTATGGGTTTAACTTCGATGGAGCATTGGTATGGTTTGCCCGAAGCACTCTTTACCGGTCAGGTGATCCAGAATTATCCAGCCAACTACAACTATCAGAACGAGCAGGACAGATTCGCCAACGCGGGACACCTATGGAAACAAGCCGCAGCGCCTGGTTCAGAAAAGTGGAATGCAGTGCGGGATGAACTGATCAAACTGGACTTCACCATCAACCCTACACTAACCATTTATGAGGCAACACGGGATGCCAGTGCGCAGCGTAATGCCGAATGGCACCAGGACTATACCCTGCCGACTTTAGCCAACTTCTTTAAACCTAACCGTTATGCTCATGGTTCTTTCTGGTTTGACTGGACCACCGATCAGGAAATCGCCTGGCGCGAAAACTACCGCATTTGGTTCCAGTTTTTAAATGACTACAAAAACCATGGCGGCCGTGTCACAGCAGGCTCTGATGCAGGCTATATCTATAAAATTTATGGTTTCGCTTATATTCAGGAACTGGAACTGCTGCGCGAAGCAGGCTTTAATCCGCTGGAAGTGATACAGGTTGCCACCTTAAATGGCGCCGAAGCTTTGGGTATGGAAAAAGACATAGGCAGCTTAGTGCCGGGTAAAAAAGCCGATATGGTGATAGTGGCGGAAAACCCGCTGGCGAATTTTAAAGTGCTGTATGGCACAGGTCATTATCGCTTAAATGCCAACAATGAACCGGAGCGCAGCAAAGGCGTGCGTTACACCATCAAAGACGGTGTAGTCTACGACGCGCAGCAACTGCTTCAGGATGTGCGGGCTATAGTGCAACAGGCAAAACAATAACTGTAAGGACGGGTTCATCCCGTCCAACAGTTCATTTCACTGCAACTCCAGCTAGTTCTGTTTTATCAATTCTGCTTTGTTGCAAGGAGCTGCCAAAGCAAAAAGTGACACAAAGAAAAGCCTACGATCAAGCTGTAGCTGTACCATTAGATCATCAGACGCAAGCGCGAAAATATGGCCTAGCCAGTCGAGCACATCAGAGGATCAGGATTGAGTATGATCCAGCGTAAAATTGATAGTTAAGCTTTGCTCTAACTCTTGTCCTGAGGTACAAGCCACAGATTTTTCAAGCAGCCTTTTGGTTTCACGATCAAAAACCCGCTCAGGAGTTCCTTTCAGTTCAATGACCTCTTTGAAAAAACCATTGGCATCAAACCTTACGCTGGCTTCAACCTTGCCTTCAAGACCATCACGAGCTGCAGGTATCGGGTAACGCAAACGAGGTAAGTACAAAATTTTATTTTTTGAGTCGGCTTTTGCAACGCATAGCTGTTGCAGTAAAGGAGCAAGCTCGCCTTTCTGCTGCAACCACAAGGCACTATCAAACCAAAGACGGGATGAAGGCAATTGTTGAATCACTGCTTTGTGAAATTCGTCTTCATTCATACCGGCACGAAATTGACTCATACATTGCTGGTAAGCTTTATCCATCAACTCGCCACGGTAAAGCTCACTGGTCCAGGACAGTTCAGATAATCCGGTAATACAGTCTGAGGTATACAGCTGATAGTTTTGTTGTTCCCGTTGCTTCGACAGCGCAAGTTGTTTTTCCAACTCTTGCTGATATTGCTTCGACGTCTTTTTCTGACTCTGCACCTCAGTGTTTGACGAACATGCCGATAAAACCATAGCAGTGATAAAAAGTGCGGGCAGAACATTTAGTTTTTTCATAAAAATCCTTTTCAGTTTGAGTCACCTTGACGCATTACTGACAGTGACATCTTAGTCTCTTGTAGATTTACTTAATGCCAGATGCTGCCTGATTTGGTCACTTCAAACAACTTTTTTCTGAAGCAACAACAGGTTATAAAGCTATTGACCGCAATAAAATCACACACTCAGCCCTGCTCAGTACCACAATTCCAGCACAACTCAAAAGAAGCGGCGTTTTCCTCTGCGCATTTGCTGCAGTGCCAGTCGTCGGCTTCGCTATCGAGTTTCAGGTTATTTAAAATCATGCTGGCTAAGGCGTAATCGTTTTCGTCCACCAGCCATAACTCCAGCCAGCTATCAAACGCAGAGACCTCACCGATCAGGCTGACCGCATGTTCGTTTTTGATAAACACCTCAAAACCACGGCGTTGCAGAATATTTCTGATATTGCTGACAATCAGTCTGTTTTCATGGGTATAGATCATTTTCATGCTGGTTTTACTCCTGCATTCCAGCCGCACTCTTTGATCAACTGTGGACCTGAGGCAACAAAGAATCAAGAGACAACACCGTATTTCGCTGTGCTGGTTACTGAGGGAATGCGCTGTCATTAAACGTATCAAGCCACTGTTTTCACTATAAAACAGTGGCTTGATGCTGGCTAGGATTGTGCAGTTAGTCTGAGCTATCTGCCTTAGATCCCGGTACAGCCACAGACAGAGCCAGCGCTGGCATTGGCGTTGGTCCAGTTGCCATTCCATTTCAGATAACTGGCAGTACTGGGGCAGACACCAGGCTGAGCTGCCGTGCCCTGACAAATAGCCGAAGCCATGCTGTTATTACCAATAGTGGTCGTGGACGTCACATCAATGTTTTCGCCCTGCCCTATTTTAATGTCTTTAAAAATATGACTAAGCGCCTGAGTAGTGATGTTATTACTGACACTTTGTGCTGTACCGGCATAGTTATGGCAGCCAAAACAGTTACTGGCAAAATTGCTGTTCAGGTTCACATGCTGATAATCAGTTTCTGCAACTGAATTCGCTAAACGTAACGAACCACGTTCATTGGGAACCCCTATTCCACCCGAACTTTGACTGATATCACTGACCCAAAGAGCGCCGACGGTAAAATAATTGGTCAGCACTTTCATCGCTGCTGGTGTGGTAGGTTGTGACAACAAACTCAGTAACTCACTGTTTTGCGTGGTGACATCACTCAGGTTTTCTGCAGCTTTAGGATCGCCCGATGCGGTGCCGTAAGGATGAACCCTGCAAATATTAGTAGGCACACCAGTAGGCGAGGTTTGTTTTTTCAGCGGCTGATTAAACTTACAGGCATTGCCTGGGTCTGCTGAGCCAGGCAATGCTGCAGTGCAACTTGCGCTGGCAAAAGTCCAGGCCGTGCTGTTTTGCGCATTTGGTGCCTCACAAGTAGGGGTATTTTTGACATGCTCGTAGGTCGTCCAGATAAATTCAGGATGGTCTTTGGTGGCAGTCACCATGTGCATTCCCGCTAATCCCAAAGTCACATTTTTGCCATTAATACTTTGTTTTTGGGTGACAAAAGTATTAGCGGCAACTTCAGCATCTGATAACACTTTCCAGCCAAATTTTAGCTCCATAGTGCCGGCCGGAAAATTTTTCGTATTCTGTTTTTGCAGCTCCACAGCACTGCCGGTTAAACCACAAAGTGCCCTATTAAAACGTACGTCGTAATACACCACATTGCCATCCTGCGCATAAATAGTAGCGCCACCGCCGGCCTGGCCTGTCGTCACCGAAGTGCCAGCTCCGGCTTTTAACAAGCTGGTTCTTAACACGGGCCCTGTAATAGTGTTATCGCACGAGTTGGCTGGCGTGCCATCGGCATTAAACTCCAGCACAGGGAAATTCGCCTGTACCTGAAAATTGCGCTGTCCGTTGCTGTTTTGTGACATTAAATACAAAAAGGTTTGGGTAGAAAACTGATAAAAGTCACAGAAATTGGAGCTGCCATCTGAGCCACTTTTTTTCACTTCAGCAGGCAAAGATGGGTTCGTCAACCAGTTAGGATCAACAGCACAAGCGGATGCCGCTGTTGCCGCAGCAGAGTTGTTATACGCCTGATTTGCCTGCGCCATGTGCTGCGCAAACGCACCCAGGACCACACTGCTGATCACTAGTTTTTTTAAGATATTCATCTGCGTTATTCCTTCCATTGGGGGGTTATCACTATCTTTTGAGCCACAGGAGGTTCTGGTTTTGTCGTACCATTTTTACCTGTTTCGAAAACTTTAGTTGCTATTATGGAAAAAGGAAGGTTTTTCAAAAAAGAAACGCAGATCTGAACGGGCAAAGACTAAGAGCAGGGATCAATAACAAAAAACGGGGCAGAAAAAGTGCAGGACACTCAGCCAGAATGCGTAGTGAAAATACGCTGAACAGTGGCACTGCACTTAAAGATAAGCCAATACAATTTCAGCACAAAGGCTTTATTTACAGCTGACTTTTGTTGCTGTCAGAGCTTTGCTGCTTTAAATGACGCTGGAAAAAATCGAACTGGCGACGCTGCACATAACGAATGGGTCCAACAGAACGCCCTACCGCATGCTCGCCCCCCGGCACCAGCAACAAATCAAAGTCCTTATCAGCTTTAATCAGCGCATTCACCAGTTGCATGGTAGAAGCCGGGTCGACATTGCTGTCCTGCTCACCGTTGATCAGTAGCAAATTCCCCTGTAGCAACTCTGCATGCTCAGTCACAGAAGACGCCGCATAATGAGGCCCAACAGGGTACCCCATCCACTGCTCGTTCCAGCTGATTTTATCCATACGGTTGTCGTAGCAACCGGCATAAGCCACACCGGTAGTGTAAACCTCGGGGTGAAACAACAAGGCTGCTACTGTACTTTGCCCACCTGCTGATGCGCCATAAATACCAACTCCTGCCGCCATGTTGTACCAGGGAAATTGCTTTGCAGCAGCTTTATGCCAGAGGATCCGATCCGGAAAACCTGAATCGGCCAGATTTTTCCAGGCCACATCATGAAAAGCTTTTGAGCGGTTTTTCGTGCCCATACCATCAATTTGCACCACGACAAAACCCAAGTCAGCCAGCGCCTGCATCCCTATGACTTTATCGCCGCCCGAATGAAAACCAAAGGGCCAGAAACTTTTTGGTACAAAGCTGTCATGGGGTCCGGCATAGATATTTTCTATCACAGGGTATTTCTGCTCCGGTTTAAACTGTTGTGGCTTCACTATTAAGCCCCAAATATCTGTTTTGCCATCCCGGCCTTTGGCGACAAAAACTTCTGGAGCTTTAAAGCCAGCCTGAGTCAAACGGCTGATATCGGCTTTAGCCAGGGTACGGATTAACTGACCGTCACTGCTGCGGCGCAATTCCGCCACATTGGGTAAATCAACCCGCGAATACAAGTCGATGTAATACTGCCGGTCGGCGGAAAAACTAACCTGATGCGTGGCATTAGCGGTCGTTAAAGCAGTCAGGCCAGTACCATCAAAATTAATCCGGTAATAATGAATAAAGTAAGGGTCTTGCTCTGGCTCCATACCACTGGCGGCAAACCACAACTGCTGTGTTTTTTCATCCAGATGCATTACGTCACGCACCCGCCAGTTGCCTTGGGTGATCTGATTGATCAACTGGCCCTTGTTGTCATACCGATACAAGTGCGCCCAGCCATCCCGTTCCGACAACCAGACAAAACCTTTCTCAGGCCCTGACAGAGTCTGATAAAAAGCGCCCCACTGGTCGATAAAGCTCTGACTGCGCTCGGTCAGCAAGGCTTTTGGCTGCGCCGTTTTTGCATCCACCTCAATCACACGGACCAGTTGATGTCCCCTCTCGGTGTAGCGAAAGGTAAAACTCTGGCTATCGGCCTGCCACTGCACCTGATCCAATGTATAAGGCTGACTAAACAGCTGGTTATCAATCCGCTGCGCTTTGCCTGCATCAAGCTGCACCAGCACAGGCTGGTCTATGTCCACAGCATCACCGGGTTTAGGGTAAAGCTGAGTCAGAGTTTTAGGTTCCAGTTGATCCAGAGGAGAGGACAATACGCGGGTGACCATACGCGCTGTGCCGGGTTTGACTTTCATCACCAGCAACGCCGAACTGTCCGGAGCCCACTGAATCGACTGCGCATCATAAAAATCTACGGCTGAACCATCCTTGCTCTGGTATTGAATGCGGCCATCTTTGTGTTTGATCACAAGGTTATGCGCCACAATCTGCGCTGTGTAAGCGCCATCCGGTGAGCTGCGCAGCGGGTTATAAGCCTCAATCCGCAAGTCTCTGACCACACCAAAAGCCTTAGGCTGTCCCTGGCGTTCCATCGCTTTACAAAGCGTCCCATCCAGCTGGCAACTCCAGTTTTTGCTGTCGTAATAAAACTCTATGCTTTGGTCATTTTCGCTGTAGCTAAAGCGGTCAAAAGGCAACTGCAAAGCACTAAACGACTGACCCGTTGCCTGATTCAGCGCCCTGCTTATCCGTTGATGATCAAAAGCCAGCTCAGGCTTAGCCTTTTGCACCGAGTCACGGAAAAACTGAAAACCGCCCTCCACACTTAGCTTGTAATGAAACTGATGGCCCTCTGCAGCCCATTCAGGTTCGAACATCAAATCCCGGGTTAAATGGATCCACTGCTCGCGCAGCGACAAAGACTGATTGATCTGCTCATCCTGCACCTGTGCCTGCACCGACAGGCACCCCAGTAAAAACAAAGCACCGCAATAGGCTGTTAATTTCATAAGCGTAAATACCTGAGCGAAAAGCAAAAAACCAAGCTATAGAAAAACATCCTCAAACAAAAGGTAGTAAAAACCAATTCACGTTTAAAGCACCGGAGGGTCGGTTGGATTGCGGAGGGATCGTCAGACTTAGCATCTGACATGCTCCCACTGCGTTAAATTAAGAAATGAGCATTATTGGCTCCGATCTATAGTCAACTAGTAATAAAGCTGCACAGACCACAAGTTATAGACAGCAAGATAGGAAGCAATAAACAAAAATGCCAGCAGGGTCAACCCATGTTGTATTCGTTGTAGCCAGATACCTGATGCAATACTTTGTTTTAACAAGAGCCATGCTGGGAGCATTCCGATCACTGCAAGAAAGCATAACAACTGCGCAGCCCGGATCAGCAGATCAGAAGGTGCAAAACTGTAGATCCCATCCAGCGCCTGATTTAACAACGCTAAGCCTGCAAACAATGCCAGCGCACAACAAGCTACAGCTATCACTGCGATGGCTCCGGTTTGTTGCAACCAAAGCTTTTTATACCTGAACCACAAGTAAGGCAGTTTCAGCACAGCCAGCAACAAAATCACCAGTGCGCTGCACCAGACAGGAACCAAAACAGCGGCATTAGCCAAGGGATGAACCTTATTCCAGGACTGAACCGCTGCTAAAGCGCCGATATTGAGCATCACAGACTGGTTGGGTTTCACCCATGCACTAAGCTTGTCCTGTCCGCCATGCTGTTGCCACAAATAAGGCTGAATCTCGCGCCATAACCAGGGGGTATTGTCTGCTTTGTTATAACCAGCCAGTATTAAGTCACCTGTTTCTGTGGCCGTGACTTTTAATCGATACAAAGGCTGAAGTACCGCCAGCAAAGTGCTGAAACTGGTCCTGCTATTCTGGTAATAACCTGCCACTTCATCAGCTCGCTGTTTAGCTCCTGCTGGGTCGGAATGCAGCAAAGTTTCAATTGCTTTGGCTGGTAGGTATTTTTTAATAAAAGCGGTGTTTAGCGCCTGACGTAATTCATACGCTTGAGCGCGGCCAGCTGCAGAACCTATGCTGACAAAAAGCCCGGCACCAACTTCAGGAATAAGCATCAGGTGGCTATGGTAAGTGCGGGTATTACCGCTATGACCCCAAATCTGCTGTGCCTGTTCATCCGCCCTGATAAAACCCAAAGACATGCTGGGCACACCATCGACATGCGGGGCTGAGTAACTCAACATCAGATCACGACTTTTAGCACTCAGCAGCGGTGCAGCATCAGCCAAAAACGCAGCCATAAATAGCCCCATATCCTGAGCTGTGGCCGATAACGAACCAGCTGGTATTGGGCTGATATAATCGTAAGGCACTTGTTTTTCGCCTGAAATATCATAAATTTTTGCGATTTGACCCGCTAAAGCATCGGATACAGGCTGGCGAAAACTGGAGTTCTTCATACCCAAAGGCTGAAAAATATGTTGCTCAATATAATGTTCAAACGGAACTTTACTAACACGTTCAACAATATAACCCGCCAGAGCCGCGCCATAATTCGAATAGGCAGGCACTGTACCAGCGGCAAAAACCCGCTGTGGCACCCAACGTTTTAACCATTCTTCGTTGCTGACCAGCTGCTCTGGGCTGGTTGCCATTAAATCCCGCAGTACATCTTCAAAACCTGCTCTGTGTGTCATTAAATGTCGCATAGTGACAGGGCCGCTCGGATGCGATGGTATTGTGAAGTCCAGATAGTTATTAATGTCCGCATCTAAATCAATCAGCCCTTGCTCAACCAATTGCATAACAGCGGTCCAGGTCAACAACTTAGACACAGAACCGGGGCGAATCAAATGTTGGCTTGGGTCGAGCTTTTGTCCGTTGGGCTGATCGGCAAAACCATACCCCCTGCTGACAACAAGTTGATTGTTATACACCAGCGCTACGCTAACGTTTGACAGTACAGCTTTGTCCATATGCGGTTGAATTAACTCGTCCAGAAATTGCTCAAATTCTGCCTGTGCAACTTGTGGCTGCTCAGCTGCAGTAACTACAGCTCCCAAACACAATAACAGTCCAAAAATCCAATTACGCATCACCACGTCCATGTCAGAAGTTGTACTCAAACTCCAGACTATTCGATAGTAAGCCATTCATGCAATTAAAGATTCTCCCAAAATCAACCACATTAAACGCATTCAACCTTCGCTTGGCAAAAAGTTGGCATCTACCTGACAGCTGTATAGCTGGACAAAAAGAATTTGAAGCAACAATAATTTACCAATTGACATCCCCATTTTAGGTCTTTAGATTAATCCAATGTTACATTCTCATCAGCAAAAATTGTCCAGAATGCTTACTGGTGGATAGCGGGAGCAGCACTAAGGAGTGGCCTATGAATCGTACTGTAATTGCTTTACTTGTTTTTTGTTCAACTTCGGTCTTAGCAGATGATGGATTCTATCTGAACATTAACTCAGCTTTTCAACATCAGACTGCTTCCGAACTGACTGGTTCTGTTGATTCTTTTTGGCAAACCGGCGTTGGCTTAGGCTACAAAGAAGCATTGTCTCCGGCATGGAATGCCCTGTATGAGTTAGGTGTAGCTACAGCAAATCCAGAGTATTCAGATGCCAACGATGGGCAAACTCATAGCGTCTATACCCGAGTTCTTTTTGAATACAATGAATTATCTGAGCAAGTGAAACCCTTTGCTGGTGTTGGCCTGCAGAAAACCTATGCAACAACAGATCACTACATTGATGTGAAAAAGTCCGTTGGCTTCAATTTCTACCCTGAGCAAAAAGACTACAGTATCAGTTTGATGGTATCGCACTCAGATTAACAGAACGTCAGACTAAGAGCCTACTCAGATGTAGGCTTTCTGATCATTCATCAGGCTTACAAGTTAAAACCTGAATCTGCTGCAACTTGCTGTAGCATGATATCTGTACTTCAACTCTGATCCTGAACTCAAAGGTTCAACTTTATCAGGACTCTGTCTGAATTGTGGAAAATTAAAGCGAAGCTACATATAACATTGAGTGGGACTCAAGTGTGGCCGCCATACAACCAATAGCCTTCCCTCCCCCTACATTCCTTTTTCAGATAAAAATGACATCAAAAAAAATTGATTGTAAGTCTAAAAGTAAATTAGCCTTTAAAAAATATAAGAACCCCTCTTCGAAAGCTTAATGAAGTATAGAGACGACTAAATACCGCCTGTACCCCCTTTATTTAGGCAGTTCCATAAGAACATTTTTCCAGCGACAAAACAAACCTGTTACAACTACAAATAAAATTCATTATTTAACAATTAATCTATTGACATACCCATTCTGGGTCACTAGATTAACTTGTGACACATGTCATTATCATTTATACCAAAAAAGGAAAATACCATGGAACATAAACAAGAAAGCCAAGAATTAAATTTTGATGAAATTCAAGAAGTTGAAGCACATGTAGACCACGAGTGGGAAGTCGGCGTTGGCTGCAGCACCCCGTTCTAATTTTTAACAAAATAACAACAAGGGAGTTTAACTCCCTTTTAAGCTACTACATAATGAACATAAAAAAAGAGAAGTTTGAACAACAGAGATTGAATTTTAATTATGTTGTTAAATCAATTTCGGCTCCCGATGAAATAACAGATCTCGGATTAAAAGAAGATTTTGATGAATGGTTAAAATATAGAAGATTACACGCTGACTTCTTGCTAAAAGGTTCAGAAAGCAAGTTCTTTCAGGAATGTGAAGTTACATTTGATGAAATGGATACTATTGCCGAAAGTGTATTTTTCGTTTTTCATTACGGACCATACTTTACCCTTCCATTACATTTCGTTAAAAAGCTTGGATACAGTGGCGCTTCATTTATTTTAACATCAGAAAGTATTGATTTTAGCCTGGTGGCACGTTGCGCAGAATCATTTGGTGAAGTGCTGGAACCCATAGTCATAGATCCATCAGGCCTGTTCGTTAAAAAAGTATTGCGAGCAAAAAAAAGAGGCCATTGCATATTTATACTTGTTGATCTGCCAGTAGGCTCAGACGATAAAAGCTTTGCAATGTTTGACACCTATTTCGGAAAGATCAAACACCGACTTGGTTACATGAGAATTGCTGAACTACTGAAGCAACAGCCTGTATTAATAGTCCCCGAAGTAAGCGACGATTTCAAAACAATGAAAGTGAAAAAAATAAACGTAGACTCTCATGAAAATGTTATCAGCGAGTACACAAAACTACTGAAGAAAAACTACAGACACTTTGAAAGAGTAGACGAATTAGCAAGAATGTGTTCATTCACTCAAGCCATCTAGGATCTATGTATAGTGAACTCTCCAGATGAAATTTACATGTTTGTTGCAACGGAAGTTATAGACAATGGCGATCACATTGCGATCAAAACATCGAGTGGCCGTTACTTCCAATTGCCGAAAGATATTTTCAGCACTATAAAAAAATATGTATCTTCGGACGGCGTTGTTTCAAAAGAAATACCAGAAAAGTACTTGGCTAAGCTTATTGACCTGGGCGTTTTTTATAAACAGGGAGTACAACAAGGGTCTGCAGATGAGTTTAATCACACCTCCAGTCTAATCCCCGTAGTAAAAGGCAGGCCACTTGAATTTCTGGTTAATGTCTTCTCAAACCTATTGAAATTCAAGATAGCTACACTCTATGTTATCTTCGTCACTGTATTATTTATAGCCACTGTTGACTTTCAAAAACTAATGGCAACCCATTCTGCAACATTACATATGGGCTATGACGTACTCCTTATGATCATTGTCTATATATTTTTCTCAGGAGTCACTCATGAGCTAGGACATAGCTCAGCGTTTTATAAATACACAGGAAAGAAAGCGGAAATTGGTGTCTGTTTCAACTATTGCTTCCCATCATTTTACTCGGACGTTAGAGACGCAGCTCTGTTATCGAGGAAATCAGAGCGAGTTTCCATCCTGATCGCAGGCGTGTATTTCCAAATCCTGCTGTTCCCGGTACTCGCTATTCCGTTTTATCTGTTGGGGGGGGATAGAAATTTACTGTTACTCTCTTACATGTTACTCATACAAGCTTTCTTTAACCTGATCCCTTTTTTAAGAAGCGATGGTTATTGGTTATGTAAAGAGCTTTTTTTTACAAAAGGTAGCAAAAATACATTTTACTTAGTGGTCATTAAAGTTTTTTTCTTTTTTGGCTTATCTTACTTACTCTTCGTTTGTTATTTAGCAGTAAGAGATTTTTATAACAATATTTACCTGCAAGGTATGTTGCCTTGGGAACAGCCGGCATTTGATTTTTTCCGACAGTTCCTGGTCAGCATTTATTTATTGGTTGGCTTTAATAAGCTAATTTCCTGGGCTAAGAGTTGAGACAGTTATTTTTACCTACCCCCGCCTTTGCCCTGAGATCCTCTGTTATGACAGCTCTTGTCTTAGGCAATTATCATTTAAAACCATAAAGCTGGATTGCAGGTAAAACCAACTCAAGGTTATGAGTATCTTTAGTACATAAAAAACATGGCCAAGGCTGAGTAGACGAACCTCAGTGCTGGCGCAGACACAGTCATCCCAGAATAGGAATATCTAATGATAAGAAAAGTCATCATTCTCACGCTAATAACATCATTATTTGGATGTACCGCCTATATCCGTGAAAAAACCTTTATTACTCAAGACAAAATGGTATCCACTATCAGCGATAGTGATATCAATGCATGGCAACGAGAATTTCCAGATTATGCTTTTACTTTGCTGAAACTGCCATCAACGGATCAAAAAACAACAATGGTAGGTTTATATCTGGACAATAAAAAATCCAACGACATTATCTACTACATTCCAGGCAATGGAATGAAGATTTCGGATGGTGGTTTAAAAGCGCTGAAGGAACTTTCAGCTTTGGAACAGGACATTGTCATATTTGACCGTCGAGGTTTGGGGGCAACGGATGGCACAGCCTCAGTCCAAGGTCTGATCAATGATTCATTACAACAATTCGATTTTATTCGATCAAAGATGAATCCGGATCGGTTAATAGTCCATGGCTTTTCTCTTGGAGGATTTGTAGCGGTTCAGGTCGCAAAAAATAAATCTATCGATGCACTGGTGTTGCAAGGCACAGCAACCAACGCCTCAGAATGGGTAGATGAGCGTTTTCCTTGGTATTACAAACTATTTGTCACAGTCAAAATCGACGCTGAAATACAGGCTTTGGATAACACCAACGTATTGGAAAACACCTACGCAGGTCCGCTCTTAATGATTACTGGTGAGGATGACGAGCAAGTACCTGCAAGTTTACCTAAAACCCTGTTCCAGAAGAGCTCTTCAGAGCTCAAACAGCTTGTCGTCGTGGAAAACGCAAAGCATAGCGAAATGCTACGTTCACCTTCGGCATTAGAGAGCTACAGGCAGTTTATAAAGCTACTACACAGCAAAAATGTTTCTGCCAGGCAAAATATGAAGTCATAGTGAGACTTACTATATTTTTTTCTTTGGTGCTTCTGTGCCGGGGGAGCAGTCTCGCCCGGTACAGAAGTTCAGAAGCCTCTAGCCCGACATTAGAAATACCCAACTGCGCGATTTATTTGTCAGATGTCCAACAAAATCCGGTTAAAAGACTCTGGTACCCGCCAAACTCTTGTTATCTATCACTTTAAAGTGATAGAACTGTACGAAACATCAAGGAGTTTGTTATGACATACCGCTTTTTATCCGGACTCGTAGTTCTCTGCTTATTCGCATATACCGGAGCCGGACAGGCAACACAAGCAATCCATACCGCGCAGAACCAAAGTGAAACGACCTTAAAGGGCGCTGTCGCCTCTCCTGATCAATACGGCGCTTTGGTGGCAGAGCAAATTTTGCGCAAAGGTGGCAATGCGGTGGATGCTGCCATAGCCACGGCTTTTACCCTCGCTGTCACTTATCCCGAAGCCGGTAATATTGGCGGCGGTGGTTTTATGCTGGTCTGGTTTGACGGCAAACCTTACTTTCTGGATTACCGCGAAACGGCACCAGCAGCGGCGCACAAGGATATGTTTTTGGATGCCGACAAGCAGGTGGTGAAAAACTTAAGTCTGATGGGTCATCAAGCCAGTGGTGTGCCCGGCACTGTGATGGGGTTGTGGTTGGCACACAAAAAGTTTGGTTCCCTGCCCTGGCAGGATTTAGTAGCTCCGTAACCGTTCACTCTACGACGTATTGACGGACCAATTTATTAACTAAACACTTTTCACCACATTGACCAGAGCTGGTGGCACTTTCCATTGTTTTTTGTCTTCGGTGACGATCACCACTGATTTTT
>NZ_BMLH01000006.1 GCF_014645135.1 Rheinheimera tangshanensis
GCGTAAAGGGGTCATGATGGTTCTCCGGTTGTCTTGGGAACAGTCCCGGAGTAAGTGTGGAAGCTCAGACTCAGTCTGTGAAATCAGGCTCCGCGTAGCGGCTTAGTTCAACAATTTAATAGAAGGCTTTCTGCCCGCAAGTCGAACATTTTTCTGCCTTCTTTCATGATTTTGACTCATACCAAACTAACGCTGATGTACCTCTATTTCAACAACATTTTCTGAAATCAGTAAATTTATGGCCGACAAAATCTATACAGCCTGTACGCTAGTTGTTCATATTTTAACTCAAAACAAACCACTGTATTTTTTTACAGTGACGCAACTGAAATCTCAAACCATAAAAAAACCCGACCAATGCCGGGTTCTTTCCATCAGACTAAACCACACAAAAGCATTACTTCTGCACTGTTTTCGCTTCTTCCACAGCTGCTAAACATAGCTCTGTGATTTTATGCCATTCTTTGTTTTTAATGGCTTCGTCTGGCACTATCCAGCTGCCGCCTACGCAACGTACGTTAGGTAAGGCTAGGTATTCTTTGAAGTTTTTCTCGTTAATACCGCCTGTTGGGCAAAAACGTATATCAGAGAATGGACCGTGAATTGATTTTAAGGTTTTTACGCCACCCGCTGCTTCTGCCGGGAAAAACTTAAAGTGGGTGTAGCCTACTGCTGTGCCTTCCATCAGTTCGGAAATACTGGCGATACCAGGGATCAGCGGAATAGCGCTGTCTTTGCCTGCTTGCAGCAGTTCACGGGTAGAACCCGGGCTGATGGCAAAACGTGCACCTGCTGCTATCACTTCTTCCAACTGTTTGGCTGTTGTGACAGTACCAGCACCTACTATGGCGTCAGGCACTTCAGTGGCCAATAAACGAATTGCATCCAGAGCCACAGGAGTACGTAAAGTCACTTCCAGCACTTTAATGCCGCCTGCCACTAAGGCTTTTGCCATAGGAACAGCGTCAGCCAAATCTTTGATCACAATGACGGGCACCACAGGGCCTTGTGCGAACAAAACGTCAGGTTGTAGTTGCCAATTTTCAAATGCCATAGTGTTAACTCGCCATATGTTGTTTTAAGTAGACTGCACAGCCGGTTAAACCTGGTTGCTCTGCAGTGACGACAAAAGTTGCAATACGGCGGTTGAAGTCTTTAAACCGGCCTTTTGCTTCAAATCGGGTTCTGAATTCGCTTTGATTAATCAGCGACAGTAATTTTGGCGTAATACCACCAGCGACAAAAACGCCGCCAAAAGTGCTTAAAGTCAGGGCTAAATCCCCTGCCAAACCACCTAAACTGGCAAAAAACTGCTCGATAACGGCTTTGCATAACACGCAGCTGCCATCTAAAGCTTTACCAGCGATTTGGGCGGCGTTTAAAGGCTCAACCGCTTTGTTGTTAAAGGCAGCAATAGCCAGATACAAATCTTCTAAGCCTGGGCCTGATAACAAACGCTCAGGGCTGACATGACCGTATTTATTCGCTAAAAACTTTTGAATAAACCATTCCTGTTCGGTTTGAGCGGTAAAGTCGACATGACCGCCCTCGCCTGGCAATGGTAAATAGCCTAAAGCGGTAGGAATTAAATGCGCTACACCTAAACCTGTGCCTGCACCTAACACTGCCATAGGTTTAAATTGATCGGCATGGCCTTCACCAATTTGTACCAGCTCGGTTTGTTTTAGCGCAGGTAAGCTCATGGCCACAGCGGTAAAATCGTTTAACACGATAAACTCGGCTAAATCCAAATCGGCTTTCATTTGACTTACAGAAAACTGCCAGCGGAAGTTGGTCATTTTGACAAAATCACCTGTGACAGGACAGGCAATGGCCAAAGCCACATGGCGAATGGCTGTTAAACCTTGCTCGTTACGGTAAAACTGCAAAGCATCAGCCAAGGTATCAAAGTCTGCGCATGGATACACCGCCACTTTGTCTAAATGCAGGCTATCTAAATCAACACGGCTAAAACGTGCGTTAGTGCCGCCAATATCAGCAACAATAGCGAACTGGATATCAGCCATGGTATTGATCCTCTGTGTTAAACAGACTACAGGCACCTTGTTCTGCACCGGTGATCACCATACGCATACCGCCAAACATCTCACGGCCCATGCCCCAGTGACTGTCGCTCATATCACGGGTTGCAGCTTGGCGTTTAGCCAGCTCTTCATCTGACACTAATACTTTTAATACACCGTTAATACCATCCACCAGCATCATATCGCCGGTCTGGATTTTAGCGATCACACCACCGTCAACCGCTTCTGGTGTGACGTGGATAGCGGCTGGTACCTTACCTGAAGCACCGGACATACGACCGTCTGTCACTAAAGCGACATGAAAACCGCGGTCTTGCAATACACCCAAAGGCGGAGTCAGTTTATGCAGCTCTGGCATACCACAGGCACGTGGGCCCTGGAAACGCACAACGACTACACAATCTTTATTCAATTCACCAGCTTTAAAAGCGGCATCTAATTCGTGCTGGCTGGAAAACACCACAGCAGGTGCTTGCACTATTTCAGTACCTTCACGAAGTGCTGAGGTTTTAATCACACCACGGCCCACGTTGCCGGATAACACCTGCAAACCACCGTGATCTTTAAAGGGTTTAGCCGCATCAGCTAACACTGTTAGATCAGACGACTCTGTCGGGCCATCCACCCACACTAATTTGCCATCCTGCAATACAGGAGTTTGGGTGTAACGACGCAAACCAGGGCCTGCCACTGTATTCACATCTTCATGCAACAAGCCATTGTCTAATAAAGTACGAATTAAATACGCCATACCGCCAGCCTGCTGGAAGTGGTTAATGTCGGCCTGACCGTTCGGGTAAATTCTGGTGATCAGTGGAGTCGCATGCGACAAATCAGCAAAGTCATCCCAGTTCACAATAAAACCAGCTGAGCGTGCCACAGCTATCAAGTGCATGGTGTGGTTGGTAGAGCCACCAGTGGCCAGTAAACCCACAATACCGTTGACAACGGCTTTGACATCCACGATTTTGGAGATAGGTAAATAATCAGTGCCCAAGTCTGTTAAACGAGTCACCTGACGGGCAGCCGCTTTAGTCAGTTCATCACGTAATGCAGTACCCGGATTAACAAAAGACGATCCAGGTAAATGTAAACCCATCACTTCAACCACAAGCTGGTTCGAGTTAGCAGTACCGTAGAAAGTACAAGTACCAGCGCTGTGGTAAGAGGCAGACTCAGAATCTAATAACTCGTCGTGCCCTACTTTCCCCTCAGCATACAACTGACGTACCCGGGCTTTTTCTTTGTTTGGAATACCTGATGGCATAGGCCCTGCTGGCACAAACACAAAAGGCAGATGGCCAAAACTTAAAGCAGCCATCAATAATCCCGGCACTATCTTGTCACAAATACCCAGCATCATGGCACCGTCGAACATATTGTGCGACAGACCAACAGCGGCAGACATGGCAATAATGTCACGGCTTAACAAACTCAGCTCCATGCCTGGCTGACCTTGAGTCACACCATCACACATGGCCGGTACACCACCAGCAAACTGCGCGACACTGCCCACTTCAGCAACAGCGGCTTTAATAATGGCCGGATAGGCTTCATACGGCTGATGCGCAGACAACATATCGTTGTACGAGGAAATAATGCCGATGTTTGCTTTGGTTAAGCTACGTAAATCAGATTTTTCCTGAGCTGAACAAGCTGCAAAACCATGAGCCAGATTGCCACAGGCCAAAGCACCGCGGTGCGGCCCCTTGGCGCGGGCCTGTTCCATCCGCTGCAGATAAAGCGCACGGCTTTTCTCACTGCGTGCCGCTATTCTGTCTGTGACCTGTTGTATAACCGGATTCATGTTAACCTCGTCTTGTCGATTAGTTAGCTGTGAACATTACATGCACAGGGACCTGCTGCTGATGCAAAAATGCCCGTACCGGCATTTGCAAAGGGTCCTGACCTGCCATGGCCTGTTCCAGAACGGTCAGCTTCTTCGGGCCAACCAAATGTAAATAAATCACAGCGCTTTGGAGTAAGCGTGTTTTGCTTAAACTCAAACGCTGGTAAGGCGCAGTAGCTGGAGTCACAGCCAATGCCACTGGTGCATCGGCAGCTAAACCGGCCTGAATTTCTTTGCTGCACGGAAATAAAGAGGCTGTGTGACCATCTTCACCCATGCCTAAAATCAGCACATCAAATAGCGGCAGTTCAGCGACACGAGCCGCGACTGTGGCAGCACCTTTATAGGCGTCGTCTGCTGATGCGCTGTCAAATAAGCTGATAAAACGAGCTTTAGCTGCTTTGCCTTGCAACAAGTTGGCTTTCACCAAGCCTTCGTTGCTGTCGGCATGAGTCTCAGGTAACCAGCGGTCATCCGCCAAAGTGATAGTCACGCGTGACCAATCCAAATCAGTTTCAGATAAGGTTTTAAACAACGGCAAAGGCGTTTTGCCACCGGACACCACCAAAGTAGCAGCACCTTTTTCTGCGATAGCAGCAGCCAAACGGCTGCTGATCTCACTGGCAAATTGCTGGTTTAATGCAGCGCTTGAATCGAAAGTATGAAGCTGCATTGTTATTCGTCCCAGTTTCTGTCTTCACGCGCCAATAACGAAATGGCGGAAACAGGACCCCAGGTACCGGCCTGATAAGGTTTTGGCGGCTCGTTGGTCACTTTCCACGCATCCAAAATACCGTCGACCCATTTCCAGGCCTGTTCAACTTCATCACGGCGCACGAACAGATACTGGTTGCCTAACATGGCTTCCAGTAATAAACGCTCATAGGCATCGGCGATACGCTGCGACTTAAAGGTTTCATCGAAACTTAAGTCCAGTTTGGTTTGTTGCAGCTGCATGCTTTCGCCCAGACCAGGAATTTTGTTCATGATCTGAATTTCTACACCTTCGTCTGGCTGTAAACGGATGATCAGCTTATTGGCTGGCAACTGTTTGTAGGTTTCAAAGAAAATATTGTGTGGCTGCGGCTTAAAGCAAATGACGAGTTCGCTCATTTTTTTCGGCATACGTTTGCCTGTTCTTAAATAGAACGGCACACCAGCCCAGCGCCAGTTGTCGATATCCACTTTAATAGCGACAAAAGTTTCGGTTTTGCTGTTTGGACGCGCATCTTCTTCGTCCAGATAACCTGGCACAGGAGTACCAGCCACGTAACCACCAGCGTATTGGCCACGGACAGTTTTTTCCTGCACGTTTGATACATTAATAGGACGCAGCGCTTTGAGAACTTTTAACTTTTCATCACGAATACTGTCGGCATCCAGACGAGCTGGTGGCTCCATCGCAATCAGCGACAACACCTGTAATAAGTGGTTTTGTACCATGTCGCGCATTTGACCAGCGTCATCGTAGTAACCCCAACGCCCTTCTACCCCAACTTCTTCGGCCACAGTAATCTGCACATGGTCAATGGCATTGTGGTCCCAGTTGGCGGCAAAAATGGAGTTGGCAAAACGCAAAGCTAACAGGTTTAGAACTGTCTCTTTACCTAAATAGTGGTCGATGCGGTAGATTTGGCATTCGTTGAAATACTTCGCGACTTCATCGTTGATCACTTTAGATGAGGCTAAATCGTGACCAATAGGCTTTTCCAGTACCACACGGGCCGGCTCTGCCGACAATCCAGCAATAGACAAGCCTTTACAAATATTGCCAAACAAAGAAGGAGCAGTCGCAAAATAACTGACAGGAATACGTTTTTTAGGATCGGTCACCTGTTTTAAGGCTTTATATGCTTCTTCTTTGGTCAGGTCGACCTGAACGTACTCTAATTTAGCCTTCAGACGAACTAAAACATCAGCGTCCAGAGGTTCTTTGATAAATTTCTGTAAGTTGGTTTCAACCAGCTCTTTATAGCCATCCAGGCTTAATTCGTCACGGGCCACGCCTATGACTTTGCTGTCGGCATGCAACAGGCCAGATTTTTCCAATTGATAGAGTGCTGGCAATAACTTACGACGAGCTAAGTCGCCTTTGGTGCCAAAGAGAATCAGATCACAGGCTTTGTTTAGTGGTGCTGTTGTTGTCATGAATGACCCTTGATTAGATGTAATTTTACAACACTTATCCGCATACTAGCCGAGCAAAAGCCAGATGTAAACCAGATAAGTTGTAATTAAATTACAGAGACGCTAAAGTTTTGACTATTCTCATATAATAAGGCAGCCTAGGCAATGAATCAGCTGCTTTGTCGTAACTTTATCACTATTTTGCAGTGGCACCAGGTTGTATAACAAAGCGAGTTACAACATTTTGCACTGTGTTGTTCAGTGTTTCTCAGTCAGGACTATCCGATGAATGTGTTGGAAAAAATAATTAACAGCGTCAACAGCTTCAGTAAATCAGAGCGCAAAGTCGCCGACGTGATCCTGGCCAATCCGCAAACCACTATACACAGTAGTATAGCGGCTCTGGCCAAGATGGCCGATGTCAGCGAGCCTACAGTGAACAGGTTCTGCCGCCGTTTGGATACTAAAGGTTTTCCGGATTTTAAATTGCATCTGGCGCAAAGTCTGGCCAACGGTACTCCTTATGTAAACCGCCATGTGGAAGAAGATGACGGCCCTGAGGCTTACACCGCCAAGATTTTTGAATCCACTATGGCGGCTTTAGACGCAGCTCGCCAAAATGTTGATATTCTTACTATTAATCGCGCAGTGGATGTACTGACTCAGGCGAAAAAGATCTCCTTTTTTGGTTTAGGCGCTTCAGCCTCTGTGGCACATGATGCGCAAAATAAGTTTTTCCGCTTTAACGTCCCTGTGGTTTGTTTTGACGACATAGTCATGCAGCGTATGAGTGCTATTAATAGCGCAGAAGGTGATGTGGTGGTTTGTATCAGTCACACAGGCCGGACCAAAAACTTGTGTGATATCGCTGCTATCGCCCGTGAAAACGATGCAACAGTCATAGGTATTACGGCTTACGACAGCCCTTTAGCCAAGGAATGTACCCTGGTGTTGTCGCTGGATGTGCCGGAAGATACAGATATGTATATGCCGATGGCGTCCCGTGTAGCGCAACTGGTATTGATTGATATTCTGGCGACTGGCTTTACTTTGCGTCGTGGCACCAAATTCCGTGAGAATCTGAAAAAGGTCAAAGACAGCTTACGTGGCTCACGTTTTGATAAAAAAGACTTTCAAAACTAATGACCAGTCTTACAACTGATCTGTAATGCAGAGGGGCTTTTTGTAAGAAGCCCCTCTTTTTTTAGCTGTTTTTTGCTTTAACAGGTCGGACATGCGGCTAAAGCTGAAAGTTTTATTCAAACTGCAGCTATATTCTGTAATAAAATTACATTACACTAAAGTCGACCCATCCATAGATAAGCTTTTAGGAGCTCTTGATGCCCAGAAGAACTAAAATAGTCGCTACCCTTGGACCTGCAACGAATTCACAAGCCATTATTGAAAAACTGATCCTGGCCGGTGCCAGCGTATTTCGGTTTAACTTTTCTCACGGCAGTGCCGAAGATCATAAACAACGCGCTGAAATGGTGCGAGCTGCAGCAGCCAAAACCGGTGCTCACGTCGCTATTCTGGGTGATTTGCAAGGCCCGAAAATCCGTGTCTCTACCTTTAAAAATGGCTCCGTCATTTTAGAAGAAGACCAACACTTTGTGTTAGATGCTGATCTGCCAAAAGGCGAAGGCGATGAAACTCAGGTCGGTATCGACTATAAAGAATTGCCGTCAGACGTGCAGCCAGGTGATGTACTGTTATTAGATGATGGCCGTATTCAGATGATAGTAGAGCACGTGGTAGGCCAGCGTATTCATACTAAAGTCTCTGTGGCGGGTAAGCTCAGCAATAACAAAGGCATTAACCGTTTAGGCGGTGGCTTATCGGCCCCTGCCCTGACGGAAAAAGATAAAACGGATATTTCTTTAGCCGCTTACATCGATGTGGATTATCTGGCCGTGTCTTTCCCACGTTGCGGTGATGATCTCCGTGTTGCACGTGAACTGGCTCGTGCTGCAGGTTCTGAAGCCTTAATAGTGTCAAAAGTAGAACGTGCTGAAGCAGTGGCTGATGACGAAACTCTGGACGATATTATCCGTGCATCAGATGCGGTGATGGTTGCCCGTGGTGATTTGGGCGTTGAAATTGGCGATGCTGAATTAGTAGGTCAGCAAAAACGTATTATTGCCCGCTCACGTCAGCTCAACCGCGTGGTGATCACCGCGACTCAAATGATGGAGTCGATGATTGAAAGCCCGATGCCAACCCGTGCTGAGGTGATGGACGTAGCCAACGCTGTGCTCGATGGTACGGATGCGGTGATGTTGTCCGGTGAAACTGCTGCTGGTAAGTATCCGGTAGACACAGTAAAAGCTATGGCTCGTGTTTGTGATGGTGCCGAGAAACACCCAAGAGTGCAAAGCTCGAAACATCGCATGGACGTCTCTTTTACTGAAATCAGCGAAACCATCGCTTTATCCGCTATGTATGCAGCGAACCACTTAACAGGCATTAAAGCTATTATTGCTCTGACCGAGTCTGGATATACTGCCAAGCTGATGTCACGCATTACTTCATCTCAGCCAATTTATGCGCTGTCACGTCACCAAAAGACGTTAAATAAAATGGCGCTGTATCGTGGTGTATATCCGGTATTTTTTGACAGCACTCAAACTCCGGGTCAGCAAAAAGTGTCAGCAGCAGCTATTGAAGCTGTGCAGGATATTGCGCACTTAAAAAGTGGTGATTTGGTGATTTTGACTTACGGCGATATGATGGAAACTGTAGGTGCATCAAACACTTGTAAGATAGTACAAATCAACTAAGAGGTTGATTTCATAAAAAAAGGCGCCTACTTATTCATTGAGTGGCGCCTTTTTTGTTTATACCCTTCGTACTTGACGTTGCAGCTTTGTTGACTGCGCGCTCTCGCCCCAGTCACATTGGACTACTATGCTCCTGGGGTCTCACTCACTTGTCGCCTCCCTGCAAATCCAATTACTTTGGGTATATGGAAAAAGGGAGTTTAAAGTCGTTGCCTCAGCATAGGCGCTAAAGCCGTCAGTATTGACCCTACAACGACCAACAACGCACCAACCCAAGCCCAGGCATTCAATGATTCGCTTGGAAACTGCGGATAGAAATAAGCCAATAACTGCGCAAACCCTATAGTCAAAAGCGGTGTGATGGCCAATACGGCACTAACATTCGCAGCTTGCCAGTGTTGTAAGGCTTCAGCAAAAGCACCATAAGCCACAATAGTATTCAGACAACAAAACACGACTATGCCCCATTGCCAGGCTGACAATTCTAATACGGGCGCCAATTCCACCGCAGGCAGAAAACATAAAGCACCGGCCATATAAATAAGCCACATAATTTGTTGAGAATTAAAGCTCATCAGCAATTGTTTTTGCGCCAGCGCATAACAAGCCCAGGCCACAGCAGCCGCTATCACCAGCAGCAGACCATAACCCTCAGAGCCAAACTGTGTCAGTAATAAAGCCAATCTGTCGTTAAAAAACAGTAACAAACCGAAGACCAACAACCAGGCTCCTATTTTTTGCCATAACAATAAACGTTCTTTAAACAAATAAACTGCTCCGAGCATCATCAAAAATGGCGCCAATTGGATCACCACCTGAGCCGTTTCTGCAGTTAGCAAAAATAAACCGTTGAGATACAAAATGTAATTTAACAATAAACCTGCAATGGCAATCAGGATCAGTAACTTCTTTCTTTTCGTTAAAGCGCTAAGCGATGGGATCTTTCTGTGGACCAGCAGCACTACTCCAACCAACACAGCTGCTACCATAAAACGGATCCAGGTAATGGTTGCCGCAGACATGGAACTTAATAACCACTTTAAGGCTATGGGTAATAAGCCCCATAACACTGCCGTTAACAACGCTAAGCTAAACCCTAAACCAACCCGGCCAGACGACTGATGCATAACCTCTCCTTTCCAAGGTTACTATTATCCGCCAGAAATCGTACCTTTGTCTGTGGGTAGCGGCCTTCACCAGAAAAAATAAGTCAGAATTGTACGCTCTGTTGCCCCAGATCAAGGCAAGAGAGCCTAACTGCGCTAGGATAAGAAACAGACAAGCCCAAGGATCATAAAATGAAACGAATTGGAGTGTTAACCTCTGGCGGTGATGCACCGGGAATGAATGCCTGTGTGCGCGCACTGGTATTGACCGCACATGCCAACGAACTTGAAGTTATAGGTTTTCAGCGTGGATTTAATGGGGTGATCGAGCAACAGTACCAGACGTTATCGCCTTATCATGTCAGCAGCATTATTCAAAATGGCGGCACTATCCTAAAAAGTGCGCGCTGTGAAGCCATGCACACCGACGCTGGTTTACAACAGGCAGCGCAAAACCTGCATGATCTCCAGCTGGATGCTTTGCTGGTGATAGGGGGTGACGGCAGCTTCCGTGGGTGCGTGGAGTTGTCTACCTTTTACAAAGGTCAGCTGCTTGGTATACCAGGTACTATAGATAATGATGTCGACGGCTCAGATTTTACTATAGGTTTTGCCACAGCTTTGGATACAGCTTTGGATGCGATAGATAAAATCCGAGATACGGCTGATGCCTTTGAGCGGATATTTTTAGTGGAAGTCATGGGGCGCCACACCGGTTACTTAGCAGTTGCAGCTGGTATTGCAGCAGGTGCAGAACAAATTATTTGCCCTGAGCTGGCGTCAGAACTTGATCTGGACAAAATCGCGCAACATGTCGAGCAAGCCCGCAAACACAGAGGAAATTGCAGCTACATCATTGTAATAGCTGAAACCATGTACCCTGGTGGTGTCTCGGCTTTAGCGACCGATCTGGAGAAACGAGGTATAGAGTGTCGGGCCGCAATTCTCGGCCATATTCAGCGCGGTGGCCGCCCTGTGGGCGCAGATCGCATTCTTGCGACTAAACTCGGCGCTTATGCAGTTGAACAACTGCTGCAAGGCGCGCATATGATGATGGCCGGCGAAATTAACGGTCAGGCTGGTTTGTATCCTCTGGCATTAACCGGCGATAAGAAAAAACAGGTCGACAGTTATTTACTGCGCTGGCAACAGCAGGTTGCTCAGTACTAATATCTTCGATAAAAAAGCCTCCGGGAGGAGGCTTTTCAAACAGAAACCACTCAGGAATTAAACACCATTTTGACGCGGTCTTTATAGCTGCGGCTAACTTTCACTGCTTGCCCATTGGTCAGCATTAGTTGATGTTCACCATTGGCCAGCATTTGTAGTTTGGCGATGGTGTTGACATTGACTATGGCACTACGATGCACACGGACAAACAATTTCGGATCCAGCTCTTGCTCCAGCTCTTTCATAGTGCGACGCAAAATATGGGTTTGACCATCACGGGTATGAATACACATATAGTCACCTGCGGCGTCTACCCAGTCGATTGCGCTCACTGGCACACGGGTTATTTCACCACTGTCTTTTATGCTGATGGCTTCCGGAAACCGCTCGTTCATCACCGGCTGAGACTGGTCCAGACGCTGTAAAATTTGGTCGGTTTTCTCACCTGTCAGCTGTGCTACTACAGCTGCCAACTGCCCTTTGTGACGCTGATGATCTTTGGCTTCGAAGTTTTTCGTAAGCTTCGCAACAGCTGCCGCCAAACGCTCTTTTTCTACCGGTTTGAGTACATAATCCAATGCCTGTACTTCAAAAGCACTTAACGCATAGTGATCGTAGGCCGTGACAAACACCACATAAGGTAAATCAATCTGCAGCTGCTGCAGTTGTTTTAACACACCAAAACCATCCAGGCCCGGCATTTCGACATCTAAAAATACCGCGTCCGGCTGATGCTCACGGATAGCGGCTACAGCTTCTTCACCATTGCTGCATTGTGCAACTATCTCCAGTTCAGGGAAGTCAGCTAAACGTACCAACATACCGCGGCGAGCTAACGGTTCATCGTCGACTACTATCACCTTAAGCATTTGTTTCATCAGTACTCTCTGTTTCAAATGGTATTCTGATATTTACTTTCAAACCCCGTGGATGGTTATGTGTTAAGACCAAAGAAAAATTACGATCGTACAAAGCCGCTAATCGCTCTTTGGTATTAACCAAACCTACTCCGCCAGATTCCCCTTTTGGCAAACCATCGGAAATCACCATTCCTGGCCCGTCGTCTGCCACTTCCATCAGTAAATCATGTCCAAACTTTTGCGCTGTGATCATAATTTTGCCGCCACTGGTTTGGCTTGCTACCGCATATTTAATAGCGTTTTCAACCAAAGGTTGCAAAATAAGACTGGGGACCAATGCCTGGTCCGCCGCTTCGTCAATGTCATAAATAATAGTCAGTCGTTCTGAAAACCGGACTTTTTCTATTTCCAGATATAAATTGGCAGCATACAATTCTTGTTGCAGCGGCACCTTTTTAATAGGGTCTTTGTACAGCGAATAACGCAGGAAGTCGCTTAATCGGACTAACATTTTATTCGCAGTATCTGATTCATTTAATAAGACTAAAGTCGATATCGCGTTTAAGGTGTTGAATAAAAAATGCGGATTGAGCTGATAACGCAGCATTTTTAGCTGAGCTTCATGGGCTTTGTTGCTGGCTGTCAGCGACTTTTGTTTTTCCTGCTGCAAGGTCTGGTAGTACTTAATACCAAAATACAACCCACTCCAGCTTAACAGGACATAAAATCCTACTGTGGTCTGGCGGAAATACTGAGTCCAGCTATCGGGTTTAAAACCATGCCGGTAAATTTCCCAGTAATTAAAGTTACGAAATACAGTCCAAACAGCTGCAATAAGAATAGCGACCGCCAGCACGCTGAGTAGCATTTTCCAGGGTTCCCAATGCCAGACGCGCTGAAAAGCATAACGCAGCGGAATGGTCAGTAGCCAACCGGCATAAGCATCCAGCGCCACTACTATCCAGTAGGCGCTACGCATTTCCTGAAACAAGGAACCTAAGTAACTGATTAAGGCAAAACCCACCCATCCAAGGGTGTGCAGTAGCCAAAACAAGCGATGACGGTCTTCGAAAAATTTTTGCAAAATGGTTACAACTCGATCTGCTCTTACCTCTATTGTATCTCAGCAACCTAAGCTTGGAGAGCTTTGCTTTGGGGATTAAACTCGGGTAGCTCTCCATTAGTCGCAATACCTTCACTACTTTAGGCTGCGCGCTTTAGTCTTCCCTGCTAAACCACTTACATCAGGTAAACGCCAAGTTATCAACCTAAGACAGGTGTTGGTTTACGATCCGGGCCTAAAGCAACGAATGTGAAGTTACCTGAAATAGCCTTGTGCTGATCATCGTCGTACATATTTTCTACAAAAATATCGACATCCACTTTAATACTGGTACGGCCAACGTGTGCAATGCGGGCAACCAGTTCAATGATTGTCCCGGCAGGGATAGACTCTTTAAAATCAACCCGATCCGAACAGACAGTAACCAGAGGTTTACGGCAAAAACGGGTCGCAGCAATAAAGGCCGCCTCATCCATCCAAGCTAAAGCTTCGCCACCAAACAGAGTGTTATGGTGATTGGTACGGCCAGGAAATACAGTTTTTGTGACACGGGTCACCGCATATTCAATACGTTTGGCAAGTAAAGCTTCGTCAGTCATCAGACACTCCGGCAAAAAATAAGGCGCGAATTTTAGAAGTTTCCCCGGCAATTGCAACCCAATTGTCGGGGATTATCAGACAAACAATAATTAACGCGCCACCATAGCCCCTAAAGCTTTCCCACCGACCAGATGCATATGGATATGATAGACTTCCTGTCCGCCATGCTGATTGCAGTTCATGATCAAACGGTAGCCGTTTTCCGCTATGCCTGCCTCAGCGGCTAACTTGCGGGCGACCGTAAATAAGCGGCCTAAAGCCAGCTCATGTTCAGGTTCAACATCGTTTACTGTTGGAATTAATACATTAGGCACAATCAGGATATGAGTCGGTGCCCGAGGATTGATATCACGAAAAGCAGTAACTAAGTCGTCCTGATATAAAATATCGGCAGGAATTTCACGACGAATGATTTTACTGAAAATAGTTTCTTGAGCCATCAGAAGATCCTTATAGAATAATGCATACATCACTTTCGGGAGTATAGGGTATGACGCCACTGGCTTACCAGCTTAGTATCACTGACATTACCGCACATCTGGTCGCTGTTGAACTGCGTTTTACACCACAGACCAACGACAGCATCCTGTTATCTTTGCCAAGCTGGATCCCCGGCAGTTATATGGTGCGTGACTTTGCCAAGCATCTGCACTCTATCGAAGCTTTTGATGATGCAGGCGTTTTGATGGTGCAACAGCTGGACAAACAAAGCTGGCAGTTAAATCATAATCAACACCCCCTGACAGTACGCTACAAAGTCTATGCTTTTGATTTGTCGGTACGTGGCTGTTATCTGGATGATCAGCTTGCTATTTTAAATCCTGCGGCTTTGTGCCTTGAAGTTAAAGGCATGGAAGCTGAGCCAATCAACCTGACGGTCGTGACTCCGGAATGTTTAGACTGGCAAGTGGCGACAGGCTTAACTCGTGGTCGTGGCACCCAAGCACAGAACTGCGGTTTGTATCATGCCGATAACTATCAGCAATTGATTGACACCCCTTTGATGTTAGGCAAACTGGATATGGCCGAATTTGATGTCTGTGGAGTGCCCCATTATCTGGTACTGGCAGGCCATGAGCAGGTTGATCTGGAACGTTTCAAAGCAGAGTTGCAACGCATCTGTCTGCAGCAACAGCAAGTGTTTGGTGGCTTACCTACTGATTTAAAGCACTACTGGTTTTTGTGTTGGGTGACAGATTCAGGTTATGGCGGTTTAGAGCATCATAACTCCACTTTACTGCTGCTGACGCATCAGGATTTACCCAACACACAACGACCAGACGAAAGTACCGCCGATTATCAAAATTTACTCGGCCTTTGTAGTCACGAGTATTTTCATACCTGGTGGGTGAAACGCGCTAAACCAGCTCAATTTTTACCTTATCGATTAAACACAGAGCAATACACCAGTCAGCTGTGGCTTTATGAGGGCTTTACCTCTTATTACGATGATTTGGCGTTGGTCCGTTCTGGTTTACTGACGCAGGAACAGTACTTTGCGGCACTGGAGAAAACCATTAACAGAGTGCAGCTCAGTCCTTCTGAACTGGTGCAATCTGTGGCGGACAGCAGCTTCAATGCATGGACTAAGTATTACAAACAAGACGAAAACGCCGTCAATGCGGTGGTCAGCTATTACACCAAAGGTAGCTTAATTGCTTTATGTCTGGACGCGTTATTACGCAGCCAAAATAAGACATTGGATGCGTTAATGCAGTTGGCATGGCGCAGTTATGGTGAGCCAGCCCTGGGCAGTTCTGAGCAGCAATTTATCCAACTCTGTTCAGACTACGCAGGCAAAGACATCGCCAGCCGACTATACAGCTGGGTGCATGCAACCTCTGTGTTACCTCTGGCAGAACTCTTACCCCATCTTGGTGTAGCGACAGCCAAGCGCCAGCAAGAGCAGAGTAAAGATTTATCAGGCAGTAAAGCACCGACTTATCCAGCTCGGGCTTTTGGAGCAGCTTTTACCGCATCAGCGGAAGGCCTGAAGATAGTCAACGTTCCACTGAACTCGGTCGCTTACAAAGCTGGCTTAATGGCACAGGATCAGCTGATTGCCATCAACGCGGTGAAAGCCACAGAGCAAAACTTCTGGCGTCAACTCAACCAAAGTAAGATTGGCAGCGTACTCAATCTGCATGTATTTCGTAAACAACGCTTGGTACAGCTGTCGATGCCGGTAGAGCTTGCTGTTGAGACTTTGACGTACTTGCAGCTTGTCGACCAGCAAAAAGCCGCTGCATGGCTTGGAAAAACACAGGAATAAAATGGATTCGTTGTCACAAATAGCCCTGGGCGCAGCAGTCAGTGTTGCGGCCTTTCGTAAACCAATACGCGATAAACAACTTAAACTCTGGCAAGCCGCTGCCGCGGGTGCTGTCTTTGGTACCTTGCCTGATTTGGATGTATTGATTTCTCATGGCGATCCTATCAGTGATATGACGTTGCACCGCACTGAAAGCCATGCGTTATTTTACCTGACGTTAGTCTCCCCGCTTTTTGCCTGGCTGCTAGTGAAGCTACTAGGAAAGCAGGAACTGTTTAAACAGAGCTTAGTGGCGATATGGTTAGTGCTAATCACTCATCCGCTGCTGGATACTCTGACCATTTATGGCACCCAACTGGCATTGCCTTTTAGCGACTATCCTTTTGGCACTGGCAGCGTCTTTGTGATTGACCCTCTTTACACTCTGCCGTTGCTAATTGGTACTGGTGTAGCACTGTTTAACAAAAAGCTAAGTTGGAACAGTGCAGGCATACTGTTGAGTAGTGCTTATCTGCTGTTTGGTTTAGTAGCCCAGCAATGGGCTTATGCTGAAGTCAGACAACAGCTGGCCACTACAGACCACAAAACCGGGCAGCTATTAGTTACCGCAACCCCTTTTAATACCTTGTTGTGGCGCGCAGTAGTGATTAAGGATGGCGAGTATATGGAAGGTTATTATTCGTTATTGGATGGCTCCACCGCCATGCAGTGGCGCAGTTTTCACCGGGATCAAGACCTGATGGCGCAGTGGAAAGATAATCCGGCAGTCGCTCGTTTGGCCTGGTTTAGTCATGGTTTTTACCAATTAGAGCAAAAAGGACAACAAGTGTTGCTGACCGATCTTCGGATGGGCATGGCACCCTTTTACAGTTTTAGTTTTGTAGTCGCAGAAAACGAACAAGCCAAACCCCCTGTACAACTTGAATTGCCGCGCGATCATGGCGCAAGCTTTGCCTGGTTGTACCAGAGGGCTTTGGCAAAAACTCAATTGCCTTTATCGGATTTGGTGCACTGACAAAAAAGGCAGAGCTCTGCTCTGCCTTCTGCTCCATAGCAAAGCACTAAGCAAAAGCAATAGCGCCTTTACCCACACCTTCAAAAGCGACAACTTTCACGGCTCTCAATTGATGTGATTCTTTGATACTGGCTGCAATGTAGTCAGCTAAACACTCCACTGTGGTATCACAAGGCACCACTTCACAGGTGCTGGCTGGCAAAGAGATTTCAAAATAACCCTGATCTGAGCTATAAGCAAAATTAAGCGCCCCTGCTTCTGCTTTTAAGTACCGTAAAGCAGATGCTTCAATCTGATCTTCAGCAGTGGCCAGATAAATATCTTCCCAGCGTTCACACCAGTATTTGCCTAATCTAGGCGACAACATACCGTTATCAAAAATCTGAATAGTGGAGCGATGGCCATGGGCTATCCGTTGACAGTTGCCATCATGTTTTTTCAAGCCATGAGTGTAATGGTAAGAAAAACCACTAACCTGTTCAGTGCGCAGCTGTAACACTAGTTTGGCCACATTGTCAGGTAATAGAGGTTTAATTTGCTCGGTTAAAAATTCGGTGACTGAGGTCATATCAATTTTTTCAGCCTGGATCACAGCAAAAGCTTCAGCTGGTGAGGCGATTTGCAATAGACCTTTAGCGCAGCTAAATAACACTTGCTCCACTTCACCGCTGAGCAGCTGTGTGGCCGAACTTAAAGCCGGAATAGCAAGTTTATGATCAACCAATTGATCAATGGCTTTTTTAATGACTTTTTTAACCAGACCAAAATCAAACACCATAGAGGTTTGATCCAAATCCCCATGCAACTCCACATCAACAATATAACTTTCGCCCAGCAAGCCTCGCTGCTGGCAAAGGTAGGAAAAATCGATGACGGTTAAGTCGCGGACAAATAAGATCATAAAAAACTTCCGGATAAGGCTGAAACAGCAAAAGTGACTGCATTATAAAGCAATACGCGGCGCGCGTTAAGTTGGCCTTATTTTTTATGTTCGGTCAGCCAGCCGTTCAGTAAACCTATTTGTCCAAGTTTGTGAGCCGCATACATCAACCGAATAGCATTACTCAGCATCACGCTGTCACTCCATTCAGTTTTTTGTTGAATTTCCTGATAACAGGCCAAAGCTTCAGGTGTTAAATAGCCGCGCAGCTCTTTTTTTCCACTGCCTTTTTGCCGTTCTCTGTAACGTTGTTGCTTTTCTGCATTAGAAAGTGTTTTTTTTTCTTGTGCCGTCATAATGCTTCTATCTTTTGCTGTTAATCTGATTTCAGAGGGTCACCTTGACTAATCGGACTTGTTTAGCTTACAAGTGTTCGCTAAAGTGGCCCAGCCTTGATGATGGATCTAACATACATGACTAAGAATAGCTTTACAAAACAAGATTTAGTGGCCTGTGGCCGTGGGGAATTATTTGGCGAAGGCAACAGCCAGTTGCCGGTTGACAACATGCTGATGATTGACCGTGTCGTACACATTTCGGAAGAAGGTGGCAAATACGGCAAAGGGGAAATCATCGCTGAATTTGATATCCATCCTGAACTGTGGTTTTTTGATTGCCACTTCAAAGGTGATCCAGTGATGCCAGGTTGTTTAGGCTTAGATGCTATGTGGCAACTGGTTGGTTTTTTTCTTGGTTGGGCCGGTGGTCCAGGTAAAGGCCGTGCTTTGGGTGTAGGTGAAGTCAAATTCACAGGCCAAATCCTGCCTACAGCGAAAAAAGTTACTTATCGTATCGATATGACCCGCGTTATTAAACGCAAGTTGTTTATGGGGATTGCCGAAGGTTCTGTCAGTGTAGATGGTCGTGAAATTTATACAGCCAAAGATCTGAAAGTCGGTTTATTTCAGGACACTTCAGCATTCTAAGTTTGAATTTGATGTAAAAAACGGAGCTTTTATAAGCTCCGTTTTTTTATGCTCTGAAAAAGCTGACTATTTACAGTCCACCGAGCTTTTCCAATAATTTATTTTTCAGTTTTTCTTTGCCACTTTCTACTTTCTCTTTCAGTTGGCCTTCCAACAAGGCCTTGGTATCCAAAGAGTATTTAGGTTTTTGCATAGTACCGCTGATTTTAAGTGGGATCTCAACGCCAGCCAGGTCGTCTTTTTCCTTACCGCCCTGACCTTTTGACGTATTGACCAGCGCCGTACTGAGTTGATAATCCAGCTCTTCACTGAGTAAGTTAGCTGAGCCTTTGCCTGCTAGTCGTAACAAAGGTGCTGCCATTTTTAAATCAGGATTCGTCAGCAAGCCATCTGTCAGGTTAAAACTGCCGGTTAAGCTGGAAAAGTCGGTTTTTTGCTCTGAATTATCACCGGTCTGAGCTTCATTTTTCAGGGTGGCTTTAGCATTTCTGATCATTTGCGCGATATTGACGCCATACAAAGAACCGTCTGTGACTTCAAAACTGCCAGTTGCCAGCAGGTTCTTCTTGATTTGCTCCGGTAACAAACTATGGCCTTTGCCTTCGATGCTCAGTTTTGCAGTGCCACTTAATAAATCAATATCAGCGCCATCTGTCAGTAGAGGCCGCAGCGCCAGGCCGGACAGTTGTTTGTTAAAGCTGTAACTTACAGGCGTTTTGCGGGCATCTAATGTGGCTTTAGCCAGCACTTTACCTTGATAGAGATCGGCGCTGGCGTTTTGAATTTGCACCAGTCCTGCTTTGTTGGTCAACGCTAATTGCAGGTTTTCTGTATGCAAACCCGCCACTTTTAATGTATTCACTGCCAGTTTTAAATCCAAATTAAATTGGCGCAGCGCGGATAAATCAGGCTCGGCCTGGCTTTGCTGCGCTGTTGTGCCTGCCTGCTCGGTACTGTTTTCAGAACTATAAGATGCGGTATCAACTTCATCCAACTGCAAATCCAGTTTAATCACTGCTTGTTTGGCATAATTCACCGCTAGTTGGCCCGAACCTATGATCTCATCCAGTTGCAGCTTTTTCCATTGCCACTCCAGCTGCTTTTTATCCAGAGCCAGTGTTAACTCTGTCTCTAAAGAAAGCTGTTTGACCGGTACTCCGGTAAAGTCAGTCTTCAGGACAAAATCCTTTAACTGCACTAGCTGATTATTTTCACTCAATTGCAATTGAGCAGAACCTTTAACATCGAGCTGAGTTTGGCTCGATAGCACGACCAGTTCAAAATCTAATGGTGCCCATTCATTGGCTTTAAAATCATTTAGTTTGAGTGATTTCAAGGTTAATCGTTGGTCCGGACTACCTTCACTCAATAGGTTTAATTGCAGATTGCTGACAGACAGATCCTGTAGTTGCAATTCTGGGCCTGTTGCAGCTGCAGTTTCAGTCTCAGTAGTAGTGGTCGTTTTGTTTGCTGTCAGGCCGTCCATACTGGAACTGCCATCTTTACGGGTGACAAGGTTCGCTATAACGCCATCTAGATGCAGCTGTTGAATTTGCAGATCTTGGTTAAATAAAGGCATTAAGGCTACGGCAGCCTTCAATTCAGACACTTCCAGCATTTGCTCTGGCGCAAAACCCTTTGGATTCGATAATTTTACGTCGCTCAGTGATAGCCCAAGACTAGGGTAAATAGTCCAACCTATATCCCCTGCTATCTGCAGCTGTCGCCCGGTTTGTTGTTCGACTTTGCGGGTGATTTCCGCTTTAAAGTCATTTAAATCAAACACAACCAGCAGATAAAAGGCAGCCACTGCGATAAAGCCCGCTACGACCGCGAGCAGCCATTTAAACCAATTCATATCCATCTTCCTTTGGGTGACGTTATTAAAAAGCTAATGGACAGCATAGCTCAGTGGTATAAACCTTAGCTGAACTTGTACCGTTTTATTGACTTATCTATATAGCGACAACCAGAGACTGTCGAAACCAGAGTGGCAGACAACATACAGGGGCATTGCTGCCCCTGTATGTTGTCAAAGAATGACCTAAAGTAACTGCAAAAGTTGCTGCAACGGATGTTTAGGTTTCACCCCTTCTAGACGTTTTACCTGGCTACGACAGGAGAAGCCTGTGACCAAGACCTGATCGGCACCGGTGTTTTGCACGGGTTTTTGCCAGCTCATTTCATACAGCGTTTTGCTATTATCAAAATTTTGCGCCTCATGGCCATAAGTACCGGCCATACCACAGCAACCTACAGACACAGCTTTGAGTTCTAATCCTGCTTTGGCATAAATTTGCTTCCACTGATTTTCTGTCGCTGGCAACGCCGTTTTTTCGGTGCAATGCGCCAGTAAACTAAAGCTCTGCTGGGTCTGAATAGCAGGTAAATCTTGTTTTACTAACCATTCATGAAATAACGCCACCTGATAATCGCCACGTTCTGCACCTAAGGTTTTGACATACTCGTCGCGGTACACCAGCACTAACGAAGCATCTAAGCCCAGCAATGGCGCGCCTAAAGCGGCTACCTGATTTAAAAAATCAGAGGCTGTTTTTGCTGTTTTAGCAAAATCACGTAAGAAGCCTTTGACATGCTGAGGTTTACCGTTCGGTAAAAATGGCAGCAACACAGGCCTGAAACCCAGTTTCTCAATCAGCTGTAATGCGTCAGCTACCAGATCAGCCTCATAAAAGCTGGTAAATGGATCCTGCACCAACAAGACTAACTTTTGTTTATCAGCATCAGGCAGAGCCTGCAGCTCGGTTAAATCAAAACCATATTTGCCCTGCACTCTTTGCTTTAAAGTGGGAACCGATAATTGTGGTGTATCGACATAACCTACAGTCTTTTTGAGCAAGCTTGCCATCCAGCCTTGCTGCAGGAAAAAGTTGACCAGTTTTGGCATGCTGGCTAACAGCGGTGCTGAGCGTTCGATATTTCCAACCAGATAATCTTTGGCCGGACGTAAATAACGACTGTGATAGAGCTGAATAAAACGGGCACGAAAAGAGGGTACATCCACTTTAATAGGACATTGGCCGGCACAGGCTTTACAGGCCAGACAACCTTCCATTGCCTCCATCACTTCATGGGAGAAATCATACTGGCCTTGTTTTTTCTGCCAGCTGTTTTTGATTTTGGCAACTACCCCCGACAGCGTCTGGGATTTAGTGAGGATCTGCTGTTCTTGTGCCAGCACATCCACGCCCTGATTGCTCATCAAGCGCAGCCATTCGCGCATTAAACCGGCACGGCCTTTCGGACTATGGCGTCTGTCTTTAGTGACTTTACTGGACGGACACATAGGCGAATTTTCTTCGTAGTTAAAACACAGGCCATTGCCGTTGCAGTTTAAGCTACTGTCAAAACTGTCTTTGACCACCACCGGAATTTGCCGGTCGTAAAAGCCACGTTTGACATCATCCACGCTAACTAACTGTTCGCTGCTGTCGATAGGCGTACAAATTTTGCCTGGGTTGACGCGGTTGAAGGGGTCAAAAGCGGTTTTGATTTTCCGCAGTTCGGTAAACAAAGCCTCGCCAAAAAATTCCGGACCATATTCGCTGCGATAACCTTTACCGTGTTCGCCCCACATCAGGCCACCGTATTTTGCGGTCAGTTTCACCACCTGGTCGGAAATCACGCGTAACTGTTTTTCCTGCTCCGGGTCACACATATCCAAAGCCGGACGTACATGCAGCACACCAGCATCGACATGGCCAAACATGCCATAAGCTAGTCCATGGCTGTCGAGTAAGGAACGGAATTCCATAATAAAATCAGCCAGATTTTCAGGTGGAACAGCGGTGTCTTCAGTAAAAGGAATAGGTTTTTTGCTACCTTTGGCATTGCCCAAAAGGCCTACTGCCTTTTTGCGCATCGCATAAATCTGGGTAATGGCATTGTTATCATAAGTCAGCTGATAGCCGATAATGCCAGACTCGCCCTTTGCCACTGACTGCTGCAAGCGTGCTTCTAACTGCTGAACTTTTTGCGCCATATCGGCTTCGTCTTCAGCATTGTATTCGACCATATTCAGACCCAGCATGGTTTTGCCTGGTACATCCTGAATAAAGTCTTTGACCTGATGCCAGATGATATCGTTACGGGCTAAATCCAGCACTTTACTATCGACAGTCTCCACCGACGTCGCCTGAGCAGCTACTAAAAATGGTGCGTTTCTAAGCGCACTTTCGAAGCTGTCGTACTTCACATTGACCAGGCATTTGTATCGGGCTATAGGCGTGATATTGAGTTTGGCTTCAGTGACAAAACCTAAAGAGCCTTCAGAGCCGGTAATAACGCGGGATAAATCAAACTGAGTTAAATCCTCGTTAAATACATGCTCTAAGTCATAACCTGTTAAAAAGCGGTTTAAACGCGGAAAGGTTTTTAATATATCAGCACGGAAATCGCGGCAACTGGATAATACCTGACGATACACGCGGCCAATGCTGTCCTGGCGCTCTGCCAACTGCTCTGCCTGGTCTATCGGCATGACATGAGCATGCAGCGCCGTGCCATCAATCAGCACAGTATCAAGGGATAACACGTGATCACTGGTCTTGCCGTAGACTAAAGAGCCCTGACCTGAAGCATCGGTGTTGATCATGCCTCCAATGGTGGCTCGGTTTGAGGTCGATAAATCCGGAGAGAAGAAAAAGCCATAGGGTTTTAAAAAGGCATTCAGCTGGTCTTTAATCACACCAGCTTGCACTCGCACCCAGCGCTCTTCGACATTGATCTCCAGGATTTCACGCATATGGCGCGACAAATCCACCACCACTGCAGAGGTGAGCGCCTGGCCATTGGTGCCGGTACCACCGCCTCGTGGCGTGAACTTAATCTCACTAAAACTTGATGTCTGAGCTAAAGAACAAATGAGTTGTATATCAGCAGCGGACTTAGGTAGTAGCACAGCAGCGGGCAATTGTTGATACACACTGTTATCTGTGGCTACCGCCAAACGACTGGCGTAACTAACTTCAATGTCGCCGGTAAAACCAGCAGCAGTTAAAGCAGTGACATAAGCCTGTACCTGGGGATTAAGTGTTTCGGACGCAGTTAACTTTGGGATCATAAGACGCACCAGATTTAAAACTGGGCCGAGTATACCAAAGCACAGGATAGATGGTCAGGGCGTTAGGAAAAAATTACTGACTTTCCAATGCCCTGCTTTGCTTACATTTGTGAGTGAATCTTTTAATTGTCGCTTTTACGTTCCAGCACTTCGCCTTCAATTACCCGACCAGAGCTTTCCGATGAACGCTGTTGTTGCTGTTGCTGAGCCTGTTGGAAAAACGACTTACCTTGTTTGCGTAGCTGATGTCTTTTGTATAAAAACACTGGAATAAGTAACCAGCTTAGCATCAGCACAAAAAGTAATACGCCCATTGCAAACACCAGCATGATACCGGCGACCAGCCATAGCAGCACACGACTTAGGAAACTGCCCTGCTGTTTCTGACGGAATAAGGCCTGCCATTGTTGGGCTTGCTGTTGATAATTCATGGATTGCTCTCTTTAAAACGCCTGTTCATTGGCTCTGTAAACTTAATGGGGGTGCGAAAACGAATTCCCAATGCTTGCTAGGACTGCAAATTGTAACAAATAGTTCAGTTGTTTCTCTGTACCTGTCCAGATCCGTTGCTTTGATTCAAATACAAAGCCCACCGAAGTGGGCTTTGTTATTCGTCACTGAGCGAACGACTCAGACAACAGGTTATTGCTGACTAATTTTGCAAGAGTCCAATTTCCAGACTTTTTCTACATAGTCCTCAATAGAGCGGTCTGAGGTAAACTTGCCCATCAGTGCAGTGTTCAGAATAGCTTTTTTCGCCCAGCCGGCTTGATCACGGTACCAGCCATCCACTTTCTCTTGTGCCTTCACGTACGACTGGAAATCGGCCAACACTAAGTACGGATCTCCACCTTCAAGCAGGCTGCGTTTGATGGCGGACAATTCACCTGGTTTACCCGGTGTGAAGTAATCCGTCTCCAGCCAATCCAGAATGGCTTTGATTTCAGCATCCTGATAATAGTAATCCCAGCTGTGATAGCCTTTGGCCTGCAGCGCTTTTACTTCATCGACAGTTAAACCGAAGATAGAAATATTATCCGGCCCCACTTCCTCTGCGATTTCAATATTGGCGCCATCCAGCGTACCTACAGTAATAGCACCGTTTAACGCCAGTTTCATATTACCTGTACCTGAAGCTTCTTTACCTGCGGTAGAGATTTGCTCTGACACGTCAGCAGCCGGGATCATTTTCTCAGCTAATGTCACACGGTAGTTTGGCATAAAGACCACTTTCAGACGGTTTTTCACCCGTTTGTCATTATTGATCTTCTCAGCCACTTTATTGATGGCGTAAATAATTTCTTTGGCCAGTTTGTAACCAGGAGCTGCTTTCGCACCAAACAGGAATACACGTGGCACCATGTCGTAATCCGGGTTTTGCAGAATACGACGGTACAAGGCCAGAATATGCAACAAGTTCAGATGTTGACGTTTGTATTCATGCAAACGTTTGATTTGAATATCAAAAATAGCATGAGGGTCAATGCTGATATTGGTCAGCTTCTTCACTACTGTCGCTAAATCAGCTTTGTTTTGCTGTTTGATGGCCATAAAGGCATCCTGAATGGCAGGATCATCAGCAAAAGCAGCAAACTTATTCAGCTGTTTTAAGTCACGTGGCCATTCATCGCCGATAGTTTCGTCCAGCAACTTGGCTAAACGTGGGTTACAGGCCTTTAACCAGCGACGTGGTGTTACACCATTTGTCACGTTGGTGAATTTATCCGGCCATAAGGCAACCATCTCCGGAAATAGATCTGATTTCACTAACTCTGAGTGAATTTCGGCCACACCATTAACACGGAACGAGCCGACCACAGACAAATGGCCCATACGAACCATAGGCTCATGGCCTTCTTCGATAATTGACAGTTTACGTTTTTTCTCGTTATCGCCAGGCCACAACACGTCCACTTGTTCAACCAGGAAACGACGGTTAATTTCGTAAATGATTTCTAAGTGGCGTGGTAATACTTTTTCAAATAACCGCACTGACCATTTTTCCAGAGCTTCTGGCAACAAGGTATGGTTGGTGTAGGCAAATACATTTTGACAAAGGTTCCAGGCTTCATCCCAGCTCATTTCTGCGCGGTCAACTAAAATACGCATCAGTTCAGGAATAGCCACTGCGGGGTGAGTATCGTTCAGTTGGATAGCCACTTGCTCTGGGAACTTGCTCCAGTCATCACCATTAGCGCGTTTGTAACGACGAATAATGTCTTTCAGTGAGCAAGAGCAGAAGAAATACTGCTGAATTAAACGTAATTCTTTACCCGCGTCTGTTTCATCATTTGGATACAGTACTTTGGAAATGGTTTCCGCTTCGATGTTCTGACGCGCCGCATCGATGTAACCGCCTGAGTTAAATACGTCCCAGTTGAAGAAATCACTGGCACGGCTTTCCCACAAACGTAATACGTTAACAGAGCTGCCCTGATAACCTACCACCGGAATATCCCAAGGTACACCTTTGATAATGCGGCCAGGGTGCCACACTTTTTTCATTTTGCCTTGCAAGTCATAGGTGGTTTCGACATAACCGTAGACTGAAATTTCCTGAATAGATTCAGGACGGCAAATCTCCCATGGGTTACCGTATTCGCGCCAGCTATCCGGACGCTCAATCTGACGACCATCGGAAAATTCTTGTTTAAACAATCCGTGTTCGTAATGAATACCATAACCAATAGCTGGATAATTCAACGTCGCCATAGAGTCGATAAAACAGGCAGCCAAACGGCCTAAACCGCCGTTACCCAGCGCCATGTCTTCTTCCTGATCTTCCAGATCAGCGATATTTAAGCCCAGCTGTGCCAGTGCATCTTTTGCAGCGTCATAAACACCCAAATTGTGCAGGTTGTTGCTGAACAGACGACCCATTAAATATTCAAGGCTGAAATAATGCACAGCGCGGGTATTTTGTTGATAGTGAGTACGCTGAGTATTACGTAAACCATCGTACACATATTCGTTCACTGCAGCACAAGTAGCGCGCCACCAGGCTTGTGGGCTGGCTTTATTTACGTCAGTACCAAGGCTGCCGTGCAAATGTTTAATAATACTGTTTTTTAATTCTTCCGTGCTCGGAAGGTCCGCAATAGCCACTGAGGCTTTTGCCTTTGAAGACGTTTTTTTCATTGCTAAATCCCGGTTTAATGAGCGGTGGGCCGCTTTTTTTTATAACTGTAGTTGTAGAAAAATTACAAAAATGGCGGGCAATAGTCAAGAATTAGCAAAAATAAAGCCTGTTATCGTAATTTTATTACAACACGCTAACAGGCTATTTCAAATGCTTAAATTGCCTTGAACACCGCATCCACAAAGGCTTTGGCGTCAGATTCAAGCTGCATTAAATGTGTTTGATCAACAAAACTCTCTAAATAAATTTTATAGCTATTTTCTGTACCGGATGGCCGCGCAGCGAACCAGCCATTTTTGGTGACTACCTTTACACCACCAATACTGGCATCGTTCCCTGGTGCTTTTGTAAGCACTGCAAGTATGTCATCGCCTGCCAATTCAGTCTGTTTTACACTGCTGACATCGAGATTTTTCAGTGCAGCTTTTTGCTCTGCTGAAGCTGCTGCATCCAGACGACGATACAAAGGTGAACCAAATTCTTTGGTCAGCGCCTGATACTGCTGATACGGATCGACTCCGGTTTTTGCCAGCATTTCTGCCGCCAGTAATCCCAGAATAAAACCATCTTTATCGGTCGACCAGACAGTGCCATCAAAACGCAGGAAACTTGCCCCTGCACTTTCTTCCCCCCCAAAAGCTACAGTGCCTTTGTAGAGACCATCGACAAACCATTTAAAGCCCACCGGGACTTCATACACTTTACGGCCGCGGCCTTGAGTTACTCTGTCAATCAAGGCTGAAGAAACCAGTGTTTTGCCTATTGCTAAGCCGGTTGACCATAAAGGTCTGTTGCTCAATAAATAGTTAATGGCTACAGCCAGATAATGATTTGGATTCATCAGGCCGCCACTTCGGGTCACAATGCCATGACGGTCAAAATCAGGGTCGTTGCCTATGGCCACATCAAACTGATCTTTGAGTTGGATCAGATTGGCCATTGCATACGCAGAGGAGCAGTCCATACGGATTTTTCCGTCTTTATCCAACGGCATAAAGCTAAAAGCCGGGTCAACCCGTTCGTTCACTACGGTGATATTCAGACCATAGGTCTTGGCAATCACAGGCCAAAACGCAATACCTGAACCGCCTAAGGGATCAACACCAATTTTGACACCCGCTTTGGCGATAGCGGCCATATCAATCACGTTCGCTAAATCATCGACATAAGGCTGCACGTAATCAATGCTGACACACAAAGGGGACGCCAACGCTTCTTCGTAGCCTACCTGCTTCACGCCATCTAACTGTGCAGCCAGTAAGGCATTGGCTCGTTTTTGGATCCAATCTGTCGCGTCAGTGTCGGCAGGACCGCCATGAGGTGGATTGTATTTAATACCGCCGTCTTCCGGTGGATTATGGGAAGGCGTGATGATCAGACCATCCGCTAAATCCGAGGAACGACCTTTGTTGTAACACAAAATTGCATGAGAAATAACAGGGGTGGGTGTAAAACCGCCGTCCTGCTGAATATGAGTGGTGACGCCATTGGCAATCAGTACTTGCAAAGTGCTAACAAAAGCAGCTTCTGATAAGCCGTGAGTATCTTTGCCTAAAAATAACGGGCCACTATAACCCTGCTGTTTTCGGTACTCTGCAACGGCTTGTACTATCGCCAGAATATGAAACTCATTAAAGGACTTCAGTAAAGCTCCTCCTCTGTGCCCTGAGGTACCAAAACTCACTTGCTGACTGGCGATCGCCACATCAGGTTTCAGGCTGTAATAGGCAGCCATCAGCTGCGCTATATTTGGCAACATGGCAGCTGGTGCAGTTTGTCCTGCCAGCGGATGTAACGACATACACTCTCCTTATAACAAATCGCGGATCCGTTCTACCTCAGCTGCATTGTAGCCAAGCTTAGTGGCCACTTCAGTCAGCATCATTTTCTTACGTGTGGTGTTTGAATTGGTGATCACCCAAAAATCTGTATTGGGAATAGGTTTTGGATTGGTACTGCTACCCGCTTCTAACAAAGAGGCTTCGGATTGACCGAAATACAGCCTGTTACGGCCCTTAATTTCCAGTACCTGAGCAAAATCGCCCCGATGAGCACGGGATAGAGCTGATAAGATAAATAAGAAGCGCCCTACCACGCTTTGTTCAGCAGACAGATCTTGTTGGCTGATAAAATCAAAAACAGAGCTGGATTTATCTGTAGTAGTAACAGCGCTTGCCTTCTTTTCGACTACAGCCGGTGCTGCTGGTTTTTCTACTGATCCTGTCGTTGACTTAGAGGCCACTTCCACTGAGGTTTTCGTTTCTTTTTTTGCAGCTGGTACAGCAGGAGCTTGTGCTTCTGTCAGGCTGACAATCAGTAAACGGCGCAGAATATCAGAGGCGCTTTCACCAATCTGTTGAGTCTGACTGGCGATAAATTGATAAAGATCGTCATCTATTTCGATGGTTTTCATGAAGTTAGTCCGCGTTTTTAAAAGTGAAGCCATTATATACCCTTAGTGCTTGAAGCTGCAGCTTTGTTGACTGCACTCTTCCCCCCAATCACCTAAGACAACTATGCTCCTGGGGGCTCAATCACTTGTCGCCTCCCTGCAACACCAATTACTTTGGCTATACAAAAGGTAGGCGCTGACGCCAGCCAGCTGTTTTGATACCATACCTTTATGTCGTAAATAAGGTCGTTAAATCGGAAAAAACAATGATATTACATACCGAGATCACAGGCCAAGGTCAAGCTATTGTATTGATCCACGGCCTTTTTGGCAGCTACGAGAACCTCGGCGTGATTGCACGCGCTTTAGCCGGACAATGGCAAGTGATCAACCTGGACATGCGTAATCATGGCCGGTCCGACTGGCACGATAGCATGTCCTATGCGCTGATGGCAGAGGATGTGAAAGAGACTCTGGATCATTTGGGCTTAGAGCAAGTGATCCTGTTGGGCCACTCTATGGGTGGCAAAATTGCGATGGAGTTTGCACTTCGTTACCCAGAGCGTGTTAGTAAACTCATTCTGGCCGATATATCACCAGTGCAAAACAGGCCGCGTCATCTGGAAATATTGTCCGCACTGGATGGTATCGATCTTAGCAACCTGCAAAGCAGACAGCAGGCTGATCAACAACTGGCTTTGGTTATCACTGAAACCGGTGTGCGGCAGTTCTTACTCAAAAGCTTGTATAAAGACGGTGACCAGTTCCGCTGGCGCTTTAATGTCAAAGCACTGATTGCCAATTATTCACAGTTATTAGAAGCTCCGCCGAGCAAAGGCCCCTATTCAGGCCCTACGCTTTTTATTAAAGGCGCAGAATCTGATTATCTGTTACCAGAACACCAGAGCCTGATCCAGCAATTGTTTCCACACAGCAAAGCTAAAGTCATTATGGGCACAGGCCACTGGTTACACGCCGAAAAGCCTGTGGCTTTCGCTAAAATTGTCACCGACTTTTTATTGAGTTAACGCAATTAATTCCTAAAAAAATTGTGCTATAGTGCGCGCAATTTTTAAGGTCTAGTGGGTCATTATGAATATTGAGCAGTTTGAGACCCTGGGTCTTTTTCTGGGTGTTGGTGCCCTGTATCTGTTTATTGTGATGGCCATTTGGGATGTACTGAAAAAAAGTAACGCTCCTCGTTTTGGCAAAATTTTTGTGTGGTTAGTGCTGTTTTTATCTCCTGCAGCTTTTTTAGCTAAAGTGATTTTTGAGTTTTTTGTCGAATAAATGAGGTGCGAGACATGGCTAAAATAGCCACAGATCGCACAACCATAGATTTGTTTGCGCATGAAAAGCGCCCCGGCCGGCCAAGGACTAATCCTTTACCACGGGAAGAACAGCTGAAGCTGAACAAACGCAATCAAATCAAACGCGATCGAAGTAAAGGTTTAAAGCGTATAGAGTGCAAAGTGTCAGAGCAGTTGTATGAACAGCTGAGTTTGTCTGCAGAGCAGAAAAATATGACACGTAGCGCCTATATAGAATGGGTTTTAGAACAAGCGTTGACCAGGTAGAAGGCGAAAGTTATGGCAACTGTAGGTATATTTTTTGGTAGCGATACAGGTAACACTGAACATATCGCAAAAATGATTCAGAAAGAGCTGGGCAAACATTTGTTTGATGTGATGGATATTGCCAAAAGCACAAAAGAACAAATTGCCAGTTACGATTTGTTGCTGTTTGGTATTCCGACCTGGTATTACGGTGAAGCCCAGTGTGATTGGGATGACTTCTTTCCTGAGCTGGAAAACATAGACTTTAACAATAAGCTGGTCGCGATTTTTGGTTGTGGTGATCAGGAAGATTATGCCGAGTATTTCCTTGATGCGATGGGCACCTTACGTGACATTATCGAACCTAAAGGCGCTATTATCGTTGGAAACTGGCCAACCAAAGGCTACAACTTTGTTGCATCAAAAGCCCTCGCTGACAACGACCACTTTGTTGGTTTAGGCATAGACGAAGACCGTCAGCCAGAACTGACCGAGCAACGTGTGAAACAATGGTGTAAGCAGATTTATGATGAACTGAGCTTAAAAGAGCTGGAAGGTTTGTAATCTGCCCGGGGTCAGAGCTGAAGCTCTGACCCTCTTGTTTTATTGAGAGGTATCGCGGTATTTAGGCTTTTTGCGGATATACACCTTACGTTTGACCTCACATACCAACTCGCCTTTGCAGTCTTTGACGTGCACCACAAAATCAGGGAAATACTTCTCTCCTGCTTCAGTTTGTTGTTTGATATGCTCAAGCTCGTTATCTGTCAGCACAAACTCAGCGGTTAATTTGCCACGACCCGGTGTGATGTAGTTAATATCGGCTTGCTTATCCCACACCATATATTCTTTGCCCAGAGACCCCATCAACATCAAGGGATAAATAGGATCGGTCATCGCAAACATAGAACCACCAAACTGACTGCTATTGATATTACGGGTCCAGGGCCTGTTTTTCAGCTCCACCTTGCAATACCTGTAGTCCTCTGCCAGCTCAACCACCTTAATACCTGTGAAGAAAAATGGTGGCCACAAATTTAATAAATGTCGCATCACGGCCGGATTAAATGCCCAACGCATAAGAAACCTCTGGTAAGACCTGTTTGGCGAAATTCTAACGTCTTGTTTGCACTTTGTCAGCGCTTTGCTGGTAGTAATGGGCAGATTTAGAGGTTGCTTCTGTTGGTAATGGCCTTATAATCATTTGAAATTCAAGAAAGAGTAGAACAGTCCATGTCAGATCATAATACCGAATTGCGTAAAGCAGGCCTCAAAGTCACTCTGCCACGAGTGAAGATCCTCGATATTTTGCAAGATCCTAATCATCAGCATATCAGTGCTGAAGATGTGTATAAGATTTTGCTGGAGTTAGGTGAAGATATAGGTCTGGCGACTGTATACCGGGTATTAAACCAGTTTGACGATGCAGGCATTGTCACCCGTCACCATTTTGAAGGTGGTAAGTCGGTGTTCGAATTAAGCCGCATGGATCACCACGATCACTTGGTGTGCTTAAATTGCGGTAAAGTCATCGAATTTGAAGATGATGATATTGAACGTAAGCAATTAGAAATTTCTGAGAAAAACGGTATTAAGCTGACACACCACAGCTTATATTTGTATGGTGAGTGCGTCGATAAAAAATCGTGCGAAGAAAATCGTAATACCAAGTAAATTTCAGTTTCTTCCCTAGATTGAACCGGCTGTGATCAGGCCGGTTTTTTTATACCCGTTAAAATCTGTTCGGCTAAATACTCTACTTCATTGGCCCAACAGCATTCAGGTCGTGGCTGAAGCACACCAAACTGGCCTTTGAGTGGTCTGCAGTGAGTAATAGCGTTGCGCAATGAATCAGGGACCTCAGCCACACCATAACAAGCCCCTAATAAAGCGCCGGCCACGGCAGCGTTGTTGGCAGTGTCTCCACCTCTTTTTAGTGTGTCCAACATACCATCCAGATAATCCTGAGCATACAACAGCTGCCAGATGGCATTCTGAAAACACCCAAGCACTGAAAGATCTGACATCTCAGCTTCTGTTGGTGGCATAAATAACGCATGATCAATAGTGCGGATAATACGTTTATCCACTTTAAGCTGTGAAGCCCAGTCTTTAATCAGTTGATACAACTGATCTGCACTGCAGTCGTTTTCCAGCACATGGCCTAATGCCATCACATACAAACCACTGACTTGCTGGCATAACATATTCGGATGAGTTAACGCGGTATCAGCCATGGCCCAGGCCGCTAACTGAGGTAAAGACTGATAAGGCACCATCAACGCCATGGGGGCAACACGAGCCAAAGCAGTTGTTGCACAGGACTCCTCGTCCTGCTGACTTAACAAAGCGCGTTTTAATTCATCGGGTACAGCAAAAGGTTCGGTCCTGAGCCAATATTCATAGGCTTGCCAGGCCCCCTCTTCCTGATACTCACCATAATGAGCTAACAGGCGGCATAAAAGCACAGCAAGCTCACCGCTGTCTGTTGGCTGTCCTGACAAGGTTTGCCAGGGGTTTTGCAGTAACATTTCACTCAGGTCAAAGCGAAGCCGCTCTTCACGTTCATCTTGCTCAAAACCTTCAACGGCGGAACCTAAAACTTCTCCGGCCAATAAGCCATACATCAAACCCAGGGCTTTGGATTTGAGTACCGGATCGCTCATGCAGACCTCCGTCGTGATAAAGCCTTAAGCGGCTAATTTTTATGCTTGATTAATATATAAGGTATTGCAGCCAAGAAGCCAAGTACTTCGCTTTAAAATCAACGAAATAGCTTATTTTTGGAAAGAAAAAAGCCAGCATCGAGGCTGGCTTTTGGTTCAATTAGCTTCATTTACTGACCGTATTTCTCAGCCAGATACAACCAGGTTTCCAATACTGTATCAGGGTTTAATGACACAGAATCGATGCCTTGATCCATCAGCCATGCCGCAAAGTCTTCATGATCTGAAGGGCCCTGACCACAAATACCGACGTATTTGCCTTTAGCTTTAGCGGTTTGAATCGCCATAGACAACAGCTTTTTAATAGCCGGGTTACGTTCATCAAACAGATGCGCTATTAAACCACTGTCTCTGTCCAGGCCTAAAGTCAGCTGAGTTAAGTCATTGGAGCCGATGGAGAAACCATCAAAGTACTCCAGGAACTCTTCAGCCAGCAAGCAGTTGGATGGCAATTCACACATCATAATCACTTTTAAGCCATTTTCACCGCGTTTCAAGCCATGAGCTTCTAAGAGTTCAATCACTGCCTTAGCTTCTTCCAGCGTCCGAACGAATGGGATCATCACTTCGACGTTGGTAAAGCCCATCTCATTACGAACCCGTTTTAAGGCTTCACATTCCATCGCAAAACAATCACGGAAATCTGCCGAAATATAACGTGATGCGCCACGGAAACCTATCATCGGATTTTCTTCGTGCGGTTCGTACTGCTGACCACCAATAAGGTTAGCGTATTCGTTTGACTTAAAGTCGGACATCCGCACTATTACCCGCTCTGGCGAGAAAGCTGCAGCCAAAGTAGAAATACCCTCTGTTAGCTTACCCACATAAAACTCTACAGGTGAGCTGTAGCCAGCCATCATCTGACTGATCGTTGCTTTAAGCTCGTCACTCTGGGCATCGAAATTCAGTAGCGCCTTTGGATGCACACCAATCATACGGTTGATAATAAATTCCAGACGGGCTAACCCTATGCCTGCATGAGGTAATTTGGCAAAGGAGAATGCACGTTCCGGGTTGCCCACGTTCATCATGATTTTCATCTTCAGCGCTGGCATTTGATCTACACGTGAAGTCATCACGTCAAAACCTAAAATACCGTCGTAGACAAAACCCGTGTCACCTTCAGCACAAGATACGGTCACGTCCTGGCCATTTTTGATTTTCTTGGTGGCATCACCACAACCTACTACGGCCGGGATCCCCAGTTCACGGGCTATAATTGCAGCGTGACAAGTGCGGCCACCGCGGTTAGTGACAATAGCTGAAGCGCGTTTCATGATAGGTTCCCAGTCCGGGTCTGTCATGTCAGTGACTAGCACGTCACCAGGCTGGATTTGATCCATATCTGCGATACTGGCCAGCACTTTGGCTTTGCCTGAACCAATTTTATGACCAATAGCGCGACCTTCAACCACTATGGGTGCTGTGCCTTGCAGCTGGAAGCGTTCCATTTCGTTGCTGTCTTCGCGGCTACGTACGGTTTCAGGGCGGGCCTGAACTATATACAGCTTACCGTCCTGACCATCTTTGGCCCATTCGATATCCATAGCACGGCCGTAGTGTTTTTCAATGATAATGGCTTGTTTCGCCAATTCCTGCACTTCAGCATCCGTCAGTGAAAACTTCTGACGATTTGCTACAGGCACATCTTCAACAACAACCTGTTTGCCATGAGTTAAATCTTTGGAGTACACCATCTGCAGTAACTTGCTGCCTAAGTTACGACGAACAACTGCAGGACGACCAGCCATCACCGTTGGCTTGTGCACATAAAACTCGTCAGGGTTGACTGCGCCCTGCACCACCATTTCACCTAAACCGTAAGATGAGGTAACAAAGACCACATCTTCAAAACCTGATTCAGTGTCAATACTGAACATCACACCAGAGGCGGATAAATCCGAGCGCACCATACGCTGCACACCGGCAGACAAAGCTACACCACGATGGTCATAACCCTGATGCACACGGTACGAAATAGCACGATCGTTAAATAATGACGCAAATACGTGCTTAATGGCTTCAATCACCTGAGCATAACCACGTACGTTTAAAAACGTTTCCTGCTGACCCGCAAAGGATGCATCAGGCATATCTTCCGCAGTGGCTGAGGAACGCACTGCAAAGGAGACATCTTCAGCACAACCGTGTTGCAGCTGTTGATAGGATGTTTGAATAGCGTGTTCGAATTCGGTTTGAAATGGTGTATCAATCACCCATTGGCGAATTTGCGCACCAGCTTTGGCCAAGGCGTTTACATCATCAACGTTGAGACCATCCAACACTTGATAAATACGCTCGTTAAGACCACTCTGTTCAAGAAATTGATTAAAGGCATAAGCTGTGGTGGCAAAACCGCCAGGAACTTGTACCCCTGCATTTGCCAGGTTACTGATCATTTCACCCAATGAAGCATTTTTACCACCAACGCGAGGAACGTCGTGCATGCCCAGGTCCTGGTACCAAACAACGAATTCTTGCACAATGAGTCTCCAATTTTTGTTGCAGGTTATGTAAGCTTACATGGCCAGCCACACAAGCATACTAATTCTACACTGGCGCGAAAGCTAAATAAAACCTTAATTTTTATGTAATTTTATAACGACAAAATGGAGTAAATTGTGAGAACAGCCTTTTATATCTCTGATGGCACAGGCATTACATCCGAAGTATTCGGACACGCTCTATTGTCACTGTTTCCGGCAGAGTTCGACCATATCACCATCCCTTTTGTTGAAACTAAAGAGATCGCCTTACAAGCAAAACAACGAATAAACGATCGTTATAAAACAACTGGAATTCGCCCTTTAATTTTTCAGACCTTTGTCGACGAGGAACTAAGGCAGATCATTAACAGCAGCGATGGTGTCTGTTACGACTTTTTAAATGCCTTTATTGAGCCGATGCAAAAAGAATTAGGCATAGCGGCAATGCCCAAAACTCATCGCACTCATAGCATTCATGAAAAAACCTATGATTTCCGTATTGATGCGGTGAACTATGCGCTGGCCAATGACGATGGTGTGAACTTAAAGGAATATGCGAAAGCCGATATTATTTTGGTGGGTGTCAGTCGCTCAGGCAAAACGCCAACGAGCTTATATCTGGCATTGCAGTATGGAATTAAAGCAGCCAACTACCCCTTTGTGCAGGAAGACATGGATATGCTGCGACTACCGGATGAGCTGAAGAAGCAAAAAGCCAAGCTGTTTGGCCTGACCATTACGCCAGAACGTTTGAGTAAAATTCGTGAGCAGCGCCGCCCAGGCAGTAAATATGCGTCACTGCGGCAATGCAAACTGGAATTGGATGAAGTTGAAGCTTTGTATCAAAAGGAAAAAATTCCGTTTTTAAACTCAACTCATTTATCCATTGAAGAGATATCGGCAAAAATTTTGGCGCAAACCGGTTTAAAACGACAAAAATATTAAGAGGGTTGAACAGCGCTGGCCTCTTGCAGCAACTGTTTAGCATGCAGGAGGCACAGCCGGATAGGCTCACCTTGCTCTTTACGTTTGACCAGCTGCACCAAGAGTCGGTTTACAGGTGCGTCAAGTTTCAACTGCTCTGCCAGAGTCACCACTGCGCCATTTAAAAAGTCGATTTCAGTCGCTTTGCCGGCCTGAATATCATCCCACATTGAAGAGCGCGCTTCTGGCGATATAGCCAGCATCTTTTTTGCCAGACGTTTGAATAACCAATTGGGGGTTCGCAATAAAAAAGGAATATAGCTGTTGGGGACAGAGGTATAGGAAAAACTTTGAATGTTCAAACACCTGCATATCCTCAGCAACTCATCTATCGCTGCAGCTAGCACTAACCGATAAGGGCGTTGTAACAGCTGTTGCTGCAAAGGTAAGTCTGACAATGCGTTAATGGCATTATTCAGATTCAACATTAACTTACCAAATTCAGCCGCTTTGACATTCTCCAGCTGTTTTGACTTAATACCGTGCTGGTCTAACTGCTTCAGTACAGCGTGAATACGTGCATCGTCACTTCGCTGCCAGATCATCTCTGAGCCCGTAGTCCTGGCATAAAAACCCGGACTGATTTTCACCACATTAAAAGGGACTATGGCCCTAAATACGGGTTGAGATAAGAGCTGTTGATACAGAGGTGCGATAGCTACACCATTTTGCATCGCCACGACCAAAGCGTCTGCAGACAGATAGTGGGCTAGTTGAGGTAATAAAATCTGCAAATCCAACGCCTTTACCGTGACCAGCACCAGCTGTGCGGTACGAAGCGCTTCAAACTCGGTATAAACAGCCGGAGAGCGGAGCCGATGGCAAGCTCCGTTTAAATCCTGGGCTGTTAAACCATAAGCTGCGGCTTCGAGCGCCATGCGTTCGCGCCCGATAAATATCACTTCACATTCAGGAGATTGGGCCAGTACGGTACCGAGGTAACAACCGATAGCACCTGCGCCTACGACAGCTACTCGTAGAGGGACAGCGCTACGGCCTGAATGATCAGACAGCAGCGCTGTTGAGCGATTTTTATTTGCGGACCGCACGAAGGGTATCTGCGATCAGGAATGCCAGTTCCAGCACCTGATCTGAATTTAACCGAGGGTCACACTGAGTGGTGTAACGCTTGCTTAAATCGTTTTCAGACAAACCATAAGCGCCACCAGTACATTCAGTGACATTATCGCCTGTCATTTCCAGGTGAATACCACCGGCATGAGTGCCCTCAGCCTGATGCACCGCAAAGAAATAACGGATTTCACGCAAGATAGCTTCAAAGTCACGGGTTTTATAATCGTTGCTGGCTTTGACTGTGTTGCCATGCATAGGGTCTGAACTCCAGACCACTTTGCGCCCCTCACGCTCAACACGACGCACCAGAGCTGGCAGTTTTTCTGCCAGTTTATCCGCGCCCATTCGGGTGATTAAGGTCAGTCGGCCTGGTGTGTTGTCCGGATTCAGCGCATCAATCAGGCGCAATAAATCCACCTCATCCATACCAGGGCCTACTTTCACACCCACAGGATTTTTAATACCACGGAAGAATTCAATATGGGCATGATCAAGCTGTCGGGTGCGCTCACCTATCCAGACCATATGCGCTGAGCAGTCATACCAGTCCCCTGTTAAGGAATCACGGCGGGTTAAGGCTTCTTCGTAGTTCAGCAACAGTGCTTCATGCGAGGTATATAAGGATGTTTCGCGAATAGACGGCGAGTTTTCCGCCGTAATACCGCAAATTTCCATAAAACGCAGTGCTTCCTGAATACGCTGAGCCACGTCCTGATAGCGACCTTTCAGTGGGTTAGCATCAACAAAACCCAGATTCCAGCGGCTGACCTGATGCAGGTCGGCTAATCCACCTTGGGCAAAAGCCCGTAGCAAATTTAACGTGGCAGCGGAATGATGATAAGCCGTCATCAACCTATTAGGATCTGGCTTGCGCGCTTCTGCTGTAAATTCAAAGCTGTTAACTATGTCACCACGGTAGCTTGGGTGAGATATACCAGCTATGGTTTCCAAATCACTGGAGCGAGGCTTGGCGTATTGGCCTGCCATACGAGCCACTTTGACTACAGGACAGCCGCCGGCAAAAGTGAGAACCACAGCCATTTGCAGCAATACTTTAAAAGTGTCACGAATTTTTGGTGCATTAAAGTCACTAAAGCTCTCCGCACAATCTCCGCCTTGCAGCAAAAATGCTTTGCCTTCAGCCACTTGCCCAAGCTGACTAAAGAGATCACGAGTCTCTTGCGCAAACACCAAAGGCGGATATTTGTGCAATTGCTGCTCAACACTGCTGAGTAAAGCCTGATCATCGTAATGAGGTTGTTGTTGGATTGGAAAAGCTCGCCAACTTTGAGGCGTCCAGGTCGTCACTTTAAGTAGTCCTATAGTTCTGAATTAATAGTTAAGGTCACTAGGTTATTTATCCGCAGACAAAGTAAATTTATTGGCGGCTAAATTCAATGCTTAAATGAGTATATTGCGCTGAATTTTGTAAATAGCACGACATTTATCATTAAAAACACCCAGATGGCTACACATCTGAAAATATCAAGCGTTTTTTAGCATGCTTTATAGGCTGAAAACACTATTCTCATTGGAGTTTTTATGTCAGAAGTTCAGGCTTTGCAGCAGTTGGAACCACAGCTGCATCAGTTGATTTTAAGTTAACCTCTGTCGGTCAGATTGACCTTGTGTTATTTAGGTCGAAAAGTCATTTACTGATAGAGCATTTACCAAGCTTGAGTTCCCCCTAGCGCATGCCTTAGCACCCTGACTTAGGGTGCGTACATCAAAGAATCCATCTACTGAAGTAGAGGGTTTTGGAGCCGAAAATACATGCACAGCTCCGCCAGATATCTAAGCACTAAGTTCTGCTCAGGAACTAAGAATACGCAGTGCACTCTGCAGATGTTCAGCACAATTTCGTCCTAAATCTGTCAAATAACCACCATCAGCCTGAGTGAGCAAACCTTTTTTGTATAAACGTTCTATGGCTTCTTTGGCACCTGGGTCTGCTGATTTGTGTGCTTTAATGCCCTCCAGTGAGGTGTCTAAATTAAATAAAGTCAAAATACGAATTTCGTCATTCAATTGTGAATTTACTGGCATCTCGTCTTTTCCTTTGTCATTGTTTTGCTTGAAACTAGACCCTATTTGACAAATTTTCCAGAAAAAGTATCGGTCCTTCCACTATTCCAAGCCTTAGTCATGAAAACTCCCCTATTTTTATAAGGCTACAGCTGTATTTTTAAGCAGATATTTCCTATAGTCAGACAAACTATGGAGAGCTTTAGAAATCGTGGCTAAGGGATATTCAAACGTAAACACAGCACATCTTTGGACTGACTTGTTTCAGTGCTTATCTGATCCTGTCGCTTTACTGCAGATAAGTGCCAAAAATCCTCCTAAATTACTCCGTAGTAACAACGCTTTTAAACAGTTATTTAATCTAAGTACAACCAACAGCGCTCAGCGGCTCAACTCCCTGCCCGTCGATTTTATTGATTTGTTACAGCAGCTTAGCCCAAGCACTAGAGTGCCCGTCTGGTGCGTGATGACAGACGACGGTCATTGTCAGCATTTTAAACTACAAGCGGCATTCAGCGATTCGGACCCAGACAGCTGCTTGCTGGTCATGCAGGATATTAGTGAGCTGGAAAATGCTATAGAACTGCTTAAAAAACAAAATGAACAATTGCAGCAGCGCCTGGCGACTATAGAACAGTTGAAAAACAGAATTCGGGAGCAATCTATTCGGGATCCGCTGACGAATCTTTATAATCGCAGGTTCTTAAACGAATTCATGGAGCGTGAGCTGGCACTGGCCAGGCGGAATCAAAAACCTCTGGCAGTAGTGATGCTCGACCTCGACCACTTTAAACAACTTAATGACCAGTTTGGTCACCAGACTGGTGACAAAGTCATTGAAATGGTCGCGAAACATTTACTCAGACAAAGCCGCAGAACAGATGTGTTATTCCGTTACGGTGGTGAGGAGTTTTTGGTGATCTTACCGAACACCAATGCAAGCCAGGCCCAGCATTTGGCCGAAAACTGGCGTGTTCATGTAGAACAAGCTCAAGTTTTTGCCAAACATCAGGCGGTGAACATCACTTTATCTGCCGGCATCTCTATTTATCCCGAGCATGGGTCTACGGCTTTTAATTTAATTCAGGCGGCGGATGAAGCCCTGTATCAAGCCAAGGCAGCAGGACGTAATCAGGTCGTGATGTGCTAAGCGGGTCAACTGAAAAGAAAAAGGAACCGAAGTCCCTTTTTCTTTGTGAACTTTATCTGACCAATTTAAAAACCACCACGTAACGCAGCAATACGTTTTTCTAGCGGTGGATGACTTAAAAACAGCTCTGAAGTCGCAGGCTTACTGGCGATACCAAAAGCCATCATTGAGCCTTCGAGCTGACTTTCATGGTTATTGCGCAGACGCTCCAGCGCCGCAATCATTTTATTGGCCCCCACTAACTTTGCAGCACCGGCATCAGCGCTATATTCTCGCTTACGTGAGAACCACATCACGATGATGCTGGCCAGCACACCAAAGGCCATTTCTAATACAAACACAGTGATCATATAAGCAAAACCGTTACCACCGCCGCCTTCATCGTTACGATTACCGCTAATAGCACCAGCTATTAGTCGAGCAAAGAAAATCACGAAAGTGTTCACCACACCCTGAATAAGCGTCAGAGTCACCATATCACCATTGGCGACGTGTGAGACTTCATGGGCCAATACGGCTTCGACTTCTTCTTCACGCATATTACGCATCAGGCCTGTACTGACGGCCACCAGAGCATTGTTTCGACTTGGACCAGTCGCAAAAGCATTCATTTCAGGCGAATCATAAATGGCCACTTCCGGCATCGCTATGCCTGCTTGCTGAGCCTGACGACGCACTGTGTCAAACAACCATTGTTCTGTAGCATTACGAGGTTGAGTGATCACCACAGCACCGGTCGAGCGTTTCGCCATCCACTTCGACATAAACAATGAAATGAACGAGCCACCAAAACCAAATACTGCTGCAAACACCAACAAGCCGCCAATGCTTCGGCTATCAATGCCCAGCACTTTAAAAACGATACTAAGCACAACACTTAATACCAACATCACCGCCAGGTTTGTGGCAAGGAACAGTATAATTCGCTTCATAGATACCTCGTTTATTAAGCTACTGCTTGTACTATATGGCTTAGAAGCGGTTTTTCAATCAAAGTGCGACAAGCAATTGTAAATAAAGATGAATGGAGTTGTTGATGCGACAGGACACGTCAGTTTCGCAGCTGCTTGATAAAAGCGCTGGCCAGAGAAGTATTGAGCTGTGGTTCTGACTGATAAGGCAAAACACCCAGGCATGGCGCTGTCAGCTGTTGTTGCAAATAGTTGATGTTTTCCTGCTGATAAGCCATATCCGGATCAATACAATTAGCCACCCAGCCAACAAGCTTCAGGCCAGAGCGCTCAATTTCCCGTACCGTCAGTAAGGCATGGTTTAAGCAGCCCAGTTTCATGCCCACCACCAATAACACTGGTAATTGCTGCTCTGCTACCCAATCAGCCATAGTGCTGTGATCATCCAGTGGTAATAACCAGCCACCAGCACCTTCCACTAATGCGACATCAGCATCCACAGCCTGGAGCTTTTGTAATTCTTTAGTCAAAACAGCAGGCTCGATACTAAGCCTGGCTTTTGCAGCAGCTAAATGCGGGGCCACCGCATCGGTCAGACAATAGGGATTCACCATCTCATAACTCAGTTGCTCTGTCGCGTGCTGCTGCAATTGCAAAGCATCGGTATTAAAACCTGCGCCATTGACTCCTGCTGCTACTGGTTTTTGCGCCACAGTGCGATAACCCAAAGCTTTTAAACCTTGCAGTAACGCCACTGCCACATAGGTTTTGCCGGCATCTGTGTCTGTGCCTGTAATAAAAATCGTCTGCATATGTTTATTCTTCTGTTATGACTCAGAGTGTTGCTTAGTCAGGGTCAGATACAACACCTGATAACTGGCGCTGATTTGACCATCAATGCAACGGGATGGATAAGCCTGCTGCACTTTTTGCCAGCGTTGTTTACCGGTTAAGGCGTTATTGCGACCTTGGGTCACTGTATTGGCACCTAAATCTTTTAGTTCCCGTGCCAAAGCCAGTACATCCTGATACTCCAACTGCACAGTTTCAGTCTGTAACTGCAAACCTAAATGCGGATACTGACGCTCTAGCTGCTGATAAAAACCCAAAGGCAAAAACTGATTGATATGCTGATGTTGATCCACCTGCGACCAGGCCTGTTTAAATTCCTGCAAGGTGCCTTCGAGCAAAGTACTGATCACTGCTGAACCGCTGGGCTTTAACACACGGTTGATCTCCTGCAGCACAAGCCCAGGCTGTTCGCACCATTGCAGCATCAGGCTGGAAAACACCTTGTCTATGCTTTCACTCGCGACAGGCAAGGACTGAGCATCTGCCTGAACGACCAATACTGCTTGTTGTGCTGCCCTGGTTTTTTGCAGCATGTCGTGGCTTAGATCCAAGGCTATAAGTTCAGAACAATGCTGTTTTAGCTTTGGATGAAACCAACCTGGGCCAGAACCTAAATCCAGTAACAATCCAGCTGTTGGTGTTAATAAACTCAGGGCTTTAGCAGCGACTAAACGTTGCAGCCGCGCCGCCTGCTCGTAACTTTCACGGGCTCGACCAAAGTGGCGGGCAATATCGTCTGTCAATGCCAAAGCATTCATAGCAATGGCTCCAGTTGTTGTACTAAAAAGTGAATGTCCTCACTCTGATGCATGGCCGATAAAGTAATGCGTAACCTTGCACTACCTTGTGGCACTGTAGGGGGCCGTATGGCACTTAACCAAATGCCTTGTTTTTTCAGTGAGGCGCTGATCAACATAGCTTTGTCGGCATCACCAATAATCAGCGGTTGAATGGCGGTGTTGGATGGCAATAAAGTCAAGCCAGCACCAGCGGCCAGAGTTTTAAAGAGCCCAATATTGTCGTTCAGTTTGTCTCGACGCCACTCTTGGCTGCGGCCTAGCTCAACGGAGCTTTTCATTGCCCAGCACAACGCAGGTGATAGAGCTGTGCTGTAAATATAATGCCGGGCGAACTGGCGTAAATAATCAATCACTGGGGCTGAACCCGCTAAAAACGCACCCTGACCTGCTAAAGCTTTACCAAAATTCGCCATCAGGCAGAGCATATCGCTGGACTCTAGCCCCTGCGCATCCCAGCTGCCTTTGCCCTCTTTGCCAAGCACTCCCAAGCCATGAGCATCGTCCAGTAATAAATCCGCGTTGTGTGTTTTGCAAAGCGCAGACAGAGCTGTTAAATCCGGACTATCACCATCCATACTAAATACGCCTTCAGTCACCACCAAAGCGGATGGATAACGTTGTAACAGCATCTCAAGTGCAGAAAGGTCCTGATGCGGGAAACGTTTGTAGGGCGCATCGCTATTGAGCGCAGCATCAATCAAAGAAGCATGACAGAGTTTATCTAACAGCAGCTGGTCGGTTTTATCGGCTAAATGCTGCAGCATCACCTGATTAGCAGCAAAACCTGAGGAAAACAGCAAGACATCGTCCACGCCCAGCCAGTCACACAGTGCATCAGACAAAGCCCGGTGCGCATAATGAAACCCGGTCACCAAAGGTGAACCTGAACTACCAACGCCAAAACGTTCAGCGCCCTCTGCCAGAGCTTTTATAAGCTGTGGTTCAGTGGCCAAACCCAGATAGTCATTACCGGAAAAATTAACATAAGCGCCCTGCTGATTCTGCAGCAAACGGCCCTGATAGGAATCAATAGCCGGATGCTGCCGATACAAGCCAGCTGCTTTGCGATCGGCAATCTGCTGCGCAAAGCGCTGTAACCTGTCCATCACCAGACTTAAACCGCGCTATGGAACAATGAAGGTGTATTTTGTTCTTTAATCGCATCGGCTAAAGCCGCTTCATGGGCTTCGTCTGATACATCATGGCGTTGCTCTGGATTGATACCGAGCTTAGCAAATAACAACATATCGGCATCTGCTTCCGGGTTTTCTGTGGTCAGCAACTTATCGCCGTAAAATATCGAGTTCGCACCAGATAAGAAACACAGCGCCTGCATTTGCTCGTTCATGCGCGTACGACCTGCAGATAAACGCACATGGCTTTGTGGCATCATGATTCGGGCGACCGCTATGGTACGGATAAATTCGAAACCATCTAAGTCTTCGACATTTTCCATCGGAGTGCCCTGCACTTTTACCAGCATATTAATAGGCACACTTTGTGGGTGCTCAGGCAAATTCGCCAGTTGCATTAGAAGTGCGGATCTGTCGTTCGCCGACTCGCCCATACCCACTATGCCACCACAACAAACTTTCATACCTGCATCACGCACATGCTGCAGGGTGTCTAATCTGTCCTGATAAGTACGGGTCGTAATAATTTCACCGTAAAACTCAGGCGAGGTATCCAGGTTATGATTGTAGTAATCTAAACCGGCCTGTTTTAATTCCTGCGCCTGACCCGCATCGAGTTTGCCCAGCGTCATACAGGTTTCTAAACCCATTTCTTTGACGCCTTTGACCATTTCCATCAGAAACGGCATATCCCGCTGTTTTGGATTACTCCAGGCCGCGCCCATACAAAAACGGCTGGCGCCTTTGTCTTTAGCGGCTTTGGCCTGAGTTAAGACTTTTTCCACTTCCAGCAAACGTTCGCGCTCAAGACCAGTATTGTAATGGCCGCTTTGAGGGCAATATTTGCAGTCTTCGGCACAAGCACCGGTTTTAATCGACAATAAAGTGCTGATCTGCACTTCATTGGGTTTAAAAAATTGACGGTGCACCGTTTGGGCCTGAAAAACTAAGTCGTTAAAAGGTAAAGCAAATAAGGCATTTACTTCAGCCAGAGTCCAGTTGTGACGAAGTGGTAAAACTGCAGACATAAAATTCCCCGAAGACAAGAGCCAGACAAATTGTGGTCTTTTAAATTTTCCGTTAGTCTATCGGCCCTTAGCGCCATGTCAACGCCAACCAGTTCGCAAAGTTTACTGCAGGTTATTTTATGAGCATCGATCGTGAGTTTGACCGTCAGCATATCTGGCATCCCTACACTTCCTTAAGTAAACCTCTGCCAGTCTATCCTGTGGTCAGTGCTCATGGCTGCGAGCTGATGCTCGAAGATGGTCGCGCTTTGGTCGATGGCACTTCTTCCTGGTGGGCTGCTATTCATGGCTACAATCATCCGGAGTTGAATCAGGCGTTACTTGCACAGAGCAAAAAAATGAGCCATGTGATGTTTGGCGGTATCACCCATCAGCCTGCTGTGGACTTGGCGAAGTTATTACTGCAGATGGTGCCTCAAGGTTTAACCAAAGTGTTTTTTGCTGACAGCGGTTCTATTTCAGTCGAAGTGGCGATTAAAATGGCGTTGCAGTGCTGGTTAGGTTTAGGCCAACCGGAGAAAAGCCGCTTACTGACCATTCAAAAAGGCTATCACGGTGATACCTTTGCAGCTATGTCGGTCTGTGACCCTGTGGATGGTATGCATTCGATGTTTAAACATCAGATCATCCCGCAGCTATTTGCCCCTGCGCCCCAAAGCCAATTTGATGGCGACTTTTTAGCTGAAGATGAGCAGGCTTTGACGGCTTTATTTGAGAAACATCACCAGCACTTAGCGGCTTTTATTCTGGAACCCATACTGCAAGGCGCGGGCGGGATGCGTTTTTATCATCCGGATTATTTAAAGCTGGCGCGTAAACTTTGTGATCAATACCAGGTGCTGCTGATAGCAGATGAAATAGCAACAGGTTTTGGTCGTACCGGAAAACTCTTTGCTTGTCAGCATGCAGATATAAGCCCGGATATTATTTGTCTGGGTAAAGCTTTAACAGGCGGCTATCTGACGCTTGCTGCGACCTTGTGCAACGATAAAGTCGCGGATGGCATAGCGAAGGGCGCTGTGCCTGCGTTAATGCACGGCCCTACTTATATGGCTAATCCGCTGGCCTGTGCTGTAGCGGTGAAAAGCCTGCAACTGGTGCGGCAAAACCAGTGGCCAGCACAGGTTGCAGCTATAGAGCTGCAATTAAAAAATGAGCTTGAGCCTTGCCGTAGCTCACCTTATGTCGCTGATGTGCGGGTACTGGGTGCTATAGGGGTAGTAGAGATGAAACAGAATGTCGATGTGGCAGCTATGCAAAAAGCTTTTGTTGAACTGGGAGTCTGGATCCGGCCTTTTGGCAAACTGCTCTATATCATGCCACCTTACGTCATTGGTAGAGCGCAGCTTTCCAAATTAACCTCGGCGTTATGCTTAGCTTGTCTTGATACGCCGACAACAAGGGTTCAGGCGCTGCCAGGCGCCTGAACATTCAGAAGGTACGGATCGTCAGTCTTTCAGACTCCACTACAAGGTAGAAAAAATATAAAGTGCCACTGAGCAGGCTAAAGCAACAAAAAGCAAATTAAGTCTTTTGCCGTCACTTCGTCTTCTATTCCTGAATTGGTGGATCAGCAAGGTTAGCAAAGTAAAACCCAGACAGCAGTACAGCATAAGCTGCAGCCGCTTTACCTGTTCAGCATCCCAGCTCGTATCAACGGCCAAACCCCAGTACTGCACAAGGCCACTGTTAAATTCAGGTTTAGCGAAATGAGCCAGATTAAGCACCAGCAACAACAGTCCCCAGCAACTAAGGTTTAGTGCAGCAAGCAAACGCATGAGCCAATCTGAGCCTTTACGGCGGTCACTGCGCCTTCTTTGTGTGTTTTCTGATGCAGCAGGGCTTTCCATATGTAGTTTTCCTACAACTTTTACTTGTGTTCATTCTTCGCCTCAGTATGATGTCATCTTTCTTATTTTTAAAGTCTATTAGTAAGTTGGAGCAGGTTGCATGACGCATGCAGTAATCAAAGATGTGCTGTCTGGCCAGTATCAGGTTGGCGATACAGTCACAGTAAAAGGGTGGATCCGCACTAAGCGTGATTCCAAAGCCGGGATTTCATTTTTAGCCGTGCACGACGGCAGCTGCTTTGATGCAGTTCAGGCCGTTGCTCCGGCTGATTTGAATAATTACGAAAACGAAATTAAACGTCTGACGACGGCTTGCTCTGTCATTGTGACCGGCACTATTGCCAAGTCAGAAGGTCAGGGTCAGGCCTTTGAAATCCAGGCCTCCTCTGTTGAAGTGGTTGGCTGGGTAGAAAACCCGGACACCTACCCTATGGCACCAAAACGCCACAGCATGGAGTACCTGCGTGAGCAAGCGCATTTGCGCGCCCGTACTAATATGGTTGGTGCTATCACCCGTGTGCGTCACTGTTTAGCTCAGGCCATTCACCGTTTCTTCCATGAACGGGGTTTCTACTGGATCAGCACGCCTATTATTACAGGTGCTGATGCTGAAGGCGCTGGCGAGATGTTCCGAGTCAGTACACTGGATCTGGAAAATCTGCCACGTGACGACAAAGGCGCTATTGATTACAAACAGGACTTTTTCGGCAAAGAAACTTTCCTGACGGTATCAGGCCAACTGAACGTTGAAACTTATGCCTGTGCTTTGTCGAAGGTCTATACCTTTGGCCCGACTTTCCGCGCTGAAAACTCAAACACCACCCGTCACTTAGCCGAGTTCTGGATGATTGAACCAGAAGTAGCTTACGCCGAATTAAAAGACGTAGCGCAGCTGGCGGAAGACATGCTGAAGTTTGTATTTAAAGCTGTCCTCGCAGAACGCGCTGATGATATGGCATTTTTTGCTGAACGTGTCGATGAAAACGCGGTCAGTCGTCTGCAGAGCATGATCGACTCCACTTTTGTTCGTATGGATTACACAGACGCGGTTGAAATTCTGAAAAACTGCGGCAAGAAGTTTGATTACCCTGTGGAATGGGGTGTGGATTTACAGTCTGAACACGAGCGTTACTTAGCTGAAGTGCACGTAGGTGCTCCTGTCATTCTGCAAAACTATCCAAAAGACATCAAAGCCTTTTACATGCGGATGAATGAAGATGGTAAAACTGTGGCCGCTATGGATATTCTGGCGCCTGGTATTGGTGAAATCATCGGTGGCAGCCAACGTGAAGAGCGTTTAGAGCAGTTGGATGCGCGTATGGATCAGATGGGTCTGAATAAAGAAGACTACAGCTGGTATCGCGACCTGCGCCGTTACGGCACAGTACCTCATGCTGGTTTTGGTTTAGGTTTTGAGCGTCTGGTGTCTTATGTGACTGGTGTGGGCAACGTCCGTGACGTCATTGCCTTCCCTCGTACACCTGGAAATGCTGATTTCTAAGTTCTGACTTAGCAAAGTAAAAAGGCCTCAAAAGAGGCCTTTTTACTACCATCGATAGTAAGAATGCGCTTTAGCTACGAACTCTGTTAAAAGCAGGCTCTTCAAAATACTGATAAAATTCGTTGTCCATAGCCTGTTTACGTTCAGTTTTGTACGACGAGTCTTTCGATAAAGCCACCCCAAATACCTGCAGATAACTTTGCTCCATCAACTGTTGTAATACCGCTTTATCCACCAGGCCTAGAAGCTCCCCTGCATAAAAAAAACCTTCAGCTCTATGTTTTAATACCTGCACATTCTGACCGTTTTTTTTCGCCTGAAACAACTGTTCAAACTGCAGTTGCACTTGCGCCAGAAAAACACTCTGTTGATCCATAGTCAGTTCTTCATCCTTTATCGTCGGTGCTATTGTGTCAAAACAATCTTTTATTGGTAATCGCTAAAAAACTCTTCGACAGCTAAAGGTGCCCTGGCTGGTACGTCCTGAGCACAAGTGCCTAGATACAGGAAACCCACTATTTCGTCATCTTCGCCAAGCTCGAAAGCCTGTTTTACAAATTCATACTGAGTGTAGGCACCTGTGCGCCATATACCACCAAAACCTAAGGCAAAAGCGGCTTGTTGCATCGCCATAACGGCACAAGCAGCAGACTGGATTTGCTCAGACAAAGGTACTTTCGGGTGTTCTACACATTTAGCAATACAAACAATGACCATAGGAGCACGCAAAGGCAACTGGCGGGCACGTTCAATCAGCTCGTTAGCAACGGACGGGTCTTCTTCCAACGCTGCTTCAGCAAAAATATCCCCTAACTTTTCCAGAGACTTACGGCCATGGACCACTACAAAACGCCAGGGTCTCAGATGACCATGATCTGGCACCTGTAAGGCAGCTTGTTTGATCAACGCCAAAGCTTCGCCGCTTGGCGCAGGTTCAGTTAAACGCGCAGAGGAATAACGGGTCGTCAGTAATGTAACAGCATCCATAAATAAACCCTTTAATTTAGCTGGCTTAAGGCTACCAAACTTTATTTTATCCGTACAACAGCTTTCGTACCCTCAGCTACTGTTTGTTCAAGCTCTGGACGAATTAGTGCTGCGATGCCCCTTTAAGGCTTAAGTTGTTGGTACAACATCTGATACTGCAAGGCAGACTCAGCCCAACCGAAACGTTGTTGCATACCACGTTGCTGTATTTCTTTGTATAAGGTCTTTTGCTGATACAAGGTCACAGCTCTGTTCAAGGCTTCCTGCAGAGCCTGCATCGTAGGTTCTACAAAACCTACTCCTGTGGGCTCGCTGTCCGTCAAATCCCGTACTGTGTCTTTTAAGCCCCCCGTTAAACGCACCAGCGGTACTGTGCCATAACGTAGGCTATAAATCTGGTTTAAGCCACAAGGCTCAAACAAAGAAGGCATCAGAAAAAAATCACCCGCTGCCTCCAATTGGTGTGATAAGGCTTCATCAAAACCTTCGACAAACACAAAGCGCCCCGGAAACTTTTCGTTCAGCGCACGCAGTCGCCCGGCGTACATCTGGTCCCCTGTCCCCATCATTAGTACCTGTGCATCCGCATCACTGAGCCACTGCTCCAGTGCAGGCAGTAAGTAAGCAAAACCTTTTTGTTCGGTGATCCGGCTAACCAGTACAAAAAGTGGCGCCGTGCTTAGCTCCAGATGATACCTTTGTCTCATCCGCTCTTTACAGGCCTGTTTGCCTTCGAGTTCACTCTGACTGTAGTTCGAACTCAGATAGATATCAGTGGCAGGGTCCCATTGTTCATAGTCGCATCCATTTAAGATGCCAGAGAAATCAGCAAGTCGGGATTGATACAAAGCCGCTAAACCATTGGCTGCAGGTTCAGACAGTAACTCACTGGCATAACCTTTACTGACCGTATTCACCTTATCCGCGTGCGCCAGTCCCAAAGCCAACATACTGGAGCATGCTATAGAATCGGATGAGTACACTTCTGTTTGTGCCCTGTCCTGAGCGGATAAAGCTTGCTGATAAGCACCGTTATGAATAGTAAACAGCATTTTAGTGCCGGGCAAAGCCTGCTGGTAATACTGTTTTAAGTAATAGGCGGCAATACCGGTCTGCCAGTCATGGCCATGGATCAGATCCGGTATCCAGCCCGTATCAACACAAAACTGCAAGGCTGCCTTGCAAAAGAAAGCAAAACGTAACGCATTGTCAGCATAGGCCTGTTGACCATCGTCATAAGGTCGCGGCCGGCCAAAATAATCATGGTGCTCGATCAGTAAAAGCGGTACTTCCGCATTCACAACTTGTCGCACTGCACAGCCCTGCGCATGACCACCTAAAGCAAAATAAACAGAACTCCAGCTTTCTTCAACAGGCACTGCATAGAGGCTGCCATAACGAGGGATCAGTACTTTGACGTCATGCCCAAGTTTTTGCATCTGCAATGCTAAACCTCGACAGGCGTCGGCTAAACCACCGGTTTTAATGACACCTTCAAATTCACTGCATAAAAACAACACACGCATTGATTCTTTCCCACTCAAGGCCGCATTCCGACCTGCGGCCTTTTGCCTACAGTATCAGTCAAATCCTACCATTGCCCCTTTGGGGATCACTACAACACCGTCAGCCGATACATGGAAACGCTGACGATCCAGCACCGGATCTTCGCCGATAATGGTATTCGGTGCAATTTTCACATCTTTATCGATGATAGCACGGCGAATACGACAACCCCGACCAATATCGTTATTGCCCATCAACACACTTTTTTCAATATAAGCATGGCTGTGCACTACGGTGTTATAACCCAAAATAGATTGATACACGATAGCGCCGCTGACAATACAGCCAGAAGCCACCATGGAACTTATCGCCTGCCCTGTTCTGTTGGCCTCATCATGGACAAACTTGGCAGGTGGCATTGGTGGCGTGTAACTGCGTAGTGGCCAGTATTTGTTGTATAAATCCAGTGGCGGCTGAACCGAAATTAAATCCATATTGGCTTCATAATAAGAATCTAAAGTCCCTACATCTCTCCAGTACCCTTTAGATTCTGCCTGCTCACCACGGATCACGTTAGTAGAGAAGTCATAGACATAGACGCTGCCTTGCGGGTACATCTTCGGAATAATGTTATGACCAAAATCATGCTTTGAATCAATTTGTGCTGCATCTTCGTTCAGCACCTCAACTAAGGTTTTAGCATCAAAAATATAATTGCCCATCGACGCCAATACGTAGTCTGGCCGACCAGGGATAGTTTTAGCATTCGATTTAGGTTTCTCTTCAAAACCTATCATTTTGCCTGTGCTATCGACTTCTATCACACCAAACTCATGAGCCTGAGACACATGCACCGGGATAGCGGCCACCGTCAGCAGAGCATTGTTCTGACGATGGTAGTTCAGCATTTGCCGTACATCCATTTTATAGATGTGATCTCCCCCGAACACACACACCTCTTCCGGATCCAGACCATGGATCAGATGGATATTCTGATAAACAGCGTCCGCTGTACCCAGATACCAATGTTTACCCGTTTGCATCTGAGCAGGAATAGGGTCAATGAATCTGTTGGTTAAGCCCGTCACCCGCCAGGCCCGGCTTAAGTGTTTCATCAGTGAATGTGATTTAAACTGAGTGATCACAAAGATCTGCAACAAATCTGAATTGACGAAGTTATTCAGTACAAAGTCAATAATCCTGTAATTGCCACCAAAAGGCACCGCAGGTTTAGCTCTGACTCCAGTCAAAGGTGCCAGCCTGGTCCCTTCGCCCCCTGCTAAAATCATGGTAAGTACACCAGACATAAAATTCTCCCTGTAGATATAACTGACGATTTGACTATTGTTTTTTTACTTTGTTGCTACAAAAGCAAAGCTAATACCACAAGCAGCAGAAGCACGAAAAACTCTTGCAGCCCCAAGCCCGGCAATGCTTCTACGAACAGTTAAGTTAGGAACAGCAGATGACGTCTGTATGACAAGTCTCTTTTTTGGTGCAGCGCTTCAAAGTTGCACCAAAATAGAACAGCAGCTTTATGCATACGAATGCAATCACGAGCTGAGTAATAACGGGAATTGGGTCTGCTTAGCAAGTGAAAGTTAGAAAAATATATTTCAGCAGCGGGATCAGAGTAAAAGCGGCGAAGATTTTGTCAGCTCCAATCTGTGTATAGTCTGATTGGAGCTGACAGAAACATACTATAAACGGGCAGCTAGTTCAGCGCCCTGTCGAATGGCACGTTTTGCATCCAGCTCAGCGGCTACATCAGCACCACCGATCAGGTGCACCTGTAGTCCTGCATCCAGCAATTGCTGCTGCAAGCTGCGCTCAGGCTCCTGCCCAGCACAAACGATGACGTTATCAACCGCCAGACAACGCTCCTTGCCATCAATGCTAATCCAAAGTCCTGCGTCATCCACCTTGTGGTAGCTGACGCCACTGAGCATCTCGACGCCTTTTTTCTTTAATGAACTGCGATGGATCCAGCCTGTAGTTTTGCCAAGCCCGGCACCGACCTTACTGGTTTTACGCTGCAATAAAAATACTTTACGTTCTGCAGGTTCAGAGGGAGTATCAGGCAGCAGAGCACCGCGGCTTTGATACCCCTTGTCTATACCCCAGTCTTTTAACCAGGCTTCGGGTTGTAAAGTTAACGAATGTGGCTCAGTCAAATACTCAGACACATCAAAACCAATACCACCGGCCCCGATCACTGCCACGGTTTTTCCGACACTCTTGTGATGCTTTAAAACATCGAGATAACTTAATACTTTAGGGTGATCAAAACCTGGAATATCTAACTGACGGGCTTTAATGCCGCTAGATAACACCACATGATCATAACCACCAGAAGATAAGCTCTCGGCCGTTTGTTCAGAATTCAGCTGCACATTGACTTTGTTTACCTTTAACATCTCGGCGAAATAACGCAGCGTCTGATGAAACTCTTCTTTACCTGGTATTTGTTTGGCGTAATTAAACTGGCCACCAATTTCTGCAGCGCGATCAAACAAAGTCACATCATGACCACGGGAGGCTGCATAAACACTGAAAGCCAAACCTGCTGGACCTGCACCTACTACAGCTATTTTTTTCTTTGTCGCTGCAGTTTCAAAATTCAGTTCAGTCTCGTAACAAGCTCGGGGATTCACCAGACAACTGGCCCGCTTTTGTTGAAATACATGGTCCAAACACGCCTGGTTACAGGCGATACAGGTATTGATTAGATGCGCCTGGTTTGCTGCGGCTTTATTCACAAATTCAGCATCAGCTAAAAATGGCCGTGCCATGCAGACCATATCGGCCTGACCTGATTGGAGGATATGTTCGGCCACTTCTGGATCGTTAATTCTGTTGGTGGCAATCACAGGAATGCTGGCGTGTTTGCGAACTTGCTCCGTCACCCAACTAAAGGCGGCCCGCGGCACCATAGTGCCTATGGTTGGAATACGGGCTTCGTGCCAGCCTATACCGGTATTGAGCATAGTGGCACCAGCTGCGGCCGCAGAAGCGGCCAGTGCGATGACCTCATCAAAACTATTACCATCTTCAACTAAGTCCAGCATGGACAAGCGGTAGATAATAATGAAGTCTTTACCACAGGCTTCACGCACTGCTTTTAAAACTTCAAGGACAAAGCGGCAACGGTTTTCGAAACTACCGCCCCATTGATCGGTGCGCTGATTGGTGCGCTCGCAAAGGAACTGGTTTAATAAATAACCTTCAGAGCCCATAATTTCAACACCGTCATAGCCTGCTTTTTTCGCCAGTTTGGCAGAGTGTGCAAAGTCGGCTATGGTGCTGCGAATTTGGCTATCCGACAACGCCTTAGGTTTAAAGGGCGTAATAGGCGATTGCACAGCACTTGGAGCCACACTAAATGGATGATAACCATAGCGACCGGCATGCAGCAGCTGAATACAAATCTTTCCACCATGCTGATGCACAGCTTGCGTGACTTTTTTATGTTTTCCGGCTTGCCACCACCAAGTAAGCTGGCTGCCAAAAGGCACCAGATTGCCACGAAAGTTGGGACTAATACCGCCAGTGATAATTAAACCTACTCCGCCTTTAGCCCGTTCGGCATAAAAAGCAGCAAGTTTATCGAAACCTTTTTTCTCTTCCTCCAGGCCAGTATGCATGGAACCCATAATGACGCGGTTTTTTAACTGAGTGAAGCCCAAATCCAATGGGGCCAATAAATGCGGATATGCCACAACAATCTCTCTGGTCGTACCTGTTGAATAGCAAGAATGTAGCCGTTTTACTGCCTTATCGCAAGAACTACCCAAAGTAATTACCGATGAAACTTTCTATGACAGAAGCAAATAAACATTTACTTACAAATTCCACCCTGAGCTTTGCAGATAAATTCGTTAGCATAGACCTCTACTACTTTGCCGAAACTATAGGTACATCATATGTCTGAGAAAAAACCTGGGATCTTAAGACGCTTTTTTGGTGGCATTTGGCGCGCTATCAGTCTGGTTCGTCATATCACTTTTAATCTGCTGTTTGCTCTTGTCTTCATTTTGGTCCTGATCTCCATTTTCAGCGGCGACGATAAGATTGAAGTTCCTGAAAGTGCAGCGTTAGTTCTGAACTTATCTGGTGATTTGGTGGAAGAAAAACGTTATGTCGACCCTTTGGATCAAGTGTTGAATGAGAGCATGGGCTCCGAAGAGGAAGAACCGGAAATTTTGCTGACTGACCTGCTGAAAACTATTCAGGCCGCAAAAACGGACGAGCGTATTAAAGCCATAGTACTGGAATTATCCTCCTTTGGTTCTGGTTCTATGGACAAATTGACTATGGTCGGTGCTGCTCTGCAGGACTTTAAAGCAACAGGCAAAAAAGTTTTGGCGACAGGAGATTATTACAGTCAAAACCAGTATTTCCTGGCCTCTTATGCCGACAGCATCAATTTAAACCCTATGGGTACTGTATTACTGGAAGGTTTCGGCACTTACCCTATGTATTACAAGTCAGCATTAGAGAAATTAAAGATCACCACTCATGTGTTTAAAGTAGGCACCTACAAGTCTGCGGTAGAGCCTTTTACCCGCGATACCATGTCAGATGAGGCCAAAGAAGCCAACAAAGCCTGGTTAGACGAATTATGGGCCAGCTACAAGCAGCAAGTGGCCGAGCGTCGCGGTTTTGCAGTCGACAATTTTGATGAGACCATCACCGGGTTGTATCAAAAATTACAAGCCGTCAATGGCGATATGACTCAGTATGCTCTGGATGCCAAGTTAGTCGACAGCATCAAAAGTCGTGAAGAGTTCCGTCAGGATTTAATAGCGCTCGTTGGTGAAAGCGATAAACACAGCTTTAATCAAATTCAATTTAAAGATTATCAGGCCCAGGTGTTACCACCGGTTCATTACGACAATCCTTTGACTGAAAAAGTCGCAGTAGTGGTTGCTCGAGGCACTATTATTGACGGTTCAGCCAAAGCTGGCACTATAGGCGGAGATAGCACTGCTGCTTTATTACGTCGTGCCCGTTTTGATGAAAAAGTAAAAGCCGTGGTACTTCGTATCGACAGCGGCGGCGGCAGTGCCTTTGCATCTGATGTGATAGGTCAGGAAATCAAGCTGTTAAAAGCTGCCGGTAAGCCTGTGGTTGCGTCTATGGGCGCGGTAGCGGCTTCGGGTGGCTATTGGATTGCGGCTCCGGCGAATGAGATCTGGGCCTCTCCTACCACGATCACGGGCTCTATTGGTATCTTCGGTTTATTCCACACCCTGGAAAACGCAATGCCTGTGTTAGGTTTAAATACCGATGGTGTAGGCACTACTGAACTCGCAGGAATGAGTGCTGGGCTGCCGCTGTTTAAAGGCTTAACGCCAGAGATGTCCAGCATATTCCAGCTTCTGATCAACAAAGGTTATGACGACTTTATCAGTATGGTGTCTGAAAACCGTGGTATGACCAAAGAAGCCGTGGATAAAATCGCGCAAGGTCGTGTCTGGACTGGTACCAAAGCTTTGGAATTTGGTTTAGTGGATAAACTGGGCACCTTTGATGATGCAATAGCCGCAGCTGCTGAAAAAGCGGGTTTGAAGCAATACGATATTAAAGTAATGGAGCAGGAATTAACCCCAACCGAGCAGTTACTGCGTGATATGTTTGCCTCAGGTACTGTGCAAGCCCTGTTACCTGATGCCAAAGCATCAGCATTTAGTCCACTTCTGAAAAACATCATGGGCCAAATCAACCGTGACTTTAAAGTGATGGAACAATTTAATGATCCTAAAGGTATCTACTCAGTCTGCATGAGTTGTACTGCGGTGAATTAATAGCTGTAAAGCAGAGAGAAGCCGCCTTGTGCGGCTTTTTTTATGTCTTGTTTGACTGAGTTCAGATCTGACAAAAAAATAAACCCGTATAAGTGTTCACTGATACGGGTTCTGGGAATAATGGCGGAGGGGGAGAGATTCGAACTCTCGGAAGGCTATTAACCTTCGCCGGTTTTCAAGACCGGTGCATTAAACCGCTCTGCCACCCCTCCAGCGCCGCGTATAATAATCAGATCGGTTAGGAAAGAAAAGCATTTTTTTAAACTTTGATAAAACAAGCTAAATGATTGAATTGTTTTACAAAGATAACTACTGGTACTTTTGGAACTTCCCAAGTAAGATAAAGTCAGAAAAGTAACTACTCAATGGAGAGAACAGCAATGTCCTACAACCAAAGCACTCAGACTGGCCATATAGGCCATAGCGTCGAAGTCAACAAAGTATTGCGCAATACCTACTTCCTGCTGGCGATGACCTTAGCATTCAGCGCAGTGACAGCAGGTGTTGCCATGGCGATGAATTTCGGTTTTGGCGTGGCTCTGGTGTTAACACTGGTCGCCTTCGGCTTAATTTTTGTGGTACAGAAAAAAGCAGACAGTGCCAGCGGCATTTTCTGGGTATTCGCTTTAACGGGCTGTTTAGGTGCGTCTATCGGTCCTATGCTGAACCGTTTTGCTGCAACAGCCAATGGCCCTGAACTGATTATGCAAGCTCTTGGTTTAACCGCTGTAGTGTTCTTTTCACTTTCAGCTTACGCATTAAGTTCACGTAAAGATTTCAGCTTTATGGGTAACTTCCTGTTTGTAGGTTTGATTGTGGTGATTGTGGCTGGTCTGGCGAATATCTTCTTCCAGATCCCTGCGCTGCACCTGGCCATTAACGCCGCTGTAGTGATGATCATGTCTGGTTTAATTTTGTTTGATACCAGCCGTATTATTAACGGCGGTGAAACCAACTATATCCGCGCTACAGTCGGCTTGTACCTGAACATCTTCAACCTGTTCACCTCTTTACTGCAGTTACTGGGTATCATGGGCAGTGATGACTAATTAAGGCTTGAGATAAGCTGATGTTCGATTAAAATGCCCCGCCAATGTTGCGGGGCTTTTTTATAGCCTTCGTACTTGAAGCTGCAGCTTTGTTGACTGCGTGCTCTCGCCCCAGTAGTTTGTGGCGTATGATGGTTGAGGTGAACGGCGAACTATCGCTTCAATCCAATTGCACATAGGACAACTATGCTCTTGGGGTCTCGATCACTGGTCGCCTCCCTGCAACTCCAATTACTTTGGCTATATATACTCGGGTAAAGGGTTATTTAGAATAATGATGATGCGAAAGGTAGACAGATGACCAGTTTTGCCGTTCTGATTGAAGGCCCGGTGTTACAAGGGCAGAGTTTTGTCAGCGCCTTGCGTTTTATGCAGCAGGCTGTTGAGGCCAGTCACACAGTGGATTCGGTGTTTTTATACCGCGATGCAGTAGGCGCAGCTTCAGCACTGATTGATTTACCTTCAGACGAACCCAACCTATCACTCAAACTGCAGCAATTTTGTCAGGCGCATCAGATCCCTTTGCTGTTTTGTACCACTGCAGCTGAAAAACGTGGTGTGTGCTCCAATCAGGTAAAGCCGGCAGATGGCTATACAACAGCAGGTTTGGCTGAGTTTGCCATGCGTTTAGCTCACGTGGATAAACTGGTGCAGTTTTCATGAAAATAGCAGTGTTAGTGACCCAATTACCTCTGCACGGCATAGCTGCACGTGAAAGTCTGGATTTAATATTTGCTTTGGCTGCGGTAGAGCATCAGGTGAGTGTAGTTTTTAGTGGCGATGCGGTCTATCAACTGGTCAAAGCCAATGATAGTGCAGAGTTGCAGGTCAAAGATTTCAGACGCAGCTTTAAGCTGTTTGAGCTTTATGATATCGACCATGTCTATATCTGCTCGGAATCGTTAAAGCAGCGTCAGTTACATGCCTCTGAGCTTGTACTGAACGCTAAGCCGCTGGAGAGCTCAGAGCTCAACCAGTTACTTAATACGCAGCAGCATGTGATTAAGGGCTGATATGAGACTTTTTGATTTAATCAACAACCGGTTGCCTGATACACTGCATCTTGTAGGTGCTGAAGATAGAGTGTTATTAAGGCAGGAAGGCGTGTATTTAATGACAACAGGCCTGCTAAGCAACCTGCCCTGTCCTGTTTATTGTTTAGCACATGACGCCGCTGTGCGCGGTATACCTATCTCCGAACCTTTTACCGCACTTAGCGACAGCCAATGGCTGGATTTAGTGCTACAAGCGAAGCAACAATTCTAATGAACGAACTGATTTTAAATAACCAAAGCTACCCACTGGATAAACATGGTTATCTGGCTGACTTGACTTTATGGACACCACAACTGGCGGAAGAGTTTGCCCGCTTAGAACAGATCCAGATGACCGACGCGCATTGGGAGGTGGTGAATTTTGTCCGTGCTTTTTATCAGGAATACCAAACATCGCCAGCGATACGTTTATTGGTCAAAAGCATGGGAGAAAAACTGGGAGCGGACAAAGGTAATAGCAAGTATCTGTTTCTATTATTCCCTGAAGGGCCAGCTAAACAAGCCACTCGCATAGCCGGTTTACCAAAACCAGCGAAGTGTTTGTAACAAAACGATAAAGCGGCTCTATTGACCCGCTTTATACATAGACATGCCTGCTTCAAAGCTGGTCATCACTACGATAGCGATCACACCTATCAATACCAGCCAATACATCCAACGTAGCATCACCTTGATGGGGCTTTTGCGGGTTTTACGCACTACTACATGACGTGGGATAGCAGTCTTTTTTGAGCTTTCTTGTTGTTCTTTGATGAGCGACATTAGATTTACCAGGTTAAAGGAGCAGAAAAACTGCTCCTTATCATCACAATACCAAGTTCAGATTAACAGCGGATCTCTGTTTTGCCGCCCATATAAGACTGCAATACAGTCGGGATCTGAATAGAACCATCAGCTTGCTGATAATTTTCCAAAATAGCAACCAAGGTGCGACCGACGGCTAAACCAGAACCGTTTAAGGTATGCAGCAGTTCAGGCTTTTTGCCTTCGCCCGGACGGAAGCGTGCCTGCATACGACGGGCCTGGAAATCTCCCATATTTGAGCAGGAAGAAATTTCACGGTAAGTATTTTGCGCCGGTAACCAGACTTCCAAATCATAGGTTTTGGTAGAACCAAAGCCCATATCACCGGTGCACAGCAGCATAGTGCGGTACGGTAAACCTAACAGCTGCAGTACTTTTTCGGCATGACCTGTTAACTCTTCCAGCGCAGCAAAGGATTGTTCCGGATGTACTAACTGCACTAATTCCACTTTATCAAATTGGTGCTGGCGAATTAAACCCCGGGTATCACGGCCGTAAGAGCCCGCTTCGCTGCGAAAGCATGGTGTATGAGCAGTGTATTTTTGTGGTAGTTCAGACAGCTCAAAAATACAATCACGGGCTAAGTTAGTCACCGGCACTTCAGCCGTTGGGATCAACGACATGCCAACGCCTTCTTCTGTCGCAGGTTTGGTATGGAATAAATCGGCACCAAACTTTGGCAACTGGCCTGTGCCATATAAGGATGCAGCATTCACCAGATAAGGTACATACAATTCGGTATAGCCGTGCTGCTCTGTGTGCAAGTCCAGCATAAATTGCGCTAAAGCGCGGTGCAGACGGGCAATTTGGCCACGCATCACCACAAAACGAGAACCCGCAATTTTGACAGCATTTTCAAAATCCAGACCTTTATCCAAAGCCTCGCCTAACGCCACATGATCTTTTGCGTCAAAATCAAAAGACTTAGGTTCGCCCCACTGACGCACGACCACGTTACCGGTTTCATCTTTACCGGCTGGCACGGATTCATGTGGCAGGTTTGGGATAGCGCTGACAATAACATCCCACTGCGCTAATACCGCATCTAGTTTTTGTTTGGCTTCTTCCAGCTCTGCACCTAAACCATCCACTTCCGCTAACAATGGCGTGATGTCTTCACCACGGGCTTTAGCCTGGCCTATGGCTTTGGATTTGGTATTACGAGAGTTCTGTAAATCCTGAGTCGCCATTTGCAGCGCACGGCGCTGCTCTTCCAGTTGCTCAAGCGCAGCAACATCTAACTGAAAACCACGATCTGCCAAACGTTGGGCAGTCTGAGCTAATTCGGCTCTTAAAAATTTTGCATCTAACATAGTGACTACTTCATTGAGCCCAGCTTTAAACCCAGCCAGGCGAGTGTTAAACAAACCAGCACGTTCAGCACAACATTCAGGCCGGCTTTCACCAGTTCGCCTTGTTGCAGCAGTAAAACAGTGTCGAGTGAAAACGTCGAAAAGGTAGTAAAGGCACCTAAAAAACCTACGCCGATCAGAGTCTTCCACGGGTTAACCGTCAAATGTTCGGCTAAAAACAGGCCATAAAGCAGACCTAATACAAAAGACCCGAGAATATTAACCAGCAACGTAGCAAAAGGGAATGATTTACCACAAAGATGCAGGATAAATTCGCCTAAACCAAAACGGCAACAGGCCCCTAAAGCTCCGCCAATAGCCACTGCCAGATATGCCTGCATCAGCTCTGTCCTTTTGCTTGTTGGTCCAGCATGGCTAAATAGGCCATTTTGTCTTGCAACTGTTTCTCTAAACCGCGCTCAGACGGCTGATAAAACTTCATTCCGGCCATTTCAGCGGGTAAATACACTTCGCCTGCGGCATAAGCGCCGGGCTCGTTGTGCGCGTAACGATACCCTTTACCAAAACCTTGTTGTTTCGCCAGCGCTGTTGGCGCGTTACGCAAATGATCCGGCACTTCAAAGGATGGGGTTTGCTGCACATACTGCCGCATCTGGTTAAAAGCGCTATACACCGCATTGGATTTTGGCGCTAACGCCATATAGACCGCAGCCTGAGCTATAGCCCGTTCCCCTTCGGCAGGGCCAACACGGGCAAAAGTATCCCAGGCATCCAAACCAATGGTTAAAGCGCGTGGATCAGCATTGCCTATGTCTTCGCTGGCTATCGCCAACAGACGACGTGCCACATACAAAGGATCACCACCGCCTTCTAAAATACGGCAGTACCAATACAAAGCGGCGTCCGGGTTGGAGCCACGCACCGATTTATGAAAGGCAGAAATTAAATCGTAAAAAATATCGCCCTGCTGATCAAAACCCGGCAATTGCCTTGGTACTAACTGCCGGAATAAATCAGCTGTCAGTTCAGTCTTTGTAGCGCCCTGCTGCGCTGTTTCTACGGCCTGCTCAAACAGGTTTAACAGGCGCCTGGCATCGCCATCTGCCAGTTGCAGCAATAAAGATTGAGCGTCAGGGCTGATTTGGACCTCTTGGCCAGACTGCTGATAATGCGCCACAGCGCGTGCTATGACGCAAGCCAGGTCCTCTGCCGTCAGCTTTTTTAAAATGCAGACACGGGCGCGGGATAACATGGCGTTATTCAGAGCAAAGGCAGGATTTTCTGTGGTTGCACCAATAAAAATAATGGTGCCATCTTCAATATGGGGTAAAAATGCATCTTGCTGGGCTTTGTTAAAGCGGTGCACTTCATCAACAAATAACAAAGTGCGCTGATTTTGCGCTAAGCGTTGCTTGGCCGCCTGAATTTCTTCACGTATTTCTTTAACGCCAGCGGTTACAGCAGATAAACGCGCGATAGCTGCTTTGGCATAAATGGCAATTAATTCCGCCAAGGTCGTTTTGCCTGTGCCCGGAGGCCCCCATAAAATGAGTGAGGAAATACGCCCGGCTTCTATTGCTTTACGCAGCGGTGTGCCAGGCCCCAACACTTGTTGTTGCCCAACATAGTCCGATAGCTTTGTTGGCCTCAGCAGTGCAGCCAGAGGCCTGATATCGTCATGGAATTCAAAGCCGAGGTTATTCACTTGACGCGTTGATCATCCACTTCCGCTGTGGCCGGAATGGTAAACTGAAACAGTTCTGAAGCCAGAGGTGTGTTGTATTGCACCAGATTAAAATCAAAGGTGCTGTTTTGGCCATTACTGTCGATGACGATCATTTTTGATAAGGCTAAACCTGCAAATCTCAGGCTCAGTTTTTTTACTGCATTGCCTGGGTCTTTTGGTGTGATATCAAACTGCTCATCAGCACCTGTCACACTATATTGAGCCCACAACTTAGGATCGTGGGAGGTCAAAAGTACAAACGGAGTTTTCTGTACCTGCTCTTTGGCATCATAAATGCTGACCTGGTCCAGTAATTCGGCATAAAACCACAGAGTTTTGCCATCACCAATAAACAGGTTTGGCTCTGGGGTCTGAGTCTCAAAACGGAACAAAGAGGGCTGTTTCAGCGATAACATGCCCTCGCCTTGCTGAATAAGCTTATTGCTGGCATCAACGACGGTTTGATCAAAGCTGGCCTGAAAGCTGGATAAGCGCGCTAATTTTTTCTGCAAGGCCTCGGCCTGATCCGCTACAGCCATAAAGGTTGGCAGCGCCAGAGACAAAACTAAAGCCACAGCTTTTTTTCCGAAGTTTTTCTTCATATACACCTTAGTTAAAATACTTTAGGAGGTGGAGGCGCTAACACTTCACGGTTACCGTTATGGCCTGCACCACTGACAATACCACTCATTTCCATTTGTTCGACTAAACGGGCGGCGCGATTATAGCCAATACGGAAGCGTCTTTGTACACCTGAAACCGAAGCTTTACGGCTTTCTGTAACAAAAGCCACAGCCTGATCAAACAGCGGATCAGACTCTCCTTCATCGCCTTCCATCGTCTCGCCCGGTAGCAGGCTGTCTTCCGTCGGCTCGCCGTTTAAGATCTCAGAAATATAGTTAGGTTTACCACGACGTTTCCAGTCAGATACTACAGCATGCACTTCGTGGTCATCGACAAAAGCGCCATGCACCCGGGTGGGTACACCAGAGCCTGGCGGCAGATACAACATATCGCCCTGACCTAACAAACTCTCAGCACCTTGCTGATCCAATATAGTTCTGGAGTCAATTTTCGATGACACCTGAAACGCCATGCGGGTTGGAATATTGGCTTTAATCAAGCCTGTGATCACATCCACAGACGGGCGCTGAGTCGCTAAAATCAGGTGAATACCAGCAGCCCGGGCTTTTTGTGCGATGCGGGCAATCAGCTCTTCGACTTTTTTACCGACAATCATCATCATGTCAGCGAATTCGTCGATCACGACCACGATAGAAGGCAACTTCTCAAGCTCTGGCGGCATCGTCATCATATTATCGCTTGGCTTCCAAATCGGGTCACGAATGGGGGTGCCAGCGGCGATAGCATCCTGAATCTTTTGGTTATAACCTTTTAAGTTACGCACCCCAAGGGCCGACATTAGTTTGTAACGCCGTTCCATTTCGCCAACACACCAGCGCAGGCCATTGGCCGCCTCTTTCATGTCGGTAACGACTTCCGTCAGCAAATGTGGGATACCTTCATAGACTGACAATTCCAGCATCTTCGGGTCGATCATTAAAAAGCGCACATCTTCAGGCGTGGATTTATACAGCAAACTACAAATCATCACGTTGACGCCCACCGACTTACCAGAACCCGTGGTACCCGCGACCAGCAAGTGCGGCATACGGCCTAAATCGGCCACTACAGATTTACCTGCAATGTCTTTACCGAGCACCATAGTTAAAGGTGATTTTGATTGGATAAAAACTTCATCACCTATCACTTCCGATAAACGCACTATTTCACGGAACTGGTTCGGCAGCTCTAAACCTATATAGGATTTACCAGGAATAACCTCTACTACCCGCACGCTGATAGCAGATAATGAACGGGCTAAGTCTTTGGATAAACCGGTGATCTTACTGACCTTGACACCAGGAGCTAAATCCAGCTCAAACCGAGTGACAACGGGGCCTGGCAATACAGCCACGACTTTGGCTTCCACGCCAAAATCCAACAACTTGGTTTCCACTAACCGGGACACCCGCTCCAAATCGGCTGGATCTATAGGATTCGTAGCTTTATCGGGTCTGTCTAATAAAGCTAACGAAGGTAAATCATCCGGGCTGAATGATGCAGCAACAGGAGTGTCATCCTCCTCGTCTTCTTCTATTACCACGGGCGCGACTACGACCTGCCGTTCGACCTCGGCAAAACTCTGTTCCAGATGCTGCAGCTGCTCTGGGTAATAACCATCATCCACAGCGGAGAACGTTAAGTCATCATCAGCCAGGGTATCGACACTAACAAAAGCCACAGCTTCAGTTTTTTCATCCAAAGGCGCAAAAGGTAAAGGCTCGACCCGGTCATTCGGCTGGAAGTACGCACGGCTTTGTTGCGTTTGAACCTCCTCAATCTCGGGTAACGGAATTTGCTCTTCTTCAGGCGCGATAAAAGCAGACTGTACAACCTCATCACGACCAGAATTTAAGCGGATCACTTCTGGCGCTGGCTCTGAGTCTGTCGCAGCAAGGTTCAACCTTGTTGCTGTTGTATCGACTGCAATTTCTGGTTCCCGGCGTTGTACAGGCACAGTGGATTCAGTCTGAAAAGACAGAGGAGATGAAGCTTTGGTTGCAGAACGTTCTGCCAGATACTGGCCTAAACGGGTTGGTGCCTGATACAAAGCTATCAAGGCGCGCACAGTTAAGGCCCCCAACTCATCCGCTACTGTGACCCAGGAAATGCCTGTCGCCAGAGTTAAGCCAGTAGATAAACCGCACAGCAGCAGTAAAATGGTGCCGATGAAATTAAAGTTTGGCATCAGCATAGAGGCAACCACATCGCCCACTACACCACCGGATGAAAAATAGAAAATATCATTAAAATTAATGCTGCTAATAGCACTGGCACAAAGAATGGTTAAAACCAAACCAATCAGACGCAACCCCAAAATAAGGTAATCCATCTCCATTAAGGCTTTAGCGCGGCGGGTTAACAAATAACCGGCAAAAGCCACCAATGGCGGCACTAAATAAGCAATCCAGCCAAAAGTAAATAACAGAATATCGGCAATCCAGGCACCTTTGGGACCAGCATAATTGTGAACAACGGTTTGGTAACCTGCCTGAGACCAACTTGGATCAGCCGGGTCGAATGACATTAAAGCCAATAACATAAAGGCAGCAAATCCAAAGCTGAGGATTAATCCCACTTCAGATAAGCGCTGCATTCCGTTTAAAGAAAACAATAGTTTGGCTCGCAACCGTCTGGCTTCACTCAACACAACAAGTCCCATTTATTCTAAGAATTCTACCTAGTTAAGATACCAGAGAGACAACTCTGATGCACCCCTTTATAGCCGCATAACCTGAAGCCATAACCTTATTGACCATATCTTCAGCGACAAAAGTCTGTATAAACTTTAATGCCTGAACACTGGCTGTACAAAACCCCTTCGTCCTTGCTGCCATAGCGTCGTTGACTGCCTGACTTTAATAAAAGAGGCTCGCCCCAGTCACATAGGGACAACTATGCTCTATGTAAGAACACATCCATCAATTGACCGCCACAAAGGTCGTTTGTTTCACTTCTTCCATCACCACGTAAGTCCGGCTTTCGCGTACGCTGGGTAAACGTAATAAGGTTTCCCCTAACAACTCGCGATAAGCGGCCATATTGGCCACCCGGGTTTTCAATAAAAAGTCGAAACTGCCGGAGACTAAATGACATTCCTGTATTTCATGCAGCTTCTGCACAGCTTTACTGAACTCATCAAAATCTTCAGGTGAGGTTTTACTTAAAGTAATCTCCACAAAAACCAGTAACGCGGAACCTACTTTATTTGGGTCAACCTGCGCTGTGTAGCCCAGTATATAACCCTCGGCCTCCAGTTTACGCACCCGCTCCAGACAAGGAGTGGCACTGAGCCCTACCCTTTTCGCCAATTCAACATTGGCAATACGACCGTCGTGCTGTAGTTCAGTCAGGATTTTGCGGTCAATTCGGTCTAGTTTTTTAACACTTTTACTGGTTTCGTACATAGCAGATAAAAATTTCACATTTCAATTTATAGCAGGATTTATAACTGTGATTCATCAAAAAAACAACAGGTAAAACTACAAATCAGTAACTATACTAGGCAAAAATTTTACCCAACCCTACACAGGCGGAATATCATGATTATTGGCGTACCTAAAGAGATTAAAAACCACGAATACCGCGTCGGTATGACCCCTGCCAGCGTGCGTGAGCTGACAGCTCTTGGTCACACTGTTTTTGTTGAACACAATGCAGGTAGCGGCATTGGTTTTGGTGACGATGCCTATCAGGCTGCTGGTGCCACAGTATTAACTACTGCTGCTGAAGTCTTCGCTAAAGCAGAGATGATTGTCAAAGTAAAAGAGCCTCAGGCTGTTGAACGCGCTATGCTGCGTGAAGGCCAAATTCTGTTCACTTACCTGCACTTAGCACCGGATCTGCCACAAACTGAAGACCTGATCAAATCAAAAGCTATTTGTATCGCGTACGAAACAGTGACAGACAACCGCGGTGGCTTGCCTTTATTAGCGCCTATGTCTGAAGTGGCTGGCCGCATGTCTATTCAGGCTGGTGCCCGTGCTTTAGAGAAATCATGCGCTGGTCGCGGTATGTTATTAGGCGGCGTGCCTGGTGTTGAACCTGCCAAAGTCGTGATTATCGGTGGCGGCATGGTCGGTACCAACGCAGCTCAGATGGCTGTTGGTATGGGTGCTGATGTAGTCGTTCTGGACCGCAGCGTAGACGTATTACGTCGTATCGATGCTCAGTTCAATGGCGCAGTGAAAACTGTGTACTCCACTGTCGATGCGCTGGAAAAACATGTGTTATCTGCTGACTTAGTTATTGGTGGTGTGTTAATTCCAGGTGCTGCAGCTCCTAAGCTGGTGACTGCAGATCATATCAAACGTATGAAGCCAGGTTCAGCCATTGTTGACGTGGCGATTGACCAAGGCGGTTGTGTCGAGACGTCTAAAGCCACCACTCACGCTGATCCAACCTACATTGTGGATGACGTTGTGCACTACTGCGTGGCCAACATGCCAGGCGCAGTACCACTGACGTCTACTTTTGCACTGAACAACGCCACTCTGCCATTTATCATCCGTTTAGCCAACAAAGGCTACAAACAGGCACTGCTGGACGATGCGCACCTGTTAAATGGTTTAAACGTGATCAATGGTCATGTGGTAAACAAACACGTTGCAGACGCTTTGAACCTGCCATTTGTTGAGCCTAAACAGGCTTTAGCTGCACTGTAATTTTACAGCGAAGAATAATCAGGGTGGCCTTTGGGTCACCCTTTTTTTTTACTGAGAATTCCGTTAGTCTTCAGGCTTTATTCTTTGTGGTCACTGAGTTATGAATTATTTGCTATCTGCACTTCTTGCTTTGAGTTTTTCTGTTACTGCTGTTGAGACCATTGAACAGATCAATTTCGAAAAAGAATGGATCAAAGTAGGACACGTTCAATTTCAAACCGAACTGGCTCTGACCCCAGAACAGCGCGCCCGTGGTCTGATGTATCGCGATAGCGCAGAAAACGGCATGTTATTCGTGTACGATGAAGCCCGAGTGCTGTCGTTCTGGATGCGTAACACCAAAGTGCCCTTAGATATAGCCTATATCAAAGCTGACTGGACTATAGAGCCGGTACAGTTTTTGTATCCTTACGATGAAAAAGGCAAAGCTTCACTAGGGCCAGTAATAGGCGCTTTGGAGATGCCGCAAGGCTGGTTTAAGGCCCAAGGGTTAGCGGCAGGTACAAAGATTATCCGTTGTGGTAAGAAGTGTGAGTGAGAGCAACTGCTGATGACACCCTAAAGAGCCATAGACTCAGAGATTAAAAGGTTCCTGATCATCCCGCAGCAGCAGAATTTCGCTAAAACCCATCTTTACAAAAGCGTTTTTGCGATAGTCTTTGAGCGCACCTGTGCCTTTGGCTGTCATCGCCACTTGCTGCTCCATCTTGCGAAATGCGGTTAAGTCTATGCCTTCGGCTGCAGCTACAGCTTCGAAGCTATCGGCGTATTTGTCGTAGCTGAATGGAATTTTTTTCCACTCCCCTTTGTATTTATAACTGATATGCCGTGCCATCTTCCAGCTCCTTATGTTGTGTAGACTGCTGTTCTTGCTGAGCTAAGGTCTGCTGTTGTTTCAGCGCTGGTGCCGCATACATTTGCTCTACATAAGGGCGTAGCTCTTCAGGCAAAGACGCCATTTTGGTTTGATACCACAGGCCTTCTTCTCCAGGGTCCAGCTCCATATCCATTTGCGCTGCTAAATAATTGACCGGATATAAACGATAGCCAGCCCAGATCTGCCGATCTATTTCCGCCGCTAGCATTTGAGGGTCCTGGAAAGTGGTCTGAATAGCTTCACCAAAATGCACATGCACCCGGCCTTTTTGGCCCACTATGCCCTGCACTATGCTTTGGATATCTTCCATCTCCGACTTTTTGTATTCACCTGTACTTGCTAATTGATGCAGCTCGTTGGCTTTAGCCCGATCCAGCGGGTCAAATTCATAGGATAAACACACTGGCACAATATTTAGCGACTGCATATAAGTCGCAAAATCCAGACCCCGTTTTTTCCCTTCGATATAAAACATTTTTAAGATAGCTTCATCGGTTTGATCAAGGCCATCTTTAGCCCGGCCCTCTTTTTGCGCTATCCAGATCGAATGGCCTGTTTCGAGTGAGTCTTTGATATACGCCGACAAATGCCCCAAGGCTTTGAGCATCTCGCGTGGGGCTTTGATCGAACGTTTGACGATAAAACTTTTATTAAGCTTCATCAGTTCTGTAGCACAAGGCATTTTCAGCAGGTTATCGCCAATAGCAATACGTACAGTGTCCATGCCTTTTTGATGTAAACACCAATTGACCAGCGCCGGATCCATAGCGATATCTCTGTGATTCGAGATAAATAAATAGGATTGTTTTGGATCCAGATGTTCAAGACCACTGACGCTGACGCCAGCAGAGCTGTTGTGCAGACTTTGCTGCAAAAAGTCCGCCACCATATGCTGCACATCAGACACGGTGCGCAAACCTTTGGCTTTACGCGCCAGTAACCAACGCAGTACAGGGGTAAACAAATAGCGGATAGTTTTAGGCCAGCTGGCCAGGCGGTAATTTAAAATGGCATGCAAAAAATCGGCGTCGTCTAATAAACGACGAATCGCATCCGGTACTTCATGGTCAAAATAAGGGCGAATATCCTTGAACGGATCCGTTTGATTTGGCACAGCTTTTAAATCCCAGCTTGAAAATGTGCCCTATTCTACCTGTTGCCTGAAGGATCACCAGTCTAATCTGGCCCGATCTCTTGAGAGTTGTTTATTTATTATGCAATTTTCTTTACATCAAGCAGTCAGGGCATAAAGTGGTGCAAATTGCAGCGGCATCAGGCGGTTTTGTTGCACCCGCACTAACTGACCGGCCGATAATTGCTTACCATTTAATAGCTCCATAGGCTCCAGCAACAGACAATCCACCATAGGATCGGCTTTCGCAACTAGCAGCACTTTTGCACGGCTTAAACCCTCTAGTTTGGCGATACTCATTAAGTGGCTACTGCATTCTATGCTGGAGAAATTAAACAGGTGACTTTTTTGTACCGGAGCTTTGACAAAATTTAAAGCAGCAACAGCGCGCGCTGCGACTGTCAGTAGCTCACTGTCAGGCAATAGACCTTCCAGTGCTTCGGCAAAATCCATCAACAGCTGAGCTTGCTCCATACACAAACTTTGCTGTTCTGGTTTTGACAGCAGCTCTTTGGCACTGAAGGCAGTTTGAATATGATGGCTGTTTGATAACTGTAACAGCAAACGGTCTTGCTCGTCGCAATACTGCCAGCACCAGTCAGGGCATAAAGACAACATAATCAATCCTTATGAATTCAAGATGTTGCCTTTCTACACCTGTTTGTAAGCCCTGTTAAAGATTATTTTGGACTAAATATCAGGGATCCAAAATTGATCGGCATATGAGTTATTTCAGGCTCTCGACGATCTCTTTGATCAAGCTTGGGCCCTGATAAATAAAGTTGGAATAGATCTGGACCAGATTGGCACCAGCATCCATTTTATCCTGTGCTGCTTTGGCAGAGTCTATGCCACCGACCCCAATAATTGGCATCTTTGGACCAAGAGCTGCACGGAACTGCCGAATAATTTCGGTACTTTTTTGTTGCACAGGCAATCCACTCAAACCACCCATTTCATTGCCATATTTCAGATGTTGCACCGCACTTTTATCCAGAGTGGTGTTGGTGGCTATGACACCATCCATTTTGCTACGCAGCAAAGTTTCCGCCACTTGCTGCACTGCTACTTCGTCCATATCAGGCGCAATTTTGACAAAAACTGGCACATATTTATCTTGCTGTGCCTGCAGATCCAATTGCTCGTTTTTTACCGCCTGCAGCAAATCAAATAAGGCATCGCCAAATTGCAGGTCCCGCAAACCCGGTGTATTGGGTGAGGAAATATTTACTGTAATGTAACTGGCATGCGCATACACCTTACGCATACATTCAATGTAATCGTCTTTACCCTGCTCGTTCGGTGTGTCTTTGTTTTTGCCGATATTGATACCCAGCACGCCTTTGTAGCTGGACTTTTTAACGTTCTCCACCAGGTAATCCACGCCTTTATTATTAAAACCCATACGATTAATAATGGCGCTCGCTTCAGGTAAACGGAATAAGCGGGGTTTATCATTTCCAGCCTGAGGACGTGGCGTAACAGTACCTACTTCAATAAAACCAAAACCCATCTGACCAAAAGCATCAATGCAATCAGCGTTTTTATCTAAACCCGCCGCCAAACCCACAGGATTATCAAAATGAATACCTGCAACAGTCACTGGCTTTTTCGGTAAATCCTGGCGCCACAGCAAGGATGCCGGGGTATTTTTCAAATGCTTTAAGCTGCCAAGGGCCAGGTGATGTGAAAACTCAGCATCAGTACAAAACATCAAAGAACGCGCCAGTGAATAGAACATAACAACCTGCTTTTAATAATGAATAGTTAGAAACTCTCTGCAAAAAATCGTCTGGAACGATTTTTAACAGCTTTAGCTGGCCCGAAGGGTGCTCTGCAGGATAGCAGAGCATAAAAAAGCACCGGCTCTTTTCAGAGCCGGTGTATTCTAGCTGGAAGCTGAATTATTTCACAGGGTCACAGTGATGACTGAGTAACATCAACTCACGCAATGCCACTGAGAATTTGGCAAACTCATGGCTCTTCGTGGTTTTGAACTCAGCCAGCATTTGACGCCAGCGCGCCAGTACCGGCTCATGCTCAGTGATCCAGCTGCCGATGACCGCTTCTGCATCACAAGCACCACCACAACCACGAACGACCACTGCAGACAAGGCACGTTGTTGCCAATCCAGCTCTTCACGGTACGAAGCACGAGCCAGCGCCTGCCAATGGTTCGCTACCGGTTGTTGAGTAATTTGCTCCAGGAACCAGTGCAGATCTAACCGATCGCCCAATTTGAAGTAAATTTCCGCTGTTAACAGCAGAGAGTTTTTCTCTGCATCTGCCACCTGAGCAATATCCATCACAGAGAAGCAGGTACTCAGCTGAGCCAAATAACGAGCGACATCTGCAGGTACGCCTTGTTCAATGAAGCTTTGCTCATTGGCGGCAAGTTGTTCAGCTTCGCCCGGAGCCAGTAATTTTTGCAGGTTATTGCTGATTTCAACAAAAGCAGGTTTGAAGAAATCTATCGTCTGCTGAATATCCAGCGCCTTGTTACGATGACGTAAGAACCAGCGTGTCGTACGGCGCATAGTGCGGCGCAACTGGTGGAATAACTTGATCTGCAGCTCTGCAGGGATCACGTTATCCAACTCTTCCAGCTTGTTCCATACCGTCTCCACATCAAACAGATCGCGGGCTATGGTGTAACACACCGCCACTTCAGCAATAGAAGAACCTGTTTCTTCCATCATACGCTGGGCGAAGTTAGCGCCCATGTCGTTGACAATAAGGTTAGCCAGTTTGGTGGCAATGATCTCAGCCTTTAACGGGTGAGTTTCCATCTCTTTGGCATAACTTTGTTGCAGCACTTTCGGGAAAGCTGTAAACAGATGACGTTTAAAGTAACTGTTTTCATAAATTTCAGGCAACACCAGCCACTCTTTCATCACCATCTTGCCATAAGCGGTCAGAATGGCAAGCTCAGGACGGGTTAACCCCTGACCTTTAGCTGTACGTTCAGCCAAGGCGTCATCTGAAGGTAAAAACTCCAGTTCGCGGTTTAACTTACCGTCTTTTTCCAGCGAATGAATAAAGCGGGTGTATTCCTTCATCTGTTCTGCGCCCAGCACAGAAGAGACAGAAATACTTTGGGTCTGGCGGTAACAATCGTTGATTACTATATCTGCCACATCACTGGTCATAGCCGCTAACAGCTCGTTACGCTGCTTCAGCGTCATATCACCGCTGGCAACCAGGGCGTTTAACAGAATTTTGATGTTCACTTCGTTATCTGAACAGTCCACACCACCGACGTTATCGATAAAGTCGGTGTTGATGCGGCCACCGTTGGCTGCATATTCAATACGGCCACGTTGAGTAGTACCTAAGTTACCACCCTCACCTATGATTTTAGCTTTAACGTCTTTACCGTTAACACGCAAAGCTTCAGAACCACGGTCACCGACTTCTGCATGAGTTTCATCTGTGGCTTTGACGTACGTGCCGATACCACCGTTCCAGATCAGATCCACATCCATCATCAGAGCCGCACGAATAAATTCGTTAGGTGTCAGGCTGACTGCATTAGTGCCTAACATCTGCTGCATTTGTGCTGTCAGTTTGATCGATTTCGCACTACGCAGGAATACACCACCGCCCTCTGAGATCAGTGACTTATCAAAGTCATCCCAGGTTGAGGTGGGCAGATTAAACATACGCTCACGTTCAACAAAGGTCTTAGCTGCATCCGGATTCGGGTCAACAAAAATATGCATGTGGTTGAATGCAACCTGCAGACGAATATGTTTGGATAACAGCATGCCGTTACCAAACACATCACCGGCCATATCGCCTATACCGACACAGGTGAAATCTGTGGTCTGACAGTCAATGCCTACTTCACGGAAGTGACGTTTCACTGACTCCCAACCGCCACGGGCAGTGATCCCCATGCCTTTATGGTCATAACCGTTTGAACCACCTGAAGCAAAAGCATCACCCAACCAGTGGTTGTATTCCAGTGAAATGCTGTTGGCAATATCAGAGAAAGTCGCCGTGCCTTTATCAGCAGCCACCACCAGATACGGGTCATCTTCGTCTAAACGCACCACTTGTTTTGGTGGCACAATCTGGCCTTGCAAAATATTATCAGTCACATCCAGTAAACCGCGGATAAAAGTGCGGTAACAAGCTTTACCTTCGTTTAACCAGGCTTCACGACCACCGGTTTCTGGCAGCTTCTTACAAACGAAACCACCTTTGGCGCCCACAGGCACGATCACCGTGTTTTTCACTTGTTGTGCTTTCACCAGCCCCAGAACTTCGGTGCGGAAATCTTCACGACGATCGGACCAACGCAGACCACCCCGTGCCACTTTACCGAAACGTAAATGCACCCCTTCTACTTTAGGTGAATACACAAAAATTTCGAAGAAAGGCAGTGGCAGCGGCATATCCGGGATCATAGCCGGACGCACTTTAAAGGAAATATAAGGTTTGTCGCTGCCATCTTCCGCTTGCTGGAAGTAGTTGGTGCGCACAATGGCCTGAATGATAGCGAGGAAACGACGGATAATACGGTCATCATCCAGGTTCGCTACGTTTTCCAGTTGCGCCAGGATTTCTGTATGCAGAGTCTCAGCATCGGCCTGATTGGTGTTCTCCAATGCAAACTTGGCATTAAAGAGTTTCACCAGCAGATTCGCCAATAGCGGATAACGACCAAAAGTCGATTCAACGTAAGCCTGACTGAAAGTCCCGCCGATTTGGCGTTTATATTTAGCAAAAGCACGTAATAACGAAGCTTCGCGGCCTGTTAAACCAGCGCCTAAAATTAAACGGTTAAAACCATCGTCTTCCAGATCGCCTTTCCATACTTTGGCAAAAGAGTCCTGAAATGACAGCTGAGCCTGTTCAAAGTCAGCTGGCATAGTGCCGTTAACTTCCATCGCGAAGTTTAAGATCCAGCTGACAGAACCATCAGGGCAACGCACGGCATAAGGGGTTTCACCAATCACACGTAAACCGAAGTTTTCCAGTATTGGCAGCACATCGGATAGATAAATCGGATGATCTTTATGGAACAGGTTTAAACGCACCGCTTTGCTATCGTTGCGGTCTTCCTGCGGACGATAAAACAGCATGTCCAGGCGATGTTCATCGTTCAGTGATTCAATCTTTTCAATGTCGACCAGCGCATCGTTAGGTAACATTTCATCTTTGTACGATGAAGGGAAAGCCGTTAAATACTTGCGGGCCAACTCACGGCCACGGGCTTCGCCATAATGGCCAACCAGCGCAGCTTCCAGCTTATCTTCCCAGGTGCGGGCCGCTTCTACTAGATTACGTTCAATTTCTTTCACATTAAACTCGATATTGTTATCGTTGATACGAACGAAATAATGGGTACGAGCCAACACAGATTCAGAGAAGTAAGTGGTAAATTCCACAGCTTCAGTGCTGCCCAGCGACTGAGCTAAAATCTGTTGCGTATCTTTACGCAGCTGAGTGTTGTAGCGTTCACGCGGCACATAGACCATAGCAGAGACAAAACGTCCAAAGGCGTCTTTGCGCACGAACAGACGGGTCATATCACGTTCCTGCATTTGCAGTACGCCAGTTGATACATCCAGCAGCTCATCTGTCGTGGCCTGAATTAACTCATCCCGTGGGTAAGTTTCCAGAATATTTAATAGGGCTTTGTAGGCATGAGTACCGTGGGCAAAACCAGATTTTGCCATCACTTTAGCTAACTTGGTTTTCAGCAATGGAATATCAGCCGCACTGTTGTTGTACAACGAAGAGGAGTACAAACCAATAAAGCGGTCTTCACCGATCACATGGCCTTTGTCGTCAAAACGTTTAATACCGACATAGTCGATATAAGCCGGACGATGCACACGGGATTTATTATTAGTTTTGGTCAGGATCAGCAACGACGAACTTAATGCCTGCTTGCGCGCCTGTTCAGGTAAATCAGATAACATTAAATCGCGCGAGGTAGAACGGCGCATTAAACCTAAAGCGCTGTCGTTCACCCCTTCAATTTTATGATCGCCTTCTACCGCTTTGATGCGGTACTCACGATAACCCAACAAAGTGAAGTTATCTTTAGCCATCCAGTTTAAAAATTCTGTGGCTTGCTCCAATTCAGTTGAATTGATAGACCCTGCTTGTTTTGGTAAGTCAGCAATAACCTGCAGCAGTTTAGCCCGGGTTGGTTTCCAGTCCTGCACAGCCAAAGACACATCTTCCATCACAGATTGCAATTCAGAGGTTAAGGCCTCTACTGCAGCTTTATCCGTCATGCGGTCAATTTCGATATGGAACACGGTTTGTTCCGTACTGGCTTGCTCCACAGTACCCAGCTTAAAAAAGTCCGTGATGTCGTTTTTATCGTTACGGAGCGTTTGCAGTGGGTAATGCAATAACAGATGGGCGGTAATAGATTGGCGGCTTAATGCCATCCGGACTGAGTCGACTAAAAACGGGCTGTCTTTTACCACTATTTCAACAATAGTGTGTTTAGATTCCCAACCGTGTTTAGCGATCTCTGGGTTAAATACGCGAATTAAGGCCTTAGCATCGGTATGCCCATTAAAGCTTTGCCATAAGCTAAGGGCAGCGCCATATAAATCGCTGTCGTTGCGGCCAAACAAATCTTCGTGGGACATATTGCCATACAGAGTGTGGGCAAATTTTTCGACCAGTTCGACCTGATCTTTGACTTTAGAACGAATAAGCTTACTTACATTTTGTAGTAGTACAGAAGGTTGACCGTCTATCAGTGCCATTTTTGTATCCTTTTTTGAAACCTTTGTCTGCAAAGACTTGGTTTACTTACATACAGAGCGTGTCAGGTGCGAAGTTTATTGAGTATTGGCGGGCTTTTCGAGCTTTATTTATGTCTTTGTCACTGGTTGTACCAGAAGGGAGATCGATGATTTGACAAGTTATTCACCCGCTGTAAATAGAAAATGGCCTTACGGCCATTTTCTTGTTTAAACATGCAGTTATTTACATAAATAGCGACTAGTTGTTTTTTCGCCAGAAAAAGGCCGCCAGTGCGGGTAACACCAAAATAGCACCGAGCATATTTACTAAAAACATAAAGGTCAGCAGTATGCCCATATCGACCTGGAACTTCAGTGCTGAGAACACCCAGGTGCTGACGCCTATAGCTAGCGTGATACCTGTAAATAACACCGCACTCCCCGTCTCTTTTAACGCAGTGAAATACGCCTGACGCAGCGGGGTTCCATCACGCAGTAATTGCGTCATGTTCGACAGAATATAAATACCATAGTCGACCCCTATGCCAACCCCAAGCGCTATCACAGGTAAAGTCGATACGGTTAAACCAATTTCCAGTTTAGTCATCAAGGCAGTCGCCAGAATAGACACCACATAAAGCGGCACTATCACAGCCACTGTGGCTTTGATGGAACGGAAGCTGATCAAACACAGCACTATCACTGCACCATAGACATACCACATCATAGGGGTTTGGGCTGCGTCCACTGCTTCGTTAGTCGCCGCCATTACACCCACAGGACCAGAAGCTAATTTAAACTTCACTTCATCCGTGCTGAGTTCTGCACCCGCCTTTTTCGCAGCAGCCACCACAGTTTCAATAGTCTCAGCTTTGTGGTCGTTTAAGAACAGAATCACCGGCATCACAGAGCAGTCACTATTGAGTAAACCTGTGCTGGTTTCTACTCTGCTAGATGCTTGCACTAAGCTTTCTGTGGTACGCGGTAGTACTTTCCATTTGACATTGCCTTCATTAAAGGCTGCGTTGATAGATTTAGACACAGAGGCCAGCGACACGGCAGACTGCACACCAGGTACGTTCTCCATTTGCCACTGGAACTGGTCAATTCGGTTCATCACATCGTGGAAAGTACAACCATTGGCTGGAGTTTCCACCATCACATTGATGTAATCGACAGAAATAGCATAACGGTCTGTGATCAGAAAAGTATCCTGGTTATACACAGAGTCTTCATGCAGGGCCGGCGCACCCGGATGTAAATCACCAATTTTCAGGTAAGCACTTTGTTGCCACCCTAAAGCAAATAACGCCGCTGTCGCTATTAAAATAACCACAGCATACTTAGGAGTCGCAAAAGCTGACAAGTTATACCAGAACTTCTCAATACGTGGGTGTGGTGTCTGAACCTTCTGCTTGTACTTGTCGCTGAATTTCACATAAGACATCAGCACTGGCAATAAAATCAGGTTGGTCAGGATAATGATACCCACACCTAAACTGGCGGTAATGGCAAGCTCACGGATCACTCCAATCTCAATAATCAACAGTGTGATAAAACCCACAGTATCAGACAAAAGAGCAATACCACCGGGGATCAATAGCTTACGGAAGCTTGCCTGAGCCGCAGTTTTAGCATCCATACCCAAAGCTACATTTTTACCTGTCGCATTGATCATCTGGACACCATGGCTGACGCCTATCGCAAAGACCAGAAATGGCACCAGAATAGACATGGGGTCGATACCAAAACCCAATACGGTCAGCATGCCCATCTGCCAGATCACCGCAATCAGAGAACAGGCGATAGGTAACAAAGTCAGCATCACAGAACCGCTGAACAGATAAACCATTATGGCGGTAATGACGATAGCGACAGCAAAAAAAGCCAATACACCTTTAGCTCCGTCTGCCACATCACCGACCATCTTGGCAAAACCGATTATATGGACGGTCAGGTTTTCATTCTGATATTGGCCACGTACCTGCTGCTCAAGTTCGGCGGCAAATTTAATGGTGTCGAGTTTCTGTTGGGTATCAGGATCGACCTCTAACAATTGTGCTGTCACCATGGCACAGCTGAAATCGTCAGCCACCATGCGGCCTACAATACCCGCTTTTTCCACGTTAGATTTAACTACAGCCAAACCTTCAGCTGTTGGGGCAAAGTCGGCCGGGATCACCGGACCACCAGCAAAACCATCTTCGACCACTTCAACAAAACGGGTGCTGGGGCTGTACAGAGATTTCACCAGACTGCGGTCTACACCAGGCAGGTAATAAATCTGATCATGAATTTTCTTAAAAGATGCAAAAAAATCCGGGTTAAAAATATCGCCTTTGGCATCACAAACCGATACCAAAATATTATTGGCTCCCCCAAAATCTTTGGCGTGCTGCATATAGGTTTGCATATATTCATGCTGCAGCGGGATATTTTTTGTAAAAGCCGCATCCAGTTTAATTTGGCTGGCTTTGAATAATAAAAACAAAGTAGCGAGTACAAAAAGTACGATGACAGCGATACGATGACGGAATAACACCGTCTCACAGCTGGTTACTATTCGATTCAGACTCATGTTATTCCGGCTTCTTGATTGCTAAGGTTCGAATTCCAGCTTCGGTCACTAATACCAGCTGATCCTTGACTGCGACGGCATTCAAAATGGCTTTACTGTCTTGTGTTGGCATTGCACTAAAGCTGACGCCATCGTCCTGACTGACTAATAAAGTACCGGCATTCCCTGTCAGGTAAAGATGCCCTGCAGAGTCTGTCAGTACGCTATTCAATGTTGCGGTTTGAGCCAGTTGTATCTGCTGCCAGCTTTGGCCTAAATCTGTGCTTCTGAACACATGACCACGTAAACCTACGGCAATCAGGCTATTTTTTGGCGTCATCGTCAAACCAAATAAAGAACCGTTATAAAATTCCGGATGACGAGTCCAGCTTTTGCCAAAATCTGTACTGGTAGCAAAAAAACCTGCTTCACCAATCAGATACAACACATTATTGTGCTGATAAATACGGTTGAAATGTGGCAGTACCGAAGATCTTTCGTCTAGATAAGCCTCAGGGTCTGACTCCTGCAACTCTTTTAAATACTCCTGATCTTCGCTGCCCACCAACTCCAGATGAAATTCATCCAGCCAGGTTTTACCACCGTCTGTAGTGCGGTAAAACATACCATAAGCACCAAGCGCTATGCCGTTATTGGCATCAGCAAACAAAATGTCAAACAGCGGCTTATCGGTTTCAGGTTTGAATTGCTGTAACTGCCAGCTTTGCCCGCCGTCTTGTGTGGCAATGATAGTGGCATCATGCCCTACTGCCCAACCGTGTTTTTCATCCGAAAAATACACTGAGGTAAACAGGCTTTGCACTGGGGTTTGCACTTGTGTCCAGCTTGTGCTGTCTTTACTTAACAGCAAATGGCCTCGATCACCTACTGCAACATATAGCTGATCGTTCACCTGAATTAAATCTGTCAGTACAGCTTTTTCCGCCAAAGGCATCAAATAAGATGGCGTCGGCGCAACGGCTGACTCTGCCTGAATATGAGTTGTCAGCAGCAGAGCTGCGACAGAAGATAAAAGTTTAACCATCATTAGAGTTTTCACTCAGCTTCAATTTAAAAACAAAAACGGTTGGCATCAAGCCAACCGTTTATTAGATGTCTACAGCTTAACGGGTACCTTCACGGCGTAAAGCCGCAGGTGTAAAGTCGTTGTCTGTTAACGGCACAGAGAAGTCATACATTTTGTCTTCGTTGTCTAAACCGATCGCAATATAACGACGGGTATTCAGATCGTGGAAAACTTCCAGCGTACTCCAGTGTGTTGGTACTTCGTAGTAGTTCAGACCGTGAGCTACAGCAACACGATATAACTCGCCTCTGTTGTCATACAGGTCAGCTACATGAATTTGCCAGCTATCTTCATCAATAAAGAACACACGCTTGCCATAGACATGGCTGGTACCGCTTTTCAGATTGGCTTCTACCACCCAGACGCGGTGTTTTTCCCAGCGTACATAGTCAGGATTAATGTGCCCTGGTTTGATCAGATCAGCATATTTCACATCTTTGCTATGTAATTTATAACTGTTGTAAGGGATAAACAGCTCTTGCTTACCCACTAACTTCCAGTCATAACGGTTTGGTGAACCGTTAAACATATCAAAGTCATCTGTAGTACGCAGACCATCAGAGGCTGTACCCGGAGCATCATAAGCGACGTTAGGCGCACGACGTACACGACGTTGACCTGTATTGTAAGTCCACGCCTGACGAGGTGTTTTCACCTGATCCATGGTTTCATGCACTAACAGCGCAGTACCGGCCAGACGAGCTGGAGTGGTGACAGCCTGCTTAAAACGGAACAGAATGTTTTCTTTTTGTAACGCATCCACAGTGGCATCAGGCGCTGAATATTTGAACATAATTTGTTCATCAAAGCCGATAGTCACATAATCGCCTGACGCTGTAGGTGCAACCTGGCCACCGTTGCGGCTGGCCGCTACACCACGAAAGCGTAAGGTGTGGTTCCAAATGGCTTCCAGACCGTTCGAAGGAATTGGAAACGGGATACCAATGGCTGCATTGACAATACCGTTACCGCCTTCAACCAGCTCAGCACTTCCTGCAATTTTCTTTGTCGCATCATAGACATACTGTGGGTAAGACGCAGTACGACGAGTCTGATACACATTCATTTTGTAGCTGTCCGGATAAGCTTCAAACAGCTTGATCTGACCAGGACTTAGCATATTTTTGTATTGCGCCAGATTGGACTTATCAATAGTAAATAGTACTTTATCGCCAGCAAACGGATCAGGGTGGTGATCACCTGGCTTGTAACCAGCTGGAGCAGACTGGATACCACCTTCCCACGCTGGAATACTACCATCGGCATTACCGGCTTTTTCCGCGCCGAGCGGCGTCAAATCAGCACCCAAACGGGCAACCTGATCCGGGGTTAACTTCGCAATAGCACCACAGCTAACAACTAGCGCAATAGTGGATGCAATCAGGGTGAGTTTTTTCATAATGGTTCTCGCCTCGTCCCTTAAATAGAGTATTTAATGTTAAAAGATACAAAATCACGGTCAGCTGTATTGTTGGTTGTGCCTACACCACCCCAAAAGGCGTTATAAGAAAACTCAGAAGACCAGCGGTTCAGATAATCAAAAGCCACAGTGTAACCTACAGACTTTTTGTCCTTAGAGAACATAAACAATGGATCTGGTGTAATACCGTTCACGTCATGTGAAAACACCACACGATGCGACATATTGATACCAGCGAACACGTCGTTGAAATCTGCTTTTGCTAATAAACGGTAACCCCAGGCTGATGCGGTCGGGAATGGGTTGGTTTCAGCACCATTGGATAAGGCTGTATGTACACCGTCTTTATTCACCAATGGGCCATTGTTGATCGTGCCCAACAAAGGACCACCGCTACGATCTGTATTAGGACCATTTAGACGTAATACAGATTGATCTGGCATATCATTAATTTTGATACCACCCACTTCAGCTAACATAGAAAAGTTATCTGCAATCCACATTGGGCCAAACAAGTGAGTCACAGTGATCTGAGCTTGCGTAGTGTCAGACAGAATATAACCCTGAGCAAATTGGCCCGGACCAACTTTAAGACCGTCGTAACGACCAATCTGACTGATCCCTTCCAATTCAGGACGTAAACCAGCAATAGCTAACTGCTCTGGCATACCGGCATACAGAATTTCCACATCATCAATTTGCAGTGGTTCGTCCTGACGGTAAGACAATTCACCCGCAACAGAGGTACCCTCTACAGTGGTGTTGAAGCTAAAACCATAAAGCTTAATATCTTCCGGATACTGAATTAAACCTTTGGAGAACACATCCAGCTCATTGATGTTTTCTTTATTGATATTTCCCTGGTTTGCAGCCAGGTAAGCCAAAGACTGGATCACTCCCAGAGGCTGACCATTGGCATCCACACCTAGACGAAAATCAGAGGCGATACCCGAAATCAGCGGAGTACGGCTATGGTAATTCATGTGGTACACCGCAAATTCAGTGTCGTTCAGTTCAGGAGAAAAATACTCCAGCTTGATACCATACTGACCACCGTCTTCTGGCTCAATTTCACCTGCAGCACCTTGAGGTCTTAAGGTGACTTTAGTGGAATACGCCAGCATAGCATTCACAGCAGCTGCGCGTTGTGCAGCAGTTGACGCCGGATTAGTCAGGGCAGCCAATAAAGCTGGGGCATTTTGCGACAGTAGGTTCATTTCAGACACTAAGAAATCCAGATCAATGTCCGGGTTACCGGCAAAACCTAATTGAATATTCTGGTTGTATCCACCTTCGCCAGCAAAATCATTGGTAGAAAAATAAGAACCTGGCACTGGTAGATAGCTATTTTTCCAATCGTACTGATAAAACACTTCAGCCGTTAAGTTCTCAGTAACGCCTAAAGAGGCCCAAGCCATACCTACCGGAATATATGCTTCTTTTAATTCAGCACCAGGACTACGGGCTACACCGACATCGATTGGCGTAATATTGATACCGTGCTGGATAAAAGTGCTTTCACCCCAGCTTAGTACCTGATTACCTACCCGGATAGACAGAGGGTTAGCGCCATCGTTTAAAGCGAAGTTGCCATAGACATAAGCATCCAGTACACGGATATCACGACAGGCTAGTTCCTTCGCTTCGTCGTCAGCACAAGGGTCAACTCTGTTTTTGGACAAAGGATTGGTGTAAGCCACCTCATGGTCCATTAAGGCTGAATCATAGAAATAAGTGAAGCGACCAAAAAAGCCGATGTCATCTTTGGCGATAGATAATTCGTGCGTACCACGGAAAACTTCCGAGAATACATCACCTTGGTCGTAATTCAGGTTGCCTGCATCACCGTTGCTGGAATAAGCACCTGGCTGAGACCAAATCTGAGAACCTGTATAAATTGGATTGGTAAAGGCGCTGTAATTAGTCCAGTCAAAACGCGGATGGTTGACCTTACTGATGGTATCCCAGTCACGGTCTTCCGCCCGCCAACTGGCACCGTAGGAGAACGTAGAGTCAAACACTACTTCTACGTCATCAAAATTAAAAGTAGCGGCCTGAGCACTGGTGGCCGACAAGGCCAATAGTGCAGAAGCAACACCCAGAGCTAAAGTACTTCTGACGAAGGCACCTGGCTTAGTATTCATTCGTTATCTCCCCCCCTGTCCCTGCAGGTATTTTGTTATTTTTTATTTTGAGCCAACCAACTGCTCGGAGGTCAGCTTGTATCGAAGAAATCATTACATCATTTTGATCGGGGCGCAAGGCTTGCGATCAGTCAAATCTGTTGATTTTTATTCAGTTTTTTCCCTTTCTCCCTGTGGAATGCTCCTGCTGATACCTGTTCCGGTTTGACCAGTTGAATGAAGATCACCTAACTAAATGAAAATAATAGCTAAAGTAGGAGAATTTGCTTGTTTTGTTTTAAGTTGCCGTTTTAAGTAATAACTCTAATTTATTTTCTCTAAAGTCTGGAACTTACCCTGATCGGTCAAGGTTAATACAAAGCGTGCATTGACTCCGGCATGGCTAATGTAAGGCCGAAAATGACGCAGAGGCAATTGCACTGTCTGGCCATTTTCAGCCTGTACCACCACATCGGTATACAGGCCCTGATAAAAAGCCAGACATTGCTCTACATCAAGCACCAGTCTGAATTTATACTGCCGCATCAGCTTAAACTCTTGCTCACTTTTTCATACAAATCATTGCTCAGCTCTTTGCTCAGCATAGTCTGTAACACAGCTTTTAACTGCTGTTGACGAACAGGTTGATAGCGTTTCCATGACAATAAAGGTGTCACTAAACGGGATGCAACCTGAGGATTAATTGCATCCATTTTCAACACTACATCAGCCAATACCTGATAACCTCTGCCGTCTTCTGCATGGAACATCGCCGGATTTTGCTGATAAAAAGCACCAAACACAGCTCGTACCCGATTCGGATTTTGCCAACTGAATTGTGGGTGGGCAGTCAACTGCTCCAAAGTCACAAAAACAGAAGATGTAGGATAAGAGGCACTGAGGTTAAACCATTTATCCAAAACTAATACATCATCACGCCAGCGCTGCTCAAAATCATGCATCAGTGAGGCAAATAATGGGTGAGCTGCGCTTCGACAAGCACGCAAGACAGCTAACTGATCGGTCATATTGTCGCTATGCTGGTATTGCTGGGTTAATAAATCGTCTTTGCCGGCAATAAAGGCCAGGTAATGTAGACAGACCGATCGTAAAGCGCGCTTGGCAACCTGTTGCTCTTGATACTGATAGGCTTCAATACGCAATGACTGATAACAGTTATGCCACTGATCCGCTAATTCTTCCGCCAGTTGTTGCACGAAGCTCTGTAATACCCATACTAACTCCTGTACTGGTATCTCCTCGAACTGCTCTGCCACCATGTCATAAGCTGGTACTGTCAATAACTCAGCGGTAAAAGCTAAATCATCCAGGGGCTGAATTAATAGCTGTCGATAAAACTCAAGTAAGGCAGCCGGTAACTGATAGGTTGTCCCCACGTCTTTAGCTTCGATAGCAGCTTTCACCTGACTTTGCCACAACTGCTGTATCGCATCCCAGCGCGCCACACCATCTTTCGCATCGCGGGCTATTTGCAACAGCTCATCCATACTGTACTGGTACTGTAATTTCACTGGCGCCGAAAAATCAGCTAAAAGCACAGGTACTGGTTTTTGGCTGACCGCAAAACTAAACTCCTGCTGAGCTTCCGTCATTTCGAGCAGATAAGACTGACTTATTCCATCACAAAGCAACTCAACCCGCACAGGTAGCAACAGAGGCTGTTTTTCCTCCTGATCGGCAGTGGCCGGAGTGTGCTGTTGCATCAGCAGTTTAAATTCACGTTTTTTCGCATCAAACTGGCTGTAGATTTTTAACTCTGGTGTGCCAGATTGTTGATACCAGCGCCTGAACAGGCTTAAATCACGGCCATTGGCATCCTGCATTGCATTGACAAAGTCATCACAGGTCACGGCTTGACCATCATAGCGTTTAAAGTACAAATCCATACCTTTTCTAAAACCGTCCTGTCCCAGTAAGGTATGCAACATACGAATAACCTCAGCACCTTTGTCATAGACTGTGACGGTATAAAAATTATTCATTTCCAGTACTTGTTGTGGTCGGATCGGATGCGCCATAGGACCGGCATCTTCAGCAAACTGCGCGGTACGAATGGTTTTCACCGCATCGATACGGTTTAAAGTCGCTGATCCCATATCAGCGCTGAATTGCTGATCGCGAAATACCGTCAAGCCTTCTTTTAAACTCAGCTGAAACCAGTCGCGACAAGTGACTCTGTTGCCTGTCCAGTTGTGGAAGTACTCGTGACCAATAATAGATTCGATATTAAAAAAGTCAGTGTCTGTGGCTGAGGCCTGATCGGCCAGTACGTATTTGCTGTTAAAGACATTTAAGCCTTTATTTTCCATCGCGCCCATATTAAAAAAGTCGACAGCCACCACCATGTAAATATCCAGGTCATACTCCAGACCAAAGGTCTGTTCGTCCCACAACATGGCGCGTTTTAACGACTCCAACGCAAACTGTGCCCGGTCTTTATTGCCTTTATCAACATAAAACTCCAGCGCCACCTCACGGCCAGAGCTTGTGGTATAACTCCCTCTTAAACAATCAAAGTCCCCTGCCACCAAGGCAAATAAATAGCTTGGTTTTGGAAATGGATCGACCCAGGTGACATGACGACGGCCATCCGCCAGCACTGTGGAACTGACCAGATTGCCGTTACTTAACAGCGCAGGATAAGCCTTATCGTCGGCGATAATATGAGTGGTAAAACGGGCCAATACATCGGGTCTGTCGAGGTAGTAACTGATTCGGCGAAAACCTTCAGCTTCGCACTGAGTGCAATAAGCGCCATTGGACAGATACAAACCTTCCAGCGCTGTATTGGCTTTTGGATTGAGTTCAATCTTAAGCTCAAGTTGTGCTTTGGCTGGTATACCAGGCAAGATCAGTTGCTCAGGCGTGACCTGATAGGCATCTGCATGCAATAACTGGCCATCCACAGAAACAGCTAATAACTTCAGCTCTTGTCCATCCAGAATTAGCGTACCTGCTTTGTCACTTATTGATGCCACCTGATAAACGGCGGTCAGCACCGTCGCTTCCGGATTTAATTCGAAACTAAGCTCCACGTCGGTAATAGTAAATTCTGGGGCTTTGTAGTCACTTAGTTTTTTTGCCTGACGGTTCGATATCTGACTCATCACAAAATTCTCTTTTAATATCTGAAAACAACAAGGCCAGTTAACAACTGGCCTTTTTTTATTATTTACCCTGAACGGCCGCTGTGATTGGCGTGTCCGGTGGTGTTAGTTTTAATACTTTGATGCCCATGTAGGCATAAATTACCGCCAGTACCGGGTTAATCAAATTAAAAAACGCATACATCGCATAATCCAGCGGATTGACATTGAGCACCCCATGCATATAAGCACCACAGGTATTCCATGGGATCAGCGGACTGGTGATAGTGCCGCCGTCTTCTAAAGTGCGGGATAAATTCACCGGAGCTAAACCACGACGTTCGTATTCTTCTTTAAACATCCGACCCGGCATCACTATCGACATATACTGATCTGCAGTCAAAATATTAGTCGCGATACAAGTGGCGATAGTGCTGGTAATTAACGAACCAGTGCTATGGGCTTTATGCAAAATAGCTTCGACAAATTTACGCAATAAACCTATATGCTCCAGCACAGCACCAAACATCATGGCAGAAAAAATTAACCAGCAGGTGTTGAGCATTTTTACCATACCACCACCGTTTAGCAGTTTATCTAATTCTGCATTTTGAGTTTCAATGACAAAACCACCATGCAAGGTAGTCCATACCACTTTTAAGGTGGCAAGCACGCCGTTTAGCTGCGGATCAGCCATTTTAGCAACCAGTTCCGGCTGGAATAACACAGCCCAAATGCCGCCTAACAAAGCACCGATAAATACAGTAGGAAATGCCGGAACTTTTTTAACGGCCATAGCCATCAACACCAATAAAGGCACTAACATCAGAGGACTGATAGAAAAGTGCTGCTGTAAGGCGTCGCTGATTGCCCGGATTTGAGAATCGTCCGCCGCAGCATCGGCGTTAAATCCCATCACAGCAAAAATAATAAGCGCCATCACCAAACTTGGGATAGTAGTCCAGGTCATATGCCGGATGTGATCGAATAAATTTGAGCCAGCAACAGCAGGAGCAAGATTCGTTGTTTCACTGACAGGTGACATTTTATCACCAAAATAGGCACCAGAGACTATAGCCCCAGCCGTAACAGCCGGAGACATCCCAAGCCCGGAAGCCACACCAATCAGCGCGACACCTATAGTGGCGGCCGTGGTCCAGCTACTACCAATACTGAGAGCAACCACAGCGCAAAGCAAACAGCTGGCCGCATAAAACCAGGACGGATCCAATAGCTGCAGACCGTAATAAATCAATGAAGGCACAGTGCCAGCCAGTAACCAGGTACCTATTAAAGCTCCCACCGAAAAAAGTATCAGCAACGCCCCCAAGGACAACGAAATACCTTTGACCATCGCCTGCTCTATCTCAGCCCAGCCATAGCCATTTTTTAACCCTATCACCACGCCAACAAAGGCTGCCACAAATAACGCAATTTGGTTGGCACCATAAGATGAATCGCTACCATATAAAAACACGGAGAGACTCAATAAAAATACCAGTACAACAAGCGGAATGCTGGCATCCAAAAAGCTAGGTGCCTTGATCTGGCGCGGTGTGGTTTGTAGTTCCATGGAATTGTTCTCTTCTCGATTGGTTAACACCAATTCTGTTGTTATAAAAAGGGGTCAGAGCCAATGACCGCTTGTGCGATTCATTGGCTCTGACCCCTTGGCTTCGTTTATTCTGCGCGTTTTGCCAGATGCCCCAGACTTAACATATCTGCTGTGATCTGAGCCGTCTCTTCAAGCAACGGATCCAATTTTTCTAACACTTCAGGTAAGTCATCCAGGTTTTTCACCGCTGGCAACTTCAATCGTGCTAAACGCTCGTTGACTCGTTTTAAATCACGGGCAGTATTTTCATCTTTTTTCTTCAGGCGTTCCTGCTCATTTAATGAAATGGTTTTTTCATCTTTTTCTTTATTGTACAGAGCGATATCATCCATCAGATACTTGTATTCAGTTTCTTTACTAAAACGTTCCTGATGTTTTTTCTGTAGCACAGGCAGAGCTTTTTTAATCTCGTCTGATGCAGTGTACTGCGCCGCTGGAATACTATCCCAAGGCAGAGCATTTTCTTCTTTACTCTCACCCCACTCACCCGGTTCTATCGGCGAAGGGAACAAAATATCAGGGATCACCCCTTTATGCTGAGTACTGCCACCATCGATACGGTAGAACTTGGCAATAGTAAACTGCACTGAGCCCAATGATTCTTCGAACATGTCATAGACGCGGCCTAAACCTCGGTGCTGCTGCACTGTGCCTTTACCAAAGGTATGCTCACCTACAATTAAGGCCCGGCCGTAGTCTTGCATCGCAGCAGCGAATATCTCAGAGGCTGAGGCACTATAACGATCTACCATCACAGTCAGTGGACCATCATAAAACACACTACCGTCCTGATCCTGACTAATGCCAATACGATTACCCGCTTCACGGATCTGTACTACAGGGCCTTTATCAATAAATAAACCTGTTAAAGACACAGCTTCAGGTAGTGAACCACCACCGTTGCCACGTAAGTCAACGATAATTCCGTCGACATTCTGTTGTTTTAAGCTGGCAATTTCTTTTTTTACATCTTCTGTCAGGTTGTTGTAAAAACTTGGAATATTAATCACGCCAATTTTTTTACCCAGCGGACTAAGTTTAGGCTCCAGTACCTCGGCTTTGGCAGCCCGGTCCTCTAGACGGATTTTATCCCGCACTATAGAAATCTGAGTTGGCACGCCTTTGGACGCATCGCCACCTACCAATACCTGCAGACGCACAGTCGAGCCTTTTGGACCTTTGATCAGGTCAACGACATCATCTAAACGCCAGCCGACTACATCAACAAATTCCTCATCCCCCTGTGCGACACCAATAATCTTGTCTTTGGGTTTGATCTTTTTGGTCATATCCGCAGGGCCACCGGGCACCAGACTCATGATGACGGTAAAATCATCATCACTCTGCAGCACTGCGCCAATGCCTTCCAGGGACAGGTTCATTTCCTGCTGGAAACGTTCAGCGTTGCGAGGCGACAAATAAGACGTATGAGCTTCAATACTGCGGGCATAAGAATTCATCACGATTTGGAAAACGTCTTCACTCTCAGTTTGTAATAAACGTTTTTTCGCGTTTTCGTAGCGTTTTTTCAGCAGTTTAGTGGTTTCTTCTGCTGTTTTACCCGCCAGTTTCAGATTCAGCGCATCAAATTTCACTTTCTGGCGCCACAGCTCATTTAACTGCGCAACATCAGCCGCCCATGGCGCGTCTTCGCGTTCAAATTCGTAGCTGTCTTGTTTAGTAAAATCAAAAGGTTTATCCAGCAAGCTAATAGCATAATCGTAACGTTCTAATCGGCGTGTCATGCTCAAGTTGAACATTTGATAAGCAAAGTCAAACTGACCTTTCGCCAAACCATTATCAAATTCGTTGCGGTACTGCTCAAAGCTGTCGACGTCTGATTTCAACAAAACATTACGGAAAAAATCCAGACTTTTTAAATAGCGGTCAAAAACTTTTGACGACAACTCGTCGTCAATACGCAAGCCTAAATAGTGCTCCCGGGTAAAGAAATTGGTAATTCGTTTACTGGCCGTTGCATGTTGCGGTTCCTGCGCCAGATTGGGCACAGGAGAAATAAGCGGCGCAGCTATCACACCACTGCCGATCACCAGAAAAAATGCCGCTAAGCTGGAAATTTTTTTCATTGAACACTCATCTCTGTTAAGCCTGGAACAGCTTATCCCCTTGGGTTTTGATCACCATACCTGAGGCAAGCTGCACCACAACATCATTTTTAACTACTTCAAGTACAGTTGCAGGCACAGGTTTTAACCCTACTTTTAACTGCACCACACTGCCAACTTTTAATGTGGCTGTATTTAACGCAATAAGTTCAACCGCTTGCTCTTGCACTACTTTTTCTGTGGTTTGAGGCTTAGAGTTCAGTTTGGCTGCTTTTGCGGCGACTGAGGCCTTATTTGTTGGAGACTTTTTGTAAGCAGCTTTGTCAGAAGGTGCCGCTTTAGCTTGATCTTTTTGCTGTTCTTTATGCTTAGCTCGTTCTGCCGCCGCTTTGGCTTTGCGCACTTCAGCTGCTTTGGCTTTGCTTTGCTCTAACGTTTCAGCCGCATGCGCAGCTTGTTGTTCATCAATCAGATCACCGGCCTGACCATCCAGGTCAACACGGGCGACACCCACTTTGACACCTGCCAGATAACGCCAACTGGATGTGTATAGACGCAACGCATGACGAATTTGGGTTTTGCTAATGCCATCTTCTTCAGACAACCGCTGTGCTAAGTCCTGAAAAATACCGATTTTCAGAGGTTTAGCTTCACCGCTTTGGCTAAAACACAGTGGAAACTTCTCGCTAAGTTCGGCGAGGATTTGTTTCACATCTTTGCCTGCAGGTTGAGCTTGGATTTGTTCAGTTGGGGTTGTCATGCAAAATTACTCTTCTTCATCAGCGGCATCGTCTAAAGTAATGCCTTCTTCTAATTGGTTATTAACGTAGCAGATAGCCCAATCGACCAGTTCATCTTCATCTGCTTCTAACAAAACTAAACTACCTCGTAGCTCGTTCCAAATCGCGATAAGTAAATGGTCTATTTCATCTGCTGAAAGATCATCCGGCAAACGGCGCCAGACGGCGTGGTAAATGGCGTTGATCCGATCGGCGACGATCTCTTCTTCACCTTCCCAGTCGCCCACATCGGCGACCTGGAATAAATAGTCCTGAATATTGACTAAATCTTTCATAAAGTCCGTGCCAAATGCTGTTCAAATAACTGAACCAGCCCGGCTAAACCTTGTTGATCGTCTACATCAAAACGAGCCAGACTTGGGCTATCAATATCCAGTACAGCAATGATCTTGCCATTATGACGCACAGGTAAAACAATTTCTGAGTTACTGGCGGCATCGCAGGCAATATGGCCCGGAAACTCATGGACATCTTTGACCAACTGGATTTCTCCAGTGGCTACTGCTGTACCGCAGACACCTTTGCCTACAGGAATACGCACACAAGCCACTTTGCCCTGAAAAGGTCCTAAAACCAAAACGTCATCTCTTAAAATATAAAAGCCTGACCAATTCAGATCAGGCATTTCATTAAAGAGCAACGCACTGAGGTTTGCCATATTGGCAATCAGGTCTGTTTCGTCTTCGATCAGAGACAGAGCTTGCTGTTGCAGCAGCTGATAAAATTCTGATTTTTGCTCACGCATGAAATATAGGTTCTACCATAACTACGAAGGTCCCTACATTACTTGTTTTGTCGCGAAATTTAAACCTCTGCCACAAAAAGATTTAGCCACTTTTGTTCAATAAATCATCAATAACTGTTCATTTCAAACTCAACCGACACTTCTGCTCTGATATCGGTCTGACCAAAGCTGACTTCAGCGCCATCGGCCATAGCACGAGCCATCTTCATCACAGGAGCCGGCGCGTACCCTTGTTCATTGATTTTTTGGGCAGAACCCAGTTTTAAACCGTTCGCTTTTGCTAACAAAGCAGCCTTGGTTTTGGCATGTTCAAACGCCTGTTGCAGCGCTTTTTGATACAGTTCATCGGACTCACTGACTAAAAATTCAGCCTGATTCATTTGAGTTACCCCTAAATCAGCCGCTTGTTGTAGCACTGTGCTGTACAGGGACAAATCATTTAATGACACAGTGATGTCACGACTGACCAGATAGCGCTGGGGCAACTTGCGCTCTGGATCATGCTGATAATCCGGTTGAATACGCAAAGGCGCATTGTTCAGTTGCTCTTCCTTCACCCCCAGCTTACGCAGAGCTTTGGTTAACGCAGCTACTTGCTCATCCACCTTTTGTTTGGCATCCGTAACTTTCTCAGAAGTCTGCTGAATTTGCATGCTCAAACGCACTGCATCTGGTTTGGCTTGCATCACAGCAGAGCCGGATACAGTGACAGTTTTAACTGCGGCCGTATCGGCTAAAGCAACAAAACTCAGACTACAAACCAACAAGGCGACTACTTTTGCTTTCATTTTTTAATCCTTTTATAAACAGATATCACGGAGTGTACGCCTCTTGGCTGAACGGCTACTTAAAAACTAATTAAACTTCAGTACCTTATCAACAGCAGACTGAGTTAGAGGATGATAGCCGGCCCGGGCTTGCTGATAAACAGCTTTGGCCCAGCCCAGAGTTTCCGGGCTTTGACTTAACTGCTGATACAAAGGCACCACAAACTTACGCCGTCCTACCCTGACCAAAAACTGCTGCAGCGCTGGTTGAGCTTGTGTGTAATTTTTTGCCAGCGCCACTTTAAACCAGGCTGCAGCCACTTCCGCATTCTGACTTTGGCTTAAACCAAAGCCCTGATCCAGCTGTTGTAACTGGGCAATATCGACAGTAGCAGCCAATTGGCCGATAAAATGTAACCAATGGTGAATAGTCCAGCTGTTTGTCTGTAAATCAGTCAACTTGCCGCTTTTTTGCCATAACGCCCTTTGTTGGTCTACCTGTGCAAAGGCGTCAGATACCGGCGCTACAAAAGTGCTGGCTAATGCCGGTTGATACAGCCATTCCAGTATTTCGCCCATAGATACAATGTCCGGATCGTTCAGCAAAGTCTTACGCAGATAGCGCAGGAACTTTTCCGTATCCATAGTTTGAAAGGCAAAGGTCTGAAAATAGTTTTTTAAAAAAGGATCAAAAGCAGCGCGCCCCACTCTTTGCTCTAAAAACTGAAGGAATAACATGCCTTTGACATAAGGCACCTGAGTAAAAGCATCGTCTGGGTCTCGTCCTGTGTAGTCGGTGACTAATAAAGTATCTTTTGGGTCAAGCTGGTCCAGATCGTTTTCCAAATCCTGGACCGACAGCTGACGCTCCAACAAAGCACGTTCAGGCCCGTACACCTGCTCCATAATGCGGTTCTCTACATAGTTGGTAAACCCCTCATTCAGCCACAGTTCGTGCCAGCTTGCATTGGTGACTAAATTGCCTGACCAGGAATGCGCCAGCTCATGCGCTATGAGACTAACCAGGCTTTTGTCCCCTGCAATCACCGTGGGCGTAATAAAAGATAAACGTGGATTTTCCATACCACCAAAAGGAAAACTGGCCGGTAAAATCAGTAAGTCATAACGACCCCAGGGATAGTCGCCATACAGCGAGCTTGCGACCTGCATCATCTGCTCTGTATCAGAAAACTCAGCGACTGCTTTATCCAGCCAGACTTTTTCGGCGTAAACCCCTGTACGCTCTGACATGGCTTTAAATTCTAAGTCCCCTATCGCCAGCGCTATCAGATAAGCCGGAATAGCCTGCGGCATACGGAAAAAATAATCGCCGTCTTTGTCGGTATTGGCACTGTTATCCGCACCCATCACGGCCAGTAATTCTTTGGGCGTATGAATACGGGCCTGATAATTCAGCCGCACCGCTGGCGTGTCTTGCAACGGGATCCAACTGCGGGCATGAATAGACTGCGACTGACTGTACATAAACGGCTGCTGCTTTTCGCTGGTTTGCTCTTTAGTCAGCCACTGCAAACCTGAGGCTTGTGGGCTGGTATGGTAATAAATCCGCACCTTAGGAAATTGCTCTGGAAATTCAATCCGTAGCGCCTGGCCATGAGTGGATGACTTATCCCCAAAGCTGTGGCTCAGCTTCACCCACTTGCCATTAGCTGATTGCCCCATGACGTTTTCAATACTCAGGTCGCGACTATCTAAAATCAGCTCGCGCACATCAGGATGATGCCAGTCCAGTTGCAGCTCAACAAAACCTGAGAGTTGCTGTTTATCAAAATCAGCTGTTAAATCTAAGCTAAGTTGCGGATGACTCACCAAAGCAAAGTTGCTGAAACTATGAGGATCAGCAGCCTGAACTTTAGCCGCCAGGATAAACAACAACAGCACAACAACACGCATTTTATTCTCCGAAACTAATTCTTACGGTAATTCATAGGATTGGCAGGATAATAACAAAGTTCCTGCTGACTCTGGTGACTGAAATGTCGGGTATCTTTGTGTGGAAGTTTCATAAAACCACCAACCCCTTCACCACTGATTAAAGGTACTTTTGAGAGAATACTTTGCAGCAAAGCCGCAAACTGCGCTTCAGCAGCAGGTTCAAGCAAACGGTAATAGTTGTGTATTTTCATATACAAAGGCGTGACTTCAAAAATAATGCAACCCGTATGGCGGATTAAATTCAGTGCAGCCAAATCATCCATAATACCGTCTGGCAATACCAGTTGCTCATCAGGGTCTTTGCCATCTTCAAAATAACTATGCTGGGCGCTGCGATCGTCCAGCTGGCTCTGGCCCAGCTCGTATTTAAGCGTCGTGCCTGCTGGCACGACAAAAGGCTGGTCTGTGCTGTCGCGCGCTATATGGATGGTCTGACGGGCATCAAATAAACAGGCTTTGAAAATACCGACTTTGGCGATAGAGCGCGCCAGTTGCACCACGTTATTCACCGCCACTGCAAAAGCCTTGTACAGACTTTCGTCAAACAAATTCAGGCTGGAGTCGATATACACCCCGGAGCTTTGCCAATGAATAGCAATACCACCAACCACAGGATAACGGCCTAAACGGCTGACGGCTGCGACAAAAGCTTTTTCAGTCTCGCCCATGCCCTCCAGGTAGTTTTTGTAATAACGCTCCAGCTGCACATCGTCTATGTACTGGATGCCTTCTTCGTCACTATGTTCACGCAAAAAGGATTTGCGCGATGAATAAACCACAGTATCCAGCTCCTGCGCTTTATCGCTGATCCAGACCGGTAATACCGGCTCTGTGCTTAACAGCGGCAAGTCTGGTGTTACCAGATGATGTAGTCGCGGCATGGCTTTTAAGAAATAATCACCGGCTTGTTGGCGTAACAGCAGGTCATCCGCCAGCATGCTGTCGAGCATAGTGGCAAATTCCATTGGCAAGCCCAAACTTCGTGCTGGGATCGCTTTACGGCCAAAACGACAGGACTGGCCGGATGCCAGTGCATACAAGGTACTGGCGACGCCTTGTTCATCAAAGCGTGGGCTGGATAAAGCACCGCCGCGCTGCTCTGGGCCAATAAAATAGACATCTCCTAGTCGGGCATTCGATGTTTGCAAGTCTGCTGACATCAGCTGCATTACGTTATTGCCAATGTAATGACCATCGCTGTCAAGCTGTGCGAACACCGATGACCCCCAATCCACCAGGCTGATTTGATTGGTGCTTTCGTCGTAAACAATATTCGAAGGCTTAATATCGCCATGCACTATAGGTGCGCTTTCGCCGTCTTTTTTATGTTGCCGTAAAGCCTGCAATAAGCTGGCGAGCTGAGTGGCAATATCCAGCAATAAACGAACCGGCAGCCGCCCCTGTTTCAGGCTGTAGTGTTCCAGATCCACACCTTTGGCGCGGCCCATCATTAAAATGCCCTGCTTTTTTACCAACTGATAAGTAAAAAACGGCGGCACATTTGGATGAGCGGCCTGTGACAACATATAGCCTTCGTCGGCTAATCGTTCCTGAATATGAGGCGGTAAATTAATGCGGGAGAATTTAAACACCACATCCTGCTGCTTTTGATCAAGGCCGGCAAAAACAAAACCATAAGCGCCCTTGCCCACCAGCTCAATTTGTCGGTAACCCAGTTTCTCCAACTCAGAGATACAAAGCGCCACCCAGTCTTTGAGCTTTTTAGCATCGTTGGCGTTGAGCAGGTAAACCGACTGCTCTTCGGGGATATAGAAGTTACGAAGCTGATGTTTATCCATATATTTACCCTTCGTACTTGAAACTGTAGCTTTGTTGCCTGCGTGCTCTCGCCCCAATCACATAGTGATCTATGTTCATGGGGACTCAATTACTTGTCGCCTCGCTGCAGCTCCAATTACTTTGGGTAAACCCGCTGAACCCGAATGGTACTTGAAACTGCAGCTTTGTTGCCTGCGTGCTTTCGCCCTTTAAAAACAAAACCCGGAGGATCTTCTGATCATCCGGGTTTTGTAGCAAAGAACGAAGCCAATGACCAGTGCTTCGTCAATGGATTAGACCATCGACAGCAACATGGATGACGGTTGTTCCAGATAGCTTTTCCACAAGTTGGTGAAACGGGCTATGGTGCCGCCGTCTATCACGCGGTGATCGCCAGACCAGCTGATTTGCATCAGAGAGCGGCCTTCCACTTCACCTTTGGCGTTAAAACGTGGCAATAACTGAGTTTTACCCAGCGCTACTATCGCCACTTCTGGCTTATTGATAATAGGAGTGGCCACAGTGCCACCAATGGCGCCGATGTTGGAGATGGTGATAGTGCCGCCTTTGAGCTCCACCGGACTGACACGACCTTCACGGGCGGCGTCAGTCAGCCTGGTCAGCTCTTGAGCAATTTGTACGATCGACTTGTTCTGACAACCTTTGATATTGGGCACCAGTAAACCCACTTTTGAGTCGACCGCTATACCAATATTGTGGTCATCAAAATAAGTCAGCTCTGTGCAGTCGCTATTGACCTGGCTGTTCATAATAGGGAACTGCTTCATAGCCAGCGACATGGCTTTCATAAAAAATGGCATCAAGGTGAGCTTAATACCCTGTTTAGCGTATTGATCTTTCAGTTGGCTGCGAAGTGCAATCAGCTCTGTTAAATCAATTTCTTCACAGTAGGTAAAATGCGGAATGGTCGAGACCGAATCCTGCATCTGACGCGCCATCGCTGCTTTAATGCCTTTGATAGGCTCAACACGGCTGCCACCAGTACTGGTCACAACAGCCGCGGTCGCAGCGGCTTTAACCGGAGCTGCAACCGCTTTGGCCGCAGCAGAAGCAGTACCACCATTGGCATAAGCTTTGACATCGTCTTTATAAACCCGGCCCTTTTCGCCAGAACCTGGTACTAAAGATAAATCAATGCTTAATTCACGGGCTAAACGACGCACGGCTGGGCTGGCTAAAGCTTTGCCATTGCCAGCAGGAGCCACCGTTGAAGCCGCAGCAACAGAGGCTGCTTTCGCAGCACAAACCGGGGCAGCAACTGGCGCTGCAACAACAGCCGCAGCAGAAGTCGAAGTACCAGCTATTTCCTGCTGAAACAGCGGGCTATGTACTTTGGCAATTTCACCTTTGGCGTAATACAGCTTCACCACTTTACCGGCGTATTTAGCCGGAATTTGCACTAAAGCTTTGTCGGTCATTACATCGCAGACGGGCTGGTCTTCGGCCAATACATCACCTTCTTTGATCAGCCACTCGACAATTTCACACTCAACAATACCTTCGCCTATATCAGGCAGAATAAAGTCTTCCAGCTGTTTGCCTGTGGTCAAAGCGGCTGGAGTTTGAACTGGAGCAGATGAAGCTGCAACAGCAGGCGCAGCGCCTTCTGTGTCCATTTCAAACAAAGGCGCATGCACTTTGGCGATATCGCCTTTGGCGTAATAGAGCTTAGTCACCACACCGTCGTACACAGCAGGGATTTGCACTAAAGCTTTGTCAGTCATCACATCACAAACCGGCTGATCTTCAGTGATACGATCACCTTCTTTCACCAGCCATTCCACGATTTCACACTCAACTATGCCTTCGCCAATATCCGGCAGAATAAAATCTTTTTTCATCTGGCTATCCTTAGAAGTTCACCGAGCGTTTTATCGCTTCGTAAGTTTTCAGATGATCGGGCACATATTCTTTTTCCAGTGCCAGCGGGTACGGAATATCTAAACCACAAACCCGTTCAATCGGGCTCTCCAGATGCAGGAAGCATTTTTTCTGAATGGTTGATGCAATCTCAGCGGCAAAACCACCGGTCAATGGCGCTTCATGGTTAATCACTAAACGGCCGGTTTTCATTACCGATTGTGCCACAGTGTCGACATCCCAGGGCTGAATGCTGCGAAGATCAATCACTTCACAGGAAATGCCTTCAGCTTGTGCCATATCCACAGCTTTTTGGATAATTTCCATCTGTGCGCCCCAGGCTAACACAGTCACGTCTTTGCCCTGTTGCAGCACTTCGGCTTTGCCTAATGGAATTTCGTAATAGTCTTCCGACACTTCGCCGACTGAGGCGCGGTACAGTTTCTTAGGTTCGAAGAAAATCACCGGATCCGGGCAGTTAATGGCTGCTAATAACAAGCCTTTGGCCTGAGATGGATCGCGTGGAACCACAATTTTCAAACCTGGCGTATGAGCAAAATAAGCTTCAGGCGACTGACTGTGGTAATGACCACCGGCAATACCACCACCGTATGGCGTGCGGAATACTAAACCACCGACATTAAACTCATTGCCTGAGCGGTAACGGAACTTAGCAGTTTCATTCACAATCTGATCAAAGGCTGGGAAGATGTAATCAGCAAACTGAATTTCAGCCACAGGTTTCATGCCCTGAGCCGCCATACCGTTAGCAAAACCCGCGATACCTTGCTCAGTTAAAGGCGTGTTGAAACAACGGGCTTTGCCGTATTTTTCCTGCAACTTGCTGGTCGCGCGGAATACACCACCAAAGTGACCGACGTCTTCACCAAAACAAACCACACCATCGTCTTTGGCCATGGCTAAATCTAAGGCGTTGTTGATCGCCTGCAACATATTCATCTTAGCCATTATTCAAATCTCCCCGCCGTCACCGGATAAGCTTCCGGGTACTTTCTGATATGTGCTTTTAGTTCTTCTAATTGTTCGTTCAACAGTGGAATTGGCGTTTCGTACACATCACTCATCAGATGCTCGATACCAGGCTTGGCCACTTTTTCAGCCACTTTTAATGCATCCAGAATTTCCTGACGCAGCGCATCAGATTTCGCTTTATCGGCTTCTTCGTCCAGCCAGCCTTGTTTCACCAACCATAAACGGAAACGGGAAATCGGGTCGTTTTTACGCCACAGCTCTTCTTCTTCTTTCGAGCGATAACCGCTTGGGTCATCAGAGGAAGAATGCGCGCCCAAACGGTAAGCGATAGATTCAATTAAAATCGGCTCTTCGTGCTCCAGCGCATAGTCACGCGCCATTTGGGTGGCTTTGTACACGGCCAGAATATCAGCACCGTCGACACGAATAGCTTTGATGCCATAACCCACACCACGACACGCAATACCATCGCCTTTAAACTGTTCGTTGGCTGGGGTTGAAATGGCATAGCCGTTGTTACGGCAGAAGAAAATAACCGGCGCTTTATGCACAGCTGCCATATTTAAACCAGCGTGGAAGTCACCTTCTGAGGCGGCACCTTCACCAAAATAACAAATGGTGGTGTTTTTCAGTCCGCGTAACTTTTGCGCATACGCATAACCACTGGCCTGAGGAATTTGTGTACCCAGTGGTGAGGAAATGGTCATGTAATAAATGTCTTTGCTGCCGTAATGCACTGGCATCTGGCGGCCTTTGCCTAAATCTTTTTCGTTGGAAAACAGCTGATTCATAAACTGTTCCAGACTAAAACCACGATAACGTAAGGCGCCTTGCTCACGGTACTGCGCCATAATCATGTCTTTATCATCCAGCGCAGCAGCGCTGCCAACAGTGGCGGCTTCTTCGCCTAAACACTGCATGTAAAAACTGATACGGCCCTGGCGCTGAGCGGCCAGCATACGCTCGTCCAGTATGCGAATAAACTGCATGCTGTCGTACATTTTAAGGGCTGTGGCTTTATCAAGCTCTGGAGCTTCAGCTCCTGGGTACAAAGAGCCGTCATCCTGCAGGATACGCAGCGTAGGAATTTGTAACGCGTGACCGCTGGTAAACTCAGCTGTGTGCACTGTAGAGATGGTTGCGTTATTGGGGTTAGTCATAGGTGTCTCTTTTGGTTGTATCCGTCAGACTGTGGCAAAGGATTATACCCGTCGTATTTGAAGCTACAGCGTTGTTGACTGCGCCATTTCGCCCCAGTCACATAGGTTTACTATGCTCCTAGGGACTCAATGCCTTGTCGCCTAGCTGCAACATCAAGATACTTGGGTATAGACGCGTGGTGGCTTGGTGACCACTCTTGGTAACTGAATTGCGTTTCCCCGTTTGCCCTGACCATTATTTTTTGTTTTACGTGTTTTAATCAGTATGGCTATTTTCTTCTATTTTTCGGCCGCAACTTTACCTTTACGTAAACTGCATTGCAACCAGAGGCACAAATAAAAACAGCTGGTCCATGCACTAAAGCAGGGCCAGCTGTCAGATATTTTGTACTCTGCTATGCCATGAACCTAAGGCTTAACTCACTTTTCCAGCTACAGAAACAGGTTTTACCATCAGCATGGCGCGCTGACCAATGGCCACTTTAGGATTAGGGAAAATAATAGCTTCACCTTCCACTTCTACCTTGTATTCCACACCTTCATCACTGGCCAGCACAGTACCGACATCAAAGGTGGTGAAGTTTTCAATACTGTCGGCAAAATGCAGTGCAAAGGCTTCGGTAGTTTTGTTGATCGCACGACGTACTTCATAGAGGTTAAAGTCGGCTTCGTTAAACTCCTTTGTGTTCAGCTCGCTGCCTGAAATCAAAGCTCTTAAAGCAGTAGCGGCTTCAGCAAAACGACTCATATCGTTTTGACCAAAAGGCCGTGCCTTACCCAGTTCGATGGTAAAGCCATGCGCCTTGCAGCTTTGGGCGGCAAAATAACTGAAGGTACTGGCCGGAGCTTGCATCAAAAGTACCGTATTGGCACCACAAGCATTGAGGAACTCAAACTGTTGTTTACTCCAGTTTTGGCCATGTAAAAATGGATAAACGGCAAACTTCTCAAAACGTGAGCCACGAATAGCGGTATGCAAATCATATAGTTTACGTTCACGTAAACCTTGCGGAGCCTCTTCATAAAACTTCACCACATAGCCTTCTAGCTTTTTCGCCCGCTCACGCTCCGCACTCTGTATGCCCGGCTCTTTGCTGTGATGACCAGAGAATAATCGGTTTAAATTATCCTGAATCTCCCGTACTCCCGCATTCATCGCCGCTGGGTTACCAAATAAAAACAGCACCCGCTCTGTCAGCAATAGTTTGCCAGCCAATACGTCGTTTAACAGTGTGGAACAAAGCTCGATAGGTGCAGTTTCATTACCATGCACGCCGCTGCTGAGTACTATGTCCTGCTGGCCACACTGCTTGGGCTGACAATAGAGCACCCCTGTATCCCAGATTTGGATTTGTGTGCCGTTTTGAAGTGAATAGCGAACAAAAGGTAAAAAATCGGGATGGGCTAAGGTGAGTTTTAAAAAGTCAGGGTTTTGCTGCAGTTGCTGCAACAGAGTTTCAGGCTTCATAGATGCTCCATAGACTAGCGCTTAAACGCTTTTTTAAGTTGGCTCATTCTAGCTCGGCCTCTGACACACTCCAAGCTGCTTTTGCTTGCAAAAGCAGCTTGGTGCAACTCTACCCGTTAAAGACCACAACTTGCGCCATAAATCGATTGAGCCCATTGTGGGTTATCAATAAAGGGATTGCGGTTTTGTTGCCATTCGTAAATACGGTTGTTGCGACGACTTTCAAAACTATCGACCGGATCCTGGATATGCCATTGCAGCAATACACAAAGTTTTCCCATCTCTGGCGCTGAACTGCCAGTTGGAGCAAAATTGCGTAATATCAGGTCTGGCGTACTGGTTTCATCGCCGCCTTCGTAGCGCACATCCATATAAAACATCATACGGGCCACGTCACCTTTGACGGCATTACGGGGCTCAAAGCTGTCGCTGTCGGTTTTATTTTCCGGTGCTTCAGTCAAAGCTGTGCCGCCCAGATCAAAGTCTTTATTGCCCCGGCTGGAATTAATAGACACATCGGCAGGTCGCAAATGATGGATATCGGTATAGGCATATTGGCTTTCACTGGGAAAACCATGGCTTTTCGCCCAGACATGCTCCCGATTCCAGGCATCCAAAGAATTGGTCTGGCCGGCGCGGAAGGTTTTGGCTTCGGAGCGGCCTGCATAAAGCAGAATCACGTTATTGGTATTATTGGGGTCTTCATCTGTATAGGAAAGCGCATCCCACACCTGACTATAAGTTAAGCGTACGTGACCCCGTAAAATGCTGTTGAGCGCAGCTTTGAGCTCGCTACCGGATTTGCCAACTGCGGCTGCGTAATAGGTGGGCAAGTTAACAACAGGTGGAGTGCCACCTCCGGTATCACCACCGCCACTGCAGGTTGCAGTAAATACGCCGGTGCCAGGGTTGCCATAATTGGCAGACACCACCCAATCTGAGGCCAGATTATTGTCTGTGGTTTTATTGCGGCTAATGGATTTATCCACAGCATTAATGGACCAGCCGGACAAGCCATTTTCCCAGCCGACTGCATCCACTTCCGTGCTGCCATTTTTTAATTTGACGTAATCGCCACTGTTACCAAACGCCAGAGTTAAACCAGCTAGCTCTGGTGTTTTGCCATACAGGCTTTGCATGGCTGCACTGTTTTTTGCCACCAGAAAATAGCTGCGTGGCGCTACAGTGCCAGACAAATTAAAGCTGCCGCCGTTATCCTGCAGGCTATAGCCTTGCAGATTAATGGCTGTACAGCTGTTGTTATAAAGTTCGACAAACTCTTCAGTGCTGTCATTGTTTGGAGCGTCGTACAACACTTCAGTGATCAGCAGATTGGCAAAGCTGGCACTGCTGTATAACGCTGCAGCGAGCAATGATAAGGTTGTGATCTGTTTCATTATAAATCCTGTCAGTTCTTGTTGTTGTTTGAGGATCTGCATCCTGCCCCCGGAATTGCTTCGCTTCTCCATCAAAGCACTACAAGATTAACTCAGATTTATGACAAACCGCTTAAATAAAAAACATTTTATTTACCTATCAACTCAAAACTAAGCCCACATCACCAGCACTGCCGCAAGCACGATCAGAGTCAACCCCAGCAGGTCCTGACGTTTGAGTTTTTCTTTGAGTACCAAAACGGAAATCAGCAGTGTAAATAACACTTCCACCTGCCCCAGCGTTTTAACATAAGCCACAGCCTGTAAACTCATCGCGGTAAACCAACCTAAAGAGCCCAAACAACTAGTGAAACTGGTGGCTAACGTCAGTTGTGGCCTTTGCCATAACTTCACTAAGGTCGTTTTGTCGTTCAGCGCAAGATAAACTAACAACACTATGGTTTGAGTGGTGATCACAAAAAACAGCACCCAGGCCGCTGCAGGTAAAAATGGCAAGCCCAGAGTCAGGCTGGCCTCTCGGACCCACAAGGATGTCAATGCAAAGGCCAAACCACTGCCTAAACCTAAGGCCAGAGTTTTGACTGATAACGATTGAATACTGGTGGCTCCTGTTAATAAAAACACAGCTATGCCACCAATAAAAACTCCAACCCAGCCTAAAGGGCTGATGTAAGTACCAAAAAACATCACACCTACAATAGCAGCCAGAATAGCCTCGCTTTTGGCAAGACCCACCCCTATTGCATAGTTTTTTAACCGAAACAACACCACCATCAAGGCAGTAGCCAGAATTTGCATAGCAGAAGCAGCTAGCACGTAAAACACAAACCAGAGGCTAAACTGTGGAATGGCATAATCCTGCCATTGGTAAAGTCCGAGTAAATACAAAAGCGCTAAAGGCCCGGCGTAAATGAAGCGGGCTAAGGTCACGCCCATCACAGGCACATCTTTGCTTAGTTGTTTTTGTAGCGCATTGCGCATCGCCTGCATAAATGCAGCCAGCAATGTAAAAGGGATCCATAAAGACATACAGACTTCCAAAACTCATAAAACAAAATGATGCCTTGCTAAGAGCCGCAAGGCAAAGTTTTTACCCGCTGTTTAGCTAAAATACTGATCTAACGCCGCAATATCCTCCACCACCCACTGAGCTTCAATACAATCTGTCAGATGCTGTGCAATAAACTGCACCAGACGCCTGGCTGAAGCACTTAACCTTTTGTCTTTTCTCGCCACCAGATACCAATGGCTATTCAAGGGAAAGCCTTTTACTTTCAGTATTTTAAATTGGTCATTACTTTGCGCCAAAGTGTAAGTGGATAACACTGCCAGCCCCAGACCACTGGCAACGCTAAGTCGGATAGCTTCATTGCTTTCAATTTGCATCGTCTTTGACAGCTCAACCCCCTGGCTGCTCAACCAGGATTCAAACTGCATACGAGTGGCCGAACCCGGTTCCCGCATTAAAAATCGCTCATTTTTTAACTGAGCAAAATCAAGCTCCCCACCTTGTTCACAATAACGAGTCGCCCAATGATCCGCAGGCGCCAGCAGTTGCAGCGGGTTTTTTATAATACGACAGGCCTGAACCTGCTCGCCGCTGGGTGGCTGACTAAACAGATACAAGTCATCATCCTGATGAGCAAACCGGTTTAAAATATGAGCTCTGTTGCCAACATTTAATGTCACATCAATTTTGGGATTCATTTTGTCAAAAGCTCCCAGGATAGTCGGCATGACATATTTTGCGGTAGTCACTATGCCTAAGCTTAAAGTACCACTGCGTCCACCTTTGGCTTCTTCTAATAAGGCGGAAAAGTCATCAAAACGACTAAGCACATCAGACGCCGCCTGAAATAATGCATCGCCAACATAAGTGGTGTGCACTTTACCTTCACGGTATTCGAGCAGAGGCTGTCCCACTTCGTCTGCTAATTTTTTTAGCTGTAAGGACACTGTAGGCTGAGTTAAATGCAACAGCCGCGCAGCCGCAGAGACTGAAGCTAAACGCACCACCTGCACATACACCTGCAATAATCTAAAACTTAAATGCCGCACATCCATAGATAATCATCAATACCAAAGTTGCAAACAATTAATTATCCAATATACCCAAAGACAGGCAGAATCGCCACCCAATAACAGCTACGGAGTAAAGTCATGCCTGATATTGTGATCGCATTTTTCGCCTTTGGCCTGCTGGCAGGTTTATTAAAGTCAGATTTAAAAGTTCCTCAGTCCATTTACGAAACCTTATCCATCCTGCTGATGCTGGTCCTGGGGCTCAAAGGCGGCTTGGCTTTGCATGGGCAGGCCCATAGCGGCATGATCCCGGATCTGTTAGCCGTTGCGGCTTTAGGTTTGATAATTCCGCTGCTGGCTTATCCAGTATTACGTTACCTGATCAAACTCACTAACTCAGATAGCGTAAGTATTGCAGCTCACTATGGCTCCGTCAGCGCCGGTACCTTTGCGGTTGTTTTGGCTTATGCCGAAAAATCAGGTTTGCCACTGCTCCCCGAAACTACCCTCTATTTAGTGATGCTGGAACTCCCTGCCATCGTTATTATGCTGGGCTTATATGGTGCGCTTAAAGGCCAGGGCAATCAGGCTCATATCTGGCGAGAAGCCCTAACCAGTCGCGGTGTGCTGTTATTAGGTGGTGGTGTTCTGATAGGTTATTTATATGGACCTGAAGGGCTGGAGCCTTTAGCTCCTGCACTGATTGGTGGTTTTAAAACTATGCTGGCGCTGTTTTTGCTGGAAATGGGGCTGTGCACAGCGAAGGTCTGTAACCCATTGCCGATTAAACATTGGCGCTTGATGCTGTTTGCCGCCTTGGCTCCATTTGCCCTGGGCGCTTTAGGTCTGGCTTTTGGTTTACTGTTGGATTTACCTCAAGGCTCATTACTGGTTTTAACTACATTAGCAGCCAGTGCATCTTACATAGCAGCACCAGCTGCGGTGCGCGCCAGTATCCCGGATGCCAATATAGGTCTGGCAATGCTGGCCTCATTAGGTATTACTTTTCCGGTCAACGTGCTGCTGGCCATCCCCGTCTATCAACATTGGGTCGAACTGGCGCTTGGAAACTAAGCTGATACAGGCCAAAGCGAACAAAAAAAACGCAGTCAAACCAGCGGGCATTGCATTTATAAGTTAAAGCAGTAGTATAAGGCCCAACGTCGGTACGTAGCGCAGCTTGGTAGCGCACTTCGCTGGGGGTGAAGGGGTCGGAGGTTCAAATCCTCTCGTACCGACCATTTAATTAACCTGCTTTTAGAGCAGGTTTTTTTATGTCCATAAAAAGACGGTATGTTGAAAATGCAGGGGGCTATTTTCGAGGATTCAACAATTCATATCGCCCATCCAGCTGTCTGAGCGCTATTAATTCTTTTGTGTTGTAAAAATTATTGGATTTTTTATAAACAGTTCGTGTACATTTGTTTTCTGATTTAGTGACAATGGTAAGGAACAGTTATGCAAATCAACTTAAATACTCCGGGCACAGCGGCTACATCAACAACACAAACTGTTGCTCCTGCTGCTCAGGCTAAAACCACCACTACAACAGCACCCTCTACTGCAGACACTGTCACCTTATCTGCTGAAGCAAAGGCGAAGCTGGCTGCAGAGCAGCAGCAAGGATCTAAAGCAATAAATCCAACACTGACTACATTAGGTGGTGGCTGGGGTAATGAACCACCAAAATAAGAGGTAGTTTGTGGGGACATTTATTACAACTCTTGCTGAGTACTTGTGGGTGTTGTGCATAGGATCTCTACTGCTGTCCTTAGTCTGGTCGGCCAGTAAATCTGCACGAATAACCATATTGATACTCACTTTATCGGGATTAGCTCAAGACAGGATTGCTCCTTTGCTGATGGGGATATCTGAAACATCTCCTGAGCTCGCTCGCTTACTTTGGTATCCAAGTTGGGTGATATGTCAAACACTGACGCTTGGTATCATCTGGGTTATTCACAGAAAATTCGTATGGGCGGTTGAACAAATCACTCAATTCATTTGTTTAAGCATCTTGATGCACTCTGTTCTGCAGGTAGCGAGATTCACAGACAGAGTCATATTTGGCACTGATCTATTGGGTGGTATATACAAATATGGAATACCAGCTATCAATATCGCAGCAATTTTAGCGATATTTTTATGGTCCATATCAGGAGCCGTCAAGCACAGAAAGGAACTTCAGGAATGCTGACTTTTGTTATGTCTGCAGTTACGTTTGGCTTTTTACTGTTAAGTCTGTTTTTCTACAAGAAGTTGATTGGAATGTCAGATGCTTTAAACATTATCGAAAAGCAGGTGGCCGCAGATATGGAGATCCGGGCGCATAGATTATGCCTGCTTGCATACGAAGCGCAACGGTTCGGTAACTCTGTGGATAGACGTGCTTTGGATGAAGAGTTTAAAGATTTTTTGCACCTGTACATTGAAGACTACCAAGCAGAAGTCGCAAAAAAGATCAGGGAACATAAGCTCAGCGAGATTTCTGCCTACGGATTTATTAAATTAGATAAGTAGTCATAACAACAAAGCTGTGGACAAGATCTGTCTTGTCTTATTTTAAATGCCCCCCCACTGCTTCTCATAGTGATACACGCCAGCTTTGGCCATATTTCGATTTGGTTGAAGCTGCTTGTTAAGAAAATTCTGAATATCTTGTTGCACCTGATGCACAGTATCCAGTAAGTGGGCTAAAGCAAACTCCTCAGCATGAAACACAAAGGTTTTACTGGCAGGTTCAAGCCAGCAAAACATGGCTTCATTATCCATCCAGGTGATCACCTGATTAAAACCGGTTAAATGATGCGCTTGATAACGACGCAGTGCAGTATTATCCCGCACTGAATGATCCAGCTCATCTGCATGACGCCATAACGCCTCATTCCGCAGTGGATGGTTTAGATCAGGCAGGTTTATTTCACTGCGCAGCGCCATGGCTCTGTGACACAAATCCAGCCCCAGTTCTCCGCAACACTTGGCGGGCCAGAAAATCCGGGATAATTGATAGCTATGGATCAGAATTAAATGCACGGCATCGTACATATCTTCACAAGCCCGACGCTGACAATCCCAATCTTCAGACCAGTCATGTAATTGTTTGATGGCTCTGTCCAGTTGCTGACCAGCCTCAACGACTAACTCAGCTTGCAGTTCTGCCTGCTTCATGTAGACCAGTAATTCTTTGGCATCCATTTCAACACTCCTGTAAGACGAGACAACACCCTGATTCGGGTACTCTGTATTTTCAGTGTAGAAAGCAAAAAGTCCTTTGCAAGCTGACAAAACAGAAGCTAAGTTATAGATTTTCCAGTTATTACCTATTAATGGTCCTCAAATAAATCTAAGCTGCTGAGTTCACGTGATATAGCATCTTTTGGATTTTTCAGATTTTTTTTGTATTTATTTTCAACAACCTGCTGTTCTGTTCAGCAAAAAAGCAAATCACAAGCCATAGGTAATCAAATAAGATGGCCGCTCAAAACCGAGCTTTCATCAAATAGTTACATCTGTTTTTTAAACTTTGACGTACAATAATCGCCTTTTTCGTTGCTGCTGAGGAATTTTATGCTGGGCTTTTTTGAACGCTTAACCAACCCTTTCCCTGATAAAGAGCCAACTCAGCCACCTCAAGGCCTGTTTGCATTTTGTTTGCATTACAGTCAAGGCATGGTGTTGCCTCTGATCCTGATGTCTATTGCGACAGCCTTACTGGCTGCCTTAGAGGTATCTTTATTCGGTTATATGGGACAATTAGTCGATTGGCTGGTAACGAAGAATCCGGCAACCTTCTGGCAGGAAGAGCAGGATACCTTGATCACTATGGCCATAGTGATGTTGTTGGTGTTGCCTGGTTTGGTATTTTTCCACTCAGCCCTGATCCACCAGACCATATTGGGTAACTACCCTATGTCAATCCGCTGGCTGGCGCATCGCTATTTACTGAAACAAAGTTTAGGTTTCTACCAGAATGAATTCGCTGGTCGCATCGCCACTAAAGTGATGCAAACGGCTTTGGCTGTGCGGGAAACTGCCACCAAACTGCTGGATGTCATGGTGTATGTGGTGGTGTATTTTGGCTCTATGTTGTATCTGATCGCCGATGCAGATTGGCGTCTCGTGCTGCCGATGATTGCCTGGTTAGTCATTTACACCGGCTTGCAGTTTTATTTTGTGCCACGGCTGAAACAAGTTGCAACAGAACAAGCCGATGCCCGTTCAGAAATGACGGGTCGTATTGTCGACAGCTACACCAATATCAGCACTATTAAGCTGTTTTCACACACGGCTCGTGAGTCAGAATACGCCCGCGATAGCATGCAGCTGTTCTTGGTACCTGTTTACAGACAAATGCGACTGGCTACCTGGCTCAATATTTGTGTGCAGGGTCTGAACTATCTGTTGGTGTTCTCTATTGCCACGTTGGCGATATGGCTTTGGTCTGTGAATGCGGTCACCGTAGGCTCTATTGCCATCGCAGTCAGTCTGGCACTGCGTTTAAATGGTATGTCACAGTGGATCATGTGGGAAGTCAGTGCACTGTTTGAAAACATAGGTACTGTGGCTGATGGTATTGCTACCTTGTCTCAGCCTCAGCAAATCATCGACACCGCTGATGCGAAGCCGCTTGAAGTGCCACAAGGTCAGATTGAGTTTAAGCAACTGAACTTTAACTACGGCAAAGCAGCAGGTGAACATGGCCCTGTGATTGATGGTCTGGACTTGTCGATTAAACCCGGTGAAAAAGTAGGTTTAGTCGGCCGTTCTGGTGCGGGTAAATCCACCTTGGTGAACTTACTGCTGCGTTTTTATGATGTCAATTCAGGCAAGATTTTAATAGACGGTCAGGACATCAAAACCGTATCCCAGGAAAGCCTTCGCGCTCACATCGCTATGGTGACCCAAGATACCTCCTTACTACACCGCACTGTGCGGGAAAATATTTTATATGGTCGTCCTGGCGCTACCGAAGCGGAAATGATCGAAGCAGCCCGTTTAGCCGAAGCCGATGCTTTTATTCAGGAGCTTACCGACCCTAAAGGCAACAGTGGCTACGACGCTCAGGTGGGCGAACGTGGAGTCAAACTTTCTGGTGGTCAACGTCAACGTATTGCAATAGCACGGGTTTTACTGAAAAACGCCCCTATTCTGATTTTGGATGAAGCCACCTCAGCGCTGGACTCTGAAGTAGAATCAGCTATTCAGCAAAGTCTGACCCAGTTAATGATAGGCAAAACAGTTATAGCCATTGCACACCGTTTATCTACCATAGCAGCTATGGACAGGCTGATCGTTCTGGATCAAGGTCGTATTGTGGAGCAAGGCAGTCATCAGGAACTGATCGCCAAAGGCGGTATTTACGCTCAATTATGGGCGCATCAAACCGGCGGTTTTATTGGTGTGGAATAAAAATTTGGGGTCAGATCACATTGTTAACAGTTAACAATGTGATCTGACCCCATTTTTATTAGCTCAAACGCGGGTCGGTTTCAGCCACCATCGGCTGGTTTAAATGCTCATTTCTGAACTGTAATAATACAGGGAAGGGTTTTAAGTCGACTAAATCGCGGAACAATATCCAGTCGATTAAAGTGAACAGACTGATACTAGGATAGTCCCAGTGCCCAAAATGCCCTGCCCTGATTTGTTGCTCAAGTGCCTCTAGCGTCGCCTGAATTCGCTCATGCTGCAGATTAAAAAACAATTTGTCTTCAGTCACGTCAAAACCTGAGCGCTTACAAAGCAGTAATTCAACCAACGAGTCTGTACAGGCATTAATAGTGGTCAGGCCGTTTTCCTGATCCCAGCTCAATGGTATTAATTTCAGTTTCGAAGCCAAATAACGATAAATTACGCCTGAATCAAAAATAACCTGCTCTCCATCCACTAACACTGGCACTTTGCGTGCCGGATTATGTTGTACCAACACTGAACGGCCTTCAGACTCAAAAATATTAAGCGCTACAAACTGATAAGGTTGCCCTGCCAGTACTAAACGTAAACGACGAACAAAAGGGGAAGCCACTGAACCTAATAACTGCATAACCTACTCCAATTTCAGATCATGACTTTAGTGTACAACCAGAGCCAGCGGCTTAGATAGTGCTGATAGTCAGTTAATTTGGGCTCAGAGCAGAAAGCTTTTTCAATTCAAACTGGTACGCAGCCTGAGCAACTTGCGCAATGATAGCTTCATTGGTTCGGGTTGACTCGGCTGAGTCTTTTACAAAAACTGCAACCAGCAACGACCGTCCATCAGGCAACAGAATGATACCTATATCATTAGTGGCCGCAGTTTTTCCGGCTTTGATACCCGAATAACCAGTTTTATGTGCGACCACAGTATCTGCTGGTAACAAGCCTTTTAACCGCTCTGGTCCTGTGGTGGTTTCGACCATCCACTTCCATAGCAAAGCCTGCGAGGATGCAGACAGCTGTGTTTTTTGCTCAAACTTTTTCAGGATCTCTGCGGCCCCCTTCATCGAGGTCCAGTTTTGATACTGCACCTGATCATCGGCGTGCATCTGCGCTTCATTTGCGACCACAGCGGTCTCCTTTATACCCATAGACTGGATATAGTCATGCAAAGCAGCTGGTCCACCAACCAGTTCAAATAACAAATCACAGGCCACGTTATCGCTGTGCGAGAGCGAGTATTGCAGCAGTTGCTGCACTGGAACACTAAACTCGTCTCCCTGATACGCTTTCATTATCGGAGCCCAGGTATTCTGTAAAACCTTAGCCCTGTTTACGATAACGGTCTGATTTAAATCCAACTTTCCCTGATCAACCTGATGCAGTACCAACATAGCTAAATGCAATTTAAATACACTTTGCATTGGGAATTTTTCAAAAGGATTAATCAGTAAAGGTTCCAGATCGTCAGGCCCCCACACTGCAACGCCTACAGTGGCTTTTTTTCCAATGACTATGGATTCAATTTGCTCTTTTAACAGTGGGGATTGCGCTGAGACTTTGAATGGACTAAATGCCACCATCAGTAGCGTCGAAGCAGTAACTACAGCTTTTATAATGACATTCATTCGTCTGTCCTTGTGATAAGTAGAGATGAATTATACAAAAGGCAGCCAACGCTGCCTTTTTTAAGTCTGATAAAGACTATTATTCGATTTGCCGACGACCTTCACCACCACGCATCTCCCTGCTTTGCGACCGAGGCTGCTCCATCCTGGGTTGCTGTACCCTTGGTTGTTGATAACTACGCTCTACTCTGGGCGACTCAACGCGAGGCTGTTGATAGCTGCGTTCGATACGCGGCTGTTCAACACGGGGCTGCTGATAGCTTCGTTCGATACGCGGCTGTTCAACACGAGGTTGCTGATAGCTTCGTTCAATTTTAGGTTGCTCAAATCTGGGCTGTTCAATGCGAGGCGTCTGGTAACTCCGCTCTGGTCGCACCGTATCCACTCGTGGTTGTTGCACAGGACGCTCAAATTTCGCTTGTTCAGTCCTTTGGGTCTGGTAAGTGCGTTGAGGGCGGATCATTTCTGCTCCTGGTTGCCTTACGATACGGTCTGGCTCGAGTTCCTGACGCTTGTTATTTTTCAGCTCCTGACGCAACAGCTGCTGCCTGTCCTTCAACTCGCGGGAATTTGTCGGCTCCACCTGAGCGCGTGGACCTTCTTCTTTCGCACGACGCATCAGGTCATCGCCTTTTTTATTGCGTTCAAATTGACGGTCTTTTTCTGCAAAGCGCTGCTCTTTCTGAGTATTCACTTTTCGATCTGGAGCATAACCTTTGTTTTCGCGAGTCTGGGCGGCCCATTCTCTTTGCTGTTCTCTATTCTGATAACTGCGCTGACCACTGAACTCACGTGTTGGCTGATAACCCGCGTGGTAGCTCACACCACGCCTGTGGTGCGGGTTATGACGCCAATGATGAGAATTCTTATGGTGAATAATCTGATGACTGCGATAGTAGTAAGGTTCGCGCCAATGATGGTGATGATCGATCACCACAATCTGACGACGTGGCCAGTGGAAACTGCTGAAATAAAAACCAGGGGCGATCTGAATACCCACACCCCAGGAAAATCCGCGATGTACGGCATAACCTACTGGGACATGCCAGTAAACAGGTTGATAACTGCGCCACCACCAGGGTCCGTACACGACGTAAGGGTCGTAATAAGGAATATAAACAACTTGCGGAGAGGCAGGTTCAATGATGATAGTTTTTTCTTGCCTGACCACTTTAATATGTTCTTGCTTATCCAGATTACCTGAAGCATAAGCTTTATTACGCAAAGTCTGGATACTGGTCATCACTTGCGCTTCCTGACCTAAAAAGGCGTCGCCTAAGCGCTGAGTCCAGTCAATATCGTCGCTCATACGTTCCAGCAACTGCGGGAAAGGCACCAAAGCTTTTACGCTTGGGTCCCAATCTTCGTCTTCAACTTCCTCCAACGCTTGTTCAGCACTGTAGTTTGGGTGTTCTTCCACCCACCTATTGGCTTTAATGATTTCCAGCGGGTAAGTCGAGGCAATCAGCACATGCGACAATACTGTATCCGGGTACAAAGCAATGGGTGCAAGCATAGCGTCCAGCTCAGCCTGACTAAAACTTTGCACAGTGCTACCGGCACTGGCGGTTTGTTGTGCTGCTACTGGGGCAACCAACAAGGCTGGGAATAAAGCCACTGAAAGCAAAGGTAAGCATTTCATCAGGGCACGCATTGTAAGCTCCTGCCACTTTTGTGGCCGCTAAAACCCGGATCTAAAGGTAAAAGTGTCGCGAGATCCGACGCCACACTCTAAAAATTTCATCGACTGATGGATTTATCACCAGCTTGCATCAGTTTATAGCAAGTATTGTCTGAACAGCTTCTGAATACTGGCTACAGTTTAGGCTTTGACTTTAAAAAGCGCTGAAGGTTTAAAACCTGTGACTAACGAAGTGCCCGTAATGACCACAGCCACCCCAACAAAAGTATGCCAGCCTAAAACCTCGTTTAAAAACACATGACCCCAAAATACGCCAAAGACTGGAATTAAAAAGGTCACAGTTAATGCAGGCGTTGCCCCCTCGTCCTGAACTAAACGGAAATAGAGCAAATAAGCTACACCTGTACAAAGTACACCCAGAGCCAGAACTGCAGCAGCTACATTCAGACTGATATCCGTTTGTACCGGCATAAACAACATCACAGGAGCCAGCATCAGGGTTGAGGTCCACATACTGCCGTGAGCATTGGTGTAAGGCGCGACCGATTTTGCTAAACGTGTGTAATGAGTAGCGATGCCATAACAAAAAGCAGCGCCTGCCGCACAACACACGGCCACTAAAGCTCCGGGTTCCAGCACTACAGGGTCAAAACCCACCAATATGGCTACACCACTGATGCCAAGCACTAAGCCTGTTGCAATTCGTAAAGTTAAAGCTTGCCGGAACACCATGATACCTATCAAAGCCCCCCAGATAGGCGCTGTGGCATTGACTACAGATAAAACTGACGCTGTTAAAGTTTGCGCTGCATAGGCAAATAACAAAAACGGTAAAGCTGAGTTAAAAAAGCCGAGGATAAAAAAATGCTTCCAATTATTTTTTAAATCCAATTGATGCTTTTTCAACAACCAGCCCATCAACCCCAGAAACAACGCCGCAAACAACACCCGGCCCGTCATTAAGGCTGCAGGCCCTAAACTGCCAACAGCAATACGCATAAACAAAAACGATGAGCCCCAGATAGCAGCCAAGCTAAAAAGACGGATAAAACTGGCAGCTTGCATTAAAAACTCCTGTACGCAATCAAATCTGAGGTTGCTGTTTGAATTAGCCTGACAACTCTTTGGATAAATTCTGTTTTTTTTAACTAAATATTCAGTGAATGCGACAGGAATTGCTAAAAAAATGAAAAAATCTAAAAAAGCCGGGTTGCGAAGCTATGCAAATATATTGCATAATTACCCCGCTTCATTTTTGCTTTATTGCTTCAGCCCATACCACTTTTGTATGGGCTTTTTCATTTCTGCGGCGATTGACGCCGTTAACAACGCCACAGCTTCAAATACGAAGCAGTTTTTTAGCTCTGATCATCCTGGCTGATACGGCTTGCCACCGCACCTGTTTGCTGTTGGTATTTCGCATCAACTCTTTTGTTGTATGGCCGCGCCGCTTCACCTGTCATAGTTTCAAAATTCAGCGCACCAATTTTCATATTGGGTCTAAGTGCCAGCGGTAAACGACCACTGTTGTAAAACTCCAGCACTATATTGCCAGACCAACCCGGATCGATACGGTGTGCCGTTACATGCACCATTAAACCCAAACGGGCTAATGAAGAACGGCCATCCAACCAACCTACGATATCAGCAGGCAAAGTGACGGATTCAAGCGTAATAGCCAACGCCAGTTCGCCTGGGTGCAGGAAAAAGGCTTCGTCATCTGTCAGTACAATTTCATCGCTCATCACTGAATTCAGCGCTAAATCCACTTCTTCACGTGGGCCACTTAAATCAATAAAAGGTGCAGCATAGGCACGAAAAGTACGGAATTTATGGCCTAAACGAATATCCACGCTGACACCGCTGATCATATCCGGTGTTGGCCGTGGCGTAATTTGGATCTTGCCTGCTTCGATGTAGGCTTCAATGTCGCGGTCACACAATCTCATGGTTAATCATCCGTAAAAATAATGTCGGGTTGCTGCGCTTGCTGATGTTGGGAGTTCCAATATAAAGCAAAGCTCAGTTGTCGTGCTATAGCCCGGTAAAAACCAGTACCGCTTTCGGCTGGGTTCAGCACTAAAGGCGTTCCGGCATCACAGGACTGGCGTATTTGTTTTTGTAAGGGTAACTGCCCCAGCACTGGTACCTGATAACGTTCAGCTAATTCTAAGCCGCCATTGGTACCAAAAATATCGTCGATTTCGCCGCAGTGGCTGCACTGATAAAAACTCATGTTCTCTACCAGTCCAAGTACAGGAATATTCACGCTGCGAAACATAGAAATGGCTTTTTGTGCATCAGCCAAGGCCACATCCTGCGGTGTTGTGACTATTAAAGCTCCGGTCACCGGCAGTTTTTGCGACATAGTGAGCTGAATATCGCCTGTGCCAGGTGGCATATCGACAATTAAATAATCTAAATCCGGCCACAAAGTTTCGTTTAATAGCTGCAGCAACGCCTGACTGGCCATAGGGCCACGCCAGACCGAGGCTTGTTCCGGGTCGACTAAAAAGCCGATCGACTGCAGATAAATGCCAGCAGCTTGTTTAGGCAATAAATGCTTATCGTCCGGTGACTCCGCTTTGGCATTTTTTAAACCCAACATAGTCGGAATAGACGGGCCATAAATATCCGCATCCAAAAGCCCCGTTTTAGCGCCTTCTAAGCCTAATGCCACCGCCAGATTGACCGCAGTGGTGCTTTTACCCACACCACCTTTGCCAGACGCCACCAAAATCACTTGTTTGATAGTGCGGTAGGCAGGTTCTGCGGCGTTTTCGCTTCGAAGTTCCAGAGTCAGATTTGGCTGCACCTGCTGCAGTACAGGTAATAATTCATCAGCCAAAGAGGACCATGGGAACTTCAGCGTTAAGCTCAGGCTATTTTGTTTGCTGTTAAAACTGGCCTGCTGGATCAAGCTATCCAGCGGCATAGGAAATTCACTGCTTTGAAATTCAGCCAAAGTTTTGGCTAAGAGTTCTGGCATGCCATCGGCTGAAGATGACTGTTCTGCCGCTTTTTTAAACCATTTAAACCACATCGTCTCACTCAATTTGTGTTGCTGAACGGGTTCAATTCCTGTGAACTGTCTTTTGCGCCCACTTTACCAGCTTTTCAGCGTTTTGCTGCTGTTGAACTGGTGCGCTTTAACGCGCGCTATTGTATCATTAAGCCACTTTTTTCAGTGATATATCTATGAGTTATCGATGACACAACGCAAAATTTTGATCACCAGTGCTTTACCTTATGCCAATGGCCCCATTCACTTAGGTCATATGCTGGAATATATTCAGACTGATATCTGGTCCCGTTTCCAAAAAGCCCGTGGTCATCAGTGTTATTACGTCTGCGCCGACGATGCTCATGGCACCCCTATTATGCTCAAAGCTCAGCAACTGGGGATCACACCAGAGCAGATGATTGCGCAAACCTCGCAAGAACATCAGGCAGACTTTGCTGAATTTTTAATAGGTTTTGATAACTATCACAGCACGCACAGCGAAGAAAACAAGCAGTTTGCCAGCGATATCTATACCAAGCTGGACCAGGGTGGTTATATCAAACGCAAAACCATCAGCCAGTTGTTTGACCCTGAAAAACAAATGTTCCTGCCGGACCGTTTTGTCAAAGGTGACTGCCCTAAATGTGGTGCTTTGGATCAAAACGGCGACAGCTGCGATTCATGCGGCGCAACCTACAGTCCAACTGAACTGAAGAACCCACGTTCAGTGGTGTCAGGCGCTACGCCTGTGCTCAAAGACAGCGAACACTATTTCTTCGACCTGCCCGCTTTTGAGCAAATGCTAAAAGACTGGACCCGCAGTGGTTCATTGCAGGACGAAATGGCGAACAAACTGCAGGAATGGTTTACTGAAGGCCTGCAGCAATGGGATATCAGCCGCGACGCACCTTATTTTGGTTTTGAAATTCCAGGCGCGCCAGGCAAGTTTTTCTACGTCTGGTTAGACGCACCGATCGGCTACTTAGCCAGCTTTAAAAACTACTGTGATAAAACCGGCGTGAACTTTGATCAGTTCTGGCAAAAAGACTCAGACGCTGAGATTTACCACTTTATCGGCAAAGACATTATCTATTTCCACAGCTTGTTCTGGCCAGCTATGTTAGATGGCGCGGGTTACCGTAAACCTACTTCTGTCTATGCGCACGGTTTTGTTACTGTCAACGGCGCCAAAATGTCCAAGTCTCGTGGCACCTTTATCAAAGCCCGTACTTATCTGGAACATTTAAACCCGGAGTATCTGCGTTATTACTTTGCGTCTAAGCTCACCAGCAACATCACTGATTTAGACTTAAATCTGGAAGACTTTGCGCAAAAAGTGAATGCAGACTTAGTAGGTAAAGTGGTGAATATCGCCAGCCGCTGCGCCAGCTTTATCAGCAAAAAATTCGATGGCAAGTTAACAGCAGACATTGCCGAACCTGCTTTATTAGCTGAATTTACGGCTGCAGGCGAAACCATTGCCGAAAGCTTTGAGAAACGTGAATTTGCCCGTGCTATCCGCGAAATTATGGCGCTGGCCGATAAAGCCAACCAGTATATAGATGCCAAAGCGCCTTGGGTGCTGGCAAAAAATGAAGCGACCTTAACCGAAGCGCATTTAGTCTGTTCTATGGGTATTAACCTGTTCCGCGTACTGATGCATTACTTAAAACCAGTGCTGCCGGCTATGGCCAAAGAAGTGGAACTGTTTTTAAACGACGAATTAAGCTGGTCGACTTATCAGACCGCTTTAACCAATCACAGCATCAACGTATTTAAGCCTCTGATGCAACGCGTCGAAATGACCAAGGTAGAAGCTATGATCGAAGGCTCAAAAGAAAACTTACAACCTACAGCTGCTGTTGCTGCACCAAAAGCCGCGGAAACAAAAGCAGCTCCTGCGGCTGTATCTTCAGACGCCGCTATTGAGCCTATTGGTGAAACCATCAGCATTGATGACTTTGCTAAGCTGGATTTACGGGTTGCCCGTATTATCAACGCTGAACATGTCGAAGGCGCTGACAAGCTGGTGAAACTGCAACTGGATTTAGGCAATGAGCAACGTCAGGTGTTTGCTGGTATTAAATCCGCGTATCAGCCAGAGCAGTTAATTGGCCGTCTGACGGTGATGGTGGCGAACTTAGCGCCACGTAAAATGCGTTTTGGCATGTCCGAAGGTATGGTGATGGCCGCAGGCCCTGGTGGCAGTGATATTTTCCTGTTAACACCAGATGATGGTGCTACGCCAGGTATGAGAGTGAAGTAAAAATACGGGCGGGTCCGATGTAAATCTCCCGCCCTTTTTCGTAGCCGTTTGCAGGAAGCTTTATGTCTAACATTCTGCGTTCGTTTTCTTCGTTGTATTTTGCCACTTTATTGATGGTACTCGCCTCTGGGGTACTGACCACCTATTTAGGTTTGCGCCTTGCCGCAGACTCTGCCGCACAAATCTGGATAGGCGGCATGATGTCGGCTTATTATCTGGGTTTGGTGGCTGGTTCAAAAGTTGGACACCGTTTAATAGCCAGGGTCGGTCATATCCGTGCTTTTGTCGCCAGTGCCGGCATCACCACAGCCAGTGCTTTGGGCCATGCCTTAATAGACGATTTAGCCATCTGGCTGGTGCTGCGTCTGATGGTGGGTATGGGCATGATGTGCATGTATATGGTGCTGGAAAGCTGGCTGAATGAGCAAGCTGACAGCAAAAACCGCGGCACAGTCTTTGCCAGTTATATGATTGTCTCGTATTTAGGCTTAGTGCTGGGCCAATTGGCCATTAGCTTAAACCCGGAATTAACCCTAAAACCTCTGCTGATTGTCGCTATGTGCTTTGCGCTTTGTATTGTGCCTCTGGCCTTAACCCGCCGTATTCACCCTGCGCCTTTACAACCAGCACCACTTAAAATCAAACTGTTTTGGCAAAAAGTGCCACAGTCACTAACCACCATTGCGATGGCTGGTGTCATAGTTGGCTCTTTTTATGGTCTGGCCCCAGCTTATATCGCCCATAGCGGCGCCAGTACAGAACAAGTAGCAGCTTATATGGCCACTACTGTGATTGCAGGCTTATTAGCGCAGTGGCCTATGGGTCGTTTGTCCGACAAAATTCGTCGCAGCCGTTTAATTCGTATCAATACAGTGCTGCTCGGTGGCGTGGTGCTTTGTATTGCCATCTTGCCTTTAAGTGGCATTTTTGCGCTTATCTTCACTTTTGCTTTTGGCATTCTGGCTTTTACCTTGTACCCACTGGCCACAGCGCTGGCGAATCAGAATGTCGAGCAAGAACATAGAGTGGCTTTATCCGCTACTATTTTGCTGACCTTTGGTATGGGTGCTTGTATAGGACCGTTAATTGCCTCAGCCTTTATGCAATTGGTCGGCAACAGTATGTTGTATGGGTTTATGGCGCTTTGTACCTTGCTGCTGTTTTTACGTTTAACTCAGGTTAATTATCAGCAAAAACAACAGGATAAAGAAGTGTCGCAAGATTATGTGATGGCATCCGGCGATTTAGTGTCTTCGCCTTTAGCCGCGGCTTTAGATCCTCGGGTGGACGAACAAATGGTGCAAGAGCAAATGGTGCATCCACATCATCCGGATGCCGACCTGCCTACAGCGGATCAAGAGCTAAGCAGTATGGATGTGGAACCAGAAGCTGCTGTAAACACTGAAACTGTTGAAGCTGTGGATGAAGCAGATAAACACCAAATATCAGATCACAACAAACCGGCTTAAGCCGGTTTGTTGTTTTTAAAGCATGACAGACGAAGAAATCAAAACAGAGTGAGCACCAGTTTTCCTACCACAGCATTCGAAGCCAATAACTGATGCGCCCGCTCCGCTTCAGCCCAGTCGATACTCTGCGCCAGTACAGCTTTTATTTTTCCTTCAGCCAAAGCCATTCCAAACTGCTGATTAAAATCACTGATTAACGCCGCTTTGTAGCCGTCAGTTCGATTTCGAAGTGTGGAGCATAAAAGCTGGCCGCGTTTTTTCAGCATCAGGCCTAAATCCAGCTCTGGTGTCATACGGCCACCGAGCATAGAAAGCACGACAATCTGGCCATCCAGTGCCAACAGCTGAATATCTTTGGTTATATAGTCCCCCGCTACAGGATCGATAATTAAATCAAAGCCTTGAGGGCGCGCTGCTTTTAATTCAGTAACAAAATCCTGAGTTTTATAATTGACAGCCACATCAGCGCCTAAGGCTAAACACGCTTTGGCTTTGTCATCTGAACCTACAGTGACAGCAACAAAACAACCCAAAGCTTTACCTAACTGAATAGCTGCAGTACCAACACCACTGGCTCCGGCATGCACTAACAAGGCCCCTTGATCCGGTAAACTCCCGACAACACGCATCGCCTGAAATGCAGTTAAAAACACCTCCGCACAGGCTGCCGCTTCGCTCATGCCTAAAGACGCAGGTTTTTTGATTAAATGCTCAGCTGGCAACGCCACATACTGCGCATAACCACCACCAGGCACTAAACCAAAAACAGCCTCGCCTAGCCATTCTGATGACACATCTGCAGCCACAGCCACTACAGTGCCAGCGACCTCTAAACCTAATATATCCGACTCCCCTGCTGGTGGCGGATAAAGTCCGGAGCGCTGCAATAAGTCAGCTCTGTTGACGCCGGCAGCTGCGACTTTCAGCAACACCTGCCCGGCTTTTAACGCTGGGACAGCCACTGTGGTTTGCTGCAACTGGCTTTGATTACCTGGGTTAATCACCTCAATAGCGATCATCTGATTGGGTACAACATAGTTTTGCGTCACGTTAGCCGATCCTTTTCTTTGTTTTGCACTAGTTTTGCTTTAGCTTTTGCGCGCTCTTCACTAAAATAGCGCCCCTTGCCCATCTACAGAGTTGACCTATGTCTCACAGTATCATTTTACAACCCGAACGCGAAAAATCCTTAAGACGCCGCCACCCTTGGGTATTTTCTAAAGCGGTGCTGCAGGTCAAAGGCAAACCAGTGTCGGGCGAAACTGTAGACGTACTGACCCACGATGGCAAATGGTTGTGTCGTGGAGCTTATTCAGCTGACTCGCAAATTCGGGTACGCGCCTGGACTTTTAATGAAAAAGAGCAAATTGATCAGGCCTTTTTCACCCGCCGTATTCAGCGCGCCTGGTCTGTGCGCCAGGATATGTACGATTTAAACCACACCAATGGTTTACGTGTTGTGGCGGCTGAATCTGATGGTTTACCAGGTGTCACTATCGATTTATATGCCGATGTGCTGGTGTGTCAGCTGTTGTCTGCCGGCGCCGATGCCAACCGCGAGTTGATTGTCGAAGCCTTAAAGCAAATCTTCCCTGACTACAGTATTTTTGAGCGTTCAGATGTGGATGTGCGGAAAAAAGAAGGCTTAAAACCTGTCACTGGCTGGTTGCATTTACCACGCGATAGCGGCGAAGTAGTGATTTTAGAAAACGGCATGAAAATTCTGGTGGACGTGGTCAATGGTCACAAAACAGGTTTTTATCTGGACCAACGTGATTCACGTGCTGCTGCAGGTCGCTTAGCCAAAGGCAAGACCGTACTGAACTGCTTTAGCTACACCGGCACTTTTGCGCTGTCCTGCTTACAAGGTGGTGCGGCCCATGTCACCAACGTCGATATGTCGGATTTAGCCTTAAAAACCGCAGAACGCAATTTAGCCTTAAATAACATTGAACTGGACAAGTCCAACAACGTCAAACAGGACGTATTTAAGTTGCTGCGCGAATACAAAGAGCAAGGCAAGTTGTTTGACATGGTGATTTTAGACCCACCAAAATTTGCCGACAGCAAAGCCCAGTTAATGCAAGCCGCCCGCGGTTATAAAGATATCAATCGTGTCGCTATGCAGTTGGTCAAACCAGGTGGTTTATTACTGACCTTCAGCTGCTCTGGCTTAATGGAAGACATGCTGTTTCAGAAAATAGTGGCCGACGCTGCACTGGATGCGAACAAAGATTGCTTGTTTATCGAGAAACTCAGTCAGTCCAGCGACCACCCCATTGCCAGCTTCTACCCTGAAGGTCATTATCTGAAAGGTTTAGTTTGTAAGGTATTTTAAAAGGTATTCTAAGCAGAGGCGCTAGCCTTTGCCCATCCACTAAGGAGTGTTCGATGACGATGAAAAAATTAGCTTTAGTAGTAGCCGCAGCCTTAAGTTTTTCTGCCGCCGCCGACTGGTCTGTCAAAAGCTCGCAATCCAGCCTGAATTTTGTTTCGGTAAAAAATGAAGTAGTGGCTGAAACCCACAGCTTTAAAGACTTAACAGGCAGCTTAACTGAAGCAGGTGATTTTGCAGTGGCTATTCCAGCCATGAGTATTGACACTATGATTCCAATTCGTAACGAACGTATTCTGGAACACGTGTTAGCCGCCAAACAATACGCCACGATCAATGCCAAAGGCAAAGTCGACAGCAAAGTTCTGGCAGGTTTAAAAACCGGTGACAGCGTGGTTGTTGATCAAGCCTTAGATTTAACCTTACTGACGAAAACCCAAAGCCTGACGGCCAAAGTAAAAGTGACCAAAGTGTCAGACAGCCAATTGGTAGTTACTACTGTTGCGCCCATTATGCTGGACGTAAACAAGTTTGAATTAAACGCTGGCGTAGAAAAACTACGTGAACTGGCAGGCCTGAAATCCATCAGCCCACTGGTCCCCACCACTTTTAGTCTGGTGCTGGTGAAGTAGGTTTTTGGATTAGTTTGATTTGTAAAACAGCCACCTTTTCGGTGGCTTTTTTATGATGTCGCAATAATTCTGTGTCGAAATTTAGCATCGCAACAAACTAATATTAATGCGGCTAGATTGGGTAAATTACTGTCGTTAGCGACCCCTGCAAAGACATCGGGATTGTTTTCAAACGCTATTGGCGTTAACTTCAACTTTCTGTGTTCCAAAAAGAATTGATAATTGAAGTTTGTATATGCCAGAACTTCAGACAGCAATAAACAAAGGTTACGAAGAGCCGCTAGTTTTATTCGTGGGTTCTCTGAATTATTTTTGAGGTCAGATTCAACTTTCTTTATTAGTTTGCATGAAATCTCTGCAACTTTTAGACGCGTAATGTTCGATACCTTTTTCGTCGATAAATCAGGCTGAAGACTTTCGAGCATTTCTTTAATGTCATAATCCGGAATGTCTCCACTCCAATCGATTAGTTTATTTAAATCCAACTCTCCAATAGCTTCAAGTACAACGCTACTAACCTCGACCAAAAGTGGATGATGGTATTTCTCACCGATGTATCCAGTTCTAGATAAATACTCTGTCGAGTCTATTCTTATCTGGCGAGAAAGTACTGATATTCTGGTCTTATGCCTTAAACATTGCCTCTCGGTTAGTATTTCCTTTAATTGGTTTAAATTCTCTCGTACATTGAATTGAAGCCTCTCTTGATATCGATTTTCTAAGTCTCGTCTTTTATCCAAGATAAGCCAAATTAGCGTACCCGCAGTTGCGATACTACCGATAAGCTGACCAGACTCCGACATCTTCTTCCATAAATCTATTTTGGGGAATAGTAGGTGCACATATTTATATAACCCTATGAACAAGACCATCAAAATAGACAATGAAAATAGTGCAAATATTGCTCGCCAAATCCTTTGAATCCAAATATTCATACTACTTCCCTATTGAGAACAAATAAAAATCAGAAGGCTGAGTCCTTAGTTTTACTAAAAAAACACTAATGACATGTTCCAAAAATACAATAGCCAGAACTAGGCTGTAAAGCCAAAAGGCTCAACTTACAAATAAGACCAACTACAGCCCCCACCCCCTTAGCCGCAAGCCGTTCAAAAATGGGTGGCCAAGGTTTTAAGACGAGGAGTGTTTGAGCGAGGAGCGTTAGCGACGAACGAGTTGCCGAGTCGCCTTGGACGCACGTTTTTGAGCGGGCTTTCGCAGCGGCCAGGGTCGCCTTTTCTTTGCGCCACTTTCTTTTGGCGACGCAAAAGAAAGCGGCTCGCCAACGGCGAAAGCGTTTAAATAAGTCATCTCAAAAGATGAGCTAGGTTCATGAATTATTCTACAAGCCACCTTGAAATTCCTCACTTTCCCTGACACTGTTAACACAACAAATTCAAAAGGATAGGAATATGAAACTTTTACTTATCATAACCACCCTACTCGCCACATCCCAACTTCAGGCGGCCTCAGCAGACAGCCAAATCAATTGCCAGGCCAAAGACTTAGGTACTGTTGATCAACTAATTTGTTCAGACCAGAAGCTACTTAAACAGGATCAGCAGCTGGCAGAGGTGTATCAGCAGGCGTTGCTAAAAGCCGCTAATGAAAAACCACCTTTGTTAAAAGCTGAACAGCGTGGTTGGGTAAAAGGGAAAGCCGATTGCTGGAAAGAAGATGATAAGAAAGCTTGTGCTTCAACGCTTTATATCCAGCGTATTGCCGAGTTACAGGCGCGTTATGAACTGATGCCGGCCAGTAAAAAACTTCTGCTTAGCTGTGACAATAATCCTGCTAATGAAATCTCACTACGTTATTACCCAACCACACCAGCCACGCTGATTGCGGATTATGGTGATCAGGTCTCTTTAATGTATCAACAGCCAGACCAGAGTTATGTCGGAAGAAATGAAAAGCTATCGGAGCAAAACGGTATTTTTACTGTGCAATGGGGTTATGGTGCGGCTTTATTAAGCTGTGTTGCTAACTAGCAGCTCGCTCATTTGCAGCCTTCACACAATTGCGGCCTGCGGCTTTGGCCTGATACAAGGCTTTATCCGCGGCTATCAACAAACTTTGCGCCGTATCCTCATTATGCTGCAAGCTCGCCAACCCTATACTGGCGGTTACACTCAAAACCTGCCCTTGGTGCTCAAACCGGGCGTCCTGAATATGAAGGCGTAGTTGCTCTGCCACCTTAAAGCCCCCCTCTGTAGTGGTATAAGGTAATACCACCACAAACTCTTCACCACCAAAACGGGCGACAAAATCGGCGGGCCTGTGCAGAGTCTGCTGTAACTGCTTTGCCACCTCAATCAAACATTGATCACCTGTTACATGGCCGTAGCGGTCATTAAAGGCTTTAAAGTGGTCAACATCTAACACCAGTAGACATAAAGGCTCGTTGTATCTTTTGGCATGGTCGATATGCACAGCCAGCTGCGATTCCAGATAACGACGGTTAAAAAGACCAGTTAAGGTATCCCTGACACTTTGCTGATAGAGTTGTTCATTTGCTCTTTGTGTACTGATATAAAGCCTGTTGACTTCCCATAGCAAGGCGCCAAGCAACACCATTGACGATACACAACTGCTGATCCTGGCCGCATACCACCCCAGGCTAAAACGAGCGCCGGCAAATAAGGTTAGGGTGACATCAATTAAGCTAGCCAGTAGCGCAACACTTAACCAGATATAAAGCACATTATTACAGCGGGCGCGCATCAACATGACACACAAAGCTAATGCATTCATTCCCCAGACTAGCAAGGCATAAGGACTGTGGAGCAACTGCTGATAACTATTACTTGCGATCAGTGCAGGCAATAAATGACTGCCCCAGGTGGCAAATAAAGCCAGACTCAGGCTCAGACATAATGGAACCAGAACAAAAGCAAACAACCAGAATTTCAGGTCGGTATAATTCACCTGCTCCGTTTTGATAAAACGCTCTGCAAAGCAGGCTAGCAACATCAGAGCAGGAAATAACCCGTGCCAAAACACCCAAATCCAGACCGCACTTTGTGGGCCTGCATTCAACAAGCCTGTTGGTGTAAAAACACCAGGGAACACCAACAGCTGAACTATCACCAAAGGAATTAACGACAAATAGGCGGCTGCGACAAATCCGGGGAATACGTTTCTGCGTGTGGCAAACTGCGACAATAATAAATAAGCCGTAATACCTTCGAGTAATATGACTGCTGTGCCATAAGCAGGTAAAAAAGGCGCTATAGCCGGCAAGGTAAAGCTAAGAAAAGGAAATACAGCGGCTGCTACCAGCACTAAAAGTGTCGAAACTAAATAAGCAGCACGTCGATGGGCTTGTTGCGATATAACGGGAGCAATGTCTGACACAACAAGCTACAACCTTAAAAGAGATGTGTTGGCATGGACTATAAAAAAATAAACTGCTGTTTACCAGAACATTTTCTTTTTAATTCAGCTCGATAATCTGCACACCCAACTGATAACAATCCTCCTGCTCCTGTGCACAGCGCATCACCTTCGCATGAGCAGATAAAGGCGGAATACTAGGGTTGGAGCTCTCCATTTTGATGTAAAGCATAATGCCCATTTCAAGAGGTTCATCGATTTCAAGCGACATACCTGTTGCACTTAAATCACGGCAAATAGCGTTGATCACACGGCCCGATTGAGGATCGTTGATCATCAATTCCACCTGAGCATTCACCATCATACGGTAGTAGTTACGTTTATCACTGTGGCCTAACATAAGCTGTATTACTGCCTTTATTGGGGTAGGCTTCTTTTATAGATCCGCAATAAGCCGCTGTAAAGCCTTATTTGTGTGAATGGCTACAGAGTAAATCATCAACCAGCATCTGAATATGGCGGGCGCTGATAGGTTTGCTGACAAAAGCGTCAGCTCCTGCATCCAGCGCTATTACTTCATCGCGCGGCGTGTCCAGCCCTGACATCATCAGAATAGGAATATGGCCTGTTTCAGGAGTATTTTTTAACAAGCGGCAGGTGTCCAAGCCATCCAAACCTGGCATACAGATATCCATCATCACCAGATCAGGTTGCTGTTGCAGCACCAGTTGCAAGGCCTCTACACCGCTTTTAGCATAAGACAATTGATAAAAAGGTGATAAAGCCAGCTCCAGCAGACGGTACATAAAATCTTCGTCGTCTACTATCATGACTTTTTTTTGCTTCAATTCCATTGTCTGCATCCTTGAGATCTCCATGCAAACGCATCTGTGCGTTTAACCATAAGTGTATGGCGTGTTTAACAATTTGCCAAAAAAAAGACAAAAAATTTACTTCAATTCACTTACCGCCAGTAAAATTCGTTTTACCGAGACCGGATAAGGCGTTCCCAAAGTTTGAGCGTATAAGGACACCTTAAGTTCCTCCAACATCCAGCGGATGGCCAGTACAGGCTCCGGGATAGCACGGCCAGCATACTTACCCAACAAGCTCTGGTAGGCTTCTTCTGCTTTTTGGTATTCGTGCGACATCAGTCTGTCACGGTTTGGATCCACCGGCAGTTTTTCCTGACGTTTTTGCAGTGCCTGTAAATAACGCAAAATCGCGTCCAAACGCACTGCACCATGTGTGCTGACAAAGCCCTTAAACAGCAAAGAATCAAGATGTTGCTTGATTTCCCCCTGCCCCTGCACATGCTTTAACTCAACTTTACCTTTGAGCTTTTTCTGAATTTCATGACCCAGGGTTAAAATTTGTTCTACTTTGAGTGCAATACGTAAAACAGTTTCCCCCAGTTCAGCGCGGACTTTTTCTTTGACAGCGGTAAAATCTGCTTCGGTTTCAGGCCAGGGCTGCTCGCTGATCAGTTGATCAACACCAGCTGCAATACAGTCATCTATCAGCTCCAGCACTTTGCCAAACGGATTAAAGTACAACCCAAGCTTGGCCTTGTTGGGCAAAGATTCCTGCAGGTATTTAACTGGCGATGGTACGTTCAAAAGTACCAATCGGCGCAGGCCCAGTTTGCTCTGCTCTGCCGCTTGTTCGGCGTTATCCAATAATTTAATAGCGACCGAATCTTTATTATCCACCAAAGCCGGATAAGCCTTGATTTGATAACCGGCCTGCATTTTGATGTACTCACGTGGTAACTGGCCAAAAGACCACTGCGTCAATTGCTCCTGCTCTATACCCCGCTCCGCCACCTGGCTTAAACTTTGTTGTACTTTGCCTTGCAGCTCTTGTTTTAACAGCGCCAAAGAGCGGCCCTGTTTTAAGGTGTTGCCTTTGTCATCTACCACCTTAAAGTTAAATTTCAGATGGGTATCAATGCCGGATAAATCCCAGGCATCGTCTGGAATAGTCACACCGGACATCCGCTTTAATCTGTTGCTGACCACATCCAGCAAAGGCCCATCTTCGGGTTTAATGCTTTGCATTAGGGCATCGGCGTAATTGGGCGCTGGCACAAAGTTGCGTCTGTATTGTTTGGGCAGGCATTTAATCAGCGCCACTAATAAATCATGCCGCAAGCCCGGAATGAGCCAGTCAAAGCCCTGCTCTTCCAGCTGATTCAGTAAGGACAAAGGCACCACTAAACTGACCCCATCATCCGGCGCGCCCGGTGAAAAATGATAATCCAGCGGCAAAGTTAAATTGCCCTGACGCCAGAACTCTGGGAATTTATCCGCCGTGACTTCAGAGGCATCGCGCTTATACAGCTGGTCTAAATCCAAATTTAATAACTTTGCGTCTTTGGCTTTAGCCTCTTTCCACCACTTGGCAAAATCGACTCTGTTATTAGCCCAAACAGGGATTTTTTCAGCGTAAAAATCAGCCAGCGTTTCTTCATCGACCAGAATATCGCGCCGTCTGGCTTTTTCTTCCAGCTCAGTGACCTGCTCTATCAGCTTTTGGTTATGAGCTAAAAAGCTTTCATTCAGGCCTAAGTCTTGTTCGACCAAGGCACTGCGGATAAAGATTTTATGGCAGGTGGCTGGGTCTATTTTGCTGTACAGCACTGGGCGTTTACCCACAATGATCAGGCCATACAAAGACACCTGCTCATAGGCCACCACAGCACCTTTTTTCTTCTCCCAATGCGGTTCGCTGTAACTGCGGCTAACCAGGTGCATAGCCGCGGGTTCTATCCATTCAGGCTCAATCTTGGCCACAGCACGGGCATAGAGTTTGGAGGTTTCTACCAGTTCAGCGGCCATCACCCATTTAGGTTTACGTTTAAATAAGCTGCTGCCTGGGAAGACAAAAAAGCGGCTTTGACGTGGGCCCATATAATCGGCGTCGCTGTCGCGGCTACCAATTTGGCCTAATAAACCTGTGAGTAAAGCGCTATGGATTTGCTCATAAGACGCCACCTGCGAATTCAGGCTCCACTGCTGCTCAGTGCAAATCTGACTCAACTGACCATATAAATCCTGCCATTCGCGCACGCGAAGGTAGTTCAAAAGCTCTTGTTTACATAAACGGCGGAACTGGTTATTGGTCAGCTCGTCCTGCTTCTCTTGCAAGTAAGCCCAAAGTTTTAACCAGGCGCTAAAATCTGAATCAGGATCAGCAAAACGACCATGTAACTCATCGGCTTTTTGCTGTTTATCCAAAGGTCGCTCACGAGGGTCCTGAATCGACAAGGCCGAGACAATCACCAACACTTCCTGTAAACAGCTGTGTTTTGTCGCAGCAAACACCATACGCGCTAAACGTGGGTCGACTGGTAAACGACTGATTTGTCGGCCTAAGTCGGTCATTTGCAAACTATGACTGTTGGACTGAGGTTTAACTGCGCCCAGCTCTTCCAGCAGCTTAATACCGTCGTTAATAAAACGACTGTCTGGCCGCTCTAAAAACGGGAAGGCCTGAATATCGCCTAAACCCAAGGCCAACATCTGCAAAATAACAGAGGCTAAGTTGGTGCGCAGAATTTCCGGGTCGGTAAATTCAGGTCTGCTGTTAAAATCCTCTTCGCTGTACAAGCGGATACAGATACCAGCTGCAACACGGCCACAACGGCCTTTACGCTGATTGGCGCTAGCCTGACTGATAGCTTCAATCGGCAGCTGTTGCACTTTTGAGCGGTAGCTGTAACGCGAAATCCGCACTGTGCCAGGGTCTATCACATAACGAATACCTGGCACTGTTAACGAGGTTTCAGCCACGTTGGTCGAGAGTACGATACGACGCCCTACGCCGGTTTGAAAAATTCGGTTTTGCTCTGCCGCACTTAAACGAGCATACAAAGGTAAAATTTCAGTATGAGGCAGTTTAAGTTTTTCCAGCGCATCTGCTGTGTCGCGAATTTCTCGCTCACCGTTTAAGAAAATCAGAATATCGCCAGGTGGTTCGCGATAAAGCTCTTCGACCGCATCAAAAATTGATTGCAGCTGATCGGCGTCTTTATCGTCGTTTTCTGCCAGTGGCCTGTAGCGGGTTTCCACCGGAAAGGTGCGGCCTGAGACTTCGATAATAGGCGCATCAAAAAAGTGTTTAGAAAAACGCTCCGGGTCTATGGTGGCCGAGGTAATAATGACTTTTAAATCAGGGCGGCGCGGCAATAGCTGCTTTAAGTAACCCAATAAAAAGTCGATATTTAAACTGCGTTCGTGCGCTTCGTCGATGATCAGCGTGTCGTATTGATTTAAAAATCTGTCCTGCTGAATTTCAGCCAGAAGCACACCGTCCGTCATCAGTTTGACTAAAGTGGTGGGCGCAGTGTGATCGCCAAAACGGATTTTATAACCCACCTGCTGACCTACAGGGCATTTTAGCTCTTCAGCTAAACGTGCAGAAACACTGCGCGCAGCTAAACGCCGTGGCTGGGTATGGCCTATCATACCGGCGACACCACGACCTAACTCTAAACAGATTTTTGGAATTTGGGTGGTTTTACCCGAGCCGGTTTCACCGGCAATAATCACCACCTGATGTTTGGCAATGGCGGCTTTAATATCGTCTTTTTTACCGACCACAGGCAGCTCAGCCGGGTAGTCAATAGCGGGAACTGCGGCCTGGCGCTGAGCCCGTAGCTGCATAGAGGCGGTGATTTTTGCCGACAATTGCTGCATTAACTGCTGCTGTTTGCTCTCATCCTGCTGCTTTTTAATGTTCTGTAATGACTGGCGAAACCTGTGCTGATCTTTGGATAAAGAATTAGCAATGGCTTTGGTCAGCGCGGCAACAGAAATTTCAGCGTCCGTAGTAAGGTGATTGCTAGCAACAGCAGGTTTAGCAGTAGAGTCGGTCAACACAAGGCCCTCAATAAATAGGGGCGACATGCTACCAAGTTCAGGGGCTTTAGATCCAGTAAAAGCACCGCTTAAAACAGTGCTTTTACTGGAAATACGTCAACTTACAGCTTTGTAATGGGAGTGCAGCTCGAGGTCAATAGCGCGCAATACATCAGTTCTGCTAATCACGCCAAGCAGATAACCATCGTCATCCACCACCGGATACACTTTAGGTTTGGCCTGCAACATGGTTTGGGCTAAATCTACTATGCCGTGGTATGACTTTACCGTTAGCACCTCAGTGCGCATCACATCTTTTACTGAAGCAGATTGCTGCAAGTGGTAAGTGCCGGATAGCATTCTGGACAGACAATCCTGCTCAGACACAAAACCAATCACCTTCTTCTCTTTATTGATCACAGGCCCGCCGAGTTGCTCAGCGAGGATCAGTTTATTCACTGCTTCCTCGACTGACATTTCTTCGGTAAAAGTCACGGGGTGACGATTCATATGATCGGATATTTTTAGTAAGTCCATAGCTCCCTCAAACTGTCGTTTACCTACAACAGCTTAAGCGTAGACCAGCATCAGCTACTTGGCTGAACTCTGTTTAAAAATTTCAGTCACCGCCGCTTCACCTTCGGATCTTTTTGCTCTGTACATGCCTTCGGTATTAAAGCTCCAGCTGACTTTGCCTTTGTGATCAATCAGGATCACTCCACCTGTGCCCCCTACTTTTGCCAGTTCGTGCTGAATCACCTGATCGGCCGCTTTATCAGCACTGATGCCCTGATACTTCACCCGGGCGCAGATATCTGAAGCAACCCGGTAACGGATAAAAAACTCACCATGACCTGTCGCAGAAACCGCGCAGCTGGCATTGTCGGCGAAGTTACCGGCGCCGATGATAGGTGCATCACCAATACGGCCATAGCGTTTGGCTGTCATGCCGCCCGTTGAGGTGGCTGCGGTTAATAAACCACTGCTATCTATCGCTACAGCGCCGACAGTACCCATATTCCACTCTGGTTGCCATGGTGCTTCTAAACGATAATTTTTTGCCTGATGTGGCACTTTTTGCATACTTTGTTTGGCTTTTTTCAGTGCGTCATAGCGAAAACTGGTATCGAAATAACTGTTCTCCACCAACTGCAGCCCCTGCTCTTTGGCAAATTGCTCAGCGCCAGCACCGGATAGCATCACATGTTCGGATTTTTCCATCACAGCGCGGGCCAGCAACACCGGGTTTTTCACATGCTTTAAACCTGAAGCTGCACCAGCCATCAGATTATCTCCGCGCATAATAGAGGCATCCAGTTCATGGCCTTCATCATAGGTATACACAGCGCCTTTCCCTGCGTTAAACAGCGGAGAGTCTTCCATAATCAGCACTGCGGCTGTCACTGCATCAACACTACTGCCGCCTTTTTCCAGCACCGCATAACCGGTATCCACCGCATGTTTCAGTGTGGCGTGGTAGGCCTGCTCCTGCGCGTCGGTCATCTGGCTTTTATTGATAGTACCGGCACCACCGTGTATGACGATAGCAAGAGGTTGTTTGGCAAAAGCCATCGCAGAAAAGCAGCTTAAAGCTAAAAAAGACATGGTGCGGCGCATACAAAGTACCCTGATTATTTTATTTGTTAACTTAAGTAGGTAATCAAGGTTGTACCGCGAACTCTATCAAAGACGCAAGTTGTGCTGCGTTAATCCGTTAAGAATAAGGGTTTAATCTTCAGCGCCAATCGAAGCTTCCGCACTGCAATTTCCTGCCCGCTTAAAGCCCGCATTCAGTGCCTGCTGCTCTGTGTCAAACCATTGCTGATTGCGCTCTGACACCTGACGATAACCACTGCAATGACTTAAGTGATACAACTTACTGCGTTTATTGCCTACTACTTGCCCTGAGACCAGAGCCGCAGTGAGTGCTGTTTCTTTTGCTTTGGTTAAACCAAAGCCCGATGCCTTGTAATTAAGCTGCCAGACTTTCTTTCCAGTGACAAAGTCATTGGCGTGGCCCATTTGCTGCGCAATACGTTGCTGTAATTTACGCTCTGTCTCATCAACAGGATCTTGCTGATGCCAGGCCATAAAAAGTTGTTGTTGCGCTCTGGCCAGAGGGATTTGATATTTATCCGCCATATAAAAATGAATACGGGCTATATCCCCCCGTATTTCAGCACGAGGCTCCACCAGACGACTTTTAAAATCGACTTTGACTTCACAAGAGCCGTACTGCGGTGCCTGCGCTGGCAACATGGCAAAACGGTAATGCGCTCTGTCGCCATTCACCTCGCCTATAGCGGGTTTGAGGTTAAATAAATCGGCTTCCATCTGCTTAAACAAGACGTCTGTTTTACCGCATTGCTCACGGCCACCCTGCTTCCAACAGGCCAAAGGAGAGCCAAATTGCTGAGCAGGCATCACATGCTCCCATTCAATTCTGTTGGCGCGAGGGCCATTTTTACGAATTTGATAGCCGCAGCCTTTTAAATCAGGAATACCTTTGCCTGATTGCCAACGAATGGCACAACCACAATAAAACTCTTGTTTTTCAGGGGCGTAAATACGGCTGGCGATAGTTTTTGCAGAGTCAAAATTAGCAGGTGCGGCTGTAGCGACTGCAGATAAAACAAAGAATACAGCACAAAACATAAATTTAAACAAAGCGGTACAACCTTAAACTGTCTGCAGAACTGTTTTATTATGCCATAAGCCTGAGCTATGCGGTTCAGGCATTTACTCAAGGGTAAAAGCGTTAAACTTGCTGGAACAACACCGGATAAATACAAACTGGAATCTATACAAAATAATGAGTTAAACAGAATTTTTCTGGGTTATCAGCCTTTCGCTGCATCCTTATGCCAAATCATTCATTACCAATGGTTAACAATAAACACACTTTTTTCGAAGTTAATTTGACTATTTAGCGTGCAGAATGTAGTTTCATCGCTATAAAGCAGCAGTTAAACGCAGAAAAAGAGTTAATCCGCTATGGACCAGTCATTTTTTCGTTGCAAAAAAGTCTTGGTCATTGATGACTGTGCGCCTGTCCGGGCCACCGTAAAAGGAATGTTACAACAAATGGGGTTTGAGGCTATTCACGTAGCCAAAGACGCGGGCGAAGCTATGCAAAAATGCATCGATATGCCCTTCGATTTTATCTTATGTGACTTCAATCTCGGTGACTGTAAAGATGGTTATCAGTTATTTGAAGCGTTGAAAAAGCAGCAACTGTTGGCTCCGCTTTGCTGCTTTATTGTCATAAGCGCCGAAGCACAAAGCCAAATCGTACATGGTGTCATTGAGTTACAGCCAGACGATTACCTGCTCAAACCTTTTACCGCACCTGCACTGGAAGAACGTATATGCAGAGCAATCAAGCACCGCCTCGAGCTAAGAAAAGTATTTTTCCGCCTGTTTGAACACGAATATGTTGAAGCCACTCGAGAATGCGATATTGTGATCCGCACCAAGCCAGACTTCGCGTTACAGGCTATGCGTTTAAAAGGTGAATTACTGTTGAAGCTCGGCGAATACGACAAGGCCGAAACCTTTTACCAAAAAGTACTACAACAAAAAGCCTATAGCTGGGCGCGCTTGGGTCATGCTTTGAGTTGCTTTTATCTGGAACGTTGGGAAGATACCGAACTTGAGCTGGTGGACCTGACGCAATTTGGCGATACCAAAGTGGAAGCTCTGGATTGGTTATCTCGTTTATATGTGCGTCACGGTCGGTATCAACTGGCCTTTGACACCCTCAGTAAGGCCGCCACCTTGTCGCCGAAAAATATCAGCCGGCAAAAAACACTGAGTAATCTATGTGTCATATTAGGCCACACCGATCTGGCAGCCCGTATTGCCGGAAAAATAGTTCAGGGTGCCCGTCATTCTATTGACGATACCGCAGATAATTATCTGAACCACGCCCGAGCTTTAGTTGATCAGGCTAAAAGCGCTAACGTGCTGGAAAAAGCTGTGATAGTCCAAAACGCCGCTAAACTGCTGGATGCTCTGCATAAACGTTTTAATGTTGAGGCGCTGAAACGTGAAACTGTGATTTTACGCAGCCGGATGCACAGCTGCCGTGGTGCGATTAAAGAAGGTCGTGAACTGATACAGCAAATCCAGGATCTCCCTCTGGATGATTTAAGCATCGACAGTTGTATGGACGCTGCCAAAGCCTATTTTGAACTGGGCGATTTGTACTCCAGTCAGCTCTGTATCGACAAGTTACGAACCATGTTATACGACGATGACTTCCTGACTGAAACTCAACGTATTATGCTGCAGCTGGAACAAGACCAACACGAAAGCTTAAAACAGCAAATCAAACAAATGAATACCGAAGCCACAGACGCTTATCTGATGGGGCAATATGGCCGTGCTGTGTCGCTTTTTTGCGAAACCTTCGACTATATGCCCACCAATCCGGTGATAGCACTCAACTTGCTGCAAGCCATGAGTAAAAGTGCAGGTTTAACAGGCGAAACCATCAACTATGCTCGCAACGCTGCTCGTGTACTACGGCAAAACAAGCTGGAAAAAAGCGAACAAGAACGCTTTGAAAAGTATGTTGTGACTTTAAAGAAAACCCAGCCGGGATTAGCTCAGGTTCAGCTTTAACCCAAAACAAGATAATCCGACTGATGCACTGTTTCTTTGTGCTGGCCTTGAGTCAAACGCACATAACGACCGCCTATCTGATCAATAGCAATACAGTCATCCACATCCAGCACGGCATCGGTATGAGGTTTATCCCAGCTTTTGGGCAGATGCATTTTACCTTTCTGCTTTGCTTGAGCTTTGTCTTGGGCTGTTACCAGCAGGTAATGGTGATCTTCGCCAAAAGCGCCTGGAGTATAGCCACCTAAGTTGATGAAAAATAACCGTAATTCATCTGCTGCAGGTGCCTGCTCAGAAAACCGTACCTGATAGCCTTCGATTCCATCCACCTGCATCCAGGAATCGATATGCATACCAGCCAGAGTGCCAAACCACTGCTGACGCAACTCTGGGTAGCAGTCTTCAAGACTGTTGCCGGTAACAAAGACCACATCGTGCACTTCAATTTTCGCTTTTGGGTGTTTCCCCCCCAGCATCACAACAAATAACATGACAATTTCCTGTTAATCCCGGCCGTTGTAAATCCGGCCACCAGAGTTTTTGTAATAATCCAGCACAGCTTTGGCGTCGCTGCGTTTGAACTGACGCACCACTTCCATACCGGCTTTTTCTAAATACTGATAAGACTGCTCAAACACCGGGCCTTCGTCAAAACCGATAGCACGTGCATCTTCAGCAGCACCAGCACAAACCATACGGTTGACGCCACTCCAAAGCACAGCGCCCATACACATGGCACAAGGCTCACAGGAGGTAAATAACTCACGGCCAGTGTCTGTTGCCAAAGTAAAAGTACCCAAGGCTTTTTCGGCCATCATAATAGCCACAGTTTCACCATGTAAGGTGGAATTGGTTAAAGGCACCACACGGTTGACCCCTACCCCTAACAGCTGGCCTGACGAGCGATCAAAAATAGCAGTACCAAAAGGGCCGCCCGTACCACGTTCAACGTTTTGTTTTGACAATTCAATAGCTAAGGCCATTTTCTCATCGTCCGTTACGTAGGTTTTCTGCCAGTCGACAAAAGATGCCACCCAGTCAGGTAATTCCACAGTGACAGCACTGCCCGGCTGATGAATAAAACCAATACGCTCTTTCATGATTTGTCCTGTCGCTTATAGCAAAAAATTGGGCCGACTTTTTACCTTTATATCAGTTGAGCTACAAGTAAAAAATCGCAGAATGCTAAATTTATGTGACAAAAACTGCTGTCCTTACCAATTCTGAAGAAACAGGCAAGGACACTCAAGTTTTGTTCTACCACCAAAGAGAGCCCTGCTGCCAAGCTAAATTCATGGCGAACTCTCGCTTAGCACAGCAATACACAGGAGCAACGTGATGTCTGATCTCAATGTACATTCAATAGCAACAACAAAAGAAAAAGTCTGGTTTATCACAGGTGCAAACCGGGGCATAGGCGCTGAAATTGCAAAAGCGGCATTGGCCTCAGGGGACTCTGTGGTGGTTACAGGCCGCAATCTACAGCAGCTCAGAGAAAAGTTTGGTGATTCAGACAAAGCTTTGGCTTTAGCTCTGGATGTCACAGACATCGCTCAGGCTCTGGAAGCAGTAGAAGCGACTCTCAACCATTTTGGCCGTATTGATGTACTGGTCAATAACGCAGGTTACGGCCAATTAGGTGTATTCGAGGAAATTCCACAAGCCGACGTAGAGCGTCAGTTTGCCACTAATGTATTTGGTCTGATGAATGTCACCCGCGCTGTATTACCCCTGATGCGGGCGCAGCGCAGTGGCCGTATCTTCAACCTGTCCTCTATTGGCGGCGCTTTAGGTTTTGATGCGGCTTCTGTCTATTGCGCCACTAAGTTTGCGGTAGAGGGGTTTACTGAATCTCTGGCGCTTGAAGTCAAAGGCTTTGGCATAGAGGTGACTATTGTTGAACCAGGTTTCTTTCGCACTGACTTTCTCGATAGCAGCTCAGTGCAGTATGGCACTGAGAAACTAGCCGACTATCAGGACTACTCCACTGCACTAGAGCAAGCTTACAACAAAGTCAGCCATCAACAGGCTGGCGACCCAGCCAAGTTAGGTCAAGTGCTGGTACAACTGGCAAAGGCTGATGTTCTGCCGCTGCGATATGCAGCAGGCTCTGACGCTATAGATTATTTAACCACGGCCTATCAACGCCGCTTGCAGGAGTTGAACGACTATAAAGCCTTGTCTCTGTCGACAGATATTGAGGCTTAACATCAGCGGGACTATGTATTGTTGTATGGTCGAGCAGGAATGCATGCCTTTGCAAGCTTTCAAAAAGCCTGGTCCCACAATCGACGCCTTTAGCGACCAGTGCTACACTGCCCGCTCTTTACTCTGGCATTTATGGACTCATGGTGTTGAACCCACAGCCTACATTCTATTTTTACGACTATGAAACCTGGGGCGCGGATCCGAAAAAAGACCGTCCAGCCCAGTTTGGTGGTATTCGCACAGATTTAGATTTAAACCCTATTGGCGAACCCGATATGTGGTATTGCCAGTTGGCGAACGATTATTTGCCTCATCCGGTAGCGGCTTTGATCACAGGCTTAACGCCACAGCTCTGTAATCAAAAAGGTTTGCCTGAAACCGAATTCTGCCGCCGTATTCTCGAGCGTTTCAGCCAGCCTAATACCTGTGTGCTTGGGTATAACAGCTTACGTTTTGATGATGAAGTCACGCGTTACAGCCTGTACCGTAACTTCTATGAGCCTTATGGTCGCGAATGGCAGCACGGTAATAGCAGATGGGATTTAATCGACATAGTGCGTGCCTGTTATGCGCTGCGCCCTGAAGGCATCGTCTGGCCAGAAAAAGCCGATGGCAGCCCGAGCTTTAAATTAGAAGATTTAACTAAAGCCAATGGTTTATCGCACCAACGCGCACACGACGCTTTGTCTGATGTGTACGCCACTATCGCCATTGCCAAACTGGTGAAAGAAAAACAGCCGAAGTTATTTCAGTACCTGCTGGATTTACGCAAAAAAACTGAAGTCAGTAAGTTATTTGATTTAGTCAATTTAACGCCGCTGGTGCATGTGTCCGGCCGCTTCCCCGCTATTCAGGGTTGTGTTAGCTGGATAGTGCCTTTAGCGCCGCATCCAACCAATAAAAACGCCGTGATTTGCTACAACCTGCAAGCCGATCCTAAACCTTTGTTGGAACTGGATTTAGCCTCCTTGCAGCAACTTTTGTATACCAAAACCGCTGATTTGGACGAAGACCAGGAAAGGCTTGGCTTAAAGCTGATTCATATCAACAAATGCCCTGTGTTATCCCCTGCTAAAACCTTGTCAGAACAACGTGCTGCCGATTTGGGCATAGACAGAGCCGCCTGCCTGAAGCATCTGGACTGGCTGCGGCAAAACCGCTCTGCTATTCAGCCTAAGGTGATGGAGCTGTATCAGTTGCCGACAGACTACAGTGTAGAAACCAATCCGGATTATCAGCTTTATAACGGTTTTGTTTCCAACGAAGATAAACAGCGGATGGAACAGCTGCATTTAATGAGTGCTGATCAACTGGCGTCCAACCCTGTGCTTTTTAGCGAAGACAGATTAAATCAGTTGCTGTTTTTATACCGTGCCCGCAACTACCCACAAAGCTTAACCCATCAGGAGCAACAACGCTGGCAACGCTATCGCAGCGATAAGCTCACGCATGGCCTGGATAAACCTAATTTAACTTTTGAAGAATTCGGTTTGGCACTGGAAAACCTGGCGCATGAAGCAGGCGATGACGTTAAAAAAATGAATATCCTCAAGGCGTTATTTCAGTACGCTCAGAGCTTATGAGCTCTGAGCCGTAGGGGCGGGTCTTGCACCCGCCCGTCTAATGATACCGCGGTTCTCATTGAAGGGCCGGGACAAGCCACGGCCCCTGCAACTCGCCCGTCTATCCCTTTAAATCTGCATTGCCCGAAATAGTGCAGCCAACAAAGCTGCAGCGTCGAATACAACAGTGACAGTTTTTTTGTTCAGCTGCCAGTCAGCTCTCTATGTTTCGGATCAGACTTCTGCTAGCCTGCGCACAGTAATCAATGCTGTTTTTGGGTGCGGAGTCTGAGATGAAGTTGTGGTCAAAAATCAAAGTGATGTTATGCAGTTTGTTATTAACCGGCTGTTTTGCCCCGGCTTTATTAATGACATCACAGGCACAGCTTTTAGGCGAGCTATTTCGTCCCTTGGTTGGTTTTAACCCGCTTGAAGTCAAGCTATTTGAAAACCCCTTGATCCGCGACCCTATGGTAGCGTTAATGGGTGAAGACAATTACCGCACCGCTGTTATCCTGTTAAATACTGCGACGGCCATTCAGCAACAAGGCCCACTGTATTTTGTCGTATCAGAGCACTCCCCTTTGCCGCATTTAGCCGAAAAAGCCGGTTTTGTCTGGAACTCAGAACATAACCAAATGGCGATTCTGTTAGTATCTGGTGGCAAAACTGAAATATTTAACCAGGTGGTGGAAGGAGCTGCTGGCAAAATCGCCCCCAGTTGGCCAAAAGAGCTGGTCGAGTACACCAACCCTGAAAAGTTAAAACAAAAGGCAGTGGCAGTCGCTGCCGGAAAGATTGGCCAGGGTTTAGGTTTGTCGGAAGAGCAAACTGGTTTTGTTGAAACAGGCTTAGCTGGTGGTTCAGTGCAAAACGCGCTGGAGGAGAACTTAAAACAACAAGCCATGGATCCGGTCGAAGAAATTAAGCAAAAGGTAGAATCAGGCAAAGCTGATTTATTAAATCAGCCTAGACAACGTTTTACCGAAATGACTCAGGAAGCCATGTTGACCGAAGACGACATGGTGAAACAATTCACCGGCAAATCGGCTGACGAATTAAAAGCGGCGAAAAAATACGTCGAGGACGCCAAAGCACGGGCTGACGCTAATCAGAAAAAACCCACCTCGACTATCAAAGACAAAACTACTTTAGAAAAAGAAGCCAAACAGTGGGCTAAAGATAAAGCCAATAAAAAAGTAGACGAAACCCGCGCCCCTGCTGACGAGTTACTAAATGAGCTGACTGAAGAAGTAAAGCAAAAGACCACTTTGCCAGTGCCTGCACCAGTGAAGAAGAAGGATGGTGGTTAGATTTGCAAACACAAAAGAACAACAATCCGCATTTTATTACTGTTTTAGTCGTGAAGGCTTTTTAGGGAGATAAGCCCGATCCCAGCAAGAATCTCAGATTTCATAACTTTAATTTCATGATAAGACTTTGGGCTACGCATCATCGTCAACGCGTTAGTATAAAGATCACGGTCGTATTTTTTGTGCAACTTCGTTGCTGAATAAGTATTTGGAAAGCCTTTGTGCACGAGGATATTTCGCATAGCCTCAATAATGCAAAGACTACGATGTGACTTTTCCGACAAAATATTCTTACTGTACTTAACAAGATCGGCATATCCATTATCGAAATATTTAGGGTTGTTGTTGTCGAATGCGGCCTTTCGGCGAATTTCATAGAAAGTGTATTCAGCAGCAATCAAAAGCCAGGCAAAGTAATTGTGGGCAAAATCAAACTGAAGCTTGTATTCCTCAAGCGCTTCAATCTGGCTTTCCAGGTAGTCTATGTGTCGTTGCCAAAATATAGAGTTGCTTTTTGAACTAAGCCCGTCAATTAAACCAATACCTTCCATGAATTTTCCTTAGTAAAAAAGCGCTTAAGACGAGTTATTGCAAACGAGGAGTAGCCGACAAAAGCGCTTTGTCAGACTAATTCAATTTACCTTGCACATTCTTTTACAAAATCATGATCTGTTGCTGGATTTATCCCACTTTCTCGTATGTAGCCCACTCCAGAGCCATTAGTATATACAAAACCTTTTCGCTTCCATTCAATAGTATTTGGCCATGCCGATGGAATTGGATTAATCATTTCAGTATGAATTATTGATTCTTGATGTTTTGTCGCTTCACGCCAATCAACTACTTTAAATCTCTTATACCCATCAAATTTTTCATCTAAGATGGCATAATGGATTTTATGCCTTACTTTCGGTCGCCTATTTTTTAGTAGGGTAAATGAAGCCAAGATCTGCTCTTGTGAATACTTATCTTGGTAAAAGATGTTTGCTCGACTACTTAGATACTGATGTTCATTAAATATAGCGATCTCACGTTCACTTTTCACATCAACCCACCCTTTATTGTGAGGAATGCTATAAACATCAGAATCAAAACCAATACATAAAATTCTAGGAGTTATAGGAAGAAGAATAATTACTCCAGCAGATCCTAATCCAAAGTTACTCCCGGAGGTTCTTTTATCAAGAAAATGCCATTTATTAGTTAAAACCGCAGGATCATCAGAAGTTATAAAGTCAATTTTGGTTTTGTTCTTAATCAGGCAGACCTTCAGATCATTCATTACAAATCTTGCCTTTACAAAGTTTCTCATAGACAGCTGGACTGCTTCTTTCATCTCCAATTTAAATTCTTGAGGTTCAAGCCCTGCTACCTCTCTCATACCATCTGTCATTTCAATACTACGTCTTGAGGCTGCTTCAGTTCTCATATACTGTAAACGCCAGAAAAATATTAAAAACTTGCGATGCTCGTCGGTTAAGTGATAATTCGGCCTTGTAATTTCTCTAACGATATCAGCATAGCGTCCTTCTATAGGTTGAAGTGCTCTCTCTAGTTCAAGATCATCACCATAAAAGTAACTTTTAGAACACTGTTTTTTTAACGATGCCGAATTAATAAATATTTCTCTGTCTATATTAAACAGATTAATAGCAGACGTTGAGTTATCAACAGCAAACTGTCGAAGGTAACATTGAGGAACATAATGTTGGTTTTTATTAGATGCCATGTACACCTCAATGTGCGAATTAATCTAACATTTATAGTATGCCTTCACGCACTCACTGGTTTTATTCTTAACAGTTGATTATGACTAGCTGCGACCAAAAGCGTGCGGAAAAATTATTACTTTTTCTCTGGCCTGTTATTTTTAGGCTGTTTTACTCCAAGTTTCTAAATTAGAGTGTTTTTCCCTCTCCAGCAACATATAAATCTGACTGTTGAATGGCTCAAAGCGTACCAGCTTTATGGTTACACTGTATATTCGACCAGACGTACAACTGAGATTTGCATTGAAAGGTTATGGTGCAATTATGAAAATAAGGTTCAACCCAAAAGCTACAAAAAAATCGACCAATCTCAGTTTAAACAGCGAGCTGTTAGCTGAAGCCAGACGCCTGAATATCGACCTGTCAGCGACTTTGGAAAAAGCTCTGGAGCAAGAGATAAGTCGACATCTGCAGGCTGAGTGGCTACAAAAAAATGCTGAAGCTATTGCTGCCTGTAACGAACTTACTGAGAAACATGGTTTGTTCTCTGACTCATTTCGAAAAGTTGCTAAAGCAAACACCTGATTAGATCCTATCCAGATTATGTTGCAATGCCGCACGCGGCGATTGCAACCTACCCCTTTCACAATTTATTTATCCGCTTAACGTTTTTTCGCACAAAAGCCTGTTGCACCGAATTGCCTTGGTATCGACCACAAATTCATGTTTTTATAAAAGCATGGGTGAACAAACCAAAACCTGGTGGTACAAGCTGCCAGCAAACACTTATCAGGAGTTTTTATGCGCAAGGGGCAAGTTGCTGTTTTTTATATCGTCTTTTTTATTGCTTCACTTTTTAGCCAACAGGTGTTGGCACTCAATGAGGTGAAATTACATAAAGATATTGAGTGGGTGAAAGTAAAAGGCTTTTCGCTGACGACTGATATCTACAGCCCGGAAAAAGCGGCTAAGCCTTTACCTGTGCTGGTGATTTTTCATGGCGGCGGCTGGCTGGTGAATACCAAAAGCATAATGAACGATATGGCGCTCTATATGGCAAGCCATGCCGATCTGGTGGTGGTCAATATGAACTACCGGCTGCTTGGCGATAATAACAACAGCACCACAATCAACGAAATAGTGGAAGATGCTTTGGGTGCTGTGCTTTGGGTGAAAGATCATATTCAAAACTACGGCGGCGACCCGGCAAAAATTGCTATAACAGGAGATAGTGCTGGTGGTCATTTAGCTTCTATGGTGATGCTGACTGGCCGTGCTTTGGACTCCAAAGGTTTTACGCCACAAAGCCAGAAGTTCACACCCAGCTATCTGCCAAAAGGCAAAACAGCCGAACAAGTTGCAGCTGCTGATGGCGCCAGAGTACAGGCGGTGATCTTAAGTTATACCGCCTTTGATTTATTACAAAGTGCAAAAGGTGGTTTTGAAACTGCACAAAACCCGTTCTGGACATGGGGTAACGCCAGCCCGCGTGGTTTGTTTGGTAACGGTATTAGTGTCGATAGCCATGAACAGTATTACAAAGCTGTATCGCCTCTTTATCTGTTGCCGGAGGCTGGTTACAAACTACCGCCTCAGTTTGTACTAGTCGGCAGCGAAGATGATCTCACCACGCCTGAAGTCGCGAGTGGTTATGTCCGTATGCTTAAAGCGACAGGACAGCAGGTGGAGTTTAAAATATACCAAGGCAAAGGCCATGCCTTTCTCGATAGCGGCTGTAACGACTACACTAAAGGCTGCTTTAAAGACTTAGCCACCCCGACTTTGAATGACATAATTAAGTTTCTAAGCACTGTGTTTGGGCAGCCCTAACAGGTGCAGCTTGAGTTCAGTGACGGCCCGGCTATTTCAAAAGTAAAGAGCCAGCAGTGGCTGCTATGCTTCCCACTCTTGGATCTTCAGCTTTAACTGAGGATCCAAGAGGCAGTGAATCCAATCAACTTTTCAGTTACCTGCTTATAGCGTCGCCACACTTCAGCGCAAACAACAAGGTTTGCAGCTCAAAAACTAAAAACAACGCTTGCTTTCTAATGGCTTTACTTGGTTTTATAGAGCAGCAATGAAACCGATTACACTAAACTGAAAACCTAACATGGTGCCGTCAGAGCATTCAGCAAATAACAGGGGTAGCAACTTGATTTTATCGATAAAAAATAAAACCTTAGCAGTATTAGCGCTGCTGTCGGTGCTAAGCCAACCAGCTTTTGCAGCTGATAATCAGCTGACCGCAGAGGAACAAGCAGACGGCTGGCAGTTATTGTTTAACGGCAAGGATATGTCGCAGTGGCGCAGTTTTAAACAGCCTACTGTCAATGAGAAATGGCAAATTGAAGATGGCGCTATCACCCTGACTGCAGGCGGTGGTGGCGACTTAATCAGTAAAGAAAGTTACAAAAACTTTGAGCTGACGCTGGATTGGAAAATTGCCGAAGTCGGCAACAGCGGTATTCTTATTCTTGCTGATGAAAAAGGTAAATACATTTACTCCCACGCGCCGGAAATTCAAATTCTGGATAACGAGCGCCACCCGGACAATAAGCTCGACACTCACCTCTCAGGTTCCTTGTACGACATGATTGCCTCTCCTGTCGCTTCCCACAAAAAAGCTGGTGAATGGAACAGCACTAAAATTAGGTTAGAAAATTCGGCTTTAACCATTTGGCAAAATAACGTGCAAACGGCAAAAGTGACCATTGGCAGCACTGACTGGAACAGCTTAATCGCGAAAAGTAAGTTTGCCAGCTGGCCAGGTTTTGCTGCAGCCAAAGAGGGTCATATAGGTTTACAGGATCATGGCGATAAGGTCTGGTTCAAAAATATCAAAATTAAAGAGCTGAACTAATGAACAATTTTGACTTTGAGGTGCTGGTGGTTGGGTCCGGCGCTGGTGGTTCCATGGCGGCCTATGAGCTGACCAAAGCCGGGCATAAAGTGTTGATGCTCGAAGCCGGACGGGATTACGACCCAAAAACAGAAACGCCTATGTTTAAACGCAACGGTGAAGCACCGTTGATGGGGGCTGGTAACTCAGATAAAGACTTCGGTTTTTATGATGCTACGGTCGATGGTGGCTGGCAAGTGCCCAACGAGCCTTATACTGCAGCCGATGGCTCCGAGTTTTTATGGTGGCGCGCTCGTATGTTGGGCGGTCGCACCAATCACTGGGGCCGTTATTCATTGCGCTTCAGCGAACATGATTTTAAAGGCAAAAGCCGTGACGGCTTAGGTGCGGACTGGCCATTTGACTATGATGATATCGCGCCCTGGTACGATAAAACTGAAGCTTTAGTGGGTGTTTGTGGCACCAATACGGGGTTGGACGATATGCCGCCTTCATCCGATGGCATATTACAACCGCCACCAAAACCCCGTATCACTGAGCTGTTGATCGCAGCGGCGGCGAAAAAATTGGGTATCCCGGTGGCACCTATGCACCGTGCTGTACTCACCCGTCCTTTGGATAACAGAGCCGCCTGTTTTTACGCCACCCCTTGTGGTCATGGCTGCTCTATTGGCGCAGCCTTTCAGACCACTACGTCGCTTATTCCTATGGCCAAAGCCACTGGCAATTTGCAGGTGATCACCGACGCTATGGTGAAATCTGTGGATACCGACGAAAATGGCAAAGTGACAGGTGTTAGTTATGTCGATAAAAAAACCTCCACTGTGCACCAGCTCCAAGCCAAAGTAGTGATCCTGGCCGCCAGTGCCTGTGAGTCAGCCCGCTTGTTGTTAAATTCTAAATCGGCCCGTTTTCCAAATGGCCTGGCCAACTCCAGCGGTCAGGTCGGTAAAAACCTGATGGACTCCACAGGCGCCAACATTGGCGCTATGGTGCCAGCCTTACAAGGTCGGCCTATTTATAACGAAGATGGCCATACCGCTAACCATTTGTTTATTCCATGGTGGGGCCACAAAGCACAAGAACGTAAAGAGCTGGATTTCCCACGCGGTTATCACTTTGAAATTGGTGGTCGTTTTAACGAACCCAGTTCAGGTATAGCTGGCAATGTTCAGGGCTATGGCGCCGATTTAAAACGTCAGGTCAAACAGAATTATGGTGCTTATATAGGGTTTGCCTTACGGGGTGAAATGGTACCTAACGAGCATTGTTATATGGATATAGACCCTGAAGTAAAAGACAAATGGGGTATTCCTGTGGCGCGTTTTCACTGGAAATGGTCGGAGCATGAATTAAAGCAAGTGGAACATGGCCTGAAAACCGCTAAAGCTATTTTTGCCCAAATGGGCGCTGATGTTGGTGAGTTACCAACCCCAGAGCAAGCCATTTTAAAAGGCGGCGAAATTATTCATGAGGTGGGCACCACCCGTATGGGCGCATCGCCACAAGACTCAGTCACTAACCAATGGGGTCAAAGCTGGGACTGCCCTAACCTCTTTGTGATGGATGGCGGCGTCTTTGCGTCTAACCCGCACAAAAACTGTACTCTGACCATTATGACGCTGGCGATGCGCAACTCATCCTGGCTTTCGTCCCAGTTAAAACAAGGAGCGATCTGATGGCCAAGGATCAAAACTACACAGCAGATCAGCACCAAATGCAGTACAAATCCGGCATGACCAGACGCGATTCGTTAAAACTGATGATGGCATTAGCGGCTAGTACTTTGTTGCCTGCAGTATTGGCAGGCTGCGACAGTGCGCCCGTCAGTACCACTGATGCAGGTGCGGATGCAGCAAAAGCGACCACTGAACATTGGCCAGAGTTAAAGTTAGCCCCCATTACAGCACCGGGTTATGGCAAAGATCCGAATTTAATTTTGCCACCTGAATCGCCATGGCCTTTGACCTTAACTCAAGCGCAGCTGACTTTAGTGGCCGTGCTTTCAGATATTCTGCTGCCTCGTGAAGGCAGCGTACCCAGCGCTTCTGAAGTGCATGTACCTGCTGTGGTCGATGAATGGGTTAGCGCGCCTTACGAGCGTCAGCAACAAGACAGACTGACTATTTTGTCGGCTCTGACCTGGATAGACGATGAAGCGCAGATGCGTTTTAGCAAAACCTTTGTCGCGCTCACTAAGACGCAGCAAAAAGCCATTATGGACGATATAGCCTTTGATACTGCCGAAACTCCGGTTCAGTTTAAACGCATAGCCACAGCTTTTGGCCGCTTCCGCAGCTTGGTACTGGCGGCGTTTTTCTGCACACCAGAAGGTACCAAAGACATAGGTTATGTCGGTAATGTACCTATAGGTGGCGATTATCCTGGCCCGACAAAAGAAGCTTATGCGCATTTAGACAAGGTACTGGCGGATTTAGGTTTAACTGAATACGCCTATCCTATTGAGGCTGGATAAGTAGAAGCTTTACTGGTAATGACAAAGGCGGCTTTAAGGTCGCCTTTGTCAGCTTCGATTTAAAATCGCAGATCATTGCTTCGCTGTTGCTGCAGGTAAAGCGCCCAGAGACTGCAAAATATCCCGCACTATAGCTTCTCTTTTGTATAAATCTGCCATTCGTTCTGGCGTATCTATATTTAGCGCAAAAAATACCGGACCTGTTGGCCATTCGACATAACCAACCCACCAGCCAAAACGCCCTTCCCACCCGGTTTTTGCTCTTAAGATCCATTCTTTGCCAGCTTCATTGACCATCATATCTTTCACCAGCAACTGATGCTCCTTGGCAAAAGGCAATTGATTCAAATATAGCTTTTTAACAAACTCGACTTGCTCATAAGCCGAAATCGCCAATTTGCCATCAACCCAATAAGCACCTTTGTCTGTAGAAGGATCGGCATTGCCATAACTCATTTTTTGCAGATATTGTGCTGCCCGCTTTTCACCAATTTGTTTAGCAAATATCTCATACACCCAAAGCGCTGAGGTGCGCATCGCAGAGCGTAAATTCTGATCCTGATTGTGGCCTGCAAAACTGCGCTCTACACCATCCCAGCGAAACAGCTGAAATTCATCTTTTAGCACTCCAGCATCCAACGCCATCAGGCTGTGTGGGATTTTAAAAGTAGAAGCCGGAGACATACGCTGTTTGGCGCGTTCCGGGTTAAACACCAGTAATTTAGCCGGTGTTACCCGCTCATCCGCAATCACCAGCGTACCTTTGGCATTAAATTTGGTGAAAGTCGCTTGCCAGTTTGCTTGTTCGATAGGCACAGCGGCCAGACAAAGTTGAGCACAAGTTATGAAGAAAACAGCAGAAATAATTTTTAGAACAGACATTTTAATTCCTCTAGGTTGATCAATTCACACCCGCAGTTGCTCAAGACTGACTCCGATGGCCTGGGCTGGAGCTCAATTCGTTAGCCCGCAGTTTTTCCAGTAATAATCCAAGCTCTGTCGCGACCAGCTCTGGTTCATCAAACTGAACAAAATGCCCACTTTTATCCGTTAACACTGCACGCCCTTGAGGAAAGTCTAAAGCCCATTTCTGCCAAAGCTCCCCCCACATAGCCCTGCCTCTGTCGGTGAAAAACAGGTTAGCGGGTTTTGCTATTTTTTTAACTGAAGCAATAACTGTAACGGGCATATCTTTGATTTGGGGATAGTCAGGTAAAGGCCTTTTGCTCCAGAAATCCAGATAGTTGTTTGACATCCCCTGCGCCATATCGTCTAGCTTTATTTGGGCAATTTCTTTATTGCCTTGCTCAAGATTGATAGCGCGTAAGATATCTACATCGTGTTCCGAGGACGGATCAAGCAACAACAGAGCTTTTACTTTTGACGGATATGCAGACGCAAAATCGCGGGCTATGCTGCCGCCATAGGAATGGGCCATGTAGATGACCGGAGCTTGAATAGCCAATTGATTAAGCAGTTCTGCAGCAAAATTGGCGTAATCCATGGAGGTAAAATGACGTTTGATTTGGCTTGATTTACCATCACCGACTCTGGAGTAACGAATCACTTTCGCAAGCTTACTAAGCGACAAAAAAACCGGTTGCCAGTCTGCCATGCCGCCACCAGCGCCAGCTTCCAACAAGACCACTTCGGGTCCGACGCCTGCAATCTTGTATTCAAGCTTAAACTCGCCAACTTGTACAAAATGTGCATCAGCTGAATAGACAGTCGTGGAGAACATCAACAACATCACAATAACAAACTTCACACGAGCACCTCATTCAAAATAACGCTGTGTATGCAACGGAGAATCAGGTTTGCAACCCAACGTTAGCTAATGCAGTAATACAGATATCTACTGTTTATGTAAGGTAAAAACCGCAAAATCGTCAGTTGCAGACAGCTTTACAGACAGAATTTTGTAGTACCCAAGCGATACCCCATCTTTTTCAAAGGCATAACTTAAGGTATTCGACTTTTGAGGGAAAACCGTTTCTGTTGAGCTTCGCGGCAATTCAATATCAATCAGTTCTTCGTAAATACGCAGGTTGTGAGGTGTAACGCTTTTCGCGTCAATAAATAAAGTGTCCATAGTTTCCTACGTCAGGCCATTTTTCTGCAGGCTCAAAACTAAGGGTAAAATCATTTAGTTTCAACAAGTTTATCTAAAAACCACCTTGATAAAACGTAAAAAGGCAGCTGTTTACAAGCAGCTGCCTTTGTTTCACTCAGTACCAAAAGACTGGTTTTACTTTAAGTCAAAACGGTCAGCGTTCATCACTTTATTCCAGGCAGTGACAAAGTCGCGGACAAACTTCTGCTTGTTATCATGCTGGGCATAAACTTCAGCCAAAGCGCGCAACTGAGAGTTGGAGCCAAACACCAGATCAACCCGGCTGGCGGTCCACTTCAACGCGCCCGTTTTGCGGTCTTTGCCTTCAAACACTTCGGCTTCTGCAGAGACCGGAGTCCAGACTGTGTTCATATCCAACAGATTGACAAAAAAGTCGGTGCTTAATGTATCAGCCTGCTTAGTGAAAACCCCATGCGCCGATTTGTCTGCATTGATATTTAACACCCGCAGACCACCGAGCAGAGCTGTCATTTGTGGCGCAGTTAAGGTCAGTAACTGAGCTTTATCCAGCAACAGCTCTTCAGCTTTGACTGAGTAGCGGCCTTTGACATAGTTACGGAAACCATCAGCGACCGGCTCCAGCACAGCAAAAGACTCCACATCAGTTTGCTCTTGCGTCGCATCAGTGCGGCCCGGACTAAAAGGCACCTCAATAGCAACACCGGCATTTTTTGCGGCCTGTTCAATAGCTGCAGAACCTGCCAGTACAATTAAATCAGCCAGAGACACCTTACGGCTTGCTGACTGCTGATTGAAACTGGCTTGAGTTTGTTCAAGCACAGAGAGTACTTTGCTTAATTGCGCAGGCTGGTTGACGGTCCAATCTTTTTGTGGTGCCAGACGAATACGGGCGCCGTTGGCACCACCGCGTTTATCTGAGCCACGGAAGGTAGAAGCTGAAGCCCAGGCGACTGAAACCAGCTCTGAAATAGATAAACCGGACGAGAGAATATTACTTTTCAGTGCAGCGATATCCTGAGTATTGATCAGTTCATGTTTGACCGCTGGTACCGGATCTTGCCAAATTAACTCTTCCGACGGTACCTCAGGTCCTAAATAACGTGCCACAGGCCCCATATCACGGTGCGTTAATTTGAACCAGGCCCGGGCAAACACATCGGCAAATTCCTGCGGATTCTGATGAAAACGTCGTGAAATAGGCTCGTAAATCGGGTCCATTTTCAACGCTAAATCCGCGGTAGTCATCATGGGGGCGTGACGAACTGAAGGATCATGAGCGTCAGGCACTGCTGTGGCTGCTGATTCGTCTGTTGGGATCCACTGATGAGCGCCTGCCGGGCTTTTTACCAGTTTCCAGTCATAGGCAAATAAGGTATCAAAATAGCTGTTGTCCCATTGGGTTGGTGTTGGAGTCCAGGCGCCTTCAATACCGCTGGTTGTGGTATGTACACCTTTACCAGTCCCAAAGGCGTTTTTCCAACCCAGCCCCATCTCTTCCAGTGGTGCAGCTTCAGGTTCAGGGCCTACCAAGGCCGCATCGCCGGCCCCATGGCACTTACCAAAGGTATGGCCACCCGCCACTAACGCGACAGTTTCTTCATCATTCATCGCCATACGGGCAAAGGTTTCGCGAATATCGCGTCCGGAAGCGACTGGATCAGGATTACCATTCGGACCTTCAGGGTTGACGTAAATCAGGCCCATTTGCACTGCCGCGAGCGGATTTTCTAATTCACGATCGCCAGAGTAGCGTTTATCGCCCAGCCACTCGGTCTCAACACCCCAGTAAATATCCTCTTCCGGAGCCCAGATATCCTCACGGCCGCCTGCAAAACCGAAGGTTTTAAAGCCCATCGATTCCAGTGCGCAGTTACCGGCCAGTATCATTAAATCGGCCCAGGACAATTGATTGCCGTATTTTTGCTTGATTGGCCATAATAAACGGCGGGCTTTATCCAGGTTGCCGTTATCCGGCCAGCTATTGAGCGGTGCAAAACGTTGTGAACCTGTGGACGCACCACCCCGGCCGTCGCTGGTGCGGTAAGTACCGGCACTGTGCCAGGCCATACGAATAAATAACGGGCCATAGTGACCATAATCCGCCGGCCACCAGTCCTGTGAATCGGTCATCAGGGCATACAGATCTTTTTTCACCTGGGCCAGGTCAAGTTTTTGAAAAGCTTCAGCGTAGTTAAAAGGCTGATCCATAGGATCAGACAAAGAAGAATGTTGATGTAAAATATTTAAATTTAACTGATTCGGCCACCAGTCGCGATTCGAAGTGCCGCCGGCAGCCGACTTGGTCAAAGCGCCGTGCATCACAGGGCATTTGCCCTTGGTATTGTTATCCATCTGTAACTCCAATTGTTGCTGTTATGAGGGATTACTCCCTTCGAATGGCGATAACTCTGCAATCGGAACCTGCACATCCTCGCATGTTATCAGTCAATATCGTCTCTGTTCTGACACCTGAATTCAGAGCATGTGTCAGCTTATATTGATGTGCTCTGTCATCACAGACTGTGGTACTCAACAGCAGTCTACCTGATCCAAACCTTAAGCTTTAATGAAAAAATTCAATGCCTTAAATCTGTATTTCAGATACTACAGAGTAAGAATTAAGAATAGAGTTCCCATAAAAGTAGCTTAAGAGCCAGCGATGACAAATAAATTACGACAGAACCGAGGATAGAATGTTGAGAGGTACCAATGAGCAACAAAAATGATACAGAGCCAAAGTGGTGGTTACAGCATAAAAAAAACGCGCTTAGCAGCAATCTAAGCGCGTTAAAGGGGTTACGTTTATCAACAACAAGAACTCAGCAATAAAAGCTCTTCTGTAACAGGCTCAGCATCGCCTGCCCCAGTTTCAAACTATTATTTCGTATAAACAGCGCCGCTCAAGTTCAACGCGCGACCTATCTGAGCTAAAAACTGATTGATCCGACGCACCAGCAGCAGAGAAGATACGCTGCGCTCTGTCGTGCTCACGTTAGATTTTTCTACTGTTGTATTGATACTGTTCATGTTCAACCTCGTTAAGTCTGAGAAAGTGTTCATCCGAAAACGTGGTTATTATGCTGCAAATTTAACCAACCCACTAACGAGATAATTTATAGCCTGGTCATTAGTTTTTCTAATGCAAAAACACCAACCTCATCATAACTAATTCAGCTTACTTTCATATTCACTATTCACCCACAATACACAAAACCAATAAAAATGCTGTAAAAGCAGTTGATTATGCACTTTCAATTATTCAACCCCAACAAAAAAGGCATAAATCATTTATAGTTATGCCTTTTCAAAGAGATTTATTTAATTAGCTGTTCTAATAAAAACTAAAGGGACAAGCGAGTGAAAAACTTAAGCAACTGCTGAAAACTTAAGCTGCCAGTTCATCTGCTGCTTGTGTCACTTCGGTTAGTACAACGGCCGTTTTAGCAGCATCTGTCGTACCCTGCTCTTTACCCTTGTCTTTGGCCTGATCTTTGTCTGCAACTGATGCTTTAGTGTGTTTGGTTTTCTGATTCAGCGTTTGGATCACCAGCTCTTTTTGCTGAGCTAAATACAGCGCCAGATCTTCACGTTGTTGCTCATCAGGGATTAACTCACTTTGCCCCAACATTACAAAAAGTTCATCAGCAATATCCAGCATCCTGTCATAGGCGTCTGCTTCGGGCTTTGAACTAAAGATCATTTTTTCTACTCCAGCGCGCTCAACAATGTATTTAATAATAACGGCCATAAATCCTCCTGCGTTTGATACTGAACATTTATATAGCAACCACTGTTTATTTGTCCAGTATTTTTTATAAAAATACGCATCGCCTCTTTCCTGCTTTTGCCGTAGCATAAAGTAATGATTTAAAGTAAAAATTTCAGGCTAGTGTCAGAAGGATTTTGTATGCAGCATCTGTGGGCCGAACGCCGTCTTGCCGAACAGAGTCAAAGACCAAACGATCACCGCTCCCCCTGGCAAAGAGACAGAGCCAGAATTCTGCACTCTGCTGCTTTTCGCCGCTTGCAGGCGAAAACTCAAATCATGGGCATAGGCCAGAATGACTTCTACCGCACTCGTCTGACTCACTCTTTAGAGGCGGCTCAAATAGGCACAGCGTTAGTGGCTCAGTTAAGTTATCAGCAAGAAGACCCACTACTTCGTGCCTTACTGGCGCAAGACAGCCTGATGGAGGCCTTGTGTCTGGCGCATGATTTAGGTCACCCTCCTTTTGGCCACGGCGGTGAAAAGGCGCTAAACGCCTGCATGCAGAAATTTGGAGGTTTTGAGGGCAACGGCCAGACCTTACGTATTGTCGGCAAACTGGAACCTTACACCGCCAGTGGCGGTATGAATTTAAGCCGCCGTACTTTGTTGGGTTTATTAAAGTATCCGATAGTACAACCAGCTCCTGCCCACGTTGAACAAGGCCTGACCGTTAAACCCTGCAAAGCTATTTATGCAGCAGACAGTGATTTGCTCGACTGGATCTTAAGCCCATTATCAACAGCTGATCGTGAAGCTTTTCAGCGCACCGAAACACTGGATAAAGCGCCTTTCTTAAAGTCTCTGCATAAATCTTTGGATGCCTCCATTATGGAGCTGGCCGATGATATCGCCTATGGTGTGCATGATTTGGAAGATGCAATAGTGACAGGCACTGTAACTCTGGAGCACTGGCGTCGTCTGGCCGAGCCTGAAATGGCAAAACTACCTGCTGATATTGCCAGCGCGTTAAAACATATCAGCCAAAAATTATTTATACCCGAACATCATATTCGTAAAGATGCCATTGGTGCGCTAGTAAACTTGCTGATCACCAGTATTGAGTTGTATCAGTCGCTGCCGAACACTCAAGACCCATTGATCCGATACAATGCCCGGCTGCCAGAGCCGCAGCAACAGTTGTTGCAACTGCTGAAGAACTTCGTCTATGAGGCGGTGATCTTATCGCCGGAGGTGCAAAGAGGCGAATACAAAGGCCAGCAAATTGTCCGTTCCTTGTTTGAAGCCTTTAGTTCAGAAGCACAACGTTTATTACCAGCCAATACAAAAAATCGCTGGCTGAGCGCAGACAACGATCAGGCGCAGATGCGCATTATTTGTGATTATGTATCTGGCATGACAGACGAGTATGCACTGCGTATGCATCAGCAATTATTCGCTGCATCTTTGTAAGTTTTATTTTATATAGTTCTATATCCAAAGTAATTGGAGTTGAAGGAAGGCGACAAGAGCGTGAGACCCCAGGAGCATAGTTAACCTATGTGACTGGGGCTTGAGCTCGCAGTCAACAAAGCTCCGGCTTCAAGTACGAAGGGTATATGCGAGGGAAAAAACCGGGTGACACAGTCGACACTAAGAGTACTGGCAGGAGCCACAGCTTTTGAGCATGTACAGCAATATGGTTTACGTCAGCAAGACATTGATTTGGTAGTGGGAGCCAGCGGTGGCCCTAAATGGTTTTGCTTATTTGGTTTGGACCAGTATCTATTCGGTGAATTTTTTAAGGACAGAACCTCAGCTTTATCTTTAGTCGGCAGTTCGGCTGGCGCCTGGCGTTTTGCCTGTGTCACACAGCAAAACCCTGCTGCTGCCACAGAACGTTTTGCTAAAGCCTACAGTAGCTTATGTTTTTCAGCTAACGCCAGTATTGATGAAATTACGGCCACTTCAGCTTCAGTGCTGGATCAGGTGTTTCCGAGTGATGATGCTATTGTGCAGGTATTAAATAACCCTGTGCTGCAACTGAATTTTATTGCAGCCCGCGAAGTAAAAGTCCGAAAATCAGAACGCAAGGCTGCGCAACTGCGACGTTTAATGCTGGCGGCTGGCGCTAACCTGCTCAAACCTGCCTTGCTGCAAAAATTTTATAAAAGAGTGGTGATGCAAAACCACAGTAACCCAACTTTACTGCAGCGAGTACCCCATGAGGCTTATCCGCTGACTCTGGATAACTTTAAAGCGAGTTTACTGGCTTCAGGTTCTATTCCTATGGTGATGCACCCCGTCAAAGATCCGGCAGGCTTACCTGCAGGTTTATACATGGACGGTGGTTTGCTGGACTATCATCTGCCGCTGCCTTATCAGCAGGAAGGTTTGATTTTATATCCACACTTTTATCCGTACCTGATCCCCGGCTGGTTTGATAAATCCCTGCCCTGGCGTCGTGCCAAAGCAGCGCAGATGGACAAAATGATCCTGCTATGCCCGTCCAGCTCCTGGGTGAAGTCTTTGCCCTATGGCAAAATTCCGGACCGTAAAGATTTCGATAAACTCAAAGATACTCAGCGTCTTAGGTATTGGGCCATAGTTCTGGAACGCTCAAAAGAGCTGGCGGACGACTTAAAATCCGGCAATTACCTGCTGGAAAAAATCTAGTAAGGTGGCGATCTATGGATAAACTTAGAGCTTTGACTGTGTTCCGCCGGGTGGTTGAACTCGGTAGTTTTAAAGCGGCAGCCGATGATTTGAATTTATCCAAAGCTGCTGTCAGTAAAAATATCTATGAGCTGGAAGACTACCTGCAAAGTCCGTTGATCCAAAGAACTACTAGAAAACTGCATGTGACAGATCAGGGCAAATCCTATTACCAGCAGATCTGTCAGGTGTTGGACAGTCTGGCACAGGCCGATCTGTCTGTGCTCGAGTCCACTGACTCACTGAAAGGTAGTTTAAAAATCAGCGTACCTATGTCATTAGGTCTTGTCGAAATCAATCCGCTAATTTGTGCATTTATGCAACAACACCCTGCTCTTGCGATAGAGCTGTTGATGACGGATCACTATATCGACCTGATGGAGCAAGGTGTGGATATTGCCGTTCGGGGAGGTGCGACACTGGCGGATTCCAGTTTGCGCTCACGTAAACTGACCGATATAAAACGAGTGCTTTGTGCCTCTGCAGATTATCTGAGACGATCCCCGCCTTTGCACAGTCCTGCCGATCTGAGCCAACATCAGTGTCTGGTTTATAGTTTATCCTCGTCAGCTCGACGCTGGAGTTTTAAAAAACAACTGCAACAACAAGATGTTGAGTTACCAGTCAGTCGTTATACCGTCAATAACGGTTTGGCCTTGGCACAAACGGCAAAACTGGGCCATGGCATAGCATTATTACCGGAGTATTTTGTCAAACAGGCGCTCGCTCAAGGTGAGCTGCAACAGGTGTTGCCGGATTGGCAGACAGAACAGCATTCGCTGTACATCATTTATCCTTATCACAAAGAGCAATCTCAAAAAGTCAGAGCTTTTATCGATTTTATGCTACTGCACTATAGTCAAATATGAGGCTAAATCTCAGCGAGCCACTCGGTATGGGATAACAGCCAGGCTCTGAGAACCCATTCATAGTTCACCATAAGTAAACAATTCATCCACCAAACCGCTATTTATATTGAATTTAGTAGAAATTACACTGACTCAGAACACAGCAGTTTTCTATTTTTCTGGATCAGGAGATCTCCGAATGAACCTTTGGCACAAACTAATGGCAGTGGCTTTACTCTCCAGCTTGCCATGGACTCAAAGCACAGCACAAACTCACTCTGACAGCCGACAATTAACCTTGTCCTACAGCGATGGCAGACCGGCAACTCAAGGCCTGGAGCAGGTCAATCAGGTATTGAGGTCTATTGGTGTCAGAGTCAGTACTGTGGCAATACCACAACAGGCAAAAGCTGTAATAGCTCAGGCAAAACAGCGGGCGCTAACTAAACAAGAGAGCGAGCAGTTGATTGCGCACTTTGCGTTGCACAGAGGTGATCTGCTGGAACAGATCAAATTAGCGGGCCGCGAGGCTGCAGCTCCACGAGGTGGTTTTTTATCCACCTCAGAAAAAGGTGTGGCGCCTTACCCTAAGGTCTACGATATGAAGGCGATGGCACCGGAACTGGTGCATTATCTGCAGAAAAAGTTTGGTAAGCTACATGTCAACAGTGCCGACAATGGGGTAGGCATCGATGAAGTGATGACCATAGTGTCGGGTGGCGCCTGGACCTGGTTTTTTGTATTACCTGACAATACTACGGCTAAACTGACCTTAGGTTATGTACCAGCGGATGGTGACGCCTGGCGTATCAGCTATCCGGGTTTAGTACCTCATGGCGGTTTCTTCGACGCGCCTTATGGCCTGGTTGTGGCATATGCGCATGGGCCAGAACATTTCGTGATGCGTTATGAGGAGCCCGCTGTACAAGGTGCAGAAACGCTGGGCACCAATCCCTGGATTAACTTTAATTATGAAAAACCTGAATTATTAACTCAGATAAAACCCTAGCGTCAAAACAACAAAAGCCGGGCCTGTGACCCGGCTTTGCTAGTCAAAGGAGATAAAATGGCAAACTCTTCTCAATGGTTCAACCCGCCCAAGCAGTATTCGGACGGGCCACTGCTACGATTTACCACAGCAGCCCACACAGACTTTTGGCAACATACGCATTATCACTTTTACCGCGACAATGGCCATTTCTATTATTGGCAAAGTACTGCTGAGCAGTTATCTCTGCTTGTTGAAGTACAAGTAAACGCCAATAGCAAGTTCGATCAGGCTGGTATTATGCTGAGAAAAGATGCCCATAATTGGTTAAAAATCTCAGCGGAATGGCTATCAAAAGACCAGGCAGCGCTGGGCTCAGTGAATACACAAAACGGAAAATCAGACTGGGCCAGCCAAAGCATCAAACCAGCGACAAACTGGACCTTAAAAGTTGAAATTTCACAGCAGGACGCTGTGATCTTCGCCTTACTGGGCGAAGAATGGCAGCAACTGAGAGTATTGGATATCAGCCATATCAGAGATAAAGACGAGATTTGCATTGGTATTTACGGCTGCAGTCCGGATGGGCCGGGCTGCGAGGTCAGGGTTCAACGAGTCGAGTTTCACGAGTCGGTTTTATAAAGAGCAGAGCATATAACTGGCTATCTCAGGTAAATAAGTCTTCAGAATAGCCTGCTGATCCGCACTTAAATTCACGACTTTGACAAAACCTTGTTTTGCCCAGTAGCTTTCAGCACCCTGCACAGCAACCAAAGCCATCGCCTGCAAGCCCATGCCTTTGGCTTCAGCTCTGGCATGAGCCAGTAACTTCGGAGCCAAGGACTGGCCGCGAAACTCACTGGAAATCGCCATATCATGCAGATACAAACAGTTGGTGTTTTGATACAAAGGAAAAGCCGCAGCTAAAGGCGTGATACTGCCAAGCACCGAAGGATAAGCCAGCAGGTACCCTGCCATTTGCTGGTCAACAAAATAACCCCAGCAGGTTTGATGAAACACTGAAATCCGCTCAGCCATCACAGTCGCAGATTCAACCAGTTCCTGGCTGTAACAATTCTGCTGCACCTGCATAAGTTGAGGCACATCAGCAGCGGATAAAACGGTTATAGCCATCAGATACACCAATAAAAATGCCACCAGCTCTTATAGAGACAAGTGGCTTCTCAGACAACAGACTCCAGAGTATATCGAGTTTTAGTTCAGACTCTTTAACAGTGTCTGATCTAAACCATCTCCGGTTAATAACTTAACTATGGCTTTGCAATGATCCAGCGTGAAATCACCTTCACTGATTTGCAGGTTTAAGGCTTCACGGCGTTTTTGCACTACACCGGACAAGGTTTTATTGTCAGCGTCTGCGCCTTTTAATTTCTGCTCTAACTTAGTCAGCCATGGATACAGCTGCTTTTCTGCATCATAAGCCTGCTGGCGAATTTCCGGATGATAGTCTTCGCAGGCATTGAGATTTAACAAGTAAAAATTCAGATAACCGGCAACGGTCAGATACTGGTAGTCTACTGTTTCAGCTTTCACTGCAGAAGACAGCGTTGCAGAACTTAAACATAAAGCGGCGAACAGACTGTAACCTAACTTCTTCATCTAAGGCTCCCCTAAAAAATCGTAAATTCGATAATCAATCTACAGAGAATAACCTGCCTTTTCAACAAGGCAGGGTATTTATAAGCCGTAAATTTAGAATTTAGGTTACGGCTTATCAGTTTTTGTATTTAGGTGAGATTAAAACGTCTCAGCAGGCACCCGCACCCAACCTTCCATCAATACCCTGGCACTGCGGCTCATGATAGCTTTGGTGACTTTCCACTCGCCAGCTACCAATGCCGCTTCAGCCCCAACCCTTAAAGTGCCAGACGGATGACCGAAACGTACGGCTTTGCGTTTAACACCACCAGCGGCCTGATTGACTAAAGTGCCCGGAATTGCAGCTGCAGTGCCTATAGCCACAGCAGCAGTGCCCATCATGGCATGGTGCAATTTGCCCATCGACAAAGCCCGCACTACTAAATCTATATCTGCTGTAGTCACGGCTTTACCACTGGACGAAACATAATCTGTTGCTGGCGAGACAAAAGCTATCTTAGGCGTATGCTGACGGGTTTTAGCTTCGTCTATATGAGTAATTAAGCCCATTTTCACCGCACCATAAGCGCGGATAGTTTCAAACATAGCCAAAGCTTTGGCATCGCTATTAATGGCGTCCTGCAGCTCTGTGCCTGTGTACCCAATATCTTTGGCGTTAACAAAAATAGTTGGAATACCGGCGTTGATCAGTGTGGCTTTAAATGTACCTACGCCTAGCACGTCCAAATCATCCACTAAGTTACCCGTCGGGAACATAGAGCCACCGCCCTCGCCGTCTTCATCGGCGGCAGGGTCGATAAATTCCAGTTGCACTTCAGCGGCAGGAAAGGTCACCCCATCCAGTTCAAAGTCACCACTTTCTTGTACTTCGCCGTTGATCATCGGTACATGAGCAATAATGGTTTTGCCAATATTAGCCTGCCAAATCCGCACTGTAGCTTTGCCGTTTTGTGGAATACGGCGCTCATCGACTAAACCTGCGCTGATGGCGAAGGAGCCGACAGCGGCGGATAAATTGCCGCAGTTACCGCTCCAATCAACAAAAGCTTTATCGATAGAGACCTGGCCAAACAGATAATCCACATCATGATCGGCTTTGCTGCTTTTGGCTAAAATCACAGTTTTGCTGGTACTGGACGTAGCGCCGCCCATACCGTCAATTTGTTTACCGTACGGATCAGGGCTACCAATCACCCGCAGCAGCAGCGCATCACGCGCCGCTCCCGGAGTTTGTGCTGCCTCCGGCAAATCCTGCAAACGGAAAAATACGCCTTTGCTGGTGCCACCACGGATATAAGTGGCCGGTATTTTAATTTGTGGCAAATAGCTCATAGTTTTCCCTACACCTTAGCTTCAAGGAAGTCTTTGGCAAAACGCTGTAACACGCCACCAGCTTCATAAATAGACACTTCTTCCGCTGTATCCAAACGACAAGTTACTGGCACCTGCAGCACTTCACCATTTTTGCGCGTCACCACTAAAGTCAGAGTTGTGCGAGGTGTACGTTCACCTAAAACGTCATAACTTTCTGTGCCATCCAACCCTAAGGTTTTACGGTTCACACCTGCTTTAAACTCCAGCGGCAATACCCCCATACCCACTAAGTTGGTACGGTGAATACGCTCGAAGCCTTCAGCTACTATGACTTCAACACCTGCTAACCGCACGCCTTTGGCCGCCCAGTCCCGGCTGGAACCCTGACCATAATCAGCACCAGCAATAATGATCAAAGGTTGCTTACGCTGCATATAAGTTTCAATGGCTTCCCACATCCGGGTGACTTTACCTTCAGGCTCAATACGGGTTAACGATCCTTGTTTGACTTTGCCATCCACCACTGCCATTTCGTTAATCAGCTTAGGGTTGGCAAAAGTAGCTCGCTGCGCTGTTAAGTGATCGCCGCGGTGAGTAGCATAAGAGTTAAAATCTTCTTCCGGCAGCCCCATTTTATGCAGGTATTCACCGGCCGCGCTGTCCATCATAATGGCATTGGATGGTGATAAATGGTCTGTGGTGATGTTATCGCCAAGCACGGCCAGCGCCTTCATGCCCTTCATAGTGCGCTCACCAGCCAGTGCGCCTTCCCAATACGGTGGGCGACGGATATAAGTGCTTTGCGCACGCCAGTCGTACAGCGGGCTGATTTTTTCGCCGTAATCAACCGACAATGCAAACATAGGCTCATAAACTTTGCGGAACTGTTCAGGTTTGACGCTGCTTGCAACCACAGCATCAATTTCAGCATCGCTTGGCCAAATGTCTTTTAAGCGAATTTCCTTACCATCTTTATCAAGCCCCAGCACATCTTTTTCAATATCAAAACGGATAGTACCGGCTATAGCATAAGCCACCACAAGCGCAGGAGAAGCTAAGAACGCCTGCTTGGCATAAGGATGAATACGGCCATCAAAGTTGCGGTTGCCAGACAATACAGCTGTGGCGTATAAATCACGCTCGATCAGCTCTTTTTGGATGACTGGATCCAAAGCACCACTCATCCCGTTACAAGTGGTACAGGCAAAAGCCACTATGCCAAAACCTAAGCTCTCTAAGTCGCCTAATAAATTGGCTTCTTTTAAATACAGCTCAACAGTTTTCGAACCAGGCGCTAAGGAGCTTTTCACCCAGGGTTTACGGCTTAAACCTTTGGCCTTGGCGTTGCGCGCCAATAAGCCAGCCGCTATGACGTTACGTGGGTTACTGGTGTTGGTGCAGCTGGTAATAGCAGCAATAATCACAGCGCCATCCGGCATTAAGCCAGGCTCGTTTTCTACCACACCACTAATGCCTTTAGCGGCTAAATCGCTGGTTGATACTCGGGCATGAGGATTGGAAGGACCAGCAATAGTGCGGCCGACACTGGATAAATCAAAACGAATCACACGCTCGTATTCTGCTGTTTTTAAACTGTCGGACCATAAACCTGCAGTTTTGGCGTAGGTTTCCACCAATTTGACTTGCGCTGGTTCACGGCCTGTCAGGGTTAGATAATCCAGAGTTTGCTGATCGATAGAGAACATAGCGGCAGTAGCGCCATATTCCGGCGTCATATTGGAGATCGTAGCGCGGTCGCCTAAACTTAGGCTGCTTGCGCCTTCACCAAAAAACTCCAGATAAGCAGACACCACTTTTTCTTTGCGTAAAAACTCAGTCAAAGCCAGCACAATGTCGGTTGCCATAATGCCGGGCTGTGCTTTGCCGGTCAGCTCCACGCCAATAATATCTGGCAGACGCATCCAGGAGGCACGGCCTAACATCACGCTTTCCGCTTCTAAGCCGCCTACCCCAATAGCAATAACACCCAGCGCATCGACATGAGGCGTATGGCTGTCGGTACCGACTAAGGTATCAGGGAAAGCCACACCATCTATAGCGTGAATAACTGGCGACATCCGCTCTAAATTGATCTGGTGCATAATGCCGTTACCCGGGGGTATTACATCGACATTTTTGAAGGCTTTTTTGGTCCAGTTAATAAAGTGGAATCTGTCGTCGTTGCGTCTGTCTTCAATAGCGCGGTTTTTCTCAAAAGCATCTTTTTCAAAACCACCATGCTCGACAGCCAACGAGTGATCGACAATCAGCTGAGTGGGCACTACGGGGTTTACTTTGGCCGGATCGCCGCCTTGCAAGGCTATCGCATCACGCAGGCCAGCTAAATCCACTAAAGCGGTTTGACCTAAAATGTCGTGGCACACCACACGGGCCGGAAACCATGGAAAATCCAGATCCTGCTTGCGGTAAATCAGCTGTTTTAACGAATCAGTTAAAGTCGCTGGATCGCAGCGGCGCACTAAGTTTTCGGCATGAACACGGGAGGTATAAGGCAATTTGGCATAAGAGCCAGGTTCAATAGCGTTGCATGCAGCTTCTGCATCAAAATAATCCAGGTTAGTGCCTGGTAAGTGTTTACGGTAATTAGAATTCATGGCGTGGCCACTCAGTTAAATTGTTTACTTTAGATCCTACAAAAGCCCACTAAGGGCTTTTGTAGTTTGGGTGCTTTTTGTGCTTAACGGCTTGATAGTGGCGTTACACTACGTGGTTCCACACCTGTATATTCAGCACTTGGGCGAATAATACGGTTGTCCGCACGTTGTTCCATTACATGCGCAGCCCAGCCTGTTAAACGTGAACAGACAAAAATAGGCGTAAACAGCTTGGTTGGAATACCCATGTAGTTGTAAGCCGAAGCGTGGAAGAAATCGGCGTTACAGAACAGTTTTTTCTCACGCCACATTACCGCTTCACAGCGCACAGAAATATCGTACAAGGAGGTATTGCCGTTAGCTTTACCCAGCTTTTCTGACCATTCTTTGATCACAGCATTACGTGGGTCAGACTCGGCATAAATGGCATGGCCAAACCCCATGATTTTTTCTTTCCGTTCCAGCATGCCCATTAACTTGGTTTCGGCATCATCCGGATTATCCATCTTTTCAATCAGTTCCATCGCCGCTTCGTTGGCGCCACCATGCAGAGGGCCACGTAATGAACCAATAGCGCCAGTGATACACGAGTGCATATCACTTAAGGTCGATGCACAAACACGGGCAGTGAAGGTAGACGCATTAAACTCATGCTCTGCGTATAAAATCAGCGACGAGTTCATTACATCTGTATGCAGCTGAGTTGGTTTTTCACCATGTAAAGTCCAGAGGAACTGCTCGGCAATAGAATCGGCCGCTGTTTCCACCTCAATGCGCTGGCCTTTATGGCTGAAGTTATACCAGTAGTTAATTAAGCCAGGGAAAATCGCCAGTAACCGGTCGGTCGCATCCTGTTGCTGAGCAAAACTCTGTTCAGTTTCTAAGTTGCCTAACATAGAGCAACCCGTGCGCATTACATCCATAGGATGGGCAGAAGCAGGAATTCGTTCCAGCACTTCTTTGAGTGCCTGTGGCAGGTTACGCATAGCTTTTAAACGTTTTTTGTACGCAGCCAGTTCAGCTTCGTTCGGTAACTCGCCTTTTAAAATCAGGTGCGCTACTTCTTCAAATTCACAGTGAGCGGCTAAGTCTTTGACGTCGTAACCACGATAGGTCAAGCCTGAACCTGTTTTGCCTACTGTGGATAAAGCGGTTTTACCTGCGATTTGGCCACGTAAGCCTGCGCCTGATAATTCTTTTGCGTTCGCCATCTTGTCTCTCCGTTTTTAATTTGTTCTGTTGATTTATTGAATGCTGTAGTTATTGTTTTTATTTTTTAGCCGCAAATAAGGAGTCTAGCTTTTGCTCATAACTGTGATAGTTCAGGAAGTCGTAAAGTTCAGCACGGGTTTGCATGCTGTCCACTACTGCTTTCTGATCGCCGTTGGCCAGAATAGACTCGTACACATTCAGTGCAGCTTTGTTCATTGCACGAAAGGCACTTAATGGATAGAGCACCATATCCACACCCACGCCAGCCAGCTCAGCTTTATTAAACAGCGGCGTTTGGCCAAACTCGGTGATATTGGCAAGCACTGGTACTTTCAGCACCTTAGTAAAGGCCTGGTATTGCTCCAGCGTATACACAGCTTCAGCAAAAATGGCATCGGCACCTGCAGCTTCACAGGCTAAAGCACGCTCGATGGCGGCGTCTAAACCTTGTTGTTGCAAGGCATCAGTGCGCGCCATAATAAAAAAGTTCTCGTCTGTTCTGGCATCGACAGAGGCCTTGACGCGATCAACCATTTCGTCCAAAGAGACGATTTCTTTGTTCGGTCTGTGACCACAACGTTTTTGCGCCACCTGATCTTCAATATGAAAACCTGCAGCACCAGCTTTGGTCATTTCTTTCACAGTGCGAGCAATATTAAAAGCGCCGCCCCAGCCTGTATCGGCATCCACCAGCAAAGGCAGTTCAGTAGCACCGGTAATACGACGGATATCTTCACAGACATCGTTGAGCGAGGTCATGCCTAAATCCGGCAAACCAAAAGAGGCATTGGCCACACCAGCACCTGATAAATACAAGGCTTTATGACCCACACGTTCAGCCATCATGGCGGTGTAGGCGTTAATAGTGCCCACCAGCTGTAACGGATGATTGTCTTTAATTGCCTGACGAAGCAGAGCGCCAGCGCTTTTTACATTAGCCATGTGAAGTCCCCTGTTGAAGTAACTGTTGTTCAATATTACGTTTGGATGCGGCGATATGACGGCGCATCAGTAAGTCGGCAAGTTCGCCATCACGGTTAGCAATGGCGTTAATAATAGCTTTATGTTCGTCAAAAGCCCGCGATACCCGAGGGCCATTCATGCCAAGCTGCACTCTGTACATCCGCACCAGAAAATACAGCTCGTCACTTAAGATATTAATCAGATAAGGATTTTTACTGCCCAAAATCACCCGGTAATGAAAGTCGACATCGCCGGCTTCCTGGTAGTAACTTTCTCCTTCGCGCACGCGTTGTGTCGACAAATGCTGATCAAGTAGCGCTCTGACTTCGGCAATTTCCTGCTCTGTCATATGCTCTGCGGCCAAACGACAAGCTAAACCTTCCAGCTCTTCACGCAGCTGATACAAAGAACGTAAACCTTCAATCGACAGTTTGACCACACGGGCACCAGCATTGGGTGTACGTTCTATTAAATGACACCGCTCTAAACGCGCTAAGGCCTCACGCAGCGGTGCACGGCTTAAGTCATAGCGTCGTGCCAGTTCTGGCTCACTGATCTTGGTACCAGCAGGAATGTCACCTTCCACTATGGCGGTGCGAATTTGCACTAACACCCGGTCGGCGGCAGTAATAGCTTCTTTAAATTCAGTAGCAAGCATCAGATTGTCGACAATAACTGGAAGGTGGTTACGTTTTACGCCTAGAATCGGCTTTGGTCAAGCTAAAACGAGATGTTATGTCGACATAAAGACTAAAGTACTAGAGGAAGTTGTATGGATTTATGGACGGGCTTTATATGCTTTGCTGCCACTTCTGCCTGTTTACACCTTTTATAATCATCCACAGGCTAAGAGTGAGTTCACCTGCTAATACCGGCAGCATAATCCAGGGGAATAGTTGTGCAGCCATCTCTGGAGCCAGCAATAACGCCAGACTGTTAATCAAATAACATAAACCCGCTATTGCTAACATCACGCCAATAAAAACAGGGAAAAAGCCAGACTTGACGATCAGATAACCGCGCAGCAGACAGGCCAAAGCAAAAAAAATCAGCCCTATGCCAAAACCGTAAGCGTGCAGCTGAATAGCCAGAGCAGACCAGGCCGCTAATTGCTCTGAAGAGAACACTGAAGCAGCAGCCGTTCCACCCAACAACAGCAAAGGGATCACCAACAACAACTTATTGGCAACTAACATCGCTGTTTGGATCAGGTTAAAAAAAGTAGCCGCCAGATTTAACCCGGCATTGACTCGCTTAAACAGCAAATAGAACAATACGATAACGGGAATATCCAACAGCTGCATAGTTAAATCCCCTACTATGCCAAGAGCCCATAAGGTAGGTGCAGCGGTAATATTCTGCGCTGTAGCAGTGGCGTCGGCCGGTACCACTAAAGATCCTCTGACCATCAACTCACCAAAAAGCCCTAATGCAATAATAGCCAGATAAAATAATCCCCCAAGACGCACGTAAAGCTGTGGCATCTCTTTAAAGGTTGAATTCATCTGGAACCTCACTCAAAGCTGAATGATTGGTTTGATGGGGTAAGGCTAGAGCACAACTTTAAGCTAAAGTGGACAAGGCATGCGTTACAACGCTTCTGCTTCAAGTACTTTATTACGACCCAGCTTCTTTGCCTGATACAAAGCTTCATCCGCTCTTTTTAGCAACAAGGCTCCGTCTAATTTCTGTCGTGTCGATACCCAACCCATGCTCACAGTGATTGGGATTTCTTCCTGAGCTTTCACAGGCTGTTGAAGAAAGGTTTGTCTGAGTTGCTCAAGTTTGCACCTGGCTTGTGGTGCATCGACATTGGGCAGACATGCCAGAAACTCTTCACCACCAATACGGAACAACAAATCATAATTTCTAAAATGCTGTCGAAGTAGCTCTGCAATGTGCTGTAGTGCAACATCTCCGGTTGAGTGACCGTAAGTATCGTTAATGCGCTTAAAGAAATCCACATCCAACATCATCACAGTTATCGCTTCACCCTGACGAATACAACGGCCTATCTCTTTATTTAAAATAGAGTTGAGGTCATTTCTATTTAATAAACCAGTCAGAGGGTCTGTGTTTGCTTTACGTTCAAGCTCTTTTTGTTGTGACTCAACTAAAAGCAGTAAACAGCTGGCTAATAAGCCAGAACAATAGATTGTAAAAGCAAACCAGCCAAACTGATGAACGATGAGATGCTCAGCCAACTGCGATATTTCTAATTCAAACAGTACATAAAGCAGCCCTCTGCTGAACAGTTGCAGTACGTTGAATATCAACACCGCTTTAAAAACAGTGAAGGCTATCGTCGATTTGTTCACAGACTGGAGCGCTTTGAAACTTAGCACATTCAACATCATGATCAGCAAATAATTTGCGATCAGGCGCATAGCCATCTCTGTTTTAAAAGGTTCGAAAAAACTCAGGCTAAAAGAAAGCAGCACAGGTATTGCAAACCAAATCACTCTGAAATGCAGCTTACAGAGTGTCAGAACTCCCAGCAAAACAATACAATGCAAACCGACAGTCGCCGCATTTGCCAGTGCTGGCATTAAATAAATGGGCAAAGTAACAATATTATTTACTATACCAATCAGTGAGTTGAGGGCTAAGCATAATCCTGCCAGACTAAAGATCCTAAAATGCTTTAGCTCAGTACTGTTTTTGCTATACAAAAAGAGACTTAAAAAGAAACTCAAACCCAGCAGTAGATTCACTGAGCTGATCGTCAAAATATCCATAGGTAAACATCGTCCTTGATACTGCCAACCCTACTGCAAAGCTGCACATAAATAAATTAGACATAGTCCAGCTTCATCGGAGCAAAACGCAAATCCAGATGGTTTATAACATATAAATTGACCTCAATCGACAGGACAAAAGTCTAGCCAAAAAACTTCAGCTACTTTTACAGCGAACTAAACCCACTCAACTTCAAACCAACACTGACTTTGCAGTTTTTATTAGATTAATTTTTTCTAACATTAATGATATGTTAAAACTTTAGCTTCTATAGCAATAGTACGACAAAGCTCTTCAGTTTGCTGCAAAAGCTTATTTAGCCTGAGGTGGAGTGGATAACTTGGGGATAACTGCGGTATAAGATCAGGATAAGTTTGGGCTTCTGTTTCGGATTGAAGCACTTAATAGACTAAGTTCAGTGCAGGAAATTTTTACAGCTTTGTCTACACTCAAAACCAGTAAGTAAATCTGTTTGTCCTCTTTGGTTCCGTATAGCGCACGGCTCATTTAGATGAGCCATTCCCCTAAGCCCAGAATAGATCCCTTGATTCTGGGCTACTTTTCTCTTCAATTAAGCTTTCTTAACTGATTGAAATAGCTGATAAAAGTTTGCTGAGGTTTGTTCTGCCAACAATTCGATACTGACATTACGTTGCTCTGCAATACAAGCAGCCACTGCGCTGACATAAGCCGGTTGGTTAGTTTTGCCACGGTAAGGCACAGGGGCTAAATAAGGCGAGTCAGTTTCAATGAGTAAGCGGTCAGCCGGAATGTGCCGCGCTACAGAACGCAGCTCATCGGCGTTACGAAAGGTCACAATGCCGGATAATGAAATATAAAAACCTAAATCCAGAGCAGCTTTTGCAGTATCCCAGTCTTCGGTAAAGCAGTGCAATACACCACCGCAGTCAGCTGCACCACCAGAGCGCAATAAATCCAGTGTGTCCGCTCTGGCATCGCGGGTATGTACGATCAAAGGTTTTTTAAGTTCACGGCCAACAGCAATATGAGCGGCAAAAGCCTCTTGCTGTATGGCTTTGCTGTCCGGACTATAAAAATAGTCCAGACCGGTTTCACCTACGGCCACTACTGCTGGATCAGCGCAATAACGACGCAGTAGTTCGATATCTATTTGATCTTCCTGATGCAGCGGATGTTCACCACAAGACACTGAGACCTGCGGATACGCAGCTACCAGCTGTTTCATTGCAGGAAATTCTTTCAGGCTGACTGAGACACACAACATATGCTCAACTTTGGCTGTAGCAGCTTGCTGTAATACTTCAGGCAGGGTCAGAGCTAATTTGTCCCATTCCAGACGGTCGAGGTGGCAATGTGAATCAACAAACAAAAGACTTCTCCAAAACATTCACTAAAAACAGCCAGAAGGTGGCTTTATATCTTTAAAGGCTGTAGGTAGGCTCGGTCGAATCGAGCATACCTCCTAATAATTTCTCAATTTTATCCTGCAACTGAAACTTATCGTCGATAAAAGCCACACCAATGCCTGCGGGCGTCGAGCTTTGTGCACCTTGTGGTGTCAGCCAGGCCACTTTGCCTGTCACTCGCAGAGGTTCAAGCGCGTCAGGCAAAGTGACGACTAAAGATAACGAATGCCCCATACGGTAGGGCCGCGCAGTACGCACAAACAAACCGCCATTTTTCAGAAATGGCATATAGCAGCGATACAGCTCTTTTAGCTCAGTAAAATCCAGTTGGATTTCGTCCACAAGTAGCTCCTGTTACAACAAGGCCGAACGCAGTTGCACGAGCAAGGCGGATAAATTCAGCGCGGCATTTTGCCCTGAAATCAGCTGACGGTCACGGCCCCATTGCTGCAAAGACAGCAATAATTGATGATGTTTTAACTGCATATCCGCGCCTTTCTGCCACAACTCCTGCCGTACAAACCAGAATAAGGTTGAAGGCAATTGCTCCGTGTCAGGTAAATGGGCTAACAGCTCATACATATCTAGCTGAGCGGACACGAACTTCTTCAGCATAACCAATTGTGCAGAAATTGCTGCCGCTTCGTCGTTTTCTAATAACTTCAATGCTAATAAAGGCGCGCCACCGACATACTGCAGTAAAAAATCAGGCACAGGTCTGCTGCTGTGTTCCTGCAACCAATGTTCTATCTGCTCACCATAGACGGGAGCTAAAGCCCAGCTTTGACAGCGGCTTAAAATAGTAGGTAACAATTGCGCCGGATGGGCACTTTGTAAAATCAGAAAACTGTTTTGTGGCGGCTCTTCCAACGTTTTTAATAGCGCATTGGCGGCGGCTTCTGTCATCAGTTCAGCCTGTGGAATAATCGCCAGCTTGACGCCACCTTGCTGTGATGCACCTTGCATAAACTGACCCAAAGCACGTATCGGATCCACCCCAATACTGCTGCTGCCTTCTGTTGGCAATTGCCACAGATCCGGGTGATGGCCGGACGCCATCAACTGACAACTTTTACATAAACCACAAGGCTGGTGCAGCTGTGGACTCTTACAAAGTAAATAGGCCGCCAGGCGTTTAGAAAGTGCGAGTTTGCCAATACCAACAGGGCCTGTCAGCAATAACGCATGATGCAACTGCCCTGCGGCTGCCAATTCAGTCAGTTTGTATTGGTACGAATCCAGCCAGGGGAAATCAGACATCAGAGCATAGACCTGGGTTTAAAGATCCACTTTGATAGGCCTGTTGCAGTGCGTTCAGGATCTGTTGCTGCACCTGCTCCATAGACTGACCGGCATCGATCGTAACTATATTAGGCTCAGCGGCTGCGATTTGCAGATACTTGGCCCTGGTTCGCTGGAAAAACGCCAGTTGCTCCTGCTCAATTCGATCCAATTCACCACGAGCCTGAGCACGTTGTAACCCTATAGCCGGGTCTATATCTAAATACAGCGTTAAATCCGGTGTTAAATCACCTAACACCACCTGACGAATGCTGTTGATCAGGCTTTCATCCAGTTGACGACCACCGCCCTGATAAGCTCTGGAGGATAAATCGTGACGATCCCCTACTACCCAAATACCCTGCTTTAAGGCGGGCTGGATCACAGTTTTTATCAGCTGCACGCGGGAGGCATACATCAATAATAGTTCAGTCTCAGGCGCAACCTTTTCATCCTGCACTTGCTTGACGAGGGTGCGAATTTGTTCAGCTAAAGCTGTACCACCTGGTTCACGAGTGCTGATAAATTTGATGTTGTGTTCACTCAGCCACTGCTGGATAGTTAGGATAGCACTGGTTTTACCTGCACCTTCCAGCCCTTCCACTACGATAAAACGCCCCTGAATTGTCATTGTTTTTTCTTTCCAAAAATGTATTGCTGCACAGCGGCATTATGCTCTTTTAGCGTACGGGAAAACTGATGAGTGCCGTCACCTTTTGAAACAAAATACAGCCAGTCACTTTTCGCAGGCTGAGCCGCGGCCAGGATAGAACTTCCACTTGGTGCTGCGATAGGACCAGGCGGTAAACCAAAATGCTGATAGGTATTGTACAAGTGCGGATTACGTAAATCAGCTCTGGTGATATCACCATTAAAACTATCACCTAAACCATAGATCACTGTTGGATCTGTTTGTAATTTCATGCCAAGGGCCAAACGATTGACAAAAACCGAGCTGACCAGCGGTTTTTCCGGCTCATGACCACTTTCTTTTTCGACGATAGAGGCCATGATCAGCAACTCATAAGGATTTTTATAAGGCAGTTGTGCCTGCCGATTGTCCCATGCCTGCTGCAAACGTTGGATCAGTAGCTCATTGGCACGTTTTAATAATTCAGTGCTGGTGCTGTTGGCGGTGTAATTGTAAGTTTCAGCGAAAAACAGCGCCTCGGCATTAGCTGGTTTGTCACCCCAGGCATCTGGCCACTTTGCCAGCTCGACTAATGCAGCTTTATCCGTCAGATCATGCTTTAAATATTCAGCTTCGGCTAAACGCTTCAAGCTTTGGTTTAAGGTTTCACCTTCTTTGATACTAAAAGCAAACTGCGCCACTTTTCCACTGGCAAACAGATGCAGCATTTGTAATAAGCGGGTTGGTTTTTGTTCTGTCGGCACTCTGTACACACCCTGATGTAACTTGGATAATTCAGGATGTACTCGTAAATAAATAGACAACCAACGACACTGAGCATTGCTCAACAGATTTTGCTGCTGCCAGTTACGACAGAGTTTCATTGCGCTGTCGCCGGCTTTAATTTCGATGTAAGCCTCTTTCAGCGGCAAAGTGCTTTGGCTGTACTGTTGCCAGATATTGGTTAAACCAAAAAAACTGACCAGAGAAACTAACAGCACTACAAATAAAGTTCGGATCAAAACTCAACTCCGTGGAAAAACTGGCGCACCAGTTCCATATTTTTAGCTTGCCCGGCAAATTCTTTCACCGGAACCACACCCATCAAGGCATTACACACCAATAAAGCTTCTGCTTGTTGCAGATCAGCCAGACTAAAACAACCTTCAGTGATCGCTCGCTGCGTCATCAGATACTGACGCATCACGCCGTTGACACCAGCCCGATCCAACTTGGGTGTAAACCATTGACCCTTTTTGCAAAACATCAGATTAGCAGCAGAGACTTCGATGACAGCATCAGTTTGGTCCAGTACCACAAGCTCATCAACGTCGCGCTCTGTTAATTCGGCTTTAATCAACACCTGCTCCAGCCTGTTGTTATGCTTCAGACCTGCCAAAGCGGGCTGCTGAGCTAGTTTAAAACCAGCTACACCAAGGCGAATGCCTTGCTGTTGCCAGTTACTGTAATCAGGTAAAGCAGCGGTACTGATGTAACAGCAAGGCGATTCAATACCTTGTGGGCTATAACCCCGACCGGCCTGGCCACGGCTGATTAATACTTTAATGACTTGATCAGACGCTGAAATTGCCTGCTGGACTTGTGCCGTCAGCTCATCCGTATCAAATTCATGAATTAACAAAGCTTTAGCGCCTGATACCAAACGCTGCAGATGCAAATCCCACAGCATGGCTTTGCCGTCTTTTACCCGCACTGTGGTAAAAAGTCCGTCACCATACTGGAAGCTACGATCTGTGCTATTCGGTGCCTGCAGATAAAGCATCAATGCCAGTCCAAATCATTTGAAAAAATCTGGCGGAAAGTATGCCTGAAATCAGTGACTTTAAAAATGGGGTCAAATCACATTGTTAACAGTTAAGCTAATGATCTGCCCCATATTTAAGCAGTTACTTGCTAAATTGCACCTGTTGCCACTGCTGTTCCGGGGTGAATTTGAGGGTTTTCACTTTGCCACGGCCTTCAATATTGACTACGTTGACCTGATCCGGCCACAGGCTTTGTAATGAATCATGGCGCAACTGCAACTGTGTCAGATGTTGTGGGATGGCCACTTCCTGATAAACCCAGAAAAAACGGCCATCCAGTTCGTTACCCACCAGACTCAGCTTCAGATCCTGACCGTCACTTTTCAACTGAAAATGGCTGGATACATACAAGGCAAAACTATCGCGGGTGGACTGTTTGGCGATTAAGTCAGCCGATTTATCCAGCAGTTTTTTCACCGCATGTTCGGCATCATGCACATAAAACCTGTGCATGATTTCAACATTGCCAGTGCGTGGGTTAAACAGCACCTTGGTGATAGCAGATTTCATTTCATGAGCGGATAACTGCACGCTCAAACAGCATAAAACAATCACTATCCAACGCATCATTAATCCTTAGCTTTTGGCTCTTTTAGCTTGGTTTTGCTGTCCTGCATAATATCGCGCTCAGCCAAGTCTTTACTCTTCTCCCGTTTAAAGGCTTCAATACGGGATGGAATAATTTGACGCGGGTAATGGTTATTTTCCACATCCACATCCGCTGTTAACCACTTAGGATCAACCACAACCTGCTTCAACGTCTTTTCTGTGACAATCAGCTTACTGACCGCATCAGGAGTTTTTCGCCAAATTTCAGCCGGAATATACAGCTCTTCCACACTGTCATCTTCAAAAGTCAGTTGCAGTAAAATTGGCATCACCAAACCACCTAAGTTACTGAAATTCAGCACATAGTAGTTTTTATTTTCATCAATTGCCCTTTCAAAGACCTCACGCTCCCATGGCTCCAGGTCGGCCAGGAATTGCTGGTAGCTGTTACGTTCTTTGTTGGTGACAGTAAAGCGGTCATTTTTATCATAAAAATCAGTGACGTCTTTATTGCGTTCCACCCAACTGGTTTTGTTTTCAGCTTCGTTTAATTCAACAAAGTAAGACGCCGGCTTGTCCTGCTCTTCTTTGCGTCGACGCTCAAAATCAATGTCTGGATCTTTGGTATCCAGCTGCAATTTGTACACTTTATCCAGTGAGATATCGACATGGTCTGTGCTGTAAAACCAACCGCGCCAGAACCAGTCCAGATCGACACCACTCGCTTCTTCCATGGTGCGGAAAAAATCTGAGGGTGTTGGGCGCTTAAACTTCCAGCGGGTGGCGTATTCTTTAAAAGCAAAATCGAACAGTTCACGGCCTAAAATCACATCACGCAGAATATTCAGCGCAACTGCGGGTTTGGTATAAGCATTAGGACCTAACCGCGTGACACTATCCGATTGGGTCATCACTGGTTCTTGCTGTTCACTTTTCATATAGTCAGTGATATCGCGCGCTTCTACACCCCAAGGAATTTGTGGGTCCCACTCCCGACCTGCAACCCCATCCAAAAAGCTGTTCAACCCCTCATCCATCCAGGTCCACTGCCGCTCGTCTGAGTTCACCACCATGGGGAAGTAAATATGCCCTACTTCGTGGATCACGACGCCAATCAAAAAGCGTTTTTCTGCTTGCGAGTAGGTGCGGCTGCCATCCTTTTGCAGTTCGGTACGGGGGCCATTAAAGGTGATCATCGGATATTCCATGCCGCCGACAGGACCATTCACCGACTGAGCGACCGAATAGGGGTAATCAAAGGAGAATCGCGAATACACCTCCAGCGTATGCACAACGGATTCTGTGGAGTATTTTTTCCACAGATCACCACCTTCTTTTGGATAAAACGACATCGCCATGACAAAAGGTTGCTCGGCGCCGCCTTGTTGATAGCCTTTGGCATCCCAGATAAATTTACGCGAAGAAGCCCAGGCAAAATCACGCACATTAGTGGCTTTAAAACGCCAGGTCTTGGTGTCGTCTGTGTCGTCTTTTTCATTCTCCAGCGCTTCTTGCTCAGTGACAATAAACACCGGGCGTTTTGCTGTTTTGGCTTGTTCTAAACGCTGCTGTTGTTCTTTGGTCAGCACTTCTGAGGCATTGGTTAAATCACCAGTGGAAGAGATAATATGATCAGCAGGCACCGTCATCTCGACCTCATAGTCACCAAACTCCAGGGTAAATTCACCTGAGCCTAAAAACTCTTTGTTGGTCCAGGCTTCATAATCTGTGTAGGCCACTAAACGCGGAAACCATTGAGCGAACAAGAAAATATCATTACCGCCTTTGCGTGGGTCATCAGGGAAGTGTTCGTAACCAGAACGGGCCGAAACCGCGTCTTCTTCAACGATATTAAAGGCAAAATCCATAGAAAATTGCACTGACTCACCCGCTTTCAGCGGTTTAGGTAAATCAATGCGCATCTGGGTACCAACCACCACAAACTTAAGCGCAGTTCCATCGGAAAGTTTAATATTATCCAGCTGATACCCTAATTCGTGATCCGCCAAAAATTGCAGATTACGTAGCTCACTCAAACTAATTTTGGCAGGCTGCTCGTTGCTCGGTGCTGAACCACCACCAAAGGTGCTGGTGACTTCCGCCATAGAATCGGATTTAAAAATGTTCTGGTCTAACTGCAGCCATAAATACTTCAGGGTATAAGGCGAGTTGTTTTTGTACTCTATGGTCTGACTGCCGGACAAACGACGTTTTTCTTCATCCAGACTGGCTTTGATTTTGTAATCCACCTGCTGTTGCCAATACTGCTGACCGGGCTCACCTGCGGCATTACGGTAGATATTGGGCGTTGGCAAAGATTCATCCAGTTGACGGAATTTATCTTCAAACTTACCTTTAGTTTGGGCAATAGGATCGGCGAATGAGACCTGAGCACAAAGCATCAGAGCCAGAGCAACACAGCTTTTTTTATAGGACATCGTTTTTGGTGCTTCTGTTGATAAAAAGAAATGAGGTTCAGCTCCAGTATTGACTGTTACTGTCAGACTTAAGTTGGAATTACGACAATAGGCGGGAAAAATAAGATAGAAAAATCAAAGGGTCAGAGCATTGCTCCGACCCTGAGTTCAAACATTAGATTTTCTTAAACAAAATAGAACCGTTAGTGCCGCCGAAACCAAAGGAATTGCATAACGCGTATTCCAGTTTGGCATCACGGGCCGTATGCGGCACATAGTCTAAGTCACAACCTTCATCCGGATTATCCAGGTTAATGGTTGGAGACACTTTCTGATCAATCAGCGACAAAATCGTGATGATAGATTCAACAGAACCTGCAGCACCCAATAAGTGCCCCATCATTGATTTACTGGAACTGACCATTAAACCTTCAGGCTTCGCACCAAAAATAGATTTAATCGCCATAGTTTCAGCAATGTCACCTGCAGGCGTGGAGGTGCCGTGCGCATTAATATATTGCACTTGATCCGCATTAACACCGGCATCACGCAAGGCGTTTTTCATTGCCAAAGCTGCACCACGACCATTTTCTGGTGGTGACGTCATATGGTAGGCGTCGCCACTCATACCAAAACCAACCAGTTCAGCATAGATTTTTGCGCCACGGGCTTTGGCATGTTCGTACTCTTCCAGTACCACAACACCAGCGCCATCGCCTAAGACAAAACCGTCACGGTCTTTATCCCATGGACGACTGGCCTGTTGTGGCGCGTCGTTACGGGTAGATAAAGCACGAGCCGCACCAAAGCCACCCATACCCAAAGGAGTAGAGGCTTTTTCTGCACCACCTGCAATCATAGCGTCCGCATCACCGTAAGCAATCATACGAGCGGCCTGACCTATGTTATGCACACCTGTGGTACAAGCGGTGACAATACTGATATTTGGACCTTGCAGACCTAACATGATGGATAAATGGCCAGAAATCATATTGATAATGGTAGAAGGTACAAAAAACGGCGATAAACGACGTGGGCCGCTGTTCAGTAATTTGGTGTGGTTTTCTTCAATTAAACCTAAACCACCAATACCTGAACCTACGGCAACACCAATACGTTCAGCGTTTTCTTCGTTAATTTCCAGCCCGGAGTCTTTAAAAGCCTGCACACCGGCAGCTACACCGTACTGGATAAATAAATCCATTTTTTTGGCTTCTTTGGCCGGGAAAAACTGTTCGACGTCAAAATTTTTGACTAAACCAGCAAATTTGGTGGTGTAAGCCTCTGGATCAAAATGATCAAACAGCGCTATTCCACTTTGACCTTGTAATAAAGCCTGCCAGGTCGACGATACATCGTTCCCCAGGGGCGTTAGCATACCTAAGCCCGTCACAACCACTCGACGTTTTGCCACAGAATCCTCCGCAGTCTAATTTATTCTTTATTGCTGATCTGCTTCTGCTTTCACTTCGTAGCAGACAGCTTCAGAAACAAAAACGGGTAGCAGAGGCTACCCGTTTTGTCAGCTTAACGCTTACTCAGCGTGGGCTTTGATATAGTCGATAGCAGACTGTACCGTTGTAATTTTTTCAGCTTCTTCGTCAGGGATCTCTGTGTCGAATTCTTCTTCCAGAGCCATAACTAATTCTACTGTGTCCAGAGAGTCAGCGCCTAAATCGTCAACGAAAGAAGATTCGTGCTTCACTTCTTCTTCTTTAACGCCTAACTGCTCGATGATAATTTTTTTAACGCGTTCTTCGATGTTGCTCATCTTTTCTTCCTTTTTCTCATGTAAATCGCAACAATTGGTGCAATTTTGTGTGGCGGCTAGTTTATGCGTAAGCCCGGTTTGTTGCAAGTAACGACTTAGTCTTTTCCTGCTGGTCAAACCATTTGCCTTCGTCTTCGAAACCACAGCTTCGTTCACGAAGACCCTTGGCTTACACCATATACATACCACCGTTGATATGGATGGTTTCACCCGTAATGTATGCTGCCGGACCTGAGGCCAAAAAGGCTACAGCGGCCGCTATTTCTTCCGGCTTGCCCAGGCGATTTGCCGGGACCTGGCTGAAAATGGCTTCTTTTTGCTCGTCTGACAATTCTTTGGTCATATCGGTGTCGATAAAACCTGGTGCAACAGCGTTCACTGTGATACCACGGGATGCTACTTCTTTGGCTAACGACTTGGTAAAACCTAATACGCCTGCTTTGGCTGCAGCATAGTTCGTTTGACCCGCATTGCCCATAGAACCTACCACTGAACCTATGCTGATGATCCGGCCGTGACGCTTTTTCATCATGCTGCGCAGCACAGCTTTACTTAAACGGTACACTGATGTCAAATTGGTTTGCATAATGTCGAACCATTCTTCTTCTTTCATGCGCATCAACAGGTTATCGCGGGTAATACCAGCGTTGTTCACCAGAATATCAATGTCACCAAACTGAGCTTTAATGGTCTCTAAACACTGCTCAATAGACTCTGTCTCGCCGACATTTAACACCAGGCCCTGACCTTTGTCACCTAAATAAGCGGAAATTGCAGCTGCACCTGATTCAGTTGTTGCAGTTCCAACCACTTTGGCGCCTAAAGCGGCTAATTGTTCAGCAATAGCACGACCAATACCACGACTTGCGCCTGTAACTAAGGCTACCTGACCTTCTAATGAAATAAATGGGGTTGTCATTGTTTCTAAACCTTTTATTCTGCAGCTAAAGCGTCTTTTAACGACGCTACATCTGTCACTGAAGCTGTGTTCAGCTCTTTATTGATACGTTTAATTAAGCCACTTAATACCTTGCCAGCACCCAGTTCAATCACGCTGTCGACGCCTTGCGCAGCTAAAAACTCAATGCTTTCTGTCCAGCGCACCGGACTATACAGTTGACGTACCAACGCATCTTTGATTGCAGCGGCATCGGCAGCAGCCAGCACATCGACATTGTTCACTACAGGTATGACAGCTGTATGAAACGAAATACTGTTTAAATCAGCTGCCAGTTTGTCTGCCGCAGGCTTCATTAAAGCGCAGTGCGACGGCACTGACACAGGTAAAGGCAGCGCTCGTTTGGCACCAGCTGCTTTACAAAGTTCATTGGCTCTTTCAACCGCAGCTTTATTACCGGCAATCACCACCTGGCCAGGAGAATTGAAATTCACCGGAGACACTACCTCACCTTGCGCCGCTTCTTCGCATGCTTTGGCGATCAGTGCATCGTCCAGACCAATAATGGCGGACATAGCGCCAGTACCTGCCGGCACTGCAAGTTGCATATACTGACCACGTTTTTCTACCAGCTTGACGGCATCAGACAAGGTCAATACACCGGCACAGACTAAAGCGGAGTATTCACCTAAAGAGTGACCTGCTAAATAAGCAGGAGTAGCACCGCCCTGCTCCAGCCATACCCTATACACAGCCACAGAAGCTGTTAATAAGGCAGGTTGAGTGCGGTGTGTTTCGTTTAATGCGGTATCAGGACCATTGGCCACTAAGGCCCATAAGTCATAGCCTAAAGCTGCTGAGGCTTCGGCGAAGGTGTCACGAACTGTTGCAAATTCAGCATGAAGTTCGGCTAACATACCGACGCTTTGTGAACCCTGTCCTGGAAATACCAATGCAAGTTTGTTATTCATCATTTTTCCTGCAAATATTGTCGCACTATCGTTAATAACGTATTAAAGCCGAAGCCCAGGCAAAACCACTGCCAAAGGCTTCAAGCAATATAGTTTGTCCTCGCTGGATACGGCCATCACGCACAGCTTCATCTAAAGCTGTAGGTACTGTTGCAGCTGAGGTGTTGCCATAACGGTCGAGGTTAATGACCACTTGATCCATCGACATCTCCAGTTTACGGGCTACTGCCGAGATAATACGCAGATTGGCCTGATGTGGCACTAACCAGTCAATTTGCGATTTATCCATCTGATTAGCCGCCAGAGTTTGCTCGACCACTTCAGATAAACGAGTGACCGCAACCTTAAAGACTTCGTTGCCTTTCATCGAGCCCCAGGACGTATGCACAGAAGCTTCAACACCCCGTATAGGATTGTCGACATACAATAATTCGGAGTGTTTACCGTCAGCATGAATATGAGTGGATAAAATACCTGGTTGCTCAGACGCTTCTAAAATAACAGCTCCAGCGGCATCACCAAATAAAATCACCATGCTGCGATCTTCAGGGCTCATTAAACGTGACAGACAATCCGCGCCTATCACCAGCACTCGTTTTGCCATACCACTTTTTACATACTGATCAGCAATACTTAAGGCATAACAAAAGCCGGCACAAGCTGCAGCGACGTCAAAAGCAGGAATGCCGGGAATATCCAGCTCACGTTGCACTTCGCAAGCTGCACTTGGCAGAGCGCGGGAGGCGCTGGTGGTAGCCATCACTATCATATCGATGGAGTTTTTGTCGATGCCGGCGGCTTCAATCGCTTTTAGTGCTGCCTGAGCCCCCATAGTCGCGACAGTTTCGTTGTCAGCTATAATGCGGCGTTCTTTGATACCAGTACGTTCGATGATCCACTCGTCTGTGGTTTCAACCATGGTTTCGAGATCAGCATTGGTTCTGACCTGAGACGGAAAGTAACTTCCGGTTCCAATAATGCGTGAATACATTGGGCCCTACGCTTTGTCAATTAATACGTGTTCCAGCCTGTCTTTGATCTTCACCGGCACCTGGCGTTCAACCTCGCGCACGGCCTGACGGATGGCACTAAGAAATGCTTCTTTTGTCGCATTTCCATGACTTTTCACTACAATTCCGCGCAATCCTATCAGACTTGCCCCGTTATACTGGTCGGGGTTCACGCCTAAAGACATACTTTTCAGAAAAGGTTTGATTAGCCAGCCGAAAAGTTGAGCAGACATGGAGTTTTTCAGCGCAGTTTCTAAACGTTTTAAGATGAGTTTCGCCACACCTTCACAGGTTTTTAGCGCAACATTGCCAACAAAGCCATCACAGACGATGACGTCGGCTTTGCCGGAAAAGATGTCATTGCCTTCGATATAGCCAATGTAATTAATATCCGCACATTCGGATAAGAGTAAAGAGGTTCGTTTGATTTGATCCGAACCTTTGATTTCTTCTTCACCCATATTCAACAGAGCGACTTTAGGCCTGGAAATACCCTCCACTTCTTCAGCCATCACAGCACCCATCACAGCAAACTGGAATAAAGTGTCTGAATCACAGTTGACCGTCGCGCCCAAATCCAACATAAAGACCGGACTGCCGACAGTTGAGGGTAAGCTGCTGATTAACGCGGGTCGTTCCACACCGTTGAGCATCTTCAAAACAAAATGAGCCATTGCAATCAAAGCCCCGGTATTACCGGCGCTGACACAAGCAGCGACTTTGTTTTGTTCGACTAAATCTAAAGCAACACGCATAGACGACTGGCGCTTATTGCGCAAAGCCACTGAGGGTTTGTCGGTCATCAGAACGGTTTGAGAAGCATGCTGAACAGAAAGCTGAGGATGGTTTAAATAACCAGCTTGTTCTAACTCGTAGGTAAGTATTTCGGAGTCGCCGCAAAGGACGAGATCTACATGAGGAAATTCACACAGCGCTTCTATGGCTGCTGGAATAGTTGATTGGGGGCCATGGTCGCCCCCCATCATGTCTAAAGCTATTTTAAGTCGTAGTGGTTGCAACGAGTGCATCCAAACTTACTTAATTACTTTACGACCTTTGTAGTAACCATCTTCAGTGATGTGGTGACGACGGTGAGTTTCACCTGAAGTTGCGTCTACAGACAACGTTGGCCCAGTCAACGCATCATGAGAACGACGCATGTCACGTCTTGCACGAGATTTTTTGTTTTGCTGTACAGCCATTGCCTTTCTCCTAAAAAAACTATTTTTTCTTCAATTCTTGCAATATTGCAAATGGGTTCGGTTTTTCTGGTTCTGGTTCTATTTCTCCCCAGCTCATCTGCACTTTGGTTGGATCACAGGATCCTTCGTCGTGCATCGGAAACAGGGGTAAAGCCAGAATTAATTCGTCCTCAACCAATTGCCTCAAGTTAACTTCGCCGTGTTCGTTTTTTTCGACCACTTCGTAGCGCTCTGGAATATCGTCGTGAGCCGAATCTTTGTCACTCCGAATCGGAGTGTATGCAAAACTGCTGTTCAGTTCCAGATTCATATGTTCGCTACAGCGTTCACACTTCACTTGTACCTGACAACGAGCTTGAGCCTCAATAAAGACCAAACCTTGTTCATCAGTTCCGCAATGTACTACTACGTCTACATCACCCTCAGAACTTACTAACGACTCCGTTAATCTGGTTAAATTCACCAGCGGAATAATGCCATCAAACGTAGAACGTTTTTGTGCAGCACGTGTTGGATCAAGGGTAATTGGAATTTTTACCTTTTGCATAAGGCGCGCATCATATAGATCGAGGCTAAAGCTGTCAAAGGATTCCTGCCTCTTTTTTGTTAATTTTTCCGGTCTAAACCGCCGTTCTGAAGGCCATTGTGACTTAGATAAGCTCAAGTCACTGCTGTTTTGATATACAGAGCCGACAAAGTTGCAACTTCATGCAGGAAATGTATAGTGCGACGCATTGTCCCAACGAGGTGCTTTTATGTCAACCCAAGCTTTGTATTTAGCCTCTACCTCTGTCTATCGTAAGGCTTTACTGGAGAAACTTACACCGAACTTTTCTACGGCCAAACCTGAAGTCGATGAAACCGCTCTGCAGGGTGAAACACCAGAGCAACTGGTGAGTCGTCTGGCTGTCTTAAAAGCACAAGCAGTGGCTAATCAATTGACTGAAGGGCTAGTTATAGGTTCAGACCAGGTAGCTGTGTTTAACGGTCAAATCCTCGGTAAACCTCATACGTCTGAAAATGCCTATAAACAGTTAAAAAGCTTTAGCGGCCATTGTGTGACTTTTTTAACCGGCCTGGCTCTGGTCAACGCCCAAACCAAACAGCATCAGCTCTGTATTGAGCCCTTTAAAGTGCATTTCCGTGAATTAACCGATGCGGAGATCCTTGCATATATAGAAAGAGAACAACCGCTGAACTGCGCTGGTAGTTTTAAAAGCGAAGGTTTGGGCATTAGTTTGTTTGAAAAGCTCGAAGGCGACGACCCAAACAGCTTAATAGGCCTGCCGTTGATTCGTTTACTTGAGATGCTTAGAAGCGAAGGCAGGGATTTGCTGACGCAACCTTGATCAGATCCTTTAAACGCAGCACATATAACTACTAACACCCTCCCCTTAGCCGCGAGCCGTTCAAAAATGGGTGACCAAGGTTTTAAGACGAGGAGTGTTTGAGCGAGGAGCGGTAGCGACGAACGAGTTGCCGAGTCGCCTTGGGCGCACTTTTTTGAGCGGGCTTTCGAAGCGGCCAGGGTCGCCTTTTCTTTGCGCCTCTTTCTTTTGGCGACGCAAAAGAAAGAGGCTCGCCTCCGGCGAAAGCGTTTTATTCAATTATTTAATCGATATCTAAAGTTTGAACTTTCAATTAAAGCGCCGTTAACAGCTCTGGCAGCGAATCAATTATCGCTTTAGGCTGATAACGGCTTAGCTCTTCCCTGCCATGCACACCGTGAGTCACACCTATGCGTGGCATTTCTATCGCTTGTGCCATCGCCATATCGTGAATCGTATCCCCCACCATCACAGCACGATGAGCCGGTAAGTTAAGCTCTGTCAGAATTTGCTTCAGCATGTCAGGGCTAGGTTTGGATTCTGCTTCATCAGCACATCGACTGGTGGTGAAGTAAGGCTCTAATCCGGTTTCTGCAAACATCCGCTTTAAGCCTTTACGTGCTTTACCTGTGGCAACAGCCAATATCAAGCCTTGTTGCTTTAGCTCCTGCATCACTTGCTCTGCACCTTCGAATAAAGGTGTAGGCGGATGCTCATGTGATAAATACTGGTCGCGGTAATGTTCAAATACCATCTGGCGCTGTGTGGCATTGATGCCAGGGAATAAAATATCAAATACAGGGTCCAGACTCAGGCCAATAATTTGTTTGACCTGATGTTCGGTCGGGACTACTAAACCAGACAGCTCTGCAGCACAGCGCATAGAAGAAACAATACGCCCTACTGAGTCCATCACAGTGCCATCCCAGTCAAATACGACTAAAGCTATATCCGAACTCATTATTTTCTCTTCAGTTTTTCCAGTACACTACTTAATGCATTGTCCAAAGGTGCGTCACAGGTGAGTAACTTGCCCGTACCTGGATGAGTGAAAGTCAAGGTTTTGGCATGTAAATACAAACGGTTTAAACCCAGCTTCTGCATTTGTGAGGTAAATTCGTTATCACCGTATTTGTCATCACAGGCAATGGCATGACCTTTACAGGCGGTATGCACGCGGATTTGGTGAGTACGGCCTGTGACAGGAAAGGCTTCTACCAAAGTACCTTCTTCATAACGCTGCAGAATTTTAAAGCGGGTTTCCGAAGGTTTACCTAAAGCTTCATCGACTTTCACCACACGCTCACCACTTTGTAAGGTGTTTTTGCGCAGCGGTTCTGTCACTTTTTTGATTTTGCTGTCCCACTGCCCTGCCACTAAAGCCCAGTATTTTTTCTCTACTGTTTTTAGCCTCAGCTGTTCGTGCAGATTAGTCAGCACAGAACGTTTTTTCGCGATCAACAAACAACCAGATGTATCTCGGTCTAAACGGTGTACCAGTTCCAGATGGCGGGCGGTCGGACGTAAGGCGCGTAATGCTTCAATGACACCAAAAGATAAACCGCTACCGCCATGCACTGCCATGCCTGTAGGTTTGTTCAGTACTATTAAATCGTTGTCTTCAAAAAGAATATGGCTTTCGAGGTTTTTCACCATCGAGAGGCCCACCGACACTGGTTCTTTTTCCGGCTCGTCATGAACCACCAAAGGCGGAACACGCACCTGATCGCCGGCTTGCAGTTTGTACTCAGGTTTAATTCGTTTTTTGTTAACCCGCACTTCACCTTTGCGCAAAACCCGATAAATCACACTCTTTGGTACGCTCTTAAGCCGCGCCATTAAGAAGTTATCTATGCGCTGACCAGAATAATCTTCTTCTACATCAATATATTGCACTGGAGTTTTGATATTTTCAGTCATGCGTTTCAGTTACTCTGCTAAGCTTAAATTAAGTTGCTATTGGTCGTACATTAGTGGGATAATCACCGGGCTAATTATGCCAAAAATGGCAATTAGGGCGCTCATAGTGACGTAAGAGAAAATGTGAGGCACCGTTCGGGAGGCAGATCATACCGAATTCGTTGGGAAAACCAACGTATTTATCCTCTGCGAACGAGAATAACGCTATTTGTCTGAAGTAATGCTGCGTAATTTATTACTGACAGAGACAAAACACAGCTTCCGGTCACTTAGGCAAAAAAAAATTGCGACAACGCAGCGCGGTATCGCGCGATCTCTGTGTCAGATCACAGCAAAAAACATTTAAGTGCGGCCCTGACAAGGCGGCGCCAAAAATACCTGGACTGTTTTAGGTTCGAGTAAGGTGATAAGCAGGCTAGCCATGACGGACTAAGATCCTCAGTGAATGCCACAGCAAGCAACCCGAAGTAACACAGCGGTAAAGGTATTAAATGAGTTAGCTCAAGCATCCCCCAGTCGAGAGACTGCAGCATTGATATGTTTGACCATCTGAAACGCGGACGCAGGATGTCGTTGCGTTGTGGCCTATGTTATAGAGTCACAAAACAATGAAAAGAATGTTAATTAACGCCACGCAGGAAGAAGAAATCCGCGTAGCACTTGTCGATGGACAAAAATTATACGACCTGGATATCGAAAGCCCAGGACACGAACAGAAAAAAGCAAACATTTACAAAGGAAGAATCACCCGGGTTGAGCCCAGTCTGGAAGCAGCTTTTGTTGATTATGGCTCTGAACGCCATGGCTTTTTACCTCTGAAAGAAATCTCCCGCGAATATTTCCCTGCCGGTTATACCTTTGACGGTCGCCCCAATATTAAAGAAGTGGTCAAAGAAGGTCAGGAAGTTATTATCCAGATCGACAAAGAAGAACGTGGTCAAAAAGGCGCAGCCTTAACCACATTTATCTCTTTAGCTGGTTCTTACTTAGTGCTGATGCCGAACAATCCTCGCGCCGGTGGTATTTCCCGTCGTATTGAAGGTGATGAGCGTCAGGATTTAAAAGACTCTTTGGATCAATTACAACTGCCAGACGGCATGGGTTTAATTGTTCGTACTGCTGGTGTGGGTAAATCTCACGAAGAGCTGGATTACGACTTAAAAGCCTTGTTAAAGCACTGGTCTGCTATTACTCACGAAGCGCAAAACCGCCCTGCACCATTTCTGATCCATCAGGAAAGCAACGTGGTATTCCGCGCAATTCGTGATTATCTGCGCCGTGATGTCGGTGAAATACTGATCGACAACCCACGCATTTTCGAAGAAGCCAAAGTCTATATTCAGCAGTTCCGTCCTGACTTTGCTCACCGCGTCAAAATGTATCAGGGCGAAGTACCGCTGTTTATGCACTTCCAGATTGAAACTCAGATTGAATCCGCCTTCCGCCGTGAAGTGCGTTTACCTTCTGGTGGTTCTATCGTGATCGACAGCACCGAAGCCTTAACTGCGATTGACATCAACTCGTCAAAAGCAACCAAAGGCGGTGACATCGAAGAAACAGCCTTTAATACCAACTTAGAAGCCGCAGATGAAATTGCCCGTCAGTTACGTTTACGTGACTTAGGTGGTTTGATTGTGATCGACTTCATCGATATGACGCCAGTGCGCCATCAACGTGAAGTAGAAAACCGCTTAAAAGACGCCGTAAAACAAGACCGTGCCCGCGTGCAGATTGGCCGTATTTCACGTTTTGGTTTACTGGAAATGTCACGTCAGCGTTTACGTCCTTCACTGGGTGAATCGGCCACTCACGTCTGTCCACGTTGTCATGGCCGCGGCACTATCCGCAGCACTGAGTCTTCCGCTCTGTCGATTTTACGTTTAATCGAAGAAGAAGCCATTAAAGACAACACCAGTCAAATTCATGCTCAGGTGCCAGTTTCTGTTGCCACTTACCTGATGAATGAAAAACGTGATTCAGTACGCCGTATTGAAAGCCGTCACGGGATCCGGATTTACATCATTCCTAACGAACATATGGAAACGCCAAACTATGAAGTGACGCGCATCCGTATCGACGAAGAGATTGAAGAGTCCAGCTACAACATGGTGAAAGCTCCTGCTATTGGCAGCGCTGTCTATCACCCAATAGGTGAAAACGTCAAAGAAAAGCCAGCAGTCTCTGCTATTAATATGGCTGAAGCTTCTGCCTCTGCCGCACCAGCTGTGGCTGCTGCAGCTCGCAAAGTTGAAGTGGCTGAAGCCAAAGATACAGGCCCAGGCCTGGTTGATTCTGTGGTGGGTTGGTTTAAATCTTTATTCGCTGCTGCACCTGCACCAGAGAAAAAGGTAGAAGAGGCACCACGCCGCAGCAATAATCGTGATAACAACAGACGTCGTAACAACAAGAATCGCCGCCGTCAGGAAGGGGATGATAAAGTTGCAAAAGACGATAACGCTGCTCCAGCGAAAGCTGAACGCTCAAATGAACGTAATCAGGAACAACGAGGCCCAAGACAGGATAAACCTCGTCAGGAACGTGGTGAGCGCCCGGAGCGAGCTGAACGTGGCGAACGAGCCGAGCGTCCTGAACGTACCGAGCAGAAAAAAGCTGTATCAGAACGTCCAGCTCCGGTTAAAGCTGTAGATCACGACGAAGAGCACAGCACTAAGATTGTGGAACGCCGTCAACGCCGTCAGATGCGCAAGTCCGTGCGTCATGAAAAAGAAGGCGTTGAAGCAGTCGCGGTTTCAACAACTATCGAAGCAGCAGTTGTGGCTACACCAGTGGTTGAAACTCCGGTCGTTGCACCAGTCGCCATTGATACTACGGTAGCAGAAATTGCTGTGGCAGCGCCAGTTCAGACCGATGTTGCAGTGACTGAAGCACCGGTTCAGACCGATGTTGTTGAAGCTGAAACTGTTGAGACTGAAGCAGAAAGCGCTGATGCAGAGAAAGAAGCCGCCGAAGGCCGCAGCCGCAGCCGTCGTTCTCCTCGTCATTTACGTGCTGCTGGTCAGAAACGTAAAAAAGAGCAACAGGATCAGGAAGCTGAAGAGGCTTTAGCAGCTCGTTATCCTGAAGATCAAAACGAAGCGGTCAGCACTGAACAGCAACTGGATTTGCCAATCGCAGAAGCCGTTGAAGTGACTGTGGCTGCATCTGTCGTAACAGAAACTGCTGCTGTAGAAACACCTGCAGAAACAGCACCTGTTGCAGCAGAAACTGCTGCTGTAGAAACACCTGCAGAAACAGCGCCTGTTACGACAGAAACTGCTGCTGTAGAAACACCAGTAGAGACTGCTCCTGTAGCAGCAGAAACTGCTGCAGTGGAAACACCTGCAGAAACAGCAGCTGTTGTAGCAGAAACTGCTGTGGTGGAAATACCAGCAGAGATAACGCCTGTTGTAACAGAAACTGCTGCGGTGGAAACACCAGTAGAGACTGCTGCTGTGGAAACAGAAGAGGCACCAAAAGCCAAAACACGTAAAGCTCCTGCCAAAAAAGCAGTAGCGGAAGTGCAGGCTCCAGTGGCTTCAGGCAATAGATACGCCAAAATGATCACTGCGGATATGACCAAACCAGTAGTGAAAGCTGAAACTCAGGCTCAGGTTCAACCTACAGCTATGGATAACAGCGAACGTCCACTGGTGATCAGCTCAGAACGTCCGGCAGGCTCAGCGTCTGCCCGCCAAATGAGTGTCGCTCCTATGACCAAACCTGGTTCAGTGGAATAAACCTCTGTCAGCACAGACGAAAAGGCCACCGCGAGGTGGCCTTTTTTTTAGCTTTTGCTAAGTCAGTTGGCTCAAGCACAGCCAGTTTAATTAGCAGAAAAATGCACCAGCACTTTGTCTAAAACCTGCTGACGAATATGATCCTGCTCAAATAGAAGTTCATGTTTTGCACCTTTGATCAGCTGTACACCACCGACACAGCCTGAATCCGCATTGCTTTCTAATGCTGCACAAAACTGCTGCTGAGCTGACGCCGACACTATGCTATCCAGTTCTGCCTGTAACACCAACACTGGAATTTTGATCTTGTCTGCCTGTTGCTGCATATCAGGTAAAACAGCACAAGCTTGCTCCAGCCAGCCCCAGGTAGCACCTCCGAGTTGCAGCTGTGGGTTGTGCTGATATAAGTCCTGCATCCACTGGTAACGCTGTTCTGATCCCGTCAGTTCATTACCAGCAAAAGACCTCGCGCTATAGGCTTTATCCGCAAAACCAGCATAGCCTTCTGTGGAAAATAACGTAACTACACTGGCCAGACGGCAGGCATCGCTCTCATCATAAAACAACTTACCATTGATACCATGCATAGGGGCGGACAAAGCCGCTTTTTGAAATATTTGCGGGTGCTGCTGTAAATACAAAGTACTGATAGCGCCGCCCATAGAATGCCCTAACAGATACAAGGACGGCTTTGCCGGCAATGTCGTCAGCACAACGCGACTGATCAGTTGATGCATGTCATCCACATACTGCTGAAAATCTTCGATATGACCTTTCTGTGGATTGTCAGTCAAACGGGTCGACAAGCCCTGCCCTCTATGGTCAAACATCAGTACCTGATAACCTTGCTGTATCAGCTCATACGCCAGTTCCTGATACTTCAGATAAGATTCGGTCCGACCGTTCACTACAACGACAGTCGCTTTTGGCTTTGTTGCGCTTTGTGCTGGTGACAGCACAACATAATGGATCTGACTACCGTCCTGCAATTTCAGCTGTTGTGGCTGTACATTCTGCCAAAAAGGGGCGATCTGCTGCTGATAACGCTGGCTAAAATCGTCAGCGCCCTGCAATTGAGCTGCAAATAAACTACCGGTCAGCGCGGCACAGACTAAAGAATACTTCAGTTTCATAGATCATCCTTTTTGATTTTGACTCAGCACTCTGATCACTATTTCTCTTAAACTGTCGTGATAATAAACCGCTCTGGCAAAATCGGCCGGGTCCAGCGATTGATTCTCTAGCACGACCAAAGTCAGTTGCTGTTTCGGAAAATGGTTAAATACCGAAACATAACCCGGAATATAACCTCCATGACTCCACTCGGTACCCGCCGTAGTTTCTGTCACCTGCATACCATAACCGTAATAGACCTCGCCCCATCGATGTTGACGCAGCACTCTGGGCCAGGTCATCTGCTGCACGCTGGTTTGACTCAACTCTTGCTGTATACATAAAGGCAATAATGCCACATCTGAGGCTGAAGCAATCAAACCACCACTAGGCTCGGCTTCAACCGGCATAAAACCGCGGATAGATTTCAGTTGCCCCTGATCTTCATACCAGCCGTCACTGGCGCTGGACGCTTTGTCAGCAAAACCAGAATGATTCATCTGACATTGCAGCAAGAATTGCCTTGCTAAGTCAGCATAGGGAACTTTTGTGACAGCACTCAGAATATCCCCGAGCAGCTGGAAATTTAAATTGTTATAACGAAACTGGCCATAGTGTTGCTGAGTACTCATATCGACCAGACCAGAGCTATGGCTCAACAAATCAGCTAGCCGCACTGAGCTCGCCCAGGGCTGTCGCAATTCAGGCAGATACAATTTTACCGGAGCCTGTAAATCCAAAGTACCTTTTTGCACCTGTTGCATCAGTAGAGCTGCGGTCAGCGTTTTACTGATGGAACCTGCGAAGAATGCAGTATTTTGGTCAAAAGGCTCCCCTTGCGACGTGCGCCCCTGTTGATACTGCCATAAAATCTTTCTGCCTTGCATCAGTAGCGCTGTGCCCTGAAAAACAGGCCTGCCCGCTACCTTGGTCTTCGCCTGTTGTGTGAGCAATTCAACGTCTGATACTGAAAACACGGCACCAGTGGCCAGCAAAGAGCCTGAAAACAATAAACAAGGGATCACTAAAAATCTAAGCATAAGCGACTGAACTCTCGAACTAAACCATTGTGAAAACGCATTAAAATTCGCACAGAGTCTACCTTGGGCCCATAGTTTTGTAACCAGAATAAAGCCTGAGCTATTCTGTTCATGCCATAAAGTGTCAGAAAAGCCAGCCTGCAGAACGCTAGCTGACGCCTCTATCGAAAAATGCAGCAGGAATACAAGAGTTTCGGCTATTTTTGTGATAAAAAGCTTAGCCTTAAGCTAAGCCAGTTTGCGGATTTTTAGAATATGTCTGAACACCACTCCCCTCAGCGATTTTTGCTTGGTCAACTGACCCTTGACTGCTTCAGCCGCGAGCTTAGCTCTGCGACTGAAACTTTGACTCTGGAACCGCAGGTCTTTCAGTTGTTATCCCTGTTTATCGACGCAGAGCAGCACCAGTTGAGCCGATTACAAATCACAGAGCAGCTGATGATCAGCGAAAGCACCCTGACTAAGTCCTTGTCTTTATTACGTAAGGCTTTTGCACAGTTAGATCCCCAAACAATCTATATTGAAACTTTACCCAAAGTAGGTTATCGGCTGTGCCAGACTGTAATACCTGATGTTATAACTGCAGCCGAAAAAACAACGGCCCCGCACGCTCACATACATTCAGTGACAGCTCCTGCACCTTCGCTTCAGCCGGCAGCGCTGCAACATCCAGCACCACCACGCGCCGGAGTTAAAACAAAACTGATATTGGCTGTACTGTGGACGGCCCCTTTGCTGTTTTTTGTCCTGTGGTTTTTTATTACGCTCGCACCTGCTCCCGAAAAATTACCAACCCCATATATCAACCCGCCTGTCCCCATCAATACAGCACAGGGTATTGACTATGATCTGAGCCTGAGTCAAGACGGTGCGACCTTAGTGTATCTGTCCAAGGATGCAGAAAAAAACCAGCTGCTCCTGCAGCAGAATCCAGGGAAACCAAAGTTATTAGCTGAAGATAACGCGCTGTCTACCGCCGCGATCAGCCCTGACGGTTTGCAGGTGTTGTCGGTTAAACAAAACTCACAAGGCTGTATCGTCGAGTGGTTTATGCCGGAAAATCCACAACAGAAAAAAACCGTAGCACAGTGCAGTACGGATGCAATGGTAAAAATTGCCTGGCAAAACGATAGTAAGGGTTTTTACCTGCGTGACAGAGCAGACAAAACTCAACCTTACACATTAAGCCGCTATCGATTAGATACCACAACCAAAGAGCAAGTGACCAGACCGCAGAGTGCAGAGAGCCCAACAGGTGACTTGGCTTTCGCCGAATCCGATGACGGTAAGACACTGGCCGTTGTGCGTGATTTACCACAGCAGCACAGCCAGTTATTGCTGCTCGATAGCAGTAGTTTTGCTGTGTTGCAGCAAAAAAGTTTCCCCTTTCCGATCAGTAACATCGACTGGTTAGCCACTCACTTAGTTGTCAGCAAAGATGCCGAATTGCTGCAATACAACACCACCACTGATCAACTGGAGTTTTTATTTTATACAGGCCGGACCGTTCAGTCGCTTGCTGTGGTGAACCAACAGATTTACTACGCTGACTATGAGCAGGATGCGGATATCTGGCAGTATGATTTGGCAGCCAACACCAACAGAATTCGTATTGGTAGCAGTAAAGCCGATCTGATGCCTCGTGTGAATCATAAAGGGGATCTGGCCTTTTTGAGCAAACGCGGTGGCAAAGAGCAGATCTGGTTACAACCTGCTGGACAAAACGAATACCAACTGGCTGATGTACCGGGTTCTCCCGCCCTGGTCCGACTGCAATGGTCACCAGATGGCGAGTCACTGCTCTTTAGTAAAGACGGCGCATTATGGCAATTGATGATCGCCTCAGGTCAAAGCCGTGTGCTGGTTGCAGCGGATAAACAAGTGGACGTTGCCAACTGGATGACTGATGGTACAGGCATTATTTACAGCAGCAAACAAAGCGGCGATTGGCAGTTGTGGCAACTGGATTTGAACACCGCAAGCAGCACGCAGCTGACTCAACAAGGTGGTTACAGTGGCTATCGACTTGGTAACCAGCTGTATTTCAGTAAATTTCATCAGGACGGTTTATTTATGCTGAATATCGCCACAGGTGAGGAAGATCTGCTGATTGCCGACTTTGATAAAAGCAACGGGCTGAACTGGCGCTTGTCTGACGATAGTATCTACTATTATCAGCCCGAGCAGGGCATTCGTCAGTATCAGTTACAAAGCAAAAGCAACAGCCTGCTACTGGCCACGCCAGAGCGTTTTGTTGATCATTACGACATACAAAACCAGCAGCTGTTTTATGTCAAAGCAGGTCTACCCAAAGGGGATGTTTATAAAATTGAGCCTGTAGCAAGCAGCGACATCAACTCAAAATAATACAACCTCTCCTGCCTGAAACAGGGCTTTCACAATAAGGCCCTGTTTCACCTGATAACTACATAACATCTCCATCTGGCCGCGGCCTTCGGGGAAATTGCGTTGGATCACCTCATGATCAATCACCCACTCTCCCATCACCATACGCTTGAGTAAGATTGCTTTTAGATCGGGCTCTGCAAAACGCACACTGATGCGCTGACGCATCTGATCGTGGCCACAGGCCAATACGAAGCCATGAAAATCCAGCTGCACTGCGTCGGAGTGATAGCAGTCCAGCCAGGCTTTGATATCTTTGTTGTTATAAGCTTCCAGCTGCTTTTGCACCAACAGCTCTGCTTCTGTTTGTTGAGTTAGGTGAGTCATCAGGATCCTCTTTGGTGATTAAACCCTGATGATCAGCAAAAGTGGCACAAAAGACCAGAGCAGCTTTGGAAACTCAGAGTTGCTGTACTCTCTCTATCTGCGTAGTCACAACCCTGAAGCGGCCGACCAGACGAGCCACGCGCTGGCCCAGATAAAATGCAGTATGCAGATCTGGAGTTTCTATAGCACCATCCACTGCTCTGACAATCACCCCAGCCTGAGCACCAAGCCGGTTGGGCGCTTTCCTGTCGCCAGCACCAGCCAAATCCAGACCGGCCCAGAGCATGCCCTGTTGGGCAGCTAAAATTTGTAAATAATGCAGGCTATGCAAAGTATCACCACAATAACCGGTTCCTACCGTAAAACCTGCTGCAATTTTATCTGCCCACAGCTGCTCTCCCCAGTACTCTCCCGCCGTTGCATCAGCAAAAGCTTTAAACTGTGCTGATACAGACCCCATAAAAGTAGGAGAGCCAAAAATCACCGCGTCGGCTCGATCAATTGCGTTGATCACCGTCCTGTTGTGATAACGTCCTTGTTCTATGTCTGCCGCTTCGATACGAAGTAAGGCCGCTGTTACTTCAGGCACAGAATGACAACCATCGGCAACAGCCTCAGCCAATCGGGCAGTAGTACCTGTGACAGAGTGATACACAATAGCTACGTTCATCGGCGAACCTCTGTTGTTACAGGCGCCACTGCAGCTGTCATTTTATACTGCCCCAGCCAGACACCAGTCAGTACCAAAACCATACCGACACTTTGTAACCAGGTCAGTTGCTGATCCAACAGGACTAAACCCAGCACAGTGGCACTTAACGGACTCAACAAGCTAAAACCTGTCACAGCACTGGCCGACATCCGCATGACACCACGCAACCAGAACACATAGGTCAGTCCTGTACCAATCAAACCTAACCAGAGATAACCCAGCACCTGAGTCAGGTTAATACTCTGCGGCAAGCTTTCGACACTCAAGGCTAAAGGTAATAAAAATAAGCCGCCTACGCTCAGCTGCCAACTGGTCAGGACCAGCGCATTGACCGGAGGTTGCCATCTTTTGGTTAATAAAGTGCCACACGCCATAGCCAAGGCGCCACCAGCCGCGGCTATGATACCCAGACCATCCAGTTTCGCTGCAGGTCCCAGCACCAGAAGAGCCACACCCAGCATCCCTGATACAGCCGCAATCCAACTGAGCCATGAAGTTCGGGCCCCGAGCACTGCCCAGCTTAATATCACCACCACCAAAGGTTGGATAGCTCCAACAGTGGCAGCCACTCCACCAGGTAAACGATAGGCAGCAACAAAAAGTAAAGCCTGAAATACCCCAATATTTAAAAAACCTAACAAAAAGATTTTTCCCCACCAACCCCGGTCCGGTAGCTGGCGCAACCACAACAACATCAGCAGCCCGACAGGTAAAGTACGTAACGCAGCGGATAATAAAGGTACATCAGGGGGTAAAAACTCGGTGGTGACTACGTAAGTGCTGCCCCAAATCAAAGGGGCTAAAGCGGTTAACCAGGGATCATACCAACGGGATACAGCTGAACTCATTACAAAACACTCCTTTTACAGTGCTTAGTGCACAAATTTAAAATCTGTCGCCACTGTAGAAGCTCAAGCTAACTTGAGGTCAAGAAAAATTTAACTGATTTATTAATAATTTATAATTTCAGCCACATCAGATAACCAGCCACAGCCTGCCCCTGTACTATGGCCACCTGAGGAATGGTCTCCAGCTGTTGAAAACCTGCTTTTCTCAGCACCCGCTCTGACGCAGGGTTTTCTGTTGCAACACAGGCAAATAAAATCATTAATCCCATTTGCTTTGACTGTTGGATCAACTGCTCCAAAGCAAAGCTGGCAACACCTTTTCCTGATAAGTGTTCAGCAATGCGGTAACCGACATAAGCAGATTTTGTTACCTGATCGATGTCTTTGAGATTAGCTCTGCCGATTAGCTCGTTGTCTGCACTAAAAACCAAAGTCGGCAATGCAAGCCCCTGCTGTTGTAGCAGCAAAAACTCAGCGATATGGTGCTGTACAGCGTCAGGCTGATAGAAATCCTCTGGCCTTGCTTCGATTTTTTGCTCAAAAAAGCTCTTGTGGGCTAATTCAAACTGAAGTACTGCATCAACATCCTCTGGCTGTAAGGCGCGGAGCCTATAGTCAGACATTTAAACAGGCCCAGTCGCTGGCAGCACGGTAGTGCCCTGATGGAACACCATTTGCCAGCCCAGGCTATTGAGTTGCCATAAAGAGCTGCGTAGCGACACTTTGGTTTGCAGCTCGCCTGCTTTACGTAATTTGGCTTTGTAGAGCACCTGAGCCAGATCTTTAGATAATAAACGCACTTCAAAATCAAAAGCTTCAACCCAAGGAGCCTGCTCTTCCGGCAGACGCTCCAGCACATGGGCTTTGCCAAAACGCGCGCCGGACGCGGCTATCTCTTCAAAACCATTGGCCAACAACTGGTTCAGCAGCACTTTATTTCGTCTGGTTTCGGCATGTTGTAGTTGTAACTCCAAAGCAATAAGGTGTTCAGTTAAAGCTTGAGCTTGTTCAGATGTCACTTGAGTAGGCCTTTGATTCATAGTCATTTAGGTTTTAGCTTAGCTCGCCAAGCTAAGGCCATGTTTTAGGCCGCTAAGTTGCGGCCATAACAGAAGTTCGTAGTTAGAAATTAAATAACATGACTCCGAGTCCTATACTATTTTGCCGGAAGTTATAATCCAACAATGTTTCGCCATAACCGGAAAACAGTTGCAGGTGCCAGCGTAAACCATCGATTTTGCTGCTATCGACAGGATAAGTCAGATCAAGCTGCCAGGAGCCACGGCTTAAGTAGGCAAAATCATTGCGCCAGGTTAGCTGCGCTGTGGCGTCACCTGGTAACCAGCTGGCACTGATTTCGTGACTGCCTATGTAATCGATTAAATCCGGGTTATCGTCTTCTTCGCCATTTTCTGAAATACGTTGGTTATAACGCCAGTTCAGACCAAACTCCCCCTTATCTATAGCTAAACCGCCGTAGACTTTATTCCAACTGCGCGACAAAGGCTTCGCCTGACCATTGGACTGATGAGCTATACCAAACTGCAGCATACGGACTTGCCAATCCCCAGGTAAATCGCCCCACTGCTCTGCAACAGGTACGACGTAAATCAGTTCAGGTTGATAATCGGTATTACGAAAAGGGGCTGAGTCCTGATTATTCCATAGTTGCCACATCGAACGCTGGCTAAACGCAAACCATAAATCAGCACCAGGTAACAGAAACTCCGTCATCAGCTTAGCGCGTAAAGAGATTTGCAGCTTACTTTCCATCTGTTTGTAGTTTTCGCTCTCTTCTGCCTGACCACGGGTTGGGCTCTGTGGAGCTTTATTAATATTAGAGGTGATGTGAGCAGGCAAAAAGAAGTTGGGTTGGTAGGTACGAAATACAAAACGATCGCGTTTTTCTTCCGGGGTCAACTCCCAGTATTTTTGCATCACTGTTGCCACAGCAACAGGTTCCGCCACGACGTCAGTTGCAATTGCCGCCTGAGGTTTAACTTCGACGTCCGCTTCGGCAGCCGCTGTTGCTGAGGTTGCCGTTTCGGCCAGCACTGTGGCTGTGGTGCCAAATATCCTGTCATAACAAGCTAAACGCTCATTGTTATCAAGAGTCCCCTGACAGACACTAACATCCTGAGCTGAGACGGCTGCACTGACCGAGCCCAGTAAAAAAACGCCTGTCAGTCTGGTTAAGTTTGATGTTTTATTCACGCCCTCTCCCGTTCGCTAAAATAATATACTGTTAGTATAAGAGCTAAATCTAAACAAAGACTTAATGACTAAGCCTTGGTGGCTTGCCGTTGGCTCTACCGAGGATTTTCGGCTTAACTAAAGCATCAATCTGCAGCCAGAGATCCATACCAGCTGTTTTCTTATGCTTCGCTCAATTTGATTCTTCGGTAAACAAAGCAAAAATCTCATCTCCCGTTAGTTCCGAAGTCTTGTTAGAAAAACAATACCAGTCCGGTTTTTGCTCAATAAAAATCTGATGATCGAACACCAGATCTTTTAACGGTCCAAACAAGCCTACAGGAATAAAATACCGGCCATTTTGTTTCAACCGATAAAACAAATGAGTACCGCAGTTGTTACAAAAGCCTCGTTCGGCCCACTCCGACGAATGAAAACCAGAAATAAAACAAGCGCCGTCCAGTTTCACCTCTGTGCCGCAATCCAGAGTAAACAGCGGCCCACCCGACCATCTTTGGCAGTACTGACAATGGCAGGCTCCAGCGCTTAATGCCACTCCTGTGGCTTTGATTTTTGCCTTGCCGCATAAACAGTGGCCATGAATAGCCCCCTGCGTCTGAATCTTCGATGCCGACATAAAGAGCCTCCCGATGCGTGGACAACATCAGCCTACTGGAATTACCTTTTGATGTTAAGTCATTGTTGATTCAGTCAGATAAGGACAAGGTACAGCTTGCGTCTTTAGATAGAGTTGTTGCGACTTGATAAAAACAGCAAAATCGGCTGGTATCGCGGACAGTTGCTGTACCTTCAGCTCAGCCAAAGCAGTTTTCGCAGCCCAATAAGGCGCCAGCGAACACTGAGCTGAACCTGTTGCAATATCCTCATCTATTCCAATAGCAGGAGCAAAATAACGCAGCACATAGCTATCAGGCGCTCTGAAGGCCGTGACGATCAGCGCGTGTTGAGGGAGTTGGCGGATCTGCTGCATATCAGGCTGGAACTGCCTTACAGCGTGCTCATCAGGGAGGACCAGCACGAGATCACGGGTTTGAAAACACTCCACAGGCTGATAGGTAGTTAAAGCATAGGGTGTATTCACAGAAACTGAGCGCCATTGTGGTAGTCGCATCACTAAAGCCTCAGCAATGGCTGTCACCTCCAAATCACCACAGTCACTAAAAAACTGATAGTGGCCCGGCCCTTTTAGCTGACGTAATAAAGCTGCCGCCGCCAAAGTACCATGACCACAAAGGTTGATTTCTTGTTGGCAGGAAAACCAGCGGATTTGATACTGCTGAGGCTGAGCAGCAGGCACCACAAAAGCTGTGACCACTTGCTTGGCTTCATAAGCTATACGCTGCAATACATCAGTCTGTGGCCATTCACTGAATAAAGCACAAGCGGCCGGATTACCTTTTGACAGATCGTCGGTAAAAACTTTAAACAGATACAACGGCGCTTCCATGCCTTCGATCCTATCCCTGGTTTTTGACATCAAGACCTTTAGTCTTCGGCACTTTCGCGATATTTAATCTGCACTGCTTTGATAAAGTTTCGCAGAATTTGATCCTGACACTGGCGATAATGATGATGATCCGCACGGCGGAAAAAGGCGCTCAATTCTGGTTTACTGATGCGAAAACCAATATCTGTCATCATTTGCACTATGTCATCGTCTTTTAAATCCAGTGCAATTTTTAACTTACGGAAAATAATATTATTGTTCAGACGCTGCTCGGCTATGGGCTGCTCACCATCTTTGCGCCCTCTGCGTTCAATGATCAGACCATTTAAAAAAGTAGCCAAAGTCACGTCATCACAAGGCTGAAAAGCTTCGTCTTCGTCTTTTTTCAGCCAGTCACTGACTTGGGCTCTGCTGGCGGTTAAACCGGCATGGGCAAATAAATTCATCATTTGTTGATCGCCAAAATCAAAGGCGTAACGTAAACGGCGTAAAACATCATTGTTATTCATAAAAATTCGCAAAGCGCTCCAGTCAAGTTGCTAACATTTTAACAGACACAAAGCGATGCCTGCTGATTTTCTTTCGCGGTTTCAAACAGATGCCATGTTATAGTCTTTTCAATCTTTATTTTGGCTTTGCTTTCTATGGAAAAAATCGCAGTTTTTGTCGATGTACAAAACATCTACTACACCACCAAGCAGGCCTATGGCCGCTCTTTTAACTACCGTAAGTTTTGGCAACTGTTGCAGCTTAGGGGCGAGATTAGCTACGCCTATGCCTACGCCATTGATAAAAAAGATGATCAGCAGATCAAGTTTCAGGATGCCTTGCGTCATATAGGTTTTGAAGTGAAACTCAAACCTTTTATTCAGCGCGCCGATGGCTCAGCCAAAGGGGACTGGGATGTCGGCATTACGATAGATGTTTTGACCTTAGCCGCCGAAGTCGACACAGTGGTTTTACTCTCCGGCGATGGTGATTTTGATTTACTGTTGCAGGCTGTCTATAAACAACATGGTGTCGATACTGTGGTGTACAGCGTGCCGGGTTTAACAGCCCAATCGCTGCAACAAAGCTGTGCGCTGTGGCGGCCTATTGAGGCGGACTTACTACTCTGAGGCTAAAAGCCCTGTAAAAAGTAGGGCCTTTCGGCTACAATGCCGGCCTTTTCCAGCCCTACAGCAATTAATCAGGAATACCATGAGCCAGTTACCCGCCTGTCCACAATGCAGCTCTGCATACACCTACGAAGATAACAACCTGCTGGTCTGCCCTGAATGTGGCCATGAGTGGTCAGCAACCGCCAGTGCAGATGCCGCAGAAGGCGACAAAGTGATCCGTGATTCGGCTGGCAATGTACTACAGGACGGCGACACAGTGACTGTCATTAAAGATTTAAAAGTCAAAGGGTCTTCGTTGGTGGTGAAGATTGGCACTAAGGTCAAAGGCATACGTCTTGTCGAAGGCGATCATGACATAGATTGTAAAATCGATGGTTTTGGCGCTATGAAGTTAAAGTCTGAGTTTGTCAAAAAGCAGTGATTTTAATACAGCAGGGCTCTAACCAGAGCCCTGTTTGCCTGATTAGTGTTCTACTGCGGCCAGCTTTTCTGCAGCAAGCAAGTCAGACACCCTGACCATTTTATAACCTTTCTGTTTTAAGCCTTTGATAATCAGCGGTAATGCCGCTCGTGAAGCATCTCGGTTCTTGTACATCAGATGCAGCAACACAATAGAACCGGGCCGAACCTGCTCTAACACTTGCGCTGCCATAGTCTGTGGATCTTCAGAGTCCTCGTCAAAGGTCTCAGGCGCTATATCCCAGGTAATACTGGTTCTGTGGGTCTTTGCCAGAAACCAGGGCAGCACCACCAGCTTTTTACCATAAGGCGGCCGGAATAGGATCTCGCCTTGATAACCTGCGGCACGGATTTGCTGATCTGTGCCTTCAATTTCGCGGTTAATCTCGTCCAACGACATAAAGAGCATGCGCTGATGCGACCAGCTGTGATTGCCAAGCTGATGGCCTGCGGCGACAATTTGTTTCGCCTGCGTCATATAACGCTGAGTCTCGGAGCCAGTGACAAAAAAGGTGGCTTTGACCTGATACAAATCCAGAAGCTGTAAAACACCGGCTGTATGATGTGGAGTTGGGCCGTCATCAAAAGTTAAAGCCACCAGTTTTTGTTCTGTGTCTACTTGGTAGATCAGCTCACCAAACAGCTGAAACTTCACGCTGGAAGACAGTTTCCACAGACCAAAGAAAACAACGAACACCACCGCCAATAACTTCAGCACCAGTTTATTCACTACCTTCCAACTCCTTTCCCTGTTTTTTCTTGTTCGATACACACAATTCAGAAAAGGCTTCTGGTGGACCAAACAGCAGTTTATGTTTATTACGCCAGCCTTTAAGCTGTGGCCATAACAAGACTATTTTGCGCCATTCATAAAACGTAATAGTGATGGGATTATTCGACTGAAAATCGTCGGTGATACCATAACGACAAGCTTCGTATTCTGGTACAAAAGTGCCAAAAAGTCTGTCCCAGATAATTAGAACACCGGCATAGTTACGGTCTATATACTGGGGATTGCAGGCATGGTGCACGCGATGCCAGGCAGGCGTATTCAGCACTAAGCCCAGAATGCCCCAGTGTTTACCCGATTGGGTGTGGACAAAAAACTGAAAGGCTAAATTAATAGCCACAACAGCCAACACCAGTTGCACCTCAAAACCCAGTAAAACCAGAGGCAACCAGAATAACCACATGCCAGAAATAGGGTAAGTTAAGGATTGACGAAAGGCTGTGCTGAAATTCATTAAACGCGAACTATGATGCGCCACATGAGAAGCCCATAACCAGCGCACTCTGTGCGAGCAGCGGTGAAACCAGTAGTACAAAAAGTCCTGAGCGATAAAAAGCAAAAATAAATTCAGAGCGGAAAATTCAATAGAAAACAAGGCAAACTGCGATAACCATAACATCAAAGGCAACAGCACCAGCAAGGCAATAAAATCGCCGGCCTGATGCAAAGCGGCTAAAGCAAAGTTAGCTGCTGTATCGCGCCATTGGTACAACGCCTTGCCACGTTTTTCGCTATGGAGCCATTCAAAAGCAATAAAGATGAAAAAAATCGGGCTCAGTAGCAACAAAATAAATTCAACTGGGATCACACTGGTACTCCTGTGCCGTCATTTTTAAGCTGTTTTTTTGTAAATTAGATCTGCAAAAAACTTATCACCTATCTGATAACCATTATGCTGACGTTCGACCAGGTGAAAACCACATTTTTCCAGCACCCGACCTGAGCCAAGATTGCCTTCGGTGACCACAGCCTGCCACTGCTTGATACCCAGTGTAGCCCCATACTCCAGGCAGGTTTTTAACGCCAAAGTCGCATAACCTTTGCCAAAAAACTGCGGCAAAAACAGATAACCCACTTCGGCGGTTAACGGCATATCAGCATCCAGATCCAGGCAGTGAAAACCACAAACACCTGTCGCAGCACCACTTTGCTTTTCGACCACCACCAGACTCAACCAATGTGAATCACCGGCTTGCCAGGGTTGTAGCCGTTCATCAAAGCGCTGACGAACTTGTGCTTCAGAGAAAGGGTCTGCCACATACTGCAGCACTTGCTCATGGCGATGCAGCTCAAGGAATAACGGCCAATCAGCTTCAGTCAGCAAACGCAGTTGTAAAGTGCCAGCATCGAGCGGTGTCATGCTTTCGCCTTCGGTTCTGGTTTCGTATTGTGGTTTGGCTGCTCTTGTTGAGTGCCTTGTTGACTGTCTTGTTGATAGTCCCAGACCCCCTGCTCTTCTACTAAAACTGTGCCTGAACGGCCGATCACCTGTAATAAACCCGACTCATGCACCAGATAACGGATACGGCCATTCTTGAACTGATAGCCTAAAAAACGACAGGGCGTAACGCCATCAGCACACAAACTATGCCAGGCCGTGCCTTTTAATTCGATGCTGGCACCCGATACTTTAGAAGTGCCTTTGTAAAGCACCTGTTGGCACTGCACTTCACCTTCAGGGCAAAGTTGCTGAATTTCAACGGTGTAATTCGGGGTATCCAGTTGCTGTGCAGAGATAAAAGCAGAGGCCAAAAGCAGCAAAGGCAGGAGAATAAGTTTCATCGGTGAGATCCTGTAACCAGATTTTATAAAGGCAGAGTTTATCACTCTGCCTTTATAAAGTTACATACTAATACCGCCATCCACTTCAACGACACGGCCGGTAAAGAAGTCATTTTCAAAGATGTATTTCGCAGTGTGCGCGATTTCTGTGGCCTCACCTAAACGCCCAACCGGTTTCATCGCGACTAAACGATCGCGTGCTTCAGGTTTCATCGCGTCGGTCATAGCAGTGCGGATCACACCTGGTGCTATAGCACCGACACGAATACCGTAACGGCCTAACTCACGAGCCCAGGTTACCGTCATAGCCACTACACCCGCTTTGGAGGCTGCATAGTTGGTTTGGCCCATATTGCCTGAGCGGGCTACGCTCGACATATTAATGATCACGCCCTTGCGGCCTGATTTCACCATTAAAGCCGCAGCTTCTCGGCCACACAAAAACACGCCAGTTAAATTCACGTCAATCACAGACTGAAACTGCTGATGCGACATTTTACTCACCAGTTCGCCGTCTTTAAATTTCAGCAATAAACCGTCACGCAAAATACCAGCGTTGTTAATCAGGCCATCTATAGTGCCAAAATCTGCTGCAATAGCGGCAAAAGTCGTTTCGACACTTTCTTCATTGGCGACGTTACAGACATAAGTACGCACTGTCACACCAGTAGCCGACAACTCAGCCTGAGCTGCGTTTAATTGTTCTGCATTCATATCCAGCAAAGCTAAATGAGCACCTTCAGCAGACAACATCCGGGCCATTTCTAAACCCAGGCCCTGAGCACCACCTGTCACTACTATTGTTTTATCTTTTAAATTCATTTTCTTATTACCTGCAAAACCTGCATGCTCTCTATAAACAGTCCGCCTCAGAACTCTTAGTTCTTTTTGGCAAACATCTGAAAAATACCGGAGAAATCTTCTTTGCCGTGGCCCTGACGCTGATGCGCCACATAAAGGCTACGGGCTAAAGTGCCCATAGGTGTACTGGACTGGCTGGATAAAGCGGTTTCTGTAGCTAAAGACAAATCTTTTGCCATTAAATCCACCATAAAGCCCCCCTGATAACCATTGCTGGACGGTACATTGGGCATCACATCAGGACATGGGTTATACAGCTCTAAAGTCCAGTTGCGGCCTGAGCTTTTCAGCATAATGTCAGATAACACTTTGGGATCCAAACCATTATCTATCCCCAGTTGCAATGCTTCACTGGTGCCGACCATTAAGATAGACAACAGCATATTGTTGCAAATTTTCGCCACCTGGCCTGCGCCTACATCGCCGGCATGAAACAGGTTTTTGCCCATAGCAGACAACACACTCTGAGCACGGTTAAAGTTTTGCTCTGAACCACCGACGATAAAGGTCAAGGTACCAGCTTTGGCACCACCAACACCGCCTGAGACAGGGGCATCGATAAAAGCTATCCCCTGCGCTGCCAGTTCTGCACCCACTTTACGGGCCGTGGTCGCATCAATAGTAGAGCAATCAATGACTAGTGCGTCTTTGCGAAGAACTGAAGCTATGCCTGTTTCGCCTGTATAGGTCATAGCGACATGTTTACCTGCTGGCAGCATGGAAATCACAAAATCAGCAGCTGTGGCCGCTTCTGCTGCAGAAGTACAGGCTTTAGCACCCTCAGCTGCCAGCTGAGCTAAAGCAGTTTCGGATAAATCAAAAGCCTGAACTTTAAAACCCGCTTTGAGCAGGTTGCTGGCCATAGGGCCGCCCATATTGCCTAAACCAATAAATGCAACTGTACTCATCTTAATGCTCCAGTGAACCTAAATGTTGTAATGGATGTAAGTCCGCGGCCCATGGAGAATGAAACAGCTGATTGATCACATCAGCAGGCACGTCAGACACAGTTTTATAACGCCAGTTTGGCTTTTGATCTTTATCTATCAGCAGCGCTCTGACTCCCTCGGTAAATTCGCCCAGTTTGCCACACTGCACACTTAAGCCCAGCTCCAGCCGGAACGAGTCCGCCAGTATTTTGCTTTGGCCAAGCTCTAACAACCGATAGACAATGTGAGCAGTGATAGGGCTGCCGTACTGCAACGAAGCCTTGGCTTTGGTCAGCCAGGCATCTTCGTTTGGCATAGCCAGAATCAGCTCCACAGCCTGTTGCAGCGAGGTGGCACGACCTACAGCGCTGATCGACGCCTGATGCAAACGGATTTGACTTGGGGGCATTTGACTGCGGCACATGTCTTCCATGCCGAGTAATAAGTCCGTCAGCTTTTGATGATTCAGCGCTATGGTATTGCCCCATTTCACCTGAGTTAATTTATCCAGCACAGTAGCTTTTTTATCATGAGTTAAAAAATGATCGGCTAAATCAATCAATTTGGCATCAGCTGAATTGATGGAGGCACCTGTTAAACCGAGGAATAAACCGCAACCTTCTGGCATACGGTTTAAAAACCAGCTGCCACCGACATCTGGGTATAAACCTATGGCCATCTCTGGCATCGCAATACGGCTGCTGGCTGTGACTATACGATGTGACGCACCTGCCATCAGGCCTAAACCACCGCCCATCACTATGCCATTTCCCCAGACCAGCACAGGCTTGTCAAAGGTATGGATCAAATAATCAAGGGTGTATTCTTTGGTGAAAAAATCTTCGACATAAGGCTGATAAGTATCTGGGGCTGCTTTCATCGCCTGATACAAATCGCGGATATCACCACCAGCGCAAAAAGCTTTATCGCCAGCGCCCTGCAGTACAACCAAAGCGATATTGTGGTCGTTTTTCCATTGCTGCATTTGTGGCAGCAAGAGTTCGACCATTGGCAAACTCAACGCATTCAGCGATTTTTCTGAGTTTAAAGTGGCGATACCGATAATTTTGCCACCGACACAGGCGATTTCTTCAAACAGCACAACATCCTGCGGGTTCGTAGCTTCAGTCATGTTTTGTACCTTATCCGTTAATCCAGCTGGCTTTACGTTTTTGTAAAAAAGCCTGCACCCCTTCCACCTGATCTTTGGTATCAAATAACTTCACAAACAGTTCACGCTCTAAAGGCAAAGCACTTTGTACAGGCGCACTACGCCCCTTTTGGATCAGTTGCTTACAGGCAGCCACTGCAGGCGGGCTTTGCTCCGCTACTTTATCAGCCAACCGTAAAGCGGCTTCCAGCGCCGTGCCAGTGCCTACCACTTCTTCGACTAAACCTATCTGTAAGGCCTTGTCGGCGCCAATACGTTCGCCACAGAGGATCATACGTTTAGCCCAGCCTTCGCCAACCAATATCGCCAGATTCTGAGTACCACCTGCGCAAGGTAATAAACCGACTTTGGCTTCAGGTAAAGCCATTTGCGCCTGAGTTTCAGCGATACGGATATCACAGGCTAAGGCGACTTCAAGACCACCGCCCATGGCATAACCATTAATGGCGGCAATAGAGACGCCACGAAAGGCAGTTAAGGTTTCAAAGGCTTCACCAAAAATGGCGGACATATCAGCAGCGACAGCTTTGTCACCAGAGGCAAACAGATTTAAATCAGCACCAGCAGAGAAGAATTTTTCACCTTCACCTGTGATCACCAGGGCATAAATAGTTTTATCCTGCTCCAAAGATTTCACCGCATCACGCAATTGCGTCAAGGTCTCTTTGGTCCAGGTATTGGCTGGAGGATTTGCCATGGTAATTAAAGCGGTATGGCCGCGTTTTTCGAGTTTGAGTTGTGCCATAAAATCTCCATTTTTACCGGTCTTTTATCAACTAATACCGGTTAGCTTTAATCTTTAAATTAGACAAAGCAGGCCAAAAACCTGCTTTGTTTGGGGGCATAAAGTTACAGGATCTCGCTTGCTGCTTCATCCAATAACCGACGACCAATAATCAGTCGCATAATTTCATTGGTGCCTTCTAAAATCTGATGCACACGTACATCACGGAAATGCCGCTCCAACGGGTATTCTTTGATATAACCATAACCACCGTGTAATTGCAGCGCCTGATCACACACCTGGAAACCTACATCTGTGGCAAAACGTTTGGCCATAGCACAGTAGGCTGTTTTTTCCGGATCGTCTGCATCCAGTTTAAAAGCTGCTAAACGTACTAATTGACGGGCCGCTACTAACTCTGTTGCCATATCAGCCAGTTTAAACTGCAAGGCCTGAAACGCAGCTAAGGGCTTACCAAACTGCTGACGTTCCAGCATATAGTTACGGGCTGTGTTTAAGGCTTGTTGTGCTGTACCTATAGAGCAAGTGGCTATATTAATACGACCACCGTCTAAGCCTTTCATCGCAAAGCCAAAACCTTCACCTTCGTTGCCCAAAAGGTAATGAGCAGGAATACGGACATTGTCAAAAGTGATTAAACGGGTTGGCTGGGCGTTCCAGCCCATTTTTTCTTCGGCTTTACCATAAATCACGCCTTGTGCATCTGCTGGTACTATAAAAGCGGAGATACCTTTAGGGCCGGCTTCACCTGTACGCGCCATCACCACTAAGACTTCAGTTTCGCCAGCACCGGAAATAAACATCTTAGAGCCGTTGAGCACATAATGATCGCCGTCTTTTTTAGCGCTGGTGCGTAAAGAGGCCGCATCTGAACCAGAGCCGGGTTCAGTTAAACAATAAGAAGCCAGTTTTTCGCCTGTGACTAACGCAGGGCACCACTGGGCTTTCGCATCTTCCGTGCCCCAGCTTGCTATCATCCAGGTGGCCATATTATGGATGGTTAACATGGCGGTGGTGGCAGTACAGCCCATCGAAAGCTGCTCAAAAATAATGCTCGAATCTAAACGGGATAAGCCCATACCACCTTGTTCTTCCGGCGTGTATAAAGAACAAAAACCTAACTCACCGGCTTTTTGGATCACATCTTTTGGAAAATGATGATCCCGGTCCCACTGAGCAGCATGTGGAGCCAGCTCTTGTTCAGCGAATTGTTTGGCGACCTCAACAAAGGCCTTTTGATCGTCTGTTAAATTAAAATTCATCACATCACCCTGAGGTTGGCAGCAGAGCCGTGTCTATGCACTTTGATAGCTCTGCTGTTTTGGTCTTCATGCGTTTATACGCATTTAATCTGGCTTGGTTGTTTGCCTTAAGGCTTTTATATTAAAAAAGCGTTCAGCCTGAAAACAGAACGCTTTTAGACTGCTTAACGCAGGTTAATTGACATATTCGGGCCTGACACCGGAATAGAGTCATCAAACCAACGGGCTGTGATGGTTTTAGTTTCTGTGTAGAAACGTACCGCTTGTTTACCATAAGCATGTTGATCGCCGTAGAAAGAACCCTTCCAGCCGGTGAACGAGAAAAATGGCAGAGGCACAGGAATTGGAATATTAATACCGACCTGACCTACTTCAATTTCATGCTGATATTTACGCGCTGCAGCGCCACTGGCGGTAAAAATAGAAGTACCGTTGCCGTATGGGCTGTTGTTGACAAGCTCAATAGCTTCATCCAAAGAAGCAGCATTGACGGTTGCCAGCACAGGGCCAAAAATTTCTTCTTTGTAAATCGTCATATCAGGTGTGACATCGCTAAATACCGTAGGACCCACCCAGTTGCCATTTGGATAGCCAGCAACTTTGACGTCCGAGCCATCGACTAAACAAGTTGCGCCTTCCACTTTGCCTTGTTCGATTAAAGACAAAATACGAGCCTTCGCCTGTGGGCTGATTTGTGGACCGTAGGCCGCTTCAGGATCTGTATAAACACCTGGGCGAACTTTGGCGATAGCAGCTGCGACTTCAGGGATCCACTGCTGCGAATCACCCACAAAAACAGCCACAGAAATAGCCATACAACGCTGACCTGCAGCTCCGACTGAAGCACCAACTAAGGCATTAATTACCTGCTGTTTATTGGCATCTGGCATGATGACCATATGGTTTTTCGCACCAGCAAAGGCCTGTACGCGTTTTAAATGATCGGTACCCGTTTTATAGATGTACTGACCCACATTGACAGAACCGACAAAAGAAATAGCTTTGATGTCCGGGTGACGTAATAACACATCGACCTGCTCTTTATTGCCATGCACCACCTGCAGCACGCCAGCTGGTGCGCCAGCTAAAGCAAAAAGCTCAGCGATTTTATTCACTGTCATTGGATCTTGTTCAGAGGGTTTTAGAATAAAAGTGTTACCGCAGGCGATAGCCATTGGGAACATCCACAGCGGGATCATAGCCGGGAAGTTAAATGGCGTAATACCAGCACAAACCCCTAAAGGCTGAATATAACTGTAGGTATCGATGCTGCGCGCTACGTTTTCAACTGTCTCGCCCATCATTAACGAAGGAATATTAGCGGCTTGTTCAACCACTTCAATACCACGCCAGACATCGCCTTTGGCATCTTCCACTGTTTTGCCTAATTCACGGCAAATAATGTCGGCAATTTCAGCCTGATGTTCTTTTAATAAATGCGCAAAACGCATCATTAAACGGGCACGTTCTGACACCGGCACTTCTTTCCAGCTTTTAAAGGCTTCTTTGGCTGAAGCAATGGCAAAAGCCATTTCTTCTGCTGTAGTGCAAGGCACCTGAGCTATCACGTCCTGAGTGGCAGGATCTGTCACCGGAATAAAACGTTCGGACTTGGACGGGACAAATTCACCGTTGATAAATAACTGAACCTGATGGGCCATTAACGCGTCTCCCCTTTATAGCCTTCGTACTTGACGCTGCAGCGGCCTTGACTTCGCTTCTCGCCCCAGTCACATAGACAGCTATGCTCCTGGGGTCTCGCCCGCTTGCCGCCTTGCTGCAACACCAACTACTTTGGCTATTTGTTGATAAATTAAACCTGTTGATTTGAATATATTTTTTATTAAATTTTTAAAGCAAAAGGCGCAGTTTTTACCGCGCCTTTTTTATTTATTACGACAGCTCTACCGCTAAAGCCACAGCTTCGCCACCGCCTATACATAAAGTAGCGATACCACGTTTTAAGCCACGTGCTTTTAAGGCATGAATTAAAGTCACCAGAATACGGGCACCTGAAGCACCTATAGGATGACCCAGAGCACAAGCGCCACCGTTGACGTTGACTTTGTTGACATCCAGCTTCAGCTCTTTAATCGCCAGCATAGTCACCATGGCAAAAGCTTCGTTAATTTCCCATAGGTCCACATCGGAAGTTGTCCAGCCTAATTTGGCTAACAGCTTAGTCACAGCCCCCACTGGCGCAACAGTGAAAAGCTCTGGTTCCTGCGAATGCGTGGCATGGCCAACTACATGGGCCAATACAGTTTTGTTTTGCGCTTTGGCATCCTCTGCACGCATCAAGACTAAAGCTGCAGCGCCATCAGAAATAGAACTGGAGTTAGCCGCGGTGATAGTGCCATCTTTAGCGAAAGCTGGTTTTAGTGTAGGAATTTTGTCGACTTTGGCATTGCCAGGTTGCTCATCTGTGGCAAAGGTCACTTCGCCTTTACGAGTCTGGAAAGTCACAGGAGTGATTTCTTCAACAAAAGCGCCAGAGCTTATCGCTTGCTGCGCACGTGTTAAAGACAACACAGCGTAGTCGTCCATCTGAGCGCGGCTGAAATCATGCTCGTCAGCCGTTTTCTGGGCAAAACAGCCCATGGCTTTGCCATCGTAAGCGTTTTCCAGACCATCCAGCATCATATGATCTTTCACTTCAGCATGGCCCATGCGCATACCGGCACGAGCTTTTGGCAGAATATAAGGAGCGTTTGACATCGACTCCATGCCACCTGCCACTACGACTTCAGCAGAACCGGCACGCAGTAAATCGGTCGCTAACATCACAGATTTTAAACCTGAGCCACAGACTTTATTAATAGTGGTCGCACCGGCAGATAAAGGTAAACCTGCTTTTAACGTCGCCTGACGAGCCGGAGCCTGGCCTAAACCAGCAGGTAAAACACAACCCATAATGACTTCGCTAACCGTGGAGCCATCAATAGCAGCTTGCTCTAATGCCGCTTTAATAGCTTGTGCGCCTAAATCCGTGCTGCTGACGTCAGATAAGCCACCTAAAAATCCACCCATTGCCGTTCTTTTGGCTGCCACTATGGCAATTTTTTCGAGCTGCGCCATGTTCATTTCTCCGTCGTTCAGAAGCATGATGAAAAGTTGGGCCACACACTACACCAAATTTACGTTTACGCCAACGTCAACCACCTAACACTATGGTCCTATGACCAGTGAAAGGTTCAGAAAAATACACGCTCTGTAGCCGTCTTTTGGCACCTTAACTTTACAAAGCGCTAGTCCAACCTGCCGCCAGCCCTTATTTGACGCCAACACAGCTTTACCTTTACGTAAACTTCACTTATAGTTGTCGCCACTTTACCGGAAGGCCACTATGACCGTTCAAGCGACAGCCCAAATGATAGAAAAAGACGACAAAACCTACAGCATCAGCGAGCTGGCAAAAGAGTTTGATATCACCACCCGTAGTATTCGTTTTTACGAAGACCAGGGCTTATTAACACCGTTACGGCAGGGTCAAACCCGTATTTACAGCCGCAGAGACAGAGTGCGACTAAAACTTATTTTGCGTGGCAAGCGACTGGGCTTTAGCTTGTCAGAAACAGGTCAGTTATTTGAGCTGTACGATGCAGATAAAAGTAGCGTGACTCAATTGAGCACCATGCTGAAACTGATCGAACATAAAAAAGCTGAGCTGCACCAGCAGATGGATGACATTAAAGTGGTGTTGATGGAGTTAGTGACAGTCGAAAAACGCTGCCGTGAAACTCTGGATCAGGCCAAGCAAGTCAAAGAACCGAATTAATTAAAAATACATTTAAACAAAATCAAATCAAACAGTTCCCAAAGTAGTTGGCGTTGCAGTTAGGCGACAAGTGAGCGAGACCCCAATCACATAGTTGTCCTATGTGATTGGGGCGAGAGAGCGCAGTCAACAACGCTGCGGCGTCAAATACGAAGGGAAAAACGGGGATCAAGAGTCATGATTAGCACATACAAAACATTAAATTACGATCTGGGCGAAACCGTCGATATGATCCGTGAACAGGTCAACAGCTTTGCTCGTGATGAAATAGCGCCACGCGCTGCACAAATAGACCATGACAATGAATTCCCGAATGACTTATGGCGTAAATTTGGCGACCTGGGTTTATTAGGCATCACGGTCGACGAGCAATACGGTGGTTCAGGCTTAGGTTATCTGGAACATGTGGTGGCGATGGAAGAAATCAGCCGTGCTTCTGCTTCAGTGGCTTTATCTTACGGTGCGCATTCCAACTTATGTGTTAATCAGATTGCCCGTAACGGCAACGAAGCGCAAAAACAAAAGTACCTGCCCAAGTTATGTTCTGGTGAACATATTGGCGCTCTGGCGATGTCTGAGCCTAACGCGGGTTCAGATGTAGTCTCAATGAAATTACGCGCCGACAAACAAGGTGACCGTTATATTTTAAACGGCAACAAAATGTGGATCACCAACGGCCCTGACGCCCATACCTATGTGATTTACGCCAAAACAGATATTAATGCCGGTTCTAAAGGCATGACCGCTTTTATTGTTGAACGTGGTTTTAAAGGCTTCAGTCAGGCACAAAAACTCGACAAGCTGGGTATGCGCGGCTCAAACACCTGTGAGCTGGTATTTGAAGACTGTGAAGTGCCGGAAGAAAACGTATTAGGCAGCATAGGCACAGGCGCTCGCGTGTTGATGTCAGGTCTGGACTATGAGCGTGTGGTGTTATCCGGCGGTCCGCTTGGCATTATGCAAGCCTGTATGGATGTCGTAGTGCCTTATATCCACGACCGCAAACAGTTTGGCCAGTCTATTGGTGAATTCCAACTGGTGCAGGGCAAGTTAGCCGACATGTACACCAAAATGAATGCGGCCCGCGCTTATGTCTACACTGTAGCCAAAGCCTGTGACCGCGGTGAAACCACCCGTAAAGATGCTGCCGGCGCGATTTTATACAGCGCTGAGCTGGCCACTCAAATGGCATTGGACGCCATCCAGTTGTTAGGCGGTAATGGTTATATCAACGAATACCCTACAGGGCGTTTATTACGCGATGCCAAGCTGTACGAAATCGGTGCTGGCACCTCAGAAATTCGCCGTATGCTGATTGGTCGCGAGTTATTTAACGAATCGAACTAAACGCGACCGATGCAGACTCATAACCAATAAAGTAAGCCGGACTCCTGTCCGGCTTTTCCTAGACCCTGTAGCCAAAGGTGGTGAACGTGGCCAGACTGAATAGCAAAATTAATCCACGCAGTGACGAATTTATCCAGAATGCAGAGGCGATGCAGCTCTTGGTGGATGATTTAGAGCAAAAAGTACAACAGATCAAATTAGGCGGCGGTGAAGCTTTAATTGCCCGCCATACCTCACGCGGTAAGCTGTTTGTGCGTGATCGCATTCAAAAACTGTTAGACCCGGGCTCCCCCTTTTTGGAAGTCGGTCAATTTGCCGGCTGGCAATGTTATGACGACTATGTGCCCGCTGCTGGTGTAGTTGCAGGCATAGGCCGGGTCAATGGTGTCGAATGCATGATTGTGGCCAACGATGCGACGGTCAAAGGTGGTACTTATTATCCGCTTACCGTGAAAAAACACTTACGGGCTCAGGAAATTGCCGAAACCTGTAATCTGCCTTGTATTTATCTGGTCGACTCAGGTGGCGCTAACCTGCCCCGTCAGGACGATGTATTCCCTGACAAACTGCACTTTGGGCGGATTTTCTTTAATCAGGCGCGTATGTCAGCCAAAGGTATTCCACAAATTGCGGTGGTGATGGGCTTATGTACTGCTGGTGGTGCTTATGTACCTGCTATGGCCGATGAAAGTATTATCGTCAAAGATCAGGGCACTATCTTTTTAGCAGGCCCGCCACTGGTCAAAGCAGCCACAGGCGAAGAAGTCACAGCAGAAGAGTTAGGTGGTGCTGATGTGCACTGCAAAATCTCAGGTGTGGCCGATCACTATGCACTGAACGATGAACATGCGCTACAACTGGCGCGTAATGCTGTCAGTCGGCTGAATCATCAAAAACCAGTACAAGGCGATGTGCGCCCTGTTGAAGCCCCACTTTATGATGCCAGCGAGCTATACGGCATAGTCGGCACCGATCTGAAAAAACCTTTTGATGTACGTGAAGTGATAGCCCGACTTGTTGATGCCTCTGATTTTGATGAATTCAAACAGTTTTATGGCGCTACCTTAGTCTGTGGTTTTGCCCGAATTTTCGGTCAGCCTATTGGCATAGTCGCCAATAACGGCATTCTGTTTTCTGAGTCAGCGCAAAAAGGCGCCCACTTTATTGAGCTCTGTGCCCAGCGCAAAATTCCACTTTTATTTCTGCAAAACATCACCGGCTTTATGGTAGGTAAAAAATACGAAGCCGAAGGTATCGCCAAACACGGAGCCAAAATGGTGATGGCCGTGTCTTGTGCCAATGTACCGAAATTTACCGTGCTGATTGGTGGCTCTTATGGCGCAGGCAACTATGGTATGTGTGGCCGGGCTTATGACCCAACCATGATGTGGATGTGGCCCAACGCCCGTATTTCGGTGATGGGTGGAGAGCAAGCCGCAGGTGTGATGGCGACTGTAACCAAAGATGCCTTAGCCCGTAAAGGCGAAAGCTTAACAGCCGAAGCTGAACAAGCCATACGTCAGCCTATTGTCGCGCAGTACGAGCAACAAGGTCACCCCTATTACGCCAGTGCGCGTTTGTGGGATGACGGCATTATCGATCCGGCACAAACCCGTATGGTGGTGGGTCTGGCGCTGAGTGCAGCGCTGAATGCGCCTGTCGCCGAATCCAAATTTGGCGTATTCCGGATGTAAGAGCAAGGGAGTAAAAAATGCAAAACTATAAAACTATTACGACCTCGTTAAATGCAGCTGGTGTCGCAGAGCTGGTGCTGAACCGCGCTGAAGTGCATAACGCCTTTGACGACAGTATGATTGGCGAATTAATCAACGCCTTAAAAAGCCTGGCTTCGAACCCTGCAGTGCGGGTACTGCTGCTCAAATCCATGGGTAAAAACTTCAGTGCAGGTGCAGATCTGAACTGGATGCGCTCTATGGCAGAGAAAAACTACCAGCAGAACTTAGCAGATGCAGGTCAACTCGCAGAGTTGATGCGCCAGTTAGATACTTTCCCTGCCCCCACTATTGCACTGGTGCAAGGCGCAGCTTTTGGTGGCGCTTTGGGTTTAGTCTCCTGCTGCGATATAGCACTTGCCGAACAAGGCGCCAGCTTTTGTTTAAGCGAAGTAAAAATTGGCTTAATACCAGCGGTGATCAGTCCTTATGTGATGCGTGCTATTGGCGAACGTGCCAGCCGCCGTTATTTCTTAACGGCAGAACGTTTTGATGCATCTACTGCGCTGAATTTAGGTTTAGTGCATCAATTAGTGGACGCTGGGGGTCTGAGTGGTGCAGCGGAACATTTTGTTGGCACTTTGCTGAATAACAGCCCAGCAGCATTGCGCTGTGCCAAAGAACTGATGGCAGCGGTGAATCATCAGCCTATTAATCAGCAATTGATTGACAGCACTTCAGCTCGCATTGCCGCCATTCGGGTATCAAATGAAGGTCAGGAAGGCTTAACCGCCTTTTTACAAAAACGTACTCCGGCCTGGATCCGGTCAGAATAAGGAAAAACAGACTGATGTTTCGCAAAATTTTGATCGCCAACCGGGGCGAAATCGCCTGCCGAGTGATAGAAACCGCCCATAAACTGGGTATTCGTTGTGTCGCTGTCTATTCAGAAGCTGACGCCAATGCCCGCCATGTGCATATGGCCGATGAAGCGTTCTTATTGGGCCCTGCACCCAGTAAAGAATCTTATTTACGGGCAGACAAGATTTTAGAAATCGCCAAATTAAGTGGCGCCGAAGCTGTGCACCCAGGTTATGGTTTTTTATCTGAAAACGAAGGATTTGCAGAGGCCTGCGCTAAAGCAGGTGTGGTTTTTATTGGCCCACCAGTACCTGCCATTGCGGCTATGGGCAGTAAAAGCGCCGCCAAAGAGATTATGACCCAAGCCGGTGTGCCTTTAGTACCGGGTTATCATGGGGATAATCAGGACCCGGCCTTCTTACAACAACAAGCTGATCTGGTGGGCTACCCACTGCTACTCAAAGCCGCCTACGGCGGTGGTGGTAAAGGCATGCGTGTGGTCTGGAACAGCGGCGAATTTGCTGAAGCTTTGGCTGGCGCCAAACGTGAAGCCTTAAACGGCTTTGGCAATGACAAAGTGCTGATGGAACGTTACCTGACCAAACCCCGTCATGTTGAAATTCAGGTCTTTGCCGACAGTTTTGGTAATGCAGTCTATTTAGCTGAGCGGGACTGCTCTATTCAGCGCCGTCACCAAAAAGTCATTGAAGAAGCACCAGCACCACATTTCAGCGCAGAGCAGCGCAAAGCCATGGGCGAAGCTGCAGTCAAAGCAGCCAAAGCTATTGCGTATCAGGGCGCTGGTACTGTTGAATTCTTATTTGATGAAGACGGCTCTTTCTATTTTATGGAAATGAATACCCGTCTGCAGGTAGAACATCCGGTCACTGAAATGATCACAGGTCAGGATTTGGTGAAATGGCAGCTGTTGGTCGCCAGCGGTCAGCCTCTGCCTTTAACTCAGGATCAAATCACTATTGATGGCCACGCCATTGAGGTACGGGTTTATGCTGAAGATCCGGATCACGATTTCCTGCCAGCCACCGGCAAACTGACTTATCTACGCCAGCCTGAAGAGAGCCGTTATGTGCGGGTGGACACAGGCGTGGTCGAAAGCGACGAAGTCTCACCATTTTACGATCCTATGATTGCTAAGCTCATCGTTTGGGACGAAAACCGTGATCGCGCCATAGCACGTATGTTGCGAGCTTTAGATGATTACCGTATTGCCGGTGTAAAAAACAACCTGAATTTCTTAACCCGTTTGGTGGAGCAACCTGCTTTTGCCAAAGCAGAGCTGGATACGCATTTTATTGAACGGCATAAAGAATCCTTGTTTGCACCAGGTCAGTCTGAAACCGAACAAGCCAGCTTATTGGCGGCCTTGTATCTGTTACTGAAAGAGCGTTCAGACAAGCAAGACGACCAAAGCCCATGGGCTTTGTGTTCAGGCTGGCGTTTAAATGAAGTTCCAACTGTGTCTTTCCCGCTGATATATCAGGAGGAAACCCGTCTGGTCAGCATCAGCTCTGAAGGTAAACAGCTTAGCTTAACGCAACAAGGCGTCACCACCCCTGCTACAGCCAGCTTACAAAGCGATGAACTGCAAGCCAATTTAAATGGCCATCAGCTCAAAGTGCGGGTCAGCCAGTATCAGAACATCGTATCGGTGTTTATCAAACACCAACGGTATGACTTTATTTACCAGACCCAAGTGCAAACGCAAGTCGACGACAGCGCAGCTGCAGGCAGCCTGACGGCACCTATGAACGGCACTATTGTCGCTGTGATGGTGGAAAAAGGTGCGCAAGTCAGTGCGGGCCAGACGCTGTTGGTGATGGAAGCAATGAAAATGGAATACAGCATCAAAGCGCCGAAAGATGGTGTGGTCAATCAGCTGTTTTATGCCGCTGGAGATCTGGTGAAAGACGGCGCTCAGCTGCTGGATTTTACCCCAGCTGACTAACAGGCCCATTTGGAGATTTTTATGTCACTGACATTAAACCCACAACACGCAGCTGGTTTGCCCAAAGCCGTGCGACTTGTTGAAGTAGGCCCACGCGATGGTCTGCAAAATGAAAAAGCCGTGTCGCTGGAGGCCAAAGTCGAGTTGGTCAACCGTTTAGCAGAAACTGGCTTGCGCACCATTGAAACCGGCGCTTTTGTCTCGCCAAAGTGGGTACCCCAAATGGCTGATTCTGCTGCTGTATTTGCACAAATCAGCCGTACAGCAGGTATTCAGTACACAGCTTTGACCCCTAATCTGCAAGGTTATGAAGCAGCCAAAGCTGCAGGAGCTACTGAAGTTGCGGTATTTGGCGCTGCTTCAGAGGCTTTTACCCAAAAAAATATCAACTGCAGCATCGCCGAAAGCCTTGAGCGTTTTGCCCCTGTGATGGCGCAAGCCAAACTGGATGGCATTCAAGTGCGGGGTTATGTCTCTTGTGTGGTCGGCTGCCCTTATCAGGGCGACGTTGAACCCTGTGAAGTAGCACGGGTTGCTAAAGCTTTACTCGATATGGGCTGCTACGAAATTTCGTTAGGCGACACCATAGGCGTTGGCACACCAGCTAAAGTCAATGCCATGCTGGACGCTGTGCTTGAAGTTGTCCCAGTGGCCCAACTGGCTGTGCATTTTCACGATACCTATGGCCAGGCGTTAAGTAATATTTACGCGGCGCTACAACGTGGTATAGCTGTGGTGGACAGCTCAGTCGCAGGTTTAGGCGGCTGTCCTTACGCTGCCGGTGCGTCAGGCAATGTTGCCACTGAAGAAGTAGTGTATTTGCTAAACGGCCTTGGCATAACGACTGGTGTTGATTTACAACGGCTGGCCCCTATTGGCTGGTTTATCAGCGAGCAGCTGGGGAAAGCTCCTAGTTCTAAAGTAGGATTGGCGCTTAAGGCCAAATGCCAGCAGAATTAATGATTGATAGCATCTTTTAAGGATACAAAATGGCAGGGTTTAATAAAGTTGTGACCAGCTACGAAGAAGCGCTGGCAGGCCTGACCGATGGCATGACAGTGATAGCTGGTGGTTTTGGTTTATGTGGTATTCCGGAAGGCCTGATTGCTCAGATCAAAAAAATGGGCACCCGTGATTTAACAGTGGTTTCTAACAACTGTGGTGTCGATGGTTTTGGTTTAGGTGTTTTATTAGAAGACCGCCAAATCAAAAAAATGGTCGCTTCTTATGTTGGCGAAAACGCCTTGTTTGAAAAGCAGTTGTTATCAGGTGAACTCGAAGTGGTGTTAACACCTCAAGGCACGCTGGCTGAAAAGATCCGCGCTGGTGGTGCCGGTATTCCAGCTTTTTTCACTGCGACTGGTTACGGTACTCCTGTGGCTGAAGGTAAAGAAACTCGTGAAATTAATGGCCGCCATTATGTGCTGGAAGAAGCGATTACCGGTGACTTTGCCATAGTGCGGGCCTGGAAAGCAGACCGTTACGGCAATCTGGTGTTCCGTCATACCTCCATGAACTTCAACCCTATGGCGGCCACTGCAGGCAAAATTACTGTGGCTGAAGTGGAAGAAATCGTTGAGCCGGGTGAGTTGGAGCCAAGTCAAATTCATACACCAGGTATTTATGTGCAACGTGTGATCAAAGCAAGCTTTGAAAAACGCATTGAACGTCGTATGGTCCGTCAGGCTTAAGGAGCACAGCAAATGGCATTATCACGTGAACAAGTCGCTATGCGGGTGGCTCAGGAATTACAGGACGGCTATTACGTCAATTTAGGCATAGGTATTCCCACCTTAGTGGCCAACTATGTGCCTGCAGGTATTGAAGTGATGCTGCAATCGGAAAACGGTTTATTAGGTATGGGCCCCTACCCAACTGAAGCTGAACTGGATGCCGATATGATCAACGCCGGTAAAGAAACAGTCACCGCCATTAAAGGCGCTGCCATTTTCAGCTCAGCTGAAAGCTTTGCCATGATCCGCGGCGGCCATGTGGATTTAACAGTACTGGGCGCTTTTGAAGTGGATCAAAACGGAAATATTGCCAGTTGGATGATCCCGGGTAAATTGGTCAAAGGCATGGGCGGCGCTATGGATTTAGTAGCTGGTGCACAAAATATCATTGTCACTATGACGCATGCTGACAAATACGGCAGCTCCAAGTTACTGGAGAGCTGTACTTTGCCTTTGACGGGCGTGAACTGTGTGAAAAAGATAGTGACAGATTTAGCAGTGCTGGAAGTTCGGGACGGCGCTTTCCATTTACTGGAACGTGCACCTGGCATCAGCGTAGAAGAAATTCAGCAAAAGACTGCGGGTAAGTTAGTGATCTCTGGTGATATTCCAGAAATGCAATTCTGATTTGTAAATTGGGGTCAGATCACATTGTTAACAGTTAACAATGTGATCTGACCCTGAGGGATCCCCACGAATTTTTCATTAAGCAGCCCACCGGACAGCATACTCAGCAGTATGCTGTCTGAACCGTTCGAT
>NZ_BMLH01000007.1:0-49162 GCF_014645135.1 Rheinheimera tangshanensis
AATCTTGCAAGCAGCTGTTCCCTAAATATACAAATTCCATTAGCATCAAATGTACCAATGAAGGGCGCGCCCACCGTTCAACAGACGCTTATCCGTCGTGAACGCCGGATAAGACGCTAAAAAGTTAGCCGTCCCACGGAGAACCATGAATACTTGCACAAAGTCACGAACATACATTTTGGATTGGGGAGTTATAGATCATCTAGCCCCCATGATTTTATTTGGCTCAGATGGATTTCCGAATGATGGAACAAAGGACGGACAAGAAGCTGTAGAACACATCCAAACATGCATGAAGTGTAAATCTTGGATTCGTGATCTAACTAGTGCTGAAGATAGAGAGCGAATGGAGCGGTTAACTCGGTATTGCTGCCCGCAGATGTTTGTTGCTGTTGAAGAACCAAAGGAAGATGGTATACACCTCATATCACGTCACTTTCGAGATGAGCGATTGTGGATGATTGACCAACCAGATAGGGAATTTGGTTTTGAGTTTTTTAGCTTTTGTCCATGGTGCGGAAACAAGTTGCCAGGGCAGCCATTTATTGATGATGAAAAAGGTCGCGGCTAACAAGGCCAGTCAAATCGGACAAAACCTCGCTGTCACTTTTTTTGCAAACGGCGCAATAAAAGTGCCATCAAGTTTTTGCCGCTGCTGGCGGCGTTAGTTTTCGGAGCAGTCAATAATGAGCGAGAAAAAACATGAGGAGTTGCCGGACCAAGAGGATAAACCGTGGTCTGCAGGGCGATGCCTCAATACTTCTATGATATTTGCAGCGCTAACAGTTTATATGCTGTTAACGGAACAAACCTTTGGCAGAAGTGGCGGCTTTACTCCTCAGGATGATCCTTATTGGTATTGGGGCTGTATCGCTATTTTTGGAGGCATATCTGTTTATCTATTTGCCAGTTACATTGATCGTAGCAGTCGTGAATAAAACAAACCAATGGTCACAACCAATGGGGTCAAGTCTTGCCCCTTGCCCCGATATTTCAGAAGAACCAACGGGGTTAAGTCTTGCCCCGCGTCCCATTATTCGAGCTATTTTCCGCTAAATTTTCTGGTCTTTTTCCTCAAACTCATAGAAGCTGAATCAGCCTGGTATTTTAGGCGCAAGACAAGGACTGACGCTACAGGCGTTCAAAGTCAGTTCGCACTCTTATGCAAAGCTGTATGTGCAAAGAACACTAGTCAACATACCCTATTGATGAGGTTTACTATGCCAAAAAGTCTATTGATAAGCTCAATCTTTGCGCTCTTATTATCGGGCACTCACGCCTTAGCTAATGAAGCCTGCTTGCTTGAGACCAATGCGGATTTTATGGGGGTAAAGCTGGATATTAAAGACTGCATACAAAATGCAGGTATGGCGGCTGGTGATTTTAAGGCTCAATGTGAGGGCTTGTCGCAAGCTGTGGTTTCTATGGGTGGGCCAGCGGCCAAGATTAGTTATTTATCCAGCTGTCCTGTGCCTTTTCAGGCGAAATGTGATCATTCAAACACCGCACAAACTGTCTTTTTTTACTATAAACGATCGGCTGATGAAGCGGCAGGGCTCGAATCCAGCTGTGGGCTTATGCAAGGGAAGTATACAAAAGGTACATTATAGTAAAGGTGAGCTGCCCAGCGTATTCATGGTGCGCGGCACAGCTCTTAGGGCCTGGCAGTAGCGCCAGTGACCACACCTGAATCCAACAGGTTGTTGATGCTGTTGTTTCATCATGCTTAACCAGAAGCTGACAGTAAAAAAGTGAAATGCGGTAAAAGTTATTTTACTGTTAATGATGTGTAGCATCTTTCGTGCTTTTTTCTATACTGAGATCAGCTTTTGTTAAACCTGCAAGGAGCTGATGGTGGAAGACAGTATAGAACTGATGTTTATCATGTTGGTGGCGCTTTGCCTTTATGTGTTGGCGTTACATTTTGAGCATAAAAAGCAATTGTTTATGCTGCAGGCCAAACTTGATTTATTACTTAACCAGCAAGGACTGAAGTTTGACTGGCTAGAGCAGTTACCGGAAAAGTTGCGTCAACAATTGCTTCAGGTGAAAGAAAGAGAAGGGATTTGGCTGATACGTCAGGAGACAGGTTTGGATGTGATGGATGCTAAGGCTTTGCTTGATCAATACAAACAACAACATTCCGATCACACTAAAGCCACGTAGCCCTGCGAAGAGGGCTCAGGAGCTGACTACTCGCAAAGCCGGTAACCAACCCCGGCTTCAGTTTTCAGATGCCGTGGCGCCGACGGATTGTCTTCCAGTTTTTGCCTTAGCTGCGCCATATGTACGCGAATGTATTCGGGCCTGTCCTGGTAATGTTCGCCCCAAACCTGCTGCAAAATCTGATTATGTGTCAAAGCTGAACCTAAGTGGCGCACCAGCAACAATAAAATATCGTATTCGGTTTTGGTCAGGTGCACTTGTTCACCCGCTTTGGTGACGACACGTTGCACCGGATCCAGCTTAATATCGGCAAAAGCTAAAGGCTTAGCGGTTTTTTGTTGTTGTCGTAATGCGGCCCGAACCCGGGCTAGCAATTCAGCTGAACTAAAAGGTTTGGTGACATAGTCATTCGCGCCGGAGTCTAACGCCCGCACTTTGTCCTGCTCTTTACCCCGGGCAGAGATGACTATCACCGGCACTTCGGACCAGCTGCGCAGTTGTTGTAACCACTCAATGCCATCCATATCGGCCAAGCCTAAATCCAACAGAATTAAATCAAAACTATGTTCTTTTAAAAGCTCGAAGCCGTGTTGGCCTTCGGCATGAAGCTGGCATTGATAACCCTGACTTTGCAGCAGCGTCTGTAAAAAGCTTTGTAAGCCTGGGTCGTCTTCAAGCACCAATAAACGTACGGTATTGGTTGTGGTATTTAGCATAGTGGCCACTCCAACACTGCCGTTACTTTTTCTGATGTTGAGTCAGTGTGTAATTCAAATTTGCCTTGATGCAAAGCAGCCACTGCCTGACAAATATTAAGCCCTAAACCATGGCCTTTATCACGGGCTGCGGGGGCAACAGACTTGAGGCCGTTACTTAACCGGACAAAACAGTGCGAGGCGGTTTGTCCGATAGTTAACTCAAAAGGTGCAGCACCGTAACGCAAGGCATTTTCCAGCATATTGGCTAAGGCTATTTCCAGCAGCTCTAAATCACCTTTTAAAGGTGTCGCTGCGTTACACATTAAATAAGTGCTGAGTTCTGCTGCTTGGTCGCCACGCCTGGCCAAAGCGCCAGCCACTAAATCGTCGGAACTGAAATCGCAGTGCTGAATACGATGAGTGCTCAGTTGGGCTTTGCTGAGCTCCAGTACCTTTTCAAAATGCTGATTTAAAATCTGGCTTTGCTGGTAAATATTCTGCGCTTGCTGCTGACGTTGTTCTGTACTCAGTTGCAACTGTGGATCGGCCAGCATACTGGACGCGCCCATAATGGTGGCCAAAGGGGTGCGTAAATCGTGGGATAACGAGCGTAACAACATAGCTTTTTGTTGTTCCAGCTGAGCTTTGACTCTGTCCTGCTGCGCTTTTTCACTCAGTTCCAGCCTGGCATAACTTTGCGCCAATAACGACTGTGCTGTATGCAATAAAGTTGGGTGGCTGGATAAAAAACACTCTGGCACTACAATCCAGGCTACAGCCGGAGAACCCACCGCAAGCAACGCTTGCTCAGTGGTTACTTGCGGCTGTGGCCCCGCAACAAGTTGCACTGAGGCCCCTAAACGACGACTTAATAATTTGGCTGTGTAAGCGCATTGTTTTTGCCAGTCCTGCCTTTGCCCTAAACCTTTGGCCAGCATAAACATGCCACGGGTTTGAGACATGGCATAACGCAAGCGTTTGACTTGTTGTTTTGAGCGGTCAGACAGCAGACTTATCAGCAAACCCAGCAACACCATCACCACAAAACTGATCAAGAAACTGGCATCGTGTACATCAAAAGTGTAATAGGGCGGCACAAAACACCAGTTCAGCACAAGCACTGACACTAAGGTGGTTAAACTGGCCCAGCGCCAGCCGTATTGTTGCGCCTGCCAGGCTACCCACAACAATTGCAGCATGGCGACATCTGTTGGGCTTATCCAGTCACGCAGCGGTAAACACAGCAGTATGATGACGAGTGGAAGTAGAAAAGTTCCGGCCAGCTCTTGCACGTAACGCAGTGTCCATAATTTGGCCATCTTAGTACCGCCAATAGGAAGGAGTAAACAAAATGAGTAAGGTCAAAATTTCCAGTCGTCCCATTAACATGCCTAAACACAACCACCACTTGGCCGCATCCGGCAAAGTCGAAAAATTACCAGCAGGGCCAATAATGCTGCCAAGGCCAGGGCCGACGTTGGCCACAGCCGTTGCAGCTCCCGTCACTGCGGTAACTAAGTCCAGCTCACAAAAGGATAACGCCATAGCGATGAAGGCTATGGTAGCAAAATAGATAAAACAAAAGGCTAAAACGTTACCTAACAACTGGTCATCCACTTTTTTACCACCATAACTTTGGCTCCAGACAGCTTTGGGATGCACCAGCAATTTTAATTGTTTAATCAGTAACATAGCAGCTAATTGAATACGGAATATTTTCAAACCACCGGACGTAGAACCCGAACAAGCGCCAGCAAAAGTTAAGTAAAAAAACAGCATAATGGCCATATTGCCCCAGACCGTGTAGTCCTCTGAGGCATAACCGCAGGTGGTGATAATGGAGACTACATTAAACAGGCTATGGGTGAGGGCATCAAATACGGCTCTGTCGTTATGCACCACCTGATAGACAGTCAGCAGCACACTGCAAAACAACACTATGGCAACAAAGGTCCGTACCTGAGGATCGCGCCACAAAGAGGTTTTATCGCCTTTGGCTAAACTTACAAAAAGCACAAAAGGCATAGCAGCCAGCATCATAAAGAAACTGCTAAACCAGAAAATTTGCGGCGAATCCTTGTAAATGCCAAAAGAGGAATCGTAGTTGGCAAAACCACCTGTAGCTACAGTTGTCATGGCATGAGTAATAGCGTCAAAGCCAGTCATTCCAGCCAGATAATAGGTGGTCATAGTGCAAGCGGTCAGAACCAGATAGACAAAGCCAATAGCGGCGGACAGGGTAGAGCTACGCGGTAAAATTTTATCTGAAGTATCCGAGTTTTCGGTTTTAAATAACCGCATGCCGCCAATTTTCAGCGCAGGTAAAATGGCAATCGCCATCACAATAATACCTATACCTCCCATCCAGTTCAGTACAGCGCGCCAGAATAAAACACCTTTGGGCATGTTATCTAACCCGGCAAATACGGTGGAGCCTGTGGTGGTGACAGCGGAGACGGTTTCAAACACTGCGTCTGTTAAAGTACAGTTGGGTACGATAAGCCATAACGGAATGGCCGAAAACACGCAAAGCGCCAGCCAGCTTAAGGTCGTCAGTAAAAACAATTGCCGGTGTTTAATATCTTTGGCATCTCGGCCTTTGTACACCAATGTATAACCCAGAGATGCGGTAAAAACAGCAGAGCCCAAAAACACCCAAAAGCTGCTTTCGTTATAAATAATGGATACCGCCATAGCGACCAGCTTGACCGCAGATAACATCAGCAACAAATGCCCTAAAACTCTGTACATCAGGTAACGACTTGAGCTTTTTACTGCAGAACCCAGCACCAAAGTGGCGGCCATAAAATTTTATCCGGCTTGAAACAACCATTGAATTTTAATGCTTTGGCTCAGGGCAGGTTATAAAGATTGTATAAGGATTTATCCCGGCGTACTTAAAGCTGCAACTCCAATTACTTAGGGAAACTGGAAATAGTCTCATGATACCCTGGTGCAGATGGATGGGTCGGGACAAGCCATGGCCCGACACCCAAACCTGAAAAGGTTTATCCACGCCCGCAGATTGTTACAACTGCCCCTTTAAGTAGGCCACAACACTACGCGCCAGCGGGCTATGTTCATACCCACCTTCGAGCATAGAGACTAAGCGGCCACTGCAATGCTGGTCTGCAATCTGTTTCAACTGCTGGCCTAACCATAAATAATCCAGTTCTGTTAGTTTCATCTGGCCCATATCATCTTCCATATGCGCATCAAAACCAGCGGACACCAATACCAACTCTGGCTGAAACTCGTGCATCAAAGGCAGCCATTCCTGCGTAAAACGCTGTTGATACAAAACGCCAGTAGTGCCAGCGGCCAAAGGCATTTTGACAATAGAGGGTGAATGACTGACAGGGTCAGTGTAGGGGTAAAACGGGTGCTGAAAAGAGGAAAAAAATTTGACTCTGGGCTCCTGCTGAAAAATATCTTCAGTGCCATTGCCATGGTGCACATCAAAATCGACAATCAGCACGCGCTGCAACTGATACTGCTGCATGGCATAAGCAGCGGCTATGGCGATATTATTAAACATACAAAAGCCTTTGGCGGCTTTGTATTCCGCGTGATGACCAGGCGGTCGTATTAAACAAAAGGCCTGAGTGTCTTGCTGTTGCATCACCGCATCTACTGCATTAATGCCAGAACCTGCTGAATACAAAGCGGCGTTGAGTGATTTTGCATTGGCCTGTGTGTCATCATCCAGCCAGATATGGCCAGTATCTGGCACTGCATCAAAAACATGATCAACATAAGCAGGGCAATGGGCTAAACATAACTGCTCACGAGTGGCTGGACTGGCGTCGCGTTGTTGCACCACAAATTCCAGACCGGAACTTAACAGCTGATCTTGTACGGCGTGAATACGGGATGCGGCTTCCGGATGATCGTGGCCTACGTCGTAGGACAAACAACGGCCATGGCTGAAGATGACTAAACTCATTGGCTACTTCTCTGGTTCAGCCACTTTTAATAGCAGCTCTAAATAAACTTCATCCGGGTCGCCACTGGCGATACGCTTAAAACCGGCTTTTTCAAACACCTTTTGCATCGGTTTGTTGTCGGCTCTTACATAAGCCAGCATGCGGTTGAGTTCGCGCATTCTGGCTATTTTGATCATTTCTTCCAGCAGACGTTTAGCCATGCCTTTGCCGTGTTGTTTTTCCCGGGTTACAAAAGCCACTTCAGCGCTATTGTCGGTTTCATTCAGGTAATAACGGCCTACAGCCTGAATTTCCAGCACTGAGCCTTGTTGTTTGACAATACAAAGCGCCAAATCGCGGGACTGATCGACACTGACTAAAGTACAGGACTTCTCCCGGCTCATTTGTTTGGGATGGTGGTTGTACCGCAAAAGCAAGGTTTCTTTAGTATGGGAGTAAAAAAACTCCTGCAAACGGCGTTCGTCAGCAGGGTTTAAGGCTCGCAAATCAAACTGCTCCCCGGCTATGGTTAAGGTTTTTACGCCTACTTTGCCAAGCTCGACCACATCTTTAGGGTAGTCTTTTTGATAATGTGGTACCCAGTAACGGGTTCGCACCTCATCCAGCAGTTGTTTACGAAACTTAGGATGAGCAACACGAATTAGTTCCAGCGCGCGTTCGCGGATACTTTTACCTCGCAGTGAGGCGACGCCAAATTCAGTCACCACATAATGCACATGGCCACGAGAGGTAACCACGCCGCCACCTTCGGTGATAGTGGCGACTATGCGTGAGACTGTGCCGTTTTTAGCCGTAGAAGGCAGCGCAATAATAGGTTTGCCACCTTTACTCATTGAGGCTCCGCGGCTGAAATCAACCTGACCACCAATGCCGCTGTAAAATTTGTGACCAATCGAATCCGACACCACCTGGCCTGTTAAGTCGACTTCTATGGCGCTGTTAATCGCAATCATGGCGTCGTTACGGGCAATATTGGTTGGTGAATTAACATATTCGCTGGGGTAAAACTCGACATGAGGGTTGCCATCAACAAAGTCGTACAAGGCTTTGCTGCCCATACAAAAACTAGTGACGGTTTTGCCTGGGTGAAAGGTTTTCTTTCTGTTGTTGATCACGCCTTTAGTGATCAATTCCATCACTCCGTCTGAAATCACTTCAGAGTGCACACCTAAATCTTTGTGGTTACCGAGATAACGTAAAACAGCCTCAGGAATTTTACCTATGCCGAGTTGCAAGGTCGCGCCATCTTCAATCAGCATCGATACATACTGACCAATACGTTCTGTGACTTCATCCAGTTGTGGCGCCGGTAATTCAGGCAAATCTTCGGCTTGTTCAATAAAGGCGTGAATTTGGCTTTGATGAATAAAAGTGTAGCCATTGGTGCGCGGCATCTTAGGGTTAATTTGCGCTATCACTGTTTTCGCTGAACGCACAGCAGCGGATACGGCATCTACAGAGACGCCCAAGGAGCAATAACCAAACGCATCGGGCGGGCTCACCATCACCAAAGCCGCATCTAACGGCAGAATTTCATTTTTAAAAAGCGCCGGGACTTCAGATAAAAAACAAGGGGTGTAGTCAGCTCGCCCTTCAGCGACAGCACTGCGGACTTTGTCACCGGCAATAAATAACGCATTGATTTTAAATAAATCGCTGTATCGTTGTTCTGCCCAGCAGTTATCCGCCAGCACCATCAGTTGCACCAGCTCTATATCATGCAGGTTTTTACTGCGCGCCATTAAATCGGCGAGCAATGCCTGAGGCGCGGCGGCGTGGGAGCCAATAAAAATACGATTACCGGATTGCAGCAGTGCACTCCAGTCCAGCGATTTTGCCGGCGATTTATCTGATGTTTTGGCCATACGGCATCCTTTTTCTTCAGCTTGTCAGAATACAACTGATTTGTCAGTGCGACTTAAGTCGATTTTGCCTGGCGCAATTCCTCTGCCAATATCCGCCAAAATTCTTCATCCAGACACTGTGCCACATTAAGCCGCGTGTACTGATCAGCATCGGGCAGGGTGCTGAACTGTGAGCCCGGTGCCAATACTACCTGACGTTGCTGTAAGCGTTCAGACAATAGACTACTACTAACGCCTGCTGGCAGTTTGACCCAACACAAAAAACCTGCCGATGGCTCTGCCCATAACTGACACTCCAATTGTTTTAATTTCGAAAATACCAGACTGCGAGCCTGCTGCAAGCGACGTTTTAACTGTTCCAGATGACGGCGATAACCGCCACCTGTTAGCAGTACGTGCACCAAACGCTCCATGGTAGTAGAGGTGGATATGCCGCTGATGAGTTTTAAATCAGTCAGGGCAGCAATAGTAGCGGGCGCTGCAGCAATAAAACCTACCCGCACATCAGCAGACAATGTTTTCGACATACTACCCACATAGATGATTTCAAAGCCATTGTTCGATTGGAACCCCGCCATTGAGGTGTAACGCGATACCGGCTGGGTTTCAAAATCAGCGTAAATATCGTCTTCAATCAATAAACACTGATGCTGTTGCAGCAGTTGCAACACGGCAAAAGCACGGGCCGGCTGGATACTTAAAGACACAGGGTTCGACAGCACTGAATTGGTTAAATAGGCCCTGGGTTTAAATTGCTGCACCAGGCGCTGCATGACAACTAAATCTGGCCCTTCTTTAGCGCGGGGCACCACCAGCAGCTGCACCTGATGCAAACGCAACAAAGCAAAGAAGTTATAAAAGCCTGGGTCGTCCACCATCACCCAATCGCCTGGTTTCAGATGCAAACGAAACACCAAGTCAAGCGCATGAGAGGCGCTGTAGGTCAGCAGAATGTGTGCCGGTTCAGTGGCAATAGATAGCTGAGCTAAACGCTGAGTGAAATACTGACGCAACGGAAAATAGCCCTGAGCCGGACCATAGTCGGTTAAAGACTGAGGCTGGCGCGCCAATTCACGCATTGCCTGGCGTATTTCCTGATCCGGCATCCACTCCGGTGATAACCAACCCGCTGATGCTTTGATCCAGTGAGGTTCACGCAGCAAAGTCTGGCGCATCAGGGCGACATCCTGCTGTCTGCTACTTTGGCTGGCACTGGATTCCAGTTGTTGTTGCTGTTGTTCGGTTAACCGGCTGACGTAAACGCCACTGCCGGGCTGAGAGCGGACTAAACCAGCGGCAGATAGCTTTTCATAGAGTTCTGCCACAGTAAATTTACTGATCGCTAAATGCGCAGCTAAAAGCCGGATGGAAGGCAGCCTTGCACCTGCTGCCCAGCGGCCAGATTGAATAGCCTGCTGTGCCTGTAGATACAACTGACTGCTAAAACTTTCTTTGCTGGCTTTATCCAGTTGCCACTGCGCTAATGCAATTGTCATGGAGTTTTTACCTGTACAGTCAAGTAAGCTTTAATGCCAACTGTCCTGATTGTCATGGTTGTAAGCTTTGTATACTAACTGAAGTTGGCTGACTGTCCAGCCGCTTCTAGGAGTATTTGTCATGTCCGTAGTCTCTGCTTCACCACAAGATCAAAGCAGCTTGTCGTTTTGGCAAAAGCCATTGATGCAAGGCTTGTGGTTTGGCAGTTTAGGCATGCTGATGTTCTCTGCAGGTTTACCTGCCACCCGGATGGCCGTGCTTGATATGCCGCCGGTTTTTGTTGGCGCGGGCAGGGCTTTAATAGCAGCACTTTTGGCTTTGATACTGCTGCTGGTGACCAGACAAAAATTACCTAGCGCAAAACAGTGGTATGGGCTGTCATTGGTGGCTTTGGGTTCTGTTTTTGCTTATCCGGTGTTATCTGCTTTGGCGTTGCAACAGGTAGGAGCCAGCCACGGCATTCTGGTGACCAGTGTGATGCCACTTTTTACCGCCTTTTTTGGCGCCTATTTAACTAAACAATGGCCACGCATTGGCTTTTGGCTGTTTGCACTGCTGGGGGCTGCTTGTGTTGCGCTTTATGCGTTACAGCACAGCACTGGCCCTTTTCAGCTCGCTGATGGTTATCTGGTGTTAGCGAGTTTTTTATGCGGTTTTAGTTATGCCAAAGGGGCTATTTTATCCAAAGAACTCGGCAGCTGGCAGGTGATCTGCTGGGCACTGGTGATGTCCATTCCAGTTCTGCTGCCCTGGGTCTGGGCTTATCAGCCTGATTATGCTGCTGTATCTTTGCAATCCTGGCTGGCGCTGGGCTATCTGTCGGTCTTTACCATGTTTATCGGCTTTTTCTGTTGGTACAAAGGCTTAGCTATCGGCGGCATTGCGAAAGTCAGTCAATTGCAGCTGTTATCGCCTTTTAGCGGACTGGTCTTGTCTGCGCTATTACTGGCGGAACCACTGCAATGGATCCACTGGATATTGGCGTTGACTGTGGTGGGATGCATAGCTTTAGGCCGACGTTTTGGCTGAGTGTAGTAAAACAGTCATATAAACCAGAGATACTTTGAGTTTAGCGTTAAAAAAGCGTATAGTGGCGCGCTATTTTTGGGGCTGTGCTGGAAGGTTTGATACCAACAGCATAGCTTGTATATGACTCTTTGTTGGATCAAAAACACTGTGATTTCTACCGCAAATATTACGATGCAATTTGGCGCTAAGCCGCTTTTTGAAAATATCTCCGTTAAATTCGGCGACGGCAACCGCTATGGTTTGATTGGCGCCAACGGCTGCGGTAAATCAACCTTTATGAAGATCCTCAGCAAAGAGTTAGATCCGAGCTCGGGCAACGTTTTTGTTGAACCGAATCACCGCGTAGCTAAGTTGCACCAGGATCAGTTCGCTTTCGAGCAATACACTGTGATAGACACAGTGATCATGGGTCATGCTGAATTGTGGAAAGTAAAAGAAGAGCGTGACCGTATCTATGCTGATCCAAATATGAGTGAAGAAGACGGTATGCGTGTCGCCGACTTGGAAGTCGCTTTTGGTGAAATGGACGGCTACAGCGCTGAATCCCGTGCTGGCGAATTATTGATAGGCGTGGGTATCCCGGTTGAACAGCATTTTGGCCTGATGTCTTCTGTTGCTCCGGGCTGGAAATTGCGGGTGTTATTGGCTCAGGTGTTATTTGCTGACCCTGAAATCATGTTACTGGACGAACCGACCAACAACTTAGATATCAACACTATCCGTTGGTTAGAAGAAGTCCTGGCTGAACGTAACAGCACCATGGTTATTATTTCGCACGACCGTCATTTCTTAAACAGCGTTTGTACTCATATGGCTGACTTAGACTACGGCGAGCTGCGTGTTTACCCGGGTAACTACGACGAATACATGACAGCGGCCACTCAGGCGCGTGAACGCTTATTGTCTGATAACGCCAAGAAAAAAGCTCAGATAGCCGAACTGCAAACCTTCGTCAGTCGTTTCTCTGCCAACGCCTCGAAGGCACGTCAGGCTACTTCACGTGCTAAACAAATTGATAAAATTCAGCTGGCTGAAGTCAAAGCCTCCAGCCGAGTGAACCCATTTATCCGTTTTGATCAGCAAAAGCAGCTGTACCGTTTAGCCTTAGAAGTGACAGAGTTAAACAAGAGCTTTGATGATCTGCACGTTCTGAAAAACCTTGATCTGACCATTGAAGTCGGGGAGAAGGTCGCCATTCTTGGTACCAACGGTATAGGTAAAACCACCTTCTTAAAATGTTTAGTCGGCGATTTAACTGCTGACAAAGGCATAGTGAAATGGTCTGAGAACGTCAATATTGGTTATTACGCTCAGGACCATGAGTACGAGTTTGAAGGCGAGAAAAAAGATATGACTCTGTTCGACTGGATGAGTCAGTGGAAACAGCCGTCAGACGATGAACAAGCTATCCGTGGCATTTTAGGTCGTTTATTGTTTTCTCAGGATGACATCGCCAAGCCAACACGGGTGTTATCAGGCGGGGAAAAAGGCCGGATGTTATTTGGTAAGCTGATGCTGCAACGACCAAATATTCTGGTAATGGACGAACCGACCAACCACTTGGATATGGAATCTATTGAATCCCTGAACATGGCACTGGAAATGTACAAAGGCACACTGATTTTTGTCAGCCACGACCGTGAATTTGTGTCGTCACTGGCGACCCGTATCGTTGAAATGACGGACAGCGGCGTACGTAACTTCGCTGGTACTTACGAAGATTACTTAGTACAGCAAGCTGAACTGGCTGCTCGCTCTTAATTTGAATTGTATTGTTAAAAAGCCGGCTGATGCCGGCTTTTTTGTGTCTGACGAGGAGTCTTTTTTTAGTCTTGTGATGGGCTAATTTCATTGAATGCCTTGTTTTATCCAATTTGTAATCCCATTGATCTAGAACAGCATAAGCCTTTGTACATTTGAGCCAGTTGTTTCAGATGTGATAGGGTAACTAAGTTATTTAGCGCAACACGGAGTTTCTTATGAAAATTAATATAGGCATTGAAGAAAACGATCGTAAAGCCATAGCACATGGTTTGGCGACATTATTGGCTGACACTTACACTCTGTATTTAAAGACGCACAACTATCACTGGAACGTGACCGGTCCTATGTTCCAGACCCTGCATGTTTTATTCGAAACTCAGTACACAGAGCTGGCGCTTGCTGTGGATTTAATTGCAGAGCGTATTCGCGCCTTAGGTGAGTTCGCCCCTGGTTCATACAAAGAGTTCGCCAAACTGACCAGTATTCAGGAAGCTGACGGTATTCCATCGGCACAAGACATGATTAAAGATCTGGTGAAAGGTCAGGAAGCTTTGGCCAAAACAGCGCGCTCTATAGTGCCTGTAGCGGACAAAGCATCAGACGAACCAACGCTGGATTTATTAACTCAACGTATGCAGGTGCATGAAAAAAATGCCTGGATGCTTAGAAGCTTGTTAGGTTAACACTTTATAGAGTCCATATCGTTTCGAATAAAATCAAAGCCTGTCCGGTTCACTCCCGACAGGCTTTTTATTTCACTATTCGTTATCTTCCACTGATTAATGTTAGTTATAAACTGTGTATTTGACAGTTATATTCGATTTTACCTTATATAGCTCCCCAGCCTATGATGGCTGCGTTCCCTGAATAACCCGATAGAGAGCCGAGCAGCAACTATTGGGTTGGGCAGAACCAATACGTACTTGTTGTGGTGATATAAATCCGCCCTTGCCCCTGTTACAGCAATGAAACAGGGGCTTTTTTAGCAACAAGAGTATTGAACTTAGTGGGATAGCTGAATTGCAGAGGTTGTTATGAAACGTATAGTGCTATTTTTAATCACCAACTTAGCTGTGATGTTAGTGCTGAGTATCGTTTTAAGTATTGTGTTTAAGGTCTTTGGTATAGATAACCGTAGCATGGGTGGCTTGCTGATATTTGCTGCTGTGTTTGGTTTTGGTGGATCTTTTATCTCGTTAGCTATGTCCAAGTGGATGGCAAAACGCTCCACTGGTGCAGTAGTTATCACAGAACCTTCCAATGCGACCGAGCACTGGCTGGTCAGCACTGTGCAGCGTCAGGCGAAACAAGCTGGTATTGCTATGCCAGAAGTGGCTATCTACGACTCGCCTGAAATTAACGCCTTTGCTACGGGTATGAGCCGTAATAATGCGTTGGTAGCTGTTAGCACTGGTTTATTGCATGCGATGACGCAACAGGAGGCTGAGGCCGTACTGGCGCATGAAGTATCTCACGTCGCCAACGGCGATATGGTAACGCTGACGCTGATCCAGGGTGTAGTGAATACCTTCGTTATTTTCTTCGCCCGGGTTGTGGCTGGTATTATCGACAACTTCTTCCGTTCCAGTGACGAAGAACAAAGCCAGGGAGGAGGTCTGAGTTATATGATCACTGTGTTTGTGCTGGAAATGATCTTTGGTGTGCTGGCGAGCATCATCGTCATGTGGTTCTCCCGTCAGCGTGAATACAAAGCAGATGCCGGTGCTGCGAGTTTAGTTGGCTCAGCCAGCATGGTTGCGGCGCTACAGCGTTTAAAAGGAAACCATGAGAGTCAGTTACAAGGCTCCATGACCGCCTTTGGTTTAGCCACTAAACCCGCAGCTTCAGAGCTATTTATGAGCCATCCGCCATTGGATAAACGTATTGCTGCTTTGCAAAGCCGTTCATTTGAAGGCTAACATCGAAGTTTAATTTTCCGTTCAGAACAGCGGCTCTGTGGTTTACTACAGAGTCGTTTTTCTTTTGGGCACGGTTTATCTTTGCGCGGATAAGGCAAAACCTAAAAGTTACTTTACTACTATGGGCAAATCACTAAGATAAGTGCCATATCCACCGATGCTACTTAGTTACAAGGCAACTGTCGCTACTTTTGGAATAACCGGAGCTTAATACTGATTTATGGAAATTTTTATTCTTGTGGGTTTGATAGTGCTCAATGGTTTGTTTGCGATGTCAGAGATAGCTATTGTTACAGCGCGTAAATCCCGCTTAACGGCAATGGCACATAGTGGCAGCAGCACGGCTAAAGCGGCACTAAAACTTGCAGAAGACCCTACCCAGTTTTTATCAACAGTGCAAATAGGCATAACCTCTATCGGTATCCTCAACGGTATTTTTGGTGAGTCTATTCTGGCTGAGCCTTTATCCTTGTGGTTGCAGAGTTTTGGTATTTCAGCCGAGATCACCAGCGTGGTCTCTACTGTACTTGTGGTTATTATCGTCACTTATGTCTCTATTGTGATAGGTGAGCTGGTCCCTAAACGTATAGGCCAAATTAGCGCAGAAACTATAGCCTGTCTGGTGTCTAAACCTATGACTGTACTGGCTATTGCCACTAAACCTTTTGTTTGGATGTTATCGGGGTCTACCCATAGTCTGATGCGTGCATTGGGCTTTAATCACCAGATGGAAGATAATGTGACTCATGAAGATATTCAGGCCATGCTGCAGGAAGGTTCCTCCGCTGGTGTGATTGAACACAACGAACATGCCATGGTGAAAAACGTATTCCGTCTGGACGAGCGTTCTATTTCTTCTTTAATGGTGCCACGTTCAGATATCGTATTTTTAGATGTCAGTGAGTCACTGGAAGACAATTTACGGGTCGTGATGCAGGCGCCACATTCACGTTTTCCGGTTTGTCGTAATAATCTTGACGATATAGTAGGGGTGGTGTCAGCCAAACAGCTGCTGGCGCAATCTATCTCGGGTAAAGAGATCCATATCGCCTCGTTAGTTAAACCTTGTAACTACGTGCCTGATAGTTTGTCCGGTATGGAGCTGCTGGAGCATTTCAGAACCAGCGGTTCGCAAATGGTATTTGTGGTGGACGAATACGGCGATCTAAAAGGGATGGTGACCTTACAGGACATGATGGACGCTTTAACCGGTGAGTTTGCTCAGGATGATGAAGATGATCAGATGGTGATCCGTCGTCAGGATGGTTCTTTATTACTCGACGGTTTAATTCCAATCATTGATTTAAAAGATGCGTTGGATATCAGAAAACTGCAGGACGAGGAAGAAGGACGCTATCAAACCTTAAATGGTTTGCTGATGTACGAGTTGGGTAAAATTCCACAAACTGCGGATATTGTTGAGATTGCTGGCTGGCGTCTGGAAATTGTTGATATGGATGGCAAACGAGTGGATAAAGTACTGGCGCAAAAAATTCCGTACGAAGAATCCGAAGACGAGTTGCAGGATTAACCAGTACTTCCGTTATAAAGCAAAGCCCCTGACAGGGGCTTTTTAGTTTCAGAACCTTAGACTCTGAATACTTTGGCATTACTCAATAATTCAGCGGCAAGTAATTCCTGTTGTTTTGCTGTGATATGAAGCTCTGCCATCGCTTGTTCGGTATGAGCGGCCAAAGCTTGTACTGCACTTAGCTCGTCGCGCATTTGCCGATTCTGCTGCACTTGGTGCTCGCTGGCTAGGGCGATAGTGGATGTTGCAGTGCTCACCTGCGCAATCAGTTGTTTAATTTCACTTAACGACTGCTGTGCCTGCTCTGAGCCTACGACACAAAGCTCTGCGCTTTGTCGTTCTTTGGCTAAATCCAGCGCGGTTTCGTCCACTGTGCTCATCAGACGGTTCAGCATTTGCTGAATTTCCATGGTGGCCTGACGGGTGCTGCCTGATAAACGCCGTACTTCATCAGCTACGACTGCAAAACCGCGGCCGTGTTCTCCCGCTCTGGCTGCTTCAATGGCAGCATTCAGGGCCAGCAGGTTGGTCTGCTCTGAGATCCCTTGAATTGTATCCAGCACGGTAACTATGTCTGTAGCAGCAGAGCGCAGTTGGTCCATGCTGTGGCTGGAAGAGCTGACTTGGTCGGCCAGATGACGCATTGAGCTTGCCACTTTATCCACGGCCTGAAAACCTGCATCAGCTTGCTGGTTAGCATAATTCGCCTGTTCAGCGCTGATGCGTAGCTGTTCTGCCGATTGTTGTAGCTGCAGATCCAGCTGCTGTGATTGGTGTTGCAAGTCGCTGATCGCAGTACCTTGTTGCATAGCTGAACTTTTGCATTCCAGACTGATTTGCAAGTTCTGAGTTGCAGCAGAGGCGCTCTGTTCGGATGTACTGGTGAGTTTGGCGACTAGCGTGCCAAAAGAGCCAAATAACGTATTCAGCGCAACACCAATATCTGATAGCTCATCTCGGGTATTTAAATGAAAACGTGCAGATAAATCATGAAATTGTGCGGATTGTTCAATACGCTGATGCAAAGTCAGCATAGGTTTAGCAAAGCGCTGGGCTAATAAATACACCAGTGCTACGACCAGCACACCCAGAATCACTACAGCCACAAGAGTACTTAAAATCAGATTAGTTCGAATTGTACCGACCGCTTCCATACGTTCTGATAAGTCTTGCTGCACAATAAGAGCATACTGGTGATGGCCAATTTGCAGAGGACGCCAACTGATCAGGGACTCTATGCCTCGATAATCTTCAGCTTCGGCTACACCTGACTGGCCTGCTAAAGCATCTTTAATTTGCGGTAATCGAAGTGTAGCCTGACCACCTAAACCATAAGGCCCGGCTTTAAACTGTGGATACTCTGCAATGAAACGGGTTTTATCGGTTAAATAGGGGCGTAATTCAGTCACCAGTCTGTGTTCTTCATCCACCAGATACAAATCACCGGTCTGGCCTAACCCTAAATCCTGCCATTTTTGATTTCCGGTTATCAAATCTGTAAAACGACTGACAGGGTACTGAGCTATTAAAAAGCCCACCGGAGTGTCGCCGCTGTTTGGATGAAACACGGGTACGCCAAAAAACAGCACTTGTTGTTGGAAAGAACCATTAAAGGCGCTGATGGCGGAGATTTGCAGACCTGCTTTAGGGTTTTGTTGTAAGCTCTTGGCAAGTTTTGCCAGTTCAGTGTCGGCAAAAGCGCCATTTTGTAAATTGCTGGCAAATACCGGGCCTTTATTAACGTTGTATAGAATGTCCAGACTGTTGGCATCTATCAACAGTAAATCCTGAAAGCCATAACGATCGACTATTTCCTTAAAGCTGCTGTGGTATTTTTTGTGCTGCTGACCATAAACGGAACCATCGCTGCGATCTTCCAGCAACTGCTGTTTGCCTAACGGTTGAGGATTTTCGGCCACATAAAACTTTTGCAGTAGCAAGGTCTCAAATTTGGCTTTCTCAAGCCAATCTTTGGTATTGATCGATAAGCCTTGGGTCTGAGTCTGGTAGTAGGGCTGGTATTTAGTGCTGTACCAGGCATTCATTTGCTGCTTCAGACTATCCAGGTTAGGTGCTGAAACTTCGTACCTGTAGGAAACAAAAGGGTTTTTAAAGCTGTAAATGGCTTCTTGCGTCAGTCGGTTATGAGCCAATACGTTCAGTAACTGCTGCTGGCCGTTAAGTTGGGTTTGCAGCATAGTATGCCGGCTGGCGGCAAGAGCCTGAAATTGTTGTTCTGCACTCTGATAGACAGCGTCCGAGCTGTCTTGTAAAGCTAATAATCCGCTGGTACTGGCAGATAAAATCACGGCCATGATGGTAAGTACACCAGCTCCAATAGTTAGTTTTCTGGCGATATTCATACAACAGCTATCTCCACAAGGTTTCAGGCACAGGCAGAGTAGAGTTGGTTGGTTGCAGAATTATGACAATTCAGAAACCGTTACCACGGCTGCTGAATTATCGCTCTTCAAGTAGAGTTTAGTAATAAGCTTATTCCTTTATGGAATGAAAAAGCTTTGCTAAGATAAACAATCTTTTGTTCAGTCTACCCGTAGCGATGATTTATGCAGCAGCCTATTGTCCATGCTTTTTTTGAGCCTCAAAGCTTCACCTATAGTTATTTGGTGTGGGATCCTCTAAGCAAAGAGGCTGCGGTGATCGATCCGGTGTTGGATTTTGATGCAGCGTCCGGAACCAGCAGTACGGGTTCTGCGGAGCAGATCATTGCTAAAGTCAAACAACATAACCTGACAGTACAGTGGTTACTGGAAACTCATGTGCATGCCGATCATCTGTCTGCGGTGGCTTTTCTGAAACAACAGCTGGGGGGTTGTATTGCGATAGGCTCGCGTATTACTGAAGTACAGCAGCTGTTTAGTCAGGTCTTTAACCTGAAAGACTTAAAACCTGACGGCTCAGTTTTTGATAAACTATTTGCTGATGGCGAGGAATTTATACTCGGAACCATTCGCTGCTCTGTGCTACACACCCCAGGCCATACACCGGCCTGTGTCAGTTATTGCATAGGGGATGCAGTCTTTGTCGGTGACACTTTGTTTATGCCAGATTATGGCTCCGCGCGTTGCGATTTTCCGGGCGGCGATGCCGCAACCTTATATAACTCGGTTCAAAGGCTCTATCAGCTGCCGGAGCAAAGCCGGATGTTTTTATGCCATGATTACAAAGCGCCCGGCCGGGATGAATTTGCTTGTGAAACCACAATAGCGGCGCAAAAGAAGCTGAATGTCCATTTAAAACAAGGCACCAGCGAACAGGAGTTTATAGCTATGCGCAGGGCAAGAGATAAAACCCTGAGCATGCCAAAGTTGATATTACCATCGGTACAGGTCAATGTGCGGGCAGGGCAGTTCCCGGCTGCCGAAGATAACGGCACTGTGTATTTAAAACTCCCGGTGAATTTGTTTCGATAAGGATATAGTGTATGCCACTGGTGATAGTGACTGATATTTTTGGCGCTCAGCCTGAAGTGCTTTTGCAATTTGACCAGCTGGGTTTGAATTATCTTTGTGTGCAACCTTATGATCATCGGCCCCCATCTTTTAGCGACGATCATGAAGCTTATCAGTATTTTCTGACGTATGGTGGACTGGAGGCCTACAGCAACAAACTAGGGGACGTGCTTCAAGCCCAGACAGAACCTGTATTTTTAGTAGGTTTTAGTGCTGGTGCCGCAGCCTGCTGGGCGAACCTGGTCGTAGAGCATTTCACCATTGCACATTGTGTTGGTTTTTATGGCGGACAAATTCGTCAAATGACGCATGTAGAACCGCTTTACCCAACAGAGCTGATATTTGCCGAAGAAACACATTTTTCCGTGCTGGATGTGATGGATGATTTAGCAGGTAAAATGAACCTGCAACAAAGCCTTGTACCTTATTCACATGGTTTTATGAATCTGTTGTCTAAGGGCTATCATGCTGATGCAGCGCAGGTCTATTGGAATAAATTAAAGGCCGGATATTTATCCAGCCTTTAGTGGTCAGAATAGACGGTTAGCTATTAACGCACGTTGGTGCTTTCGAAAATTTTATCGGCCGAAGCGGCGACAAAACCACCGTACAACTGGCCGTTGGCCATAGGGTAACGACGGGCAAATTCGTAGAAGCAACTTGGAATATTACGTGTGCCATCAGTAAATTGCACCGGTGCTTCGTCTGCTAAAGTTGAAGACTGTTCCAGTAAGACTTCTGGTGTGCCTTTGATTTCGCCACCTGAGGTGTTTAACGGGAAACCCGCGTTTTTTAGTGCCTGATTCACTGACTCTAAGGTCTCATAATTCTTCAGTGCATTGACGCTGACAGTAAAGTGGTTAGCACGGTAACCCCAGACTGACATCCAGGCGGCATATTCACTTTCAGCTAATAAGGTTTCGTAACTTTGCTGATCAATAGTCCAGTGACGGCCTGAATACAGGAAGTTATCAGCAGTGATCGCTTCTTCAGGGATTTGATCAACCAGTGTACGCACTATGCTTTGCAGCTTTTCAGAGCACTTCTCTAACAGCAATTCAGAGATAAAGACTTTTGGCAGCGTTGGATCTTTATGCTCAAAGTGTTTGGCATAGAGTTTTTTCGCTTCAAAATGGTATTCACCACCTTCGGTATAGCCCAAAGCCAGCAGGTGAGCTGCGAGCTTGTCCAAACCTACTTTTTCGATGTTAAAAGTACGAAGTGCAATATGGTCATTGATCACGTCGTCTTGTTGTGACGAGCCTAAAATGGCATGAATTTTTTTCGCCGATGGGGTCACTTCCAGATAGTTCGCCCACAGTTGGTTAAACAGTTCTTTCACATCAGTATGCATAACGAGTCCTGCTCTGTTGATTAGGGTGTTCTCGCCGGCAAGTGTAATGACTATACCGGCTTATTGTTTTGATCTGGTTCAGTTTTATAGCACTAAACCCGGACTTAAGGTTGCTGGCAATACCACCTGTTCGGCTTCAACTGAAGAGACAGGGTAGGCACAATAATCAGCTGCGTAATAAGCACTGGCTCTGTGATTGCCGCTGGCGCCTATACCACCGAAAGGTGCCGCACTGGAGGCTCCGGTGATAGGTTTGTTCCAGTTGACTATGCCTGCACGGATCTGCTTAAAAAACAGCTGATAATCATCAGCAGAATCCGCCAGTAAACCTGCAGACAAGCCATATTTGGTGTGATTTGCTTGCTGGATCGCCTGTTCGAAATCATCGTATCGATAGACTTTTAACAGCGGACCAAAATGTTCTTCATCCGGAATGCCGTTTACGCCTGTCACATCCAGAATACCAGGTGTGACATAAGCACCATGAGCTTCAGGCAACGTCAGTTCAACTAACACTTTAGCGCCCATCTCAAATAGCTGTTGCTGAGCTTTCGCCATGTCTTGTGCCACTTTGGCAGAAATCATCGCGCCATAGAAAGGCTGTTCTGCAGCAAAAGGATCAGCTACTTTGATATTTTTCGTTGCAGCAACCAGCTCTGCCAAAATTGCATCACCATTGGCGGTGTTGGGCACAAACAAGCGACGGGCGCAGGTGCAGCGTTGACCAGAGCTGATAAAAGCTGACTGAATAATGTCATGCACCGCAGCTTTGATATTGGCAACATCTTTGATAATCAGTGGGTTGTTACCACCCATTTCCAATGCCAGGATTTTACCTGGCTGACCGGCAAACTGTTGATGCAGGTAATGCCCTGTGCCTGAACTACCGGTAAAAAATAAGCCATCCAGCTCTGGATGCGCCGCCAGAGCCTTGCCTGTAGTGACTTCACCTTGCAACAAGGTCAGCACGCCTGCAGGTAAACCTGCCTGTTGCCATAACTGCACAGTGTATTCCGCTACTTTTGGAGTGAGCTCAGAGGGCTTAAATACCACTACGTTACCTGCGATCAAAGCCGGAACTATATGGCCGTTTGGTAAATGACCGGGGAAATTATAAGGACCAAATACCGCAACCACTCCATGGGGTTTATGGCGGATAAAGGCCTTTGCGCCAGGCATAGGGTTTTCCACCGTGCCAGTGCGCTCTTCATGGGCTCGCTTGGATATAGCGATTTTACCTATCATGGCCGCCACTTCTGTACGGCTTTCCCATAAGGCTTTGCCTGTTTCTTCGGCAATGGTCCGCGCCATGGTTTCGGTGTTTTCTTGCAGCAAGGCTGCAAATTTTTCAATCACAACCAGACGCTCAGCCAGAGACAATGCCGACCAACGATAAAAAGCCTGACGAGCTGCCAATAAAGCCTGATGTACCTGCGCTTCATCAGCACTGTTGCCTTGCCAAATGGCTTGACCTGTTGCCGGGTTTACAGACTGAAAAGCTAAACCAAAACCGGCTTGCCATTGACCTTCGATAAACTGCACTGTTGCTTTTGAAGCTGCTTTTGTATTTACTTCGTTCATTTCACTGCCTTTTCTAAAGAGAGGTAACGCACAGAATCGCCATTACTGACCATCAAAGCTTCCGCTAATTCAGGGCTGATCACCAGTTCGTGATTGTCATTCAGGGCAGCATTTTTACTAAATACAGCACGAAAATTGGCCGTCTGCGTATTGCAAATGGCAAGGGTCGCATTGCCTTCAACAGGTGCAACCCGTACTTTCATTTTGTGACTGTTACGCACTGACTTAATTTGCTTTAACTGACATTCCACCGTTGGACCACCGTCGAATAAATCAACATAACCACGGTGGAAAAAACCTTCGTTTTCCAGAAGAGCTAACGCAGGTTTAGTGTTTTCATGCACTTCACCTATCACTTGTTGTGCAGATTCAGGCAACAAGCTGACATAAATTGGATGGCGCGGCATCAGATCGGCAATAAAGCCTTTGTTACCAACACCAATCATATAATCGGCAGTAGGGAAGTCGATACTGAAAAAATAGGACTGCAGCCATTTCCAAAAAGGGGGCAGGCCTGATTCATCTGCTACACCACGCATTTCTGCGATCACCATTTTGGAGAAACGCTTTGGATGCTCAGCCATAAATAAAAAGCGCACTTTGGATAAAAAGCGGCCGTTTAAACCCTGACGATAAGGCTCGCGTAAAAACAGCGTACAAATCTCAGATACCCCTGTGTAGTCGTTACACATGGTCAGTACCTCAACTTGTTTAAATACATCTAACTCTTTGGAGTGATGCACTACGGTGCTTTTATGGAAATGGTACAACGGATTTTCCAGACCAACTGAGGCTTCTATCCCTGAGGTGCCAACTATTTCACCTGTGCTGGTATCTTCCAATACAAACAAATAACCCTGATCGCCCATGGCCTCAACGGCAGTTGCGAAACTTTGCTCTGAACGGGCAATTTTCGCCTGCAATTTTTGCTCATTGACCGGCAAAGAGGTAAAACCGGCACCTGATTCAATCGCGATTTGCATCAGGACAGGGTAATCCGATTGTCGGATAGGACGGATCAACAACATAAATTCAGTATTCCTGCGTAGTTCTTGTTTTTATGAAAGTTTTTGACAAAAATCGGGGAACTGAATCAGCTCCCCGCGCCAGGCTTAAGCCTGTACCATTTTAGCTACAGCCTTTTCAAGACGTTTGAAACCTTCAGCTATGTCAGCTTCCGGAATGATTAGTGACGGAGTCATACGAATAACACTGTAGCCTGCGACTAACATCATTAAACCTTCATCAGCTGCAGCCAGCATAAAGTCACGGGCTTTACCCTGATACTTGTCATTCAGTGCCGCACCTAATAACAGGCCCTGACCACGAATTTCACTGAACACATCGTATTTAGCATTAATAGCTGCTAAACCTTCACGGAACAATTGCTCGCGCTGTTTTACGCCATTTAATACTTCAGGCGTATTCACCGTATCAAAAGCAGCAATACCTACAGCACAAGCCAGTGGATTACCACCATAAGTCGAACCGTGTGTACCTACGACTAAATGTTTTGCGATAGCGGTGGTGGTCAGCATAGCGCCGATAGGGAAACCGCCACCTAAGGCTTTGGCCGTGGTCAGAATATCAGGTACTACGCCTAAACCCATGTAAGCGTACAACTGACCGGTACGGCCTACACCAGATTGTACTTCGTCAAAAATCATCAATGCATTGTGCTTTTTACATAAAGCAGCCACACCCTGAATAAATTCAGAGGTTGGCGTAATGATACCGCCTTCACCTTGCAACGGCTCTAACATTACTGCGCAGGTGTTGTCAGAAATCAGTGCTTCAAGACTTGCCAGGTTGTTGTATTCAGCATGCACTATATCGGCAGGTTTAGGACCAAAACCGTCTGAATAGGCAGGTTGGCCACCTACAGTTACAGTAAAGAAAGTACGGCCGTGGAAACCTTGTTTGAAGGCGATAATTTGGGTTTTATGATCGCCAAACTCATTTTTAGCAAAGCGGCGAGCCAGTTTTAACGCAGCTTCGTTCGCTTCAGCTCCTGAATTGGCAAAGTAGACTTTTTCAGCAAAAGTAGCGTTGACCAGTTTTTGCGCCAGAATAAGAGCTGGCTCGTTAGTCATCACGTTTGATAAATGCCATAACTTGTCAGCCTGTTCTTTTAAAGCACCCACTAATGCAGGATGGCAATGACCTAAACAGTTCACAGCTATACCGCCTGCGAAGTCGATAAACTCGCGGCCGTTTTGATCCCATACTCTGGAACCCAAACCTTTGACCGGGATCACTGCAGATGGTGCGTAGTTAGGAACCATGACTTCATCGAATAAAGATCTGCTGACTTGCATTGATATTCTACCTTAATACTTTGTGTTAACGCCCCTGAAACACAGGGGACAAAAGAAATTTCATTTATTATATTGGCCAGACTTACCAATATGCAGTAGCATTATTAACAATATTTCAGTTAATTCTGTCATTTTGATAAGGTGATTGAGCATAATGATAAGTTCTGATGACGAAAAACTACTGGGTATGTTACGGCGTAACGCCAGAGCCAGTATTTCTGATTTAGCCAGAGCCTTAAATGTCTCGCGTAGCACAGTACAAAACCGCCTGCATAAACTGGAACAAAGTGGTGTGGTCAAAGGTTATGTGCTGGAATACGGTAGCGCATTTTTAAGCCAGTTAGTCTCAGCCCATGTGGCTATTAAAGTACGACAAAAGTTGACGACAAAAACCAATGTAGAGTTAAAGCAAATCAGCCAGATCTCTGAGCTCTATGCCATCAGTGGTGAGTACGATCTGATAGCGGTAGTTCAGGCGCAAAGTACAGAGCAGTTGAGTCACATTTTGGATGAAATTGGTAATCTGGACGGGGTAGAGCGCACTAACTCTTCGGTCATTCTGGAGACTAAATTCAAAAGATAAGGCTGGAAAGAGCCATTTTCAGGTCTGACCAGCATTAAATGATCGTCATTTAACAACACTTTGACCTTTGTGAGGTTGCTGCATCAGTCAGACCTGCTATGATCGGCCGCAGTTGAGCCAACAGGCTAGTCTCGAGAGATCCCCATGAGTACAAAACAACCTCTTTATACCTCTTACGCAGGTCCAGCTTTATTAGAAACTCCTTTGTTAAATAAAGGCAGCGCTTTTACCAGAGAAGAGCGTATAGCCTTTAACCTGATTGGTTTATTGCCTCCACGTTACGAAACTATTGAACAGCAACTGGCCCGTGCTTATATGCAGTATTCCAGCTTCGCTGAACCAATCAACAAACATATTTATCTGCGTGCTATTCACGATAAAAACGAAACGTTGTTTTATCGTCTGGTGAAAGAGCATCTGGAAGAAATGATCCCGGTGATTTATACGCCAACAGTAGGGGATGCCTGTGAGCGCTTCTCGGCTATTTATCGCAGCGCCCGTGGTATTTTTGTCTCCTACAGCGAACGTGAGCATATGGATGACATACTGCGCAGCGTCACTAAGAAAAAAGTCAAAGTCATAGTAGTTACAGACGGCGAACGTGTACTGGGTTTAGGTGACCAGGGCGTTGGCGGTATGGGTATTTCCATCGGCAAGTTATCTTTGTATACAGCCTGTGGTGGTATCAGCCCAGCTTATACCTTACCAGTGATGTTGGATGTGGGTACCAATAACGAAAAACTGTTGAATGACCCTGTCTATATGGGATCTAAACATAAACGTATTACCGGCGAAGAGTACGATGCTTTTATCGACCAGTTTATGAAAGCGGTAAAACGCCGTTGGCCTGAAGCTTTGGTGCAATTTGAGGACTTCGCTCAGCCTAACGCTATGCCTATTTTAAAACGCTACCGTGAAGAATACTGTTGTTTTAACGATGATATTCAGGGCACAGCTGCCGTGACTGTAGGCTCTTTATTAGCCGCTTGTCGCAGTAAAGGTGTAAAACTGTCATCACAAAAAGTGGTCTTTGTTGGGGCTGGTTCAGCCGGTTGTGGTATTGCAGAACAAATTATCAGCCAAATGAAAACCGAAGGTTTGGATGACGCAACTGCCCGCAAACAAGTCTACATGGTTGACCGTTTTGGTTTATTAACCGAAGGCATGGCTGATTTACGTGATTTCCAAGAAGCTCTGATGCAGAAAAAATCAGATTTGGCAGACTGGGCATACAGTGGAGACTATGCTTCTTTATTGGATGTGATGAATTGCGCTAAACCGGATATCTTAATTGGTGTGTCTGGCCAACCAGGTTTGTTCACTGAACAAGTGATCACAGCGATGAAAAAACACTGCGAACTGCCAATTATTTTCCCGTTGAGCAATCCGTCTAAACAAGTGGAAGCAACGCCTGAACAAGTGATTAAGTGGACAGAGGGTAAAGTGATTATCGCGACCGGCAGTCCTTTTAAGCCTGTAACTTACAAAGGCCAGACCTACCATATTGCGCAGTGTAATAACTCGTACATTTTCCCAGGTATTGGTTTGGGCGTGGTTGCGGTGAAAGCCAGTCGCATTAGCGATGACATGTTACGTATTGCCAGCGAAACCTTGGCTGCGGCGTCGCCATTAGCCAACACAGGGCAGGGATCCTTACTGCCGGCTTTGTCTGAACTATCTGAGCTAAGTAAAAAAATCGCCTTCGAAGTGGCTAAAATTGCACAAAAGCAAGGCTTGGCGCTGGAGATCAGTGACGATGAATTACTACAAAAAATTGAACGCAATTTCTGGAAACCAGAATACCGCGAATACAAGCGTGTAAGTGGTCATTAAAGTCGGCCACTAAGTTTTCTGTGTTTTTCGTTCAAGTCAGCTAAATAAAAAGTTGGTTTAATCAATACTTTAGCAATTAAACCAACTTTTTTTGTTTTTCCCTCCAACTATTTCTTCAGCAGCTCCGACTTACTAATAACTGAACCATAGGAGCCTGTTATGAAATTCCAAAAATCTTTGACCTTCACTTTGTTATCCGCCGCTATTGCAATCACTGCTGGTTGTACAGCTCAGGCTGAAACTACTACTGTAGCTAACCCAGCCGCAGTGCCGGCACAAATAGCGTTTATTAAAAACTGCAAAGTTATACAACAGCGCGCTATGACTACAGATGAATTTGCAGCTTATCAACGCTTAGAAGCTGTTGAGCAACAAATGGAAGAGCTGCATTTACCTTTAAAAGCGTTTGAAGCAGAAATGGAGCAGCACAGCGAACGAATGGCTGAACTTTCGGATCTTGTGCATCAGGAAGATGAACACAGTATTCGTATTGATAAAGTCAAAATGGCTGAGCAGCATAAATTAGCCGAAGAAATTCAGGAAATCACAGAACGCCACAGACCACATTTCGCAGCTTTAGAGCAAAAAGGAGATGAAATCAGCGACATAGCCGATGATTTTACCGACTTGCTGGAGAAGTCTGCGCCAGCTGGTGGTTTTGATCATATCCAGGTGATGTCCGATTCAGGCAAAACAACTGAATGTTACGATGGCGGTATTAAACTGATTTCACGCAATTAATCTTCATCTTGATATGAAAACCATATACGTTGATGTGTATGGTTTTCCCGTTTTGCTTAGGCAAGTGTTCTAATTAACGAGTTTAACGCTACATTTTCAAGAAAATAAATTTTAGCCCAAGCAATTAATTAATTAATTTTTTATCCACCAAAACCTTCTTAGCCCTCGACGTTAACGAGTATTTAAAATTATTTTGCGAAACTTGGATTATATCGATATATTTGTGCCTAATTAATTCAGTAATTAATACGTCATTTTTAACGTCGCTAAATCCCAAAATTGATTTCAAATCGTCTCTAAGCATAACGGATTTGTTGGCAGCCATAGTGACCAAAAGTTGACCTATGATGGACTGAAGATCAGTATCAAACTCTGGAAAATGAATATTAGAACTTAGCGGCTTACTAGAGTCCGGTTTGCGTATCTCTGTTAGCTGTACTTTGAGTTCTTCTCTGGTGTTTTCATCATCGATTTCATTTATCTTTTGGTCTACCGCAGCACGTTCCAAGATAATTTCTTCTTTAATCCTAAATAGTTCTGAGCGCGCTTCCTCTAAGTTTCTTTTCTTGATGGTTGTTCGGTGATCTGCATCTATAGATAAGTTATCTCTAAGCTCTACAGCCTGATTTGTAGCATATCCTATAAGGAAATTTATCCAAGGATAAGCAATTGAATAGACAATAGAAATCAGAAATGGAAAGGCAAAAGCTGAGTAAAAATCTACAGATTCCTTGAAATAATTAATACGTAGTGGGACGCTCGCAGTATGAAAAAACAAGTAGAAAATTGGATCCCAATTTATAGCGATAAATGAAACAAGGAAATAGCCAAAAATTGGGCTTTTAATCCTATTAATAAATTGTTGAGCGAACTCTTCCAACTCAAAATCCTTTTTTAAAATCAATATAAATACAAGAGGTGGTTACTTCCATGATGTTTAGAACGTAAGCACATGTAAAATACGATGTTTTTAGGGAAATTGCAAAAGTACAAAACGTGCGATATGTGCAAAGGTTATCTGCGACAATAGAACAGAATTTACCAGCAAGGCGCTGTTTTTCTGGAATAAGGAAATGGGCGTACTAGGTAAACTCACACAAAATGCTTTATCAACACTAGCTGAGAACACTGGACAAAGACCAGATATCTGTTTGATAAATATGGAGATATCCCCTTTAACTCCAATGCACAAAGTATCACATAATGATTATTATGTTAAATTAATTATAGATGTCTATAAGGTTGAGTAAACAACTTCACTTCTCCCGCAATCCAGATATTCAAACAGCATTAAGAGCCTTACGTCGGTTTCAACTCATTTATCCGGCGTAAGGCTTACTTCTATAGATTAAGCCGACTTAATACCCACCTGCAGTATTTGGTCGTGGTCGTCTATTTGACGTACTGTCAGTACTAACTGATCCAGCTGCACCTGGTCGCCAACCACCACACGTCTGTGGAACTTTTCAGTGATATATTCGGACAGGCTTTGGCTTGGGTCCTGATCTGCAGCGAATTGAATACTGTAGAAGCCATCCAGCTCGTGTAAGGTGATTTCGCCGTTTAATACGAAGTCACCGAAGAAATCCAGTTTATCCAACGAGGTTTGCTCTGCGCTGGTGGACACTTTGTCACTGACAGCTTTCACATCTTTGGCTTTGCTTAATACCAGCAGCATGTCGTTCAGTTGAAAGCTTGGGCTTTGCTCGGCTTTGATCCATTCACCTTTACGCAGCACACCTAAGTAGCTGACATTCGGCGACATATTCAGTTGCTGCCAGTCGCTGTCGACAATAGGTGAACCTTTGCCGACTTTGAAGGACAAGACTTGCAGCAAATCATTACTGGCCACACTATCGAGTGGCATGGAATGATCCGGGCCTGGCTCTGGTGGTACTTCAAGCTTTAGCCAGCGCGCGACTGGTGCTATAGACCAGCCCTGGATAAGCAAGGATACAATCACCACGAAAAATGCGACGTTAAAGTACAAGTCTTTATTAGGTACACCAGCTAACCATGGGAACAAAGCCAGAATAATAGGCACTGCACCTCTTAGCCCTACCCAACTGATAAATACCTGATCTTTCTTTGGAAAATGAAATGGCACCAGACTTAAAAACACAGCTATAGGCCGGGCTATAAAAATCATCACCAAGGCCAAAATTAAAGCCGGAACTGCGTATTCCATCAGTTTGCTTGGCGTTACCAATAAACCCAGCATCAAAAACATAATGATTTGACTGAGCCAGGCTAAACCGTCGTGCATCCGCAATATTTGCTGAATTTGTGGTAAACGGGCATTACCAATTAAAAAGCCCATTAAATACACCGCCAGAAAGCCGCTGCCACCAAATTGGTTGGTCAAGCCGTAGATCAGAAGCGCATAAGAGACGGCCAGTAAAGGGAAAAAGGCGGCGCTTAAAGGCAGTTTTCTACACAACAAAACAAAGAGGCGCCCTGCTCCATAGCCTACTGCAGCACCGACCACAGCCTGTTGAAAGAATACAGTCGATAAGGACCAGTTTAATTCACTTTGGCCGGCTAAGACGCCAACCAGAGTGAAGGTCAACATCACCGCCATAGGGTCGTTACTACCCGACTCTATTTCCAATGTGGATGCCACCCGCTCTTTGATATTTAAGCCGGCGGACTGAAAGATAGAAAACACAGCTGCGGCGTCCGTTGAGCTTAATATAGCGCCCAACAGTAAGCCTTCTAGCAAGGTCAAATTAAACAAATAAGAGGCTGCGACACCTAAAATGCCGCAGGTCAGCACAACGCCCAATGTAGCCAATACAGCTGCTGGCGCCAATACCACACGAACCCTGTCCGGATGAGTGCGCATACCACCATCAAACAGGATAATCACCAGAGCTATAGAGCCAATCAGCAACGCTACATCAGGATTGCCAAACTTGATGCCCAGTAAACCGTCTTCACCGGCCAGCATGCCAATAACGAGGAAAATTAATAATAAAGGCGCACCTAAGCGCGCCGAGATCAGAGTAGCAACGATACTGGAGAAAAACAGAGCCCCTGCAACCAGGATTGTTAAATTCACTGCATCCAAATAAAAGCTCCTTTTTTCTTAATGCGCAGGGTAAATCTCCCGGTAGATTTGTTGTAAAGCGGATAACGGATCGGCAGCTTTGGTAATTGGGCGCCCTATCACCATATAGTCTACACCAGCCTTTAACGCATCAGCTGGAGTCATCACCCTTTTTTGATCATCAGCAGTAGCAAAAGATGGACGAATACCAGGTGTTACTAAACAGAATTCTTTACCAAATTGCTGTTTTAATTCAACAGCTTCTTGTGCAGAACAAACCACGCCATCCAAACCTGACTTATCCACCAGCCCAGCCAGTCTTAGTACCTGCTGCTGTGGAGTTAAATTAATACCCAGCTCCACTAAATCACTTTGCTCCATACTGGTCAATACAGTCACAGCAATCAGCAGTGGTTTTTCTTTGCCAAAGCTTTCTAGGGCTTCGCGGGCAGCAATCATCATACGGCTACCGCCGCAGGCATGGACGTTTACCATCCAGACACCTAAGTCGGCCGATGCTTTGACAGCTTTGGCGACTGTGTTTGGAATATCGTGAAACTTCAGATCTAAAAACACATCAAACTTGCGCTGCTGCAGCTCTTTGACAAAGTCCGGACCAAAGTGAGTAAACATCTCTTTACCGACTTTTAAACGGCACAACGACGGGTCAAGTTGGCTGACTAAATTTAATGCTGCGGATTTTTGCTCAAAGTCTAAGGCGACCACTATAGGACTGGTGTTATTCATCAGGTTCTCTTCTTTGTCAGATCAGCGACCGTCTATGCCGGTCATTGGCTCTACCGTTTCCCACTGCTGACAAGACGGACAGAGCCAATAAGGTTGCTTGGTTTTAAAGCCACAATTGCGGCAATGATACAGCACTTTGGTATCCAGATAAGCCTGTACCATCTGCTCTATTTCAGCCAAATGCGGCTCAGACGGGTTCTGTAACCGTCTGATTTGAATAAACTTTAAAAATAAGCGGATATTCGGCTGCTGCTTCAATTTATCTGTTAGTAAATTTTCAGCTTGTTGCAGATTCTCGCCTTGTGCATAAAATTGTGCCAGCTCTGCGATAGCACTGATGTTTTTATGTTTGCGGCTCAGTTCCGTCAGTAGTGTTTGCCACTCTGCCGGTTCTGGCTTTGTTTGTTGCACTAAAGGCAACAACTCAGCGGCCCATTGTGGCCGTTGCTGCAGTATGGCCAGCAATAGCTCACGGGCTTCGATAAATTCTTCTTCGGCAATCAGCTTTTTTGCCAGCTCGTACTTGGGCCGCAAAGACACCGGATACCGTTGGATTAGCTGCCGGTACGCGTCGCTTGGCACTGGCTCTTTACGCCAGGCTTCACAGCTAAAATTCGCCACACCAATACGCAAGGAACGAGAATCTGTTTGCTCTACTACAGCACGGAAATCCATGGCTTTTTGCCATTCGTGTGTGGCGGTAAATAAGCTAAATAGTTGTTTTAATACAGCTTCGCGAATGCTTTCAGCCTGCACCAAAGCGCTTAATAAAGGTTCTGCTCTATCGTATAAACCCGCACTAAAGTAATCTTTGGCCAGCTCAAACTGTATTTTTTGTGCCTGCTGTTTTGGCAGTTTGAGCTGATGCAATTTTTCATGGATACGAATGGCTTTATCCCAATCACCACGGCGACGGAACAGGTTGGCTAATGCCAGATAGGTATCAATAGTCGCGGCTTCGACATCAAGCAATTGCAGTAATTGCTCAATAGCTTTGTCTTCTTGATCAGTCAGCAGGAAATTTAAGCCAGAGGATAAGTTTTTAGTGACAGAAGCCCTGCCCTTAAGCTCTTTTTGTTTTTCGCTGTTTCGTCCCATAAACCAACCGTAAGCGGCGGCGACAGGAAGTAACAGAAATAACAGTTCCAGCATAGGGATCAGGTTTTATCTGAAGATTTAGCAAACCAACCTTTGGTTTTTGCCTTCAGGATAAAGGCCATAGACACACTCAGGCCAAGCAGAAAACCAGAGACTAAAAACAGAGCGGCGATATCCACCACTCTGAGTTCTGTTTTTGCAATAAGATAATCAAATTCAGCAACTTGCTGATTGAGGGAACCCAGAATAAGCCCGAAAATAATCAGGGCAATAATAAATACAACATAAAAAAATCTGGTCAAAACTCCGTCAACCCCGTTTTTTAGCTGAAAAGAGATCAGGTGTTCGTTTTCACCCGGTCACGTAATTCTTTACCCGGTTTGAAATGAGGCACGTATTTGCCGTCTAATTCCACTTTATCGCCGGTTTTTGGATTGCGACCTACACGAGGTGCGCGGTAATGCAGAGAAAAACTACCAAAACCACGAATTTCGATACGCTCGTTATTCGCCAGTGAAGTGGCCATTTGTTCCAGAATTTCTTTGACTGAAGATTCGATGTCTTTCACCTGGACATGAGAAAAATCAGTAGACAGTTTTTCGATCAATTCAGATTTGGTCATGGACCCTCCGCAGTATCAGTAGAATGAAGGACCAGAGCAAAGCTCCGGTCCTTCTATACAAGCATCAATTAGTCAGCTTTTTGAGCAGCTTTGAATGCTTCGGCCATAGCGTTACCACCAAAGTCAGCATCATCCTGCTTTTTGATAGTGTCCATAGCTTCTTTTTCTTCAGCTTCGAATTTCGCTTTGATTGACAGGCTGATTACGCGGTTTTTGCGGTCAACACCCATCAGGCGAGCTTCTACTTCTTCACCAACTTTTAATACTGTAGTAGCGTCTTCGATACGCTCACGAGCGATGTCAGATACGCGAACGTAACCTTCAACACCACCTTCCAGCATTACAGTAGCGCCTTTCGCGTCAACTGCAGTTACGTTGCCTTTAACGATAGCACCTTTTTTGTTATCAGCAAGGTAGCCGTTGAACGGGTCTTCGTCTAATTGCTTGATGCCTAAAGAGATACGCTCGCGCTCTGGGTCAACTTGTAACACAACTGCGTGGACTTCGTCGCCTTTCTTGAATTCACGCACAGCGTCTTCGCCAGTTGAATTCCAGCTGATGTCTGACAGGTGTACTAAACCGTCGATGCCACCGTCTAAACCGATGAAGATACCGAAGTCAGTGATTGACTTGATCTTACCAGATACGCGGTCACCCTTGTTGAAGCCCTTAGCGAACTCTTCCCATGGGTTGGCTTTACATTGTTTCAGACCTAAAGAAATACGACGACGTTCTTCGTCGATTTCCAGAACCATAACTTCCACTGAATCACCTAAGTTAACAACTTTAGATGGGTGGATGTTTTTGTTAGTCCAGTCCATTTCTGAAACGTGTACTAAACCTTCAACGCCTTCTTCGATTTCTACGAAGCAGCCGTAATCAGTCAGGTTAGTTACGCGACCAGTGATGCGAGCACCTTCTGGGTAACGTGAAGCGATAGCGGCCCATGGATCTTCACCCATTTGCTTCAGACCTAAAGAAACACGTTGTTTCTCACGGTCAAACTTCAGAACCTTAACTGGAATTTCGTCGCCAACATTGACGATTTCGCTTGGGTGTTTAACACGTTTCCAAGCCATGTCAGTGATGTGCAGTAAACCGTCAACGCCACCTAAATCTACGAATGCACCGTAGTCAGTCAGGTTCTTAACGATACCTTTAACTTCCATGCCTTCTTCTAAGTTTTGTAACAGTGTATCGCGCTCAGCACTGCTTTCAGATTCGATCACAGCACGACGTGATACAACCACGTTGTTGCGCTTCTGATCCAATTTGATTACTTTGAACTCAAGTTCTTTGTGTTCTAAGTGTAATGTGTCACGTACCGGACGCACGTCAACTAATGAACCAGGCAGGAATGCACGGATACCATCAACTTCGACAGTGAAACCGCCTTTAACTTTGCCAGTGATGATACCGATAACAGTAACTTTATCTTCACAAGCTTTTTCCAGGCGAACCCAGGATTCATGGCGTTTAGCTTTTTCACGGGATAATAAGGTTTCACCGAAACCGTCTTCTACCGCGTCCAGAGCTACGTCGATGATGTCACCAACGCTCACTTCAATCTCGCCAGCCAGGTTTTTGAATTGTTCAACCGGGATTGCTGCTTCAGATTTCAGACCGGCGTCAACCAGTACTACGTCTTTATGAATAGCAACGATGGTTCCTTTAACGATAGAACCAGGGCGAGTTTCGATAGTCTTGAGGCTTTCCTCAAACAGTAGTGCAAAATTTTCAGTCATATTCACTTTTTCAGTTTAAGTGCTCCACGCACAGTCCTGTGTCATGGGGTTGCTAAGTTAACTTGTCATCATCCTTGCGACAAGCTGTCCAACGTGAAGGTCTAGGCCTGGTTCAACTTTTTACAGACGTTGAGAACCTCGTCCAACACTTGTTCAATGGTTTTATTGGTCGAATCCAGCATGTATGCATCGCTTGCAGGCTTTAAAGGCGCTACCGCGCGATTCATATCCCGTTCGTCACGGGCCTGTATTTCGCTCAAAAGGTCGCCGATGTTAACATCATGGCCCTTTTCTTTCAACTCTAAATAACGCCGTCTGGCGCGCTCTGACGCGTCGGCCGTTAAAAAGATTTTAACTTCTGCCTGTGGAAACACCACAGTGCCCATATCACGGCCATCAGCCACTAAACCCGGCGCTTCTTTAAAGGCGCGTTGACGGCGTAACAAAGCTTCGCGTACCCGTGGTAAAGAGGCAATTTTAGAGGCCACTGACCCTACTTCTTCAGTACGGATGGTATGAGTGACATTTTCGCCTTCCAGCGTAATGCGGGTATTGCCTTGCTCGTCGCAGGTAAACTGTACATCAAGGTGAGCAGCCAATGGCTGTAAGGCTTCTTCGTCAGAAGGGGCAATCTGGTGATGGATAGCAGCTAACGCTAACACACGATAAATCGCTCCGCTATCCAGCAGATGCCAGCCCAGTTTTTGGGAAACTAAACGGCAAATCGTGCCTTTCCCTGAGCCACCTGGTCCATCAATGGTAATTACCGGCGCTTGTTGCATTCTGCCTCCAAAACAGTCGAACACACAAAAAGATGCGGCATTATACAGAAATAAATGACAAAAAGCGCGGTTTAATCAAAGGGATCGCGTAACCACTTAGGTTACGCGTGATTTTCTAAGCTAAAGTGCTGAGTGAGCTAAATACTTCAAAGTATTGAGGAAATGTTTTGCGGGTACAATCCGGGTCTTCAATAGTTACTGCAGTGTTACTTAATGCAACCAAAGAGAAACACATGGCCATACGGTGATCGTTATAGGTGGCTATACTGGCATGTTTCAGTGTCGTTGGTGGCGTGATTAAAATGTAATCTTCACCTTCTTCCACTTCAGCTCCTACTTTACGCAGTTCTGTCGCCATAGCATTCAGACGGTCGGTTTCCTTGACGCGCCAGTTGTAGACATTGCGGATAGCCGTTGGGCCTTGTGCAAATAAAGCTGTAGTCGCAATGGTCATGGCTGCATCAGGAATAGCGTTGTAATCACGGTCTATGCCTTTTAATTGGTTACGAGTAACCGAAATGTAGTCATAACCCCAGTCTACTGTCGCTCCCATGGCTTCTAAAGCGTCGGCAAAGTGAATATCACCCTGCACTGCATTTTTGCCAATGCCTGTGACTTTAATGGTGCCGCCTTTGATAGCCGCAGCAGCGAGGAAATAAGAGGCAGAAGATGCGTCTCCCTCCACCAGAAAATCACCTGGTGACTGATACTGCTGATTGCCTTTGACAACAAAGCTTTGATAGTTGTTGTTATCGACCACTACGCCAAAACGCGCCATCAAGGCCAACGTAATATCAATATAAGGTTTAGACACCAATTCGCCGCTAATGACAATTTCGCTGTCACCGGATAATAAAGGTGCAGCCATCAGCACAGCAGTTAAAAACTGACTGGAGACTGAGCCATCAATACTGATTTTACCGCCAGCCAGAGCTTTACCGCGAATACGAAGCGGCGGATAGTCTTTGTGCTGCAGGTACTCAATATCGGCGTTCCACTGTAGCAAGGCATCCACCAGATGACCAATAGGACGTTCGTACATCCGAGGTTCACCTGTTAAGGTTACATCGACATTGGATACAGCTAAAGCGGCAGTTAAGGGCCGCATTGCTGTGCCAGCATTGCCTAAAAACAGCTCAAGAGGTTCTTTGTGTTGAAATACGCCCGCCACACCTTTGATTTCGCACACTGTTTTATCAGCAGATAACGAAAACTGTACGCCAAGCGCTGTTAAGGCATTGAGCATATGGCTGACATCGTCGCTATCGAGCAAATTGGTAATACGAGTTGTGCCTTTGGCTAAAGCGGCCAGCAACAAAGCACGATTGGAGATACTTTTTGAACCAGGTAAATGCACCACGCCTTCCACTTTAGCGATAGGTTCTAAGGTTAAAGTTTTCATCAGCCGTGTACCCGCTCAAATTCTTTCATAAAGGTGACTAACGTTTGTACGCCTTCTAATGGCATCGCATTGTAGATACTGGCGCGCATACCGCCGACCATACGATGGCCTTTTAATGCCAACAAACCATTGGCTTCGGCTTCGTTGACAAACAAGTCGTTCAGAGTTTCGTCAGCCAATAAAAACGGCACGTTCATTGATGAACGGAACTGTGGCGCCACGTCATTGCGATAAAAATCGCTTTGGTCGATATAACCATACAAGGTTTGTGCTTTGAGGGCATTACGCTGTTGCATCGCCTCAACACCTCCCTGACGTTTCAGCCACTGGAACACCAGTCCTGCCAGATACCAGGCATAAGTAGGCGGTGTATTAAACATACTGTCGTTGTCAGCAGCCAAACGATAATCCAGAACGCTCGGAATGCTACTGCCTTTGGCGGGTAACAAGTCTTCACGCACTATGGCAAGGGTTAAACCTGAAGGCCCAATATTCTTCTGGGCACCGGCGTAAATCACACCGTACCGGCTGACATCAATCTGACGCGATAAGATGGTGGATGACAGATCGGCCACTAAAGGCGCTTTGGTGCTGGGTAAGTCGATAAACTCCATGCCATCCACAGTTTCGTTCGGGCAAAAATGCACAAAGCTGGCGTTGTCATTGAGCTGCCAATCTGAAGCTGGCACTAAAGTACGAAGACCATCTTGCTTAAACTGAATAGTCTGAGCTTTTAACGCGGTGAATTTTTCAGCTTCTTCAACCGCAGCCTTAGACCAGGCGCCTGAGACTATATAATCTGCACTGACACCGGTTTTGGCTAAATTAAGTGGCACAGCGGAAAACTGACCCCGGCCGCCACCGTGCATAAACAGCACTTTGTAGTTTGCCGGTATGCTCAGTAAATCGCGCAGGTCCTGCTCTGCCTGAGCCGCAACCTGCATAAAATCTTTGCCTCTGTGACTCATCTCCATAATGGAGCAGCCGCGACCATGCCAGTTGATCAACTCTTCCTGTGCCTGTTGCATTACTTCCACCGGCAACATAGCCGGGCCAGCACAAAAGTTATAGGTGGTCATCTCTTGCTCCTGTTACAACGCATTATCGAATGAAAAATAAATTAGAAAACTGATTTTGGTCATCTTTGGATGATCTTGATTGTTGTGGCCTTGGGTTGTTTATTGAAAAGGTCGACGTCTGGACGGCTCTTTCTAAACAGTCGCTACTTTAGCGCACTTTGCAAAAGACAGAAATAAAAAAGGGGCCAGATCACATTATTTTTTAAGTAATGTGATCTGGCCCCTTCTTAACAGTCTTACTCTTCTTCGCCGTCCGCTACAGTATCCTCAGTCGGATTTTGTGCGGCTAATGCTGCAGCTTCCGCTTCTGCGGCTGCTACTTCTTCCTGATCCTGAATTTCGTCGATGCGTTGTACACCTACTACTTTTTCACCTTCGATGGTGCGGATCAAAATAACACCAGCAGTGTTACGGCCTACTTGTGAAACTTCGCTGACGCGGGTCCGGACCAGTGTGCCTTTGTCAGAAATCAGCATGATTTCATCCAGCGCATTCACTTGGACTGCACCTACCACCAGACCATTACGTTCGGAGACTTTAATCGAGACCACACCTTGAGTCGCACGGCTCTTCTCTGGGTATTCCTGCAATGCGGTACGTTTACCGTAGCCGTTTTCAGTCACCGTCAGAATAGCGCCTTCGCTCTTCGGAACAATCAAGGACACCACAGAGCCGTTTTCGCGTAATTTAATACCACGAACACCTGTAGCTCCACGACCCATTGGACGGACCTGATCTTCTTTAAAGCGCACTACTTTACCGTCGTCCGAGAACAACATGATCTGGCTGTTGCCGTCTGTGATATCGACACCAATCAGCTGATCGCCTTCGTTCAGGTTCACAGCGATAATACCGTTGCTACGTGGACGAGAGTATTCAGTCAGTGAGGTTTTCTTCACAGTACCGTTAGCTGTCGCCATAAACACATACTTGCCTTCTTCGTATTCACGAACCGGCAGAATAGCGGTGATACGCTCGTTTTCTTCCAGTGGCAGTAAGTTCACTATCGGCTTACCACGCGCCTGACGGGAGGCCAGCGGTAATTGATACACCTTCATCCAGTACAGACGACCACGGTTAGAGAAACACAGAATCGTATCGTGGGTGCTTGCGATCAGCAACTGGTCAACAAAGTCTTCATCTTTGACTGTAGTTGCCGCTTTACCACGACCACCACGACGCTGAGCTTCATAGTCAGACAGAGCCTGGTACTTGGCGTAGCCTAAATGCGATAAAGTCACGACGACGTCTTCTTCGGTGATCAAGTCTTCCATGTTGATATCCATCGCGTTATCCTGAATTTCGGTACGACGGGCATCACCATATTGGGCTTTGGCAGCTTCTAACTCTTCACAGATCACTTCCATTAAACGCTCCGGGCTCCCCAGAATGTGTAACAGTTCAGCAATCAGCACTAATAACTCTTTGTACTCGTCCAGAATCTTTTCATGTTCCAGACCCGTCAGTTTGTGTAAACGTAAATCAAGGATGGCCTGAGCTTGTTGTTCAGTCAGGAAATACTCGCCATTACGGATACCAAAATGTTCTTCCAGCCACTCAGGACGGGCGGCGTTTTCACCGGCACGCTCTAACATGGCGCTAACATCACCTAACTGCCAGCCACGCGCAACTAAACCTTGTTTTGCATCGGCCGGGCTTGATGAGTTTTTGATTAAATCAATAATTTCATCAATGTTGGCAAGAGCGATGGCCAAACCTTCTAAGATATGAGCGCGGTCACGGGCTTTACGTAAATCATAGACTGTTCTGCGTGTCACCACTTCACGGCGGTGCAACACAAAACATTGCAGCATATGTTTTAAGCCCATCAACTTCGGCTGGCCCTGATCCAGAGCTACCATGTTGATACCAAACACAGTTTGCATCTGAGTTTGGGTATACAAGTGGTTGATTAAAACGTCTGACGATTCGCCGCGTTTGACTTCAATGACAATACGCATACCGTCTTTATCAGACTCGTCGCGTAATGCTGAAATACCTTCGATGCGTTTTTCTTTGACCAGCTCGGCGATTTTTTCAATCAAACGGGCTTTGTTGACCTGATAAGGAATTTCATCGACAACAATAGTCTCACGACCGGTTTTTTCGTCGGTTTCGATATGAGTTCTGGCGCGGATATACACCTTGCCCCGACCAGTACGGTAAGCTTCTTCAATGCCACGACGGCCATTGATAATAGCGGCAGTCGGGAAATCTGGTCCTGGCATCAGTTCCATTAACTCAGGAATGCTGATATCCGGATTAGCAATCAAGGCCAGACAGGCATCAATCACTTCATTTAAATTGTGGGGCGGAATATTGGTCGCCATACCTACTGCAATACCAGAAGAGCCGTTGACCAGCAGGTTTGGGATCTTCGTTGGTAATACAGCCGGGATCATCTCGGTGCCGTCATAGTTAGGCACATAATCGACTGTTTCTTTGTCCAGATCGGCTAACAGCTCACCGGCAATGCGCGACATACGCACTTCGGTATAACGCATTGCTGCTGCAGAGTCGCCGTCGACTGAACCGAAGTTACCCTGACCGTCGACCAGCATGTAGCGTAAGGAGAAAGGCTGGGCCATACGAACTATGGTATCGTACACAGCGCTGTCGCCGTGCGGATGGTATTTACCTATCACGTCACCGACAACACGGGCAGATTTTTTGTAGGCTTTGTTCCAGTCGTTGCCTAACTCTTTCATCGCAAACAACACGCGACGGTGAACTGGCTTTAAACCGTCCCTTACGTCCGGTAAGGCACGTCCCACAATAACGCTCATTGCATAATCGAGATAAGAATTCTTTAATTCTTCTTCGATATTAATGGGAACAATTTCTTTGGCCAAATTTGTCATAAAAAGCTTTTTTCCCTTAAATCAACAAGATACCCGCGTTTTTTACTGTAATGGGTCGCGGGACAAAGGCGGATTCTACCACAGAAAAAATACCTTGCCAGTTCTGTTGTGCTTTGTACAGCATTGCTCAAACAGATCAAGGCCTTATAATAGCCAAAATTTTAAATGGATATGCTTATGAACCCTGCTTCCAATGTTGATCCGGCCGAAATTGCCAAGTTTAATGAAATCGCGTCCCGCTGGTGGGATCCAACTGGCGAATTCAAACCATTACACCAATTAAACCCTTGTCGTCTGGCCTTTATCAGCGATCAGGTGCAAGGCTTATTTGGTAAAAAAGCCGTCGATGTTGGCTGCGGTGGCGGTATTCTGGCTGAGGCGATGGCGAAAGCTGGTGCAGAAGTTACAGGCATTGATATGGCCGATGAAGCTTTAACAGTGGCTAAATTACATGCATTGGAGTCTAAGGTCTCAGTTCAGTATCAACAAAGCACAGCGGAAGATTTTGCTGCTGCCAATCAAGGCAGCTTCGATTTAGTGACCTGTATGGAAATGCTGGAGCATGTGCCAGAGCCAGCTTTTGTAGTGAAGGCTTGTGCTGATTTAGCCAAACCAGGCGCGACACTGGTGTTTTCGACCTTAAATAAAACCTGGAAAGCTTATCTGATGGCCATAGTTGGCGCTGAGCAAGTCCTCAAACTAGTGCCTAAAGGTACGCACGAATTTGAGAAATTTATCCGCCCTTCTGATCTGATGCGTTTTATTGATGATGCAGGTTTACAGCTAGTCGATGCCACAGGCCTCCACTATAACCCTATTAATCAGTCTTTCCGCACTGGCCCTGGGCTGGATGTGAATTATTTTGTGGTAGCGAAAAAGCCGGTATGAATAAGATACTAACCAAGCCTGCTGCTGTTTTATTTGATTTAGACGGCACTCTAGTGGATACCGCAGAGGATTTAGGTGCAGCACTGAATTTTGTGCTGCGACAGCATGGTATGGCTGAAAAAAGCTATGAAGAATATCGCCCTATGGCCTCTCATGGTGCTAAAGGTTTGCTCCAACTTGGTTTTGGTGAAGCGATAAAAGAGATTGATTTTGGCAAAGCACGCCAAAGCCTGCTGGATTATTACCACGAGCACAGCGGTGTGCACAGTTGCTTGTTTCCAGGCGCTGAAGAGTTATTCGCGGCACTTCAGGCACGCAACATCCCTTGGGCCATAGTAACCAATAAACCTTATAAGCTGGCGGCCAAAGTACAACGTCAGTTACCCGCTTTACTTAAAAGCCGTTTGTTAGTAGGCGGCGACAGTCTGGCACAACGTAAACCCGACCCGACTCCTTTATGGATGACTGCTCACTCTATGCAGGTTCCTGCAAACCAGTGTTGGTATATAGGAGATGCAGAACGAGATATAGAAGCAGGACGTCGGGCAGGCATGCAAACCGTGATGTGCGATTTTGGCTATATTGGGCCAGATGATAAAACTGAACTCTGGGGCGCAGATTTACATATATCCCACTTCACAGACCTGATCCAATACCTCGATTAAGTTCAGTTTTTTCATATTTTGTTCAATTAAAAATCACCTCTTTGCAGGTGATTTTTTTTAGTGACTTAAATTTTAGCCGAACAGACAAAATAGATTTTTTACTGAAAAACTATTGCTTCCCTGCAGAGGTTTTTAAACGCCTATTTCGCACGTTAGCGGACACTAACATGCTGTTTTTTTCGCCCGCTGGCAGGGGTTGCAATTGCTATTGATCCACTCTATCTTGTGATCCGTTCTTCTTTCACCCCTAGATGTTGTGTCGCTCTGTTGAGTTCGACCTAATGAAGCCAAAGGCGGGTGAATTCGCTGCACAGCAGAAATTCTGTGCACACAATAATAACAATTGAGATGGAATTTTCGGCGGAAAAATATGACTCAAACATTATACGTAACCAAAAGAGATGGTCAGCGCGAACCATTAGACTTAGACAAAATCCACCGTGTGATAGATTGGGCTGCTGAGGGGTTACAAAACGTATCAGTGTCTCAGGTTGAGTTACGTTCGCACATTCAGTTTTACGACGGCATCAAGACCGCCGACATCCATGAAACCATCATCAAAGCCGCTGCCGATTTAATCTCAAAAGAGACGCCGGATTATCAATATATGGCTGCTCGCTTGGCTGTATTTCATTTACGTAAAAAAGCCTATGGTCAGTTCGAGCCACCAAAGCTGTATGATCATGTGGTCAAAATGGTGGAAGAAAAGCGTTATGACGCTCATATTCTGGCTGACTACAGTAAAGAAGAATTAGAGCAGTTAGATAGTTTCATCGTCCACAGCCGCGATTTAGATTTCAGTTACGCTGCGGTTAAACAGTTAGAAGGTAAATACCTGGTACAAAACCGGGTGACAGGTCAGATTTACGAAAGCGCCCAGTTCCTTTACATATTGGTTGCAGCCTGTTTATTTGCGAATTATCCAAAAGATAGCCGCTTGAGCTACGTGCGTCGTTTTTACGATGCTGTATCTATGTTTAAGATTTCGTTACCTACACCTATTATGTCCGGTGTACGTACCCCAACCCGTCAGTTCAGCTCTTGTGTGTTGATTGAGTGTGGTGACAGCTTAGATTCTATTAATGCGACCAGCAGCGCGATCGTGAAATATGTCAGTCAACGTGCCGGTATCGGTATTAATGCAGGCCGTATTCGTGCTTTGGGTAGTCCTATCCGTAACGGTGAAGCTTTCCATACAGGGTGTATTCCTTTTTACAAGCACTTCCAGACTGCAGTAAAAAGCTGCTCTCAAGGTGGTGTTCGTGGTGGCGCAGCAACATTGTTTTATCCGCTGTGGCATTTAGAAGTGGAATCCTTACTGGTGCTGAAAAACAACAGGGGTGTGGAAGAAAACCGTGTACGTCACTTAGATTACGGTGTGCAGTTTAACCGCCTGATGTACACACGCCTGATTAAAGATGAAATGATCACCTTGTTCAGTCCTTCTGACGTACCAGGCTTGTATGACGCATTCTTTGAAGATCAGGAAAAGTTTGAAGCGCTCTATGTTCAATACGAAGCAGATGCTTCTATCCGTAAAAAGCGTATTAAAGCGGTTGAGCTGTTTACCCTCTTTATGCAGGAACGTGCCAGCACAGGTCGTATCTATTTACAGAACGTTGATCATTGCAATACACATAGCCCGTTTAATCCGAAGTTTGCTGCAGTGCGTCAGAGTAACTTGTGTTTAGAAATTGCGCTGCCAACTAAGCCATTGAATGACATCAACGATCCAAACGGTGAAATAGCTCTTTGTACACTGTCGGCCTTTAACTTAGGTGCTATTGAACATTTAGATGAGCTGGAAGAATTAGCTGAACTGGCAGTACGTGCTTTAGATAGCTTACTGGATTATCAGGACTACCCTATTCTTGCTGCTTACCATGCCAGTATGAACCGCCGTACTTTGGGTATAGGCGTGATTAACTATGCGTATTACCTGGCGAAAAATGGCGTCAAGTACTCCGATGGTTCTGCCAATGGCTTAACACACCGTACTTTTGAAGCTATTCAATATTACCTGATGAAAGCCTCGAACAAGCTGGCTCAGGAATTTGGTCCTTGCCCTAAATTTAACGAAACCACCTATTCAGAAGGCATTATGCCTATTGATACCTATAAAAAGGATCTGGATAAAGTTTGTGCTGAACCATTGCATTATGACTGGGACCAGCTGCGTAAAGATGTGGTTGAGCACGGTTTACGTAACTCCACTTTATCTGCCCTGATGCCATCTGAGACCTCTTCGCAAATTTCAAATGCGACTAATGGTATTGAACCACCACGTGGTCACATCAGTATAAAGGCGAGTAAAGACGGCATTTTAAAGCAGGTTGTGCCTGAGTATGAGCGCCTGAAAAACCAGTATGAGTTGTTATGGGATATGCCTAACAACGACGGTTATATCAGCTTAGTGGCTATTATGCAGAAGTTTGTTGATCAGACGATTTCTGCCAATACCAACTACGATCCAGGCAAGTTCGAAGGCGGCAAAGTGCCAATGAAGATCTTGTTAAAAGACTTACTGACGGCTTATAAGCTGGGTGTTAAAACCATGTACTACCACAACACCCGTGATGGCGCTTCTGATATACAAGAAGACATCAAAGCGACGCCGGAAGACGATGGTTGTGCCGGTGGCGCCTGTAAAATTTAAGTCAGGGGCTGCATTGCAGCCCTCTTTTTGTATGCATAACAAACAATAAACTGGATGTTGCTGATGAGTTACACCACCTTTAGCCGTACGAACAATGATCAAATGAAAGAGCCGATGTTTTTCGGCAACCCGGTGAACGTGTCCCGCTATGATCAACAAAAATACGGTATCTTTGAAAAACTGATTGAAAAACAATTGAGCTTTTTCTGGCGCCCTGAAGAAGTAGATGTCAGTAAAGATCGTATCGATTTTCAGCAGCTGCCCGAACATGAAAAGCATATTTTTATCAGTAACTTAAAGTATCAAACTTTACTTGATTCAGTGCAAGGCCGCTCCCCGAACGTAGCTTTGCTACCTATCGTCTCTTTGCCAGAGCTGGAAACCTGGATTGAAACCTGGGCCTTTAGTGAGACCATCCATAGCCGTAGCTACACTCATATTGTGCGTAACATTACCAATGAACCGCACAAAGTATTTGACGATATATTGCTCAATGAACGCATCATTGAGCGCGCTGATGATGTTACGCGTTACTATGACGACTTAATTCATTCAGTGAACCTCTATCACTTATGTGGTGAAGGCACTCATGTGGTCGATGGTCAAACCCACACTATCAGCTTACGCGATCTGAAACGTAAGCTTTATGTCTGTATTTTGTCAGTCAACGTGCTCGAAGCTATTCGTTTCTATGTCAGCTTTGCCTGTAGTTTTGCCTTTGCTGAGCGTGAGCTGATGGAAGGCAATGCAAAAATTATCAAACTGATCGCCCGCGATGAAGCTCTGCATTTAACAGGCACTCAGCATATGTTGAATATTATGGCCGCAGGTGAAGACGACCCGGAAATGGCGGAGATAGCGAAAGAGTGCGAAGACGAAGCCTACGCCATATTCCGCAAAGCAGCTGAGCAAGAAAAAGACTGGGCTGAGTTCTTGTTTAAAGATGGTTCGATGATTGGTTTAAATAAAGATATTTTGTGCCAGTACGTTGAATACATTACCAATAACAGAATGCAGGCTGTGGGCTTAAAACCAATTTTTGGCACAACACAAAATCCTATTCCATGGATCAATGCCTGGTTGGTGTCTGATAATGTGCAGGTAGCTCCGCAGGAATCTGAAATCAGCTCTTATTTAGTCGGTCAAATCGACAACGAAATGGATGGCGCTGACTTCGGCGATTTTGATCTCTAAGCTGCGACTACTGATATGGTAAAAGTAGTGGTGAAGGATGTGCTCAGTCTTGAGTTTGAGCCTGAGCAACGCACCCTGCTTGATGCATTGGAGGCGAAACAACAGCAAGTGAACTATCAATGTCGTGAAGGGTATTGTGGCGCTTGTCGTTGTAAGTTGTTGTCTGGTTCTGTTAGTTATCTGAATGAACCCTTGGCTTTTGTCCGCAAAGGCGAAATTTTACCCTGCTGCAGTATTCCCATCACAGATATAGAAATAGAATTGCCCTGAGTATCGCAAGGATACTACAGGGCAATTTCTTAGAGGCCAGGTGTTACATTAAGACTTCTTGATGCCTTCCACGCTCAGATCCAGATGCACAGTGGCAGATGCTGGGCCAAGAATGTTTTTAATAGCGAAATCTTCTAAGTTAATGCTGGTTGTGCCAGCAAAACCAGCGCGGTAGCCACCCCATGGATCAGCACCTTCACCCAGCTTAGTGGCGTTAATCACGATTTCTTTCGTCACACCGTTTAAGGTGAAGTTACCTACTACATCAAAATCAGCACCTGCTTTTGGTACTATCTTTGTACTAACAAAAGTAGCTTTGCTGTTTTTGTCTACGTTGAGGAAATCCGGGCTGCGTAAGTGCTTGTCGCGCTCAGCATGGTTAGAATCGATACTTTTAGTATCGATCTCCAGCTGGATTTTAGAGTCTGCTAACTTGGCAGCGTCATAGCTGAAGTTACCTTTAAAGGTATTAAAGCGGCCATATAACCAGCTGTAGCCTAAGTGGCTGATCTTAAATTGAACAAAAGCGTGCGCGCCTTGGGTGTCAATCTCGTATTCAGCAGCTTGTAACGCCGGCGCTGCTAACATAGATGCCATCAAACTGGCTACTAATAACTTCTTCATTCCAATCTCCTTTTAAATTAAGGTTTAAGCATGCGTTTTAACGTATTGTCTTTATCGAAAAAGTGATGTTTCAATGCAGCGAAGGCATGTAATACCACCAGCGTAATCAGGCCATAAGCCGCAAATTTATGTACCAAACCTGCTTTATCTGCTTGTTCAGCAAACAACTCACCTGCCGAAGGTAAATCAAACAGCCCAAATACCTCTATTGGCCGGCCATCCGCAGTAGAAATCAGGTAACCACTGCAAATAATCAAAAATATAAGTGCGTACAATGTCAGGTGTGTGAAATGACTCGCTCTTTGTACGGCTTTACTGTGACTGGCTAAAGGTGTGGCAGTTCCATTTAACACACGCCACAACACTCTGTAGCCCATCATCAATAGCAATAACACTCCGACACTCTTATGCCAAAAAGGTGCAGTTTTATACCAGCTACTGTAGTAGCTTAAATCCACCATCCAAAAGCCTGATGCAAAAAGTCCGATCACCACCACAGCGACCAGCCAGTGCAGCACTATACTGGTCCAACTGTATCCGCTATTTTCTGTTGCCATAGGTTCTCCTCTTAATAGAAACAGCTTATCTTTCCAGAAGATAGTTTAAAATAACAAAAATAAGCACATTTTGTTCTATTTAATAGAAGGTTAGTCCATTTAACTGCGAACTTCAGACATAAAAAAAGAGCCATGAAGGCTAATGCCGATCAGATAAGCATTTTTCAGATCGGTTGACCGATCCAGTGGTTGATGTATAAAGGCCTGCAACAGAGATGTCGCAGGCCTTTTTCTATGCAGTTAGTCACCGCTTTAACCCTTGCCAATCGTCACGCTCCACACGTTGTTGGCTCCGGCACTTTAGCTCAATTGCTTCCCCCTGAATTCCTTGGACAATGTCTTGAACAAGCCGGAGTCACGACTATTCGTCGGCGGCGTTTACCGCTCAAGTCTTTAGTCATGCTACTGATTGGCATGGCGCTTTATCGCAAAATGGATGTCTGGTCGATAGCCAACACCATGCAGCTGGCCCTGCCAGGAAAGCGAGTATTAACGGCTCCCAGCGCTGTCCATCAGGGACGTCAACGCTTGGGTGATGAGGCTATTCAGCAGGTCTTTTTACAGACTCAACAGCTATGGCATCAAGCTGCAGAGCACCCACGTTGGTGCGGTTTACAGTTGCTT
>NZ_BMLH01000007.1:49333-220997 GCF_014645135.1 Rheinheimera tangshanensis
TGGGAGAAGTGAGCTGGCCGGTACTTCGGATGGTCTGCCAAATGGAACTGACGAGTCATATGCTGGTGAATGCGGCGATGGATAGATATGCCAGCAATGAAATGGTACTGGCTGAGCAGTTGATTGAGACCACTCCCGATAACAGTCTGACCTTGTTTGACCGCGGCTTTTATTCGTTGGGATTGTTACATGCGTGGCAACGCAATGGACACAATCGACACTGGCTTATTCCGCTGAAAAAAGGCACTCAGTACGAGGTCTTAGAAAAGCTAGGCAAACAGGACTATAGGGTTCGGTTGAACACGACGCCACAGGCGCGGAAAAAATGGGCAGAACTGCCAGAAGAGATAGAAGCGCGTTTATTGCATAAAAAAATCAAGGGAAAAGAGTGCTTTATCCTGACGTCCATGCTGGATACTCAGCGTTATGTCGGCGATGAAATCGTCGATTTATACAGCCAGCGCTGGGAAATTGAATTGGGTTACCGGGAGATGAAACAACAGCTGCTGCAGAATGAATTTACACTGCGCAGTAAAAAGCCAGAACTCATCAGGCAAGAGTTATGGGGGATGTTGTTATGTTACAACCTTATCCGATACCAGATGGTAAGGATGAGTAAGGTCTTGCCGGGTATTTATCCAAACGAACTGAGTTTTACCTTGTGCGCGCATGCCATCATCAACATGTTCACGTTTGGTTTTACATTGAGTCATGCCCATCACATACCCAAAGAACTCTCGAACCTGACAGAGCAGGCTGAGTTTTACGTCTTACCATTCAGGCGCGAAGAGCGTAGTTATCCAAGGCAAATCAAAAGGAAATCCAGCAAATATGCGTACAAAAAATAATGCCAGTCAGCTTAACTGACTGGCATTAGCCATGAAGGCTCTTTTTTAAGATAGCAGCAATTAAAATTCTACTTTGCCATCGCGGATGTGTTGTTCACCCCGTTGTTTAGCTAGCGCAATCTGTTTTTGACGCTCAGCAAAGGAAGCTTTTTGCTCTTCAGTAATTTTGTCATGGCAATGTGGGCAACTTAACCCCTGTACATACAGCGGCGATTTCATTTCATCTTGTGACAACGGCATACGGCACGCATAACACTGATCGTAACTGCCCTGTTCCAAACCATGTTTAACAGCCACACGCTGATCAAATACAAAACATTCACCCTGCCACAAACTCTCTGGTTCTGGCACTTCTTCCAGGTATTTCAGAATACCGCCATCAAGGTGATACACTTCTTCAAAGCCCTGCTCTTTTAAAAAGGCGGTCGACTTTTCACAGCGAATACCACCAGTGCAAAACATAGCCACTTTTTTATGTTTGGTTTTGTCCAGGTTTTGCTCCGCCCACTCTGGGAACTCTCGGAAGCTGGTGGTATTTGGATTGATGGCGTTTTTAAAAGTGCCAATGGCCACTTCGTAGTCGTTGCGGGTATCAATAACAATAGTCTCCGGATCCGAAATCAGTTGATTCCAGGCTTCACCTTTAACATAAGTACCCACTATATGAGCCGGATTGATACCTTCTACGCCCATAGTGACAATTTCTTTTTTCAGCTTGACCTTAGTGCGATAAAACGCCTGCTCATCGGCAAAAGATTCTTTGTAGGACATGCCATCAAACCGGCTATCGGCAGCAAACCATTGCAGCATCGCGTCTATACCTTCGCGTGGGCCACAAATAGTGCCATTAATGCCCTCTTCAGCCAACAGCAAAGTGCCTTTGACTTTATTCAGAACTAAGTGTTGATAGAGCTTATCGCGTAAAGCGACATAATCAGGTAGAGCGACGAATTTATATAAAGCAGCAACAACGTACATCTTTGAGTTCACCTTCTGCAAAGCCGGACCGTAAATCCGGGGCAAAAATACGGGCGAGCATTATAGCTACTGAACATGAAATAACAAGTTTCAGCAGGCTTAATGCCTGAATTCAAGCTCTGGTGGCACGGCAAGTGCCAGCTCAAAAGTTTGCTCTCCATCTGTGATCAATAACTTATCATCCTCTCGCCATAGATCTAACTGCATATGACCTTTAAGCATGCTGCAAAAATCCAGTAATTGTTGATGAGATAAGGTATGGAACAGTACATTGCTGAAATGTTGTTTGTATTGGCTTTTAATTTTTTTCTGATCCGTTTCATCCAGAAATAACACCACCTGATCGGCCTGATGACTGGCGCGTTGCATATGCTTTTCGCTGAGCAAATCAACATTACACCAAAGTTTGATATGGTCGGTCGCATCACTGACATACAGATCAGGCGTTTTGCCAGCGCCCTCTGTTTTCGACAGTTGGGGGGAAAACTCAAAAAAGGATAGGTAGGCCAGCAAACGACGGGCAAAATGTTCTGCCAACTCTGTTTTATAGGGTGCTATATAACAGGTTCGTTTTTGGTACAGATGGCTCACCTCTGATGCATAATTCAGATCCAGCCGAATCACCTTACTGACTACTTGCATACAGACACCTCGCTGGTATCGGCAACAACCTCTGTTTAGTGTAGCTGAGATTGAATTGCACCATAGATCAGATGCATAGCCAGTGCCAGTAATACGCCGCCCATTAACCTATCAAACCAATAGCCTTTGCGTAGTAAAAAAGACCTTACTTTTTCGCGGGTTAGGATTACAGATAAAAAAGAAAACCAGACTGCAGTAGCACCAGCCATATAAACGCCGTAGATCACTTTGTATGAAACTGGTGTCATAGGCGAAATAATGACGGCAAAAAGCGATAAAAAAAACAAGGTCGCTTTGGGGTTCAGGCCATTAGTGACAAAACCTGAAGTAAAAGCTTTAAGCAAGGATGGACTTTCCGCTATAGCTTCTGCTTTGTCATCCGTCGTAACTGAAACAGGTGCACCACTGCGAACAGCCTGCCAGCCTATGTAAGCCAGATAGGCTGCCGCCAGTACGCTGAACAAAGTAAATAACCAAGGCGTAGTTTTAATCAACAGCCCAACACCGAGCAGCGAATAACAGACATGCAGAAAAATCGCCATGCCTATACCCATACTGGCGGCTAATGCAACATTACGGCCATAACGTACTGCATAACGTAATACGATCGCAAAATCTGGGCCTGGACTTGCAACAGCGACCAAATGAACCGAGGCGATTAAGATAAATTCAGGCCAAAACTCCATGCCTTATCCTTTTGATAATTCGTAGATAAATGAGTTGTAATTAGAGCATGAGGCTACAGGCTTTCGAAATGAAATCTCGAAAAAATGTTACTTCATCACAAAAGTACTTGCGCTAAAATCGTTAATCCGCAAAAATGTTATAACATCACACACATTAACCAACAGTAAAAGGTTTTTCGATGCGCCCTTCTCTTTTTCAACTTTCTCCATTGGCTGCGCTGGTCGCTGCAGTCTTTTCAACTCAAGTTCAGGCACAAAGTGTCAGCATTAACGGCCTTATTTTGGATCAGGACGGAAAAGCTATTGAGCAAGCTCGTGTGCACGTACATGGCCGTCAGCAATACGTTTATGCCGATAAAAACGGCCGCTTTACTATTCAGGCCCCTGCGGATGCAGAACTGCATATATCTGCCAAAGGCTATGGTGATCAATTTGTGAAAGTCGCAGACGCACAAAGCGACCAGCTTAAGATCCAACTCGAAGCCGGTGGTCTGGAACGTATTGTGGTCGCAGCATCTGGCTTGCATCACTACGACCTGGAAATGGCCAACCCTGTCTCTGTGTTATCCGGTGAAGAACTGAGCTGTAAAACTGAACCGACGATAGGCGAAACCTTAAAGTCTATGCCTGGTGTGCACAGTAACTATTATGGTCCTGTGGCTGCCAGCCCTATTCTGCGTGGCCTGGATGGTCCACGAGTTCGTATTTTGAATAATGGATTGGATTCAGCCGACGTGTCACGTATCGGTCCTGATCACGCTATCACAGCTGATGCCATTACCACTGAGCAGATTGAAGTCTTGCGTGGTCCTTCTACCTTGCTATACGGCAGTGGCGCTGTGGGTGGTGTAGTGAATGTGGTCGACAACAGATTACCGCGTCAGTTGCGCCCTGCCAGCACTCAGATTGAAACCCGCTACAGTTCTGGCGCAGATGAAAAGACTGCGGCTTTGGCGCACGACGGTGGTCAGGAGCAAATAGCCTGGCATTTTGATGGTTTCAAGCGCAAAACAAATAATTACGATGTGCCCGACTTTACCAATGATGAGGGAGAAAGTACCAATCAACTGGCGAACTCCTGGTTAGATAATTCGGCAGTCAATGGTGGATTAAGCTGGATCACTGACAAAGGTTTGTTAGGTTTCTCCGTAGGTCATATTGACAGTGAATACGGCATTCCTGGTCATCACCATCATCATGAAGAACACGAAGAAGATGAGCATGAAGAGGAAGAAAACCATCAGGAAGACGGTGTCTTTGCCCGCGTAAAACAAGACAGATACGGCTTAGCAGGTGAGCTCTATAAACCATTCGCTGGCATTGAAACTTTATCTTTTAACAGTGCTCTGACCCGCTATCAGCATCATGAAATTGAAGGTGGTGCTATTGGTACTACCTTCAAAAATGACAGCTTTGAAAGTCGTTTCACTGCTGAGCATGAAACCTTCGCTGGCTGGCATGGGGTTGTGGGTTACCACCTGCAGCAAAGTGATTACAAGGCCATTGGTGATGAGGCTTTTACACCGGACAGCAAAACAGATTCTCACGCTCTATTTGTGTTGGAGGAACGTAGTTTCGGTGATTTCACGGCGCAGTTAGGCGCCCGTATTGAACAGATCGACTACAAAGCTTCCGGCATAGAATTTGAGCATCACCATGACGAAGACGCAGCGGAAGAGCATTCGTCTGAAAACGTCAAAAATGATTTTACTGCAGCAAGTGCCTCGGCAGGTCTGGTCTGGAACTTCCAACCAGGTTACAACTGGGCACTGTCAGTGAGCCGCTCTGAACGTGCGCCAAGTGCTGCTGAGCTCTATTCCAACGGTGCACATATTGCGACTCAAACCTATGAACTGGGTTTGGCTTATGCACTCGATGCCGATGGCGAGATCAGCAAATCTGAAACTGACTTCAAAAAGGAAGTTGCGAATAATATCGACCTGACTTTGCGCAAGTTTGAAGGGGACTTTACCTTCACCTACAACCTGTTTTACAACAAAGTGCATAACTATTTATACATGCGGGATTCTGGCTTAACCATGGCCGATCTGGAGGCTCACGAGGAAGAAGGTCATGAAGAAGAACATGATCATGAGCACGAAGGGGAAGAATTCTCCATTTTCCATTACCAACAACAGGATGCCACTTTATATGGCGCCGAATTCGCGATGGCTTATCAGCTGACTGCTGAGCAGGAATTGGAGTTCTTTATCGACTCAGTGCGGGCTAAACTGGATAACGGTGGTGATTTGCCACGTATCCCGCCTGTTAAAGCGGGCGCTGGATACAGCTACTCAGCACAGGATTGGTCTGCCACTATCGATTGGACTCATTATATGAAACAAAATCGGGTTGCAGCTGGCGAAAGCGCTACAGGTTCTTACCAGATCCTTGATTTAGGTTTTAGCTACTACTTTAATCTGAATGATCTGGACCTGACAGCTTTTGCCAAAGCCAATAATCTGACAGATGAACTTGGATTCGTACACAGCTCCTTTATTAAAGAAGATGCACCTCTGCCAGGCCGTTCTTTTACCTTAGGTCTCAAAGCCCGCTTCTAATATACCCTTCGTACTTGAAGCCGCAGCTTTGTTGACTACGAGCTCTCGCCCCGGTCACATAGGGAAACTATGCTCCCGGGGTCTCACGCTCCTGTCGCCTCTCTGCAACTCCAATTACTTTGGGTATAAGGGTATAAATGAAGTTGTTAAGCCCCTAAAACGCACAAGGCCCCTAATATAGGGGCCTTGTTATCTGAATTCGTAAATTATTGACCTCTGGCAAACAGGCCAGTCCCTTTGTCTTCCATCGCTTCCCGGTACCCTCCGAGCCATTGCGATCTGGTGTCTAAATTCTGATAAGGACAAATCTCTTTTGAGCGACCTGTGACAGCGGCGCGATAACCTTGAGCATGAGCACGTTCTAAACGATCTCTTTTCTGTCTTTTCATAAGGCAATCTTCCTCGATCTGGTAAATAACAAGCAACTTGCGTTGCACTTTAATAGATAGTCGAGATGCTCAAAAGGTTCCACAATTAAACTTAACCCCACCCTATTGACATTAAGTAAGAACCTGAACTTATTTAAGATTTGATGACAAAATAATTTAAAATTTTTGAATTTTTGAATTTTTGAATTTTTGAATTTTTCTACAGTATTGCTCATGCTTCGGTATATTTACGCTCAGGGGGATAGATGCTGACACGATAAAAGCCTACTGGCGGAGCGAAAAAAAAACCTGCCGAAGCAGGTTCTTTAAACCGGATCTAGCTTTACTTTACCCGTCTTCTTAATATCACTAAAGGTAACAGTAGTAAAGTTAGCCAACCTGAAGTGCCGCCTTTACGCTCATAAGTCACTTCTTCTGGTGCGTTACAGTTTTCAATAGTACCGTTAGGGACAGGTGTTAATTTCACCGGGCGAACGACGTTTTCAAGTACCGGATTACCTGCACTATCCTTCACTACTTCGCCTTTTGCATCTCTTTGCTCAACCGAGAAAACAGCATTGGCTAGGATCTCATTGTTGTTGTTGATATCTTTTGCTTCAACCAAATTAAAATTCACACCACAAGGCAATAAAGTATTTAAGTCAGTCATAGTCTGATCTTCCAGATTGTATAAAAATGCAACCTGGCGACGTGTCGTACTGTCGTCTGGGATCACCTCAGCTGCGCCTACAATCAGATTGTTTTCATTAATAGCTGAAGGAATAGTGCCTGAAGTACTGAAAAAGCCATTAGGGTATGTGACTGTTTTGGTATTGTAATCAAAAATAAACATCCGGTTACGCGCTATACCGTTCATTCTTTTATTCGCATTGCCGACTATGATGTTTTCATTGTTGATGTCGTTTGCTGAGCTTGAGTCCCACTCGATCGGATCAACAATGGCTGAAACCTCACCTTCGGCAAATACTGTCGCATGACTGGTTCTGATTTGACGCTCTTCACTCACATAGGTGGAATAGCCCACAGCAACAGCGTCATCGTTTACTGATAAAGCACGACTGACGTACGTTAAATCAGAGGTCTCTGCTATAGCCGGGCCTAAAAAGCCGTATTGAACCGGAGCGGAAATCTGACCTGTGTCGTTCATTTTCCACACCAGTGCTCTTTCAACATAACTGGTGGTTGCAAGATTATAGTAACAAAGGCTTAAAGGGGATGCTTTACCTGTACATGTAGTATTTACTGCTTCTTGCGTCGCAGTTGGCATAGAGACACTGCCTGAGCCTGCGATGTAATTCGATTCGCTAATTTTAGACGCAAAGGAAAAACCGCCGCCTAACTCTTCAAAGGGGATAGGTAACGGCGTGACGCTGTTGCCATTGACAACATATGATTTCATGTAGCCTGGCTCAGGCATCCATAATTCCACCGTTTCAGGTGAAGGAGTCGTTTCAGTGGCCTCAGGAGTAAAGCTTTGTAGAGTAAAGGTTGTTGTAGCTAAAGCAACGGCATTGCCACTGCTATTAATATCGTAGAGATATTCTTTGTTGGTTGGAACAGCAGACTGCTCTCTGATCTTAACTTGCGCGCCCGTTGATAAGTTCAGTGCCATCACGTCACTGTATCGTTGAACACTAAAATTCGTGCTTTTGCTTTCTAAATAACTCAACAATTGTGCCAGTGAAGCCGCAGTCACATTGCCCAGTTTAATTTGTTCAATGGCTTCCGCCGACAATCTGGCTGTTAAATCAGCATCTTCAAAATTTAATCGACTGACATCAACCGGGAAGTTGTAGATCAAACTACCACTACCTACTACATCACCATTATCATTAATAGCTGCGCCATACTGAGAGCGTGTAGTGCTGACTTCCGGCAACTCCTGGACCTGATAAACAGCGGCATAGGCTGAACTGGCTGCCAGGCCGGGTAATAAGGCTAATACTACGGGTGATAATCTCATTCAGGTCCCCTGTTACTGCTGATTTAATGCTTCTAATTGTTCCCAACGCTCATAAGCGTGCGCGAGCTTCGACTCGGTCTCATGCAATTGGTTCAACGCTTTTTGGGTGTACTCGGCACTTTGCCGGAAAAATTGTGGATCATTCACTTGCTGCTGCAAGGCGCTTAATTCGGTATCAAGCGTCTCGATTAAAGCGGGCAATAGTTCCAGTTCTCGTTTCTCTTTGTATGATAACTTCTTACTGCTGCCGGATGAAAGCTCAACTGGCTTTTCTTCGACAGGTTTTACACTTTTTTGCACTGTTTCAACAGCTTTGACTTGGTTTTGCTGCCGTTTTTGGTAGGCCAGCACATCTTCGTAGTCACCGGCTATGTCCACCACCTTGCCCTGACCGGCAAAGTACAGCGAACTTGTCACTGTATTATTGACAAATTCCCGGTCGTGGCTAACCAGCAGTACTGTGCCCTGATACTGCTGCAAAATATCTTCAAGCAGCTCCAAGGTTTCCACATCCAGATCGTTAGTTGGTTCATCGAGGATCAGTAAATTGCTGGGTTTTGCGAATAGTCGCGCCAGTAATAAACGGTTTTTCTCGCCACCGGACAAAGCCCGTACTGGCGTTCTGGCACGCGCTGGTGCAAATAAGAAGTCCTGTAGGTAACTTAACACATGACGCGTCTGGCCGTTTTGGGTGATCTCTTGTTTCCCATCAGCGACGTTATCCTGCACAGTGGCATCTAAATCCAGCTGAATACGGTGCTGGTCAAAATAAGCCACTTCAAGGTTAGTACCGCGTTTAATCTCACCACTATCGGCAGTGTATTCACCAAGCAGAGTTTTAATTAAGGTGGATTTACCCACACCGTTAGGACCTACCAAGGCGATACGATCCCCCCGCATCACCAGAATATTCAGATCTTTTAAAACAGTCTCACCTTTGAAGCTGACATTCACGTCTTTGGTTTCAAATACCAGCTTGCCGGATTTTTGCGACTGCTCAATAGCAAATTCCACTTTGCCCATTTGCTCCACCCGGGCAGCGCGCTCATTGCGTAGCGCTTTTAAGGCTCGTACCCGACCTTCATTACGGGTACGACGGGCTTTAATGCCCTGACGGATCCACACTTCTTCTTCCGCCAGTTTTTTATCAAAGAGTGCATTGTGCTGCTGCTCGGTTTCCAGCATCTTTTGCTTCCGCTCCAGATACTCGGCGTAATTACCAGGATGTGAGGTGAGTTCACCCCGGTCCAAATCGATAATACGGCTGGCCAAAGCACGAATAAAAGCCCTGTCGTGCGAGATAAAAATAATGGCGCCTTTGAAGTTCATAAAGAACTGTTCCAGCCATTGAATCGCAGCAACATCCAGGTGGTTGGTCGGTTCGTCCAACAGCAGCACATTAGGTTGCGACACTAAAGCTTTGGCCAAAGCGGCTTTACGCAACCAACCGCCCGATAATGAAGCGAGGGTGGTATTCGGATCCATTTCAAACTGCAAACACAGCTCTTCAATCCGGCTTTCTAACTGCCAGCCCTGACGGGTATCGAGCTCCGCCTGCAAGGTGCCAAATTCGCGTTGTTCTGCCTCGGTCGCGTCAGAGAAATGGTCAGCCAGATGATAAAACCGCTGCAATTTTTCTGCTAAATCGCCTGCACCTTCACGGATAAAATCCGCGACTTTAATATCCACCCGGGCTGGTGGGTCTTGTTCTAAACGGCTCACCACTAAATTATTCTGTCGCACCACCTGGCCGTCATCCAAATTTTGATGACCGGTCAGGATTTTTAAGAAGGACGATTTACCCGCACCGTTACGACCCACTAAACAGACGCGCTCGCCGGCAAATAAACTGAAATCCACTTTATCTAAAATCGGATGGGTACCAAAAGCCAGACTGGCTTGCTGAAAACGTAATAATTCCACTTTTATAATCCTGACGACTGCTGACGCAGCAGTTGTTGTATCTGTTCAAGGTCAAAGGGCCAGAACAATTCCTGTTCATTCACTTTTAACACCGGAATATGCACACGATAGCGTTCAAAAGCCGCTGGTTCGTCCACTATATCGATAATTTCTACAGCACCTGCTAAACCTGCCTGCAGCAAAAGCTGCTCGGCTTGTTCACATAAATGACAACCCCAGGTGCTGTATAAGCTTAATTTCATTCGTCTACTCGTTTAAATAACTCAAAACAGACGTGGATATTGGGGTTACGTTTAAAATCTTCCGGTAAGCTCTGAGCTGAGATGTCTTTGATACTCCAACCCGCCTCTTCCAACGCGGCTTTGTCGATTTTAAAGCGTCTTTTATTGTTGGAGAAAATCACTTTGCCATTCGGCGCTAAACAACGCCCTACCATAGTCAGCAACTTGACATGATCCCGTTGCACATCCCAGGTATCTTCCATTCGTTTTGAGTTCGAGAACGTTGGCGGGTCGACAAAGATTAAATCAAACTGGTTTTTACAGCCCTTCAGCCAATCCAGACAGTTGTCCTGTACAAACTGATAAGCTTTGCCATCCAGTCCATTGATCAGGAAGTTACGTTTTGCCCAGTCCAGATAGGTATTGGACATATCCACCGTAGTGACAGACAAAGCGCCACCTAAAGCCGCATGCACAGAAGCCGTACCTGTGTAGGCAAATAAATTCAGTACTTTTTTACCTTTGGCTTGCTGTTGAATCGCCAAACGGGTGACGCGGTGATCTAAAAACAAGCCAGTATCTAAATAATCACGCAGGTTCACCAGGAACTTAGCGCCATATTCAGTCACTTCTTTGTACTGACCAGCTTTGGCCAGCGCCTGATACTGCTCTTTGCCTTTTTGTTTTTCACGGACCTTTAGCACCAGTTTGTCGCTGCTGATGCCCAGTACTTTAGGTACTAAGTTCACCACATCAAATAAACGCTTTTGTGCTATTTGCTCATCAACATTGGCAGGAGCAGCGTATTCGTGGATCACCACTTCGCCGTCATACCAATCGACCGCCACGTTGTATTCCGGAATATCCGCATCGTACATCCGGTAGCAACTGATGTTTTCGCGTTTCGCCCACTTTTCCAGCTGCTTGACGTTTTTCTTCAGGCGATTACCAAAAGACTCGCTTTCAGCATAAAACAAAGCCGCAGTTTGACTGTTGGCATTAACCTGTACTTGCTGTTCGGTCAAATCAAATAGGGTAAATTCGCAATCCAGCGGACCGTTAGTGAACTTATAGCTTTTGGCTTTGGATAACTTCAGTGCCCGCAATAAATCCGGGCTTGAGGTAATAATGGCTAAACGCCAGCCCTGATAGTGTTTTTTCAGACCTAAGGAGAATTCTGCGTACACAGGAATAAGTTGAGGCAAGTCGCCTAAGCGCTCACCGTATGGCGGGTTGGTGATAATCACACCTTTACCTTCGCACACTGCCGACTGAATGTGTGTCGCATCCTGGTTAATAAATTCAATAAAATCAGCCACGCCAGCACGGGCTGCGTTTTGACGGGCCTTTTGCAAAGTACGCTCATCGGTATCGCTACCCACAAAAGTTACGCCTTCGGCTATGGCTTTGCGAGAGCCTAAAGCTTCAGCCCGCAGTTGTTGCCAAAGTTCTGGCTGGTGATCGCCCCAGCTTTCAAAGGCAAACTTTTCACGCTTTAAACCAGGCGCCAACTGCCGTGCCATCAGCACTGCTTCTATTAATAAAGTACCGCTACCACAAAACGGGTCATACAAAGGCTGATCGGCCTTCCAACCCGAACGAATTAACAAAGCGGCGGCCAAATGTTCTTTAAGTGGCGCCTCCCCCTGCTCTTTACGATAACCACGCTGATGCAAAGACGGACCAGAGAAATCCAGGAAGAAATGGAAATGCTGGCGTTCTAAACGCACCTGAAAACGCACATCCGGGTCGATACGATCGACATTAGGCCGCGCATCGTAGCGCTCGCGGAACTGATCCACTATGGCATCTTTGACCCGCATACCACCAAACTGAGTGTTATCTATTGTTGGGTGCTTACCGACACACTCGACCGCAAAACTTTGTTCCATCCGCATTAACGAAGGCCAGTTAATGCGCATAGCAACCTGATACAGGTCTGAATTGGCATCAATTTCGATGGATTGTTCCAGGCGCAGAATACGGGTCGCTAAACGCGACCATAAGCACAGCTGGTATGCATCTTTAAGTTCAGCCTTAAAGCGCACCACGCCCATGCCTAATTTAATAATTTCGCCTTGATAACGACGGATTTCATCCGCCAATAGCTCTTCAACACCTTTGGATGTTAAGGCCCAGAATTCCAACATATGATCTGCCCTGCAATAAAATGGCGCACATTATAACAGAAGCGCTTTCGAAAGCATTGGGATGTTTTTCAACACGAAAACAAAGATTTGCGGAGCTACTACTTCAGAGACAGCAACGAGCGCCTACTTAAAGACCTATGCGTTTAATAATTGTGCAGTCAGTTCAGTTCTTTGGAATTTACTGACATTAAGCCTTGCACTGCCAGGGCAAAAGCTCTACTATGCGCCCCGCAAACACGGACGCGGGATGGAGCAGCCTGGTAGCTCGTCGGGCTCATAACCCGAAGGTCGTCGGTTCAAATCCGGCTCCCGCAACCAACTTAAGTCAGCTTAAGTGAAACGTGAATGCAGTACACCTCTTACACGCCCTATGCGGTGTAAGATACGGACGCGGGATGGAGCAGCCTGGTAGCTCGTCGGGCTCATAACCCGAAGGTCGTCGGTTCAAATCCGGCTCCCGCAACCAACAATGTGTATATTTTAAATCCTGATAGTTACTGCTCGACTATCAATACGGACGCGGGATGGAGCAGCCTGGTAGCTCGTCGGGCTCATAACCCGAAGGTCGTCGGTTCAAATCCGGCTCCCGCAACCAACAATCAACCGACTTAATAGTCGGTTTTTTTGTGTCTGAAATTTAGAGTTTGACCGGTTATAAGCCCCACCATTTGAAATAAACTATGGCTGCAAAGAGCGAAAAACGGACATTAACGCCCGCCTAAACGGCGAGCAACTTGTTGCTAGTCGAGCGCCCACAGGGCGCGTTTTTGATGGCGATTGTTATATCGCAAAATACTGCTCACAGTGAGCGGCAATAGTTGCTGGTAATATTGCAAACTAATCCAAACAATTACCTGATTTAAGATGTATATTGCGCCAAAGATTCCATTTCAACTTGATTTCAACTTCCCTCTCTTTGACAGAAGTCACTTCCAGATTTCTTTCTTTTAACAAGGCTAAAAGCTCTTCGCACGTCTCGTATTCAGACTCCCTCGGGATATTATACTCGTCCATTTGCTTGTCCAAAGCCCGTAATATCTTTTTACCTTCTTGCTTTGATACTTCACGGATAATCACGCCTTCAGAGTTAACGTATGTATTACTGTCTATGCGATATTTAACATCTTTCTCGTCATTTGTTGCAGCGCACGATGTTAATAGCAATAAAATTAAAACTGTTAGATTTCTCAAATTTACCTCAGACGATATAACGCCGCCCACAGCGGTGAGCATAACAGCGGTGAGCATAGCGAGTCCGGCAGCCAAAGGCTGCGAACTGATGGGCATTGTTAGGGCCCTTAGTGATTATCGAAGTCATTATGAGGCGTCCCCAAACTGACTGAAACATACATTTCCAAAAGTGCCTGCCGCATTGGATCAGGCTCAGATACAAAGCGCACCTGCATTTCCCTTACTCTGTGCTTTTGTCTAATGAACTCAGGCCCAAACGTAGGGTGTTTCTCTAAACTAGAACGCGAACCCTCGGCAACATATGTTGCCTGTATGATACCTGTTATTACTCTGGTAAGCCTAAATGCAAATGTCGCTGAATTGTGACCAGAACTTGGACGACAATGATTTTGTAACCTTTTTCTAATCGTGTTTGTCCGGCCAACGTATAGATGGTCTCCGTTTTCTGAGAAAAGGTATATACCAGACAGAGGCATTTCACTCGGTAATGTTGCGACTGTAACCGGATCCATATTGAGGAGCCTTTGAAAAGAGGGTTCCAACGACTCAATATACTCTTTAAATACTGGGTGCATAAGTTGATTACCCTAACGCCGCGGTAATGGGCAGCAGGAACAGAGCGAAGCGGCGTGTAAGCTGTCCCAGTGAGCAGAGCGAACGAAATTAACCGCCTTGTTAGGTTTTTGGTAGTTCATTTATTGCTACTTCCAGCTCTTCATCGTATAGCTCTGTATCATCTACGAAACCACGTTTAAGGCGATTTTCTGCCTCTGGAACTACAATGGCTAGCGCAAGTTTTTGGCGGATAAATGTTGCAAGAACATGATTTGTAACTTGGGACACTGGCTTTGACCAATTATCTCTACAGCGCTGTATTAACCCAGAGTTTAATTCTGGCTCTACCCACGGCCCTTCTACATCAGCAACACTTTTCGCATTCATCGGTGAAACCTAACGCCGCCAGCATGCGCGGCTTTGTAGTGGGGCGAAGCCGCAGCGGAAAAGGCGTCGCCGTGACTGGCCTTGTTATAAACCACTTTACCCACTTACTTCCGCCGATGTTGAACCTACGTCTTTTTTAAGTACTAATACAACCAGATAAACCAGCGCAAATGGTGGAATAATACATAGCACCACGCCAAGTAAACCCGCCAAAACCGGCGTTTGCGTTTTACGGCGACCGAGGTAATAGCTTAATGCGCCTACAACCAGCACAAATACAAACATAATTTGGCCAACTAGCGTTGCATTGATATTCAAATGAACTCTCCTTGTGGTTTATAACGCCTCAAAAACCGGCGCGGCTTGCCGCGTCCGGCGCCGCAGGCGCGTAGTTGTTTGACTTGTTATGAGCAAGCAATCTACAAAGCATTTGCTAAATTCCCTGCCCTTTCACGAACTGACTGCGGAACTCGCTCGGAGGACGCAATGATTCGGAGTGCATCAATAGCGCGCCCAGCTCGAATTATTCGACGGGATTGAAGTACCCGAGTCCTGGCGCCTGACTCCATGTATTGTTCGTCCCTCACTAACCGATCGATCAGATCTTCGTTCGAAATGTGCGGATTGGCGAATTGTTCGAAATACAGTACGAAACAACCCTTGCCGACCGACTGCATACACCTTTCAAGCTGTGAATCGTTCACCGGAGTATTCCTTGCTCATAACAGTTGTATATTGTGCCAGCACGCTTTCTCTGGTTTTACCAGATGAAATGCCAGCATTAAGTTATTAATAAAAAAAACTAATCACAACCAGCTACTGCTAGCTGTGCACCAAAGCGTGCTGGCACATTATTACTTTTCTCTGGCCTGTTATTTTTAGGTTAGCCCACTCTAAGTATCTAAATTAGAGTGTTTTTCCTTCTTCAGCAACAGATAAATGTGCCTGTTGATTTGCTCAAAGTGTGCCTGTTTTTTGATGAAAGCAAATAACACTGTGTATTCGTCCACATGTAAAAAATACGGTATTGGCATAAAGTGACGACGCAAAGGAACTTAGAAAACGGACGGACGACTACGTTAGCAGACCCTGTCCAGCAGGGATGCTGGACAGGAGCCTACAGGGATGTATTTACGGCGTGTCTGCGTTGTAGTTGACCGCGCCGTTTGAACAGGAGCTTATTACTCCAACTCTGACACAATAACTCACTCCGACTGCAACAATAACTCTTCCAGGCAATGCTGCTGTATGCCGTAGAAGCTTTTGATTTGTTGCACTTGGGCCAGAATCTGTTCGCGGTTTTTGGATTTTTGGCTTTTGACCGCCAGAATCATTTTATTTTTGCTGGTGTGTTCCAGCGAAATGAATTCAAACACCTGAGTTTCATAGCCATAAGCTTCCAGCAGCAAGGCGCGTAGGCTGTCGGTCAGCATTTCGGCTTGTTCACCTAAATGAATACCGTGTTTCAGCATAGGTTGCAGTAAAGGCGGGCTAATCAGTTGTGGCCGCAGTTGTTTATGGCAACATGGCGAGCACATAATCATTGAAGCGCCGGTGCGTATGCCCATATGAATAGCGTAATCCGTAGCTATATCGCAGGCATGCAGCGCTATCATCACGTCTATGCCTTTGGCCTGAAAATGCTTCACATCGCCCTGCTCAAAGCCAATGCCCTTTAAGTTCAAATCGCAGGCGACACCGTTGCATAAATCCACCAGCTCCTGCCTAAGCTCCACTCCTGTCACTTTGGCATTAAGCCCTAACTGGTGTGTTAAGTAATCATGCACCGCAAAAGTCAGATAAGCTTTGCCTGAGCCAAAATCGGCAATATGCACTGCAGGCTTTTGCTTTAAGCCGGTTTGGCTTAAAGCTCGGTCGAATACTTCGACAAACTTATTGATTTGCTTCCATTTACGCGACATGGCTGGCACCAGCTTATGCTGAGCGTCAGTCACACCAAGTTGCTGTAAAAAAGGCCTGTCCAGCGTCAGAAAACGCTGTTTTTCTTTGTCATGAGTCAAGGCTGCAGCAACAGGTGTTGTCTGCTTTATCGCTTTAGTACTGCTAAGCACCTTGCCTTTTTTGCTGACACTCAATTGAGTTTCGCTATCCAAAGCTGTGAAATGAGCAGCTTTAAAATCAGTGCCTAATAAAGTTTGGATCTGTTGCAGCCCCTCAGTCACGGTAAAGTTTTTAGTGATATCTCGGGTTTTATGCCGGTATAAAAAACTTAAGTGCGCAACATCTTTTAACACCACAGGCCGTACTTCAATCCGCACCAGGCTGCTATCCTCGCCCTGATAACTGCTTAACAACAGCTTTTGCCAGCTGTTGTGTTCAAGCTTTTGTGTAAGGAGTTGGATAAAGGCGCTGAAATCTGAAGTACTCACTGATATTCTCTGCAATAAAAAAAGGCCGTTAGTATAAACCTGACAGCTCAAAGCTCCATAGTGCTTTATGGAGCCGACGAGGTTTTTGTCTCTGGCAAAGGTTCTGAGTCAAATTCAATCTGAGACTTTTCGACAAAATACTCAGGAAGTTCAGCCTGTATCGCAGGAGTTAAGTCTTTAAACTCATTGACCTGTTTCACCAGGTTCGCCCTGCCCTTATACAGCTGACTTTCTGCGGTTTCATAGGCTTCCTGCGCTTTGTTTAAGCTCTCTTTGACTCTTAAAAAAGTGGTAAGGAAGGTGCGAAGTTTATTAAACACCGCATCAGCACGTTTGGCCAGTTCTGCTGTGTGTTTATGCTGCTCTTCGTAGCGCCATAACTGCCGCACTATATTCAGGCTGGTTAACAAAGTGGTCGGTGTCGCCACCAAAACATTTTGATTCAGTGCTTGCTGGAATAAGCTTTCATCTGCTTTTAATGCTTCAACAAAAGCTGATTCGATAGGCACAAACATAAACACCAGATCGGGTGAATTCAGGCCAGGCAACTTATGGTAATTACGGTCGGACAGCTCTTTAATACGGGCCGCCATCGAAGCCACATGCTCCTGCAGCGCTAGTTTACGATCGAGCTCGTCTTCTGAATTGATATAACGGCTGTAGGCGTTTAACGACACTTTGGCATCAATAATCAAATGTTTGCCCTGGGGTAAAAACACCACTAAATCCGGCCGCAATTTATTGCCATCTTCCTGAGTGACAGAAAACTCGCGCTGGTAATCCTGGCCTGCTCGCAAGCCGGAACGCTCCAGTACATTTTCTAAAACCAGTTCGCCCCAGTTGCCTTGCGTTTTTTTCTGGCCTTTGAGTGCCACAGCCAGTTGATGGGCTTCTTCGGTGATCTGCTGATTGAGGATTTTTAAATGCTGTAGCTCGTGATTGAGCAGCGCCTGCTGCTGACTGTCTTTCAGGTGAATATCTTCCACTTTGCTTTTAAAGGCATCTAACTGCAAACGGAATGGATTCAACAAGCTATTTAAGGCTTCCTGATTCGAGGCCTGGAAACGCACTGACTTGTCTTCAAAAATTTGCTGTGCCAACTGCTGAAACTCAAGGCTGAGTTGCTGCTTGCTTTGTTGTAACAAAGCCTGTTGCTCGGCGAAATGCTGCTGCTTTTCTTTTAAACTGATTTGCAAAGCGCTGTGCTCGCGCTGCAGCTGCATATAATCCTGCTGCTGGCTTTGATACTGCTGCTTAAGCTCAGTCCAAAGTTCCGATACCTGCTGATACTGACTTTGGCTGCGCGCCAGTTCAGCGGCGTATTTTTGCTGCTGGTAACTTAAGTCTTTAAAGTCGTCCTGCGCCTGTTGCAGCTGTTGCTGAACCTGCTGCAATAAAAGCTTATCATGCTGATTTTGTTGAGCTTGTAGTTGATTTGTGCTTTGCAGTAACAGCAATTCTTGCTGCTTTTTCAGTGATTCTCTGTACCAATACCACAGGCCGCCTGCACAGCAAAGCATCCCCACAGCACAACACAACAATAAAATAAACGAAGCTTGTGGGGTCATGGTCCTCTCGGTATCAGATTAATTAGCGGTTTGCGTTACCTATAGCGCATTTATTTTCAATACAAGCGCTGACTGGAGGCATCAGCATCTGGCAAGTCGACATTAAGCCAAGCTTCTCATTTTGCTGCTTTTTTAGTTTCTGGTAACGTTCACTGGTGTAGCTTAACATTTTTTCATCTGTGTGCAGTGTCGAATAAATCAGATACTGGTCCGGTCCACCACAAGGCCGGGCTCCTACACCAATGACTTTGCATTGGTTATCTTGTTGGCATTCTTTGTTTTCGGTCAGGCGCTCCAGCCGCATTTGTAATTGGCGGGTGTCCAGCTGCAGTTGAGCTAGTGGGCCATCTAACTGGGTGGACAGGTTGTCTTTATCTGCAGGTACAGTAGCGCAACCTGTTAATGCCATGACAAGCAAACTAAGAGTTAACGTTTTTTTCATTTTTTATCTCCTGAACAGCTTGCTCGCCAAAACGACGAAAAGCCCTGCGACAGCGCATGATGAGCCTATCTTAGAGATCGAATGCCAAGCGAACAAGAGAGATACAGCAGAAATTTGTAAGCAATTTATTAACTTGAGTAAAGAGAGCGAAAGAAAACTCTCTTTACTCAGAACAAATGAAGGTGAAAACTAAATCTTCGCTTCCAGCTCAGGCAGAATAGTAAACAAATCACCCACCAGACCGTAATCAGCCACCTGGAAAATCGGGGCTTCAGGGTCTTTGTTGATAGCGACTATAATTTTAGAGTCTTTCATACCCGCTAAATGCTGGATAGCACCTGAGATACCTACTGCAATATACAGATCCGGCGCAACAATTTTTCCTGTCTGACCAACCTGCATATCGTTTGGCACAAAACCAGCGTCAACCGCAGCGCGGGATGCTCCAATAGCGGCGTTCAGTTTGTCGGCTATGCCATTTAACAGCGCAAAGTTTTCGCCATTTTGCATACCGCGACCACCAGAGATGATCACTTTAGCAGCGGTCAGTTCAGGACGCTCTGACTTCGTCAGCTCTTCACTGACAAAACTTGATACACCAGCATCTTTCGCAAGGCTGATACTTTCAATAGCTGCGTTGTTGCCTGTATCTACCGCATCAAAGGCTGCAGAGCGCACTGTCAGCACTTTAATAGTGTCGCTGCTTTTTACCGTCGCTATCGCATTACCAGCGTACACAGGACGCACAAAGGTATCAGCGCTTTCAATAGCGATCACATCGGAAATCTGTGCCACATCTAATAAAGCAGCAACCCTGGGTAAAAAGTTTTTACCGTTGGTCGTTGCGCTCGCCACTATATGCCGATAACTCTTCGCCAATTCGGTCACCAGCAAACTGATATTTTCAGCCAGTTGGTGTTGATACACCGCAGCGTCAGCGTGCAGTACTTTGCTTACGCCTGCTAACGTTGCTGCTTCAGCTGCTACGGCAGCTGAATTAAAACCAGCAACCAACAGATGAATGTCGCCGCCAATCTGACTGGCAGCTTTGACTGCTTTAAAGGTATCTGCCTTCAGACTCTGATTGTTGTGTTCTGCAATAACTAAAATGCTCATCAGATCACCTTCGCTTCTTGTTTTAATTTGGCAACTAACTCGTCTACTGAACTTACGATCACACCAGCCTGTCGGGACGCAGGGGCTGTGACTTTCAGCGTGGCGACGTTAGAACTTAAATTCACGCCGTAACTGTCTGCCGCTTTTACATCCAAAGGTTTTTTCTTTGCTTTCATAATGTTAGGCAGTGACGCATAACGCGGCTCGTTTAAACGCAGATCGGTCGATACTACGGCTGGCAGGGTCAGTTCCACTTGCTGTAAACCACCGTCGATTTCACGGGTGACTTGTACTTTGCCATCGGCTACTACAACTTTGGAGGCGAATGTGCCCTGACCCATACCAGTTAATGCAGCCAGCATCTGGCCTGTCTGGTTATTATCTGAGTCTATGGCTTGTTTACCTAAGATCACCAGTTGCGGCTGCTCGTCAGTCACGACTTTGCTTAATAACTTCGCCACTTGCAGCGAATCTAAACTCAACTCGGTATCGATCTGCAAAGCACGATCTGCTCCTAAAGCCAAAGCTGTACGCAGTTGCTCTTGCACCGCGGCAGGACCTATAGACACCACCACCACTTCTGTTGCAATGCCCGCTTCTTTTAAACGCACCGCTTCTTCCACGGCGATTTCACAAAACGGATTCAATGCCATTTTTACGTTGGCTAAATCCACACCGCTTTGATCGGCTTTTACCCGTACTTTGACGTTGTAATCTATGACCCGTTTGACCGGTACTAAAATCTTCATAAAAACCCCATTCGGCCGCTATACTCAGCACTAAGTTGACGTTAAGGTAAAGCTGATTCTTTCCAGGCAATCAATCTACTTACTGTTGACGTTAACGTCAACCTGAAATACCCTAGCGTAGAGCAGAAGTTCTAAATTTTATGTCAAGATAAGCATCCATCAGCAGAACAAGGCAAAACGCCAGACAAAAAAGATGGATAAGTTGAGGTTGTTGTGGTTGAACGTGAGTCGATGGAATTTGATGTAGTGATAGTTGGTGCTGGCCCTGCGGGTTTGTCGACCGCTATCCGTCTGGCTCAGCAAGCCAAAACTGCTGGTTCTGACATCAGCTTGTGTGTCGTCGAAAAAGGTTCGGAAGTCGGCGCCCATATTTTATCCGGCGCTGTATTTGAACCTCGCGCTTTAAATGAATTATTCCCTGACTGGCAAAAAATGCAGGCTCCCGTAACCGCTTCGGTGACGCGTGACCATATTTATCTGTTCAAAAATGAGACTGCCGCTCAAAAATTGCCTAATTTTTTAGTACCAAAAACCATGCACAACGAAGGCAATTACATTGTCTCTATCAGCAACTTATGCCGCTGGTTAGCCACACAGGCTGAACAGCTGGGTGTTGAGATATTCCCTGGTTTTACCGCAGCAGAATTACTGATAGAAGATGATATCGTCAAAGGCGTGATTACGGGTGAAATGGGCGTAGCTCATGATGGCAGCCAAAAAGACAGTTACGTCCCAGCCATGGAGCTGCGTGGCAAGTACACTGTTTTTGCCGAGGGCTGCCGTGGCCATTTAGGTAAACAACTGATTGCCCGTTTTGAATTAGATAAAGACCGCTCCCCTCAGCATTACGCTTTAGGTTTTAAAGAAATCTGGGATGTGCCGGCAGAGCAGCACCAACAAGGTTTAGTGGTACACAGCGCAGGCTGGCCCTTACAAGACGATACCAGTGGTGGTGGCTATTTGTACCATGCTGAAGGGCAGCAGATCGTGGTCGGCTTAATCGTCGATTTGAACTACAGCAACCCGCATTTGAGTCCTTTTGAAGAATTTCAGCGTTACAAACAACACCCTGTGATTAAACAGTATCTGCAAGGCGGTAAACGCGTCTCTTATGGTGCGCGCGCTATTGCTAAAGGTGGCCTGAATAGTCTGCCGAAGATGACCTTCCCAGGCGGTGTATTGGTGGGTTGTGACGCAGGTACGCTGAACTTTGCCAAAATCAAAGGCAATCACACAGCCATGAAATCCGGCATGCTGGCGGCTGAAACTATTTTTGCTGCATTACAGCAAGAGAAATCTGGTGCTGATCTCACTGAGTTTGCAGAGCATTTTGAGCAAAGCTGGTTATTTGATGAGTTGTTCAGAAGTCGTAACTTTGGCCCGGCGATGCATAAGTTTGGTTCGTTCTGGGGCGGCGCTTTTAACACGCTGGATCAGAATATCTTCGCCGGCAAACTACCCTTCACGTTAAAAGATGACACTCTTGATCATCTGACGTTAAGACCAGCGGCCGAAGCAGCAAAAATTCAGTATGCCAAGCCAGACAATGTGCTTAGCTTTGACCGCCTGTCTTCAGTGTATTTGTCTAACACCAATCATGAAGAAGACCAACCCTGCCATCTGAAACTGGCTGATACCAGTATTCCTGTGGCGGTGAACCTGGCCTTGTATGACGAGCCTGCACAGCGTTATTGCCCTGCCGGCGTCTATGAAATTGTCGAAGACAATAATCAGCCGCGACTGCAGATCAATGCGCAAAACTGTATTCATTGCAAAACCTGCGATATCAAAGACCCACGCCAAAACATCACCTGGGTGACACCAGAAGGTGCAGGTGGTCCGAACTATCCGAATATGTAACAGTCAGGGGGAGATGGGATCAGAAGCAAAAAACTAAAATCGACAGCTTCTGATCCCATTTATTTGCATTTAACTGCGTTATTTTTCAATTTTATTTTTCTGATTATCAAAAAGTTCAATTCTCTGCGATGATTTTGCTGTACTGTTCTTCATGCCAATTGTAATAATAGACAGCTAAGTCTATGTTTATGACACGAATAGATAGCAGCTCAGAACAATAAAAATAGCCCGGAAGGTCATCCATGAGTACAAAAGTGATAAAAAGCAGCGCCAGTAAAGACGATGTCAGTGTAACAGTGCGTCCATTCTCTGCCACTGAAACTGAAGCTGACCTGAATTTTGGTTCGGGCCGCTATATGTATTTCACTGAACGCGACCTGAGCCGGATTTTGTCTAATCTGGATGCTTTGCGAAATAGTGTTTTCCCTATCCCGGCTTCAGATGAAGAAGATGCCAACAGACGTCAGCAACAGTTTCCTTCGGTCTGTTTAATAGGTTTAGGCCGCTGTGGTTCTAATATAGCGCTGGACGTGGCCTCTCTGGTGTACAACGCACGCAGCTTCTATATGAATGAATTTAATATTGAAGAGCGTCAGCAAAAAGAAACCGAATACCGCCCTGTACGCTGGATTAAAAAAGGCCTTAATCTGGATAAATCGCATCAGGTCAAGCCTGTGTTTCTGATTGAACCTTTGGTGATGTTGGGCGATTTAGACAAAGATATTGAAGGTCGTATTCGTTTTTCTCACAAAGGTGAAAAGTCCAATTTCCTGCAGGACTATAACAAAATGAAAATCATGGACTTGTCTGAAGTCCATGCTGGTGGTGCCGGTAACGCTCCTATTCTGGGTCAGTATTTAGCCAAAATCATTCTGAACAAAGACACACAGAAGTTCTCCAACCCGGATTGGAAATTTATTCACTCTTATCTGATTGACTCCTGCGGTATCAAAGCCAACCAATCCCGTTTGTATTTTTATATTTTCAGTGCCGGTGGTGGTACAGGTTCTGGTATGGCGTCAGAGTTCGGTTTGGCGCAGCAGTACGCTTATATGGCCAAAACCTTCGATACCAGACCAGAAACGGAAAACGAAGCGAACGCGGGCCACTCTTTTGTGTTCGAGCCCATTTTCACCAGTGGTATCTGTATTCTGCCGAATATTACAGACCATGGCGTGGAAATGTCAGAAGCGTTGCATATCAACTCAGGCCGCTTGTTATGTAAATACCTGGCGGAAGAATGGGATTTCTCGTACAACCTGGAAAATGAAGACAGTGCTGAGTCCAGCGTGATGCACCGCATTCGTCCTTGGAATGCGATGATGCTGATTTCTAACGACATTATGCGTTATGCTGAAGAAACCGACGATGGTGAAATTCAGCACATCGACGTGAATGCGATGGAGAAATATGCCAACCAGTATATTTCGCAGCAAATCTTCAACATTTTAACAGCACAAGCGGTCACCACAGACTATGACGAAAATTACTTCCGTCGTGCCGGCATCGATATTGGTGAAACCATACGTTTAGACGCCAACGACTTGTTTATGAGTCTGGCAGGCCCTGTGGCTGTAGCTTATGCTGAATCTGTGATCCCAAACGCGCCAGCTGCTGTGGATAAACTGAAACTGTTCGACAAAAACAGCAACAGTGGTTTGAATATTGACGACCTGTTTTTCCGTTCTATTGACCTGCCCCACTTTAACAAAGTGACACAGGCCATTGAGGGCATTAGTTTATTACCTATAGAGTCTGGTCGTTACCGTGAAGCTTTAGCTTCCTATGTGAAAAGCGGCTACGATCCAAAAGATTTAAAAGACCTGCATTTCTTTAAAAACTGCTCGTCTGTGGTGTCGATCATCTCGTTACCAAAAGACTACAAACTGTCATACATGGATTTAAATCGCCTGAAGAGCCATTTAAATACTCTGTTCCCGAACACTACGTTAAAACGTTATGCTTTGGTGATTGGCGCTTCAGCCAATATCTCGCTGACCACATTGATTGTAAAAAGTCCGTGTTTAAGTGACGATTTCCTGACGCTGATTGTGTCGTTCATCAAACGTTGTTTTGCCAAAGACGATTATCGTTTTAATGATTCACTGGACAAAGCCATGCTGGACTTTATCCGTGAAGAGCACTTCGATGAAGAGCGTTTGGACAGCATGCTGCATGAGTTTGAAAACCCGGCGAAAATTCTCGATACCAACTGGTATGCAATTAAACCTATGTACGAGAAAAAATACCGCGAACTTATTCGTAATAAAGACAAGTTTGTCTCTATCAATGACATTCGTTTGTCCCGCGACAGTGTGAAAAAGTCTATTCATTATCTGCGCGAGATCTATCGTCATAAGATCAGTAAAACTAAGGTGATCTCACTGAATAACCTATCAGATAAACCGTCTGAAAAGGCTGCCAAAACTGATCCGGGCGCGGATAAAGCCTAAGCCTGAAGGCCTCCGCACAGCGGGGGCTTTTTTTATAGAGAAACAACACTGTCGTTTTAACCTGCTAATTTTTTGCTTTGGAGTCTTTGATGAAATCCTCTCTATCTTCGCTGCTAACCAGCCTGCTTTTGTGCACTTTTGCTTCACAAGCAGCGTCTCACGACAATATGAATGCCACTCTGTGGTACCAAACCTCAGCTGAATTCAAAGCCAGTGCGATTCAAACCTACCAGACGGCTGCTTTACAGCTGCCCCTTGCTATTGCTGATAAAAACTGGACAGCTTTGCCGAGCCAAACCAGCAACTATCAACAGCTGCCTTTGGCCATTATTGTTGATATTGACGAGACTATTCTGGATAACTCGCCGACTGCAGCGCAAGCTGTGTTATTAAACGCAGGCTATGATCCAAAACGTTGGGATCAATGGGTGGCTATGGCAGCGGCCAAAGCTGTGCCGGGCGCTGTTTCTTTTGTCAATAAAGCTGAAGCCGCCGGGGTAAAAGTGCTGTATATCAGCAATCGTGAGTGCGAAAAACGTGCCGGCGCCACTGACAGCTGTCCACAAAAAGCCGATACGCTGCGTAACTTAAAAACCGTGGGTATAGAGAAGATCGACGCCTCACAAATCTGGCTAAAGTCAGAACAACAAGGCTGGAGCAGCGAAAAAGAAAGCCGCCGTTTGTTGGCAGCGAAAGACTTCCGCATTTTAATGTCGATTGGTGATGACTTTGGCGATTTCCTGCCAGACGTAAAGAAAAATATCACGCCAGAACAGCGTTCAGCCCTGGTCGATACATATCAGGACTACTGGGGTGCCAAATGGTTTGTGTTAGCCAACCCAACTTATGGTTCATGGCAGACCATTTTAAAGCAGCCAAACAGTCAGTATTTGCAGTCTGTACCAGCCACTAAGTAGTCGCTTCTGCTTCGAATAAACAAGGGTATGCTGGCCCTTGTTTATTCGAGGTTATTAAGGTAACGCCTTGCCCCTGGCGGCGACATAAAGCGCATACCAGTGTTCACGGCTTAAATTCACTGTTAAGGCTTTCTGGCAAGCGGCGATACGAGCTGGTGAGGTGGTGCCTATCACTGGCTGAATACCTGCCGGGTGCTTGAGCAAAAACGCCAGAACTATAGCTTCAGCGCTGGTTTGATAGTCTGCGGCTAACTGAGCCACCAATGCCGCTGTCGCTTGCTGTGCTGCTGTTTCGGGCTTGCGGCCTCCGCTAAACAATCCTTGCGCCAGACTGCCCCAGGCTTGCAATTGCACTTTGTGTAACTGACAGTATTCCACTGTGCCATAACTATAATGATGGGCTGCGCCCTCCGGCATAGCCGTCAGTACGTTCTGCTCCAGATAGTTGAAGTCGTTCAGGCTCATTTGCAGCTGATTCGCTACCAAAGGCTCAGGCAATACAGATTGCAGCAACTGCAGTTGTGGCCAACCAAAATTGGACACGCCAAAAGCTTTCACTTTACCTTGTTGTTTCAGCTCTGCAAAAGCTTCAGCCACTTCATCAATCAACATCAATTGATCAGGTCTGTGTAGCAATAAAATATCTATATAGTCGGTTTGCAGTCGTTTTAACGACTGGTGCACTGAATCCAAAATATAACTTTTACTAAAATCATAACGCCCTACTGTGCTTGCGTCGGCAAAGCGAATAGCGCATTTGGTTTGCAGTAGTAATTGGTCACGTAAACCTGAATGCGCTTTTAGATAGTCACCAAACACCGCTTCGGCTTTGCCGCGCGTATAAATATCGGCATGATCAAAAAAGCGAATACCAGCCTCCAGCGCGGCCTCTATCGCGGTGTAAGATAAATCACGCTGCTCTTTACTGGTGGTGGGATGATCCCAACTGCCGCCCAATCCCATACAGCCATAAACTAAGGCATCGGCCTGGGGGAAATAATGCTGAATAGGTAACATCTATGGTCCCTTCTGAAGAGTGAGCTGTAAGTTTACCTGATCTGCCCGCCTTGCCAAGAGCAGGTCCGTTTTCTGCTTTAAAATAAACACCAGCCTTGCCCCTGATGCCTTGAGCCCCTAAACTATCGTCCTTTTTCAACTGCCGGGTGTGAAGCTTTGGACCAAACTACATTGTTTCGTTTGAATAAATTTATCAGTGACACAGGTTTTTGTTCGCGTCGTGAAGCCGACAAGCTGATCGAACAAGGTGTGGTGACGGTTAACGGCTTGCCCGGTACTTTAGGCACCAAAGTGACAGAACAGGATCAGGTACTGGTCCATGGTAAACCATTAAAAGCCAAACCACGGCGGGTGTATCTGGCTTACCATAAAGCAGTGGGCATTACCTGCACCACAGAGCTGGATGTCAAAGGTAATATTATCGACGCTATCGGCTATCCGGAGCGGATATTCCCTATCGGACGGCTGGATAAAGAATCTGAAGGCTTAATTTTCCTGACCAATGATGGTGATATCGTCAATAAAATTCTGCGCGCTGGTAACGAGCACGAAAAAGAATATGTGGTGACGGTCGACAAGCCTATCACTGAACATTTCCTGCGTAAAATGGCATCAGGCGTGCCTATCCTTGAGACTATTACTTTACCTTGCCAGGTGAAACAAATCTCCCGTCAAACCTTTAATATTGTGTTGACTCAGGGCCTGAACCGCCAAATCCGCCGTATGACTGAATTTTTGGGCTTTAATGTGACTAAACTCAAGCGGGTTCGTATTATGAATGTGCGCCTGGCGGAGTTAAAAGCCGGACAATACCGCGAACTGACCCAAGCCGAAATGGCAGAGTTAGAAGCGAAGTTATTAAGCTCGAGTAAAACAGAAGAAGCCTCAGCGATGGCACCAAAAGCCAACATAACCTCAAGACGCAGCTAATGAATAAACAGCTGCGCTGGTTTCTGCTGCTTTGTGGTTATCTGCTGGTGTTGATACTGGCAGCTTCAGCCGCACAGCACTGGAACTATCGGCAACTGACACTCAAAGCGCAGCATCAAAGCGACAATCTCGCCGCTTTCATTCGCTACGAAATAGGTCGCTACGCTGATTTACCGAGGCAAATAGCCAGTTCGGACTTATTACAATCCTTGTTACTTGACTTACCGCGCAGTACAGAGCAACTGAATCAATATTTGTTCCAATTGCAGCGTAGCGCTGATGTCGCCGATCTCTATCTGGTAAACCCGTCAGGCATTGTCATAGCCAGCTCCAATGCCAACGGAAAAATTTATTATCTGGGCCGTGATTTTGGTTTCAGGCCTTATGTACAGCAAGCTCTGACCGGCCAGGACGCTCAGTATTATGCGCTGGGCCATACCAGTGAGCGCCGGGGTTACTACTACAGTGTGCCTGTGCGTATTCAGAATAAAATTCTGGCGGTGATGGTAGCTAAGGTCGATCTGGAGCCTATAGAACAACATCAGCAGCAAATTGCCGGTTTAGCCGATAGTCATTTTATGGTCACAGGCCAAAGTGATGAGGTATTTTTATCTGATGTGCCCCAGTGGCGTTTAACCAGCCTGACGGGGCGCTCCTTAACGGCTTCAGAGCAACAAAGATATATCACTCAGGCGATAGAACCTCTGCATTATTCGGTGGGCTCCGCCTTGCTGGCGTCTTCTTACCCGTTGTGGCATTTACCTGTTGACGATAAAACCCTGAGCTTTTTGCCCTACCAGCGCACCTTAGCTGAATTTGGTTGGACTCTGACTGTACTGGCCTCTCCGACTCCGCATCGTTCAGCATTGTGGTCAGCCCTGTTACTGGTCACTTTAATCTACAGCTCCGCCTTACTTGCAGTGTGGGTGAGACGCGAGCGGAAAAAACGTCATCTGCAGTTGCTGCAGCATAATCAGCAACTGGAACAAAGAGTGATAGCCCGTACCAAGGATTTAGCGGAAACCAACCGACAGTTGATACGCCAGATTGAACGACGCGAACAAACCGAAACTGAACTGGCCCAAACCGAACAACATCTGGTGCAAACCGCTAAACTTGCGACCATAGGCGCTTTATCTGCGTCGCTGAATCACGAACTGAATCAGCCACTGACAGCCTTGCAAAGTTATGCTCAGACGACTGAAAAGCTTATAGACAAAGGTTATCTGGATGATGCCAAAACTAATATTCAGGCGATGCGCCAGTTAATGCAGCGACTGAGTGTCATAGTGGCGCAGTTTAAAGATTTCAGCCGTAAAAGTTCTGGCAAAAGTCAGTTGGTGCAGGTGAATAAACTCGTGCTGGACGCGCTGGGTATAGTGAAGCACCAATGTCAGCAACAAGGGGTAAAAGTGCGACTGCAACTGCCTGAGCAGTCCCCCTCGGTTCTGGCCGACAGTATTCAATTGGAGCAAGTGCTGGTGAATATTCTGACCAATGGCGTGCAGGCGATGGCAGGACAAGCAGACGCAGCTTTTCATATTGCAGTCAGAACACAAGCACAGCAGGTCAGCATTCATATCCGTGATCAGGGCCCAGGTATAGAACCTCATCATTTAGAACGTATTTTTGAGGCTTTCTTTAGCACCAAGCAACGAGATGGCCTTGGTTTGGGCCTTTCTATCTCGCAACGTATAGTACAATCCTTTGGTGGTCAGCTTGAGGTGCGTAATACCCCACAAGGTGGAGCTGAGTTTATTATTGTGCTTTTGACAGCAACGACGGGGTCTTAAATGGCAAACATAGAGCAGCAGCTTCCAGCTATTATTTTTATTGACGATGAAGCCGATATTCGAAGTGCCGTCAGTCAGCTGTTTAAACTTGAAGATTTGCCTTGTATCACCACAGCCAACCCAGGTGAAGTGTTAAGTCGCATCAATACAACCTTCAACGGTATTGTCATTACCGATATGCATATGCCTGCTTTAAACGGCCTGGAATTGCTACAGAAAATTCATGCCATTGACGCCGAAATACCAGTCGTTATGTTGACAGGTTATGGTGCTGTATCCCTTGCGGTGAAAGCGATGCAACAAGGCGCTTATGATTTTCTGGAAAAACCCTTTGATAACGATCATCTGGTTGAAGTCAGCCGCCGTGCTTTGGAAAAACGTCATTTAGTACTGGAAAACCGTCAATTAAAAGCAGCGGTTGAACGGGAACAGCAACCCGGTTTACGGATCTTAGGACAAAGCCCGGCGATGCAGCAGCTGCGACGCACTTTGGATGCGGTGATCAATGCTCCTGCTGATGTGTTGATTTACGGTGAAACCGGCACAGGAAAAGAGCTGGTCGCACGTTACCTGCATGAACAAAGCGACAGACGTCAACATAATTTCGTCGCTATTAACTGCGGCGCTATTCCGGAGCAGTTGATTGAAAGTGAGCTGTTTGGCGCCGAAGCCGGAGCTTTTACCGGTGCAGACAAAAAACGTATAGGTAAGTTTGAGTTCGCTAATGGCGGCACCTTGCTGCTGGATGAAATAGAAAGTACCCCCCTGTCTTTGCAAGTCAAACTACTGCGGGTGCTGGAAGAGCGCAAAGTCACCCGCTTAGGTTCCAACCAGGCGATTGAGCTGGATATCAGGGTGATAGCAGCCAGTAAAGCGGATCTAAAACAGCTGGCAGGTACAGGAGAATTTCGTAGCGACTTGTATTACCGTTTGTCTTTGGTAGATTTACAGCTGCCCCCCTTACGTCAGCGCAAAGACGATGTATTTTTATTGTTTTCACATTTTGCCCGCATTGCTGCCGCGCGTTTTCATAAAGAATATATCCCACTTCAAACGGCCGAGTTACAGCAACTGGCGCAGCACTCATGGCCCGGTAATGTTCGGGAATTGCGCAATATGGCCGAGCGTTATGTGTTAATGGGCGCGGATATAGCTTTTAATCAACAGCCACATAAAGCAGAGCATGGCATCACAGGCAGTATGAGTTTACAACAACGGGTGGAGTACTACGAAAAGATGCTGCTGGAAGAAGCTCTGAACCAGCATAAGGGCGCTATGAAAGCTGTCATGGCAGAGCTGGATTTACCCCGTAAAACCTTGTACGACAAAATGGCAAAATACCAACTGACCCGCCGTGATTTTCTGGATAAAAACGAAGACTAATTATGGTCTTGTGTGGATTTGGTGACAGTACTCATTTTGCTTTGTGTGGAAATCCACACAAGCTTTTGCAATTAGCTAGAAATTCACACCTAACCACCTGTATTTAAACAATATTTAAAAGAATAAAAAGCTGGCGTCCTCTTTGCTATTCACTGTCTGACAGGGAGATTTTCTCCATAATCAGAGAGACTATAACAATGAAAAACAAAGCCATAAAGCTGTTATCCAGCCTTTATATCCAGGTGTTACTCGCCATCAGCATAGGTATCTTTTTAGGTCATTTTTACCCGGAGCTCGGCACCGCCATGCAGCCTCTGGGCACAGCGTTTATCAAGCTGATTAAAATGATTATCGCGCCCATTATCTTTTGTACCGTAGTGGTGGGGATAGCAGGTATGGAGGATATGAAAAAAGTCGGAAAAACAGGGGGTTACGCCCTACTCTATTTTGAAATTGTCTCTACCATCGCTTTAATTATTGGTTTAGTGGTGATTAATGTCGTCAAACCTGGTGTGGGTATGCATATAGACCCGGCCAGTCTGGACCAGCAATCCATCAGTAAGTACACAGCTCCTGATCAGATGCAAAGCACTACAGATTTTTTACTGAACGTGATCCCAAGCAGCGTATTTGACGCCTTTGCCCGCGGTGACATGCTGCAAGTACTGTTTTTCTCTATTTTGTTTGGTTTTGCGCTGCAGCGTTTAGGCGGCCGGCAGAATCTGATTTTTGGTTATGTCGAGAAAAGCTCTGAAGTATTATTTGCCATAGTGCATATGCTGATGAAAGTCGCCCCTATCGGAGCTTTTGGTGCCATGGCCTTTACCATAGGTAAATATGGTATTGCGACTTTATGGTCTTTAGCTGGCTTAATGGCCACCTTCTACATTACCTGTTTAGTCTTTATTTTTGTCGTGCTGGGCTCTATTTGCCGCTACCACGGCTTTTCGATTACCAAATTTATCCGCTATATCAAAGAAGAACTGCTGATTGTCTTAGGTACTTCGTCTTCTGAATCTGTGCTGCCACGCATGATGGCGAAACTGGAGAAGCTGGGCGCGACCAAGTCCACCGTAGGTTTAGTGATACCAACAGGGTATTCCTTTAATCTTGATGGCACTGCCATTTACCTGACCATGGCTGCTGTATTTATTGCCCAGGCTACGGATACGCCTATGGATTTAACTCAGCAACTGACTCTGCTTGCCGTATTATTAGTGACGTCAAAAGGCGCAGCTGGCGTCACAGGCAGTGGTTTTATTGTTCTGGCGGCAACATTGGCTTCTGTAGGCTCAGTGCCTGTGGCTGGTATAGCCTTGATTTTAGGCATAGACAGATTTATGTCTGAAGCACGGGCTTTAACCAACTTAATAGGCAACGGTGTTGCGACTTTAGTCGTGTCAAAATGGTGTGGCGAGTTGGATACAGCGCAACTGGATAAGGAGCTTGCCCAAGGTGCAATACCGCAGCAAACGACTCCAATAGCGACTGCCGCAACAGTGGAGGTGCAGCATGGTTAAGTCGTATGTATCCGCTGCCATTTGCACCACTCTGGCCTTTAGCTCAGCGGCCAATGCCTTTGAATGGGATTGGTACGGCAAACTTGAATTACAGGCGCTGGATGTGGACAAGGGCTTGTACAGGTATGCCGATGAGGGCCACCAGATTGAGGCGCCTTTCTCACGCTTAGGTGTAAAAGCCAAACATCAATTAACCGACGGTTTGGCGCTGATTGCGGTGTACGAATGGCAAGTGAACGGTCTGGATGACGCTAACAAAGATCACAGACTAGGTTCCCGTAACACCTATATTGGCGTTGCCGGGACTTATGGCGAACTGGTGTTTGGTAAAAACGACACCAAGTTTAAAAAGTCTGAAGGCAAAATCGATTTATTTAACGAGACAGTGGCCGATATCGCTCAAATTACGCCAGGTCAGGACAGGCTTGAAAATGTGATTGGCTACCAGTCTCCGGTGATTGAGGGTTTTAACTTATCTGCCACTTACCAAACAGGAGCCAGCGACGAGGTTGCTGGTGGCTACGATTGGGTGCTGGGCTATGGCGACCCTGCTTTAAAAAAGTACCCGCTGTATCTGGCCTATGGCCGTACAGACGAGCTGAATAACATCACTGCAGAACGTTTATTGGCTCAGATGCCTTTGTGGCAACTGAATGGATCGACACTTGCTGCCGGCCTGATGTATCAACACAGTGAAGATGTGGTGCGCAACATAGCAGGCGATGCCTGGCTGGCTCAGCTGAGTTATCAGCGTGGTGACTGGACTTACAAGTGGCAATGGCAAAAAGATGACAGCCAAACCCGCCATGCAGAAAATGCACGCCTGCATAACATCGGATTGGATTATCAATGGCGAAACAATTTGACGGCTTACCTGCTTCTGTCCAAACTCAAGTTCGAAACCGATAAAGATCATGCGGCCGCTTTAGGCCTGAAGTTTTTATTCTGAACATACCGGAGCTTAGCTCCGGTTGCTTTAAGTAAGGATTATCTATGTCACCTGTTACCCGCCGCTTATTTCTACTCTGCGGTCCTTTATTGCTTTTACTGACTATTCTTCTGCCTGCGCCAGCGACAGAAATGAGCCAGGCCGCCTGGATGGTCACAGGCTTAATGGCCTGGATGGTGCTGTGGTGGATCACCGAAATAGTACCTATCCCAGTCACCTCGTTACTGCCGATGATTTTTATTCCTCTGCTGGGTATAGATAAACTCGATGCAGCAACATCCCCTTATGCGCATCCACTAATATTTTTGTTTTTCGGCGGCTTTTTCCTGTCTATTGCGATGGAAAAAACCAATTTGCATAAACGTATCGCTTTAAAAGCCTTGTCTTTAGTTGGTACTTCTCCAGGCTTGCAAATAGCGGCTTTAATGGGTGTGACTGCGTTTTTGTCGATGTGGATGTCCAATACAGCCACTGCTGTCATGATGTTGCCCATTGGTTTGTCCATTATCGCCATGGCCAATGCTTCAACTCAGGACCAGTTTGGTAAAGCTGTGTTATTAGGTATTGCCTATAGCGCCAGTATTGGCGGTATAGCAACTCTGATAGGGACACCACCTAATGCGTTATTAGCTGCTTATCTGTCGAAAAGTTATGGTATGCAAATCAGTTTTGCCGATTGGATGATTTTGGGGGTGCCATTGGCGCTGACTATGCTGATCATTTGTTGGCTATGGCTGACAAAGGTACATTTTCGCATGCCTAAATCAGAGGCCAGTCAGAATGATACGCCGGCCCAGTTAAAAGCTTTGGGTTTGATGTCACGTTCACAAAAACTGGTGCTGATGGTGTTCGCTCTGGCTGCGTTGAGCTGGATCAGTCAACAATGGTTGGTGAAATGGACTGGATTACCCATCAGCGACACCGTGATTGCACTTTGCGCCGCTGCTTTATTGTTCTTATTACCGGGTGAAAAAGGCTCTGGCACTGCGTTGTTGGAATGGAAAGACAGTCAAAACGTGCCTTGGGGCGTGTTATTGCTGTTTGGCGGCGGTTTGAGTATGGCCGATCAGATCCAAAAAACCGGTGTGGCTGAACTCTTAGCGCAACAATTACAGTTACTGGACGGAGTGCCACCTATTTTACTGCTAGTCACTGTCACTAGTCTGATCATCTTCCTGACAGAAGTCACCAGCAATACCGCGACTGCTGCAGCCTTCCTGCCGCTATTAGGCCCTGTTGCTGTCTCAATGGAATTGTCACCACTGTATTTAGTCGTACCAGCCGCCTTAGCCGCCAGCTTCGCCTTTATGATGCCAGTGGCAACGCCGCCAAACGCTATTGTGTTTGCGTCAGGTAAGTTGCAGATCAAAGATATGGTAAGAGCAGGCCTGGTGCTGAATCTGGTCGGTATAGTGGCGATTAGCTTGTTTAGTCTGTGGTTAGGGCCACAGCTTGTAAGTTAGACCGTTCAACAGATTAGCAATAGAAGCGGCTTTGGCCGCTTTTTTTGTGTCACACCTATGGTTCCAAATCACCGAAATACTTTAGACATTCTGAAACGAAAAAAGCAGCCTTCAGGCTGCTTTTTTCTTAATTTGGAGCGGGCAACGAGGCTCGAACTCGTGACCTCGACCTTGGCAAGGTCGCGCTCTACCAACTGAGCTATGCCCGCTTAGGCATTGTGCAGATAACAATCTGCTTTGGTATTTTATCTTTCTAGCTTATCTCAACATAGTGCTGTTGAGATGGTGCCCGGGGCCGGACTTGAACCGGCACGCCCTTTCGAGCGAGGGATTTTAAATCCCTTGTGTCTACCGATTTCACCACCCGGGCAAACACTTTTCAATTTTGCATTACAGCCAACAGCATCTAACCAAATAACGCATTAAATGGAGGCGGGTCCCGGAGTCGAACCGAGGTGGACGGATTTGCAATCCGCTGCATGGCCATTCTGCCAACCCGCCATTTGGCGTACGACTTGGAGCGGGCAACGAGGCTCGAACTCGTGACCTCGACCTTGGCAAGGTCGCGCTCTACCAACTGAGCTATGCCCGCTTTGTACTGGCCATTCGCCGTAACACGAGACGCATTCTACTGGTTTATGCTTTTACGTCAACCACAAATTTATGCTTTTAAATTCGTTTGCTCAAAAAGTAGCTTCACTGCTGTTTTTGCAAACTTTTTCCGCTTATTTACTCAGCGCTGGCCAGGATGCTTTCAGGTAAACCAACATTGACCAGACGGTCAGTAAAGTGGCTATATACAGAAGCGCCATACTTAAATCAGTCAGCCAGCCTACGGGTTGCCAAATCAAGCCAATCAATGCCAACATCTGAGCTGCTGTTTTGTATTTACCCACTTCTGACACGGCCACCTGAGCACGCTGCCCTACTCCAGCCATCCATTCACGCAACGCTGAAATTAAAATCTCGCGGCTAATCATTATAAAAGCCGGAATAGTCACCCACAGCGTTTGCATATCTACGGCAATAAGTACCAATGCTGCTGCAACCATCAGTTTGTCTGCGACCGGGTCTAAAAAAGCACCAAAAGGAGTCATCAGCTGCATCTTGCGAGCTAAATAACCGTCTAACATGTCAGTGATAGCGGCAAACCAAAAAGCAAAAGCAGCAAAAAAACGGGCGTGTTCCAGTTCAGAGTAGAAGCAGAATAAACAAACCGGGATCAAACACAATCGGAACAGAGTCAACAGATTTGGAATATTCCACATAACGCTACTTCTCAAAGTCGGCACAAATTTTTAGTTATTGTGACATGCCTGGTAAATCTTTTCGGCCTGTTGCCTGGAAATTCCCGGTACTGTCGCGAGTTCGTCCACTGAAGCCTGCATTACGCCATGCAAACCTCCGAGGTATTGTAACAAAGCTTGTCGGCGTTTCTCACCTACTCCATCGATATTTTCCAGCGGGCTTTTAATAATGGCTTTACCGCGTTTATTGCGATGGCCTGTAATGGCAAAACGGTGCGCTTCGTCGCGGATTTGTTGAATTAAGTGCAAAGCCGGCGATTCAGTGGGCAAAGAAAACCCTGCCGGGTTCTCAGGTAAAATTAAAGTTTCTAAACCAGGTTTACGGCTGGTGCCTTTTGCTACCCCCACCAATAAAGGTTTTTTCGCAAAAGGCCAGTCACTGAAAAAGTTAATAGCCTGAGTCAATTGCCCCTGGCCACCGTCTATTAAAATCAAATCAGGAATACGGCTTTCATCGGTGAGTTTGCCATAGCGTTTATTCAACGCAAATAACATAGCGGCATAATCATCACCTGGTGTGATACCCTCAACATTAAAACGACGGTATTCGCTTTTGTTCGGCCCCTGGCCATCAAACACCACACAAGATGCAATAGTCGACTGGCCCATGGTATGACTGATATCAAAACATTCCATTCGTTCTAAAGACTCAAGCTTCAGAGTTTGTCTGAGCTCGCGGTAGCGCACAGCCACCTGCTCTTTCACTGATAATTTAGTCGCAGCAGCAAGCTGAGCATTTTTTTGTGCCAAAGCTAAATATCGGGCTTTTTCACCCCGTTTGGCGTAAACAAAACTCACTTTACGTTGCGCTAATTCACCAATAGCTTGTGCCAGCTGTTCATCTTCCGCCACTTGCTCGCTCAAGACCAGCTCTCTAGGCACCATCTGACCACCAGCGCCACTTAAATAAAATTGTGCCAAAAATGACGGTAAAATTTCTTCTGGCTCAGAACCCGCCGGCACTTTAGGGAAAAAGTTTTTACTGCCCAGCACCTTGTGATCCCGAATAAAAAGCACGTGGATACAAGCCACTCCATGTGACCACTCCAGCGCTATCACATCCATCTCTTCGTGATCACCACTGACGTATTGCTGTTCCTGCACTTTGCGTAAGCTAATGATTTGATCGCGAAACTGCGCCGCTTTTTCAAAAGCCATTTCGCTACTGGCTTGTTCCATTTGCTGCACCAGTTGTTCTATTAATTGCTGACTTTTTCCGGATAAAAACAACGAGGTATTTTTTACCTGAGCCGCATAGTCTTCGTCTGAGATTTTGCCCACACAAGGCGCTGAACAAAGTTTTAGCTGGTACTGCAAACAAGGCCGGGTACGGGCTCGGTAAAAGCCGTCCTCACACTGGCGTATAGGAAATACTTTTTGTAATAGCTTTAAGCTTTCCCACACTGCGCCGGCACTTGGATAAGGACCAAAATACTGGCCTTCCACTTTACGGGGCCCACGATGTGAGCTGATCCTGGGATGCTTATGGTTGGTGATCAAAATAAAAGGATAAGATTTATCGTCCCGCAGTAAAATATTGTATTTCGGCAGGTACTGCTTAATCAGGTTGTTTTCTAAAATCAGCGCTTCGGTTTCACTTTGTGTCACCGTCAGCTCTACGCTATGAATATGGCTGACTAAGGCCCGGGTTTTACTGCCGGAGACATTCTGGCGGAAATAACTGGATAAACGCTTTTTCAGATCTTTAGCTTTACCGACATAAATGACGGTCTCTTTCTGATCAAGCATACGATACACGCCCGGCAAATGAGGCGCTGTTTTCAGGAAGCTTTTGGCATCAAACATTAAATTTAAACATCATAAAGACAATTACAACTTTGCAATATCGATCATGCCATGACGCAAAGCGAGGTGAGTTAACTCTACATCACCGCTGATATCTAATTTTTCAAACATACGATAGCGGTAAGAATTCACTGTTTTGGCGCTCACATTCAGCTGCTCAGCAATATCATTGACCTTCTGTCCCCGTGTGATCATCAACATAATTTGCATTTCACGGTCAGATAATTCCTCAAAAGGATTCTGGTTACTGCTAGTCACCCGACTCATCGCCATCTTTTGTGCGACTTCACCTGAGATATAACGCTCCCCGGCATGTACTTTACGAATGGCACTAATCATCTCAGAGGGAGCCGCATTTTTCGAGATAAAACCCGCAGCCCCTAGTTGCATTACTTTGGTAGGAACAGGCTCCTCGCAGGAGACTGATAAAGCCAGCACTTTGATTTCAGGACAATAATGCAGAATACGTTTGGTGGCTGTCATACCGCCCATACCAGGCATATTCATATCCATCAGCACTACATCCGGTGTCTGAGCCCGGCAAAATTGGATGGCAGCTTCACCGGAAATCGCTTCACCTATGACCTTGATGCCACGTTCGTCCATTAGTATACGACTGATACCGGTTCGAACCAGCTCGTGATCATCCACTAATAACACATTTATCAATTTGCTCTCTCCAGGGCCAAGGTTAACGTCTCTAGTCTAGCTGCATTCTATCTGAGCATAAAGCAGAGACGGGACAAAGCTCAAGCCCTTCAATGCAGAAAGCGATAAGTAACATAAAATTAGTGGAGAAAAAATGAAAAAACGTTATGGACCAATGAGATAGCGAATTGAAGGCATAAAAAAACCACCTGTATGGTGGTTTTAATGGCGGAGGGGGAGAGATTCGAACTCTCGGAAGGCTATTAACCTTCGCCGGTTTTCAAGACCGGTGCATTAAACCGCTCTGCCACCCCTCCGCGTTGGACGTCATATTAGGGGGCCCGCCTTTTTTTGTAAAGTGCTTTTCTATCGCTTTTCATTCGTTTGCTCAGCATTTGTGCAAAGTGGTCACTTTTTACTAATTTTCTCCGGGATTTAAGACGGTTAAGGCCTAAATAACTGCATCAACACAGATTAAACCGAACAAAACCTGACAGCCCTGCTACTGTTGATTACAATAGGGCGACAACAGATCAGGACCTTCTCTGTCATGAACAAAAAACGAATTTATGTCGCCTACACAGGCGGAACCATAGGTATGCAACAATCGAGTAATGGTTTTGTGCCTGTTCCGGGCTTTTTATCCGAGACAGTCAAAAGCATGCCAGAGTTTTACCGGTCAGAAATGCCAGAATTTGACATCCACGAATACCACCCTGTGATTGACTCCTCTGACATGACACCAGCGCACTGGCTGGAAATTGCCACTGATATTCAAAGTCATTACGCCGATTACGATGGTTTTGTTGTGCTACATGGCACTGATACCATGGCGTATACGGCCTCGGCTTTGTCTTTTATGCTGGAAGATTTGGCCAAACCCGTTATTGTCACTGGTTCACAAATTCCATTGGCGCAATTACGTTCTGACGGCCAGGTGAATTTACTGAATGCTTTGTATTTAGCAGCCTATTATCCTATCGCTGAAGTGGCATTGTTTTTTAACAATAAATTATTCAGAGGAAACCGCGCCACCAAAGCGGATGCTGATGGTTTTGATGCTTTTGCATCTCCGAACTTTTCACCGCTGATTGAAGCCGGTATTCATATCAATTTAATAGCGGGTCATTTGGCGTCGACTGCAGTGACCAGAGCTTTAAAAGTTGCTCAAATCACACCTCAGCCAATCAGCGTGGTGACTTTATATCCTGGTATTAGTGCGGATGTGATCAGAAATATGGCGGCGGCTCCGATCAAAGCCTTAATTATAAAATCCTACGGTGTAGGTAATGCACCGCAGCAAGCTGAATTACTTGAAGCTCTGACGGAAGCGTCAAAGCGCGGTACTATCATTGTCAACTGCACTCAGTGTTTTAAAGGCAAAGTAAATATGGGTGGCTATGCGACAGGCAATGCCCTGCGAGCTTGTGGTGTGATCAGTGGGTACGACATGACGCTCGAAGCCACCTTGACCAAACTGCATTATTTACTGAGTCAACCTTTAAGCACTGAGCAAGTCCGGCTTTTTATGCAACAAAGTTTGCGTGGTGAATTGACGCTGTAAATTCGTGTAGTTCTGATGTAAAAAAGCCAGCTTGCGCTGGCTTTTTCGTATGCAATATTTGCTTTACGCAAACACAACTTTTAGACGTTGTAATAAGCTCTGCTCTTCTGCTTTCACAGCGCCAAAACCTAACCAGCGTGTTAATAACGCATCCACTGTCAGGCTGGAGCCCGAATTGTGTTTATCTGACAACAATTGCAGTTGCACCTGAGCTTTGTCTGAAGCAAGGCAGTCTTTCCCACTAATAAGTTCTATAGCGGTCGTAAGCTGAGCACGGGTCAGTTGCTCTTCATTACCTTTGGCAAAGTATTCACGAAAACGCGCTGGAATAGCTTCAGCTGTTACATCAGCTTGTTCAAGTACCGCAAACAATTGCTGATAACTGGCATTAAAAGCAGTCTGTTCTAAGATTTCCAGCTTCTGTTGGACTTCCGCTAACAACTGCTGCTTTTGCTGCAACAAAGCAGATTTGGCTGGCAGGTCCAGCGCTTTTAATGCGCCTTGAGCCGCATGCAGTTCTGCCGCTGTGGCTGCTTGTGTGCACTGTGTTGCAACTTCAGCGAATTGAGTTTCCGCTTGCTGTTGCTGCTCTGCCCATTGCTGATCTTGTTGCTGCTTTGCAGCTGTTTTATTAGCGAAAATCTGATCACAGACGACACGGAATGCTGACCAGAGTTGTTGATCCGTTTTTCCGGCAAAACCAATCTGTTTCCAGTCTTGCTGCAGCTTTTTCGCGCCAGCCACTGCTTCATCAACGGATAAATTCAGCAACTGTTGTGCTTTCTGAATCAGCTGTTGTTTTTCCGTTAAATTCTGTTCATGTTGACCACGAACGCGACCTTTCAACTGATCAACCAGAGTTTTAAACCGGGCTGAAAGTTCTTTATAAAGACCCGACTCTGTAGGCCCACTTTCCCGCCAGCTCTTTTGTAATTTGGCTAACTGACTATCAAAGCTCTTGTCCAGAGGTTGCTCTAGTAACGCAGTTAAATCCGCCAGAATTTGCTGTTTTATTAACGAATTTTGTTTACGCTGCTCATCCTGCGCGGCGAAATAGTCGCGGCATGGTGCAAAAGCCTGCTCACAAGCAAGATTAAAGGCCTGATTCAAATCTGCCTCTAACGCTTCATCGGCACGACCTAAAGTCTGCCAGGTTGCGCGAGCTAACTTTACTTGTTCAGCACGCTCTGGCGCAGCGACATCAGTGGCTACAGCCAAAGCTTGCATTTGTGCAACCAGTTCCTGTTTGCGAGGTGTCGCAATATAGTTTTGTAATTCATTGAGCTGCTGTAATTGCTGTTCAGCAGCCTGATAATCTTTTGCCAGTTGTTGTTGCTGAGCCACACTAAGCTCGGCGTAACTTTGTTGAATGCCTTTGAACAAGCCAAACAACACTTTATAACGCCCTGCTTCATATAAACGCCGGAATTCAGCGAGCTTAGAGCGCACCGATTTAAGATTTTTTTCAGTCTGGGCTGCAAACTCACTCATCAGTGGCTGCCACTGTGCATTGAGTTGGTGCTGAGCTTGCGCCAGGCTCTCTGGCAACATAGCGCCCAACGCCTTGCGACCTTTACTCCATTCTTGCTGCCACTGCTGGTACTTGGCTTCGATATGTTGAAACTGCACTGCATCCGCAGGAACAACAGCAGACGACCAATCCGCTAACAAGCGGGTTAATTTAAATAACTGTTCGGCCTGAGCTGGTAATTGCTGTAATTGACGTTCAAAGGTAGCCAGCGCTTTTTGCAGACCTGACTTTACCCCAGCTGCTAATTCACTCTGTGAGATCTGTTGCAGCAAAGTCGCCGCTTCTGCAGCTAACGGATCCGTCTCATCTAAGCGGCCTTCAGACATCAGCTGAGATAACTGCTGCTGCATCGCCTGAAGTTGGTTTTCAAACTGCTGTTGCTGCTGTTGTAATGCGACAATTTTTTGCTGTTGAGCCAACTGTTGTTGCTGCTCTTTGCGCAGCGGCGCCCAGGCGTTTTCCGTTAAGACTTTTATCTTTTCGTATTTTTGCGTCAGTTCAACCGCATCGTCCAGCAACGCCAGATCAGACTGCACAGCATCCCACTCTTGTTGGTACTGCTGCCATTTTTGCTGCATCTGAGTTAAATCGCCACGTTCACGCACTGCATTGAATTTAGCTAACAACAAATTGACCACTTTACGAAGCTGGACAGGTTTGTCTTTGGCTTCTTGCTGTTGTTGCAGTTGCAGTTTTAACTCGCTGGCTAAAGGCTCAGCCAGTTGTTTGCTTAATTTTTCTAACTGTTTTGGCTCGGTGATTAAAGTAAGCAACTGACGTTTTTGCTCCAGACTCAACAGGTCTTGCTGCAAATTGGTCAGGATCAGATCTGTTTTCTTCAGCCGCATAATCAGCGAAAAACGGATATCCGCATCTGCTTCCGTTAAGGCTAATTTCTCTAAAATACTGCTTCTGTGGCACTCTTCAATAAACTGACGTTTTAAATGCACCGAAATACGATTGTCCAGTATCATCTGTACCAGTTGAGTTTCGGCATACTGCTTTAAACGTTCAGCACTGTCCTGTTTACTGGCTTGCCACCATAACGAAAATTCATTTAATTTTTCTAATGCAGCACGACGTACCGCTTCATGGCCATCATTAAAGGCAAGTTCATGCAAGATTTCTTTATGCTGAGCATCGACACTTAACCCGGCAATTGCCTGTTGCCGCACTGCAGCGTCTTTATGTTGCCATTTAGGCGCGAACCAACGTTTAAAGATCATCATGCGCAAACCTTGCTATCGAAGAATCCTGAGGGAATTGTTTTTTCATTTCGGCTTTGGATTTAATCACCATTTCTCCATCCGCCCCTATGGTGTAGGGTTCAGTGGATTTGAGTACGTAAGCCTGATAAGCCATCACCAGTTGCAGAGTATGCGATTTTTGACTGTCTGACAGCACTACACCATCAGCCCAACGTCCTGTGGCTACTGTATCTAGCAGGGATTGGTAGGTTTCTGGCGACATCGCCAGAACAAGAGCTTTGAAATCCATATTAATTTTTTCGCTTCAGATAGATCAGACGAGCACGGGCATAAATATACCAAAGAAAGCCTAAAGCTATCATGCCTTTGGAGACAACAGCTTCATAACCATCCGGCTCTAAGGCCCAAAAATACAGGAAACAGAAACCAGCTAAAAACAAAATGAGTGCGAGCATCGATTGATTCAAAACGCCTTGCATTTTTTTATCTCTGGCTTCGATGGCTAAATGTTGTTTTCTTTCTGCTGACATGCCTGTCATATCTAACTGACAATGCTGGCAATTCTGACTTTTATCCGAAATTTTTTTCGCGCAACGTGGGCAGGAAATAATTGCCATAGTAAAACCCTCTAAAAGTTATGGCGCACTATAAAGCAAAAGAACTAGTTTGCAAGCCAGCCCAAGCCGGCTTGCGTCATAGCAGATACGTAGTCATTAACGCAGTTGATCAACCACAGCAAGCACAGCAACTAAGCTATCCTGTCCCAGCTTCATCGAACGTACATCAGACCAGCCGTAGTCTAAATCTGGTAGGTTCGCATTGTCTTTAAATGGCATTTCAAGAGTGTACGACAGACATTTAAACTGTTCTGCTACCCAGGTCGAGGCGATAGTCAGATTAGCCTTACCTGGCTCATCCAGTTCATAGCCAAATTCAGTTTGGAACTCAGGTGTTACTAATAAAAGCGCATTTTTAAACGCAGTTTCCAGTTGTTGCATTTTGGCATTGTAAGAAGGCACACCTTCAGAGCCTGCAACAAAGTTATACGGCAGGTTTTCATCGCCATGCACATCCAGCAGCATATCTACACCGATTTCCAGCATCTGCTGGCGGACTAAATACACTTCTGGGCTTTTTTCCATACTGGGTGTTTGCCATTCGCGGTTTAAATTCACTCCAGCAGCGTTGGTCCGTAAATGACCTCGCACGCTACCGTCCGGGTTCATATTTGGCACTATGTAGAACACCGCTTTGTCCAATAAGGTTCGAGACACGGCGTCATCTTCATCCAAAAGTCGGTCTAATAAACCTTCAACAAACCACTCGGCCATAGACTCCCCCGGATGTTGACGGGCGGTGATCCAGATTTTTTTCTTGCCATCAGCAGGCTCACCCACCACCAGCATACTCATATCACGGCCGTCCAGGGTTTCACCCAGCTCAACAATTTGCGCCATACCAGAGCTTTGTGCCGAGTGTAATAAATCCATATGACGTTCATAGCTGTAGGGTGCGAAATAAGCGAAGTAGACAGATTCAGCTTCAGGGTAATGGGTGATGACTAATTCATCATTTACTAACTGTGTCTCAACTCTGAACCAGGTTTCTCTGTCGTAAGAGGCAACAGCCTGATAGCCTTTCCAGCCATCCGGGTAAGCCGAATCTTTGACGTTTACAATACGGATAGTATGAGGTTCAGGGCTTTGAGAATGTAAACGGAAGTGGAACCACTGATAAAAGTCTGAGTTGTGGTCTTTACGGATGGCCAGCTGAATATCGGCTGGATGTTCGGCTTTGATCACGTCAATATTACCGCTGTCAAAATTACAGGTAATTTTCATAACATATCCACTTGGTTAGGTAACAGATGCTGCCTTGGGGCAGTCTTAACGGACCGGCATCATAACACTATCCCCTTCGCACTTGAAGCCACAGCTTTGTTGACTAGAGACTGCCTTTCTCCTTTTTTTGTCGGGCGCTGCAAAACCTGCCCTTCAAGGTCCCTGATATGCATGACGCATCGCTTTGGGGATCACTGCGTGCTGATCTGCAGCTACCACAGATTTAGTAACCTTCGATAACAAAAAAGGCCGCACTAAGGCGGCCCGTTCAACGTTCTTTTATTATTTGCTGATAGGTAAGGTTGGGTATTTAATACCAGCCATCTCGTTCATCACTCGAATCACCTGAGTGCTGTAACCAAACTCGTTGTCATACCATACATAAAGTACACAGCGGTCATCCTGCACTATGGTCGCTTGAGAATCGACCACACCAGCATAACGTGAGCCGACTAAGTCGCTGGAGACAATTTCAGTGGAACTGGTGAAATCGATCTGGTCTTGGAGCTCAGAAAACAGTGCTACTTTTTGTAAATAGCTGTTCAGCTCTTCACGGTTGGTTGTTTTATTCAGATTTAATGACAAAATTGCCATAGACACATTAGGGGTTGGAACCCGAATTGCATTTCCCGTCAGCTTACCTTTTAACTCTGGTAAGGCTTTAGCGACAGCGCTGGCGGCACCCGTTGAAGTGATCACCATATTCAGTGGTGCTGCACGACCACGACGTTCTGCTTTGTGGTAGTTGTCGATTAAGTTCTGATCGTTGGTGTACGAATGCACAGTCTCTACGTGGCCGTTTTTGATGCCGTATTCATCGTTCAGAGCTTTTAACACAGGCGTGATCGCATTAGTTGTGCAGCTTGCAGCTGAAACGATGCGGTCTTGTGGCTGGATCATGCTGTGATTCACACCATAGACCACGTTGTGCACTTCGCCTTTGGCCGGAGCTGTTAATAACACTTTCGCAGCGCCTTTGGATTTAAAGTGAATAGACAGTTCTTTGTCATCTTTCCAAATACCCGTGTTATCCACCACCAGCGCATCGTGAATGCCATAGGCGGTGTAATCGACCAACTCAGGTGAATCGGCATAAATCACTTTAATAAAAGTACCATTGGCCTTGATGCCGCCGTTTTCTTCATCCACGGTAATACTGCCGTTAAACGGGCCATGGATAGAATCGCGACGCAGCAGACTGGCGCGTTTCTCTAAATCACCTTTGCGACCGCCCCGCACCACTATGGCACGTAAGCGTAATTTACTGCTTGGGCCTGAGCGCTCCAGCATCAGACGGGCTAACAAACGGCCAATACGACCGAAACCGTACAGCACCACGTCCACAGGCTTAATTTGATCGCCCCGGTGTAATATTTCAGACAGCTGACTATCTAAATACTGCTGCAAGGTTTGACCTTCGCCAGCATTTTTGTACAGATAAGCAAAAGCCAGCTTACCAATATCGACGCGGCCCGGAGCCAGTTCCATTTTGGAGATAGCTTCTAAAACCGGAAAACTTTCTCTTAAACGTAACTTCTGCTGTTCAAAACGTTCGACTGTTTTATGTGCTTTAATGATGTCAATAGTGGTTGCATTGACCAGAGGACGACCATAAACCACAACCTCAATGCCTTTATTGCGATACAAACGACCTATAATAGGTTGCATGTTCTCAGCGTACTCCTGGCGCTCCTGCCAGCTGCGTTGATACTGTTCTTCGTGTGATAGAGTCATGGTTTCGCCTTTTACGTCTTGTAGGTTCAGAGGTGTGCCTGTGGTCATCGCCACATTCAGGCAGGCGCATTGTAATTGAACATGTAATACTACGACAACAATTACAAAAAGATTTTTTCTGAATTCTTCGTTATGCTGGAGGCAGAAAAGACGAATGAGATACTTATGAAATATTTGCTGGTAAGCATTAGCTTGGTATTGCTGGGAGCCTGCTCTGAAGGTGAGCTGACGCTACGTGCTGTTTGTGAAAAAGAACCTGGAATTTGCAACGACTTAAATGATGATTCTCATTGTAACCTGCAACGCCGTGACCTGATTATGCAGCGCTTTGAGGAAAAGCATCTGCCTTCGGATAAAAATAAATACCAGTTGCTGATAGATCTTGAAAAATACTCAAAATGTATTGAGTTGGCCGCAGGCATAGAGCATATCAAGCTGAAAGAAAAAACCAGCACTCGCATGGTAGGTTATATAACAAGCCTTAAAGAGATCAAACGTTTAAGTGATGAAACCATCAGCTCTGATGATCCGCATCTGTTGTATTACCACTGGTCGCGTAATAAGAGTGACAGTCATCTGCAGCGATTTTTGCAGGCTGAACAAAATAATCAGCTGGAAACACCAGAGCTGCAAATGGCATTAGTCAGTTATTACAGTAAAAGAGACAGAGAAAAAAGCATTCAACTGCTGCACCATGCTTTGGAGCTTTATCCGCCACAACCTAAAGTCGACCCGGAAATTTATGCATCCTTGAGCAGTATGTTTTATAAGAAAAAAGATTACGCCAGCTCCTACCATTGGGCACTGCTGGCGCAGCAAAGCGGCGCTTTTAATGTCGAGCTGCAAGAGCTAAAAATTTATTTGGAGCAAGCCCAGCTTGATCACGAAAAAATTAAAGACACAGCTGAGCATACTATGGCTCAGCTGCAGCTGGGGCACTTTACTCCGCCGAAATTTTAACATCCGCGTTAAAGAGTAATGATACGGAGTTGACACAATACCTTTGCCCGGTGGGAGCCGGGCCATCGTCAAACACATGACCTAAGTGTGCATCACAGTGCTGACATAAAATCTCGATACGGTTCATGCCATGAGAGTGATCTTTTTCATACTTGACCTGACCTTTGATGGCTTTACTAAATGATGGCCAACCACAGCCGGAGTCAAACTTATCTGCAGAATCAAACAAGGGCTGCTGACAACAGATACAGTGATAACAGCCTGTTGCTTTATTGTGCAGTAAGGAGCCGCTAAAAGGATACTCAGTACCCTTTTGCCGTGTCACTCTGTATTGCTCTTCGGTGAGTTGCTGACGCCATTCTTGTTCAGTTTTTTTCATTCATTACTCCAGGTCAAAGGACAGGCAGCAAAACAAAAAGTGCTGCGCTGTTCAACAGCAGTTTATGCCGACAGTACTCTTAATACGTAAAAAGCTCCTTGCGGAGCTTTTTATTTACTTAATTTTTTGCATCGGCCTGTCGGTATGACCCCAGTCGACATGGAAAGTTTTACCTTTAGCTTTATCCGTACGCTCAAAGGTGTGAGCGCCAAAATAATCCCTCTGCCCTTGCAGCAAGTTAGCAGGCAAGACGGCAGTACGGTACGAGTCGTAATAACTTAAAGCTGAGCTTAATGCAGATACCGGAATACCTGTCATGGCTGCTTCAGCCACAGCCCGACGCCAGTTCATCTGATTGACAGAAATTTGTTTGGAGAAAAACGGATCCAACAGTAAATTCTGTAAATCGTCGTTACGCTCATAAGCTTCAGTAATAGACTGTAAAAACACTGCGCGAATGATACAACCTGCGCGCCAGATTTTTGCAATCTCAGCAAAATTCAGTTGCCAACCATGCTCGGCTGCTGCGGTCTTCATTAAATCAAAGCCTTGTGCATACACACAAATTTTGGCGCAGTACAGTGCGTCATGCAGCTGCTTGATCATCTGCTCAGCAGTCTGATTTGTGCAATGTTCACGCACAGGACCAGATAACAACGTAGATGCTAACACCCGCTGATCTTTTAAAGTCGACATAGAACGGGCAAATACAGCTTCGCTGATCGTAGGTGCAGGACAACCTAATTCCAGACTGCTGACTGCAGTCCAAAGACCAGTGCCTTTTTGTCCGGCTTTATCCAGTATCACATCGACCAGGGGTAAGCCTGTTTCTGAATCTTTCGTGGCCAGCACTTCAGCGCTGATTTCCATCAGGTAACTGTTTAATATGCCCTGATTCCACTCTTTAAATACTTTGGATACCTGCTCTGCACTCATACCAAGTGCGTCACGCATCACCTGATAGACTTCACAAATCAGCTGCATATCGGCATATTCGATACCGTTGTGCACCATTTTGACATAGTGACCTGAACCGCCCGGCCCAATATAAGTGGCGCAGGATTCTCCCTCTGTCACCGGATTACCGGGTTCGTGCCGTTCCAGCGGACGACCTGTTGCAGGGTCAACTTTGGCCGCAATAGCGCGCCAGATAGGTTCAATCCTGGTCCATGCATAAGGATCGCCACTTGGCATCAAGGAAGGGCCAAAACGGGCCCCCACTTCACCACCAGAGACCGCTGTACTGAAGAAAATAAATTTGCCTTCGTAGTGTTTTTCACGGCGCACCGTGTCTGTCCACAAGCTATTGCCTGTATCAACAATAATGTCATCGGCCTGAATACCGGCATCGATCAGTTTTAAACAGACATCATCAACAGGCTTGCCGGCTGGCACAGATAAGATCACTAAATGAGGAGAGGATAAACGCGACAGGAGTTCTGTATAAGAGCTGCAGCTGATGACCCGGGCAGGTTTATCGCCCCGCTCGGCTTTGTCCTGCGCTATCACAGCTTCCAGTTTTTTATGGTCTAAATCAAAAGCGGCAACCCGATAACCGTGATCAGCCAGGTTTAAAATGAGGTTCTTCCCCATGACACCTGCGCCGACAAAACCTATATCACATAATACGGATGTCTCAGACATTTGATTTTCCTTTTAAAATCCGGCACTGCAAAAGTGGCCGCGATTATACTGGAAAACTGCGGATAAAGAAAAAGCCAAGCTGAAAAAACTCAGCTCCAAATGGATAAAGATCGTGCGCTTTGCATATAACGTGTTCTTGTTGCTGCTTTTTCCAGCGGTTCACCCGTGTCAAATTCCGTATCCAGCAACAGCTGCCAACTTTTTTTCGGTAAATCGACCTGCAGTGGATGATCCGCTGCGTTGATAATCACCAAAAGACTTTGCTGATCTTTTAAATGCTCTATCACAAAAACACAGTTGGTTTTGTAGGGATCAGTCCAATGTTCGTCTTGTTTCACACTTCCATCGGGCAGATACCAGCTCACCTGATGTTTGTCACCATGCAATTGATACTGATCATCCAACAAAGAGAGTTGCTGCAGACAGCTAAATTGTTGGCGTAGCCGAATCATCTTTTTGACAAAAGCTAAAAATTGACTGGCCTGATAATCCAGATGCCAGTGTAACCAACTGATCTCATTGTCCTGACAATAAGCGTTATTGTTACCTTGTTGAGTCTGACTCAGCTCGTCTCCTCCGAGCCAGTGTACTATGCCCTGACTGAGCATCAGAGTGGCGACTAAATTTCGTTTGTGCTGGTATCTGTTGCGCAGAATATCAGCGTCGCTGCTGGGCCCTTCCACACCGTAATTGACGCTTAAATTATGACCATGCCCGTCACGATTTTGCTCTGCATTCAGCCAGTTGTGCTTATCCTGATACGACACCATATCCTGCAAGGTAAACCCATCGTGATAACTGATGTAATTCACACTGCAACAAGCTGGCTTGTGATGCTTCTGAAAAATATCGCGGGATCCTAACAACCGGGTAGCAAATTGTGGTAATTGGCCAGGATCCTGACGCCAGAAAGAGCGAAAGGTGTCTCTGCATTTATCATTCAGTTCAGACCAATGCGCCGGAAATTGGCCGAGCTGATAACCAAAGGGACCTAAATCCCATGGTTCGGCTATTAATTTCACCTGACTTAATACAGGGTCCTGTGCTATCACTTGTAAAAAAGTTGCGTACGCATCAAAGCGTTTATGCTCACGGGCTAAGGTCACGGCCAGATCAAAACGAAACCCATCGACTTGCATCTCAGTGGCCCAATAGCGCAATGCATCCAACACCAAACGCTGTGTCATTGGATGAGCAACATTGAGTGTATTGCCACAGCCACTGTAATTGCAGTTCTGCTGGTAGTCGGTAATATCGGCATGATTTTCAAACAGGTAATAATGCCGGTTTGCCAGGCCTCTGAAGCTTAAGCGGTAATCCTCTGCTTCAGCCGTGTGATTAAACACCACATCCAGAATGACTTCCAGGCCATGCTGGTGATAAGTGCGAACCAGCTCTTTAAACTCCTTGACTGCATCATCTACCTGATAGCGGGCGTCCGGAGAAAAAAAGTTGATGGGGTTATAACCCCAGTAATTACTTAGTTTCAGCTTTTCTAACCGAGGTTCACTCATAAAACTGGCGACAGGCAACAATTGAACCGTCGTGATACCTAAGTCTTTTAAGTGCCGGATCACAGCGGGATGGCACATGCCCTGGTATTTACCACGCAGCGGTTCCGGCACATCAGGATGTAGTTTGGTCAGACCTTTGACATGAGCTTCGTAGATAATAGTTTTTTCACGGGGGATGGCTGGTTTTTTTGAGCCTTGCCAGTCAAATTCAACGGTTCTGAGCACAGCCTTAGGCACCATATAATGACTATGCACCTGATAAAGCCGTTCGTTCCATACCAGAGCCCGGTTTAACTGTTTGGCGTAGGGATCGATCAACAGACGGTTGCGATCAAACACTAAGCCTGAACTGGCCTGACACACCCCTTCTGCACGTAATCCATACAGAGTGCCTTGCTCAATGCCAGCCACATGCAAGTGCCATGATTCACCAGTGCGGGCGAAAAACTCAATTTCTGCCAAGGGCTCTTCTGTATCAGCACAAAACAGACATAACCAAAGCGCAGAAGCATCAGGAGCGTAAACCGAAAAATTCCAGCTGTCCGATCCGGTTTGCTGTGGTCCTGGTGGATATACACTACCCACTGTGCTTATCCATTCAGACATCTGCTCTGCCTTGCTGCTCACGATATTTTTCTTCTCAAATACAGGGTCGATAAAGGAGGCAAATCCAACTGCACCATGTAGTTTAACCCGAAGGCCGCAGCTGCAAAGGCCGGTAAATACTCTCCGACAGGGTAATTACTGCCCCAATAGTATTCGCTGTCCGTATTGAGGATCACTTCGTATTCGCCTGGCTCAGCTACGGATAAACGGAAGCCGCTGCGAGGAACAGGCGTAAAGTTACTGACCACGTACACCGCATTGGCGTGTTTGTCCAAACGATAAAAACTCAAGGTACTGTGTTCAGCATCCTGATAATTAATCCAGCGAAAACCAGCCGCCTCATGGTCCAACTGATGCAATGGGGGGCAAGCTTTGTAGGTCAGGTTTAAGTCACGGAACAGCTGTTGTACACCCCTGTGTTTATCAAAAGATAATAAATACCATGGCAATTGCTGGTTATGATCCCACTCAGTGCCCTGACCAAATTCATTGCCCATAAAATTCAGCTTTTTACCCGGATGGGCAAACATAAATGCATAATAAGCGCGTAAATTCGCAGCTTGTTGCCACTCATCTCCAGGCATCTTATTGATAATACTGCCTTTGCCATGCACCACTTCGTCGTGAGATAACGGCAGGATAAAGTTCTCGTTGTACGCGTACACCATAGAAAAGGTTAAATCGTTATGGTGGAACTTCCGATAGGCGGGGTCTTTTTTAATGTAACGCAGGGTGTCATTCATCCAGCCCATATTCCATTTAAAGCCAAAGCCTAAACCACCTAAATCTACCGGCCGGGTGACGCCATCAAAAGAAGTGGACTCTTCAGCTATCATCATGGCCTTCGGATACTGCCGATACACTTCAGTGTTGAGCCAGCGTAACAGACTGATGGCTTCGTAATTGTGATTACCACCATCAACATTTGGCACCCACTCGCCGTCCCGACGTGAGTAATCCAGATACAGCATCGAAGCTACGGCGTCGACTCGCAAGGCGTCAATGTGGAAGTAATCCAGCCAGAACAATGCACTGGCCACTAAAAACTGACGAACCGGGTCTTTACCATAATCGTAAATGCAGGAGTTCCAATCCGGATGCCAACCACGGCGAGGATCTTCGTATTCATACAAATGGCTGCCATCAAAGCGGGCCAGTCCATGCGCGTCTTCCGGAAAATGCGCCGGAACCCAGTCTAAAATCACTCCAAGTCCGGCCTGATGACAGGCATCGACAAAGGCCTTGAACTGATCAGGGGTGCCAAAACGTGAAGTCGCGGCAAACAAACCAAGTGGCTGATAACCCCAGGAGCCAGAGTATGGATGCTCCATTACCGGTAATAACTCGATATGGGTGTAGCCCATGTCCAGCACATAAGGAATAAGCTCAAGTGCAAGCTCAGTGTAGGTTAAAGGTTCACCATGCTGATTATGCTTCCACGAGCCCGGGTGCAACTCGTAGATGCTCATAGCTTCGTGATAAGGATCAACAGTGCGCTCTTGCCACTTCTGATCCTGCCATTTGTACTGTGAGTGGTCGAACACCAGCGATGCGTGTGAGGGGTACTGTTCGGCAGCAAAAGCCAGCGGATCGGCCTTGTGCGGTAGCAAATTACCAAAGCTGTCTTTGATTTCAAATTTATACCGAACACCGGCTCCAACTTCAGGAACCAGCAACACCCAATGACCACATTCGGTGCGCTGCATAGGATGACGCCTGCCATCCCATTGATTCATATCACCTATCAAACTCACACTGGATGCATTGGGAGCAAACACTGCAAAACGGGTCGCTTTGAGTGTCTTTTTACCCAGTTTCAATTCGACCAACTGAGCACCTAGCTGTTTATACAAATTCTCTGGCTTACTGTTGACAAAGTGTACGGCGTAGTAAGCCTCTTCTTCAAACTGATAAGGGTCGACCAGCTCGTAGCTATGGTGATGCGGTGTTTCAATCTGAAAGTAATAAGGACTGGTTTTGCGTTTAGTTGGCAATTCAAGCTCAAATAAACCGTGTAACACAGACTGAGCAACCATCTGCCCTAAAGACTTGCGGGTCGCAAGATCAAAAACTTCAACCTTTGCGGCATCCGGCAAATAAGCCCGGATCATAAAGCCTTTGGTTGTCCCTTTTTGCCAAGACAATACAGAAAATGGAGAAGAACAACTGGCAGAGGCTAACTGAGTTACGGACATGAACTATCCTTTTGATTTTTTTACCGTCTTAATTTCTAAGATAACAAATTAGATTAAAACTGCCATGCGGTTTTGGCAGTTTTATGGCCGAATTATTTGAAGCCATAACTTTAATTTATTTATGGCCTCAAAAATTCAATTTCATTTACATCGTTTGAGTCAGTTAATTGCGGCGCAAACGAGTTAGCTCTTGCAGCAACTGATTGACATTCTGTTGCTCTGATAGTTGCTCGAGCGTCATCGTTAGTTTGCGGCGCCAGTTCGGATATTCATCGCTGGTGCCCGGAATATTGACAGGTTGCGTCATTTCCATCCAATCTTCCAATTGTAAACACAACAACTGGCTGGAGCCTTTAGCCACATGGCGCTGAATCGCATAACTCAATTCAGTGCTCATGCCAACGTGATCGACATTATGGTCAAAATGAGGAGCTAACATCTGGTGACCATGCAATGAATCAAGAATTTTTTGCTTATCTTTGTGACGGGATTCAAAAAGACCCGGCAGCTGATCATCGCGGTACAGCCCTACTTCTTTACCTAAATGCAAGTCACCACAGTGCCAATAGCCAATTAAAGTAGGCATATCATGAGTGGTTAAGGTCGCCATCGCCTGCACCGGATAATGGGCCGGAGACACGTAACCACCATCTTCAGCTTTTTCGAAGAAAAATACCCGATAAGAGTACATACCATATTCAGCCAGTATTTCGCGAATACCATCCGGCACAGTGCCCAAATCTTCCCCTATCACGACCACCTGATGACGCTGCGATTCAAGAGCCAAAATACCTAACAAATCCTGAATAGGATAATAGATGTAAGCGCCATCACCAGCACTTTCAGCGCCTTTCGGCACCCACCATAAGCGTAATAAAGCCATCACGTGGTCAATACGCAGCGCACCAGAGTTTTGCATATTGGCACGGAACAAATCGATCATAGGACGGTAGGCTTGCTGAAACATCTGATAAGGCAACATCGGAGGTAAGCCCCAGTTCTGGCCTTTGGGTCCTAAAATATCCGGCGGCGCACCAACACTGGCATCGCGGCAGTATAGATCAGGATTCCCCCAGATTTCGGTTGAAGCTTCACTGACGCCAACAGCCAGGTCACGGTACAAACCTAATAACATACCCTGTTCTTTGGCAAAAGCTTGTGCCTGAGCCAACTGCTCTCGGGCGATAAATTGCAGGTAACAATAAAAATCCAGTTCATCTGCATGGGCTTTGGCAAAAGCCAATACTTCATCGCTGTCTGGTCTTTGCCAAGCTTCTGGCCATACTGGCCATCCCCAGGCATGACTATCTTTTTGAATCAAATGCGCGTGAATTGCATCATAAAGCGCCAGTTGTAATAAACTTTCACCAGATTGTTGTTTAAATACAGAAAAAGCCGCAGCCAGTTCAGCGTGTTCAGACTGGTGTTCGATAAACCATTGATACAACGCTTTGAATACAGGCAGTTTCAGACGGGTTACAGCGCTATAATCGACCCATTGTGCAGCGCGCGCAGCGTCCAACTGTTGCTGAAATCCTGGCGCATTGACCAGCTGTTTTACCTGCTTGCATTGATCAAAACCAGGCATTTGTGGCGCAGCCACATAAATGATATTTAACCAGCGACGGGACGATGGACTGTAAGGACTCGCAGATTCCGGCATGGCTGGATACAGCGCATGGATAGGATTTAACCCAACAAAATCAGCGCCTTGTTTAGCTAAATGACCAAGCAGGAAACGTAAGTCTGCAAAGTCACCTATCCCCCAGTTTTGATCAGAGCGTACACAATACAATTGGACAGATACACCCCATTGTTTTTGTTTTTTAAATTCTGCTGGCTGGAAGCACGCAGACGGCGTAATGATCAGCGATTGTACAAAATCCAGCTCACCCAGAGTCAGGCTTAAACTATGATAACCCTGGTCAAGCAAAACAGGTAAAGTCCATTGATATTGCTGATATTCTTCGCCGTCAAATACCATCACCTGATTTAAATCAGCATCATCAGTTGCTGTCACTGTAAAAGTATGTGTTTTGCCTTGTTCTGTGGTCAACACCAGCTCTAAAGGCGTATTGGCTAAAGCGATAGGTAACTTCAGTTCGATTTGGATATCGTGCCCGGCTTTTTGCACAGAAACAGGATCCAGTAACTGCTCCCAATGATCTTGCTGACGCTCCAGAAGCTGCTCACGAGCCAGTGCATCGTTATCTACGGCAAAGCCCTGAGCTGCCAGCAAAGTGAGTAAGTTTTTCTCTGCGACTTCTGATTGATTGCCCCAGGCGTCAGTAAATTGTGTTTCTATGCCGGTAAAGGCAATCAGATCAGAAAGTAATTGTTTGTCCATAAAGGCTCCAGCGACCTGTTTTTTGCTCGGAAAAGTAAATGGTTAGGAAAAATTAACTACCACAGTCTACTCCAGATTCAAGACCCGGATTAACAAAATACGAATGCATAACTTTTTTGTACTTGAAAAGAATGACAAAAAATGTAATTTTATTACAGAATTAAATTACAGTCTGGGGATAGGTTATGACAATTCGTGTAGCAATTAATGGTTTTGGTCGCATTGGCCGCAACGTTTTACGCGCTTTATATGAATCCAAAAAGAATTACGACATCAAAGTTGTAGCCATCAACGATTTAGGCGATGCTGCTATTAACGCTCATTTGCTTAAATACGATACAGCGCATGGCATTTTCTTCGCTGACGTTGAGCACTCAGACAAAGCTATTTTCGTTAACAAAGACGAAATTTTGACTTTAAGTGAACGTAGCCCGGCGAATCTGCCGTGGGCAGAATTAAATATTGACGTGGTGCTGGAATGTACAGGTCTGTTCACCAACCGTCAGACTGCAGGAGCTCACTTAAGCGCAGGCGCTAAAAAAGTCATTATTTCTGCTCCGGCGAAAGATGTGGATGCAACAGTAGTGTACGGTGTGAACCACGATGTCATTACTAAAGATATGACCATCATCTCAAACGCCTCATGCACCACCAACTGTTTATCTCCTATCGCTAAACCATTAAACGATGCGTTAGGCATTGAATCTGGTTTAATGACGACTATTCATGCGTACACCAACGATCAGCGTTTAAGTGATGTATACCACACTGACGTGCGTCGTGCCCGTGCAGCTGCTATGTCAATGATCCCAACACAAACTGGCGCAGCTGCTGCCGTAGGTTTAGTCGTACCAGAGCTGAAAGGTAAATTTGACGGTTTAGCGGTACGAGTGCCAACCCTGAACGTGTCGTTAGTGGATTTATCTTTTATTGCCGGTCGTAACACCACAGTTGAAGAAGTCAACGATATTATCCGTAAAGCTGCAGCTCAGAGTCCGATGAATCAGGTATTAGCTGTCAACGATTTACCATTGGTGTCTGTCGACTTTAATCACAATCCAATGTCCTCTATTTTTGACGCCAGCGAAACCCGTGTAAATGGTCGTTTAGTCAAAGTCATGGCCTGGTATGACAACGAGTGGGGTTTCAGCAACAGAATGCTGGACAACACTGTTGAGATGATGAAATTTTCAAAGTAAGGTATTGAGACTATACAGGGGCGGCTTTTTAGCCGCCTTTTCTTTCTTTAGCGTTTGAGATAATCCAATGAGCAATAACAGCATTACTGAACAATCTGGTTTCGCCCACCTGACAGACCTACCTTGTTATGTACTCCAATGTGGTCAGGCCACAGCGGTGATCAGTAGTTATGGTGCTCATTTGCTCTCGTATAAGCCAGAGGCAGAGGTGGAACTGATCTATCTGTCGCCTGAAGCTGTCTGGCAAAATAATACTCCTATTCGTGGAGGTGTACCTGTGTGTTGGCCCTGGTTTGGCCCTGCTGCGGCAGAGTTCAACCCTAAAGCTCAGAAGTTGCCCAATCATGGTGTGGTGCGGACTGAATTCTGGCAGGTGATACAACAATCCGTCACAGAAACCGAAGTCCGTATTGAATTTCGTATAGCAACCAAAGAGTTGCCTTATACTAACGCGCCTTCTTACCTAAGTTTGACCCTACAGTTAACCGAAGCAGCGTTAATCCTGACGCTAAACTCAGATCAGGGCTTACAGCAAGCTGCATTGCATAGCTATTTTACCGTGGATTCTGTGCATCAGGTTTCCGTCAGCACTTTGGCAGGCGCTTATCTGGATAAAGTGAAAGCCGGCGAGCGCTTTGACCAACAACACCCTGAACTGAAGTTTACAGCAGAAGTCGACAGGGTTTATCTGGATACAGCGGATGAGCTGACGTTAGAACAAGCAAAAAATGCTGTGCAAATTGCTCAGCAAGGTCATGATGCCAGTGTGCTCTGGAATCCATGGATAGAAAAAGCAGCGGCGTTAAAAGATTTGCCTGATGATGGGTATCTGGATTTTGTTTGTGTCGAAACTGCGCGTCTGAGCCTGACCACTTCAGCTCCTCTGCACCTGGTACAACAAATCCGCTATTTAGGCCAGCTGGAATAAAAAGGCAGCAACAACAACTTTTCCCCTTCTGTGGCATGAAGCAGCTGAAGCTGTAATTGCCACTTCATCCGAGGCTGACTGCAAACCCCCAATACCATTTCGGCCTGGTACACTCTCGCTTTCCCCTCAACAGTTTTGAACAATAAGGGAATAGTGCCCATAGTCATCGACAATCCTGTGACTTCTGCCTGTTTGATTTGCCAGCCATCAGATAACTCAACAGTCCAGTGCAGAATCTCTTCAACTGGCGCATCGGCAGGGGCTAAACTGACAGTGAATCGTGTATCCTGATGCAGTTGCAACACTGAGGTCTGAGGTTCTGCCTTTTGATCTGAGCAACCACTAAGACAGACTAAATAAAAAGCCAGAAACAGCAATCTCATCTGATTATTTTCCGTAAATAAAGAGCAATAAGTCTAACTTCTTGTTGCGATGAAACGCAAAACATTGCTGCAATTGGTTATTTTGCGACCAGCAGTATTGTTCTACATCATAAAAACGGCTGTTTCGCCTATCTTTTTAAAGGCAAAACTCGTATTATTTCGCCCCAAAATGGTTAGGAGTTTAGTTGCTTTGCTTGTTCTGAAGGCTGCTACACTGTTAACCAACAATAAGAAGGGTCACCTTAGGGTGAATTTTTAATCACTAGCAATAAACTGCAGCGGAACTCAACATGAGCCAGACCAAATCGTTAAATGTTGACTACAACTATACCGTTGTCCGCCTTTTTGCCGTCACCACAGTTATGTGGGGTATTGTCGGTATGGGGTTGGGTGTATTACTTGCGGCGCAACTGTATTGGCCCGCACTTAATTTCGACACGGCATGGTTTACTTACAGTCGTCTTCGTCCTCTTCACACTAACGCAGTAATCTTCGCATTTGGTACAAGTGCCCTGTTTGCCACATCGTATTATGTGGTGCAGCGTACCTGCCAGGTCAGGCTTTTTGCAGAAAAGCTTGCGATGTTTACTTTTATTGGCTGGCAAGCAGTCATTATCGCTGCCGTGATTACCTTACCTATGGGTATAGGTAACAGTAGTAAAGAATATGCAGAGCTGGAATGGCCAATTGACATTCTGATTGCTGTGGTTTGGGTTTCGTATGCTGTGGTGTTTTTTGGCACCCTAGTCAAACGTAATACCAGCCATATTTATGTGGCGAACTGGTTCTACGGCGGCTTTATTATCACCGTTGCAGCCTTACACATAGTCAACAGCATGGCTGTGCCTGTATCCTTCACCAAGTCTTATTCAGTGTACGCTGGTGCAGTGGATGCAATGGTGCAATGGTGGTACGGCCACAACGCAGTAGGTTTCTTATTAACAGCAGGCTTCCTGGGTATGATGTATTACTTCGTACCAAAACAAGCTGGTCGTCCTGTGTATTCCTACCGTTTATCTGTAGTGCACTTTTGGGCTCTGATCGCATTATACATTTGGGCTGGTTCTCACCACTTACACTACACTGCCCTGCCAGACTGGACTCAGTCCGTTGGTATGGTGATGTCAGTCATCCTGTTCGTTCCAAGCTGGGGTGGCATGATCAACGGTATCATGACGTTATCTGGTGCCTGGCATAAACTGAAAACTGACCCTATCTTACGTTTCCTGATTGTATCTCTGTCCTTCTACGGCATGTCGACTTTCGAAGGCCCGATGATGGCAATCAAGTCAGTAAACGCTTTATCGCACTACACAGACTGGACAGTAGGTCATGTTCACTCTGGTGCTTTAGGTTGGGTTGCTATGGTGTCTATCGGCGCTATCTACCACCTGATCCCGAACATCTATAACCAAGGCCGGATGTACAGCATCAAGCTGATTAACACCCACTTCTGGTTACACACTATTGGCGTGGTTCTGTACATTGTTGCTATGTGGATCAGCGGCATTATGCAAGGCATGATGTGGCGTGCGGTCAATACCGACGGTACTCTGACCTACAGCTTTGTACAAAGCTTGGAAGCCTCTTACCCGTTCTACCTGATGCGTTTTATCGGTGGCTGTTTTGTCGTCACAGGTATGCTGGTCATGGCGTATAACGTTGTGAAAACTATCAGAGCGAAAGATGGTGCTCTGGAACCAGTAGCTGAAGCAGCGTAAGGAGCTTATTGTGTCTAAGAACTATCATGAATTTTTTGAGAAAAGTGCAGGCTGGTTAGCCATAGGCACAGTGCTGGCAATCAGTTTTGGTACACTGGTTGAAATCACTCCTCTGCTGTTTTTAAAAGAAACCACCGAACCTGTGGACGGTTTAAAACCTTACACAGCGCTGCAACTTGAAGGTCGTGACATTTACATCCGTGAAGGTTGTGTCAACTGTCATAGCCAGATGATCCGCCCGTTCCGTCATGAAGTGGAACGCTACGGTCACTACTCTGTTGCCGGTGAAAGTGTATGGGAACATCCATTTTTATGGGGTTCAAAACGTACTGGTCCTGATTTAGCCCGTGTAGGCGGTCGTTATAGTGATGACTGGCATTATGCGCATTTAATCAATCCACGTGACGTTGTGCCTCAGTCGAATATGCCGGGTTTTCCCTGGCTGGCGACCAATACGCTGGATGGTGAGTTAACTCCGAAAAAGATGGAAATCTTTAACAAGTTAACTAAAGGCAAAATGTCGCCGAACGATGAAGACGGTCTGATGTATTCAGCTGAAGAAATCGCGGCAGCGACAGAGTCTGTCAAAGGAAAAACAGAGATGCAGGCGTTAATTGCATACCTGCAATCCCTTGGCACAGCGCTGAAGTAATTATGATGGATATTGCAACCCTACACAGTATTTTCACCGTGCTAGTGTTTGTAGGTTTTATTGGTCTTGTAGTCTGGCTTTTTGTGTTAAAACGCAAGCCAGACTTTGAAGAACAGGCAAATTTGCCTTTCGCAGACGACCAAAAACCAAAACAACAACAGAAACAGGAGTCGGATCATGAGTAGCTTTTGGAGCACTTGGATCAGTGTCTTAACAATAGCGTGTATCGTATTTTGCGCCGTCATTTTAACCTGGAATTTAAAAAACCATGTTGGAGTGAAAGAAGGCGAATCCACTGGTCACGAGTTTGACGGCATTGAAGAAATTAACAATCCTCTGCCAAAATGGTGGACTTACATGTTCTACGCCACCATTGTTTGGTCGGTGTATTACTTTGCCGCCTACCCTGGCTTAGGTAACTACAAAGGTTTTTTAAACTGGACCAGTTCAAATCAGGGTATTAAAAACCTGGCTGAATCCAAAGCTGCGGTAGAACAAAACAAACTGGACGGCAAAAACGTGCAATTGGACCGTGAATATGATGCGGCCAATGAAACTTATGCCAAAGAGTTTGCTAAGTACACCAGCCGCGATATTCTGGACTTAGCTTACGATCCGGACGCATTAAAAGTAGGTCAGCGTTTATTCCTGCAGAACTGCTCTCAATGCCACGGTTCAGATGCTCGTGGTCAGCGTGGTTTTCCTAACCTGACAGATGATGACTGGTTATATGGCGGTACGCCGGACAAAATCAAAGAAACCCTGCTGTATGGCCGTAAAGCCGCTATGCCAGCTTGGGGTGATGCTCTGGGTGAACAAGGCGTCAAAGAAATGACTGCTTATGTATTGAGTTTGTCAGGTCGTAAGGTGAATGACAAAGATGCAGCTGCTGGTAAAGCGAAGTTTGGCATGTGTGCTGCTTGTCACGGTGCAGATGGTAAGGGCAGCTTAGCCCATAACCTGCCATTTGGCGCACCTAACCTGACGGATAACACCTGGTTATACGGTGGTTCACACGGCGCGGTAGAAGAAACGCTGAATAAAGGCCGTAATGGTCAGATGCCAGCATTCAAAGAGATTTTAGGAGAAGACAAAATCCATATTATCTCTGCTTATGTCTACCGTTTATCTCGTCCGGAAGAAAGTTCTAAGTAATCTTTGCTGTGAATGCATTACAATAAGCCCCGCTTTGTGGGGCTTATTGCTATCTGAAAGAGGAATACCTGATGTTGCATGATACAAAACCCTGGTACAAACAGCTGTGGCCCTGGTTATTGATCGCCTTCCCCATCGTCTCCTTTATCAAAGGCGGCCATACCATTTACATCATGCAGCAAAATAATCCGGATCTGGTGATCGATGATTACTATAAAGAAGGCCGGGCCATCAACATGAATTTAGCCAAATACCGTGAAGCAGAATTACGGAATTTGCATGCCAGCACCTTGATTGCAGCCAATCAGGTCATAGTTCGGTTTGAGCAAAACAAAACGCTGGGGCAACACCTTCAGTTGGAGTTTTTCCACAATACGATAGCGGCTAAAGACTTTGTCATTACTGCAGAGCGCAGTGGTGAAAATCTTTATGTCGGAACCTTGCCTAAAACACTGGAAGGCAAATGGAATCTGGTCGTCTCAGATGAGCACAAGGATTGGAAACTGCGGGCAAGCGCTATGCTGCCACAACAAGGTGAATTTAAACTGGGATATTAACAGTGTCGTATACGGGTTGTTTTCACTGCAATGAAGCCATACCGGCTGGGTCGAACTTTAGCCTTGTTATAGAGCAACAACAGCGACTATTTTGTTGCCCAGGTTGCTTGGCAGTCGCTGAAACTATCATCGATCAAGGGCTTGGCGATTATTATAAATTTCGTACTGCCCCTGCCAGCAAAGCTCAATTGGTGCCGGATCAGTTACAACTGGTGAGTTATGACAGCACCGAAGTGTTGTCTGATCTGACTCAGCATAAAGACAATCTGACCCAGATTGAATTGTCTATTAGCGGTATCAGCTGTGCCGCCTGCGCCTGGTTGATTGAAAAACAACTGCAAAAAAATCCGGCTATTCATAACGTCAGTGTCAACTCTAGTACAGCACGCTGTGTGATAAGTTGGGATATACAACGACTCAAACTCAGTGAGCTACTTAATATTATCAATAAGTTAGGATATCAGGCCTCACCATTTATGGCCGATCAGGAAGAAGCGGTGCAGCAAGCGGAATTACGACGGTTTTTAAAACGTCTGGCTGTGTCCGGTTTTATGAGTATGCAGGTGATGATGCTGGCTTTTGGCCTGTATTTTGGTGATTACACCGGCATTGATCCTGAATTTGAAGGCTATTTACGCTGGATCAGTTTGTTCCTGACCACTCCGGTCGTGTTTTATAGTGCTAAACCTTTTACTTTAAGTGCATGGCGAGCGGTGAAAGGCCGTGAGCTGAATATGGATGTGCCTGTCACTCTAGCCGTGTTCTATACCTTCCTCGCTTCTGCCTACGCTACTGTGTTTGACACTGGCGAAGTCTATTTTGAATCCGTCTGTATGTTTGTGTTTTTACTGCAGCTGGGTAAGTTTTTTGAATTCCGCGCCAGAGCTCAGGCTCGTGCAGCCACAGGGAACTTATTAAAAATCATGCCGGTATCCGCACGGCTGGTGCAAGGTGATGAACTGGTTCCTACCTCAGCACGTCGTCTGGAAGCTGGCCAAGTGATACTGGTACAGGCCGGTGAAACTATAGCGGCAGATGGTGTGGTGTTGTCTGGCGAAAGCTCGGTGGACGAATCTATGCTCACCGGCGAATACAAAGCGGTGAACAAAGCAGCGGGTGATGCCGTCATGGCTGGCAGTATTAACCACGATGGAGTGATGAAGATCACTGTGCATCAGCCCCTCGCCCATTCACGTTTAGGCCAGATCATCGAACTGCAACAGCAGACGCTGAATCAAAAGCCACAGATAGTAGAAAAAACCACTCAACTGGCACGTTTTTTTATTCAGCGCTTGTTGATTATCGCTTTAGGAACCTTTTTGGTCTGGTATTTCTGGCTGGACAAAGACAGAGCGTTTTGGGTGACGTTATCTGTATTGGTCGCGACCTGCCCTTGTGCTTTAACTTTAGCCACTCCCACAGCTATCACTTGCGCTTTGGCACGTCTTAACCGCAAAGGCATACTGATCAAAAATCAGCAAGTGCTGGAAATATTGCCACAACTCGATTCTGTCTTCCTCGATAAGACAGGCAGTCTGACACAAGGGCGTTTTAGTATTCAGCGCACTCAATTACATGACCAGGCATACACCCCGGATACGCTGCTAGCTCTGATTGCCCGTATTGAAGCGTATTCAGAACACCCTATAGCTCATGCATTTGAAAGCTATCTGGATTCAAAAATTAAAGTGGAACAAGTACAAGTTCATGTTGGGTCAGGCCTATCCGCAGTTTGGGTCCGGGAGCATGGAGAGAGTTTAGAAGTCAAAGTGGGCAGCGCTGCATTTTGTGGTGCACAAGCTGAAACCGCTGCAGCAGTATGCTGCAGCATTAATCAGCACCTGGTGTTTTCTGTTGAGCTATCAGACGCGGTACGTCCTGAAGTACCAGCATTGATTCAGACGTTAAAACAACGCGGATTACACTTATCCATGCTAACAGGAGATTCTTCCGCTCAGGTCGAGAATGTTCAACAGCAATTGCAATTTGATCGGGTATTTAAAGGGTGCAGCCCGGAGCAAAAAGTTGAGCATATCCGTCAGGCTGTGGCGCAAGGCGATAAGGTGCTCATGTTAGGAGATGGCATTAATGACAGTCCTTGTTTTCACGCCGCTCATGTCTCTGTAGCTCTGGATTCAGGCACAGATTTGTCGAAAAATCAGGCTGATGTGGTATTGCTGCATAACAATCTGAATTCACTACAAGAGCTGATCGAAGGTGCAGTATTAGCGCAGCGTATCGTCAAACAAAATCTGTGGTGGGCTGTAGGCTATAATCTGGTCATTATTCCTCTGGCGGTGATGGGGTTTGTCTCCCCTTACATCGCCGTGATCGGTATGTCGTTCAGCTCTATTCTGGTGGTATCAAACTCACTGAGGTTACTTAAAGCATGAGTATTATTTATGTGCTGATCCCCATTGCCATACTTTTTGTTTGTATTGGCCTTGCCATCTTTTTCTGGGCAGTGCGCAGCCGCCAGTTTGATGATTTAAACAAAGAAGGTATGAGTATTTTGTTTGACGATGAAAAGAAAACTATCAAGAGTGAAACAGATACGGATAAACAACCGCCGCAATGAGTCAGGAACTTGTCTTTAACCTGCTGGCAGCCCTGAGTATAGGTTTTTTAGGCAGCAGTCATTGTCTGGTGATGTGCGGTGGTATAGCCAGCGCATTACAACTCTCTATGCCTCAGCTAACATTTTTGCAGCAGCTGAAGCTACAACTGATGTTAAGTCTGGGCCGTTTAACAACTTACAGCTTTCTGGGCGCGCTTACAGGCGCATTTGGCGCGGCTGTGCTGGTAAAACTTGGCATTAGTTTGTTCTGGCTAAAGCTGTTGGCTGGTGTATTACTGCTGCTAATGGCTCTTTATGTTGCCCGTTTGTGGTTCGCTCTGACGCTGCTTGAAAAACTGGGGGCACTGGTGTGGCGTCAGATCCAACCTATCGCAAAATCCTTATTGCCGCTCGATAGCAGCGCAAAAGCCGTGGCTTACGGTCTGAGCTGGGGCTTTTTACCTTGTGGTCTGGTGTACAGCAGTTTAGGCTGGAGTCTGGCCAGTGGCAGCGCTTTACAAGGTGCGGTATTGATGTTTGCTTTTGGTATGGGTACCTTGCCTGCTATGCTGGCGGTCGGGCGTTTCGCTCAGAGCCTGAGTCGATTTAAAAATAAACAGTGGGTTCGGGTCAGTGCTGCTCTATTACTGGCTTTGTATGCACTTTATACTATAGCTATTGCAATAGCGCCGCGAGTTTTCTAAGCTGGGAAAGTCGTTACAAAGGAATACTGTTATGTCCGGTTCAAATTTAAGTTGCCAACACTGTGGTTTTAGCCAGCTCTGCCTGCCTTTTACGTTAAATAATGCCGAACTGGATACGCTTGACGATATTATCGAACGCAAAAAGCCTCTGCACAAAGGTGACTTTTTAATTGAAGCTGGTACTCACCTGCACTCTTTGTATGCGGTACGCAGTGGGTCTTTTAAGACTTTTACCTTAACTGAATCCGGTGAAGAGCAAATCACAGGCTTTCATTTACCTGGTGATGTGATAGGTTTCGATGCGATAGGCGAGCAGCAACATCCAAGTTTTGCTCAGGCATTGGAGACGGCTATGGTTTGCGAAATTCCCTACAGTCAGATGGATCAGCTGATGGGACAATTACCCAAATTACGCCAACAAATGATGCGCCTGATGAGTCAGGATATCAGCGGTGATCAACAAATGTTGCTGTTGTTAAACCGGAAGAACGCGGAAGAAAAACTCGCTGCCTTTCTGACCAACCTGGCCCAACGCTTTGCGAATCGCGGTTTTTCGAAAAAAGAGTTCCGTCTAAGTATGACGCGTGGCGAAATAGGTAACTATTTAGGCCTGACCGTTGAAACTATTAGCCGTTTATTGGGTCGATTCCATAAGGACGATTTAATACAGGTCGATGGTAAGCTGATTTGTATCAGCGATCCGGAGGCGTTAAGTAAACTGGCTGGTGGGTCTGCTATAGCGCGCTGATCAAACCAATCCTTGATCCAGCACAAGGACTTATCAGCCTACCTTCGCTACCTTGGCTACACTTACAAGGTAAGCCTTAGCTTAGCAGGAGCATGATATGACCTTATATCCGAGAGTACTGGTGGTGCTGGACCCTTCGGTGGCTGAACAGAAAGCCCTCAAGCGCGCTGTTCAACTGGCAAAACTACAAGATTGCCATCTAACCGCTTTTCTATCGATTTACGATTTTTCCTACGAAATGACCACTATGTTATCCGGCGAAGAACGAGAGTCTATGCGCCAGGCTGTGATCAACGACAGAGAACTTTGGATCAGCGAACTGATTGCGGAACACAAAGAACAAGGTCTGAAGATAGATATTCAGGTGGTCTGGCACAACAGGCCCTTTGAAGCTATAGTGCAAGCGGTACTGGAGAAAGAATACGATTTAGTGATTAAAGGTACGCATGATCACGATGTACTCAAATCGATGATTTTCACCCCTACCGACTGGCATATTTTGCGTAAATGCCCTTGCCCTGTTTTACTGGTTAAAGATCATGAATGGCCTGCACATGGCAATATACTCGCCGCAGTCAATGCGGGTAGTGAACAGACCCATCACAGCTCGCTGAATCAACGTATCATTCAGCAATCCAAACAGCTCGCCGCTTTACTCAATAGTAAAGTACAACTGGTCAACGCTTTCCCTGGTACCCCTGTCAATATAGCTATTGAAATTCCTGAATTTAATCCGCAGGAATACAGTCAGACGATGAAAACTCATCATCTGGAAGCGGTACAAAAGCTGGCTATGGAATTTGAGTTGCCTGCAGCTCAAACTCATGTGCAGGAAGGCATGCCTGAAGATGTGATCCCTGCACTAGCCGCACAACTGGATGCCGAGATGGTGGTGATAGGCACTATAGGCCGCACCGGTTTATCTGCTGCCATCATTGGTAATACAGCTGAGCATGTGATAGACAGGTTGGATTGTGATGTATTGGCGGTCAAACCGGCGGGTTTTGTCTGCCCTTTAGCAAAACAATAAGCTCCTTACGCTACAAAGCTGGCGTGTAGTTGGTTATACTACGCGCCATTTTTATCTGGGGTCGTTGTTTTATGTCACATGCAGCAGAAGCCAAAGCGCAATATAATCTGAATAAATTACACAAACGCCTGCGTCGTGGCGTCGGCCAGGCTATTGCCGACTTTAATATGATTGAAGATGGCGACAAAGTGATGGTGTGTTTGTCAGGCGGTAAGGATAGTTATACCCTGCTGGACATTCTGCTGAACTTACAACAATCCGCCCCTATTCAGTTTTCCATAGTGGCGGTGAATCTTGATCAGAAACAACCCGGTTTTCCTGCAGATGTACTGCCTGGTTATTTAAGTCGTATTGGTGTGGATTTTCAGATCGTCACCGAAGACACCTACTCTATTGTCAAAGACAAAATCCCTGAGGGCAAAACAACTTGCTCATTGTGCTCGCGCTTGCGCCGTGGCATTTTATATCGCACAGCAAAAGAGCTGGGCGCCACTAAAATAGCCTTAGGTCATCATCGCGACGACATGATTGAAACTATGTTTTTAAACATGTTTTACGGCGGTAAGATGAAGTCGATGCCAGCCAAGCTGATCAGCGACAACGGTGAGCATATTGTAATTCGTCCTTTGGCTTATTGCCGCGAAAAAGATATTGAAAAATACTCTGTTGCCCGCCAGTTCCCGATCATCCCTTGTAACTTATGTGGCTCACAAGACGGTTTGCAGCGTCAGGTCGTGAAAGAAATGCTACAGGATTGGGATAAACGTTTTCCTGGTCGTATCGAAACCATGTTCCAGGCCATGCAGAATATTGTGCCCTCTCATATGATTGACAAAAATCTGTTTGATTTTGCAGGGATCAGTAAAGATAGTCCTTTAGCAGTCGAAGGTGATATGGCCTTTGATAAACCTGATGTGCCAAAAGTACCAGTGGGTTTGCTGTTGGATGAAGACGAACCGGCAGCTACCGCGGTTCAGTTTGTTGAACTGACGTAGGGGATGGGCTTGCCCCATCCCGGCGCACATTCCAATCCAATACCAGACTGGGTCAGCGCTTGTTAAATTCATCAAAGAGCAGCATCAGCTGCTCTTTTTCATGAATAAATCCTGTTTGCTGTAGCAACTCCATCACCACTTCTGCTGTGCACAAGGCTCCTGCTTTTTGATTACGTCGTAGTTTGTATAAGGATGGCGTATCAGGTTTGATGGCAAGACGGTAACAAGACTGCAAATAAGGACTTTGTCTGAGCATTTTAGCCGCTTCCTGCCAGGTGGCATCCAACAAAACCCAGTGTTTGACCGCTTCGCTTTGACGAGTTTCCAGCTCTGCAAGGGCCGCAGGATTTTGAGCCTGATACTGACCATGATGCAGTAGATAACAGGCTTGGGGTGTGTCAGCTAACAATGGATAAATCAAACCCAGTTGCCGTGATGCTGATAAATCAAACAATCGCTGATCTGGTGCTTTGCGCTGCCATTCAATCACCTCAACCCTGATCTTTAGTGAAGCTGAGAGCGCCTGCAACACCAAAGTACCGGTGTTGGTATCTTTCTGTAACTCCCTGCTGTGGGTCAGCAGATAAAGCACCAATACGGTCACGTAGTTTAAGGCTGCTGTAGTAAAGGCGTCGCGTGATCCGGTACTTTTGAAAACTGTATTGTCGCTTTATCCGATAAAGAGGCTGGTAAAAAGATCCGGCAGCGATTTTGCTCACACTGCAACTGCTGACTCAGGGCTGCATCTGAACTTTGCGCTACGACTTCGGATGCAAAATGCACAGTCAAACCTGAAACTTCAGGTAACCAGTATTTGCCCCAACCGGCCAATGAATCCAGAAGTGCATCAAACTGAGCTTGTAACTTACGCAGCTCAGCCACAGTAGCCTGCTGCGGCACCGGCATCTTACTCCGTAGCTTAAAGTTTAAATCACAGGCATCGGCCCCCTCAGGTTGCTTGAGCACTATCAGCGCTTTTTGCGCGTTTAGCATCAGATCAAAAGGCAGCATCAGCTCGCCATTACCAGCAATAGTTAAAGGCGCTTCAGAAATATCAGTGGTAATTAAGGCCTTATCTACGCTACAGGCCTCACTGGTTCCGGCCTTTTGCAACACAAAAGCCAGCGTAATATCACTGAATTCGACCTTTTCACTCTTTTTCATCCGGGCATAAAAGCCATCGTAATTAAATACAGTATCAGCCACAGCTGAAGCGCTAAAAGCAACCAGCACGCTGGCAAAAAAATAAGGTTTCATGATTAGCTGTCTATATGTTTAGTGTTGGCTTTGAGCATGGTGTGGATTTCATCGACATAATCCTTGCCACGCTCTGAATAACGGATCAGACCTGTGACCAGATGATGTCCGGCAACCTCACCTTCAGCGCGACGTTTGGCTCTGAGCTGGCGTAATTCCTCATACACATAAAAAGTATTGAGGTTATAAAAGTAACTGTTGATAGCTGCAGCAACATGCGGAAATACTGCAACTTCATGGTATTTCCCTGCACTGCGCTTTTGTGGCACCAGACCACAACCTGCTTTAAAACACCATTGACCAAAGAAATTGTATGCCTCCAAAGCAAAACGACTGCTGCCCCAGCCGGATTCTTTCGCAGCCTGAATCAAAACTAAATCAGCAGGTATGGCATCGACCCGGCTTAACAGCAAACGAAAGCCTTGTGCGTCCACATCTGGATAGTCCAGTTTAAACTCGTCGTACAGGCTGTAGATAAAAGCGTATTCTTCGACCGTCAGCTCCTGTTGCTGTTGTTTTTGCTGCACTTCGATGACTTGCTGACGAATATGCAGCAATCTGGCATTTTCACGCTCAATAAAAGGCAACAGGTAATCAAAGAATGCTTTTTTCTTCTCGACCACATCTTTGTACTGGTCAAAGTCAGGTACAGGCAATAACTCTGGCATAGCAACAGGATACGCTAGCCGCTTTAACAACTTACGTTGATCTGCTGCATCTAATGATTCGAGTTTTGATGGGACTTGCCAATCCGCTAAGGAAGCAATGTCTTCAACAGGAGCAGGCTTAAGCCAAGGGTACAGTGCGGCATAGAGCACCACAGCCCATAACACCAACCAAAAACTCAATTCTGTTTTTTTCATGCAATACCCTGAATTCGTCTTTTATCCGGCCAGCCACAATAACCTGTGCCACCAAGACCCTAGTGGCGCGTATTCTAACCAGATCTGGTTGTAGTTTCGACCACAAAATGGTCGAAATGATAAGCCACCCGCTGACAAAAATAGGTAAGCCATTGTTTTAAAACAAAAATTAAAGTGGCAAGGAAACTGCATACTCTGTTATAACAATGAAAAAAGGAGAATAACATGCGTCAATTGAGTTTAGTTTCTGCACTGGTTATGGCGTTATCTGCAACAACTGTGATGGCAGAGGATGTCAAAGTATTAGAAAAAGTGATCGATGCTAAGAGTTTCACTAAGCTGGTTCTGGAAGTTCCGGTGGGAGAAATTAATATCAAAGCAGCCAAAGGCTCTGAGATTAGCTTAGTGGTTGAATTAGATCCTGATGAAGACTGGCTAGGTCGTAGTAGTGATTTATCCGATGCACAAATCAGCAGAGGTGACGATGGTTCGACCTTAAAACTAAAAGTCGATTTAGAAGATGACGATGACGTAGAGCAAAGCTGGACTGTGATGATGCCTGCCGATATGGCGATTTCATTAAACTTAGGTGTAGGCTCAGTTGAAATTGACGATCTGACGTCGGATATCAAGGTATATGTGGGCGTCGGTGAAGTAGATGTCGCAGTCAACACCAGCTTGTATGATTCCATTAAACTGGATGCCGGTGTAGGCGATACCTCAATCAAAGGCGGTAAAGGCCGTTACGAGCGCGATCAAGTGTTAGTCACCAGCTCTAGTCAATTGCATGGCGAAGGTAAAAAAGAATTAGAAGCTAATGTAGGTGTGGGTGATATTGAAGTGCGTGATAACCAATAACCAGGATCTAAACATCCGGTAAAGCACTTTATCTCCTCTTATCGACCCAACGTACCCTGAGTTGCCGAAGTTTTAGCTGCGACGGGTATGTTGCCAATTTGGTGTAAAGCGCCAGTACTTAGCTAACGCCTGCTTTAAATCAAAAAAACTGGTTAACGGCAACGAATCACCGCTGATACAACTGTAAGTAAAGCGGTGACAATTGTTTCTTAGCAAGTCGTAGTTCTGATAACTGTAGATCTGTTCGATAGCCCGGTTTGCGGCTATCTCAGAGCCTATAATGTTCCCGGCTGGCGAAGTGGCGAAGATCAGTTCAGCACCGGATCTGTCCGCTAAAAACCTGTTAAAAGATAAAGAACGCACTAAACCAGAGCCAGCCAGTTCCACTATTTGCCCATCTCCAATATAAATTCCCGTATGCTCAAAAAACTGAAAAATTTCACAGCACACTACAGCGCCTACAGGGATAGTTCGTTGACTAATCATAAAACTCCTGATTTTCCGGCTTTTTTTCCTTATCATACTTGCAAAAGACGTCTAGGCGTGTAAAAAGGTGTAAGTAAAAATATTTATAATTAATTGATAGACGGAGACGTAAGGATAGCGGTATGAAACCAATAGAGCGCTCGACAAAATTAGATGGGGTTTGTTATGACATTCGGGGTCCGGTGGCACGTGAAGCCAAACGGATGGAAGAAGAAGGTCAGCGTATTTTAAAGCTCAATATTGGTAATCCCGCACCTTTTGGTTTTGAAGCACCGGATGAAATTTTAAAGCATGTGATCCACAATCTGCCGACTGCTCAAGGCTACAGCGATTCGCAAGGCATTTATCCGGCCCGTGTGGCGGTTGCTCAGTATTACCAGCAGCGCGGCATTCTGGGTGCTGATGCGGATGACGTCTATATAGGCAATGGGGTATCAGAGCTTATTTTGATGTCGTTACAGGCACTTTTAAATAATGGCGATGAAGTGTTGATCCCCTCCCCTGATTATCCGCTCTGGACTGCTGCAGTCAATCTGGCTGGCGGCAACGCTGTGCATTATCGCTGTGATGAGCAATCCGATTGGTTCCCGGACTTAGCTGATATCCGCGCCAAAATCACGAAAAAAACCAAAGCGCTGGTGTTGATCAATCCAAATAATCCGACCGGAGCTGTGTATTCTAAGGCCTTTTTGCTCGCTCTGTTGGCCATAGCACGTGAGCACAAGCTGGTGGTCATGAGCGATGAGATTTACGACAAAATTTTGTATGACGGCGCAGAGCATGTCACCACAGCCTCTTTAGCAGATGACTTGTTTATGCTGACCTTTGGTGGTTTATCGAAAAACTACCGTATCGCAGGTTTTCGGGTTGGCTGGATTTTATTATCCGGTGCAAAACATCTGGCGAAACACTATATCGAAGGTTTGAATATTCTGGCTTCGATGCGTCTGTGCGCCAACGTACCTTGTCAGCATGCAGTACAGACCGCTTTAGGGGGCTATCAAAGCATCAACGAGCTGATCATTCCTGGCGGCCGTTTGTATGATCAAATGGATTTAGCCCATAAGCTGGTGACCAGCATCGACGGCATCAGTTGTGTCCGCCCCAAGGGTGCGATGTACTTATTCCCTAAACTGGATCGTAAAAAATTCAAAATCAAAGACGATGAGTTAATGGTGCTGGACTTCTTACGTCAACATAAAGTGCTGCTGGTGCACGGTCGCGCCTTTAACTGGCCAGAGCCGGACCACTTCCGTATTGTGTTTTTACCCCACAAAGAACAGCTGGAAATGGCCATGGGTCGCTTAGCACAATTTTTACCAGGGTATCAGCAATAATGGATACCGGACAAAAGACTACAAACACCTCTGAAGAGCCAAGCCATTTTTTTGCGCATCTGTTTCGAATGAAGCTGATTAACAGATGGCCACTCATGAGAAACGTCAACACCGAAAATGTAGCTGAACACAGCCATCAGGTCGCTGTGGTAGCTCATATGCTGGCGCTTATTCGCCGCGAAATATTTGCAGGTGAAGTACACCCTGAACGAGTCGCAACCTTGGCATTATTTCATGACGCCAGTGAAGTACTGACGGGTGATTTGCCCACGCCTGTGAAGTATTTTAATGCGCAAATTGCTCAGGAGTACAAGAAGATAGAGCGTATTGCTGAGCAGAAACTACTGTCGATGTTGCCAGAGAAATTACAGCCTTTTTATCAGACTTTGTTACTGTCAGAACAGTATTCAGCCGATGAAAAACTGCTGGTCAAAGCAGCGGATACACTGTGCGCTTATGTAAAAACTCTGGAGGAACTCTCCGCTGGCAATCATGAGTTTGTGCTGGCGAAAAAACGTCTGGAGGCTGTGCTTGAAAGTTATGCCTTGGCGGAGGTGAATTACTTCCTGGAAATTTTTATCCCAAGTTTTTCACTGTCTTTGGATGAAATCAGCCTGCAGGATGGCCAGTTGTAATAGCCTATCCGATACCTGTCGAAATCATAAGGGCGCTCTGTATCAGCGCCCTTATGATTTGCGGTTAATGCTGGTCTCGGCATACTTCCTGATTAAACTCAAACTCTATGGTGGTATGTTCCAACTGATAAGGCTTTAATAACTGCCGGATCTGTTCTTTATACGCTTTTAACTGCTCAGCAGCAGTTTCCTCCTTTAATACCAAATGTGCTGTCAACACATGTTTTTCACCATCCAGAGACCACAAATGCAGGTGATGTACATCCTGCACAAAACTCAGGTCTTGTAGCTGGTGCTCTATTTTAGCAGCCAGTTTTGGATCGGGACTGACTTGTAAAAATAGCGCCAGAGTACGACGTAAATTGCGCCAAACATTGATTAGAATGAAGCAGGTAAAACCTATACTTAATAAAGGGTCCAACCAGGCCCAGTCGGTAAAATAAATCAGCACTGACCCTAGCAGCACGGCCACCCAACCTAAAACATCTTCCAGCAAATGCCAGGTCAGAATTTGTTCATTTTGGGTTTTACCACGACGAAGTTTAAACACCGCAGCACCGTTAACCAGCACACCTAACACAGCCAGAGCCATCATGCCTGCCGCATGAGGGAGTTGAGGTTCCCACAAGCGTGGTATAGCTTCATATAAAATCCAGCAGGAACCCACGACCAAAATGACACTGTTAATCAAGGCACTCAACAAAGACCAACGCCGGTAACCATAGCTGTATCGAGGCGTCGCCTCTTTGCCTGCCACTTTAGCCGCAAACCAGGCGAAGGCGATGGCCAGAGTATCGCCCAAATCGTGCATAGCGTCCGCCATAATAGCCATACTATTGGTCAGCCAACCACCAATGAATTCAATAATAGTAAAACTGAAATTCAACCAAAACGCCGTGGCTATATTGCCCGATTCAGAGCCATGATGATGGTGATGATGGTGATGATGGCCAAAAAGCCCATGGGAATGTGAGTGTTCATCATCATGTGTATGACCATGGCCTGCACCATGGTGATGGCCGTGAGTACAGCCCGAGTCATGTTGATGAGCTTTTGGGTCTGGAATTTGATGATCGTGTGGCATGCTACACCTGCAAAAACTGCCGTAATATGAGTACCATATCTGGTTTTCACTGACTCTGCCAGAGCGCTTAACTGCCTTCGACGGAGAATTTAAACTATTGCTTGGTTCAGGCAAAAAAGACTTGAGCCCATGGCAACAAAACACTAGTCTGCAGCTGAAGTTTGGCTGAACGAGGCCGATACAACACAAGTCGTCAGGAATATTATAAACAACAAATGCCCATGAATTTTACAGTCCTTCTTCTCACAGCTCTGTGTGCTTTACCTTTAACTTCAGTCGTTGCAGGTAGCCTGAGCCACAACAAAAGCGCAGATTACGCCGCCTGGTCAGAAAAAAACCAGGATGGTAGCTGGACCAGGATCACGGAACAAGCCGTCGCACAATCGCCGCTGGTCAGATTAGTGCCGGCGGATATTCATCAGTTTTGCCCAGGTTATCCAGCCCTGCCTCAGCAACAACGCAGTCAGTTTTGGGTGGCGTTATTTTCCGCTATGGCCAAACCTGAAAGTAATTTTAAGCCACAGTCTTTTTACCAGGAAAAGTTTAAAGATGCCAAAGGTCGCCGGGTGATCAGCCGTGGCTTATTACAAATCTCTCATGAAAGCGCCAACCAGCCCCGATATTCCTGCGATATAAAACAACCACATTATCTGCATGACCCTAAAATTAATTTACGTTGTGGCGTTAAAATCATGAGCAAATGGGTGAAAACAGATGGCGTGATCAGCCAGCCCCGGTGGAGCACCGAACCCAAAGGTGGCTCACGCTATTGGTCTACCTTAAGACCTGCCCGCGGCCATCTTAAGACTATTTCGGAATTTACCCGCGGCTTGCCTTTTTGCAACCCGAACCAAAGACAACAGGTCTTATTGGGGAGACGCAGCTAATTTACTCAGTAAAAGCAAAGACGTAGAGTAGTAATCATCTGTCATTTGCGGTTGTTTTTGCAAAAAAGCGCTATCGTTATATACCAAAGCGCGAACGGCCTGAATACCGGCTGAAGCTTGATAATTTGCTGTTTTTCCACTGAGCACATCGACCCAGGGTAAAATCATCTCCCCCCGCTTCCAGAACTCAGAAAAAGGCTGCTTTAACTCAGTTGTTAATGCTGAGCCCCAAATGAAATACAGCGGGATCCGCACTGCGTCATAACCAAATCTGCTGGGCCAGTCTTTTGATGGGCTTAGCTGTCCATTTTCTGAAAGCCTGATCCAATCTGTAGGCAAGGCGTGTTGACCAAATCTGCTGCCAGCCAGCAGCCGCTGGCCATCCACAATTAATTTACTCCATGGCTGCTCGGGTTCTTTGATTGCAAAAGCAATAAAGGCAGGGATCACCCAGTAGGACAAATTAAGATCCAGACTCTCCTGCTCGGAGAAGCCTGACATACCGGGCAACAACACGGTATAGCCGGCATAGTCCCGAACCAGATGCTTCACAATATCTGCTCTTATCGCAACAGAGGCTGTTTCATAATTAGACTCGTTCCAACGTTTAGCGGCTTTAAACAAAGCCCAGGCAATAAGCACATCCCCATCACTGGCATTATTAGGATCTTTTACCGGCGGTTTTTGCAACGGGTCATAGCGCCAGGAAAATAAAAATACGTCGGGTCTGGACAGATTTTTTCTGGTCCATCGCCATATCCGGTCAAAGGTGGCGCGATCATTGTTCGCCTCGGCAAACAGCATGCCCCAGCCCTGCCCCTCAGAGTGACTGATCTTATTGAAGGTATCAATCACCCGTCCATCCTCGCTGACAAACCGAGTTTTATAGATTTCCCAGTCGGTGTTCTGCGCAAAAGCACAAGATATCGAGGATAAAGACAACAGCAGCAACAGCCACAAGTGTCGAATGAGCAGCATCTTAGGGATCAATAGTTTCTCGTTAATTTTGCATACACCAATTCAAAAACCTGTCCCGGTATGGCTTTTTGAGTTCTGACAGCAATCTCTGGATTACCACCAAGCGCGACCATCCAGCCATGGTAAAGACCTTCAAGTAAGGCACTGAACACCAGTGCTTCACGTTCAGCTTCTTTTTTACCATAAGAAGGCAATGGAAAAGCACCATGATAGAACACCAGACTAAGGTCATGCATTTCTATTTTTACCCAGCCCCAGTCCATACTACTTAAAATCAGATTCATCGATTTTTCCAGATCTTCGATACTGTCGTAAAGCGGAACCGGATGCATGGCGGCGAGTCGGGTCCCCATATGGCGTAAAAAAGCCCGAGCATCTTCATCACCGGCAGTCTGATAAATTTCTTCGACAAATACCTGAATAAAGCTTCGCCATTGCTTTGAGCAGTGCTGACTATTGAAATAACCAGAATTCAGTCGCTCAGTCAGCATCATGTCAATCATTAAAACCTCCAATCAGATACTTCATATATAAACGGAACGTTGTTTCGTTGTAATCACCGAAGCTGTCAAAACCTAACTGCCCGCCAACCCGCAGATAAGGGTCTGGCATATATTCACCGGTAGCGCCAAAACTTAAGCCAAAGCCAGATTTACTTGAAGGTGCGTATCCAGCCTGTTGAATAGCACCCAAGGCATAAAACAGATCCAACGCAGCTTGAGCAGCAGTATCTGTTGGAAACAAACTATTGCCATCTTCGCTATAACTTTGGAAACCCGGTGCAAGCAATACACTAAAGCGTGCATCTTTCATCTCAAAGCTGTAATTAACCGGAAAAGCTACACTGACATAGTCCTGAGGGCTAAAGTAACCGCCATGACCAAAGGTAAATTTACTGAGGTTTTTATCAAAACTGCTATAGCCGACATGAACCCCTAGCTGTAACTGCTCAGACATTGAGAGTGCCGGTCTGAAATAACCACCCACTTCCATCGACAAGGCTTTGTTCGACTCAACATTGTCACCTTCGTAACGGTGTTCAGCCACTGAGCCGTAGGCTCCGGTTTTACCATTATCGAAATTCAGTCCTACACCACCGCCATTTTTGGTAACAGCGCCCCAGGTCTCGCCTGTAACATGGTCCACAGTTCCGGCGTAAGCCAGTAAGCTGTCTTTGACAGGTCGGCGCTCCCCCTGCAACACAACCCGGGTATTTTTAGTCACCTCAGGCTGTAGCTTTACGCCACCTACGACGTTGGTTTTTTCAAAGCCTAAAGGTGTGGTGCCGACATCTGCATCTATCCAATCACCTTGATAACCAACAGCCAGAGCGACACCGGTTTGACGTTGTGTCTCTGGATCGCCGGTGCTGACGGCCAGTGTATTGAGCGCCCCTTGAGCATCGCCAAGAATAGTCTCTAAACGCCCCCTGAGCTGGGCAAACTCCTGACGGAATGTCTCCATATTATTCAAATCTGTCGGGATCAAACCAAGGTCTGAGTAGCCGCGGGCTTCGAGCAAAGAGGCAATAGAGTTGTTGATAACCGCAAACTGATCGCCTGTCAGATTCTGTGAAGTTAACCCCAGCGCATCATAAAAGTTGAAATCGGCTGCGCTGATAAAGTTTAAACGTGCGGTTTCCGCCAAAGTCGCAAGTCGTTGTTTTTCTGTTAGAGTGACCTCGGTCTCAGGTCGGGCATTGGCTTTATTGAACGTATCCTGCGCCTGATAATAAGCCAGCGCACTGGTTTCAACATTGTCCAAAACCTCAGCCAGACCGTTGATTCTGGAACTTAAGCCACTGGCTGCGTTTACCACTGCACCACGACCAAACAAATTAACATCCTGACCCGACACTGAACCTGAATTTAGTGAGGTGGGAGTAATTGATAATTCGGCTCTGTCATTGCCCAAAACGCCGGTCGAAACCACCAAAGGGGTTTCTACAGAATCAAGGCCTGAAGAGCCCTCCGAGCCCTCTCTGACACGTAATACAACATCCGCATCAACCCGGGTTTGCGTACTTTGCTCTAAATCGAGCAACATACCGTCAATTTGCTCGAATAAATCCGTTGACGTACTAGCAGCGGTGAGGCTGTCCTGTGACTCACTGATTGCCTGACCAGGCAACCAGGAAGGCCTGATGTCCGTTGTAGCAGGCTTTTGCTTCTTCGACAGCCGTTTATCTCTGAACGGATTTGATGCCGTCTCGGCTGGCTCTCTGAACGGATTGGCATTGGCCCCAGAGCTTGTATGACTTCCCCAGACTGACGCATCCTGATAAGCCAGCTTTCTAGCTTTTAGCAATAAAGCTGCAGCTTCGTTGTCATCGCCTTTTGCCTGAGACACACGGGCTGCCATCACCAGTAATTCAGGATCGGCAGCAGAGTTCCAGTCAATACGGCTGAGCAACTGCGCTGCTTTATCGGTATCATTTTGTGCCAATGCAAGATTGACTGCACCGGATAATGCCTGCTGATTAGCCGGGTTAAGTTTAAGCACGTAATTGTATATCTCGTCAGCTTCAGTGGTTTTATTGCCGCTCTCGTACAAACGCCCCATCGCCAGTAACAGCTCTTCGTTTTCAGGCGCTTCCCTTAAGCGTGCCGCCAGCAGATCGTAGGCTAAGGCCAGTTGACCTGAGTTACGTAGTTGGTCGGCTTCACGTACTGCTAGACCTTGCTGCAGCCCCATCAGGGATCTTCTGTTTTCTTCCGTCAAATCAGGCCTTAACATAAGCTCTGTCATCAGCTCCCGGGCCTGTCTGGACCTGCCGCTTTCATTCATCACACTGATATGACCGATGTAATCTCCGGCTTTTTCATCCAGCTCCTGCATCAAATCTAGTTCAACCAGTTGATAAGCAAGCTCGGTCTGATTGGCCTGTACCAGCTCATTGGCCAACTCACCAACCACTTTAGCGCCCAGAGCAGAGCTTTGATGTAAATCAATCAACAACTGACGGGCTCCAGCCTGGTCTCCAACCGACGCACGCTGAATGACAGCGGAAAACTTACTGCGGGCTGCTGATTGGGCGGCCAGCGCGTTCATCGCTGGAGTTCTCTGACTTTGAGGTATGCTGCTCATAATTCGATCAACATCCAACCAGCGTTTTTGCTCGCTGGCAAACATAGCTGCCGCATACCGCGATTCAGCGCTCTGGCTGGCCGCTTGTAAAGGCTCCACTATAGTGCGAGCCCGGATGTCGTCACCTTGTCTGGCGATAAGACGCGCCAAATCTAACCGGACCCATGGGTCGGCAGGAGCAAGTTTCATGGCGCGGCGTAAACTAATTTCTGCCAACAGATCATTAGTATTGGCTGCATCCGCTCTTAATTTATTCACTTCTGCCTGCGAAACATAGGCAACCCGATTTCTGTCTTTTTCAGGTAACAAGGCAGCAAGACGCTCAGCGTCATTCCAACGGCCCTGACTCTGTAATACCGCAATCAACCCAAGTTTTGCGTCCACATGAGAGGGATCTTTTTGTAACACCGCATTGTATCTTTGTAGCGCTTGTTCCGCTTTGCCCTGCTTATGTTCCAGTTGAGCAGCAAGGATTTGAGCTTCGAAGGAGCGAGGTGTTTTTGTAGTCGTCAAGGGCAACACCTGATTCAGCGCCCTCTCGTATTGTTCCTGCTCCATCAGTCGACGAGCCTGAGTCATCTGAGCATAAAAATCTGCTGATTGATAAGCTTCAGTCCATTGTTTCGATTTAGCCGGGCTTAACGCCATAGCTTTTGCTAAATAGCTTTTAGCTTCATCAAACTGTTGCTGTTTAAGACGGATCAGACCCAGACCTGCCACAGCGTCGGCATCTTTGGCATTTTCTGCAACGGCGGCTTTAAATAACCGTTCTGCGTCTTTTAACTTATTGGTATTTAACGCCTGATAACCTCGGCTTCTGTTATTGGTCACCGCGTTATTTTTTTTACGTTGCAGTGTGCTCTGGAAGTAATTGATCACCTCTAAATCATTAGGGTGAACACTCATATACTGATCGTAGTACTTTTTATCCGATGCAGAGGCATCAAGCCAGAGCAACGCCTGTCGCCAGTGGCTGTCGCTTTGTGGTGAAGTCGCCGCCATAGCAGATAACAATTCAATACCCTGCCGCCTGGTATTTTCATCATAACTCAGCACCTGAGCATAAGCCTGGCGCAGACTACTGTTCAGCGAAGCGCCTTGTGACAATTTGTTGAGCTGCGCTTTGGCTTCTGCAATACCGCCCTTGGTTCCTGCCAACGTCAGATAGTATTCAGCAGAGAGCTCCAGCGTCGGAGTCACACCACCAAATACCTCCTGGTAGCGTTTTATGGCGGCGTCGTACTGTCCTTGCGAGCTTAAACGGCGCGCCTCAGCAAGAGTTGCAGGATCCACGGCCTGCACCGCTTTCGCGGCACCCAGTTGTTTAACCCGTGGATCGGCAGGCGCAATTTGAGCCAATAAATTAGTCCACTGCTGCGTTGCTTCTTCATCACCTTCGCGCGCGGCTATCATGCCCATGCGATAAATGGCTTCTTTGTTTTGTGGATCTGCGTTAAGTATCCGCTGCAATGCGTCTTTGGCCAGATCGTTCCGGTTTTTTTCCTGCCAAAACTGAGCCTGCTCAAATAATGCAGTAAAAGAGCTAGTGTCATCAGCAGCGAAACCTGGCGCAAGATAACAAGCAAGAAAGAGTGCAATCATCGACTTATTCATTATTCCCTGATCCTGTTTTTAGTCTGTTTTGAGCACGCGCACTGAGCAGTGGGAATAAAATTAAAGCTCCCAAAAATGCAGCCAGCGCTAATCCAATCACCATGAAAACCACATGCTGACCGAAAAACCATCGAACCTCCATGTGCCATGGCATGTCACCAGAGGCGACCAACTCACCGGCTCTGGCACTACGAACATGTCCCTGACTATCGAGCAGTGCCATATCACCATGCACCTGGCTGCTGACCAAGGGTTTAGCCAGCGAATGTAACAACTGTGGTAACTGCTTCGACTTTTCGGCGGTCAGCAACACAACAACCCGGTCGGAGTCGACCGGAGAAACAAAACTAAATAGCCCTTGCACTTTCTGCGCGCTATCCAGTATCCGATTTGCAGTTTTTACTTCTCTGTCCCAATCGCCTTGCAAAAACCACAAGGAACGGTCAAACCAACTGAATGATTTGATAGTCATCCGGTCTTTATGCACATCAAATACACTGCGCTCGAGTAAAGCCGACTCATCTAAATCTTTAAAATTAGAAATAACCAGCAAATCGTGATTTTTAAGACCTGAAGTGACAGTCAATCCCGTTTTTACATCCATCCCCAGTGCCGGATAACCTGTGTTTTCTCCCATTCTGGCAGCGACTTCCAGTAAGGTTTGGATTTCCTCGTTGCCAGGGAACACAGGAAGTAAAGCGACGGTTTCGGACAAATCAGCATAACGGGTAAATGGAAAACCAACGCCGACAAAAAATGACAGGTTAGGTAACTGAGTAAAATTTTTAGCCTGCGTTAAATCTATGCTGGAATTTTCGAAGATTCGCCCGGCGCTTTCGGCTGGTAACTCAAGCTCGCAGCCTGTGTCGTTCGCGACAAAATTATAAAAAAGGCTGAGCTTATTCTCGCCGTATAATAAATAAGGAGGGATTTCTATCTGTGCTTGCTCCTGACGGATGTCGCGCCCTAATAAGCTATTAAATGAAGCCCATAATCCGCTTTGATTAACTGGTAACGAGGTGAGATATTGATTATTCAGCGACACATCCAGCGTAGACTTTTGCTCGTTCAGCCATTGCCCTTCAGGAAAGTTATATTTAATGGTTAATGGGATCACTTCTCTTTCCCAGAAAAACAAATCTGGGGAAACCGTAAAATTCACTTCAATCGGGGGATGAAAAAAACCACGGCTGACCAGACGTTCTTCATCCTGTAATTCGCCAAACTCAATAGGTTGCTCAGTGGAAGCCCATCGTGGTGCATCATAGGGTTTGCGCGCATTCTGTTGCAGCTGTTCTGCTTTTACATAAGTTCCGGTCAAAGAAGACGTGCGGGTCACCAGATGAGTAGCGGCAACTTTCAGCTCTTCGGGGGTTCTTCCCATCACCATCAATAACTTGTAAACCGGATTGACAGGGTTTTCAATCAGCCGAAGCTCTGGGCCCTGCACTGGAGGAATAGGCAAACCACTGATGGTTTCATTGGGCATCACAAATACGATGGCATTGTCAGCTGGTAGACTATTTCGAATCACAGGAAAAGTAACGGTCTGATACTGCGCAACGCTTCCGATATAAGACGCAACAATAGCGCTGCTGGTTAAGGTGGCCGAAGTGGTTTTTAGCGGCAATACGATAGGTACTTTAACCAGCCCCATGGCTCCTGAGTTAAAAAACGGTTCAGGAAATCGAGCCAAGTCAGTGCTGACCGCTAACCGCTGTAGGGACAGCACTAAGGATGAACGCTTGGCAACGTTCACCCAAATATCCTTGGATAACACGTTATTGCACTGCTGCAGAGTTTTCGCATTCAGACGAAAATCAAGATTATTAGAACCCAAAACCAGAGCTGGAGGAATGGGGATCTCAACCTGCAACGATTTGGCATTAAAAGGACTTAATTCAATGGTCTGCAGTAATTGTCCATTGAGCATGACATCCAGAAAGCTCTCGTCTTCCAGCAAAGCGTCGGAGTAATTGAGGTCGAGCTTCAGATTTGCTAACCGGACGAATTCATCTCCACGTATTTTGAAAGTTACGCCAGCTGAAGTCTCATTGCCGTAGAAGTATAAATCCTCTTTCAGACCAAAATCTTCGAAACCAAAAACCTGAGTACGAATATTGAATGCAGGAGCAGGTACTGCAGCAGTATTTGCTGCGTTCACTGCAGGCTGTTTTGGCTGAACAGCAGCCTGCTTAGATGTGGCCGGATTATCCAGTGCAGCGCTCAACGCCTGATTAGAAATAATCACAGCAGAAATTGCTATCAGTACCAACAGCGCCAAACGGGGTCTCCAGCCACTCAGAGGTCTGCTGCGCTGTGAAACCTTATTGGCTCTGTTGTTTTTGTTTTTAATCGACTCCTGAAACAACCCACTGACTGCGCGCATCACCCGCCATATCGAAGAAAAAATATTATTTTCTTTGCTTTCCGTTGAGTTCGGCAGCCAGGCATCCGCTCGCCCCATCACAACTTTCACTAATTCACGGCGCTGAGCAACAGGTAAATTCTTAAACTTGAATCGGATACTCTCGTCGTCGCGGTACAGCGTCTCAACAGGAAATACCATAGGGACCTGATTCAGATAGATTTCAATATCCACTATTTTTTCGTTGTCAATTTGACTAGACACCGTCTGCACCGATGCGCCGCCCATCGACAAATTGATTGATTTTGTTTTCAGTGTATGGCCAGTTTCAAGATGCAGGACGACCGGCAAACTGACATCAAGACGAACGGTTTGTCGTACTTGTTTCATTTCCCGAGCCACAGCCACAGACGCAAACAACATAATGCAGCTAAAACCTGCCCAGAATAAATTCAACAACAGAACTTTTGGCTCGACTTGATAATGCTCGCTCCAAATCAACTGTACTATGCCGGATAAAAAACCACACAACAGCAGAACCAGAGTAAAAAGATGTGGCTTGACCATGTCGTAATCGAAATAGCCGTTTTCCAGTAAACCTCCTTTTTCCGTGACATTAAACTTACCCTTACGGGGATTAACCAAAGTCGCGATAGTGGGTAACACCAGATGGAAAGATAATACCGCTTCATAAATCTCGCCCCAAAAGGTGTGCCGGAACTTGCCCTGCAATCTTGAGTTGGTATAAGTGGTGAAAAATAAATGAGGCAAAGCGTAAGCCAGAATCATCTCCGGCGATGCATCAATAATATTTTGGCCGAACAACAGGTAGCACAGAGGTGCGGTTAAAAAAACGATTCTGGGTAAAGAAAAAAGAAAATGCAGCATAGCATTGAGGTAACAAAGCCGTTGAGGTAAAGATAACCCTCTGCCGAATAACGGATTATCCAGTCGAAGTATTTGCAGCATGCCTCTGGCCCAGCGAGCCCGTTGTCCTATGTGTAACGCAAGGCGCTCTGTGGCCAGCCCTGCTGCCAACGGCAGCGCCAGAAAAGCTGAATTCCAGCCACGACGTTGTAATTTGAGTGCGGTATGCGCATCCTCTGTCACGGTTTCAACCGCAAAACCACCAATTTCTTCAATAGCGCTGCGACGTATGACGGCACAAGAGCCACAAAAGAACGCAGCGTTCCAGAAATCATTGCCTTTTTGCACTGGACCATAAAATAACTCCCCTTCTCTTGGGATTTCATCCCCAATCGTCAGGTTGCGCTCAAACGGATCTGGCGAATAGAAGTAGTGTGGCGTTTGCATTAACGCCAGTTTTTTATCTTTGATAAAGGCGCCAACTGTTGCCTGCAAAAATGCCCGGGTTGAAACGTGATCGCAGTCAAAAATACAGATCAGCTCACCACTGGTCATGGTGATGGCGTTGTTCAGGTTGCCTGCTTTTGCATGATTGTTGTTGTCGCGTGTGATATAACCGACGCCGGCTTCAACAGCAAAAGCACCGAACTCAGCCCTGCGACCGTCGTCCAGGATATAAACCCTGATCTTTTCAGGTGGATAATCGATATTTTGCGCAGCCAGAACCGTATCTTTGACGACATCCAGGCTTTCGTTATAGGTAGGAATGTAAACATCGACTGTCGGCCACAAGGCAATGTCATCCGGCATAGGTTCAATTCTTCGCTCCAGTGGCCAGATGGTCTGAAAAAATCCCAGTGTCAGAATAATCCAGGCGTAGAACTCTGCCGCAAGCAGACCAAGACTTAAAAAGCCTTCCATAAAACTATCGAAAACTAAGGTGTCGGTGGTTCGCCAATACAGATAGCGTGTGGAAACAATCACACACATCAGAAGCATAACAACGTGAGTCCAATGGTTCTTGCGCCTCGACACCAGAAACAGCATCACAGCACAACTGACGGCAAACAGGACCTGATTTGATAAACTCAGTGGCGTTGTAACAATAACAAAAGCAACGGCCAGCCAAAACAGCACGGCCACAGCACTAAGTATGCCTGATGGCGTTGAATGATTCCCTTTCATGAAATACCTTGCAGCTATCTATTATATTTTTTGTATTCGCTCGCCTGGAGTACAGGAAGGATGCGATGAATATTCCTGGCAATATTATCTATATCCGCTGCCACAGAGGATGCTCGGGCATACCTGAACACAGACGTTTGGCTCGCATTGGCTTCCGGTACAGCTTCATCACGATGAACTATCCCAAGCAAGGAAGCAGATAATCGTTTATTTAAAAACTCGGTGATCTCACGATTCAGTTGGCTTCGCATATCTATCTGGTTCAGTAAGAAATACGTTCTGCTTTTTGCCGATTCACCGTAAAACTCGCCAGACTCAATCTCAGGCAAAACACTCAATGACGCACTGTCTGCCAACAAAACGTTGATAATCATGGGTTCCAGCAAAGAAAGTGCCTGCAATGCAGCTGATGGACCCGGCGGTAAATCTGCAATAATTACAGTGTCAGGCTGATTGAGTAAAGGCTGCAATCTGCTGATAAGAAAATCTGGATCTGAGCGCAATTTTTGCTCATAGGCTTCGATCTGATGTTTACTGACCCGCCCATACGGGAGGAAACGTACGCCAGAATCCGATTCTTTCAGAAGCCGGCTCCAGTCGGTTTTCGTATGAAAAAACTCGACATAACCACTTGAATCACTCAAGGGCATACCAAAATGCAGTCTGACAGCGTTTTGGTTATCAAAATCAATAACTATCACTCGATGGCCGAGTCGCTGTATGGCGTAAGCGATATTGGCAGCCATAGTGGTTTTCCCAACGCCACCTTTAGGAGACGCTATACAGATGATACACATTAACCGACTCGCTCGAAAAATGACTGCAATGAATTCGTTTCTACTGGACGTTCCTGAAGAACTTCTGGTTGTGGATTCTTTTTGAATAGACGAGAAAAACCTTGTTGTGCAGCGCTGTTTTGATGAGGGTAATCTGCAGCCTGTAACTTAGATACTTCTTCTGCTCGTTGAACAGGTGCTCTTTCTGTTGCCACGCTATTTGAATCGGTGACGGCAAAACCAGACTGCTTTGGATTAGAAGAATGAGTGAGCGGAAGTACTCTGTCACTTTGGGATTCGACAGGTTGAGGCTTATAATTAGCCACTTCGTTCAGTAGATGCCATTTAGAATGCCCCGTAGAAACTGAGTCGTTATGAAAGCTTCGATAATTAAGCTCTCCATCACTGACTTTGCTGACAAACCTCAGTACATCATCATAATTATCCATTCCCCCCCCTTACAACAAGCTCATCAGCGTCCACTGCAACCTTGTAGTTCACTAAATATCATTAGTTAACGAAAACTGTAGCGACAATTACAATGTATCATTTTTTTCATTATTGCACGCCATTATTGAGTTTTCAAACTTATTTATTAAATTTTATTGATACTAATGATAAAAGACGTCAATTAACTTAGATTAATTGATTCAATTACGAAAATTTGAAACAGAAAATTAAACTATGGCCAAAAGAAAATGGGGTGTCAGGAATGGAAGACATTCAACATTCGGGGAGTTATCAAATTTAAGGGGAAGCTTATGGCTGAAGACACTATAGCGGAGGTTTATTTACATGCTCTTATAAAAACGAACGCCAGCCAACAGAGTTGGCCGGCGTTACAGATTCTGCTCAAAGAATTAAGCAGTTAAAGCTTCTTTTGCCTTAGCGACTAAAGCAGCAAATGCGCCTTTGTCGTATACAGCGATATCAGCCAGGATCTTACGGTCGATTTCAACAGATGCTCTTTTCAGACCATCGATGAAGCGGCTGTATGATAAACCGTTCTGACGAGATGCAGCGTTGATACGCGCGATCCACAGTTGACGGAATTGACGTTTACGTTGACGACGGTCACGGTAAGCGTATTGGCCAGCTTTAATAACTGCCTGGAAAGCGACACGATAAACACGACTGCGGGCACCGTAGTAACCTTTAGCCTGGTTTAACACCTTCTTGTGACGAGCGCGAGCTGTCACACCACGTTTTACTCTTGGCATTTAAAATCTCCTAATATTATGCGTATGGCAGACAACGAGCGATACCAGCCACGTCAACTTTTGCAACTAACGTTTTTGGACCTAACTGACGCTTACGCTTAGAAGACTTCTTCGTCAAAATGTGGCGAAGATGTGATTGCTTACGTTTAAAACCGCCTGAGCCGGTTTTTTTAAAGCGCTTTGCAGCACCTTTGTTGGTTTTCATCTTTGGCATAGTTAAATAACTCGCATTGTTTAAATTACAACGAATAATAAGGCGATAAAAAACGCCGCTTTATTCAAGCGGCGTATCTTATGCTTGAAAGCTCTTATTACTTCTTATTTGGGGCCAGCATCATGATCATCTGACGACCCTCAACACGGCTTGGGAAAGATTCGCAGATAGCAATATCTGACATATCTTCTTTAATCCGGTTAAGCATCTCAATACCGATGTCCAGATGCGCCATTTCACGACCACGATAGCGCAGCGTTACTTTAGCTTTGTCACCCTCTTCAATGAAGCGACGCAGGTTGCGTAGTTTTACCTGGTAATCGCCTTCATCAGTTCCAGGCCGGAATTTTATTTCCTTGATCTGGATCTGTTTTTGCTTTTTCTTCTGCTCTTTAGCAGCTTTGCCTTTCTCAAACAGGAACTTACCATAGTCCATCAACTTACAAACAGGTGGTTCAGCGGTTGGGCTAATCTCTACCAAGTCAGCGCCTGCTTCTTCTGCTAAACGAATAGCTTCTGAAGTGATTACTACACCTAATTGCTCACCTTCCAGACCTAACAAGCGTACTTCTTTAACGTTGATTTCTTCGTTAATACGGTTTGGTCTGTTCGCCGGTAAAGTTTTCTTTCCTACTTTAATAGTATGTTCCTCCAAGAGTGAAAATAATTAGACCCGGTTTTTGATTTCGGTAGTTAACTTAGTTACAAAGTCACTTACACTCATTTTTCCGAGGTCTTCGCCCTTCCGTGTTCTTAACGCGATATCACCGGCTTCAACTTCTTTGTCACCGACTACCACTAAATAAGGAACACGCTGTAGCGTGTGCTCGCGGATTTTAAAGCCTATCTTCTCATTTCTCAAGTCAGAAATTGCTCTAATACCATGAGATTTGAAAGTTTTTACTAAATCCTGCACATATTCGGCCTGATTATCGGTAATATTCATCACCACAACCTGAGTTGGGGCTAACCAGGCTGGGAAGAAGCCTGCATATTCTTCGATCAGAATACCGATAAAACGCTCCAGCGAGCCTAAAATCGCACGGTGGATCATCACTGGTACTTGTCTGTCGTTGCCTTCAGCAACAAAACTTGCACCTAAACGACCCGGTAAAGCGAAATCGAGCTGCACTGTACCACATTGCCAGGCGCGGCCTAAGCAATCGTGTAAAGTAAATTCAATTTTAGGGCCATAAAACGCACCTTCACCAGGTTGCAGGTCATAGGCTATGCCATTGGCATCCAAAGCTTCTGCTAACCCCTGCTCTGCACGGTGCCACATTTCGTCGGTACCAATGCGTTTTTCCGGGCGAGTGGATAATTTCACCTGCACGTCTTTAAAACCAAAGGTGCTGTAGACGTCAAACACCATTTTGATACAGTTGGACACTTCAGCCTGCACCTGATCTTCAGTACAGAAGATATGGGCATCATCCTGAGTAAAACCACGCACACGCATCAGGCCGTGCAAACCACCTGACGGCTCGTTGCGGTGACAGCAACCAAACTCGGCCATACGCAGCGGTAAATCGCGGTATGATTTCAGGCCCTGGTTAAAAATCTGCACATGGCCAGGACAGTTCATTGGCTTGATGGCGTAATCACGGTTTTCAGAACTGGTGACAAACATATTGTCTGAATACTTTTCCCAGTGACCTGATTTTTCCCACAGTACTTTGTCCATCATAAATGGACCTTTCACTTCCTGGTAATCGTATTGCGCCAACTTTTCACGGACAAAAGTTTCCAGCTCGCGGAAAATAGTCCAGCCGTCGTTGTGCCAGAACACCATGCCTGGTGCTTCTTCCTGCCAGTGGAATAAACCTAAAGCTTTACCAATTTTACGGTGGTCACGTTTTTCCGCTTCTTCCAGTTGCAGTAAATAAGCAGCTAATTGCTTTTTATCTGCCCAGGCAGTGCCGTAAATACGTTGCAGCATTTTGTTTTTCGCGTCACCACGCCAGTACGCGCCCGCCACTTTCATCACCTTAAAGTGCTGACAGAAACGCATATTGGGCACGTGTGGGCCACGACACATGTCGATGTATTCTTCGTGATGGTATAAACCCGGCTGATCGTCTTTCGCGACGTTCTGATCGAGGATTTCCATCTTGTAGCTTTCGCCACGCAGAGCGAAGGTGTCATAAGCCTGTTGCCAGCTTACTTTTTTCTTCACTACGTCATATTCGGTTTTGGCCAGTTGCAGCATGCGCTCTTCAAGTTGAGCTAAATCATCGCTGCTGATTGGACGGTCTAAATCCACATCGTAATAAAAGCCATTGTCGATAACAGGGCCAATCGCCATTTTGGTATTGGGCCATAACTGCTTAATCGCATGACCTAATAAGTGAGCGCAGGAGTGACGGATAATTTCCAGGCCTTCCTGATCTTTGGCGGTGACAATGCTTAAAGACGCATCGGCTGTGATCAGCTCACAAGCGTCAACCAATTGGCCATTGATTTTGCCGGCTATGGTGGCTTTCGCCAGACCTGGGCCTATGTCTTTGGCAACGTCTAATACAGATAAAGGGGCGTCAAATGAACGCTGACTACCGTCAGGTAAAGTAATAACTGGCATGATAAGTCCTCACAGTGGTGGCCTATACCAAAGGTCACATGTTGATTCAATTTAAATTAAGGGAATGCCTTTTGCGGTTCAACCTTACGAGCGGTAGAACAAAACAGTACAATACGTAGTTGTCTCTGCTTTTAACAAAAAGCGGCTGCATCATAACAGCTGCGATACTTTATCGGCAACAACATAGGCTACAAGGAACAAAACGGCAGCATAAAGATAGGTCTGATCTTCGCCTGATGCAGCTTTAACGCCTACACTGAAACGAACAGGAGCTCACTAACGGAAGGACCCGCGGATAGTCAGTCGCCAGCGCTTGCTGCAACAGGCGTTGGTAAACGGAGGATCTATGGACTTACTGCATAAAACTATTCTTTGCCCTTTCTGTGGTCATCCCACTCCTATCACCCTGGATATCAGCGGCGACGATCAGGACGACATTGAAGATTGCAGCAACTGCTGCAACCCTATTCATGTACAGACTCATAAAGATGAGTTGCATAATAAAGTGCAGGTGTTTATCGACGCTGAAGATGAGCAGTATTATTAGTCAGATCAGGCATTTCTGGCAGCAAGCACCCGTTCAACCGTATCCACAATAGTAACGGTTTGCTGGTCCAATTCGATATTCACTCTATCGCCCGCTTTGCGTTGACCTAACGTAGTGACTTCGAGAGTTTCTGGTATTAAATGCAAGCTGAAACTTGTGTCTGTCACTTCGCCTACCGTCAGGCTAATGCCATCAATACTGATAAAACCTTTGCTGAGCACATAGTTTTTAAATTCAGGTTTGAGCTCAATATCCACCCGCCAGTTCGAACCAGTTTGGCTGACAGCTAAAATAGTCGCAGTACCATGCACATGGCCTGACACCAAATGCCCACCAATTTCACGACCAAAAGTTAAAGAACGCTCAAAGTTTACCAATGAGCCACTAGTTAAAGCACCTAAGTTAGTTTTGATTAAGGTTTCGTCTATTACATCAAAACTCACCCAACCTAAAGGCTCAAGCAGACTGAATTCGGTAGCCGTTAAACAAGTACCATTCACCGAGATACTGGCGCCCCGCTCCAGGTTTTGCAGCAACTGCACAGGTACTGCAAGAGTTAAGCGACGAAACTGCTCTTGGTCGCTGATTTCACTGACTTTAACTTTTGCCTGCACTATTCCGGTAAACATAAGGCCCCTGCTGTGCTATCTTTACGGCGTTTTTTCGCCTGTCTGACAAGAGTTGTTATGTTACCTTTTTCCCGCTTTGAAGCAAAAACCATTCTGAAATTATCCGGCCCTACTATGCTGGCTCAGCTGACCCAAACCATGATGTTTGTGATTGATACCATTATGGCTGGTCGTGTCAGTGCGCTGGATATGGCTGCTATTGCTGTCGCTTCTGCCATTTGGCTACCGATTATTCTGACCTTGCAGGGGCTATTGCTGGCACTGACGCCTATCATTTCTCAGCTTTATGGTGCGAAAAACCATAAGGCCATTCCGCATAATGCGCTGCAAGGATTTTATCTGGCGATGGTACTGGCGACTGTGATTGTCATAGCTATGCAGTATATCCACTTGCCGTTGCAGTACTTGTCGATGGAAGAAAACCTGCGTGCCAAAGCAGTCGATTATCTGGTCTATGTCAGCTACGGCGTTTATCCGGCCGCTGGTTATATGATCTTCCGTAATCTGTTTGAAGGCATAGGCAATACCAAAGCCACCATGTGGATAGCTTTTGTCGGTATTCTGGTCAATATTCCGGCCAACTATGTGTTTATTTATGGCAAGTTGGGTATGCCAGCTTTAGGTGGCGCTGGTTGTGGTGTGGCGACGTCTTTAGTTTTTCTGGCGATGTTTATTGCCATCACTATTTATGCTTTCAGAAGCCGTAGCACAGCGCTTTATATGAAAAAGCCCGATCACCTCAAACCCAATAGCAAAGATTTATGGCATATCATCGCGATAGGTACGCCTATCGCCTTTTCGCTATTTTTTGAAGTGACTTTGTTCTCTTCTATCCCGCTGATGATTGTGCATTTAGGCCCTATAGTGGTGGCCGGTCATCAAATTGCCAATAACTACAGTGCTTTGGTGTTTATGTTGCCGATGAGTATGGGTATGGCAACGACGATACGGGTCGGTCATCTGGTCGGCAGTAACGATGTGCAGGAGCTGAAAAAAGCCGTATCAACCGCTGTGCAACTGGCGATGATGATGGCTGTAGGTATAGCGCTGGTGACTTATTTTGGTCGTTTTTTAGTGGCGTCGCTCTACTCTACCGACCCAGCCGTATTGGCAGTCGCTACCTCTATTCTGGTTCTGGCCTGCTTCTACCAGATATCTGATGCGATACAGGTGGTGTCAGCCTGTGCCTTACGCGGCTTAAAACACACCAAACCTATCTTTTTTATCACCTTTGTTGCCTATTGGCCGATCGGTTTTGGTTTGGGCACTGTATTAGGTTTAACAGACTGGATTTTGCCCAAGATGGGCGCTCATGGCTTTTGGATTGGTATTATTGTCGGTTTATCCTGCGCTGCTGTGATGTTAGCGCTTATTCTAAAAAACCAAATCAGGCGATTAGAAGATGGCAAAATTTTACAGCAGCAACAGTCAGCGGCCTCTCATTAAAGTACTGAATCTGCTTGCTGCTGTTTTTGTGCTTAGTGGCTGCAGCGATCCGGCCCTATCTCTTATGGACGACTATGCCAAACGGCTTGGTCGTACTTTAGCACTGGAGCTACAAGACCCAGCGCCGCTGGATTTAAAGCCCCTTCCTTCCATCACAGCAACCAGAGCCGATATAGCAGAAACCAGCATTACTCTGGTTGAGTTAGTGGCGAGCCGAGCCTGTGGCCTGGATGTATTGCTGGGCGAGCGTAATAGCAGCCTGGGCAAGGTTATGCCGCCAAGCCAACGTCTGAAATACGAACTGGCGTTTTTAAAACAAGTGCAGCCTTGTTTAACCCATCCGGATATAGCGCCCGATTTACAACAAAAACTTGCTGCTATTGCCTCTGACAAAACCACACAAATCGATAAACATTGGCAAAATTTTTTGCAGCAGGATGAGACTTTACGTCAACAACTGCATCCCTACCGTAGCTTGTCAGAACCCAATTCAGTCGCAGGCGTGGCTGAAACTATGCAAGCCTTACATTCCTTGCTTACGCTGCAAAAAAGTATTGTCGAGCAGAACTGGCAGCAGGCCAGCAGCATCAATCCAGAGCAGGCATTAGAAGCTTTATACAAGGCCAATACACTAAGTCAGTTGCAACAAAGCTTGCGCTTTAGCCAGAACTGGCTGCAAAGCGTCAATCAGCAGTTAGAACAGCTTGATCTAAAAGTGGTGTGCCCAGCCGGTAAACACTCAGACAAAGCAGAGATTCTGAATACCATTTTACTGCAGTATTTTATCGGCAAAGTGCAGGTGTATCTGGCACAGGTGGATGGCACTTATCAGCAATTGTATCCGCTATTGCAGCAGCTGTATCAAGGAACCGCTCTCGAGCAACCTATTTCACAGCGCTTTGAGGTGCCAAATACTGAATTAAAAGCAGAGTTAAAACGCCATGTCATTTGGTGGAAAGCAGTACAGCAGCAGTGTCCAAAAACTTAAAATGGGGTCAGATCACATTGTTAACAGTTAACAATGTGATCTGACCCCAATTTTACATTTCAATGTATTGCGGCCAGCCTAACAGCGGATTCAACATCCCCTGTTTATGCTCATAAGCATCCCGACGTTCTGGCGATGCATTCTCTGCCAGTAATTTTTTATACCCTTTGGCAAATTGCAAAGTACGTACCAGAGCAGTATAGAAATTATCCCCCAGCTCCACAGTCACTGCTTCTGAATAACCAGCAGGTAATAAGCTAAGCACCTGTTCGGTATGAGCTTTGAGAAAGGTTACGTCAAACCATTCCTCGGCCAGTTCGATATCGCGTAACCGCTGTTTTAAATCCTGTTTGACCTTGCCGCCCTTAGTGCAAAGGCGATACAACACCACTTCGGCCAGCATATCTTCCAGGTTAAAGTGCTCGAACGGATCCAACTGCGTATGGTAGAAATAGGTTTGTTTCACCACACTGATGGCCTGACGGCGACGTGATTCGCGCAGCGCCTGCTGATACACCTGCACACCCTGCCACTCTTCGATGTCTGGTGGACTGGCGATGTCCTGCAACAACTGCTCTTCCACCTCACCGTATAAGGATTTACGGTTGGACACCTGTTGGCTGACCTGCGACAACATGCTCCAGCCTTTTTGGAAAGGTTTAACTATACCTTCAGGGCTAACCAGCAAGGCCAATGCTTTATCCAAATCATGACCGGACAGTTCTGCCAGGCCTAAACTCGCCACACCAATAATATCGTGGGCTGCTTGTTCCAACAGATGCATTTTGTATTTGTTGTAAAACTTGTCAGCAAACTTCAGGCTCATCAGCACAGCTTTACTTTTCACCTGTTCCAGCTGCGCTTGTGAGAGTTTTTGCTCTGCTTTGGCGTAGTTCAATACCTTGGTTAGAAAAGGTCCCTGATTGGCATCCCGCACCACTAACTGCATAACTGATCCTTTACTGATCTAAAGCTTAATCGAGGAAACTAAACATATCATCCACTTCGGCGTATTCGTCTGTGGATTGGTTTTTCTCTTTGGCTTGCATCACCAGCTCAGCTGCGAACTTATTGATAATGTGCTCCCAGCCGGAGTTTTCGTTACGCACCAGATTTTTAATGGCCTCTTCCACCTGCGGTGTCAATTGGCGGATCAGTGCTAATAAACTGCGTGGGTCATCATAACCTAAACCATGCACCTCTTCATTCAGATGGCGTTCGGTGTAGCTGATGGCTTCTTCTAAATCTTGCTCTTCTTCATGCAGTAAATCATGCACTTCGTCTTCGTCTTCAATCACTTCTCCGCGGTACAGCTCAATAAAAGGAATAGACAAATAAAACAAGCCGGCCGGATCTTCAGCTATGGCTTCGAGAATTTCAGCCTGCTTGGTTTCGCTGTCCTGAGTACGGATAAGATAAGTTAAAAAATCAAAAGTATGCTGCTTCAAATCGTCCGCATTGTTTTTGATTTTCTCTTCCCAGTACAAAGGCTGCTGGCAGACGATGTCGCGGATTTTTTCTGGTGTCATCAGTTCAGAAATAATTGAAGGAAACGAAATATCATGCTGACTGTTAATTTGAGTCAGAGTCACAATATCTATGTTTTCAATCACTTCAACCAGCTGAGCATCAGACATGGTATTGGCCATCAGCTCAAACTTTTTACTGGCCTGTTTCGGCTCAACTATGGCAAGTTCTTTAATTTCTGCCACAGCAATTTCAATCAGACTATTCATCAGCGACCTTCCCGGTTAAAGGTAATTTCATCGTACTGGTCATCGTACCCTTCTTCTTCGTCGTCACGGCCTTCGTAATCATCATCAGCTTCGTTACGATAAGAGGACTCGTCAGAATCTTCATCTTCGTCATCAAAGTTATCACGTGGACCTGGCGCTGCTGCGATGTGTTTATTCAGCATAAACAGCACGGCGCAGCTTTCAATCAGTAAATCCTCGTTAAATTCACGGATGGTTTTGACCAGTGGTAAATCAGCATTATTAAAAGCTACAGAAGTTTTAAACTCATCCCAGACTGGCATGGTGTTTTTATTAAGCCAGGCGGCCCATTTCAGCGTAGCCTCAGGGGTAAATTTTACGCGACCATAAAGCGCGACCGGCAAATATTCAGGCACTGAATGCAACATCTTCGGATCAGCCTGCAAAATAGCTTTGATTTGGCTGGTAAATTTTTCCAGCGCTTTTGGTGTGTCCGGATCGTTGTAGGATTCAATATTTTCGTAAGCGTCAGTTTTTAACGCTTCTAAACGGTTTTTGTCGAATGTTTTGCTCATCAGTTTTAGCCTTTTACGGACGGGTAATAACTATCCCACAGCTCTTTCATGGCTGCAGTCGGGTCCGGCACTATCACATTATTAAAATCTTTGATAAAAGCCGCGCGTTTTTTGGCATCAGACAATACATCATAGGCTTCTTTCACCTTTTGTAATTGCTCTGCAGCTTGCTCTTTTTCATCGTCGCTTAAATTCAGCAGTTTATCCGGGTGGTATTTATTGGATAAGCGCTTATAGGCTTTTTTAATCTCATCTTCATTGGCGTTTGCTTTAACGCCCAAAATGCGAAAATAATTAATCATTCACTATCCATTGAGTTAACACATAAGCCCTGAGTGACAAAATAGCTCTCAAGCTAAAGTACGGCGATTCTAACAGAAAACTGCATCACTGCAGCAGGTCAATCAGTCTGGGAGCAAGCCTTTTAGCATTTCAATGTCCGTAGCTGATACTCCGGCCTCACTAAAATGCTGCGGCTATGATCGTCCGTGTTACCTATCAACAAATTAAGCAACATGCGGCGATACAGCTCTTCGCTGTCCGAGGGACCACTACTGTACTGTCGCAGAATTTCAGCAAGTGCCGGATAACCATAGCTGGTTTTTAGCGATTTTCTTTTTGGCCTGATGGCGCGATAAACTAAAAGCCAAGGCTAAATCACAGCATCCTGTTGCAAAGCTTCAACAAAGACATAACAACTGGGGTTTTAGCGGATCAGAAATCATTGTCCAGCCTTGGCCCTGAATGCCGGAAACGTTGCCGTTGTTGCTGATCCTGTTGACTCAACCAGTCGGCGAAAGAGCCTGCCAGTCCCAACACCAATATTGCCTGCAAATAGGTGCCTACGGCTACCTGAGCACAGCCATTCTCTAATGCAGAGACAGTAGAACGTCCGACGCCAAGACGTTTGGCGAACTGGCTCTGACTTTCGCGTTCAGCCCGGCAACTCTGAATGAGTGAGCCCCACTGTTTCAAAAGTAAATCAACGGAGTTTTGCATGATATAACAGTCATTATTTACTTAATGACTGTTATGGTAGACAGGGCCCAAACCTGGTACAGAAAAAAGCCTGTGAGTGATTAGCTATTCATCCACTGCTGCACCGCAGACACCAGCTCATCAGGGTGAAACTTTGCAATAAACTGATCTGCCCCGACTTTTTTCACCATGGCTTCGTTAAAGACACCACTTAAAGAGGAGTGCAGAATAATATGCACATGACGCAAATGCTCATTGGCTTTAACTTCAGCAGTTAAGGTGTAGCCATCCATTTCAGGCATTTCGATGTCGGAAATAATAAGAGGCACTTTTGCTGAAATATCACCACCCAGCTCCTGTGCTTTGGCTTCGAGCCAGTTCAGGGCCAAGCGGCCATCGTTCACAGTCTCAACATGGATACCTATGGTGGATAACGCACGTTTGACTTGATTTCGGGCCACAGCAGAGTCATCGGCTACCAAAACTGTATAATCTTTAAAGTCTATATCTTTGGCTTTTTCTTTTACCGATTCACTGACCGTTTCATCAACAGGCGAAATTTCTGAAAACACTTTTTCTACATCAATGATCTGTACCAGCTTATTATCAACTTCTGTCACAGCAGTTAAATAATGTGAGCGACCTGCTCCATGAGGTGGAGGTAAGATTTGTTCCCAGTTGACGTTGACTATACGGTCCACCCCACCGACTAAAAAGCCCTGAGTATTACGGTTGTATTCAGTCACCAAAATAAAAGCATTGCTTAAATCAGACACAGGTTTACCTCCTGTAGCCTGACTTAAATCGATCACTGTTACAGGTACACCGCGTAAATGCGCTATACCACGCACATTCGGGTTTGCTCCTGGCAACTCACTAAGCTCAGGACAACGTATCACTTCACGTACTTTGAACACATTGATGCCATAAGGCTGAGCACCGTTCAGACGAAACATTAAAAGTTCGAGGCGGTTCTGACCCACAATATTAGTGCGCTGGTCAATGGAATTCATCAAGCTGGTCATACAATACACCTCTTCACTTAAATAATGTTGCCCAAACAGGCCTGTTTACAGCCTAAACATTTCTCTGGCTAAGTTAACCAACTAACCATCAGATTTAATTCACTATTTGTCAACCACACTCAACTAGTATAAACGCAAAGTCTCGACTGAACTTTGACTAAAATCATGACTTCATCGCGACAAAATGAAAAATACGATAAAAACTAAAAATTAGCAACAGTCTATCAACAGATAGACATACACTTACACAGAATAATGCGGTTTGGTTATTAGCATAGCTGGCAAACAAAAGATAAACAGCGGAAAACAAACAAATAAAATGCACTGAAACGCCAACGGCTAAGTCACTCTTTAACCTGTACATTCACAAGCCATTACGGTTATGTTTCTGCTTACATTTTTATACTGCCTTACCTGCTTAATTTGTTTTAAGCTGTATGTGTTGAAGTAACACCATGGAACTCTTATGAAAATCAAAGAATTAAGTCTGCTAACCCTGTTGGCATGCAGTAGCAGCCTGTTTGCAGAGGAACAATATTCTTACACTATTCTGGTCGATAAGGGCGTAAAAGCCGGCGAGCAGATTGTAAAAGTGAGTGACGAAGGCGAAATTTCTGTCCGGTATATCTTTAAAGACAACGGCCGTGGACCTGAACTGGATGAGAAAATCAGCTTAAACAAAGATGGCTTTATCACAGACTATCAGGCCAAAGGCAACACCACCTTTGGTTCAGTCATTAACGAACGCTTTAAAGTACAAGGCAATAGCGCCAGTTGGAGCACAGGCAAAGATCAGACAAAGGTGAACTATCAACAAAACGCCTTGTATCTGCCGGTCGATGGCTCACCTTATCTGTCGTCTGTTGCCATAGCTGCTCTGGCTAAAAGCGGTAAAAACTCTTTGCCTCTGTTACCCAGCGGAACCCTAACTCAGGAAGTGGTTAGTGAACTTATCGTCGACAATGGCGGTGAAAAACAACAGGTCCAATTGTTAGTCCAGACAGGTGTTGGTTTTGAACCGAATTTTGTTTGGGCAACGCAAGGCGAAAACCCGCGGCTGTTTGCTTATTTAGCGCCAGGTTACCTTACTCTTATAGAGGAAGGCTGGCAGCAGAATGCCAAAGCCATGCTTGAGATCCAACAACAGGCTGAAACACAGCTTCTTGAAAAGCTGGCGACCTTACCGAAAAAGCTGAATGGCCTGACTCTGGTTCGTAACGCCCGTATTTTTGACAGCCAAACGCTGAAACTAAGTGTGCCAAGCGACATTTATCTGTTACGTGGCAAAATCACCAGTATAGTGCCGACAGGTTCGCTGCATAGTCCGGTCGAGCATGAAATCGATGCAGCCAATCGTATTGTGTTACCAGGCCTGTTTGATATGCATGGCCACTTGTCACGCTGGGAAGGAGCGCTGCATTTAGCAGCTGGGGTCACTACGCTACGGGATATGGGTAATGACAATGCGACCTTGCAAAGTATGATCGACGAAATAGATACCGATCAGCTGCTGGCACCAACTATAGTGCCAACGGGTTTTCTCGAAGGGGAAAGCGCCTACTCCGCCCGCAATGGTTTTGTGATTAACGATCTCGCTGAAGCCAAACATGCCATCGACTGGTATGCAGCTCATGGCTACCCGCAGTTGAAAATTTACAACTCTTTTCCAAAAGACATTCTTAAAGACACAGTCTCTTACGCTCATAGCCGCGGCTTGCGCGTCAGCGGCCATGTGCCCGCATTTCTTAAAGCAGAGGATGTCATAGCTGCGGGTTTTGATGAAATTCAGCATATTAATCAGTTAATGTTGAATTTTTTAGTGAAACCAGACACTGACACCCGAACCCTAGATCGGTTTTATCTTCCCGCCAAACAAGTGGCGGATCTGGATTTGCAAAGCAAAGCAGTACAGGATTTTATCCGTTTACTGAAAAGTCACAATGTGACTGTGGATCCGACCCTGGCGACTTTTGATTTCCTGAAAAAAACCGATGGTACAGTGGGTGAACCATGGCGCGCCATCGTTACTCATTTACCACCTGATATTCAGCGCGCCTACGCCCGGGCTGAACTGGATATCCCGGATGAAGCCACAGCAGAGCGTTATGCGAAATCCTACGCCAAAATGATTGAGTTTGTTGGCATGATGTACAAAGCCGGGATCCCTGTTGTCGCAGGCACAGACGAGCTGGCCGGTTTTACCTTGCAAGGCGAACTGGAGCTGTTAGTCAAAGCTGGCCTGACGGCTTCGGAAGCTTTACAAGTTGCCACGTTAAACGGCGCCCGTTACAGCAACGTAGAACAACATAAAGGTCAGATCAAAGTAGGTTTTGATGCCGACTTGTTGCTGGTGGATGGTGATCCAACTCAAAATATCAGCGATATTCGTAAGTTGGCTTTAGTGATCACTCAGGGCAAAGCCATAGTGCCGACTGATTTGTACCAAAAGCTGGGTGTGAAGCCTTTCGTGAAAGACTTTATAAAAATCCGTGATTTTGCACCTGCTCAAGCTCAAGGTGGTGGCAAAACCAGCACAGGTCACCGGCATTTGCATTAACAGTGTTGAAACGACTTAAAAAATAACAAAGGGGTTCATCTGAACCCCCTTCTTTTTTCGGCTATTTCTAAAGCTGAGTCTTACCAGCTATCAGGCCTGTCTAACCTGGCTGCTGCTCCAATTGTGGCTGCAGCCATTTTTGTACGGCACTGGCCAGTTCATCCGGATGGAATTTAGCGATAAACTGATCAGCACCAACTTTTTTAATCATCACTTCATTAAAAACTCCACTTAAAGAGGAGTGTAAAATGACATGAATGCCTTTGAGCTTGTCGTTTTGTCGCACTTCAGCAGTCAGAGTGTACCCATCCATTTCCGGCATTTCGATATCAGAGATAAGCAGTGGTACTTGTGCCGCTAAGTTGTCGGTCTGCCCGGCTTTATTCACCAGCCAATCCAGCGCTTGTTTACCGTCATTCACCAGTTCAACATGAACGCCCATAGACTCCAGCGCACGACGCACCTGATTACGGGCCACAGCAGAGTCGTCCGCAACCAGCACTGTGATATCCTTCAAATCAATCTGCTCAGCAGCTTGTTTGACAGATTCGCTGATTTCTTCCTGCATTGGGGAGATTTCACTGAATACCTTTTCTACGTCTATGACCTGCACCATACGGCCTTCGATACGGGTAACAGCCGTCATATAATGACTGCGACCAACACCAGCAGGAGGCGGCAACATTTCTGACCAATTCACGTTCACGATCCGCTCTACATTGCCGACCAGAAAGGCCTGCACATGGCGGTTGTATTCTGTGACCAGAATAAAAGCCGTTTTCAGATCCACCAAAGGTTTTCCACCCGTGGCTGCACTTAAATCAATCACCGTAATAGGCTCGCCCCGTACGTGGGCCACCCCTCGCACATGGTTATGAGCGCCGGGCAGTGAATTTAGCGCAGGACAAGGTAAAACCTCACGCACTTTAAACACATTGATACCAAAAAACTGTGGGCCTTGTAGTCTGAATAACAATAATTCCAGCCGGTTTTGTCCAACCAGATTAGTTCGTTGGTCTACTGAACTTAATACAGAGGTCATATCCCTCTCCTTCGACTTGACACCACCAGCCTCTTAAAGAAGGCCGAACAGTTTTTTACTCTGTTACTAGTATAACGCCTGGGTCAGGAAGAGATCAGTAAGTTTCTGCACTGAATAGCGACAACTCCCATTTAATTTTCCTGTATTTCAAAAGTGGCATGTTGCAGGCATGCACACTCACTCTGCCAAAGATTGACTGAAGAGGTTTGCTCGATCCGAACGCCATATGGCAATGCCTGCAACTCTAAAAAATCACAAAATGTATCCACCTATTCTCTCTATTTGACTGCATCTTTTTTGTACAGTACAAAATCTGAGGCTGATAGCTATTGGCAATAGTCCCCTATTAAAATTACCAGTTAAACATGGTGCCATCCTCCAACCGGTTCACCGGCAGATAAGCACGTTGGTACGGGTATTTGGCGGCTTTCGCTTCGTCGATATCGACACCATGACCTGGTGTTTCACCAATCTTCAAATAGCCATTGTCAAAATGATAGTCATGCGGAAATACGGCGTCTGTTTCCGGGGTATGGCGCATATATTCCTGAATACCAAAATTCGGCACCCAGGTATCAAAATGCAGCGCAGCGCCCATAGTGACAGGGCTTAAGTCGGTTGCACCGTGGAAACCAGTACGGACATGATACAGCTCAGCCAGATGCGCAATACGGCGTAAATGGGTGATACCGCCACCATGCACTATGGTGGTACGGATATAGTCAATCAGCTGTTCACTGATCAGTTGCTGGCAGTCATGAATAGAAGAAAACACTTCGCCCACAGCAATAGGCGTAGTCGTATGCTGGCGGAATAAACGGAAACCTTCCTGTAATTCGGCAGGCACAGCATCTTCTAACCAGAATAATTTATAGGGTTCTAACGACTTACCCAGTTGCGCTGCTTCAATAGGAGTTAAGCGGTGATGGGTGTCGTGTAATAACTGATGGTCAAAACCATAAGTCTCGCGCAGCGTTTCAAACAGCTTAGGCACAGAGTTTAAATACTTACTGGTCGACCAGAGGTTTTCAGTGGGTAAATTACCATCGGCCGGTTCGTAATACATTTTATCACCCGACACACCATAAGTGCTGGCAAGGCCAGGTACACCAGTCTGAGCCCGAATAGCTTTGTAGCCCATATCGATATAACGCCCTACTTCAGAGACTGTTTCGGCGATATCACGGCCATTGGCGTGACCATACACCATCACACCATCGCGGCTGCGGCCACCGAGCAACTGATACAAAGGCATATTAGCAGCTTTGGCTTTAATGTCCCACAGCGCCACGTCTATGGCAGCAATAGCTGTCATACCCACTGGGCCACGACGCCAGTAAGCGCCACGATAAAAAAACTGCCAGATATCCTCGATACGGCTGGCATCACGGCCAATCAGGCAAGGGATCAGGTGGTCCTGCAAATAGCTGGCAACAGCCAGCTCACGACCATTCAGGGTCGCGTCCCCTATGCCATACAAACCTTGATCTGTGGTGATTTTAATAGTGACAAAGTTCCTGCCCGGGCAGGTGACAATAACTTTTGCATCAATAATTTTCATAAGCGTCCTCAGAATCAGCTCGGTTTGACTGCCGCCCGGCCCCTCAGACTTGAATTGTCCGGGTTAACAGATTAAATTGGTCAGGCCTATTGATTAACACTAACATTTGGCCTGTCCAATTTGCAATATACAAAATTTGGACAGACCAAAATAAATTTGAAGCCACCATGACACAAACAACAGACTCACCACTGAAGCTCAATACAGAACGCAGCCAGGCCAATAGCCCCCGCCTGTATCTATTGATCGCCGATAAGCTGGCGCAAAACATTGCTAAAGGCGAACTGAATCCAGGCGATCGGCTGCCAGCAGAGCGCGATTTGGCGCAGCATTTCGACGTCAGCCGTCAGACAGTGCGTGAAGCCTTAATAGCGCTGGAAGTATCAGGATTGGTGGAAATTAAACCCGGCTCAGGGGTTTATGTACTGAAATCTGCAGCATTAAAAAGCTCTATTTTGACCGATGACGCGCCGGGTCCTCTGGAGATTATGGAAGCACGGCTTTTAGTGGAGGGTGACGCTGCTGCATTAGCTGCAGAGCGCATCAGTAATGAAGAGTTATTAAAACTTAAAGCGTATTTGAACCAGATGACAGCTTTGGTAGCCGCACAAAAAACGGCTGAAGCCGAAGCTTTTGACGGCAAATTTCATCAGCTAATTGCCAGCGCTACCCGCAATAGTGCGCTGCAGTCTATGGTGGAATGGTTATGGAGCTTAAGGGAGTCATCTGAGATAAGCAGAGCATTTACAGAAAAAGTGCGCCGCCAGATGGCGGGCCCAAATATTCAGGCGCATGAAAAAATTTATCAGTGCTTAAGCCGCCGCGACGCACCAGGCGCCAAAGCAGCAATGCAAGAGCATATAGCTCAGGTCACTGAAGCTTATATTCTTCTGGTTGCTGATTAAGGACGTGATCGGACAGGTCAAAACGGACTGTCCACTAATCATGATCTGCTAGCTATCTGCTCTTGCAGGGCTGCAGGATTAAAGGCAAGGACTTTCAAGTGAACAGCTATTTTCGCTTCACTCAACGCTAGATTAAAGCGACTTCAATATCGTCTTGATCAAAACCGAATACGTTACCTTCAAAATCAACAGATAAACGAACACTGTTTCCCGGCGAAGAGATCCGGACAATATGACCAACCTGACCATAACATTCGCTCGTCGAATCAGTAACTATGACGTCAAGGCCGATAGTCCATAGTGGTTTTGTCATCAATTTCTCCAAATTTGACGTCAGATCAATACAACAGGAATTGATCGTTGACTGGGGAGTGTACGCGAATTGACCTTTTAAAGCGAGTGAAGCTTGTAACTGGTTTTGCTGCACGCCTAGGAATAGGCCTGCTACCTGCTATAAGTCAGCGAGTTTTAAAATAAGCCAAGGTAAAGCAAGAACATAACAGGAACAAGCTAGAAGTATTTGGAAGTCAATTATGTAATTAGAAATAAAAACAGCACCCGTAAGGTGCTGTTTTTATTTAGGAATTTGGTGCGTCCTAGTGGACTCGAACCACCGACCCCCACCATGTCAAGGTGGTGCTCTAACCAACTGAGCTAAGGACGCATTGTTGTGTTGCAACTAAGTTGTGACAACGGGCGCTATGTTATGCAGCCACTGCTTTGCTTGCAAGTATTTTTTTTAAAACTGCTGTTGTTTGCTGTTATTTTAAACGCTTAGTGTGAAAATCGGCGCTTCCATCCTGAGGCCTGAAGCTATAACGATGATTTCAGTGATATATTCGCCATCATACCTCACCTTTTGGAGTTGCAGATGTTTACCCCTGTGCATACCTACGAGTTTGCTGAACTGGCAAAACAAAAAATTGCTGAATTTAATGCCTTGCACTGGGATGCATCAAAGCGCCAACAACTGGGCTTAAAACTGGAAAACGAGAAAGGTGAACTAGTAGCGGCTTTGGCTGGGCGTACTTTTGGTCACTGGTTTTATCTGGAGTCATTATGGTTAGATCAGAGTATTCGTGGCCAAGGTATAGGCTCAAGCATACTGGCAGAGGCTGAACAGATTGCGAAGGCTCGTGGCTGCAGCTTTGTGATTCTCGACACACTGGACTTTCAGGCCAGGCCTTTTTATGAACGTCATGGTTATCAGGTACAGTGGACCCAAACCAACTACCCTTTGACTGGTTGCAAATATTTTATGACAAAACAGCTCTAATCTGCAGGCTGACGCTTTTTAGCGTCAGCTTTAAATACCGTATCTACCCAAGCCGGATCTCCATCATTGGCTGCAGCTTCAATGCCCAAAATGCGGCACATCAGGTTATACAATTCGATATTGGCAAAAGCCGGGATCTGGCTACCCGATTTGAATACAGGACCATGCCCGATAAAAATGGCCTGCATTTCAGGGCTATTGTTATCATAACCATGACTGCCTGTAACAAGACTACGCCCCGGTTTTTCCTGCCATTCTTTGTGTTTTTGTTTTTGCATTAAACGCCAGCCGCTTTGAGGTACAACCAATATAGGTGCGATACGTTTGCTGTTCTGATAATGCCAGCGCTCTGGTAATTCTGACTTTTTATAGACTCGGGCTTGAGGTGGCAATGAAGTATTAAGTTGCTGATAAATCGACTCTAATTCACCAGCTTTAGGAAAAATCGATACTATTTCAGGAGTCCATAAAATAAGAGCAGCTTTCTTTTCATCAAACAGTTGATCCAATTCAATCACCTGCTGCTGCGGTACTTTGGCCATGCCATGGTCTGAAACCAACATCAAATTGATGGTGCTCATCAAACCTCTTTGTTCAAGACCTGCGACTAACACCGCAAGTGCCTGATCGACGTCCGTTATCGCTTCGGCTACTTGCTCAGAATCAGGTCCATACGCATGACCTGCATCATCCACTGAGCTGAAATATAAAGTCAGAAACTGAGGGCGTTTCTCTTCTGGCAAATCCAGCCAGGCCAACACAGATTTTACTCTGTCGATGTTACTGACGGAACCATCATAAGCCTGCCATAAACCGGGCCTCACACCTTTAATGGCCGCCTCAGAGCCAGGAAAAAAATAGGTACCGGTTTTTACACCTTGTTTTTCCGCTGTAACCCAGACTGGTTCACCCAGCCACCAGCGCGCATTCTTTACCTCTTCAGGTTTACTCATGCGAAACACAGCGTCAAAATCCGTATCATAAATATTGTTTTCCACTATACCGTGATGAGCAGGATATAAACCTGTGGCTATGCTGTAATGATTAGGGAAAGTTTTAGTCGGAAATGAGGGCTGCATAGCCACCGCAGTGACTCCGTTTTGAGCCAGTCGATGCAAAGTTGGTGCTTTATACCGCTGCAGATAGTCCTGAGCAAAACCGTCGATAGAGATCAGTAATAAGCTATTTGCTGGTTGTTGTGTAGCAGGAGAAGCGTTAAGGTCTGGACAAATAAAAACAAAACACAACACCATAAAGAAATTACGCATCAGACAACCCTAAGCCAGACTCAAAAACGCTAGTGTACTGAGCCTTTCAGGCTGTCAGATGACAAAACCGACCAAAGGTAAAAAAAATGCTATCAGTGGCCAATACAAAAGCATTCAGAGCTCAAAACCAGCAAAACTCAGTCAGGCCACCACCTGCCAGCGTCCACCTTTGGCAGGGCCAGTGCGCACCAACCTACCTTCAGCTTTGAGCTTCGCCAATTGCTTTTCAATAGCTCTGGAACTTAAACCCAATTCATCCGCTATAGTTTTGGCACTGAGCCTATTATCTTTTTTCAGCTTTTTCAAAATTTGATCTTCAGTTTTATACCAAGGGCCTGAAGTTTTTGTTTTTACTTTTTGTGCTTTTAGCTGCACAAACTGAGACAACTCGATGAACGGCTGCTCAGGTAAACCCATAGCCGGCTGATGGCTCTGCATCAGTTGTAGTTCAGTGGCTAAGGACTCCTGGATACACCGCAGCATAAAGAGTATAAAACTGGTTGCGTCGTGTTTGGGGTTCGCTTGTCTCAGGCTTTTGTAATAATCGCGGGACTTTTCTTTCAGCATCACCGTAAAAGGCAAATAACAAAAGGATGCATGCCACTGCATTAAAACCAACTGTTGCCACAAACGGCATAAGCGACCATTGCCATCTGAAAACGGATGAATAGAGGCCAGTTGAAAATGCATCAGGCAAGATAGCAATAAAGGATGAAGCGGGTACTGTTGCAACGAAGTAATAAGCTCTTCGACCTGAGCTGCAACCACAGAGGGCGCTGGCGGCATATGAACTAGTTTATGGTCCTCATAAACTCCAGCCCCCTGCTGACGGTACTGACCTGCATCCGATGTAACATTGAGCATAAAAGCTGCATGAGCTTTACGTAGATCCTCGCTCTGATAAGGCCGAAAGCTATCCAGTTGTTGATACAACGCCAAAGCATTTTTTGCCTGCCGAATATCCTGCACTAAAGCCACAACCCTTTTGCCTGCAGCCAATTGTTGCAACTGAATTAAAGACAGAGAATTATGATCAAGTGCCAGGCTAGCCTGAATGGATTTGAGCTTTAAAGCCTCCAGTTGCAGCACTGAAGCCTGAGATAGAGCGCAAACCCAATCTGCTAACTGGACCCCAATACTTTGTATAAGATTAGATAGCTCTGTATCCGGCTGATAAAAAGTCTGGTACTTATCCATCACACAAGCCTCAGCTTTACTTCAAACAGTATATTTATTGACCTGATAAGACTAATAGAGGTTCACTGAAAAAACAAAGTGTTAGCATTAGTTGGTCATTTTTTCTAAATTTCTGGAAATAAAACAGCAAAAATAGAACAGATCAGCTTGCTTTCGTGATCCGGCTCACTAACTATTGACAGACAGACTATCAATAGTTTCAAAACCTACTTCAACTGAACAGAGCAAGAGCAGGAGTTTTTGTGCAGGTAAGGCGTTATACAACTTCTGAACTTACATTAAGGTTTTGGGCCGCGTTGTTATTACTGCTGACCTTTAGCACTATTTTTATCGCTTATGTCTATGCAGAAAAACGTATTGATGCAGCCAATGAGCAGCGGGTCTTCTCATTAAAAGTGATAGGTGAATTGCGTCAGTCTTCAGACGATTTAAGCCGAATGGCCAGAAGTTATATAGCCACAGGTGAATACCGTTATAAAAATCACTTTGACGAAATTATTGCCATTCGCAATGGTCAGGCCGCTCGTCCAATCAACTACCATCAAGTGTACTGGGATTTGGTTGATGACGACAATCAAAGACCCAGACCCGCGGGCTCGCGGATAGCGCTGCTTGATTTAGCTAAAAATGCTGGATTCACATCAACGGAACTCGCTGCGTTGCAGCAAGCCAAAATTCAATCTGATGCGCTGGCACTCAACGAAATTAAAGCTATGCAGCTGCTGGAACGGCCAGAGATTGATCCTGTTCAAAAAGCAAAAAATAAAGAACAAGCCTTGCTTGCTGTGTTTGACCAGAATTATAACACGGGGAAGAAAGCCATAATGCAACCCGTTGCCACCGTCTACAGTCTGGTGGATGAACGCACCGCGGACGAAGTCGAAGATGCCATGTTTTACGCCTTGACGATGCGCATCCTGTTTATTTTGTCTGGTTTACTGCTGTTTTATGCACTGTGGGATATTAAACGGGTTCATAACAGCATTCTGGGCGCTTCTGTCAGTCACCTATACGAGCAAATTAAAGCTATGGGTCGGGGAGAAGTGCTGCAAAGTACTGAACTGCGAAAGGCAAAACCCGGCAGTATTATGAGTTGGCTCGGCGCGACTCAACTTCGCCTAAACAGCTCGATTCAAGAACGTCAGAGCCTGATCCACAGATTGCAACAAAAAGAACAGTATCAGCGCACCCTGATTGACAGCATCCCTTTTGTCGTCTGGTTAAAAGACATCCACGGCCGCTACCTTGAAGTAAACCGCAAATTCGCAGAAGAATTCCCCGGCAAAGATATCAATGATTTAACAGGCAAAACTGACGCGCAGTTATTTGACGCACAACGTGCGTTAAGCCACGTCGTACATGATAAACAAGTGCTCTCATCAGGCCAGCCCCAGTTGATCCAAACCCAGCGTAAAGTAGGAGTCGAACAGCATTGGTTCGAAACCTATAAAGCACCTGTTTTAGTCGAAGGTGAGTATGTTGGTACAGTGGGCTTATCGCGCGATATTACGCTGGAACATACAGCAGCCAATAAACTGCGCTTATCTGCCAGCGTATTCACCCACGCCCGCGAAGGCATTATGATCACCGACCCCTTGGGTGTGATGATAGACGTCAATCAGGCCTTTACTGAGATCACAGGCTATAGTGCCAAACAAGCGATAGGCTGTACGCCACGCTTGCTGCAGTCAGAACATCAGGATGAACAAAGCTTTAACGCATTATGGCAAAGTCTGCAGCAACAGGGCTTTTGGTCCGGAGAGCTGTGGAGCAGAAAAGCATCAGGCGAAGATTATTTCCAAAGCTTAACCCTAAGCGCTGTGCTGGATGATAAAGGTCAATTGCAACATTATGTGGGTTTGTTTTCCGACATCACGAACCAGTACCAACAACAACAGTATCTGGAAAAGATAGCGCTTTATGATGGCTTGACCGGCCTCTCAAATCGCAGTGCTTTAACTCAACAGCTACAGTCATTACTGAAAAAAACCAGCGCCGATCAACTGCTCGCTATCGCCTATCTGGATTTGGATGGATTTAAAGAAATTAATGATCGCCATGGCCATGAGACAGGGGATCAGTTTTTAATTGCTTTGTCTGAACGTTTACAAGCTCAATTGACCAAAGATGAGCTATTGGCTCGTATTGGCGGTGATGAATTTGTGGTGTTATTGCCACAACTTAGCGATAAAAAAGCAGGCATGCAAAAGATCCAGCAATTGCTGGATGTCGTGGCTAAACCTGTAAAAATCGATGAATGGATGCTCTCGGTATCCGCCAGTATAGGTCTGACCTTTTATCCCCAGGCCGATACAACAGAAGCTGAGCAATTGATACGACAAGCGGATCATGCGATGTATCAGGCCAAACAGGATGGCAAAAACCGCTGTCACGTCTTTGATACCGACTACGCCCGTAGTTTGCGTGGACATCAGGAAACTATACTGGATATTCGTCAAGCTCTGGCGCAAAAGCAATTCAGGTTGTTTTATCAGCCAAAGGTCAATATGCACACAGGAGAAGTGATAGGAGCAGAAGCTCTGATCCGCTGGTTGCATCCTCAAAAAGGGATGGTGGCTCCAGCCCTGTTTCTACCCGCTATAGAGCAGCACAGTCTGGGTGTGGAGTTAGGTTATTGGGTGATTGAAGAGGCATTACGGCAACTGGCTGAATGGCAACGTCAGGGTATGACTATCCCCGTAAGCGTCAATATTTCAGCCTATCATTTACAACAACTGGACTTTGTCAATCGTCTGCAGTTATTGCTGCATTTTTATTCAGACGTGCCGGCGTCCTTACTACAGCTGGAGATTCTGGAAACCAGCGCGCTGAATGATTTAACCCATGTACAAGCCGTGATGCAGGCCTGTATCCGCAGCGGTGTCAGTTTTGCTTTGGACGACTTTGGCACGGGCTACTCTTCTTTAACTTACTTAAAACGTTTGCCAGCGAAAGTGTTAAAAATCGATCAGAGCTTTGTCCGTGATATGTTGGTCGACCCGGACGATTTGGCCATCCTCAAAGGCATTATTGTGCTTGCCAATGAGTTTAAACGTGAAATTGTCGCAGAAGGTGTGGAAACCACAGAACATGGTGAGCTTTTGCTGCAATTAGGCTGTACTCATGCACAGGGCTACGGTATAGCGCGCCCCATGCCGGCCGAGCAATTTATGCCGTGGAAAAAAGCCTGGCTGCTGCCTGATGTCTGGGCCAAAGCCTGTATAGGTGGCGCAGCAACTATCTCAGGCACCGATAAAGCATTGACCGCAGACTCTAAGTACAGAGCCATTTAAACCTGACGCATCAGGTCTGGCGAAAAAAGCCACGGCCAAAGCGACATCGTCAGGTAAACCCGCCTGATGCAATGAGTTCATTCTGCGCCCTACTTCCTTCACCATCACTGGCATGGCGGCTGTCATTTGGGTCTCAATAAAACCAGGAGCTATGGCATTAAAGGTGATGCCCTTGACTGATTGTTTTGCCATAAACTGACAGTATCCGATTAACGCAGCTTTTGAACTGGCATAGTTGGTCTGGCCTTTCTGGCCTGCCAGGCCATTCATGGACGACAACAGCAGCACACGACCATTGTGTTGTATCTGATTCCGTTCGAGTAAAAGTGTGTTGATCCGCTGTACCGCACGCAGGTTAATATCCAGCGTCTGCGTCCACTGTACTTCAGTCATACGATGAAACAACTTATCCCGGGTAATGCCAGCGTTATGCACCAGAATATCCAGTTGGATCCCTTGTTGTGTCAGCCAGTCACTTAAGGTTTCAGCGCTTTGGGTTTGACTGATATCCAGTAGCAAAGCTTTACCGGCTAACTGCTGCATTAAGTCCGTGAGTGCTTGTGCAGCTTGTGGAATATCCAATCCAATCACGGTAGCGCCCTGCTCCGTCAGCGTTTTAGCTATAGCAGCGCCGATACCACGGGCAGCCCCAGTCACTAACGCGGTTTTCCCCTGCAGAGGTTGTTGCTGGCGGTTTACTACCGTGACAGGTGCCGTAGAGACAGGCAATACTTGCCCTGTGACATAAGCTGAGGCCCTGGACAGGAAAAACTCCACGACGGGCAGCAGTTCCTGTCGCACATCTGTGTGCACAGTTAACAGATTTGCTGTGGTGCCAAAACGTCCCAGCTCTTTGGCTATCGAACGGGTAAACCCCGATAAAGCAGCAGCGGCTGCAGCGGCATCAGCACTGGATACATCATCTATTGCGCGGGCCAGTACAATTAAGCGACCATTTTTAGTTAACCGTGGCAACAGAGGAGTTAACTGCTGCCACAGCATATCCAACTCGGAGGTACTTTGTAGTTGTGTCGCATCAAATATCAATGCCTGCAGCGGCTGTGCTTTATCTTCCAGGCTCACAGCTGCCAAGTCACTTAACTGTTGACGCAACAAGACACTATACTCAGAGGCTTTGCCACACAGCAGCAAACTCCCTGTAAAATACTGGGTTTCCCCGTCTGGTCTTTGTAGCAAAGTAGCCTGTGGCACGCCACACCAACGACCTACTGCAGAATCTAATAAAGCTGTTATCCAGGAGGCCATAAAAGGACCTTGTTATTTAACTTGGCCGCTATCTTAGCTGCAACAAAAAAGTTTCACCAGAGCGCATCCAAAGCTCTGTAACCTTCGTAGCTGCTAAAGATGTAAAAGTAACGGAGTGGAAAAATAATAGATGGGACCACAGGAACAGTTGATCCAATGGCTACAGGCCACTGCTCAGGGCGATAAAAGCGCCTTTGCACAACTCTACAAAGCAACGTCAGGAAAACTTTTTGCCGTAAGCTTGCAATTGCTCAGACGCCGGGATTGGGCAGAAGATGTGTTGCAGGATGCCTTTGTCCGCATCTGGCACAATGCGGCAGATTATCATACTGACAAAGGCACAGTGATGACCTGGATGATCAGTATCACCCGTTACCGGGCATTGGACCTGATTAAAACCCGACAATTTAAAGCCGAGCATATAGAGTTGGACCCGGACTGGAGAGCGGACGATACAGAGGAGGAGTCTGTCAGCCTGCCCAGGGAGAGGGTTAAACTGGATGACTGTATGTCTGCATTGGAGGCTGAACACCGTCAGTCTATTTATCTGGCTTTTGTAAACGGCCTGACACATCACGAAATTACCAGCCATACCGGCGCGCCTTTAGGTTCGGTTAAAAGCTGGATCAGACGGGGCTTGGCCCGCTTAAAGAGGTGTCTTGAAGCATGAATTATTTACAGCAAGAACGGCTGGACGCCTTAAGTGTTAACTATGTGTTGGGGGGCATGAGGGGAAAAGCCAGACAAAGATTTCAACGGCTATTGATGCAACAGCAGCAGGCACGTGAGTCAGTATGGCGCTGGGAACAACATCTGAATCCACTGGCAGAGTCCCTGACTGCGGTAGAACCTGATGAGAGTCTATGGCAAAAACTGCAACAACGCCTCGGCTGGCAAAAAGCAGATGTGGTGCAACTCAAGCCTAAAGGTAGTTGGTTGCATCCGGCAAATTGGGTGGCTGTGGCCGCTGCTGCCAGCCTGGCTCTGGTGTTATTGCTGCCACCTCCGGCTACAGCACCAGTGGAGCTGGCTGTGATCCAAACCAAAGAGGCAAAAGCATTGTGGTTAGTTTCAAAACAAGGTGACACAGTGGTACTGCAAGCCAGTGCTGCTGTGCCTGCCGATCCTGCGCATGATTATGAACTCTGGATGCTACCGACCTCTGGTCAGTCCCCTATCTCGTTGGGATTATTGCCACAAAGCGGCAAAGTTAGTTATCCATGGCCAAAAGCTGCTACAGGTTTAGTGGTAGCTGTCCTTGCGGTTAGTTTAGAACCTAAAGGCGGCTCACCTACAGGACAGCCGACCGGAGCTGTGCTGCATACCAGCGAATTGATGACACTCTAATCTGAGTGATGAATTGTGTGATTGAATTAAAACGGAGCCATTAGGTTCCGTTTTTTTATGCCTCTTTGTCCTGTTTTTCTCTGCCGCTAAAAAGGCGTGAAAAAATAATTTATTTATTTTCTTTTTGCTGCATCCAAAAAAAACACTTTGTCGTTACTCCCTCTGCAACATCAACAGAGGAACACCATGATGAAACTACAAAAGACCATAACTACTGTCAGTCTCGCCGTCGCTATTGCCTTATCTGGTATGGCTCAGGCATCCAGTCACCGGGAGGCTCCAAATATTACCCGCCTGCCTACACTCGATTCGACTGACTTTTATTTGTTTAACAGCTATGAGGCAGGTCGTTCGGGTTATGTCACAGTGCTGGCAAACTACATTCCGCTGCAAGACCCGCAAGGCGGCCCAAATTACTTTGCGCTCGACCCTGCGGCTGTTTATAGCATCCACATAGACAACACTGGGGATGCAGTAGAAGATCTAACCTTCCAGTTCCGCTTTAGTCAGCAACTAGCCAATGACAACATGGGAGTAAAACTTCCTATAGGCCCGGCAGATAACCAAAAAATGGTGGCCGTACCGCTGAAAAATGTCGGTGCTATCAGTGCAGGGAACTCTGCGGCATTAAATTTTATAGAAACCTATCAATTGAGTCTGGTCACTGGACCGCAGCAAAGTGGCACGAAAACAGCTTTAAGTTCCGGATCTGCTGACGGTAGTTTTATCAAGCCATACGACTATATTGGCGAAAAAACCTTTGGTAACAGCGCAGCTTACCAAAGTTATGCGAACCAATATATGTACGAAACCAGCTTGCCTGGCTGTGACGCCAAGGCCCGAGTGTTTGTCGGACAGCGCAAAGATCCTTTTGTTGTGAACCTCGGCGAAACCTTTGATTTAGTGAATTATGTTCCGGTCGAAGGCGACAGTGCCCCTGGTGCAGGTGATGCTGCTGGCTTCCCTGGTGGCATTACGCAAAACGCTGCCAATGATGATTTACGTGGTAAAAATGTCACCACACTGGCATTGGAACTGCCTACTTCTTGCGTCACAGGAACTGGTAACGGTGTAATTGGCGCCTGGACCACAGCCAGTCTGCCGCAAGCGAGGATCTTAAACCCCAATCCGACGTTTGATAATACTGAAGTCAATGGCGGCGCTTTAGTGCAAGTCTCGCGTTTAAGTAACCCGCTGGTCAACGAGCTGGTCATAGGTGTGGCGGATAAAGATAAATTTTCAACCAGTCACCCGAAAGACGATGGTCAATTTGCTGACTATGTCACTCATCCTAGCTTACCAGCCCTGCTGAATGTGCTGTTTAAAGACGCGGTCAATGCGACGCTGGGCACCAGCATTGAGGATCTAGCACCCACCAATTTTCCACGCAACGACTTAGTGACGGCATTTTTAACAGGTGTGCCTGGTGTGAATCAGTTAAGCACAGTCACACCGTCTGAAATGCTGCGCTTAAACACCGCCATTGCAGCTACACCAGCAGCTAACCAATCTGCTTTTGGTGTTGCAGGCAACGATTTGGCAGGTTTCCCTAATGGCCGTCGCCCTGGTGATGATGTAGTCGATATTGCGTTGAGGGTCATGATGGGAGCTTTGTGTCATGATATTCCAGTCAATAGTACCCCAACTAATCTGGGACTCTGCAAACCTGCAGATGCACCAGTAGGTAATGTGTCTTTTACAGATGGAGCTCCGCTGGATGCCAGTATGATGGACAGCAGCTTTCCCTATTTACGTGCACCACTGGCTGGTTCACCTAACTGAGAAGGAGCTTGATGATGCGTAAATTAATATGGCTTTTCCCTCTAGCGCTGTTATCCGCCTGTGGGTCTGAGGACAAAAAAAACTCGGCACCTGTATTTGCAGAAGCCAGTTTTGCCACAGAAACAGAGACACAAGTGATGGATAAACTGATAGCTACTGATCCTGACGGGGATATGCTGAGCTATAGCATCGACTCTCAGCCAGTCAATGGCAGCCTGACACTGAACAGCAATGGTGATTTTGTTTACCAACCCAAGGCTGAATATACAGGCAGTGACAGTTTTGTCGCGCGGGTAACAGATGGAGATCTCACCGCAAGCGCGACAATCCGCTTAGAAGTCAACAGGGCCACAGTCTCTTTCCTGCAATACAGCAAAACCGCGTTTGCTCAACAGGAAACTGATATGGCGTTATCGACCAATGGGCGGGATTTTACTCAGGACACTGAAGATACAGCGGATTACGCTGAAGTGTTTCAGTAACAATGGACTGAAATAAGCAAGCCCCGGTCTGACCGGGGCTGTTATGGAGCAGATGATGTTACAAAAAATAGCATGCATTACAATGGTTTTTCTTTTAATGGCAGGTACAACAGCCTTACCCACTATCACTTTTGCAGCATCTGCTGAAGGCGGATTGATGCTGCAGAGCAAAAGTCGCGTTGTGTTGCCCGCTTGGGTGAGACATGTGGAACAGCAGTCCTCACAATCTCAGTCAGCTGAGGATCAGGTAACACTGGCACAAGCCTACCTGCAACTGGCTCGTCAGCCGGGCTGGAGCCGTTACTTTGACAAGGCGCAGCAGCTATTAAAAAAAGCTCACAGCCCCTCTTCTGCCGCCTATTGGCTGGCTTTAGCAGATATTTCACAGCAGCAACATCAGTTTGAGGATGCGCTGAATTATCTGGCAAAAGCCCAAAAGCTGCAGCCTGACGATATCAATGCTTTGTTAATGAAAAACCGGATTTATCTGGTACAAAATAATACTACCGCGGCGCTGGCTGAATGCAAAAAGTTGCTGGGGCAACAAGAGCTGTTTTTATTGTCCTTGTGCAGTTTGGAAGTTGCAGGACGTCAAGGCAAAACTCAGGATAGTTATAAGGCTTTGCAACTGTTGGCAAGGCAACAGCAAAGTATCCCACTGGCGCAACAACAGTGGCTGATTGCCGTGCTGGCTGAGCAAGCGGAAGTCTTACACCAACCCAAGCAAGCACGAGCCTGGTTAGAGCAGCTGTTATTCGCAGCACAATCTGAGCTTGCACCTTTGCCACTCTGGGTGAAATGGGCCGATTTAACGCTGAAGCAGGATGCAACTTTGGTGTATCAGAAATTACAGCACCTACATCAACACCAACAGCTCGAAGACGCCCTTCTGCTGCGCCTGGCTTTAGCGGAACAACAACTGGCCGAAGGACAAGAGTATCAAGTCCTGATGCAACAAAGGGTTTCACTGCGGGAACAGCGTCAGGACACACTGCACAGCGCTGACCTGGCTCATTATTATCTGCGACTCGCCCCTGACCCAAAGAAAGCCTTGTACTACGCCAGACTAAATGTCCAGCAAGCACAAGAGCCGGATGATCAGCAGTTATTCACTCTGGCGCTTAAGCAGTCGCAACAAGACACCTCCCCCTCAGTCCAAACAGGAGAACAACCATGAAATGGCTTTTAGTCATAAGTTTATGTTTAAGTTGCTCTGTCTCTGCACACAGTTTAAGCACCGCCTTTATGCAACTACATAACACAGAGGCAGGCTTATCCGCCAGACTGGAACTGAGTATTGCCGACTTACAACAAGCATTAAACTGGCCTGCTGATCAGGATATACGCTGGAGTGATATCCAAAAAAATAAAACACAGATCTTTAGCTATCTGCAGCAACATCTGTATGTAAAGAGCAAACAAAACAACCGCTGCGTGTTGGAAACTGAGGCCAATGCATGGACAGCTGTGGAAAAAAACCAAACCTATTACTTAAGTTTACCCTTAGTCAGCACCTGTAACGCGCAACAAAGTTCATTGCATTATCAGCTGTTTAGCGAGTTGCATGATCATAAACTGCTGGTAAGCTGGCAAGACAAACAATGGGTTGTCTCGCATCAGAGCCCTGCCCTGGACCTAACCAAAGTTGCTCCCTGATGAACAAATCTCAACAGATGTTAAGCTGCACGCTGTCGCTTTGTTCTGCTCTGGTCATAGCGCAGGAGCAGACCAGTGCAACAGAACCTGAACTGATTTTAGTTCGGGGCAATCAACACCAGCATGGGTCCACCATTAATGCCTCAGAAGGCCATGTGCACGGCGTAGACATTGAACAACGGGCCCTGCTAAGACCCGGTGATATGCTGGAGTTTGTGCCAGGTATGGTCGTCACTCAACACAGTGGCAGTGGCAAAGCCAATCAGTATTTTTTACGGGGTTTTAATCTGGATCACGGCACCGACTTTGCAACTTCAGTCGATGGTATGCCTGTCAATATGCGAAGTCATGGCCATGGCCAGGGCTATTCAGATCTGAATTTCCTGATCCCCGAGCTTGTCGAGCATATTCGCTATCGTAAAGGCAACTATAAGGCACAGGATGGTGATTTTGCCAATGCAGGCGCAGCTGATTTTGAATTAAAAAATCAAGGCCCAGAACTGCTTCAATTAAGCTTGGGTCAACATCAATACCAGAGACTTTTAGCCAGTGGCAGCACAAGTTATGACTCTGCAGACTGGCTTAATGCAGTCGAGCTGCAAGGTTATGCAGGCCCATGGCAAGGTGTCGATGAACAGGTTAAAAAAGTGAATCTGGTCAGTCGTTACAGCACGCAACAACACGACTCTGCACAACAACTAACCTTTATGCTGTATGACAATAGCTGGAATGCAGCGGATCAAATCCCACAGCGGGCCATCGATCAGGGACTGATCGACAGGTTGGGAGTGATAGACCCAAGTTCAGGAGGCAATAGTAACAGGCAGAGCATCTCTGGGCACTGGCAACAGCAGAACTTCAGAGCCAGTGGCTATTGGATCCAGAGTGAATTGCAGCTCTGGTCGAATTTCAGTTACTTTCTCAATGATCCACTCAAAGGCGACCAGTTTGAACAAAGCGATAAAAGGCAGTTGTTTGGCGGTGAAATCAGCAAAGAACTGCAACTTAAACTGGGTTCTTTAGACTGGAGCCATCAATTCGGTCTGCAAAGCCGTTATGACGATATTGATCAGCTTGGTTTGTCGCTCACTGAAAACCGGATACAACATCAGGCGGTGCGAATGGATCAGGTGCAACAGCAGTCCTGGTCTGTGTTTCATCAGCAGCAACTGCAGTTAAACCCCGACTGGCAAGCTCAGCTTGGACTGCGTTATGACTGGATGTCTGCCAAAGTAGAAAGCCTTCTTCACCAGGAAAACAGTGGACGCGCATCACAAGGCATCAGCTCTGTGAAACTTGGGCTGCGTTACCAAAGCGACGAAGCTCAGCAATGGGATTTTTCTGTTGGACAAGGCATGCATTCTAATGATGCAAGAGGCGCAACCATCACCACAGATCCTGTCACTGGGGAATCGGCCAGTGCCGTTCCACTTTGGGTTCGCTCTGAAGGCGCAGAACTGGGCTGGCGTTATCTCCAATCGAAGCAATGGCAAATTTCGGTCGCGGTTTGGGCCTTGCAGCTTGATTCCGAGCTGGTTTATATAGGTGATGCCGGAGGCACAGAACCGAACAGAGCATCCCGCAGAACCGGTGCTGAACTGGCCTGGTATTATTGGATAAGTCCTGTCTGGACTTTGGATTTGGAACTTGCCACCAGTCGCAGCAGGTATAAAAGTAACAGTGCAGATGAAGGTCGGTTTATTGAAGGAGCCCTGCCCGCCGTCGCCAGTATTGCCATCAACTACCATGACGATACAGGACTGCATGCCAATCTGCGTTTACGCCATTTTGGCAACAGAACCCTCGACAGCTACAACCAACAACAAGCTCCCAGCAGTACGGTATTGAATGCGGACTTATCCTACCAATGGCAACAATGGGAATTTGGTGCTGAACTCTTGAATCTAACCAACAGGAAAGTGGCAGATATGGTGTATTTCTATCCATCCCGTTTGGAAAACGAAGCCACAGCTGTTGAAGACAGACACTTTCACCCGCTGGAGCCTCGTATGGTGCGTTTGTCCGTTGGTTATCGTTTTTAGCTAGTCAGAGTCTGATGTTCCATACAGAAAACTAATAAAAAGCCAGCATTCAAATCACTGGCTTTTTATATGGCTTTGTATTTTTAGCAGCAAGCTAAACTCAGGCTTTTTTCGCCCAGGCTGCACACCAGCCTTCAGCACTGACCAATTTGCCGGGGAAAATGTTACATCCCCTTAACGCATCGCCGTCTTTGCCCTGCACTTGCATACAGTTGGCACAATTAGCTCCGGCGACAGTAGACTTATCGACATATTTCATTGCTACTGCCAGTGGGTCATCCGCTTTTACTTGCTCCTGCGCCAATGCATGCAATGCTGTGCCACCTAAGGTAATACCTACTAAGGTAGAAGCCGATAGTTTTAAAAAATTACGTCTGTCTAAATTTCCCATCTTGTTACTCCGTTTTTGTCATTGTTGCATCAAGGTGTTCTGCCCCTTGACGTTACTTGGCTATATACCTTACGGAGTATGGACGAAATAAGATTATATGGCTTTGATCTAACGCAGTTTTTGACAGCTTCAACTGGCAAGTTCAACAGACAGTTCTGTAAACATCAGTTCCAGATCCTGGACTTTGTGACATAAAACTTTAGCCATTGCTCTATGGTGCCTTGCTGCCGTTGTTCTTGCAGGTAAAGGTTAAAGGCAGCTAGTTTCGGCTTCCAGCGAGGGTGAAATGCTACCGTCAGAGCCACAGCATTAAAACCTTGTGCAGAGCGATACAGAGCCTCATCGGGAAAGTGATGATGCAATAACCAGTTCGCGACATGCTCGTTGATAAAGGCAAAATCACAACGACCATTAAGCAACATTTTCAGTTGAGTGAGCTCACTGGAGGAATCAACCCGTGCCGTCTCATTACTACTAAAATAAGGCTCTAAGGCTTCATAGATATAATACTGGCGGGTGCACACCGTTTTGCCCTTAATCAACTCAGGCAATTGAGCCTGCGCTGCTATAGGATGGCGAGCCAGTAAATAATCTTTGTGTTCCAGTAAAGGCTCAGAAAACAATAATTTTTCTGGATGTTGTGTCCACTCTTTCGCTAATAAAATAGCGTCTACTTCACCTTGGTAGAGTCGATGCTCAGCCCGGGTTCTGTTATCTGACACATAGTGCACAGCAATATTTTGCTGCTGAAAAAAGTCCTGCAATATCTCCGGAACCAAACCAACCACCTTTTGAGTAGTTTCGTCCTGATACATATAAGGCGGCACCTGAGGGTAATAAAGCACAAATTTAAGATCAGCCGGTGTGGGGTCAAGCGGTTTCGCAACGACACAGCTCCCTGAAGTGACCAGCATCAAAATCAGTACTTTTAATAGTTTCATGCAATTATCCGTCTAACCAGACCAAAAGCTATCTGTCGATTCGATCGATGATACTAGCATTAGCGTTTTTATCAAATACTTGTTTTGAGCCAGAGTCCACCGAAAAATTATGGCCTGACTGTTGTCAGTGAACCGACAGTGACATAGAGTGCCGCCACATCTTATTTTTCTGAATTTTAGTGAGTTATGAAACAACACCTTTTGTGGTTTGGTATCGCCAGCTTAGTTTTGTCTGCCTGCAGTCAAACGTCCGGCATTCATCAATCTAATCAGTTTGATAACAATGGGCTGGATAAAAAAGCCAAACTATTGAGTGGCACCTATCAGTTGCAGCAAGGCGCAGCATTAAAAGCTCAGTGGCTGACACCGGAGTTGTTATCCGGTCTTGAAGAGCAATTGAAGTACCTGAACAAAAAGTCAGTAGCACAGCAGCATAATTTGCCGGGTTTAACCATCACTAAAAGCCAGTTGCAGCAAAGCATCCATGACTTACTGCAATGGGCGGAGCACCCCACGGCTCAAGGAGGTAAAGCTTTTGCACTGCACCAACTCTCAGGTGAAGATGGCAAAGGCAATGTGCAGTTTACCGGTTACTACGTGCCGGTGTTTAAAGTACGGACCACAGCGAATGCAGAATACAAATACCCTATTTATCGTAAACCTGCAGGGTTAACAAACTATCCTAATCGCGAGCAAATTGACTTCGAACAAGCGCTGGCGGGTCAAGGACTGGAACTGTTTTACAGCAACAGCCTGGTCGATAATTTTTTTATGCAGGTACAAGGCTCAGGCGTAGTCGAAGATGAATATGGTCAGCAGCATTTATTAAGCTACGGTGGTGGTAACGGCCATTCGTACCGCAGTTTAGGCAAAGTACTGATTGAAATGGGTGAATATACAGCAGATACCATCTCTGCTTCAGCTATTAAAGAATGGCTGGCTAAACATCCACACAGACAACGCGAATTGATGAGTCGAAACCCCAGTTATACTTTTTTCTCCAAGGGTTTGGACAAACCCGTAGGTGCCGCCAATGTGCCTCTAACGCCATTACACTCTATAGCGGTAGACCCGGCTTTTATTCCTTTAGGTTCGGTAGTACTGGCGCAGGTGCCGGTGCTGGACGGCAAAGGTGAATTAACAGGCCATGAGTTCAGATTAATGCTGGCTCAGGATAAAGGCGCGGCTATTAAAACCCCGGGCCGGATTGATGTGTATCAGGGCATTGGTGATGAAGCTCAGCAGCGCAGCGACAGCTTGCGCCATTACGGCAAAATATGGCTGGTGTTACCAAAATAAGGATCAGAGCCAAAGCTCTGATCCTTTAAGCTACAGTTAGAAACTCACTTAGTTCAGATGTGTTTTCAGCGCCTGACCGGCTTGGTCCAATGCGGCTTGTGTACCAGGTACATCAGAGAGTACATTCAGTAAACCAAAGTCGTGGATCATGCCGTTGTAGCGCACTGATGTCACTGTCACACCTGCCGCATCCAGCTTGTTGGCATAAGCTTCCCCCTCGTCACGCAGTACATCTAAAGCGGCGGTTTGTACCAGAGCTGGCGGTAAACCTTTTAACTGCTCTATGCTGGCACGCAGTGGTGAGGCATAAATCTCGTTACGCTCTGCAGGATTCGTGGTGTAATTATCCCAAAACCACCGCATCATGTTTTTGCTCAGGAAGTAGCCGTCTGCAAGCTGGTTGTAGGACGTATTTTCAAAGTTCGCATCTGTCACAGGCCATAACAGCAACTGGAATTTAAGTGCTGGAGTACCCGCTTCTTTGGCTTTTAGAGCTACCACTGCCGCCATATTGCCACCGACACTGTTACCGGCGACCGCTAAACGTGAGCTGTCGATGTTCAGCTCTTTGCCATGCTCTGCCACCCATTTGGTTGCGGCATAAGCCTGATTAATAGCTGTTGGGTATTTGGCTTCTGGTGATGGCGTGTAATCCACATACACAGCTGCTGCACCAGAGCGGCTGACTAAATCACGGATTAAACGCTCGTGAGTTGGGAAATCGCCTAACACCCAGCCACCACCGTGGAAGAACATAAAGGCTGGTAATACACCTTTGCTGCCTGCAGGACGAACCACCACCAGTTTTAATGGCTTGCCATCGATCCTAATGGTTTTTTCACTGACATCAGCAGCTGGTAATGTGGCACCGGCCTGAGCACCTGTTAACACAGCGCGGGCATCTTTAGGCGACAGTTGCTCTAAAGGTGTACCTCCGCTCTGAGCCAGTGCATTTAAAAAGCCCTGAGTTTGTTGTTCTACCTGTACATCAAGAGCAGGACCACCAGCGGCGAAAGCACTGTTAATGCCTAAAGCAATGACTGTTAAACCTACAATTTTACGAAATGTGTTCATATTCATCTCCTCGCCGCAGCGGTCTATGGGTAGCGATAACAGGTTGATTACTCATCTAACTGTTATCGCGATACATTAATAATTAAAAAATTTAGTTTATTGAGCTGAATGTTGTGCTGTTAGCTGACAATCACTAAACGCACATCAATATTGCCGCGGGTTGCGTTGGAGTAAGGACAAACCTGATGAGCCTTAGTCACTAAGTCCTGCGCTACTTCCAAACTTACACCTGGTAGGCTGATTTGCAGCTCAATATCCAGACCAAAACCACCCGGGATTTGGCCAATACCCACCTCAGCCGTGATTTTGGATTCGTTACTCACCAGCACTTTTTGTTGTGAAGCGACATATTTAATGGCACCTAAGAAACAAGCTGAGTAACCAGCGGCAAATAACTGCTCAGGGTTAGTCGCTGCGCCACCTGCGCCACCTAATTCTTTAGGAGTACTTAATTTCACATCCAATACGCCGTCTGAAGATACTGAACGACCGTCACGACCTGAAGTTGAAGTTGCTATTGCTTTGTAAAGTACTTGCATGATGTATTCCTCTGTTAAGTTCATTTGTTTGCGATATATATTATCGCGATAGTTGTTTACTTTAAAAAAATGGGTGAATTCACCCGGTTTTACTATCGTTACTGCCAGTCCTTACGGACCTAATCTGTACTGCTTAAAAACTCTTTTCTAGCTGCTGTATCCGGTCGTTTTATTGCCGTTAAACCAGCTGTTCGACCCGACTTGCGATAATGTTATTGCAATAACTGTTATTTCGCAAGTTTATTTTCTGATTATTTTACTGGTAGCTCTTATGTGATTGTTTTTAAATGATTTAAAGTGGTCATTAAATGAAATAGGCAGCATTAAAAAAGGGCCATCAAGGCCCTTCTGCGAACACTAGTGTTTTACTCTGATTCAAAGTTTCTTGCTTAACTGTGCTCGTAACTGCACTAACTCCTGGCGTAATGCATGGATCTCTGGTTCAGCCATACCACAACTGACACCTACAGTACGATTCACTTCAGCTGCCTGCACCCGCATAGCCCAGCCCGCTTTGGTTAAACGAATTTCCAGAGTCCGTTCATTTTGCGGATTACGGCTTCGGATCAATAAACCCATAGCTTCCATCCGCTTAATTACAGGAGTTAAAGCACCTGAGTCTATTTGCAGTTGCTCGCCCACATCTTTTAACGCCAAACCATCGTTTTGCCACAAAATCAGCATAATTAAGTACTGCGGATAGGTCAGACCCAATTTATCCAGCAAAGGCTTGTAGACCTTCGTCATCGCCAGCGAGGTGGAATATAAAGCAAAACAAAGCTGCTGATCCAGATGCAAAGCTTTTTGGCTTTGAGCATCCAAAGGGGTTGGGATTTGGTCTGATGAATTGGCCATGCTGAAATTGCCTGTCTAGGAGCTAACAAACCGCAAGGTTAATCAGCCCATAGCCAAAGGTCAACTTCTTCTCTGCTTTTATCGGCTAATCCACAGTGCTTATTAAACTGCGTTTTTTCCCTAAATATTTCCACAGCACTCTTGATATCCATTTTTTAACCCTCACTTATGTACCGTTCGTTACACAATGCATATTTATTAGCCAGTCCATCACTATTTACATGTAGTCACCTACAAAATCAAAGTGCTGAGGATTAGGTAATAGCTATGAAGTTTTAGGTCGTTATCTAAAGTGGCCCCTTCTGCAAAAACCACAGGCGTCACTACGGAATACAGCAGGAGTCTTGATGCAAAAAATTTTATTGGTTTTAGTGATGCTATTGCTGGGCCTGCAAGCTCAGGCACAAGTAGCAGCTATTGATATCGTCAAAGGCGAAGGTGAAGTTTTAGGTTTGCGTTTGGGCTATAGGCCCTCTGAGTGGTATCTGTCTCACATACCTGTCGTAGGCGATGCCCACCTATATATGGAAGTCAGCGCAAATCTGTGGCGTTACGGCGAGGAGCCCGAATATGAAAGTAACCTTGCGCTCGCCTTGTCTCCAGTGCTGGTGAAACAATTCAGTACCTTCTATGACAGAGCCTTATTTTGGGAATTTGGTATAGGTTTTAGTTTGCTCAATAAACAACGTTTTGCTGGCAAAGATTTAGGCTCTCATTATCAATTTGAAGACCGCATAGGATTGATCTGGCAGGTGCAAAGTCAAGCTCAACTGGCACTGCGTTACATGCATTACTCCAATGCTGGACTACAAAAACCTAATCCGGGTCTTGATTTTATTGCCTTATCTTATGCATATAGATTTTGAATCTGTTGTCCAACATAGATAAAAGCCGCCTGAAAAGGCGGCTTTGTTTTTCACTCAGAAACATCAGACTTTAAAGCGGGTTACCAACGCATTCAAATCCACAGCCAGGCGCGACAATTCATGAGCGGAGGCGCTGGTTTGGTTGGCTCCAGCGGCAGTTTGTGCGGCCAGATCGCTGATATTGACAATGTTGCGGTCAATTTCACGCGCTACTTTGGCTTGCTCTTCGGCCGCACTTGCGATCACCAGATTACTGTCGCTTATTTTATTAATGCGTTGGGTAATAATACTCAAAGCCTCACCTGCAGCCTGCGCTACGGTTAACGCATGGCCAGCTTTGTCGCTGCTATGTTTCATTGCACTGACCGCATCCCCTGTACCGCTGCGGATTTTCGCGATCATCTCTTCAATTTCACGGGTTGAAGTTTGAGTACGATGCGCCAGTGCCCGTACTTCGTCTGCTACTACAGCAAAACCACGACCAGCATCCCCTGCCCGCGCCGCTTCAATAGCAGCGTTTAATGCCAGTAAGTTTGTCTGTTCGGCAATAGCACGGATCACATCCAGCACCTTGCCGATATCCTGAGACTGCACAGCCAGACCCTGGATCAAATCCGACGTTAACGCCACATCCTGATTCATATCGCGGATGGCTTTGACGGTTTCATCGACTTGCTGTTGGCCCTGTACCGCCATTTTGGCGGATTCTGTCGACTGCTCAGAGGTTTGTACTGCAGTTTGTGCCACCTCATCGACGGCAGAACTCATCTCGGTAATAGCCGTTGCGGCTTGCTGAATTTCGTCATTTTGCTGCTGTAAACCACGGGACGAGTCTTCGGTGACTGAATTTAACTCCTCAGCAGCGGAAGCCAACTGATCCGAGGAATTAGAAATATGGCTCATCGCATCCCGCAAATTTTGCTGCATTTTTTGTAGTGCGGCCATCAAACGACTAGCTTCATCTGCACCACTGACTGCGATTTTCTGCGTTAAATCGCCTGAGGCCACAGTTTCTGCCACAGTAACCGCCTCATTCATAGGAGCGGTAATACTACGAGTCATCCACAGCGCAATAAAAATACTGACGCTAATACCGACGAGGATAGCGAGAATCACAAAAATTTTACTGGTCTCATAGTTTTCAGTGGAAAGTGCTGTCTGTTGTGTGGAATGCTCTCTGTTGATCTGCGCCAATTGCATCAGAGCTTTAGTCATTTTATCTGAATGGCCTGTTAACTCTTCATGACTGATCCGGGTTGCTTCCGTTTTATTACCCGAATCAAGCGCCTGTAATAAGCGAGCCTGGCTTGCAAAATAACTTTCTTGTGCAGCAACAAACTGCTGATAAACTTCGCGTTCCCCTTCGATAGAAATTAGTGTTCCGTACTTCTGTTGATGAACAGCTACATCAGCCCTGACTTTGGCCAAAGCCGCCTGATAATCCGTTTTTTGCTGCTCCGTCTCTGCTAACATCAAACGAAAAGTAAAAATTCGTACCCGCATCATATCCAAATTTAATGCGGCCAGAGTATCCAGCGTTGGAATAGTGTTACCCTCAATCTCATCGGAGACAGTTCGCATTTGCGCCATATTCATCAGTGCCATGCTGCCTTGTAATACCACCAACAAACCCAATACTGCGAACCCAGCCAATAAGCGGGCGCCAATTTTATAATTCCTTAAAAACATCTGTGTCTTTCCTGTGATTGATTTTTAGAGACGAGCGTTATTTCCATAAAAGTCTAGGCGACAATATAAAAAAAACTCAATTTTTTTCAGTTAATTACGCACTAATATTCATATTTATACTGAGAAAACAAAGACTGAGCTAACTGCCAGACAGGCCCAGGCCTTTGATTTCCAATCCGCAGACCATCCACCTCGACCACTGCTGCCACTTCCTTACTGGAGCTGGTTAACCAGACTTCATCAGCAATCAGCAGCTCATGTTTACTGACAGGCCGTTCTTCTACGGTCAGCTTGCTATGCTGACGTAAAATACTCAGTAACAGCTGACGCGTAATGCCGGGTAGTATCTTGTGACTTAGAGGCGGCGTGATGACTACCGTATCCTTTACAATAAATACATTGGTTGAGCTGCCTTCGGTTAAAAATCCATGCTCATCGAATAAAATACACTCGTTCAACCCCAAAGCAGCTGCCTGCTGGTGATGCATCACATTGCCCAGTAAAGCGGTAGACTTGATATGACAACGCTGCCAGCGTAAATCCTCAGCTGTGATCACTTTGTAACAAGGTGCAGTCTCTGTATCCGCCAGAGGTTCTGCGCTTATCTCAAAGGCATACGCAAAAATAGTAGCAGCAATAGCTTTTGGATAGGCATGAGCTCTCTTTGTATCAGTTCCACGACTTACGTGCAGGTAGATGCCAAGATTGCCCTCACCATTGGACTGGATTAACTGCTGCACCAGCTGCTGCCAATCCTGCACTGTCATCGCACACTGAATATCTAAAGCTGCCAGACCTGTTTGTAAGCGCTGGATATGAGCAGCAAACCCCACGCAACGCCCACCATAAGACGGGATCACCTCATAGATGCCATCCCCAAATAAAAAACCTCTGTCCATAGGAGAAATTTTTGCCTCAGCCGCCTGCATAAATTGTCCGTTTAAATACACCACACTCATCTGTTTTATCCTGTCTGTTTTTTATTCTGGAAAACAAAGACGCTGTAAGTCAGCAATTAGTAACTCTGCATGGGCAGGCGGCAAACTATCCTCAGTCTGACAGGCAAGGCCTGTCACGCCGTCAACAGCACCGCGCTCAACTAAATACGCTAAGAGTTCTTTAGGCTGACAGTCGAGCAGCCAGCCACAACCCGTCTCTGCATCTTTTAGTTTTGACACTAGTGCCAGTACCCCATAAGCAGCCCAGTTAGATACGTCGGCCAGTAATAATTCATCACTGCCAGTGACTGACGGTGTGATAGCCAGCTGCGATACCGCCTGATAAAGCTTCCCCATCCCTATTTCATTGCCACCATCACCTATTGCTATAGCTGGACAACAGGCCTGTTGAAAAAATACATCAAAATTGGCGCAACGTGCCGAGATATCCTGTCCTCTCATATTGTAATAGCGACCATCGGCGGCCAAACCTGGTCTTTCTATGGAAATAATTAGTTCAGGATGGTGTTGCTGCAAAAACTGCTGAGCAAAAGATGCAGCATCTGCACTGTTTACCGGTAATTGTAAGCAGGAATAACCGTCTTTTAACGCCGAAAATAACGGTTCTCCACAACAGAGTAAGGGTGTGGCCCCCAGTTTTTCCAGTACCTTGTATAACACCAGAGCACCAACAGGGCCGTCAGTTTCAAAGCTATCGGCGACCGGAAAGCCAGTACCTATCAGTACTAAGCCTTTGCAACCGACGATGAGTTGAGCTACCCGCAAATAACTACCTGTTGGTAAATGCGCCGATAAAGTGGCCATGCCACGCAGGTTTTGTCTGACCATCATCTGCTCTATGTCAGCACTGAGCCTGAGTAAATCCATTGACCTTAACTCCGTAATTCCATAGCCAACTGAGCCCAATAGTTTTGTTGTTCATGCTGATAAGACAGGAGCTTTTTCGGTTCCACTGTATAAAAACTAATCCTCTGACCCTGTCGGCGCTGAGCCAAAGCGGCGGCATCCCGGGCGAGTATCACGCCAGGCTTGGGGTAGCCTCCCAGAGTTTGCCGGTCATTTAGCAGCACTATAGGCAAGCCATCCGGTGGTAGTTGCACAGCGCCATAACAAATGCCCTCAGATAACAAAGATTTAGGCTGGCACAATAGCGGTTCGCCCTGTAATCGATAGCCCATGCGGTCATACAAGCCAGACACCTGATACTCAGTATTGCATAGCTGCTGCCACTGTGAATTGTCAAACCAGTGCTGTTGATACCCTGGCACTAAACCCAGTTCGAGCGAAGCTGAGAAGTCCGGCCAAAATTTTTCCGGCAAGGACCAAAGTAAAGATCTGTAGGCCGGGCGTACAGGTAAAAACTGACCTTGTTGTAATGCAGCCCCGGCAATACCTCCGACTTTTTCCCGCAGGACAGTGCTGTTGCTGCCAAAGTGTTTTGGTAGCTGAAAACCTCCCGCTACCGCCAGATAACACCTCAGCCCGGATTTGGCAAAACCTAACTCAATCACATCGTCTTTTTTAATTCGATGACTTTGCCACAAGGCCTTAGATTGGCCGTTCACTTTCAGTGGCATTTGAGCGCCGGTCACACAAAACACTGTGTCAGCCAAAGCCACTGCGGTCAAACCACCGACTGAGATTTCGATCTGGCAACTTGGATGTGGGTTTTGCAGCAACAGATCGGCACTACGGTAGCTGACCGCATCTGCTGGTCCGCCCTGAGTTAAACCTAAATGGGCATAACCAAAACGCCCCTGATCCTGCAAGGTCGCAAGCACGCCAGGATTTACCACCACAAAAGCAGACATCAGCACAATTCCTGCGGCAATTGGCCACCTAAAGCCAAAAATTCACTTCGGCTTATTGATTGAAAACGTACTCTGTCGCCTACCGCAAACGGCATCAATGCTTCGGCGGTTCCGGCATACTCTGGTTTGAATAAGGCCGTTGGACATAACCCCAGAATATTCCAGCCACCCGGTGATTCAGCCGGATAAACCGCAGTTTGCCTGTCCGCTATCCCCACAGCGCCTTTGGGAACTTTAGGACGGGGACTCACTAAACGCGGTGTCGCAAGACGTTCATCCAGCTCACCCAAATAAGCAAAACCGGGCGCAAAACCTATGGCATAGACTCTGTATTCCACTGACTGATGTACATCAATCACTTGTGTTGTGCTCAAACCTGCCCGCTCTGCTACCGCAGCCAAATCCCAGGCCGGATGATAATACACTGGCAACACGACTAGCTGACCTGATTGTTCACAACTGCTGTCGTGCACCTTAAGCCGCTGCTCTAGCAAGGTTTTAATGACCAACAGCCCCCGATGTTCAGGTTTTAATACAATGAGTAAAGATGCATAAGAGGGCAATAATTCCTGCAGCTGTTCATGCAATAACAAACGGACTTGCTGTTGCACCTGCTGCAACTGACGCAGGTTTTTTTCTGATATTTCTGCTGGTAAATACAAAATCAGCGCGTTTTCACCCGCCAGCTCCAGTTGGATCATCTGCCCCTCAGCAACTGACGAATGGATTTGACTAATACAACGGCCTCTGGATTATCGCCATGCACACATAGAGTATCAGCAACAAGAGCGACTTTATCCCCCGTATCACTGACAACAGCGCCAGTTTGCAGTAACAGCTGTACTTGCTCCAGCGCGGCCTGCTGATCCAGCACACTACCTGTCTGACTGCGAGGTGTTAAAGAGCCATCTGTTTTGTAGCGCCGGTCGGCGAAAGCTTCAAACAATAATTCCAGCTGATAGCCTTTGGCCAGTTTCTTGTGCTCTGCTGCCGAAACACTCGCCAACAGCATCAGCTTTAAGGGTTTATGATAGCCAGCGACCGCCTGCATCACAGTTGCAAGCAAGGCAGGATTTGCCATCATATCGTTATACAAAGCACCATGAGGCTTGACGTAACTCAGTTCCAGCCCAAGACTTTTGGCTACCCCATCCACAGCGGCAATCTGATACCACAGTAAATGCTTCAGCTCCTCTGCTTGCATTTTAACGGAGCGACGACCAAAGCCTTGTCTATCGTCATAACTGGGGTGAGCGCCTATTTCGACCTGATGCTGTTTTGCTAAAGTTAAGGTACGAACCAGTACTGTCGGATCACCGGCATGAAAACCACAGGCAATATTGGCCTGGTCAATCAAAGGCATGACCTCTGAATCCAGTCCCATGTGCCAGGCACCAAAACTTTCGCCTAAGTCACAATTTAATTTGAGCAAAGTGTGCATTAAAAACTCGCCAAAGAAGTGTTCAGCAGATCCGTCACCAGCATATGGCCCGGACTGTGGGTGATACAAAATTCAGGTTTTGCCTGGGTGATCACAGCTTGCGGTGTAACACCGCAGGCCCAAAATACCGGCACTTCGTCCTGCTGAATGCTTACGGCATCGCCATAATCCGGTGATCGGAGATCAAAAATACCAATAGCTTCCGGAGCGCCAAAATGCACCGGAGCGCCGTGCACTGCAGGAAAACGGCTACAAATCTGAATAGCACGTATCGCATCAGCAGGCTTCATCGGTCTCATACTGACCACCATAGTGCCGGAAAAGCGCCCGGCGGGGACACATGGCAGATTGGTATTGTACATAGGGACATTTTTGCCTTCGCTAATATGGCGGATCTCCAGCCCTGCAGCAATTAACGCGTCCTCAAAGGAAAACGAGCAACCAATCAGAAAACTAACTAAGTCTTGGCGCCATAAAGCGCTAATATTCTGCACTTCGTCTGTCAGCTTGCCATGGCGGAAAATACGATAGCCAGGTAAATCAGTCCGAAGGTCAATGTCCTTTCCCAATTCAGGCAGTAAAAATTGACCGGGTTCAGATACCGCCACTAAAGGGCAGGCTTTAGGATTGCGCTGGCAAAACAACAAAAACTCCGCCGCCCAGCTCTGTGACAAAATCGCCATATTGCACTGCACATAACCGGACGCTAAACCGCTGGTCTGGCCACTGAACAGGCCTGTTCGGATCTGTTGACGTAACTGATAAGGGCTAAGGCTATTCATCGTCATCTAAAGCAAAAGGATGGAATAAATCCATACTAGCGGATTTAGTGATCTTTCCCAACCCTCTGTGACAAAAGCACAATTTACCTGGTTAAACATAAGAAATTGCCCGCAGGACGAAGCGGTCTGGTCGGGATGTTTTGCATCCATGTAAAACATAAAAAAGAGCACCGAAGTGCTCTTTTCATGCGATCAGCCCGAGTTTATTTTGAGGTCAATGGTTCGCCATAACTGGTTACGGCTGGTTTTCTGTTGCGGCTGAATCTGGCCTTCACTTTACGTTTAAAGGTTTCCAGACTGTCATAGAAAGTGGGTACCACCAACAAAGTCAACACAGTAGAGGTCAATACCCCACCTATCACTGAAATCCCCAAAGGTTTGTAGAACGCAGCGCCCTCACCTATACCAATAGCCACAGGTAACATACCTGCAACTAAAGCAAAAGTGGTCATCAGAATTGGACGTAGACGCTCACGACCCGCAGCAATTAATGCCTCTTCCAGCCCAAAACCTTCACTTTCTTTTTTACGGGCACAATCAATCAGCAAAATACCGTTTTTCACGACTATCCCCATCAACATCACCACGCCTATTAAACTCATCAGGTTTAAGGTTGCACCGGCTATCAACAAGGACAACACCACACCGATCAGAGATAAGGGCAAAGACATCATAATAGAGACTGGTGCCAGGAAGCTGTGGAACTGCACCACTAAAATCAGATACATCAACATCACAGCTAAACCCAAAGCTCCAAAAATGCTGCCGAAGACTTCTTCCTGATCACGGCTCTGACCACCAGATACCACATCATAACCAGGCGGGAATGGAATAGTTTTCAGTAGTTTTTTCGCGTCGGCATCTACTTCACCAAAACTGCGACCTTGTACGTTGGCCCCAACAGCCATCATACTCTCGCGGTCTAAGTGCTCAATCACTGCAGGCCCTTTGCCTACTGTCACTGTGGCTATTTGTTCCAATGGGATCATAGCGCCGGTGCGATTAGATAACAGCGGCAAGCGTTCCAAATCCTGCACTGTCATTCGTTCTTCCGGTTTAATACGAACATAAACGTTACGGGTTTCCCCTGTTGGGTCTATCCAATCGCCAATTTCAGCACCAGCAAATGCCAGACGTAAGGCACTGGCCGCATCACTCATCGATAACCCCAAGCTGGACGCCAAACCACGGTTAAACTCAATTTGAAGCTCAGGTTTAGGATCCTGAGTCGACAAGCCAACATCCACAGCACCAGGCACAGTTTTCAACTTTTCCATGTAATCCATCACCAGACCTTCCAACACTCTGCTATCCGGCCCACGGAACTGAATTTGCAACGCTTTACCGCCACCACCGCCATTTAAATCAGCGGAGACAGTGTATTCAGCCCCCACCAGTTGCTGCACCTTGGCACGTAATTCCGCCGCAACTTCACGGGAACTACGGTCACGTTCATATTCTTTTTTCAACCGGACAAAGATTTGAGCCCGGGTAATATTGCCCTGAGTTCCTACAGTGGTTTGGGTATACAACTGTTCAGGCAACTGGCGCGCAATAGCTGCCGCCTGCTCTGCTTTTATACTGGTGTACTCGATGCTGGCTTCTGAAGGCGCACGCACTGAAATCACCACACCACCATCGTCAGTTTCCGGCAGGAAACCTGAGCCACCATGAGCACCTTGCAGGTAAATAGCACCAAAGAAAGAGCCAAAAGCCAGCAACCACATCGACTTTCGGTGTTTTAACGCCCAGCCTATTAATCTGGAGTAACGTTCAGCCTGATGATCAAACCAACTATTAAAACGCTGTAATACTTTGCCAAGACCACGGCGTTTGGCATTTTTATCATGGTCCGGATCGTGCCAATAGGCGGACATCATCGGATCCAGCGTAAAGGAGATAAACAAAGACACCAACACAGAACAAGCTACGGTTAAACCAAAAGGCTTAAACCACTGCCCGGTAATACCATCCAAAAAGGCGATAGGAATAAATACAGCCACAATAGACATAGTGGTAGCGATAACCGCCATTCCAATTTCTTTGGTGCCATCACGGGCGGCTGTCATATTGTCTTTGCCCATTTCCATATGGCGGACAATGTTTTCCCGCACAACAATGGCATCATCAATCAGAATACCAATCGCCAGTGACAAGCCTAACAGCGACATAAAATTCAGCGTAAAGCCACAGGCCCAGACCGCGATAAAAGAGGCTAACACTGAGGTTGGCAGAGCCAATGAGGTAATAAGTGTCGAACGCCAGGAGTTTAAAAACACAAAAACGGTGACAATAGTCAGTAAAGCGCCCATAGACAGTGCTTCTGTCACGTTGCGCATACTGGCCGCTACGTCTTCACCTGAGTCACGTACCACCACTAATTCAAAATCGGCAGGTAAGGTTTTCTTTAACTCTTCAATTTTTGCTTTGATATCGTCCGTCACACTGATAGTGGAAGCGTCACGAGCTTTAATCACGTCTATTCCCAAAGAAGGCGTACCATTAAAGATAGACAAACGGCGCTGCTCTGCGGCGCCATCCACCACCTCAGCGACTTGCTCTAAACGAATAGCTTGATCGCCGTTGCGTTTGACGACCATTTGTTCAAATTCACGCACATCGCGCAGACGGCCCTGGATACGAATACCCTGCTCTTCCATGCCGTTCACAACCCGACCTACTGGTGCAGCCACGTTTTGTGCACGCAAGGCATTGACCACATCCATAGCCGACACATTGGCTTCACGCATCGCATTGGAGTTTAAGAACACTGTCATTTCACGTTCTTTTTCCCCTTCCAGATTGACCAGCGCTACACCAGGCACAGCTCGTATTTCCCGGGCGATTTGATGTTCAGCCAGTTGCGACAGTTCTATCGGATCCATTGATTTGGACGATAAAGCCAGCGACATAATAGGGAAAGCATTCGGATCTTCACGACGCAGAAAAGGCTCCTTCATCTCCGTCGGCAGTTTGTCCCGTACTACGGCCACTGCATCCCGCATTTCCTGCGAGGCTTCAATCAGGTCTTTATCAAACTCAAAAATTGCCACTATCACCGCATTGGACTCACGGGCATATGAGCGTAGCTCCCTCATCCCGGTGATGGTAGCCATCGAGTCTTCCACCCGGTTTAACACTTCACGCTCAACAGTTTCAGGCGAAGCACCAGGATAAGGAATGGTCATCACCAGTACAGGAGGCTGAACATCAGGGAATTGGTTAGTTTTCAAATTGGTCATCGCAAAATAACCAAATATCATCATAGCCAGAGTGACGGCCACCACCACCATAGGGCGCTTGATACTAAAATCAGATAAAAACATGGTTTAATTTCCTGTGCTGACTTTAGCTGAGGTTTGCTCTTCCACGGCCAAGGCTGCGGCAGCCAGCTCGGCTTTAACGCCGTCCGTTAACGCACCTTGTGGATGACGCAAAATCTGAGCACCAGAGCTTATACCGGACAAAACCTGTTGAGTTCCCCAGCGTTCATCCTTATCACCCACTTCTACTTCGGTCTTTTTCAGTTCGTTGTTGGCAAACTGCCAGACAAAGTGTTTATCGCCCTCACGGATCAACGCCGACTCTGGCACCATCAAGGCATCGCTGTTTTGCACTTCAACATGCCCCTCTGCATACAAACCTGCAACCAGCGACTGTTCTTTCAAATCCATACTGACTAACAATTGCACCTGACGGGTACTTTCATTGGCCAGTGGATTAATGCGCTCGACAGTGCCAGTGAAAAACTGACCGCTATAACCATTTACTTTAAAGGTCACTTTATTGCCTACTTTGACTTGCCCCACACGGTCAGCGGCCACATAGCCCTCAAACCTAATACTGGCAGGGTCAATCAGCACCATCAACCCCTTGCCAACCTGAGCTGTATCACCGGCAGACACTTTACGGGTTGCCACTACACCCGAAAATGGTGCTTTGACTTCAGTTTTTTCCATCTGCTGACGCGCTTCCACTAAACGAGCCCGGGCAGAGGCCAAATCAGATTGGGCTTGATTGGCTTTGTTTTCCGCCGCTTCTAAGCCTTCTTGGGTCACTAAACTCTGTTTGGACAAAGACTGCATGCGTTTAAGTTGGCGATTGGATTGCTCCAGCGTCACTATCGCCGAACGTTCGGCTTCCTGGGCTGATAGTAATTTGTCGCGGTAGGTCGTTTGGTCCAGCTTCACCAATACATCACCGGCTTTGACCATATCACCATTGTCTTTGAATACCTGCATGACGATGCCGGACACTTCTGCGTTGAGTTCAGCCTTCACCACGGGTTGCAACGACCCTGAAATCACAGGACCGCGCGCTAAATTACTTTCCGCTAAGGTGAGTAAATCCTGCCCCACTAGTTGTAATGGTTTTGCGCTGTCCTCTTGCACTTTGGCTACTTCGGGCTTAGAACAAGCCGCTAAAGCGCTGGCAACACATAAGGCGATTAATGTTAGTTTTATAGTTTTCATGGTCCCAACCCATCCGATAGTTCAAGCAAGCATAGATACTTTTTTATTAAAGCCACTATAAAACAGTCGGAAGTTTCAGTCCTGCCAAAAGGGTAACAAGTTGTAACCATTTTGGTGTACTACAGATCAGTCACAAAAAAAGCTTTTTTTGAATAGAAATCAGACAAACAACCAAAGCGAACTGGTAACAGGACACTAATTACTGCAGTATAAACAGCATTGATTGCTCAACATTGAATACAGGGAAGCTCCAGTGCCCGATAGTTTAAGTTTATTACCTGCCATTCTGGCGATAGCTGTAGTGATTTGGCGTAAGGAAGTGATACTGGCACTTATTTTAGCCGTCGCCTGTGCTGAAGTTTTATTGTATTTAAAACAGCCTGAACTAAGCGTCTTTGGTGCTTTGTTGTATGGCCCGGTGCAAAGTTTAGAACGTATAATCTCTGTCACTTCTTCAGCCGATAACAGCAGAATTTTATTGTTCTCCCTGCTGATTGGTGCCCTGATGGCCTATATGCGCGACTCAGGTGGTGTCTCTGCTATGGTCGACTGGTTCATCCGCAAAGGAATTGCCCGTACTAAACGTCAGGCTGGTTTTATCAGCTACGGCATAGGTATTCTGGTGTTTATCGAGTCTAATTTGAGTGCGTTAACCGCAGGTATAGTGTCGCGTGGTTTGTACGATAAATTCAAAATGAGTCGTGCCCGCCTGGCTTATATAGTCGACAGTACCAGTGCTCCTATTTGTATTTTAATTTTGCTCAACGGCTGGGGTGCTTATGTGTTGGGGCTGTTAAGTACTTATACCTTACCTGAATCCGCTGTCTCCGTGCTCATTGGCACTATTCCACTGAATTTTTATGCTTTGTTTACCCTGATGATGGTGTTTTACACCATCTACACCGACAAAGTTTATGGTCCGATGAAACAAGCCGAACTTGAGCTCAATACAGTCGCCAGCCATAGCGATATTGATACTCCAGCAAGTAGTGTGTCGTTGATGTTAGTGCCTTTACTGACTCTGATTGCCGGTATGGTCGGTTTTATGCTGTGGACAGGAAATGGCAGTTTAGTCGAAGGCTCGGGTGCTAAGGCTGCACTTTATGCCACTACTCTGGCTTGTGTAGTGGCTTATGGCCTGATGGCTCTGACTCGAAAATTTAACCATCAGCAACTGGTGACTATAGGTTTTAGAGGTATGGGAGAACTCTTGCCTTTAGTCAGCATAGTGCTGTTATCTTTGGCGTTAGGCAGCGCGATGAAGGATTTAGGCACTGGGGTTTATGTTGCTTCTTTTGTCAAAGAGTCCACTCCTTTGGTGTTAATTCCGGCCCTGCTTTTTATCGCTGGAGCCATTATCTCTTTTACTACGGGCACTTCATGGGGAACATTTGCCATTTTAATTCCTATAGGTATGCCTTTGGTCGAGATGCTCGGATTACCGCCTTCGCTCATTCTGGCTGCTATTTTAAGTGGTGGTATTTGGGGCGATCACTGCTCGCCCATCTCAGATACCACAGTAGTCAGTGCAGTCGCATCAGGCTGTGATTTATTAGAGCATGTAAAAACTCAGCTGCCTTATGCGCTGTTTTGTGGAGTGCTGGCACTGATCGCCTTTTTAATCAGCGGCTGGGTGATGATTGGTGGCTAAAGCGCAAACAAGCTATGGATTTATACGGGAAGTACAGTCGATGAAAACACAAGCCACAGTCGCTCTGAGCTGCATTTTGTTACTATCCTGTGCTGCCACAGAGCCACAAAAAACGCAGCCACAAGCCAAACCAATAAGCTCAGCGGCAGTGAAGTCTCAAAGCGAGATCCGGATTGAAACTGATAAACCTGCTGATATTGTGAATGTCACGACTCTCACTCAGCAAATACAGGTGAGCATGGCCTATGCTGGTCCTGATAATTTCACAGCAACACCAGTGCCTGGTTATCAGGCGAATCACTGCTATTTGCAGCAAAAAGCCGCGCAAGCTGTAGCGCAAGTTGCGATACAAGCCGCTCTTTTGGGTTATCAGTTGCAATTACTGGATTGTTACCGGCCTCAACGCGCATCCAATTATTTTCTCAGTTGGGTGGCAGATGCTTCGGATCAAAAAACCAAAGCAGCCTATTATCCTCGTCTGAATAAAGCAGACTTACATCAGGGTTATATTGCTGCACACTCGGGGCATAGCCGTGCTTCCACTGTGGATTTAACTTTACTGCGAAAAAACGCTGCGGGTCAGTGGCGCCCTGTAGATATGGGTGGTACTTATGATTTATTTGACCCTATGTCTCATTTAAATAGTACAGCTATTACCACAGAACAAAAATCCAACCGATTGTTATTAAAGGATTTAATGCAGCAGCAAGGCTTTACCCCTTACGAGCTGGAATGGTGGCATTTTACGCTGCATAACGAACGCTACCCAAACAGCTATTTTGACTTTGTGGTGAATTAAAAGGAGCTGTTATGCCCTCTTTGCGCCAGTCTGCCTCTGGCTTAGTGTTGCTGATCACTGCAGGACTTAGTGCCTGCAGTAGTACAGCCTCCCTGCACACAAAACAACACCAGCTAATAACTCAACTGTCTGCGCAATTACAACAGGCTCAACTGCCCACAGACGCGCTGGCTTTTATCGCCTACCCACTGGATAGGTCTGTAGCACCATTGGGTTATCAGTCAGACAAAGCCATGCAACCGGCTTCCACCATGAAACTCGTCACCAGTATTGTCGCACTGGAGCAATTGGGTCCGGCCTACCGGGCGAAAACTCAGTTACGCTCTTACGAAGCGCCAGCGCAAAAGATGCAACAGCCTCTGGTGCTGAAGGGTTTGGGGGATATGGACTTTAACGTGCAGGAACTCTGGTCTTTGCTACAACAGGCTTATGATCAGGGCATACGCCAAATTCCCGCTATTCAGATTGACCGCAGCTGGTTTAATCCTTCACGTCCTGAGCTAACTGCTTTGCCTTTTGATGAAACGCCACGGGAATACTATAACCTGCTGCCCGATGCTTTGTTTTTACAACGGAATATGCTGGGCATCCAACTGCAGTCCACTGCTGATAGTGTCACAGGCCAGTTTTATCCTCCACTACAAGATCTGGAGCTCATAACCAACCAGGTTGTGCTAACCGACAGCCACTGTGCAGATTGGTATCCACATCCCCATCATTTAGTCTTTAAACGCCAACCCGACAGGTTACAACTGATAGTACAGGGAGAGTTTCCGAAACATTGTCAGAAAAGGGATTATTTGCAGTTGCTCAACCGCCCGGATCTCAGTCGTTTACTGGTACAGCAGTTATGGCAACAGATTTCAGGACAAACACGAGTCCCGGTGCTGGAACAAGGCGCGACTGAGGCCACAGTGCTGCTGGCAGAACATCAAAGCCGAGCTTTAGCCGAGGTCTTACGAGACATTAATAAAAGCTCTGACAATGCCCTCACCCGCCAGCTGTATTTAGCTTTAGGCGCCCAACAAATTAACACCCCGGCTGAACGGACGGCTGACCGCTCAGAGTTACAGGTTCGCAGTTTTCTGAGCCGTATCGAACTGGATCACAGCAGCCTGGTGCTGGAGAATGGTTCGGGGTTATCCCGCACTGAACGCATTAGTCCAGAACTCATGGCGGCACTACTGCAGCATGCTTACCAGAGTCAGTATCAGCCGGAACTTATCAGCAGCATGCCAGTTGCAGGTATGGATGGCACCTTAAAACGCCGTTTTACTGAGAGCCCGGTCAAAGGCAAAGCCCGTTTAAAAACCGGCACTTTGCGTAATGTCACGGCACTCGCAGGTTTTGCCACAGACCAAAGTGGCCGCACCTGGGTTGTCGCCAGTTTTATAAACCACTCTAAAGCCAGCCGTGGCCGCGTGGTCCTGGATAGCTTGATTGAGTGGATCAGAATGCAGTCTGTGACCAATTGACGCTGTCTGACTAGAACGGACAAAAAGCAGGTCCAGCCTGCTTTTCAACCTGAGTCACCGCTTTACACCTTAAACTTCGACAATACAGCACTAAAATTCTCAGCGATGCGCTTTAAACCCTGACTGGAATCTTTGGTTGTGGCACTGTGCACCGCATTCTGTTGTGCTGCAGAATGAATATGGTTGGTTTTTTGACTGACACCATCAGCTACATCACGTTGCTCAGCCGCTGCAGTACTGATTTGGCTGTTCAGGTGATTAATTTCCTCTATGGCTTTAAGCACTAAATCCATAGCCTGACTGGCTTCAGCAGCTTTGATCTCGTTATCTTTGACCGTCGCCTGAGCCGTTGAGTTTAAGCTTTGTACTGCGTTTACACCTTGTTGTAACTGTTCAATCATACGTTTGATTTCGCCAGTGGATGACTGAGTACGGCCAGCTAATAAACGTACTTCATCGGCCACCACACTAAAACCACGGCCTTGCTCACCGGCCCGTGCGGCTTCAATCGCCGCATTCAGCGCCAGCAGGTTGGTTTGTTCGGCTATAGTGTTAATGACTTCAAGTACTTTACCGATTTCAGCACTGGAGGCTGATAAAGTAGCAATAGAGCGCTGAGACTCTTGTGAATCCAATAACTGCTGAGCGGCATTTTTCACTGACGCTTCCAGTGTCTTCATTGCACCTTGCGTCAAACGTGAGGCTTCAACACTGGCTTGTTCTGCTTGCTCGGCGTTATGAGCCACCACAGAGGCGGTTGTCGCCAGCTCATGCACAGAGGATGCGGTGACTTCCAAATCAACAGTTTGTTTCACCACCTCTGCACTGGATTCTTCTGCCACATGAGCCAGTTCTACCGAAGCCTGCACCAGACCATGAGTCATAGAGCTCAGCTCTACTATAGTTAGGCGTAATTGCTCAAGTAACTGGTCAAAACAGCGCGCCATTTCACCAAATTCGTCACTGCTGTAGTTGGAAAAACGGCGGGTTAAATCACCTTCACCTTCGGTAATAGCTTTAATAGCTCTAATAGTATCGTTGACCCGGGTCACGACGATGCTATGGGTTAACCAGTACACCACCAGTAACAGAACTATTGCTGCTATGACGATAATCAACGAGGTCTTTATCACTTCATCACGCACTTCGGCGCTGAGTTCGTCGTTGGAATACGCCAAGACTATCTGATAACCCCAGGGCGCAAACTGCTCTGTCTGAATAGTCCACTCCGGATTTTTCGTTTTTACAATCTGCTCCAGCTCTTCTGCTTTGATATGGCTGGACTGAGCACGGATAGCGCCGTTTCTGTCGAGCAAAGCAACGAAACCTGAATTCAGTAAACGGCTGGACGCCAGCAACTGACGCAAAGCTTCTAAATCGGCTTTGTAGCCCACATAACCTATCCCCACCACCTCGCCTTGTGCATTGACCAGAGGTTCATAAGCCGTAACAAAAGGGTTGCCTAAAATATCCACTGAACCATAAAAAGCATTGCCTTGACGGATAGCCGCCATTGCTGCCCCTGTGGGTGCTAATAAAGTACCTGTTGCCCGGCCAGTGTCAGTGATGACGTTGGTGGAGATCCGGACAAAATCATCGCCAGTGCGGCTGAAAAGAGTCGCAGTGCCGCCCATGATAGCTGTCAGATCATCAACCAATTGGTAGCTGTTGCCCTGAGCTTCAGAGCCTAAGATTAAATCCGGTACTTGTTGCGAACCAAAGGATAACAGCTCGCCCTGGGATACAGGTCCAAGATCGGCAATACGTTTGCGAAACAGCTTCATGCTACTTTGCACCTGCTGACTTAACAGGGCATCAGTAACAGTTAAGATATTCGTAATTTCGCGGTTTAAGCGCGCTTTATCTGTGTTAACAGCACTTTCTATCTGCTGATATTTAGAAAACGAAATCACCACAATGGAACTCAGCATCGCCAGTAAAACCAGGCCGGTGAGTGTTAACATAAATTTGCGTTGTACCGACATAAAAGTTCCTTTGTGGTTTGTGATTACCTTTACTAAAGGCGACCTGGATCAAAGTATTACGTAATAAAATAGTTTAGCCTGTAAAGTTTTGCGTCACTGGAAAGGCTTTTTAAAATCAAAAAAAGGCCAGTCACAAGGACTGGCCCCGCAAACCCAGCAAAGAAAAGGGTTCTGCTGTTTCAGGACATTCATCGAGAATGAGGGTATACACCCAGTTTTCGTAACCAACATCCCTATTTGCTACGAAATATTTAGTCCGGTCGCACCCGGGCTAAAACGATACAGATCCTGACGCCAGACTAAGATGATTTAATAAAAAGTTATGGTTAAAACAATACCACAACATTTCATTTTTATCATTTTATTCAATAAAGCGGCAGAAATCCAACTAGTTTCTTTACTTTTATCAATGTAACCGTTTGCATAATAACTTAATTATGCCAGAGTCGGCTTTGAAACAGAACGCAAATTGTTAATTTCGTACATTAATCGCACAGCTCTTTGACTGGTATGCGCAGCTGGAATCAATCATTGCCAACAGATTTTGAATACGTTTCAATGGCAATTGAAATTAATCCATTAGCCTTCAGAGAAACCATGACCTCCACTTTTGTTGCTTTAGACTGGCTGGTGTTCGTTTTGTATTTTGTGCTGCTGACCCTAACTGGCTGGTGGATTAATCGTAGTGGCGCAAAAAATAGTCAGGAGTATTTTATTGGCAGCCACAACATACCAACCTGGCTGGCAGCCATATCCGTTCTGGCTACAGCACAATCTGCGGCTACTTTTTTAGGTGGACCTGATAGTGGGTATCGTAGCAACCTGACCTACCTTGCCAGCACTTTTGGTGCTTTAATGGCGGCGTTTTTTGTTGGTTACTTTTTAATTCCTCGCTTTTACCGCTACAAAGTCAGCACTGTCTATGAATTGCTTGAACTACGCTTTGGCAGCAGAGCAAAAAAACAAGCTGGCTTGATGTATTTGTTTGGCCGTATTTTTGCCAACGGTGCCAGGCTTTATATGGCAGCTATCGCAGTGTCGATGATTTTATTTACCGATATAGCCTTGCAGCATGTCATTTGCTCCATCGCCCTGCTTTGCCTGGTCTCTTTGCTGTATTCCATTTTTGGCGGTATTAAATCTGTGATTTATGGTGATGCTTTGCAGTGTTTTGTTTATGTTGGAGCTGCTGTTCTGGTGCTGTTGTATTTATGGAGCTCAATTCCGGCCGATTTTTCAAGCGTTTGGCAGGCTTTAGATCGTCCACCGCACAATGCAGCAAGTAAACTAACCTTGATAGATACCAACTGGGATTTCAGTTCCGCCGGAGCCTTTAACATCTACTCCAGTGTCACTGGCTTGTTTTTACTTTATATCGCTTCTTTTGGCTTGGACCAGGATTTAACCCAACGGGCTTTAACCTGCAAAAATGCCCGTCAGGGTTCGTTAGCTATTCTCTGGTCGGTGGTATTGGTGGTGCCTGTCACGCTGGTCTTTATGCTGATTGGTTTTTTGCTGCATATCTTTTACCAAAGGCCCGACTTGATGGCGGGTTCTGGCGCCGTGATGCAAAGCAGTCAATTCAGCGGCGAAACTATCACTGTGTTTTTGTATTACGTCCTGCATGAAATGCCGGCTGGTTTGCGTGGTTTAGTCACAGTAGGCGTAATAGCTGCCGCTGTGTCTACTCTGACATCTGGCTTAAACTCTATGGCGTCTGTGATTATTCAGGATTTATATAAGCCTTGGCAGCAACAACGACAGCTGAAATCAGAGCAGTATTATGTGGGTGCTGCGCGCATCTCCATGTTGTGCTGCGCAATAGCTTTGGCTTTGATGGCGTTGCTGTGTTTTTACTGGCAGCAAAGCAGCGATATGCCACTGCTGACTTTTGCGTTGGGCGTGATGGTCTTTAGCTACAGTGGTCTGCTTGGGGTCTATGCCAGTGCGCTCTTTAGTCAGCGAGGCAGCCCGACATCCGTTTTAGCGGCTTTACTTGGTGGTTTTATTATTACCCTTTTGATGCAGCCTTATCTGCAAAGCTACTATTTACCACCAGACTGGCAGTTTGATTTAGCCTTTAGCTGGCAACTCTGTATAGGTTTTGCCTGCTCTTTTATCATTTGCCAGTTGGGGAAAAGTAGTGACTCAGTGGCTAGGACAGAACTAAATGGAGTGCCCGCCTGATGCGTATGACTCTGCTGTTACTTTGTTTCGCCGCCACCTGTTTTACTCAAGCCGAAGCACTACAAACTGGTGCCGAGCAGCTCGTGAATCAGCCTGATATCTCTCCTGTTGAGCTAAAAGCCAAACACATAGCTTTGGTAGCGAATCAAAGCTCGCTTGTGGGCGGTACTCATCTGTTGGAGCTTTTACTGCAACAAGGCCTTCAGGTCAAAACGGTATTCTCACCCGAACATGGTTTTCGTGGTAACGCCGATGCAGGAGCCAAAGTAGACAACAGCATAGATCCAGAGACTGGTGTAGCAGTAGTGTCATTGTATGGCCAACATAAAAAACCAAAGGTTGAAGCGTTAAAAGGCATCAACCTGCTCATTTTTGATGTACAGGATGTGGGGGTACGGTATTACACCTATTTATCCACTTTGCATTATGTGATGGAAGCCGCAGCAGAGCAGGATATTCCTCTGCTGGTACTGGACAGACCCAATCCGAATGGTGCTTATGTTGACGGGCCTGTGCTTGAAAACCACTACCAGTCTTTTGTTGGGATGCACCCTATCCCACTTTTACATGGTATGACACTGGGTGAGCTGGCGCTGATGATCAAAGGCGAAGCTTGGATTAACAAAGCGGAGCAATTAAAGCTTTTCGTATTACCGATAAAAAACTATCAGCGGGACATACCATATGATTTGCCAGTGCGGCCAAGTCCCAATCTGCCGAATGCTCAGGCAGTGGTTTTATATCCCTCTTTAGGATTTTTTGAAGCAACGCCTTTAAGTATCGGCCGTGGCACTGACTTTCCATTTCAGGTGCTGGGTTACACCAATCCGCCTTTAGGCCCTTTTGCTTTTAGCCCTGTCGCTAAAGCTGGCGCAGCATTAACCCCCCCCTTGAAAAACCAACTGGTGTTAGGACAAGATTTGCGTAAAGTAAAAGCGGGAGGCCTGGATTTAAGTTATTTAATTCAGGCACAGGCGCTTTTTGCCAAACATCAGCTGAAGCTATTTAACTCGCCGGATTTTATGGATAAGTTATCTGGTACGAGTAAGCTCAGACAACAGGTAGAACAAGGCTGGAGCGAAGCACAAATCCGCCAGAGCTGGCAGGCGGATCTGCAAAAATTCAGGCAGCAACGCAGGCCCTATTTATTGTATCCGGATCATCCGCTTTAAGCCGGAAACAGCTCAGCCATCTGCGCTAAAGTGGCACCAGTCACTCTATTAATGCGCCAGTCGTGCAGCATCACAGCCCCCAACGACTGATAGAAGTCGATAGCAGGCTGATTCCAGTCCAAAACAGACCATTCCAGACGGCCACAATCGCGTTCAACCGCCAGCTTCGCCAGATAAGTAATCAAGGCTTTACCGACACCCACGCCACGGCAAGCAGGCTCAACAAATAAGTCTTCCAGATAAATTCCTGGTTTGGCCAAAAAGGTAGAATAGTTATGGAAAAACAGCGCAAAACCTACGTCTTTTCCCTGATAATTTGCCAGCACCACTTCAGCATAAGCTTTATCTGCAAATAAGGTATCACGCAGCTTTTGTTCAGTCGCTACCACCTGATCCGACAGCTTTTCATAATCAGCCAGCTGTTGAATAAAACTTAAAATAGCGGGCACATCAGCTTCAGTCGCCAAACGCAGTTCAAGGCCATCAATACGGGTTGAAATAATGCTCATCAGAATTCCTTAACAAAGAAGTGGGTCAGAAAAATAACAACACAAAAACAAAGGGGTCAGAGTCATTAATCCGCTATCAGCACATCAATGACTCTGACCCCTTGGCCGGCAACGAACTAATTACTTAGCGCGGCTGCGGTATTCGTCAGTACGGGTATCGATTTCAATCTTGTCGCCGATTTCAACGAAAGCAGGAACCATTAATTCGAAACCTGTGTCCAGCTTAGCTGGCTTCATCACTTTACCTGAAGTATCGCCACGTGCAGCTGGTTCAGAGTAAACCACTTCACGTACTACGAATGGAGGCAAGTCAACAGAGATAGCGCGCTCGCCGTAGAATACGACTGAACACTGCATATCAGGAACCAGATACTTCAGAGCTTCAGTCATGTTTTCAGCTTCGATCTCGTACTGGTTGTACTCAGCATCCATGAATACATACATTGGATCTGCGTAGTAAGAATAAGTTACTTCTTTGGTGTCTAACATAACTTGTTCAAACTTGTCGTCAGCACGGTATACAGTCTCAAGACCGCCACCAGTTAACAGACCTTTCATTTTCATTTTTACAACAGCAGCGTTACGGCCAGATTTGTTAAATTCAGCTTTCTGAACAACCATTGGCTCGTTGTTGACCATGATTACCTGGCCAGCGCGTACTTCTTGAGCAGTCTTCATCATAATTGAAATATCTTCTTGTTAGGAAAAATTGCGCGACATTATAAATTTATTTTCGGCAAAACGCACGAGGTTGCTGGCAAGATCTTGCTGTTGTGTTAAATATTCCTGCCATTTTTTGTTATGCACCTGAATTTGCTCACTAAAATTACTAAATAAACTGAATTCTGCACTGATATCCTGCTCCAGATTCCAGGCCATATGCAGCTTTTCTATACAGTCCTTTTGTTGTGGTGGTGCGTGCTGCAAGTACTTGTCCAAAAAGGCCTGTAGTTTGATTAAGTGGGCCTGCTCTTCCTGCCGGTAAATTTGCCAGATAAAAGGTCGCCCAGCCCAGTGAGCGCGGATCACCGAGTCTTCACCCCGGACAAAATTAATATCGCAGCACGCCAGCAATTGGTCGTACATAGGCTGTGGCATAAAATCTAAAATGCGGATACTTAACGACTTATCATCAAAACGGCCTGTTTTTAGTTCGGAGTAAAGTTGGGTTAAATCTGTCGCCAGCTGGCCTTGAGGCACCAGCAACAAGGTACTTTGTGCTGACCTGGCTAATAACTCAAGCCAGGGACGGATCTGCGACTGACTGTAAGCAAATAAAGAGATTTTTTGCTGATAATTCATGGCGTCCACAAGGCCGAGCTGTTGCCAGAACTCTTGCTGTAGTTCAGTTGAGTCTCGCAGTTTGGTCAAAGAATCAACCCGCCCCTGCTCTCTTAATAAGCCACCTGTTTGCTCAGTAAAACCCGGGAAAAAGAAATACTTTTGCAGCGGTAAATAAGAATGAGGCGAAGGCAAGGCATGACAACCATGTACCCAGTCTTCCGCCGACAGGTATTCCAGATTCAGCCATAAAGCTTTGTCAGTAAAAGAAGCCATCCACTGTAAATAAGATGGCGGAATAGTGCAGGCTAACGCTTCTATCACCAAATCCGGTTTATCTGACTCTGTAAGCGTTGGCAATACCGCAGTCCAATGCCTGACCATTACATCATGTTGCCACTGACTGGCAAGGCTTGGGTTTACGCTGTGACAGATTTTCTGAAAGCTGGCTAAGTCATCAACCCATAAGGTCACCTGCCATTGGTGTTCATTCTGTAATTGCCTGGCTAAACGCCAGCAAATGCCAATGTCACCAAAGTTATCGACCACAGAGCAGAACAAATCGCAGCGCATGCTTTACCTTTCAGATCAGTTGGCTTAGTAACGCTTTTAACGCTTTTGCCATTAAATACAGGGTGGCGATACTAAGCAGCAGACAGCCCCAAAGCAAGAGCTGATACCATAATTTATGTGCGCTTTGTTTTAGTTTTTGCCAAAAACTCTGTGGTGTTTGCCAGTCCGGTAATTGTCTGAATAGCAACAAAGCCAGCCAGGCCAGTAACACCCAGCCGAGTAACACCACAGATAACAACAGAGCAACTTCAAACGCGACTGAAGGGCCTTGCAGAAGGTAATAGACCCCAAAACTAAGTGCATAAAGACCCAGGAAGACCAGACCAAAACGCCAGACATAAAGCCGCTCTGCCACTTGCTGTGCCTTATTGAGCAATTTCATGCTTGTGACAGCTCTGTGGGAACGGGAAATAAAGGCACCAGCCCTGCTTGCCCTGTCATATCCGCCACTAACCAGATTTGTTCAAACGGATGTTGGGCTGGAATTTTTAATAAATGGGGGGTCTGTTCCAGTTCTTGTGCATGCCAGTCCGGGTGTGCATTACGGATCACTAACCAGACCCTTTCTGAGTCATAACTTTTTTGCGCTTTATTACTGATAAGTTTATCCAGTGCCAGCAATAAACGATCAGCCAGCGGACATTGGCGAAGAGACTGCAATGCCTCCTGTGTCCCCCCTTTGAGTTCACGGCCAAGAATTTTCATAGCCTCAGCCTCACTGCCATACAAGTGAGCTATTTCCAGATCCAACCGCTGTTGGTCCAGATAACAGGAAACGTCAGGCTTCGCCGGTTCGTTATGCCAGATGTGCTGCATTTTGACACCAAACTTGTGCTGGTAAAGCCGCATAAAAATTCTGGCAGCCTGATGTTCCAGCGCTATTTTTTCTTCACTACTGCTTTTCATCTTACCCAAGGGCGTTGTGTTTCGTATAAGCTTGTATCTTAACGAAAAAGTCAGGTGGTTATGTATTTTTTATTCGCTGTGGTGATCTCTTTGCTGGCACTGCCCTCCGGAGCGTCGGAGTCGGCATGGATTTCTTTGAAAACTAAAGCCGGCATTAGTTTGAGTTACCGATATAACCCGAAGCTGGAAGTCAAAGCCAGTGCTTTTTATCCCGGCAATCCAGAGCGCTTTTTATTGTTACTCAAAGATACCAAATCCGTCAGGCGCTGGCTGAAACAAAGTGAGAGCGCCAGTTTGTTGGATGGCAGTACAGAGCGGCACTGGAAGGTCTATAGCCGCTTTAAAGCAGTCTGGCCCGTCAGCCCACGGGATATGGTGACCTGTGCCGATGTCATCAAAAAGGAAAAAGAGCAACAAATCCAAATCACCGATTGCTCAGATTTAGTAGCAGAAGCTAAAAACTATGTGAGAATTCGGGACGTGAAAGCAGTCTGGACTTTAACTGCCAAAGATCAGGGGTTTGAGCTGCAGTATCAGGGCAGTGCCGACCCTGGTGGTGAATTACCTGAATGGCTGGTAAAACAACTGACCTTAAGCTCGTTACGTGCCAGTTTTGTGGCTTTTAAAACTGAATTAAAACGCCCGGTTGATCAAACAAAACCAATCGAAGTTATTCGTTAGATTGAACCTGTTTTTGTTTTAACTGCTCATAAGCACCGGCATTCGTCACATTGTTGTATCCCATGCGCCGGAGGGTCTCTAATGCAATACCTGAACGGCGACCACTGCGGCAGTACAACTGAATGTCCTGGGTTTTATCAGCACTGATAGTCGTAATTTTTTGTTCAATTTCATCAAAAGGAATATGAACAGCGCCTTCTAAATGCCCAGCCCTGTATTCTTCAGCGGTACGCACATCAATCCATAGACTTTGAGCCAGAGCCGTTGGCCCGCATAGTAACAACAGCACTACCAGTAATTTTTTCATCGTCAAAGTCCTTAGCAATTTAATAACAACAGCACTGAGCCAGTGATAACAAGCGAAGTGTAGACTAAAAACTTAAGCGATAACAAAAAGATAAACTCTGAATAATCAACATTTACAGCATCCACTGTGCATAAAGCTCAGCCAGCACAGGCCCTACCGATACCACCAATAAAAGTGCCATAGCCCAGTTAAAAACACGCTGATACAAAGGTTGATTGAGTACTGAACGAAGCAAAGCGCCACAGGTTAACCAGACTCCCACACAAGGGAAACTGACCAGTAAAAAGGCGGTCGTGATTTGAGTCACATCCCACCAGGCGTTGCCGGAGACAGTCGTAAAAGCTGCCACAGCACCGGAGGCCATGATCCAGGCTTTGCCATTGACCCACTGAAATAAAGCAGCTTGCAAAAAACTAAAAGGTTTAGCGTCTGAGCCTTCAATACTGCTGGGCGTGCTGGAACCAATTTTCCAGGCCAGCCACAGTAAATACAACACACCTATGATTTTGATCCAGAGATGCAGCTGGGGAAAACGTTCAAATACCACGCCAAAACCTAAACCAACCAACAACACCATCAACGGGAAACCAAAACAAATACCGAAAAAATGCGGCAGGCTGGCTTTAACACCATAGTTCACGCCGGAGGACAACATCATGATGTTGTTCGGACCTGGGGTGATGGTGGTAGAAAAGGCAAAAAACAGTACGGCGAAAAAAACGTCCACTTCGACTCCGGATCGCAAGAGGTTAATGCGTTGAATCTAAAGCAGATCAGGCTAGTAATACAACAAAAAAATAGTTAATTCGGCTTGTACCAGAGGACTGACTCCCTCAGCGGCGTTTCCGGAGGTAACAATGGGTTTTGAAGTTCAACCAGTTTACGCTCTGACAACCTCATTGTTTTTAACTGACTGACAAAGTGTTTTTGGAACAATAGATCAAAGCTGCCATCTTTGAGTGCCTTGCGTAAACCCGACTCAATTTTTTCTGCCAGTTGCGGATTTTTATTCGACACAAAAAAATACACAGCCCCCGGATAATGCAGCAGCCAATCGGTTTCAATATCTAGCCCTTGCGCTGCAAAAAGTTGCTGCTCAGCTTCTATTTCCAGCACACTGCGTGGCACCGCATCCACTCTTTTGTGTAGCAACATCTGAAACAAACTCTGATAGCTGGAAGCGTTCAGCACTTTAAATTTGTTCTGACGCAAAACATCGGTGTCTACCCAGTCATGCACCTGCGACAGCATGAGCTGTTTCAGTGCAGCGTCATCTTTTAAAGCGCTGAACTTTGCCTGATCTTCACCTCTGATCAGTAACAACCTGTAGCTACCCAGGCCTTTGTAAATGGGGATACGTATAGGTAAAAAGCGTTTTTCACGCTCAATAGATGTCATGGTCCAGACTACATCCAGTTCAAGGCCGGTTTCCAATAAATGCAAAGCCCGGCTTTTGGACACTCGCGCAGAAGTACTTTGCAAAGTGGCAGTACTGCCGGCTTTTTTTAAAGCAAGTTCAAGTAAAGCAATAGGATAGTTTGAACGTTTATCAGCTGAATCTTCGATGGCTGGATAACGCACAATGTCAGCAGACAACGAGTTTAAGGGAAAAAACGCCAGACAAAGCAGCAGATAAAAGCGCGATCTGTACATCAGGCATATCCTGAAAAATGAACTGCTTAGAGTCTAGAAGAAATCGGGTCAGAGTAAAATTAGACCAGTAGGTTTAATTTTACTCTGACCCGAATGAAAGGTTTTAATCTTCGAAGAAGGTGTCGCGCAGCGCTACGGTGCGGTTAAAGACTAAATGATCTGGCGTTGAATCTTTGTTGTCGGCACAGTAATACCCTTCCCGCTCAAACTGGAAAGCTTTTTCTGCTTCAGCTGTTTTTAAGCTTGGCTCAACCCAACCTGTTTTCACTGTAAGTGAGGCCGGGTTAATCACAGCTAAAAAGTCTTCTTCAGCAGCAGGGTTTGCCACTGTGAATAACTTGTCGTAAATACGGAATTCAGCAGGCACAGCTTGTGACGCTTCTACCCAGTGAATCACACCACGCACTTTACGGCCATCGGCTGGATTCACACCTAAAGTCTCCGGATCGTACGAACAAATCAGTTCAACAATATCGCCGGCTTCGTTTTTAATCACTTCATCAGCACGAATCACATAAGCGCCACGTAAGCGTACTTCGCCCCCTGTCACCATACGTTTGTACTTTTTATTGGCTTCTTCACGGAAGTCGGCACGATCTATATATAAAGTACGGCCAAAGGGTACTTTACGGCTGCCCATGCTTTCTTCTTTTGGATGGTTATGAACCTCTAACCATTCCACATCGGCGCCGTTGTAGTTGCTGATGGTGACTTTTAACGGATCAATGACCGCCATAGCCCGCGGTGCATTGGCGTCGAGATCTTCACGGATACAAGAGTCCAAAGCGCTGATTTCAATCATGTTGTCTTGTTTGGTGACACCAATACGTTTTGCGAATTCACGTAGTGACGCTGGCGTAAAACCGCGGCGACGTAAACCTGCAATAGTAGGCATACGAGGGTCATCCCAACCTGCAACATGACCACCCTCGACCAGCGTATGTAGCTTACGTTTACTCATCACCTGATACTCAAGGTTCAGACGAGAGAATTCGATTTGCTGTGGATGACAATCAATAGTGATGTTATCCAAAATCCAGTCGTATAAACGACGGTTGTCCTGGAATTCCAGCGTACATAGCGAATGGGTAATGCCTTCCAGCGCATCGGAAATACAGTGGGTGAAGTCGTACATTGGATAAATGCACCACTTGTCACCGGTTTGATGGTGGTGAGCAAACTTAACGCGGTAAATCACCGGGTCGCGCATACAGATAAAAGCTGAGCTCATATCAATTTTAGCGCGCAGCGAACACTCGCCTTCTTTAAAACCACCGGCTCGCATTTTTTCAAACAAGGCCAGGTTTTCTGCAGGTGAAGTGTCACGGGTTGGGCTATTTTTACCAGGCTGAGTTAAATTGCCACGGTATTCACGCATTTGTTCAGCATTTAAAAAACAAACATAAGCCAAACCTTTGTTAATCAGCTCCACCGCATAACCATATAAGGTATCAAAGTAATCTGAGGAATAACGCACATGACCAGACCAGTGAAAGCCTAACCATTGCACGTCTTGCTGAATTGAATTTACAAAGTCGATGTCTTCTTTTTCAGGATTGGTGTCGTCAAAACGCAAGTTACACTGACCGTTGTAATCCTGCGCTATACCAAAGTTCAGACAAATCGATTTGGCATGACCTATGTGCAGATAACCATTCGGCTCTGGCGGGAAACGGGTAACAGTGGTGTTGTGTTTACCTGAAGCCAGATCGGCATCGATGATCTGACGAATAAAGTTAGTGGGGCGATGTTCAACGTCCGCCATAAAATTCAAATCCTTATCTAAATGCACCGACAGCAAAGGTGTCAGTTTGGAGACATAAAATATTGTCGGATTATATACTCAACTGAGCGCAAGAAGCGAGTTTCAAACAGAAGCTTGCAGCATTTCCATATACAACAGTTCCCAGACATGACCATCCAAATCCTGAAAACCATGCGCATACATAAAGTCATGATCCTGGGGCTGGTTATAAGTTCTGCCACCCGCATCAACCGCCTTTTGCACCAATTCATCCACTTCAGCTTTGCTGTGGCAACTTAAGCAGTTCAGCACTTGGGTTTGCTGATGGCTGTTAATTAAAGGATTCGGGCTAAAAGAGACAAACTTCTCTTTGCTGAGCAACATCAGGTACAAGTGATCGCCGAGCACAATGCAACTGGCTGTATTGTCACTAAACTGCGGATGAAAACCAAAACCCAGCTGCAAATAAAAGTCGGTGGAGGCTTTTAAATCGGCCGCAGCTAAGTTGATAAATAAAGTACGGTTCATGCTGTTTCCTTTCATCGGCATCAACCACCAGATTACCTGAAGCTGATTATGACTAAAAGATAGATTTTCCGGCTCAGCAGGGGCGAAATACATCCAGACTTTGTCGATGAATTTTGCTGCTAATTTGAAAAATGCCCAACAAACTATGGAACAAATTGTCATGGCTGAGCTTTTGTGTTGTTCTTTGCGCCATGCATTCAGCTTTTAACTGCTGAGTACTGGCATAAGTATCCGACATCCACCACAACATAGGTACTTTGGTCTGGGCATCAGGCGCCATCCAGTAAGGTAAACCATGCAAATAAACACCGTTTTCACCCAGCGATTCACCGTGATCAGACAGATACAGCATCGCCGTCTGATAGTCCTGCTGGCCCTGTAAGGTTTGGATAATACGACTAAGCAGCTCGTCAGTCGCCACAATGCTGTTGTCATAGGCATTGGTAATTTCAGCTTGCTGACACAATTGCAGTTGTTTGTTGGTACATTCTGGTAAAAAGTGCTTTTGGCTATCAGAGCTACGTTTGAAATACTCAGGGCCATGACTGCCCAACTGGTGCAACACAATAAGCCGATCTGAGCTGTATTGTTTAGTGAGCTGAGCTTGCAATGCCTGTACTAAAATCTCGTCCTGACATTGCCCGTCTTTACAGAGTGGATTGGTGCTGTCGTTAAATAAAAACTCCGAAGGTACTCTGTCACACACCGTTTTGCAGCCCGAATTGTTATCAAACCAGCTGACAGCTATACCACTGCGCTTAAGTATATCCAGCACATTACTGGAGTTTTTTGCTACAGACTCGACATATTTATCGCGCCCCATAGCGGAAAACATACAAGGTACAGAATGCGCTGTGGCTGTGCCGCAAGAGCTGACATCGCGAAAACTGTACAGAGGTAAGACAGATAATCCGGGGTTAGTGGCTCTGTGATATCCATTGAGCTGAAAATGATCCGCTCGCGCCGTTTCTCCCAGAACCAGCACGACCAATCGAGGTTTTGCTGTTTTCGCAGCAACAGGTTGCACAGCATCAGTACCGAGCTGTATAAATTGCTCAGGGAAACGGCTTTTTAACCAGGAACCGGAAAAGGATACCGCGGCAGATACAGGACTGACAGGCAAAGCCAGATGTTTAATATCCCTGAAATTACGGAAAAAAGGCGCAAGATCTGAATAAGCGGACGCAGCCAGACTAAAAAGCGCAACGAAAATCAGCACCAGACAAAACAACCAATGCAGCAAAAACTGCCGCAATGGCATCACCCGAACTTTGATCAGACTACTACACAGCAACGGAAACAACATCAGAGTGCAGACAGTCCATAGCATAGTAATACTGAGCAATCCCCTCGCCTCTGCTGCATCCGTTTCCATAGCGTTTTGTAGCATAGAAGTGTCAATCACTATGCCAAAGCTGGTAATAAAGTGATAACTCACAGCCCCAGCGGCAAACAACAGCAGCATCACAGGTTTTTGAATTACTCTGAAACTCGCTAAAACAGACAGTAAAAAATTCAGTAAAAACAACAATAAAATCAAACTGAGCTGCAATTTAAACTGACCTGGAACTTTAGCCTGAATACTGGACAAAAAAGGTCCATTGAGCAGCAACGTCATACCAAGCGCAGAAATCAGCGCAAACCATAACGGATGCCAGAGCTTTTGTACCTGAACCGCACTTTGATGTACGCTCGCCGTCGGTAACGCAGAAATCAAGGACTCAGCCATTCTGGCGCCCTCCAGCAGATGTACCCGAAGTATCAAAACTCAGTCTTTGTCGCCGGCTATAATAAATGACACTGCAAAGTGCCCAGCAAATAGCGGCGGTAGCAATATCATGAGAGAAAAAATGAGCGCCACGGCTTTGTTGTACTGCCCCCAGAAGCAAGCCTGTCACCGCAGCACCAATCAAAGCGTTGGAGGCCCACTGCGGCTTAACATCGAGGAAAAAATAATAAAGCCCAAGCCAGGCAAAGCCTATGCTGGCATGCCCAGCCGGAAAACACAGATGAATGGGTGTGCCCTCAGGTCTTGGCTCCAACAGGCCATAAAATGGCAGATCTCCGCCAAACTGCTGCAGATCCCATGGGCATTCCATAGGTAAAACATGCTTCAGTAAGGAAACCACAGCAAAACAACTGAGTACTGAACACAACAAAGTCGCCACAGCACGGCGCAGCACAGCAGATTGTCCGGCAAAGTACAGCCATACTCCGTAGCAACTCAACGCCACGACCAGCATCAGATTTAAATCCCGCACTCTGTCATGTAAAATCGTCTGCATCAGCCAATGTTGCTGTAAAACCCAACGGCTCCCTTGCAGTTGATACAACCAGTCGGCCACTACAAAATCCAGTTTCAACTGGTAACACAAATAAAACATCAGGCCCAAAATAAGCAAAGGCAGCAGCACTGTTTTCATTGTTGTTTTTATTAAAGTGCCAGCATAAGAAGTTAAAAGAGGCAAAATGTCTACTCCGGGTCAGTCACTGCTGTTGTAGCCTTCAAACTAAAGCTCAAAACTTAAGACATACTTAAAGCATAAAAAACGGCCGGATCATTCCGCCGTTTTCATTCGATTGGATCCGTGTTGCCCGCAATGAGCGGAACTGGAGTTTTTCTGCTCTCTGTATAAATAGGAAGGCAACTGCACTAAAGCCAGAGCAGTGTTTTTATCTGCAAGCGACACAGCCTGAGCGCTTAAATTTATTTTTTTCTGTTGGGGCTGATACAACCCGGCAACGGTTTCACCGTTAGGTTTTAGGATCACTAATTCTGGCTGCTGTGGTCCTTGCTGCATCAAGGCGAAATAGTTTTCAAACTGCAGCAAAGCGCGGCCCGGACTCTTTCGGTCCAGCGTAAAATCACGGCCTGTCATGGTATGGCAACTGGATATACCCATCATAGATAATAAGGTGGGCGCCAGATCAATCTGACTGGCAAGGGAGGTCAGCAGCTCTGGTTTTGTATCAGCACCTAAAATCAGCCCCGGAATATGGAACTTTTCGACCGGGATCAGGTTGTTGCCATACACTCTGTTGTCATGATCGGCCACTATCAAAAACAAGGTATCTTGCCAATAATCGCTTTGTTTGGCCTTTCTGAAAAACTGCCCCATAGCCCAGTCGGCGTATTTCACCGCGTTATTGACACGAGCTTTTGGCTCTTCGTTTAACTCGATGCGGCCATCCGGAAACTCAAAAGGCTCATGATTGCTCGAGGTAAAAATCAGGCTAAAAAATGGCTTGTTTTGTCGATGTAAAGCCGTTAACTGCTGATCCGCTGTGTTAAACAAATCTTCATCACTGGCGCCCCAACTGCCAGTAAATACCGGGTTTTGCATCTGGCTTTGATCGACAATCTGATCCACACCATTGCCGGTAAAAAAGCTGCGCATATTGTCAAAATGCGCTTCACCACCATAAATAAACTGGGTGTGATAACCCTGAGCTTTCAGGATGGACGCAAGCGTAGTGAAATGCTGCTGGCTATTGGATAACTTCACAGTGCTTTGCGCAGGCGTGGGCGGAAACCCAGCTACTACAGCTTCAATACCACGCACAGAACGGGTGCCTGTGGCATACAAATTTTCAAACCAGATGCCTTGTTGCTTTAATTGTTCAAGTTCAGGCGTGACGGCCAAACCACCTAAAGACTTTACAAAAGTAGCGCCCAGACTTTCCTGCAGTACGATTACCAGATTCAGTGGCTTTTCACGCTTCATCACCGCCTGTTGCCAATGGGCGGTTGGGTAGTGTGGATTGTTAAACTGATAAGATTTTAACCAGGGCCAGTCCAGACTTTGTTTCAGCATCTGTTCTATCGGCAATTTGCCATAAATCTCACTGGAGCGCGCTTCATGCTTCAGGTTATACAAAGCATACAGCACTGAATAACCGGAACTTAACACCAGCGAATTGACCATAGAGTCCGATGTGATAGCGAATATGGCCGGATTAGCGGGTCTGTGATCTGTGGTCGAACGAATACCAGCAAAAAGCAGTACCAGCGCCAGACACCAAAGCCCAAGAGTTTTAAATAAAGACCAGTGATTCAGGCTGCATTTTCCTGAACGAAATACCTGCCGCATTAACCAGGTTAAAGCCAGAGTCGCAACCAGACCAAAAACTAAAGGCAAGCGAAAACCAAACCATAAAGTCGAAAGCACCTCTTTCGGGTATTTCAAATACTCTACAAAAAGCCGGTTTGGCCGCACATCATATTGCAAAATAAAGGCAGGGGTCGCCAGCTCCATAAATACCAAGAGCACCAGAGCCAGTAAGCACCACACATAACTGAATTGAAACCAGATTTTGCTCAGCCCACGCACCAACGCCAAAGGGATCAGCAGCACGGGCAGCACCAGCAGCAAAGACACGACGATAATATCAGCACGTATCCCCTGCAGCAGCACTTGGAAAATCAGGTCCGTGCCTTCCACTCTATCGTATTGCCATACCACCAAAGCCAGTCTGCTCAAACTCAACAGCACCAGAGCCAAAACTGCAGTGCGGATCAAATAACGAAAAGGGCCTAAACAAAATAAATTGGACCAGAAAGACGATTTTTCAGCAGTAATCATAAATAGAGGCAGGCTTGTAGTTTTAATTAAAGCCAGCATAAAAGTGGATACTTAAGGCAAACTTAAGAGAAATAACCTCAGCGCACCACTGAACAGCTGTTGTCAGCGGTGAGTCACTGAGTATTTAAAGCAAAAACTTGACGCCTGATAGGCCGCACGTACAGACTGATCACGAACGGAGATAAAACGACGCTAAGCACAGTAAAAAGCCACTTCAGGCCGGCATGCGCTTTTATACCGTTCAGCTTCAATCACGCCCCCTGAAACAGAGATTAATTTTGCCTGGAGTAGCAGTACTATGATCACTAAAAATGCTGAAGCGAATTTATACCAATTGGTGTATATCAGCGAGCGTTACAGAGCCGATGGTGATCAGGTGATTAACGATATCAAATTACAAGCGGAGAGTAACAATCAAAAACTGAACATCACCGGCGCTCTGCTTTTTAACGATCGTTATTTTCTGCAATATATAGAAGGTGAATTTAACGCTATTAATAGCTTGTATAACACTATTTGCAATGATCCTCGCCATAACAACGTGCGTTTGTTATTGCGTAAAGAAATAGCGGAACGTGACTTCTCCCGCTGGAGCCTGGGAGTAAAGAAATTACTCGATACCGAAGAAAATCAGGATTTACTCAGTCTTTTAAGTATGCTGGGGCAGGCAAAATCCGTCTCTGAAAGCCAACTGGATTGGTTTAAGCTTGCATTGAAATAAGTCAGTGGCGCAGTGGCCAGTATCGACTGAACACTAAAACTCATATTCCAGCGCAAAACGTAAGGTACGATCGACCGTTTGGTTGTCGATAGCCACTATGACTGCCAGCTCCCATTTCAGCTGCTCTTGTTTATCAAACTTATGCACCCCCATTAGGCTTGGACCTGCACCTTTGTAGTTTTCACCGGCGTACAATTCAATGGCTGGTTGCACTGCGGGTAACCAGCGGTAGCGGTACTGAGCACGGAACTCCCCCTCCCATTCGGCGTTCAGGGTTTGGCCCCACTCATACACAGCCAACGCATTTAAGGTCAGACTGGTTGGGCCGAATTCTTTTTCCATTAAAAGGCCGCTGGTGAACTCGTAATTGTCCTGGTTATTTTGCCGTTCCAGCTCAAACAGCATACCCCAATCCGCACTGTACTGGCCTTGTTCGGTCAGCATCCAACGCAGCTCCAACTCGTATCCCGATAACTTGTAGTCTTGGTCGTGGACCCGGTCGGCGATAGCGTAAATTTCAAGCGCAGTGCGTTCAGAGAGCGAAAAGCCATAACCTAGTTTCTGGCCCATGGTATTGTTGTCCGGATGATCGGCCTGCCGCTGATAAAAATAGCGGTATTCAAACTCACGCTCCAGCGGCTGTACATAAGGGTGATACACCTTATCCACCACCCTGCCATCAGCCCATGCTTGTGTGCCTGTGGCCAAACAAACAAAACACAAAGCTTTTACTACGGCCTCTTTGCTGTAAAGCTTCATCTTTTTCTCTCCATCAAGCTGCAACACCAGAACAACACAACAAAACACAACAGATACGACAGGACCTGCGACAGGCTGGGTGTCGCTTCATAACCCATAAGTGCCTGCAAAAAGAAACCTAATTCGGACTGCTCCGACAACCACTGCTCGGTTTGCCAGAGCTGCGGCCCGGCGACCAACCAGTCAGATTGGATCAACAGAGCCGATGCCATCATCACCTGCCTGGCACCAGACAAGGACAACAACAAGGCAAAACTGCTGCTGCGCCATTGCTTTAGTTCAGTTAAAAGGTAATACCAAAGCACAGCGATGCTGGCACCAATGCCAACACCTAAAGCCGCACCTAACAACAAATCAGCGGGGGTATTTTCAGTCTGTGTCGGTAGCCAAATATATAACAATAAGTTACTGCCACTGATACTGAATAAACACGCAGCAGCCAAAGCTGAAGTCCATAGTGCGTACTGAGCTTTGAGGGCTGAGACACAAAGCAAGATAAAACAGCTCAGATAAAACAAGCTGTACAACAGCTCCAGTCCTAAACCGTCCAGTTGCTCGGAGATCCAGACCATTTTCAGGCTGACAACGCTGAGTAGCAGCAACGAGGGCAAGGCAAAATACAAAGCAAACTGACGCCAAAGAACTCTGTGCCACACCAGTAAAGTGGCCAGCAGTATACAAAGCGGTAATAGCTCGCGTAAAAACATCAGTACCGTATTAATAAGCATGATTTGCCTTATGCTGTTGCCACTCGGCTTCGGGCAGAGCGATCAGTACCCCTTGTGCGCTGTCTGGATTGTATTCGCCAAAAAACTGGTATTCTCCGGGTTTCAAAGGCCCGACAAATAAAGTTGCTTTACCTTTACCTAAAATGACTTTTTCGCGATTTAAGCTGAAACTTTCAAACTCTTCAGGCGACGGATCCTGATTCAGCACCATAAGCTTTACCTTCTCACCTGCGGGCACGTAAAGCACAGATGGTTGAAACAGATGATCTTTAATCTTCAGCTCAAATATATGTTGCTCCGCCACAGCAGGCAAAGTCAGAAAGAATAAAGCGGCAACAGATAAGGCATTATCCTTATTTTTTTTCAAGGATCTTCTTTTTAACTCTTTGTTTTTCAAAGCGGCAGCTCCACTGTCACTTTTAGTCCACTACTAAAATCCGAAGGCCCAAGCCGAATTTGACCTTGATGCAAAATCACGATGTCCCGCACTATAGCAAGCCCCAGCCCTGAACCTGTAGTACCGGATTGATGCCTGTCACCTCCGACCCGATAGAAACGATCAAAGACTCTGCTGTATTCTTGCGGCGCTATGCCTGGGCCATTATCCTGCACCACCAACACAGCTTTGTCCTGTGTAGCAGATAACTCCAGTTGAATAGTACCGCCAGTCTGAGTGTATTTACTGGCATTGCCCACCAGATTGCTGACCAGCAAACGCAAGGCAAAAGCGTCGCCTTTCAGTGACAAATGCTCCAGCCCCAGCAGTTCTATTTGTTGCTGTTTATTATCAATTTGTGGATACCAATCGGCCACCACCTGACGGCATAAACCTGCCAAATCCAACTGTTCTGTCCGAGCCTGAAAATGCTCAGGATTGGTGCGGTTCAAAAGCATAATCTGTTCAATCAGCGCGCTCATCCGCTCAACACCTGACTGTAAAGCCAACATCGAACCTTCAGGATCGCTGATACCACTGCGCTGCCACTGCTGCGATGCATTGTGCAGGTTGACTTGTAATACGCTTAAAGGAGTACGCAGCTCGTGCGCTACATCAGAGGCAAAACGTTTTTCCCGCTCAAAGGCATCGCCTAAACGGGCAAATAACTGATTAGTGGTTTTCAGCATCTGATCCAGCTCCGCCGGAACCTGATCCAGCTCTACCGGACTTAAATCATTAGCTTTTTTTGACGACAGCTGAGCAGAAAAACGTTGGATTGGTGATAAGGCTTTACTCACCACTAACCAAATCAATACGGCTTGTAGCGGCAAACTCAGCACAACAGGATAAATAGAGGCCGTGATCACTTCATCTGCCAATTGCTGCCGTTGTTGCAGGGGTTGCGCCACTATCACCGTAAGCACATCGTTGGGGGTTTGACGAAATACCCGCCACCTTTTACCGCCAAAATTATGCTCACTAAAACCTTCAGCGTCCGACATCGTACGTTCAGGGGCCAAAGCGCTACGATACACCAGCTTACCTTGCTGCCAGACTTGCAACGCCAGACCTAACTCTTGCGCTGAATCTGCCTTATACTGCTGCGATAAACTGGACGCCAGCACCTGTAAATCCTGATCAAACAAAGCTTCGGCGCGGCTCACGCTTTGTTTATAGCTTTGTAACGCAGCAACAAAGCTTATCAACGTAAAAAGCGCAATCAGCACTGTGACTAAATAGCGGCGTAGTGACCTCATAGCGTCAGGCCGCACTCACACTGTACCCTACGCCTCGTAGAGTTTTAATAAAATCTTTCGGCAGTTTTTTCCGCAAATTAGAGATATGTACTTCAAGCGCGTTGCTGGCGACTTCCTCACCCCAGGCATACAAACTTGCTTCAAGCTGCTCGCGGGTTTTAATCCGGCCAGCTGACTCCATCAGCTCTTTTAGCAGCATATATTCGCGGCGTGACAAGCCTACCGATTCACCTTCAACTCTTACCAGATGCGCGCTGGTATCCAACTCGACTTGCTGCAACTTAATCAGGTGAGTGGCTGCAGTGCCCAGACGACGCTCTATCACACGCAAACGGGCAAAGAGCTCAGCCATGGCAAAAGGCTTCACCAGGTAGTCATCTGCGCCTAAATCCAGGCCACGAATACGATCATCCACTCCATCGCGGGCCGTCAGCACCAAGACCGGCAAATGAGTGTCTTTTTGACGGCTTTGTTTCAGTACATCCAAACCGTCCATATCGGGCAGACCTAAATCCAGGATCACAGCATCGCAATCTTTGGCTTTAATGCTGCTTAAGGCATGTTGACCCAGACTTACATGATTGACAGCAAAGCCCTGACCGGACAAGGCCAGCACCAGGCCTTTGGCTAAGTCCAGATCATCTTCGACCAGCAATAGTCTCATAGCTCTCCCGCCTTTGTACTTGAAGCCGCAGCTTTGTTGGCTGCGCGCTCTCGCCCCAATCACATAGTCGCTCTATGTTGATGGAGACTGCTTTACCTGCCGCCTCGCTGCAACATCAATTACTTTGGCAGCGCTGTGTTCGAACCTAAATACGTGCGGGGCCAAGCCCCGCCCCGGTTTTTCAATGCAGATTAACGTTTAAGCTTTTTCGCTACTTTAGCTTCCAGTGCAGCGATTTCCTGCAACCTACCCTGATCCGCACTAATACGATCCGGACGCGGAGCTGCCTGCTTTGCCTTTTCAATGTAACTCATAGCGGCTTTGTAGTCGCGCTCTTCCGTTAAAAATTCTGCATAAAAATAATTAGGATCAATACCTTGAGGATTAATACTCAGCGCTTTTTCCAACATTTTTTTGGCATTTTTATCGCTACCAAAGCCGATAGGCCAGCCTGGGACTTTGTAGTACAACACACCTAAACTGGTGTAAGCCGAACCTTGTAAAGCCTGGCTATCAATTTTAAGCGCGGCCTCAAGGTCCGCTTTGGACTCTTCAGCCAGTGACATAGCACCCAAGCCGCCTTTTACACCGGCATAACTGGATTTGATAATACCACGCCAGATCAGCGCTTCTGCTTTATCCGGATTGGCCGCCACTACAGCGTTGGCTTGCTTGACCAGCTCCGGAAAGGCTTGTTCTTTTTGCTCTTCGCTCATGCTGTAATTCACTTCAGCCCAGCGGTCCTGTAAAGGTTTAATATCCTGCAATACATCGGCCTGTGTAGCAAAAGCTAACAAAAATACAGGGACCAAGGCTAATTTTTTCGATAATCTGTTCATCTTTACCTCTTTAGTGGTTTTTGCCCACTGCAAATAATTCAATGAGTGTGAGTTTACTTTTTAATCCCATATCGACCAGAGCCGGGAATACTCCGTTCAGGCGAACAAAAATCCGTTCAGGCCAGCCGAGAAAACGGCGAAGCTGATTCGATGTCAGTTGTTTTACCAACTGTGCTGCAACCCAGGTTGGACTATCCATACTATTGCCAAGCTGCTGATTCAGCTGCACTACATCGCTGGAGTTAATACTGGTTTCTGTGGCTCTTGGCGCGAAGTACTTCACCTGTACGCCACTCTCAGCTAACTCTCGCTGTAAGGCTTCAGTAAAACCACGCAAGCCAAACTTGGTCGCGCAGTAGCCGGTAAAGCCGGGATGGCCTATGCTGCCAAAGGCCGAACCCACGTTGAGAATTTGGCCTTTGTGCTGATGCAACATCGGCAGAAACAGCTGACAAAGCTGCATAGGCACCAACAGATTAATACTGACCAAATCGCTAAACTGCTGTTGCTGGCACAAACCAAACTGACTAATCCCCGCGTTATTAATCAGCACATCAATGCCGCCCTGCTGCTGGCAAAATTGCAGCAAGCCTTGTTGCTCTGCAGTGCTGGTTAAATCACAAGGGTAAATTAAAGTTTCAGCAGCCAGTTGGTTTTGTAGGGCGCGCAGTTTTTCAACTGAGCGGCCAGTTAAAATCAACCGCGCGCCCTCGCCGCTTAATTGCCTGGCAACTTCAGCCCCAATGCCACCCGTCGCCCCTGTCAGCAGCACAGTTTTGCCTGCTAGCAAGCTCATACGGTCGCCTCCTCTGGCACAACTTTTTTAGTCAGACCATGAGGTTGCTCCAGGCTACGAAATACATCGCCGTATAAGTGAAAAAAGCGTTTTGCACTGTGGATAATCAGCGCCTGATCGGTTGGATCGGTGATCTTGTCCATCAGGCTTTCAAAGAACTTGATATGGTCCTGATCCAAAGCGCCATGCGAGTTCAGATAACTAAACGCCTTACGTGGCAGCTGTAAGGTGCCGGCAATTTTACTGGCGGCCTGCTCTGCTAAAGCAATAGAGGTGCCTTCCAACACCAGCACCATGCCAAAGAAGCACAATGGATTCACCCGGCGCACCGAGTCGTAGGCATAAGACACCATCAGCTCAGTAGCAAAAGCCGGAGTGCTGCGTCTTGCCTGCTCTTTGTCATAACCACAAGCGGCAATGTCGTTTAATACCCATTCCTGATGCCCTAATTCCTCTTCAATATATTCAGCTACGGCTTCACGCAGCCACTCTTTCGATTCAGGTAATAAAGCCCCAACCGACATCAACAAGGGTACTGTGTGTTTAACATGGTGGTAAGCCTGATTTAAAAAAGCTACATAATGATCCAGAGTAAAGTCGCCTGCGAAAGTACGACGGATCATCGGAGCTTCCAGTAAATAAGCACGCTCTGCCTGGGTTGCATTAACCAGCGTTTGATAAAAACTCATAGGACTCTCCAATAACATGATTAGAAACAAATAAATTATTGATTTCGCTTTGGTATTTCTTAAATACCTCAGCTCGGCGTGGCCGGCCATTGGCGGTTAAGGTGCCATCGGCCACAGACAAAGGTTGCGTTAACAACTGATAGGCTTTAATTTGCGCGTAATCGGGTAACTGCTGGTTCACCTGCGCCAGATAAGCTGGCACCTGCGCTAGCGCTTTGGTATCCGCTACGTACAACAAGGCGGCACAATAAGGCTGAGCATCGCCCACCAACACCGCCTGACGAATTAAACCGCTTTGAGTTAATAAGGCCTCAGGCCATTCGGGTGAAATATTTCGACCCAGGCTTGAGATCAGTAAGTTTTTACGACGGCCTAAAATACGTAACCGGCCTTGTGCATCCAGCTCGCCTAAATCGCCGGTAAAGACTTTGTCACTTGCTGATTCTGCATCGCCTAAATAACCCAGGAATGGCTGTTTCACGACTATTTCGCCATTAATAATCTCAATATCGCGATGCGCTAGAGGCAAGCCGACTAATTCAAGCTCTGAAGCACAACTCTGACGGGCATCCACAGCAGATAAAGCCACCACTGACGCACATTCGCTTAAGCCATAGCCCTGATACACAGGTAAACCAAGACGTGCAGCCTGTTGCAAAAGTGCTGCAGATACGTGAGCACCACCAACGGCAATAAACTCCAGTGATGCCGGAGCTTGCCAGCCCTGAGCGCGCGCCATCACCAATAGTTGCAGCAGCTCAGGCACGAGGATCAGACTTTTTGGTGTTGTGCCGCTGATAAGGCTTAGCAAGGCCTGCGGATTGCTTAATTGACTACCGTTGAAGCCACGTAAGGAGTCAGGCGCTATTAACACTTCGCCACCCGCTAATAAAGGTGCGTAAATACCGGCAATATTTTCCAGCAAGGTGCTTAACGGCAATAAACACAAATGTTTAGGTGCGTTTTGGTTGATGCGCTCCAGCAGACTAAAGGCGACATCGAACTGACTTTGGGCTGACAAACACACGCCCTTGGGCTGGCCTGTAGAGCCCGAAGTAAAAGTAATTTTCTGGCAAGTCGATGGAATAGCTGCACCAGAACTTTTTAGCTCACGGCGATACAACAATAAATCCCCGACTTGCTCCAGCAAGGTAAATTCTGACGAGAGTTGTTCCTGATCCGTGATATAGACATCAGGCTCCAGCTGCGCCATCACATGAGCACACTGACTTTCAGATAAATAAGTGGGTAGCGGCACCAAGAGTAAATTTGCGTCCAGACAAGCTAAATCGAGTAAAGCCCACTGCGCAGAACTATTGGCCGCCAAAGCGATACGCTGTGCACCATACCCCAACAATAATTCCTGCCATAAAGCCATCTGCTGTTTGATTTGAAGCTGTGAATACGCCACACCACTGGCTAAGTCACGCAGTACCGCTGTTGTTGGTAATTCAAAACGCATTAGCAGTCTCCTTCCGGTAAACGTGCGACTAACTGATGCAGCTGTGGCCAGTGTTGATGGGCCAGCGCTGTTAATTTTTCATCGCTGTGAATAAGGCCAGTCACCGCAGCTAAATCCATTACACAAACTTTTGGGTTAGTATCGTAGTAACTGCCCCAACTGGCCGCATCTTCGCCTAAAGCTTCAGCTTTCGCTTCGCCAAGCTCTGTCAGCTCAATACCGTGGCGACTTAAAATGCTGCGCACTTGTGTGGTCGCTGCACATAACAAATACCGGTAATTCAGTTGATCGAGTGCATAAGCCATTAAGACAAACAACTGCAATAAACTTTGTCTGTTAATGGCATATAAATGACCAATTTCAATCAGTTGAGAACGTTCTGCATGGATACCCTGCTCTGCCAGTACTTGTTCAACAGCTGCTGGCAAATAATGCTCAATAAATAAATGTGTCTTAACGCTGCCCTGTGCTGTGGGTGTGGCTGCACAGCGAAGTCCAAGCACAGCCTGCCATTCACCTGAGCGGCTTACGCCCAAAAGATTGGGCATAAAACTATGCACATCAGCCTGATACGCTTTGGCAAAACCTGAGGCAATAAACTGCTCAATGGAAGCACGCTGCACATCTGAAACCTTCACCAACTGCAAAAGCGCCTTGGCGTCGTTTTCCGATTGCACAGGCAATCTGACCGCAACAGAGGGGTCGAACTGATAAGAAGACAACATAAGCGCACTCCTGCATACCGATTTAGCATGCAGTGTGCGTCAGGAAGCTTAAAGAAAACTTAAGGAAATAATGAGTTGTACGAAGAAAATTAGCCTGAGCTTGTTTTTTTGCTGCGTATTAAGATTGGATAGGAAAATTGGCATCCAGCCATGCCTGAAAACCTCCGGCGACAGAAATAGCCTGACTAAATCCCATCTGTCTTAAAGAGTCGGCAGCCAAAGCCGAACGGGCGCCAGAGCGGCAGATCAAATACACCGGCTTTGCAGCTAATTGTTCCAGTGCTGCCATAGTATCGCAGTGTGCACCGACGCTCGGGTGCTGATGGATGCGCATCTCCAGCACACCACGCGGATAGTTTACCGAACGGTCAATGGAGCCCTGCGCATATTCATCAGGTTCACGTACATCGATCAATACAGTGTGATGGTCCTGCAAAGCAGACCTCAACTGCTGTACCGATACTTCCTTTATTCTGGCTTTCGCCTCATTCACTAATTGCTGCGAACTTTTCATACAGAGAACCTTCATTAATTCAAAATGGATTGAGTAAGTACCACTGATGCCATCACTATCAGGAATACTGAAAACGCTTTTTGCAGTTTTTCTTTCGGCAGTGTGTGACCTAGCCATGACCCAAACAGACTACCGACAACCCCACCCACGACCATAATGCCCATCACTGTCCAGTCGAATGAAAACTGCTGAGCCGTGAGCACTTCGTAGTACTTGGCAAAACCTACGAAAGATTTAAGCGTGATGATCAGTAAGCTGGTGCCAATAGCAAGCACCATGGGCACACCACCTAGCAGAACCAGCGCTGGTACAATCAGAAAGCCGCCGCCCACACCAACAAAACCAGTGATCACACCAACAATAAGGCCGTCCAGAGCCACTTTTAAAAACTTGATCTCGCCAGCGCTCTGCTCTGAGTTATTACTTCGCCACATCATGACGGCAGCAACAAGCATCAGTAGCACAAAAACAGAGAGTTGAACCACACTGTCGACTAAGGTACCCAACCAGGCGCCACCATAAGTACCCAGCATACCGGGAACGCCAAACAGCAGTACGTGAGGCCAGGATACCCTGTTATTCCAGATATTCGGAATACTGCCGAATAAACTGATCCCAGCCACGATCAGCAAAGACGACGCTATGGCCAAATTTGCGGGCATATCCACCAGATACATCAGAACAGGTACGGTCAGGATAGAACCGCCTGAGCCAAAAATCCCTAAACTCAATCCAATAAACAGGGCACCTAATATCGCGTGTATCATAATATCACCTCGTTATGCTTAAACCATCCAGCCCCGATTAGGCTCACAACTGATTGATAGGTAACTTTAAATACACCTTGCCCTGCTCGTCGGCAGGTGGCATATGACCAGCCCGGATATTGACCTGTATAGAGGGTAAAATCAGCCTTGGCATGGCAAGCGTTGCATCACGAGCTTCACGCATGGCGACAAATTGCGCTTCAGTGACACCATCTCGCACATGGATGTTATGCTGACGCTGAGCACCTACTGTAGTTTGATAGTGATGCTCACGCCCTTTCGTTGGATAGTCGTGGCAAACATAAATTTTGGTTTCAGCAGGCAGTGCCAATAACCTGCTGATGGAATGGAATAAAGTCGATGCACTGCCGCCAGGGAAATCACATCGTGACGTGCCCACATCCGGCATAAAGAGGGTATCACCAACAAAAGCCGCTTCTTCATTCACCAGATAAGCTAAATCAGCCGGCGTATGACCCGGAGTATGTATGACCCGGATTTGCATAGTTCCGACTTGAATAATCTCACCATCATGGAATAACCGGTCAAATTGTGCACCGTTGGGCAAAAACTCTTTTTCCAGATTGAACACCTGCTTAAAGATAGTTTGCACCTGTGTGATCTGTGCGCCTATGCCAATCTGAGCACCCAGCTGCTGTTTGAAATAGGGTGCGGCAGATAAATGGTCGGCATGCGCATGAGTTTCTAACACCCAGTCCACAGTCAGATGCTGTTGCTGAATATAAGACAGAATAACTGCTGCGCTTTGTGTGGCGGTGCGACCAGATTTGTAATCAAAATCCAGTACAGGGTCGATAATAACAGCATGCTTTGAAGCAATATCACTGACGACATAACTGAAGGTTTCACTGTCTTTGTCTAAAAAGGCCTCTACATGTATTTGACTCATCTTGTACTCCCTAAGGATTGCCCGATTGTGGCTACAGCCTTATGCAAATAATATATATAAATATAACCAAAGGAAATAACAAGATTAGCTTATTCTAATACAAATAAATTATTAAACATGTGAGTTAAGGTTGCTGTTGATATATAGACAAGCCCCCTGACCGTCTTGTTTGCTGAGTTTTTGCGCCAGGCAGGTAAGTTTGACGAAAGACGAGAGCCCATAAGCTGTCGCGCAGTTGGAGATGTCTAAATCTGGTTTGTAATTACAAACTCGCTTTTCATCTATTCAGACCCTGAGGGATCCCCACGAATTTTTCATTAAGCAGCCCACCGGACAGCATACTCAGCAGTATGCTGTCTGAACCGTTCGATTATTCCAAACTCGTTTTCTACGTCCATATCTTCCTCCCTCGTT
>NZ_BMLH01000008.1 GCF_014645135.1 Rheinheimera tangshanensis
AAAAATCAGTGGTGATCGTCACCGAAGACAAAAAACAATGGAAAGTGCCACCAGCTCTGGTCAATGTGGTGAAAAGTGTTTAGTTAATAAATTGGTCCGTCAATACGTCGTAGAGTGAACGGTTACCTGAAAGCGGACGTTTAAAGGAATAAATGAATTCTTATGCTCGAAATTTTGAAGCCTGAACACAAAACTGAAAACTGCCAGAACAAGTCTGAGCTAATACAATTAACGTGATTAAATTGGCCAAACTATCCGGTCGAAATCCGCTTGGCATTTGCTGGCAAAGTTTTTATCTACAGCTTTAGCAAATGATAAAAGGCCAATTATGTGATTTCTTAGTCCTATAATGGAGACAAAACCTTTATGTTGAGCATGCTCTACTGGTCCAACATTTTCACTGTTTAGAAAGAATAGATGTTGCCTTAATCTAGATTTAAATTCCTTTGTTAGCATCACCCCTTTCTCGGTTAGCATAAGACCTAAAATCACTTTTCTCGCTCCTGGATGCAATACTATTGTTTTTGTCTTATTAGGAGATAAGCCGTTAGACGCCATTACACGATATAATTTGTTAATTATGTTGCTACACTCATTTTTTTTCACATCTCGATGGATAGAGAGCACAATATCATCGGCATAGCGTGTATAGATAAAACCCTCTTGAGCGCAAAATTTGTGGATTTCTTGATCTAATCTCAGGGAAGCGAGATTAGAGAGCATTGGGCTTGTTGGAGCTCCTTGAGGGAGAAAGCCTTGTAGAAGCTGCGCGTAGGCAGAAATTGTCTCTCGTCTTCCTGTCGATATCCATTTTTTACTTCTAGATGGAAGCATTGCTCGTTTTTTAGTACAGATTCGAGCGAGCTCAAAAGACAAGAGAGCGTTAAACCCCAGCCCCCTAAAAACTCTGTATACAGATATCTCGTTTATAGATTCAAAAAAATTCTTCAGATCAACTTTGATTACCCATTTCGCGCCAACATGCGCATTTACAGCCTCTATTATTGAACTGTCTTTATGAAAAGCCATTGAGCATTGGTGTGGACTAACATGGGAAAGGATATGTTTATTAATCCACTGCTGTGTTTTCTTTAAATCATGGGAAGGTACATTTATATTTCTATATCGTTCTTTATCATTTTTACGGCGTTTCCGCTTCCGAATCTGAAAGGTTCGGTAAGAGTCTATCCGGTCATCACGGCTAACAATGGCTCTTAAAAATCCATAATCAGCTTTCGCCATGTAAGACAGATGCCGTAAGGAGAATATCGGGGTAATTTGAGAGTTTTTAAGCTGTATTAATGCGGCAGCGTTTAGGCAATTGTCTATCACATCTTCAGAACGTCCGAGCCGTCTAGCTTCTTTTTGAAATAACTGAGAGCTCCATCTGTTCATTTACTTCGACACCCGCAGGGTGAGGAGGACCGCGCGATTAGGCAAGGCCTCGACGCCATCCGACGCAGTCGGAATTGCGTGGTCATGCTTAGCATCAATCGGATGCTATTTCCAAGGAGGACAGACTCTGACTCCCCTCTACTCATAATAAAATTATGAGAGAAATGCTTAACACATTGGTCTACAGACGAATGCATTTTACATTGGTTCAAGCTAAACTCCATTTAGAGCTCTCAGTTGTTTAGGAACATAATATATAGGAACATTGTTGTCTAGTTGTTTAGCTAAAGCACCATGTTTTGTTCTCATAAAATCCAGTTGTTGCTTCCCGAAATCAGTGAGGATGTATTTTTCGTTTATGAATTTACTTGATATAGCTTCTTGATGTAATTCTTGAATCTCTGAAACTGTTAGCCCTGTTTGCTCTGATATTTCATTCCAAAATTTGTATCTATTTGCGGCCGCTAGGAATACGATCAATCTTGGGGAATGATCTGGTAGATCATTTTTCTTAATAAATGTTTGGATATTATTTTCACGTAATTTGATCAAAGCCTTTTCGATATCTAATTGGCTATTTCTCTCCAAAAGGGGAGTGATCGAGTAATCTATTACTCTACTTTTAAAAATAGGCTGCCATTTAGGTGACGCCCTGAATAGAATCTCAGGAACATTATTTGGAACTCCATAGGAAAACGACATAAGTGCTCCAATACCACGATAACCTAGAGGATCATATTTTGGTCTCGAGAAAAAACCATCATTTATTGTTTCTTTATTCGGAGCGTATTTGTTACACAAATCGATTATACTTTTTCGCTCTTTGATATCGCTAAATACAGTCCATATTGTTGGGCATGGCTCACCTATGTATATTTCTGGCTTAGCTTTGTGCCTTCTGACTGTCTCGCTTCCAATCTGGGTTGCGCTGTAAGCCACGACATGGAATTTTACTGCTTTTAGAGAGTTCCAACTTCTTATACTTTTAACTTTCCAAAAGGCGTCGAGGTAATCACAAATTCTTGTCCCGCTGCCAATAAAATCAGTAACAATAATTAGATGACGTACTTTTTGCCCTCTAATCTTATCTGGTCCAGGATGAGTTATAACTCGACTGCGTTTAGTTTTGCAGATTTGAGTGATTATGTTGGCTATTACTCCTTCACTACCTACATCCTGTTTATATCTGAATATAGGGTCTATTGCTTTTGGACCACTCCCTATGGCTCTCTTTACTTTAGTTTGAGTCTCTTTGAATATTTTATGCACAGAGCCTCTTGTTTTTCTAATTTCTCTCTCCGCATACAAACCAACAACGCCCTTTTGATTTTGTAGTATTTCGCCGATGAGGAACTTCAACTCCCTAGTTACCTTTTCGACAGAAATATGTCTAATCGAATTCAAAAGAGATTCTGCCTGAGTTTGATCTTGACACGAAAACTGTGACAACCAGCCTTTTGCTAATTCAGTTGAAATAAATGATTTCCTTTGCAATTAGACGCCCTCATTAAAAGTGTGATTTTTGCTTGAAAGCCAACTATAAACCTATCAACAGAATGTTCTTAGCCATCTGCGCATACAAGAAAGCTTCGCCAAGTAATGAGATGTTAAAATTTATCTAATGCCACTAAAATCAACGCCAGCGTTTCAAGTTGAGAGTTGTTCAAAATCGTCTACCTTTCCCAAATAGGGAAGCGTAAACCATGTACTTTGTTGTCAGGAACTAAAAAACCGACGCTGTATCTGGCTCGAGTGATCGCAACATACATTCTATTTTGTGCAGTTTCTGCGTCTTGAGAAAAAGGAGTGTTTCCATCCAAAACGAAATGCATTTGGCTATCGGCCGGCAGAATTAGTACTCGATCAAAGCTCAATCCTTTACTTTTACCAAAATTGCAGCAGCGAGCGTGAGCAGGAAGAATCTTCTTTCCTGATGAAATACTTGAGCGCAATACAATTGGGTCGTATGCATTGATGTAACCGTCTAAGTCTGATTGTTTAACAATAAAAACGCCGAGATGACTACGAAATTCTTCAGGTGTTAAGTCGACAGCAGATTTAGTTGCGCCATAAGTTCCTGCATGAACTGTATCGGCTACCTCGCAGATTTGCTGTATGCATCTTCGATTAGATGCCAGAACTTCTTCTTTAAAGCCCATCGAATTAAACGCTTTGATTTTGTCTGCAGCTACTTGAGGAGATTTGTGACCAAAGGATGTTTCGTATACAGTCTGTCTGAAATCGCCGACACAAGTGATAGGGCGTTTCATATATTTACTCAAACTCTTTAATACTTCGTAATCCCATCCGACCAAATCTTGTACCTCATCGAAATAGACCTGGCTATAGATATCACCAAGACGTGCTGCAGCCGAGTTTTTTGTTGCTTTCATAATCCGGACTGCTAGTTTTGCCAAAAAGCCTGTGTGTGCTTTGGTATGGCACTTGGTCAGGAAATGGTCTGGATTGAACTGCTTGTTGTTTAACTGTTCCTTGCGACCAAGTAACATAGCTGTTGAACCAGGCTTAAGATGAGGATTGCGTTCGTTAAAGAAAATTCCATCTATACGTTTGGGGAAAAACACTTGCTGATATGGTCTAACCAAGTCTTCCAAATAGAACGAGAACAAACCTTTGACCACGAATCGATCACAACTCCTACCAAAAGCAGCCAAAAATCGATTTCTTAGTTCTTGTTGGTTGCTGGTGGTGTAGGTCACTACCAGCACTTTGCCGCCGTTCTTTATCTTCGCAATTGATTCTGTAATTATTTTGTGGGTTTTGCCTGACCCTGCGCCAGCTATACATAATGTGTTAGACAAAAGTCAGCACCTCGTGAAGAAATGCTGGATACTTGAAAGTTTCGGTGGTTTCGAACAGTCTGATTGCTGAGTCAACTTTCTTTTTACCCTTACCATCGCCTTTCGTACTCGTAAACCACTCCATGATAAAAGATCGTTTTTCATTGAATGATGGTTTAGCCATGAGCTGCTTGTAGGTCTGTGTAGATAGCGTTATCTTTGCGAATATGTCCAACTCGACTTCAGTTGCAGAATTTGCTGAAATCAAAGCTGGTTCAAGTGAGAAGTCAGCTTTGTCAGTAGCAGAAAATAGTTTGATATTTGGGTGCGCTGCGTATGTTTTTTGCGGCTCGGCTACGTTGGACACGTAATCTCCGTCATTGTCGCGCAACACATGTATCGCGGTGCCTATCTCTTTTCCGATCTCTATAAATGTCTCAAACCCGACTCCACGCACTACAATAATATCTATACCGTCATACTCAGGGAGACGATTATTGTTCTCCCTTTGGTATATTTTTTTAAGTACCAATTCATCAGATGGCCCTTCGACCAATATAACCTTTTTTGATAGTGCAACCCTCAGCGTGTCGAAACCAGGTAATCGCTTAAGCGTTTTTACAACACCTTTGTCTAAGAGATGTAGCCTCTTATAAGAGCTTTGGAGTAAGCAGATTTTATCAATACTTAACTTGTTTAGAACGTAAGAGCTGTGTGTGGTAAGAAATAGTTGCTTATTACCACGCTGATCTTCGATGTCCTGTATCAGCTTACTAAGTTCAATGTGAGACAAATGGTTTTCAGGCTCTTCCATCATCACAAGATCTATATCTTTTGACTTATTGTGGAGAGCTAATTTGATCTGCACCTTGCTCTGTTCACCTTTGCCAATCATGTGGAAAGGTACAGTATCTACCTTAAGCTGCAATCCATTCTGTAAGGCGCCTATTGGCATTGTGTTGGCAGCAATAGTTAGTTTTTTATCAGTGATATTGTTTTCCGAGTCGAGATCTTGGTTGACTATCTTTACCTCATCAGTTCCATTGAACGACTGAAGAGCCTCTCGATAATTGAGACTTAAGCGATACTCTTCATCTTTTTTAAGAGCTGTGTTTAAGACGTTGGAAATATACTGATTTTTACCAAAGGTGGGGTGGATCCTCGTGGGGTCGATATAGAGCGCTCTGAATTGTTTGGTCATCGGCTTTATCGTGTTCCAAGCGAAATCCATCCATTCAACTTTGTAGAATTCGACAGGAATAGTCGTTATCTGTGCTCCAGTAGCAAGGTAGGCATTATATGCATCTGTAAAATCTGGATCAAAACACGCTATGACCCGCACTCCTTCGGCATCTTTAAGTAATTTATTATTGGTCCCCCGATAATCTGGCACATGCTTCATGTAAGCTTCTATAGAAAGGACTGGTAAGTCTGCCGGAGTCTTTGGAGAGTTCAGGAACGCAGTAACAATTTCGCTATTAAATAGATCTGGAGAAAACTCACTACTGAATGAGCGGCCACGATATTGGAAGTTAAGTACAATTTCCAATGCCTCTAAGATCGTACTTTTACCGGCATTGTTATCGCCAACCAGGATATTTACATCTTCGTTGAAATCAAAAATTTTATCCTTAAACTTCTTGAAATTCAGTACATGAAGTGACTCTACAAGCACTTTTCAACTCCCTCTGACACACCAGATATAGTGTTAAAGATAGCTTGTCATTTTAGCTATCTTTTTCCAATTACTTACCGATTATGGGATCGGACAATGATATTAGCAATAGAAGCAAATCAAACTTTTTAGGCCGTCGCCCATGCCTCGCTGTTCGCTATTAATAAAGTGGCACTCTGAATTTGGCCATCTGATTGGGACGGAAATGCAGGGCTCTCGAAAAATCGAATGTCCGCAGCTAAGGCAAAGCGGACATCCTTTTTTTGGGAGTGCTTGCTCTAGACCGTCGAAATTCGCTCAAAGTGCTGCTCTGTTCTTTGCCAAAAGCGGACTTTGGACGTGCATGTCCAACACGGTGTTATTTACTTTAACCATAAAGCAGGCACGCTTTGAGCATTGAACAGGCGCATTTATTTGTTGCTGCAGAAGAAAAAACACTCTAATTTAGAAACTAAACGTGTACCAACGTTAAAATAACAGGCCAGGGAAAAGTAATAATGCGCCAGTACGCTTTTGGACGCGACCAGCAATAGCTGGTTGTAAATAATTGAATTTTTATCAATAACTTAACGCTGGTTAGTTAAATGATAAAACCAAAGAACGCGAGTCAGCACAATAAAAAAATTGTTAGGCGCAAACCGTAGATCGAAGTCTCAATAAAAAAGGATGTACATGAAAAATCAGCCAAAGCCATTTGTTTTTGTTTTAATGCCATTCGATGAAGCACTCAATGATACCTATAAATTTGGTATCAAAGGTGCCGCTGAAGACGCAGGAGCATATGCAGAACGGCTTGATGAGCAGATTTTTAATGAAGGAATGCTTGATAGGATTTTCAATCAGATTAATAAAGCCGATGTAATTGTGGCTGATATGACAGGTCGGAATCCAAACGTCTTTTACGAAGTTGGCTATGCTCACGCTTTAGGAAAGTATGTAATACTCCTGACCCAAAGTGTCAAAGATATACCTTTCGATTTACAGCACCAACAACATTTGGTTTATGACGGCAGTATAAGCAAGTTGAAGGAAATGCTTTCAAGCAAAATTAAGTGGGCACTTGAGCAAGAAAGCCCTAAAAAAAGACAAAATGAGTTTCTTTCCTTAAGAATATTTGAAGTAGAAGTCCCAGCTAATGGTGATGGCGAAGTTCCATTAATCGGTGGCAGCATCCGCCGTCGAGATGAATATTTTACCCTTCCAATTTACATAAGAAATGAATCATCAAGACCTGTTACCCCAATAACGCATGCATATCTATTTTTAGAGTCGGACTCCGAAGTCGTTCCTGCAAGCTATACAACTCAACAAACAATTACTAATGCAGGAACGCCTCATAGCAAAGAAACAAAAAAAGTTATTCCTCACCAGCTACAAGCATTTGATACATTGGCATTTGAAAATGATGGTGTGCTTACACAGCAAGTACGAATTCCAATTTCTTTTGAGGCATTACCACCTGGTGCAATCGAAGATAGACAAATCGGCTTAATGTTCAGAGAAAATGTTCAAGATATGCAACAAAGGCGCTTTAAGCTTCGAGTTCATACTCAAGATAACATCTTTGAATATACATTTGATTTATGTATTGATATATCACTAAGCGTCTAACAATTGAACTTTCCTCGGAAATAATACTAATCCATTGATGAGATCCTTCAATTTATTGGAAATCTCATTAATGTCTTGGTCTTAAATTTGAGGGATAGGTCAGCTTATATAATCGAGTCTGAGGGATTATGGACAAAATAAAGACGGTACAGGAACTTCTGGTTGTATCAGAGAAACTCCCCTCAGATGACTGGGTTGGAGGTTGGTTTTATCGAGGTCAGGCAGATGTTTCATGGAAGTTAGTACCGAAGGCTTTCAGAGCCCCTTATGAGAAGGATTTTTATTTCAAATATAAAATGTGGATAAGACAAGCTAGCCGATTTCAAGAGTTACATTACGAAAATGAATTTGAATGTATGGCAATTGCTCAACATCATGGCTTTCCCACAAAGTTCCTAGACTGGTCTTCTAATATTTTGGTTGCTGCATTTTTTGCATGCTCAGACCAGCTTGAAAAGGATGCAAGGCTCACTGCATATTTTCCAACCTGGTACATCACTGAACCAGAGGAAAAAAGTTTCGAGGACTATGACGATGTTGTTGCTTTTCAACCACCACCAATAGCAGACCGTATTCGTGCTCAGTTGGGTAATTTTACATATCACCCTACGGTAAATTCAGTCATCAAAAATAGTATTTTCCAACCAACCCAACAAGATACGCTGCATGAATGGGTTATTCCGTCAGACTGTAAAATAGCAATTCTAAAATCATTAGACCGACTTGGGGTAAACTTTAAAAACATTTATCCGGATATTAATGGTTTATCTAAGCATTTCTGCCTGATTGATGAGATAAAAAACTTTAGCTAATAAACGCATATTGTCGGACTGTTTTTCTGCAGCGTTCCAAACTAGCTGCAAATAAGGGCGATATATTTCGAGATGGCAACTGCTGGTTCGTTCGGATGAAAGTTATGGAGTATGAAGATTTCAACGAGTGGCAAGTTTAAGGTGAAAATAGTAGGAACTTAGGGTGAATTTTGCATGGTCACAAAGAGCAAAAAAAAGTTAGACGAAATTGGTGAGAATCCATCTAACTTTTAGTGCCATTATCTTTATCGTTTTACTGTCAAAATTAGTGGAAAATTAGAGAAATTATGGAAAAGTTAGAGAACAGTCTTACAAACTACGTTTTTACTGGGTTTTCTAACCTTTTAATCTAATTTTTAGTTATATGTAATTCTTTAAAATTATGTAAACAAATTAGAGCGTAATTTTGCAACTGTCAAATTTCAAATTGTTGATTTAAAAGGAACAATCAAGCTTCAGGACGGCGCCATAACCAAATGGCTACAGCACAAAGAAAAGCAGGCAGCACAAGTTTGAGCCAAAGGGGTGCTGCAAAGAGCAGCAAAAGCAAAGCTGACATCGTCATCATCACAGTCGCCAGATATTTGGCTTTACGGGGTACAGCACCCTGTTCACGCCAGCGCTTGAGCGGCGGACCAAAGCTGGGATGGGCTAATAACCAAATTTCTAAACGTGGCCAGCCTTTGCCGGCAGACCAGGCGGAGAGCAGCAAAAAAGGCACTGTGGGTAAACCAGGCACTACCACACCTATGACACCTAAGAGTAAAGTGATACAAGCCACTGTACGCCAGAGGGAAAGAGTCAGCAGTTTTAACATCACCAGAACATCGCTTTAGCGGATCCAGCCTTTGCTGATAGTACGAAAGTTATCTGTGCCTGCTTTATCCAGCCACTCAAAGGCCAACATTTCTTTACTGATAATTTGCGCACCAGCCTGCTGTAAACGCAATAACGCCAGTTGACGGTTTTGTTCAGTGCGGGAGCCTACAGCTTCTTCGACAATAAATACCTGATAACCGGCGGCTAACGCATCCATCGCAGTTTGCAACACACAAACATGAGTTTCAGTACCTATGATCACCAGCTGAGTTTTGCCGCTTAGCTTTAGACGTTCAGCGATCAGAGGTTCACGCAAAGCACTGAAATGGATTTTCTCCATCACACAATCTTCAGGCACTAACTCGGCCAAAGCGGGCAAAGTGACACCTAAACCTTGTGGATACTGCTCCGTTGCCAGCACAGGCACATCCAGTTGCACAGCGATTTGTAGCACCCAGGCAGCAGCTTGTTCAACCTCTTTACCTTGATCGATAGCCGGAGCCAGCTTTTCCTGCATATCAATCAGCAACACTAAGCTTTCATTTTGCTTCACTAACATTTTTTAGTCCGGTTCATTGGCGGCCTGTTGCCGTTCTTTACGTTCCTGCATTTCAGCAAAAGCGGCATTGATCTCATCCAGCACAGCATTGATATCAGCAGCTTGCTCTGCTTCGGTAAATTCGCCTGTCAGTTCGGTATTTGGATTCAGGTTTCCAGCTTCAAATAAAGCCCAGATCTCTTTGGCATATTTGGTAGCTGCAAGTTCAGGCGCAAACTGAGCATAATATTGGGTGATGTTATTGACATCCCGCTCCAGCATCCACTGCGCATTATTGTTGGCAGCAGCGTCGACGGCTTGCGGTAAGTCGATAATGACAGGGCCTTGTGGGTCCTGCAGTACGTTAAATTCGGATAAGTCGCCGTGCACTAACCCTACGGCCAACATACGTAAAATATGCTGCATCATAGTTTTGTGGTCACGGCGGGCTTGTTCTGCCGTCAGTTGAATATCATTCAGACGAGGGGCCACATCACCGTCCTCATCTAAAATCAGTTCCATCAGCAAAATGCCATCAAAACAGCCATAAGGTTGCGGCACCCGCACTCCTGCATCGGCCAGTTTATACAAAGCGTCTACTTCAGCGTTTTGCCAGCTTTCTTCTGCCTGCTCACGGCCATAACTTGAGCCTTTTTCCATAGCCCTGGCTCGTCTGGAGCTGCGTACTTTTCGACCTTCCTGATACTGCACTGCCTTTTTGAAACTACGCTGACTGGCGTCTTTATAAACTTTGGCGCAGCGAATATGATCCCCGCAGCGAACTACGTAGACAGAGGCTTCTTTGCCACTCATCAGTGGCCTGAGTACTTCATCCACCAGACCTTCGTCGATCAGCGGCTGAATGCGTTTTGGAGTTTTCATTGCGCACTTATACCTTGTTTAACGCAGGGGTAAAAGAGTAAATCAGGATTTTTATCAAGGCAAAGAAAGAGCCGCTGCTTAAAATACTCTAAACACACCAAAGTAATTGGAGTTGCAGCGCGACGACAAGCGAACGAACCCCCAGCAGCATAGCTGCCTATGCGACTGGGACGAGAGAACGCCGTCAACAAAGCTGCGGCTTCAAGAACAAAGGCGGCTAGTACTTAATGCTGCAACCATAAGGTTTCGTCACCGCAGGGTTCGCCGGGTTACCTGCCAATACAGCAGTTACAGCGTCAGCAAAATAAGGCGTAGCCTTGGCGATGTCATCCACTTTGGCAGACGGAATGCTGTCGATACCTCCCATATATTGCAATACCCCTTTTTTATCAATTACATACATATGAGGGGTAGTTTTGGCGTCATAAGCTTTGCCCGTAACACCTGTGTCATCAAACAGCACAGCATCCGGCATTGCATTGCGGCTTGAAGTCAATTCATCAGCTTTGACGCCAGTGACATGACCTTGCTTGCCTGGGGCTGAGGAAATCACAGTCAACCAGACCACATCCTCTGTACCAAATTGTTTTTGTAAACTCTGCATATTGCCGCTGTAGTGTTTCACCACAAAAGGACATTCATGATTGGTCCACTCCAGCACTACTGTTTTGCCAGCGAAATCAGCCAGTGAGTGACTTTGACCTTTACTGTCAGTCAGGGTAAAAGCGGGCGCCGCCTGGCCTACTTGCGGGGCGGCAAACAAAGAGCCAGCAAAAAATAAGGCGGATAAACTTAAAGCAAATTTGAGTTTCATGGGTTAACTCCTGTGACTATTGATTAGTAATTAAGGGTTGTTTACTGCTCAATTGCTCTAACGCCTGACGTAACGAATCCGGCGTTAAAATTTGTGGCAACACTTCTGGCGGCTGCCCCGGCCAATACAACACGTACAAAGGCACACCGTCGCGCTGAAACTGGCGTAAATAGGCACTGATAGCTGGGTCTTTATTGGTCCAGTCCCCCTTTAAATATGTCAGGTTATACAACGCCATAGCGGCTTTACTGCTATCGGTATCCAGGGCCACCCGTTCATTGACTAAACAGGTAATGCACCAGTCGGCTGTCATATTGACCAACACCGGCTTTCCATCCTGCAGTAGTTGTTTTAAGCGTTGTTCTGACCAGACTTCGGCGTGATCGGTTTTTGCTGATTGCTGCGTTGCAGGCTGCGGATACCACAATAAAGCCACTGCACCGGCAAATAGCAGCACAGCCATCACTGCACTGGCCTTGCCTGCCTGTTGCAGTTGAAGCAGGCCCCATAACCAACAAGCCGCCGCCACAAACACCAGCCCAACCAGAGCCAAAGCCAGAGCGTCTATGCCCTGCTGACGACCATAGACCCAAAGCAGCCAAACCGCGCTTAAATACAACGGATAAGCCAGCCATTGTTTTAGCTTTTCCATCCAGAGTCCGGGTTTAGGTAATAGAGCCGCAAAACCCGGCGACCAGGCTAACGCCAGAAAAGGTAAAGCCATACCTAAACCCAAAGCCGCAAAAATAGCCAAAGCCGCTAAAGCAGGCTGCGTGGCGGCATAGCCTAAAGCCGTGCCCATAAAGGGCGCGGTGCAAGGACTGGCGACAACTACGGCTAATACTCCGGTAAAAAACGATCCTCTAGCGCCGGGCTTTTCTGTCAGTTGTTGACCTGAGTTCATCAGACCCAGCCCCAGTTGAACCACTCCAGACAAACTTAACGCCAATACAAACAGCAAGTAAGCCAGCAACCCTACAACCAGTGGGTTTTGCAACTGAAATCCCCAGCCCACAGCCTCGCCTGCGGATCTGAGCACTAACAGCATTGCCGCTAACAGCACAAAACTCAGCACTACACCTGCGCTGTACCACAAAGCTTCTGCCTTGGTGTGTTGTGCAGACTGCTGGCCGTTGACCAGACTCAAGGCTTTTAATGACAACACAGGAAACACGCAGGGCATCAGATTCAGGATCAAACCGCCGACGGCAGCCAGCGCTACCATAACCAACCAGTCGGTCAGACTAAAACTGGCCAGACTGATGGCAGATTGTTGCGGCGCACTTTCATGCTGCAGTTGCAGCAATACAGGCCCTGCTGCGGTATTTAACACCAAGTCAAACTGCTCGGGAGCCTGATTAAAATACGTATTCTGCTGCTGACGTAACAACAATTCACCGTCAACCCAGTCAATTTGTTGTGGCGCGGCGTGATCGACCAGTTCAGCGGCCGCGACAAAAAAAGCAGAAACTTTTAAATCCTCAGGCATAGGCACTGCCGCAGAGAACTGCTGATTTTGGACATCATAACGCCCGCGTAGCGGCACAGCTTTGGGCTGTTGCTGGCTGGCTTTCTCAAACAGCTTCAGATAGTCAGTCGCCAGCACCGCAGTTTGGGTCACGGGCAAGTTCAGCTCAAAACTGGCGTCAGCCGGAATACAAATCTCTTTGCACACCAGCCAGTCGACTTTGGCTTTGATCTGCAGTTGCGAGCCTTTGAAATCGACGGGAATGCTGAGCTCTGAGACTAAAATAGTTGGGCCTTCAAAACCGTAGTTCACCAATGGCGGCACCGAAATCGCCATAGGAGCAGGCCACTGAATGGCTCCTGCCTCAACACCGTCCGGCAAAGTCCAGTCAATACTGGTGGCTAAACCTGAATCTCCGGGGTTCTGCCAATAGGTATGCCAGTGCTCGTCCGGAATAAAATGCAGCGCAAGTTTAAAGCGTTGACCTGGACGAAGATCCTGATGATCACTGACCAACTCTGCTTTTAAATGACTGGCTTTAACCCAGCCACTGCTGTGCGCCTGAGCGGGACCAGTGAAAAAGAGCACGAATAGAATTGAGAAAAATAGTCGCCAAAACAAAGTCATCAGATCATTTCTGTAGCTGTATGTCAGGATATTTTTAGTGTACGGCAATAACAAAGCGGGGATCAGTCATCAAACGCAGCTGGCTGGGCTTCTGCCTCAGCTGCAGCCTACCGGGGCATAGGGGCGGGTGTTGCACCCGCCCGTCTGATAGTCCAAAAAACTCTTTATTGGGAATAGCTTCAGGGTTGTTGCAAAGCCCATTCGGTCAGCAAGCGCACACCGTAACCGGTAGCACCTTTGGTGTTCACCTCTTTGTCTGCTCTGCTTAACGCATTGCCTGCTATATCCAGGTGAGCCCATGGTGTTTCAGCGGTAAATTGTTTTAAAAACCAGGCTGCGGTTGATGCACCAGTGCTGCTGCCGGTGTTTTTCAGATCGGCAATGTCGCTTTTGAGTTCATCCGCAAATTGTGGACCCAAAGGTAAACGCCACAGCGGTTCATTCACTTTTTCGCCCGCTAAGGTCAGTTGATCCACCAGTTGCTGCTGCTCTGAGAATAAACCGGCATAGTAAGCCCCCACAGCACCTACTTTGGCTCCTGTTAAAGTTGCAATATCGACCATAGCGCGCGGCTGAAATTCTTTATTGGCATACCAAAGCGCATCGGCCAGCACTAAACGGCCTTCCGCATCGGTGTTGGTCACCTGAATAGTTAAGCCCGCGGCTGATTTGAGTACGTCGCCAGGCAGCATGGCTTTGTCCGATATCATATTTTCAGCCATCGCCATCACAGCCACCACATTGACCGGAGCTTTTTGTAAGGCTAATGCTTTGACTGTACCCAAAGCAGCTGCTGCACCCGCCATATCGCTGGTCATACGGACTATAGATTCAGAATCTGTTTTCAGGTTGTAACCACCGGTATCAAAAGTAATGCCTTTACCAACAATAGCCAGCGGCTTTTGATCGCTGCCCTGCCACTGCGCCACCACTAAACGCGGCGATCTGTTACTACCTTTCCCTACGGCTAAAAGAGCGCCCATACCCAATTTTTCCATCGCAGGTACATCCAGTACCCGGACTTTTACCCCGTACTTTTCCAAAGCCTTTGCTTGTGCTGCAAAAGTATCAGGTGTTAATGCTGCAGCAGGTTCATTCACCAAATCGCGGGCTAAAAATACCCCCTGAGTGACAGCCTGTAACTTACTGAACTGACGCTCTGCAGTTTGTTCATCTGTCACCAGAATTTCCAGCTTCTTCACTTCGTCTGCAGCTTTTTTACTGAAATAGCGATCAAAACTGTAAGAGCGCAACTCAATACCATGCGCCAGTTGTGCAGCAAAGTCGGCATTGCCTGACGCCGATTGCAGCGCTGCAGTATCTATAGTCACAGAGCGGGCTTTATCTTTTTTGACCCAGGCGGCAATATCTGCCCCCAGATTATTGCTGCTTGCTGCAGTCAATTGTGCAGGCTCACCTGTGCCTAACAGCATCACTCTGTTGTAACCCGCAACTGGCGCCAGAATATCCAGCTGAGCGGCTTTCTTCGCTGCAAAGCCTGTGGTTTTAATCGCGTGTTTGACAGCCTGATGCTGCAGCACTGCTGAGGAAGACTGCGCCAGTTGTTCCGGACTGACCAGCAACACCAGAGTGTCGGCATCAAGTTCTGCTTTCTGATTCATTTCAATGGAAGGGACTGCGGCAACGGCTGAATAAGACAACAGCACAGTGGCAATACTGGTCATAAGTGTTTTCATAGGGGCTTTCCTTTTTATTGTAATGCTGCCAAGAGTGGCTAAAGCCGGCATGAACAACAAGCTAAAATTGGTTAAATTGAAGAATTTAAGCGACCAAATCAGTTCAGCCCTCTACCCGTGCCTATAGTGTGTCTGTGCATAGCACAAGCTCACTCTAACATTCAGATTAAGTCGATTCAGGGCATATAGTTGGGTCACTTAATGCCGAAATCAGCCTGTCAAACACTAGTCTGACCCGCTCCGGCACAGGACCACGTTGTGGTCTGTAGACAGACAAAGGCCAGGGGTCTGGGTCAAGTTCAGGTAGAAGTCGAACTAAAGCGCCAGAGCGCAAATGCGGGATAGCCATACAAGATGCCAGCTGGGAGATACCCAGACCAGCCAGAGTCGCATCAGCTTCCGTTTCAGAATCATCCGCCACAAAACTGATTTTTTTGGGCGACCATAATTGACCCTCTTTAAAATACCAATGCCAAGCCCGACCTGTGGCTTTATCCATCAAGGCTGTGGTCGGCAGTTCAGCCAGTTGCTCCAGACTCTGTGGGCTGGGGTGCTTTGCCAACAACAACGGACTCGCTGTCAGGAACAGGCCTACAGACGAGACTTTCCGGGCAATAAATCCATTATCCCGTATTTGCCCAATCCGCACTCCTACATCAATTTGCTCATCCACCACATCAGCAATTTGATCGGACAAGCGCAGATCAAGCTGTAAAGCAGGATGTTGCTGAACCAGAGCACTTAACACTGGCATCAGTAAGGGTCGGATTACTCTTGGAGCAGCTACCCGCACCAGGCCGGCAATAAGATGAGTGGGAACCGCCTGATGCTGCTGAAACAAAGCATCCAATTGCTGCAGGCTATTTTTCGCCTGAACAGCAAAACCTTCGGCGAAACGAGTCAACCGGATATGGCGAGTGCTCCGATGAAACAAGACTTCGCCGGTACTTTGCTCCAGTTGTTGCACAGCCCGGGTCACAGCCTGAGGTGAAATACCAAGTCGTACAGCTGCTGCCTTAAAACTATCGCTCTCTGCCGCAGTACAAAAAATTCGCAATAATTCAACTTTATTCAGCATCCACTATTCCGTAATTAGGAATTATAAAATCAAAATATTTCCATTTTTTGGATTTGTCTATCCCTTCATACTGTTGTTGTCGAAATCAATTTTGTATAGCTCAACTGAGGACCACATCATGAGTCAGAATATTTCAGGAAAAACAGTAGTGATCACAGGCGCGAGCAGTGGTTTGGGTGAGGCTACGGCTTATCATCTGGCCAGTCTGGGCGCTCATGTAGTGTTAGGAGCCCGGCGGGAAGACAAGCTGCAACAGATAGTAGCCACTATTGAAGCCAAAGGCGGACAAGCGACTTATCTGGTCACAGATGTAACGAAAGCCAGTGAAGTCAGCGCCCTGGTGCAGTTAGCGGTGAGCCGTTTTGGTCAGGTGGATGTCATGATCAATAATGCCGGCTTAATGTCTATTGCCCCTATCAGTGAATTAAAAACCGATGAATGGGACCGGATGATCGACATCAATATCAAAGGGGTTTTATATGGTATAGCCGCTGCCTTGCCGATATTTGAACACCAAAAATCAGGTCATTTTATTAATATCTCTTCAGTTGCGGGCATTAAAGTGTTCAGTCCAGGTGGCACTGTGTACAGCGGAACTAAATTTGCAGTCAGGGCGATCAGTGAAGGCTTGCGCCATGAAGTAGGAGGTTCTATCCGCACTACGACTATTTTGCCCGGCGCTGTAGATTCTGAACTAAAACACGGTAGTAGCCATCAGCAAAGCGCTGAATTTGTTGGCAACTTCTACCAAATCGCTATTCCGGCTGATTCAGTAGCCAAAGCCGTAGCTTACGCGATAGCTCAACCTGCAGACGTTGATATCAACGAGATAGTTCTGCGTCCTACAGTGCAGGATTTCTAAACAGCACTACCACTCCAACTGAGTTTTATTGCGGAAAAATGCTCCTGTTGGGCCATCCTCATCTAACGTGGCTAGCCAAACAGGAGTTTCCGCACCTTGTTCAGGACTCAAATCTGCCGCATCACCGCCCATTCGGGTACGAACCCAGCCAGGGCAGGCCGCGTTGACCTTCACCTCTGGCATCAGCTCGCGCGCGCAGCTGACCGTCACAGCATTCAGTGCAGCCTTACTGATGGCATAGCAGGCAGGGCCTTCCAAACCTTCAGAGAAATTTCCCCAACTGGATGACACATTTACAATACGGCCATAACCCCGTTGTTTCATCAAATGACCGAATACCTTGCAGAGCATAAAAGGCGCTACTGTATTGACTGATAAACTGAGCAGTAAATCTTCCGCCTGAGTGTGCTGTAATTCAGAAGAGTGCAACACTGCTGCATTGTTGATTAACACATCAACAGGACCATACTGCCGTTCTATTTGCAGCGCCTTTTGTTCAACCAGCAAGGGATCAGTTAAATCAAGCCGAAGTGCAATACCCGCACCTAACAAAGCTGCTGCCTCTTCTGCATCTTTTTGCTGACGGGCTGCCAGCAGCACACGAAATCCACCTTGCTGTACTAATGTTTTTGCTATCGCAAAACCAATACCGCGGTTAGCTCCAGTGATCAATACTGTTTTTAGTTGCTTTGCCATATATCCGCTCCTGGAAATGTCGACTGGACTTAGTTTTTAGCCTTTTCACGTGAAATAGTCATGACTGAAGTGCAAAATTCCCTAAACTGAGCCACATTAATCAATGAAGCTCCTACTTAACAAAGGAAAACTTCTGATGTATAGCATCAGCTTACTGCAAAAAGCAGTGTTCTCGTCCCTATTTTGGTTTTTTTGCACCTCTATTGCGACGACTGCAATGGCTTGTGAGTTTGAAATAGAGCTAGAGCGCTCTTGTGCAGAGCAACTGGAAGAGGAGTTGATGGCTACAGTCCCCTTTCGGGTGCAACGCAACAGTAACTTTTTGCATTTGCAAACTCAGGCAGCAGCTTTAGCATTCCCTATTTTTCATGAAAAAACAGATGAAGATACCCAACCCTATTTGGTGTCCTATTTGCAAGCTGTGCACCTGGCAGTGGTATGGGTATTTGAATATCGTGGCCGCAGTGTCTATCTGGTGAATACCCAAACTGGCCTACAAACTCAGATCAACGGCTTCCCGCTGCTGTCGCCGGACAATCAACGTTTACTGGTGTATTCCGAAGCTCATTCCGATAAAGAAAATGCCAATCTGCTGGTCATTTATCGGATCCGCAATCACAAACTGCAGGCCGAACTGGTATTGAGTGGTGATGACAACAGAATACAACCCTGGAACCCACTGGATGTGCGTTGGGTCAGTCCGGATAAAGTCGAATTTACCAGATTGCATTACCACAATGGTGAAGAAGAACAAAAGCTGCAGAGCCTGCAGCTGCAGCAAGGAAAGTGGTTTTTACTTTGAAATCCCCTTTCTGACCAGAAGTACAGAGTCGTTAATGCAGATAAGACCCTTTGGGCACAGCTCGGGATAGTTGCCATTGCTTATATCTTTTGCAAGCCGCCTGATATTCGGCTCTGAGTTTGGCCGACTCCTGCAATACCGCGATACTAGCAGGATGATCGCCATCCAAACGCTGTAGCATCTGCTCAAACCAATTTAAACCATGCCTTAATGTAGTCTGACAGCGCCGCCAGCGTTGCTGTTGTGCATAAGTTTCAGCCAGATTCTGAATTGAAATGGACAGACAAAAAGTCGGTAACGAGGCTTCTTCACGACTCAATTCCGGAGGACAACAGACAAAAGCACAGTGATACCAGACAGGCCAGACATCTGAAATAGCCTGGCGATATAAGCTTTCGGCCGCGCTTAGGTGCCGTTCAGTAAAAGCCTGATTACCTCGTGCAATGATCTGCTGCCAGTGTTCCATAGATGCTACCCAATTGCGAATTTATATCATCTAGACTATTTCAATTGCGAGTAGTTCGCAACAACATCAAAAAATATTATCCCAGCCGCTATCAAGCTGTAATTCCAAATGTGAAATAGCTGTCCCCAAAATGATAGTCCACACTCTGCATTGCCGGTCAGGACCCGAATCAGGGCCGGAATTCTTATAACAACAGTTTGAGGACATCATAGATGCAACATCAACATTTACTCTTCCCACTTTTCGCAATCAGCTGCGCTGTCAGTGCTGCTGTGCATGCTAACAATCTGGCCATCACAGGTCCGGGTGCCGGCGCCGATGGTTCAAGTAAAGCCAGTGGTATCAGTTATTCGTCTGTCCGGGATGCTAATCTGCAAAGCTACTGGCAACCTTCTGCGAACTCAAATCAGCGGGTGTCGGTAAAATGGAGTTCAGCTGTCCAGCTCAATCAGGTGGTGCTGAAAGAATCCGGTTCGGCCGTCACCAGTTGGCGGTTGGTTAATAACGACACTGGCACAGAACTGGCCAGTGGCAGCAGTATTGGCAGCAATAAGGTGGTAAATATAAGCACTATCAGCAGCCAAAAGCTGAATCTGGAAATTATTAGTGCCAGCTCCGCACCCCGCATCGCCGAATTTGAAGTTTATCTGACCACCGGAGGTGGTACAGCGCCGGATCCAACAGATCCGGTTGACCCTACGGACCCAGTTGATCCAACAGAGCCTCCACCTACAGGCGAGGTGACCTCCTGCAGCGCCAGTCCACAAGGTTATGCCTCGCTGGATGGTGGTACCACTGGTGGTGCAGGTCCAAATGCAGTGACAGTCACAGCGACAACAGGGGCGGAAATTCTGGCCGCTTTGGCGAACCGGGATTTAAACCGGCCTCTAACTATCAGAGTCAACGGCACCATAACACCAGCAAACTCAGGCGGCGTCAGTAAGTTTGATATTAAAGATATGAATAATGTCAGCATTATTGGAGTCGGTAATACGGCTTTGTTTGATGGCATAGGGCTAAAGGTATTTCGCGCCAATAACGTGATTATCCGCAATTTAAAACTGCGTTACGTCAATACCGGGGATAAAGACGCTATTACACTGGAAGGACCGGCCAGCAATATCTGGATCGATCACAACGAAATCTACAACAGTCTGGATGTGGATAAAGACTTTTATGACGAGTTAGTCAGCGGTAAAAAAGACGTGGATAAAGTCACCATTTCCTACAACTACCTGCATGACAGTTGGAAAACCTCGTTATGGGGCAACAGTGATTCCGACAATTACAACCGTCGTATTACCTTTCATCATAACCACTGGCAGCGAGTGAATTCACGTCTGCCGTTATTCCGCTATGGTCAGGGCCATATTTACAACAACTACTACAGTGATGTGCAGGACACAGGCATTAACAGCCGCATGGGTGCTGTGATCCGCATTGAAAATAATGTGTTTGAAAACACCACTAACCCCATCGTCTCTTTTTATTCCAGCGCTTTGGGCTACTGGGATACCAGAGGCAATGAGTTTAGCAATACCACCTGGCAAGCTATGCCAGCAGAAGGTGTGATTGCAGGCCCAGATGTGCAGTCTACCGCTGTACTCAACCTGCCGTACAGCTTTGCTCTGCTGCCCACCTCTGAGGTGAAAGCTCATGTGCTGGCGAATGCAGGTGTAAACAAATGTAGTTTTTAGACCCCGTTAAAAGTAAAAACCACCTGCATAACAGGTGGTTTTTAAATGGAGCTCAAAGATGTGGTTAGTCTTTTTTCGCTAACAAAAAAGCCACCAGCGCGTCTAAATCCTGCTGGAAATTCTCTTGGCTTAAACCTGAAAACTTCACCAGATATTTGCCGTTCACCAATAAAGTAGGTACACCTCTGAGCACTTTGGCTTCAGAATAGTGATCCTGACTCTTTTTCATAGCTGCAACTTCATCATTCACAGCCTGACTGACCATACCTGAATCAAATAACATGGCAGGAATATCGTTGACCACCAAGAGGTTACGAATATCCTGTTCGTTGCTGAAGCTGGCGCGCTGATTATGCAAATAATCAAAAATCACATCGGCAATACGATCGCCCTGACCGGCATTTTTTGCTACTACATAAGCCTTAGCCAGAGACTGCTGTAACTCTGGTGGAGCCACCTGTAAAAAGTCGACATGATGTTTAGTCAGACTGACACCTTTTGGCAGACTTTTATCCAGGTTTTGAGCAAAAGGCTCAAAAGCTTTGCAATGTGGGCAATAAAAGGAAAAAAACTCCAGCACTTCAGGTTTAGCTGTCTCTTTTTCTGCGACGACTTCGTAATGCACTCCTTCCTGAAAACTGACAGGAGAAGCAGCAGAAGCAAAAGCCAGTACAGGGGCGAATGCCAAAGCGGCTAATAATTGTTTCAACATAAAAAATGCCTTTTGATTAAGATTGAGTCAGTAAAAAATTCACTAACTGCTTAAATTCTTCATCCTGATTTTCACGGCTCAGGCCCTGGTTCAGGATTTTGTATTTACCATTGATAATAAAAGTGGGTACACCAGTTAATACACGACGCGACGACAAGGCTTCCTGTTCTTTTTTCATCTGCTTGGCACCACCGGCAACAGTAAAACTTTTGATGGCTTTATCGTAAGTGTCTGCATCAATACCCTGAGCGACAACCACAGCTTTGATGTCGTCATCATTGGCAAAGGTTTTGCGGTCAACATGAATATGATTAAAAAAAGCACTGGCCACCTGATCCCCTTTACCCAGGTTTTTTGCCACCAGATAAGCTTTGGCTAAAGTGACCTGAATTTCCACAGATGCATGCTGTAAAAAGTCGACATGGACTTTTTTCAGCTCAGCACCAGCAGGCAACTGCTTTGCTAAAGCCTGTACTTTAGGCTCAAAACCAAAACAGGCAGGGCAATAAAAAGAGAAATATTCTTTCACTTCAGGCTTAGCTGTGGCTTGTTCTGAAATGACTTCGTAGTGTTTACCTTCTTCAAACTGAGCAGCAAAAGCTGCCAATGGCAATAACAATGCACCTACTAACAACGCTGTTAACTTTTTCATTATTCGAATGTTCCTTGGAATAAAACTGTCACTACTCTAACAAAAACTTACCACTGAGGCATCAGAGAAAGTGGGCTCTGGTCACAGAATTTCAGCTGTTCATCCAGCGCCCGCACTTGTTGCTGCCAGTATTGGTCCGTACTGAACCATGGAAAGTTCTTCGGAAAAGCCGGATCGCTCCACCTTTTTGCTATCCAGGCCATATACGACAAAATCCGCATAGCCCGCAGCGGTTCTATTAAACGCAGCTCTTTATGGTCAAAATCGCAGTACTGCTCATACTCTTCCAGCAATAACGACAACTGATAAGTTTGCTCTAGCCGATCACCATTGAGCAATAACCACAAGTCCTGCACTGCAGGTCCATTGCGGCTGTCATCAAAGTCCAAAAGCAAAGGCCTGTCATCATGCCACAGCAAATTGCCTATATGACAATCGCCATGCACCCGCCGGATTTTTTCTGGCTTATACAAAGGACCGACCTTGTCGCACAATTGTTGCATCATGGTCTGATAATCTTTTTCTAACGAGGGTGGAATAAGGCCCGACTGCAACAAGCTTTGCTGACTGTCGAGTAAAAACGTTTGATGGTTGATGGTGGGTCTGTGCAGAAAAGGCCGGGCAGCGCCCACCTGATGCACCATGCCTAAAAAACGCCCCAGCTGCAGCAGCTGATTTTCGTTGTCAGGCTCTAAAGTACGGCCGCCACGGCTTGGAAAGACGGATAAATAAAAACCTCCGAAGGATAAGACTTGCTGGCCATCCCGCTCAACAGCTTCGGCCACCGGCACTTCAATCTCTGCCAGTTCCCGCACAAACTGATGCTCCTCGTTCAGTTGTTCTAAGCTCCAGCGTTCCGGCCGGTAAAACTTCACCACCCAGCTTTTGCGATCATCGTCTCTAAACTGGCAGACTCTGTTTTCAAAGCTGTTCAGTTGCAATAAACCAGAGCTGACATCAAAGCCATAATGAAACAAGGCATCCAGCATTAAATCCGGACTTAAGGTAGAAAAATCAAAAGTGCTCATAAAATTCCGTAGCAACTATAAAAATGGGGTCAGATCACATTGTTAACAGTTAACAATGTGATCTGACCCCATTTTATGGGTAGCTTAGTCTAACGCTTTTAAAAACTTAACGGGCGGAAAAGAACTTGCTGCCCTGAGTTAAGCGGATATCCGGTTCGTCGCTGTCCTGCAGTACAAACTCAATTTCCAGTACAGGTCTTTTTGCATCCACAGGATCCAGCGATAAACTGATCGGCAAATTCGCAGTTTCCCCGCCTTTTAAGGTCAACTCTTTCTCGCCAAGCCACTGCGCTTCGTCTAAACCTTGTACCGACAACTGATAGGTTTGCTCCAATTGCGACTTGTTAATCACCTTTAAGGTATAGGTGTTTTCAATTAGCCCTTCGTCGGTTTCACGGTACAAGGCGCCGCGGTCACGCACTATGTCCATCACCACAGGCTTACGTACGACTAAGGTCCAGGCAAAGGCAGCACATACAGCCACCAGCACCATAAAGTAGCCGACTAATTTACCCCGCACCACTTTGGTAGTTTTACCTTCCAGACTATGTTCTGTGGTGTAGCTGATTAAGCCTTTGGCATACCCCATTTTATCCATCGTATCGTCGCAGGCGTCGATACAGGCACCGCAGTTAATGCACTCGTACTGCAGACCATTACGAATGTCGATGCCGGTAGGGCAAACATGCACACATAAATTACAGTCGATACAATCGCCTAAACCTTTGGCTTTGTAGTCCGTGTCTTTACGGGCGCGTGGGCCACGATTCTCACCGCGCTTGGCATCGTAAGTCACAGTGAAAGTGTCTTTATCAAACATGGCCGACTGGAAGCGCGCATAAGGGCAAATATGAGTACACATAATTTCGCGCATCCAACCGGCGTTACCGTAGGTACAGAAGGCAAAAAACCAGACCGATACTGCAGCCCAGAAGCTGGCTTCGAAGGTAAAAAACTGAATAAACAGCTGATCGACAGGAGTAAAATAACCAACAAAAATCAGCGCGGTAAGCACAGAAAAAGCCAGCCAGCTGAAATGAGTCAGGCCTTTTCTCCATAGCTTATTGAAGCTCCAGGGTTCCTGATCCAACTTCATACGCTGATTACGGGTGCCCTGGAGTTTCTCTTCAAACCACATAAAAATAAAAGTCCAGACGGTTTGTGGGCATAAATAACCACACCAAACCCGGCCATAGAAAGTAGTCACAAAAAATAAGGCAAAAGCGCCAATCACAAAAATCCAGGCCAGAATAGTGAAATCCTGCGGCCATAAGGTCATACCGAAGATATAAAACTTCTGCTCGACTATATCGAGCAAAATGGCTTGCTGGCCGTTAAATTGCAGCCAGGGTAACAGCATAAAAGCCGCCATAAATATAAAGCCAATATTACGCCTTAAGGTTTGATGCAAACCCTTCACCGCACGCACATAGATGCGATCTCTTGGGTTGTATTTGGCTTTTTTGTCCGGATCGGGTTTGTGCACCTCAACCGGAATATTTTTGATATCTATCTTATTATCCACGCCCATACCTCGTGCTGCTCTCTGATACTTAGTGTAGCAGGCTGTTTATTGCAGCTTGTTGATGCAGGACAAACCAAGCCTTGTTCTGACGAAACCTAAAGCAACTTACCTGTCTGCGATCGGTAATTTGCTCCAGCTGGCGGCTTATCCTGGCTGCTTTGTGTTTTAACCCAATGAACTGTCTGCAATAATTGAACCAAAGGTCTATAGTATATAACACTCTGATCCATATTGAATTTTAATCTTAGGCTCAGTTTTATTCTGTCAACCTGGTTGACACCCAAGGCAGTTCTGACTGCCTGGTTGACAGTGGCAGGCCAGACACACCGTGTGATAACCAATCAAGTCGCAGCTGAGGTAACAGGTGATGCGCAATTTTTTGCTGTTATGTTTGCTGATTGTCAGCACCCTGACTTTTTATGACCACCCACGAATTCTGCCTTACTCAGAACCCGTGCTGGACTGGCTGGCTGAACATATTTCATTGCCTGGAGTTCAGTCGGATTCAGTAATCACCCGCAAAATTCAGAAAGCTTTTTATGCGATAGGCCAGGATTACGGCACAGGCCAGCAAGAAGCTTTAGCCAAAGCCGCGCAGGACATCAACAGCCTGCTGCAATTTCGTCGCGACTACTGTCAAAACGGCGATTTTCATCCGGCCTTATTTGGCGATGCCATGCAAAGAGCTTGTGATGTGTTAAAGCAGTATCCGAAGCTGGAAGAGTTCATAGGCTAAAGCGGCACAACACTGAGTTTTGCCCTCTATCCGTCAAATCAGTGGGATGATCACCAGATAGGCCATGAGCCCCTAAATATCCCGAGGATTTTTTCTATACTTTATTCTCAAATAGAAATAATAAACCAATTCGAAGCCAAGCAAACCAACACCAAAAAACAGAGGGAACATCTGATAATACCAGTCGAGTAACGCTCCTATAAAACCACCGGATAATCCCCAAAAAATCAGTTGTTTTGCGTGTCGAATACCTTTAGATGCCATTTTTTATTCTCTTTTTTCAAAGATGAACGCCAATCAAACAGGTGGGCTTTGTCATTCCTTCGACTTATCCAGACTCCATTTGCCCCTTACGCATGCCATGTGATAAAAAAATACTTATTCACCACCAACTATAGTGTTATCTTTGACCATCTCTCGCCGCACAAGAAATAACGATAGCAATAAAGAAAACAAAAAAGAGCCAATCAAAATCAAAAAACCTTCAATTTTCGATGGAAACACAATTCTCGAAATTAGGCCAAAGAGAACAAAACAAAAAATAAAAACAACCAAAAACAGCGATCTATCATTTTGCTTCATGCGTATATCATCAGTAACCGCAAATCTTGAGATAAAATTTAAAAATGGCATAGACTCTATCTTATGCCTTATTTCTACACCGCTTATGAAAAGATAGCTAGGCAATACCATCGCACATGAGCAAGCACCAAAAAAAATAGAAAAAATAAAATTGTTGTTCATTAAATTTAAAGAGTACATAATCAAAGAACATAAAAATAAAATTTTTATATGTTGGTAACCCATTTTTAACTCCATAAAAAAGAATATTTTGATAATATTCTTTTTTTTATCTAATCAAATAGCTGGTAGTTATTGCACATTATCACTTACATAGTTACATTATCACTTACATAGTCATAAATGAAAATAAAAGTTCCCGCAACACCACCTACAACACCGCCTACAACAGCACCAGCAAGGCCGCCAACAGCAAAGCCTATACCTGCGCCTGTAGACCCCCCAGCTCCAGCGTCACCAATTGCCGCACCGACTGCACCACCAACAGTTACTTCACCACCGGCAATCACTTGCATTTTATCATTGTTTAATTCACGCATTATTTTTCCTTATTGTTGAGCTAACTCGTAAACCCCACCGATAACTAAGCCCGCAGCGATTATTCCCAAGCTAACAGGATTACCAAATGCTGCAACAGCACCTAAGGCCGCGAGCCCAGCATTTGCGCCAACCAATGCAGCCCCAGCGGCCCCCCCAGTTAAAGCACTGCTAGCAACATCAGCCCAATCACCGCCACTAACGCCTACTACTTGCTCAAAAGTTAACTCATGCATACTATCTCTCCTTGAGATGATTAAAGATTACAGCCTGCCTTTCAGGCTTAAGATCGGCTCAAACAACAATGCCATCAGGTTGCGTTGTTCCAGCACTATATCTGCGCTTAACGACATGTCCGATAAAAGCCAAACATCCGATGAGAGCATGGTGTTGCGACCGACAACTCCAACCTTACCTGAGTATTTTTATTGAATGAACTGGCAGTTCTGACAGGTTTTCGGCGTTTTTTTGCTGCTGTTGGCAGTAAAAAGGCAATGACAGGAGTGGGCATCTCAGAAAAGACAACAGGGCCCGCAGGCCCTTTATGGTTAGATTCAGTAAAGTAACGCTATACCTTAACTGCCGCTATTGAACTTAGCTGAACAGTAAATAAAAACACCTCTTGCAACTACAGGCGCTGTAATAGCAGAAAAACCACATAAAAAAATCCAAATTTATGGTATGCATCAAATAAATAAAACGGGATTACAAAGACAAGAAAAAATGTCAATAACAGAGAAAACACCAAAATAGCTGCATATCGGCTAGTGGACTGTTTTAGCATTTGATAACCCTGAATAACTGATTGTCCATCAGAACAAATTTACGCAATCCCATATCTATACATTCAGTGGCTTCAGATCGGTAGATTATTCAATCTAGAGTCTCAGCTCTATCTTTTTTCCAGATTTTTATTCAATCTACGAACATAATAAAGACCAAAAACAGAACCAAACACAAAACCTGTGACATGACTAATATTGTCAATAAGGTTTGGCATCACGGCTCCGGCGACAAAAATCAAAATTAAACCATGAAATATTTCGCGTGATTTATCAACAACAAGCAAAAAACTCAAAACAGAGATAACACCTCCAGATATACCAACCGAATAGCCAGACACAGAAAAAAAGCTGAATGATATTGCAGCCACAGGAACTGACAGGATAAAAGTAGATGCAAGATAGAGTCTTCTGTTATCGGACGAGTATTTGAGATCCCAAAACAAATAATATAACGCGTATAGGTTCAACCAAAGATGTAACAAAGAGGCGTGTGCAAAAGGCCCCAGTAGCAATCTATACCATTGATGCTCATAAAGCATCATCTTCGATACACCGTAGGTTTCAATCCATAGTGTACTGCCATAGAAAAACTTCCAGATGGATACTGATAAACAATAGATTATTGTGATTAAAACAAGTATTTTCATTTTTTACTTCGCAGAGATACCCGGTGAAATCACCGAGCATCTATTAAAATAGAAGACTTATGCAGCATTTTTTTCTTTCGGCTGTTGATGATCCAATTGTCTCATCACTTCTGAATAACCTCCGTATGCAGCATCTATTTTACCAAATAATATGGATCCTCCAGGACCAGCTTTGGTTCCTACTGCTACAGCCAGCCCTACGAATCAGTCGGAACCACCTAAAGCGCCTTGGCCTTGGCCTGCTCAGTTACATAACACTACTCTTTTTTTATCGGTGCATTCAGCGACCGACGACTCCAACCTTACCTGAGTATTTTTATTGAATGAACTGGCAGGTAAAGGACTACAGAAGATCGACCTTAATTTGTACATTCAATTTATAAATAGCGATATAAAACCAAGCATTATGGATACAATAGCGACCAACAAAACAATGAAAACCAGTAGTTGGGCGACATCTTTATCACCACATATAGATTCAAAAAACCCAACCAACGCGCCCTCACCTGTAAGTGAAGATATAATGTCTTTGATATCTTTCATAATTCAATTCACACAGAAGTCAGATTCAGAAAAGCAACGCTATACCTTAACTGCCGGTATTGCACTTAGCTGAACAGTAAATAAAAATACCTCTTGCAACCAGAGGCGCTGTAATAGCAGAAAAAATCACATAAAAGAATCCAAATTTATGGTGTGCATCAAATAAATAAAACGGAATTATAAAGACAAGAAAAAATGTCAATAACAGAGAAAACACCAAAATAGCTGCATATCGTCTAGTGGATGGCTTTACCATTTGATAACCCTCAATAAATGAGTTTCCATAAGAAAGACTTTGTGCACTCTTAGACCGATAATGTGCATTCAGCAGCTTCGGATTCGTAAATCATATTAGTTAAACTTGGACCTTGCTGAGGTGATAACAAAGTAAAAAACTGAAAACGCACCTAACAAAGGGATAGCATCATACAGAGTCATGCTCGCCTCCATATTAAATCTCATCAGATAAAAAATAGTGATCATATAGAGAATAAGCAGACAAAAAATGCCTGTTGACAAAAGCTCACGAGCTCTAAAATTATAAAGTGCGACGGCAGATAGTCCGATAAGAGACAGCCCAAAAAGGAGCTCCTTGACTTGAAAATCTGCACAATAAAGCTGGAAGGCACAACTTTTCACCAGTGAAAAATACCCACCAAAAATTAAAAAAAATAGCAGAGAGAAAAATGTCGCCGTCCTCGTTGCCAAATACATTTCATCACCTTTTTGATATTCAGGGTGTAAGACACCCTCAGGGTCATAACTTATTCTAAAAAAACAGCTACTACTTCTTTGAAAAACAGCTGCTGCGCCACCTACAATAGCACCAATACCAGCTTCAACACCTAAGGCTGATGCCAAACCACCAGCAGTTCTGGACGAGGCGGGCTCCCCCAGAACAACATGCCCGATAAAAGCCAAACATGCAGATGAGAGTGGCGTTGCTACCATCCCCGCTGCATAACAATACGTTGGTGCTGGCCTGCTCAGTTAGATAACACGGATCTGCTTTTTATCGGTACGTTTAGGGCCGACAACTCCAACTCTACCTGAGTATTTTTATTGAATGAACTAGCAGTTCTGACAGGTTTTCGGCGTTTTTACTGCTGTGAGCAGTAAAAACGCAATGACAGGAGTGGGCATCGCAGAAAAGACAAAAGGGCCCGCAGGCCCTTGTTCTCAAACATCAAAAATGAATCGCCGGGTGAAACAACCTAAAGCACTTCCACCTTAATTTTGGCAATCACATCCAGCGCTTTTTGTTTGGCCTGTTCGACATTGTCGCCTAAAGCCAAGGCCACCCCCATACGGCGCTCACCTTGCACTTCGGGTTTACCAAACAGGCGCAGGTCGGTGTCGGGTTGCATTAACGCCTGAGCTAAGTTGCCATAACTGATGTGCTGCGAGTTACCTGGTACCAGTAAGACAGCTGAAGCGGCCGGGCCGTATTGGCGAATCAGCGGAATAGGCAAACCTAAAATGGCGCGGGCATGCAAAGCAAATTCAGAGTAGTTTTGTGAAATCATGGTCACCATGCCGGTGTCGTGTGGCCGGGGTGATACTTCGCTAAACCAGACTTCGTCGCCTTTTACAAACAACTCAACGCCAAATAAGCCAAAACCACCCAAAGCTTCAGTTACTTTAGCTGCGTAATACTGGGCTTTTTCTAAAGCTGCAGCTGACATGGCCTGAGGCTGCCATGATTCGCGGTAATCGCCTTTTTCCTGACGATGGCCGACTGGTTCGCAGTACTGAGTGCCGGACACAGAGCGCACTGTTAATAACGTGATTTCGTAATCGAAGTCGATAAATCCCTCTACTATCACCCGGCCTTTTCCTGCGCGACCACCTTCCTGAGCATAAGCCCAGGCGCTTTCTAAATCGGCGTCGGATTTCAGCACAGACTGGCCTTTACCGGAGGACGACATAATAGGTTTCACCACACAAGGGTAACCAATATGCGCCACAGCGGCTAAATAGCTGGCTTTGTCATCGGCAAAACGGAAAGGCGACGTAGGAAGTTGTAACTCTTCAGCCGCTAAACGGCGGATGCCTTCACGGTTCATGGTTAAGTTGGCGGCTTTGGCGCTTGGGATCACGGTAAAACCCTGCTGCTCCAGCTCTACCAGGGTGCTGGTGGCTATAGCTTCCAGCTCCGGGACTATCAAAGCAGGTTTTTCTTTGATCACAATTTGACGTAAAGCCGCACCGTCCAGCATGGAGATGACGTAACAACGGTCCGCCACCTGCATGGCAGGCGCATTAGCATAGCGGTCTACGGCTATCACTTCACAGCCAAGACGTTTGAGTTCTATACATACTTCTTTGCCCAGCTCACCGCTGCCCAATAGCAGTATTTTAGTGGCGTTGGCCGCGCCCGGGGTTCCTATCTGGCTCATGCGTTGCACTTCCTCAGCGAAATTTAATGGCCAAGAGCATACCAAAAATCAGCGCTGAACACTTAATGATTTCAGCCGGAATCGGCTTGCTGAGGTATAGTAAAACACAGTCCAGACCGAGGTTTTTATGTCAGAGCAATTATGCCCTTTATGCCAGCAAAACAATTTATGCAAAGCTGGTACAACCGAACAAAACCAGTGTTGGTGTATGGCGCAGCAATTTCCGCCAGAACTCTTGGCACAGGCACCGGATCAAAGCAGCTGCATTTGTGCAAATTGCTTAGCGCGTTTTGTGCAACAAACAATAGGGGCGCAGCAGTTTACACCTGCATGATTTATTTGCTGTTTTGCCATTTGCCCGAACGTTTCATTGTACCCCAGCTGCTTTTGCTGTTGCGCGCCCAAAGCCACAAGCCTTTTAACCGCCACCAGGAATTCAGTTGGCGATAGCCAAAATTTTCCAGCACCGCCATGAAAAACAACCGCATGATGCTGCGCCCGCCCGGATAGACAGGATACGACATTTCTTCCAACACCAGCGCCACGACAGAAATCAATATGCCAAAACCTATGGTCACCACTAAAAAGGCCAATAAAGCGGCCGGGTCTAACCAACCGGCAAGCCAGGTAAATAACATAAATAAATAACCCATGACTTCCAGCGCCGGACCCAGAGCCTCAAATAACAAAGCAAAAGGAAAAGCCAGCCAGCCAACAGCACCGGATTTAGGATGGAATAATAACGACATATTAGCGCTTAAGCTTTCCAGTAAACCTCGTTGCCAACGCACGCGCTGCTGCGCAAGTGTAGCTAAATCTTCCGGTGCTTCAGTCCAGCAGACGGGGTCAGGAATAAAATAAATGCGGTACTTTCGTTTTTGCAGTCGCATATGTTTATGCATCCGCACTACCAGCTCCATATCTTCGCCTATGGTTTTATGCCGGTAACCACCCACTTCAATCACCAGATCTTTTTTAAACAAACCAAAAGCACCACTGATGATTAATAAGGCATTTAAAGACGACCAGCCTAACCGTCCAAACAAGAAACCGCGCAGATACTCTACTATTTGCAATTGCGGCAATAGTTTATTCGGTAAGGCAGCTTTGAGTAACAAACCATCTTTAACCTGGCAGCCATTGGCGATACGTACTGTACCTCCCGCGGCTATGGCGTCCGGGTCTTCCAGAAAAGGCCGGATAATGCGTAGCAAACTGTCGCGTTGCAAAATAGAGTCGGCATCCACACCACAAAACAGTGGAAAACGCGATAAATTCACACCAGCATTCAAAGCATCGGCTTTACCGCCATTGGCTTTGTCTATCACTTTTAAATTCGGGTAACGGCTGGACTGGTAAATACCGCGAATTTGTTGGCAAGGTAAACGAATAGGGCAAGTGGCTGATGATAAAGTCAAAGCAAAACTGTCTTTCAGTACCTGCAAGGTGTCATCTTTTGAGCCGTCGTTGATGACGATCACTTCGTATTCAGGATAAGTCAATTGCAATAAGGACAACACTGAACTGGCAATGGTTTCCTGCTCGTTGTAAGCAGGCACCAGCACAGAAATGGGAGTTAAAAAGCTGGCATAGCTGGCTGGTAATAACTCAGTGCGCGCCGACTGAATATGACTGCGCATCACCAGCAGAGCTACTAAATTCAGTGTCAGATAACCGACTGACAAACAGACAAAATAACCCACCAATAGCCACTGCAAAGGCACCAGCCATGGCGCTAAATCCAGTTGTTGTATCCACTGATGCGTCAGCTCTGTGAACTGCTGTACCCAGTCATATGCCATCAGGTTCTCCCTTGTTGCTGACGTTGTTGTTCTTCTTTCACTTGCAACAAAATCGCCAGCGCAAAAGGGTCCGTCAGTTGTTGTTGCCAGAGTTGCAGCTGAGCATCATCAATGCCAGGTAGTGAAATCAGGCTTTGTGCTGAACGATAACGTACCCACCAGTTAGGGTCTGACAGCATTTTTACTAATAAAGGTGCATCAGAACTATCGCCTAACCGCGCTAATGCCTTAGCGAGCTGTACCCGAACTTCCCATTGCGGGTTAGTAACCTGCTGGCGTAACAACGGCAATAAGTCGGGGGATACTGCGCAGGCAAAAGCTGTGGTCAAGAGTTCCATTTCATCCGGGTAATGCACTAAAGCGTGCTGGATCAAAGGCTGACTGTCGATGGGCGATAAAATATGCATCAGCTTAATTAAACGCCTTAGCTCTTTGGCTGTGGCTTTTTCGGCACATTCTGTAATAGACCGGACTATAAGGTCGTGAGGCAAACGCACCAACAAACCAGCGACCCGGCTAACAGACCAATCGTCCCGGTAAATTTGACTTAAAATGACAGGTAAACCCAGTTTGGCATCTATCGACAACAAAGCCCGGGCTGCCACCAAAGAAAAAATCGTTCGTTTATCCAGTACATGAGGCAGCAGCTCAGCAAAAGCCGATTTCTCCTGCACTATGCCAAGCGCCATAATGGCGGTTAGTTTTTTATCTGTACTGTAACCATGCAGCCACTGTTTCATTACCGGGATCAGATGTAAGCGCTGAGCCAGTTCGGCCAAACGACTGGATGCACTGCCGCGAACCGTTTGTTCAAGCTGCAACCATAATTGCACCACAAAACCAAAACCTTCCGCATTGAGCTGGGGTAAAGGCCCCGTATTTTCTTCCGGTGAATAAATCCAGGAAAACAGAATTGGAGTCCACTGTTCAGTCGCCTGCAGGCGGCTTTTTTCGCGCTGCCGCCTTTCGTAATGCATAAAAAGCGTCAACAGCAACAGCGCCAGTGTCATCAGTAACAACACAGCGCTGCTGTACCACACCAACTGTACTATCACATCAGAGTGTGTATCGGACACCTAAGCCCACCTCAGTTTTTTCGTATAACACATCTTGTTCAGACCAGCTCAGGTTGTATAACAAGCTCCAGTCGGTCGCAAAAGAAAATTGACCAAATAAGCCAATACGAGTGACATCCATCACCAATACACGGTTTGGCAAACGTTCCAGTTCTTTACCTTTGACCAGCAAAGCAGTCAGTGAATCCGTATCGTTAAAGTAATAGCTGGCTTGAATGAGATGGGTATTGGCTGAGCCTGTGTCTTCAGGTCTGGAGTGATACCAGGTATAGGCATAGCGCCATGAACCCCGATAATGTTCGTTCATCAGGCTATAGCTGCGACTGTCCTGCTGATCATCATTGGCAACCGACACTCCGGGTGTCACCACCCAACCTTTAGTCCATTGCCAGGCCAATTGATTACCGATAGATAATTCAGGCCGAACTCTGTTTTGCGGACTGTAACCGGCTTGCCCCAACCAGGTCAGATTATCACTGATTTTATAGTAGCCATCCGTCAGCCATTCCTGATCCTTTAAGTCAAAACGCTTACTGCGCTGCCAGCGGGCTCCCCAGCCATAATCTGTGGTCGCATGGCGTAATCCGGCATAATAAAACGAGCCATCGGCAAAACTATTCGACAACTGTTCATACCCAGCACCGGTTTCCAGTTGATAACTGTCTGCTGCCACACAACAGGCAGGAGTTAAAGCAGCCAGTATAAAGAGTGAGCTTTTCATCATCCTTGTTTCCCTATCAGACGACGTAAACGGGCACTGAGCTCAGGCGGCTGAAAGGGTTTCACTAAATAATCATCTGCACCTTTTTTCAGGGCTAGCGCTATATCGTCTTCGCCCATTTTAGACGTCAGAATCAGCACTGGAACACTAGCCATGGCAGCCTGATTGCGAATTAACTCCAGCAAAAATAAGCCATCAAAAAATGGCAGCATTAAATCCAGTACCACAGCACTAAAATCGCGACCGGATAACACCAACTCCTGCGCCTGCTGACCATCTTTCAGCCATTCCACCTGATAACCATCACGTTGCAGAATAAAAACCAACAACTTGCCAATCAGCTCATCATCCTCAACCAGCAATACAGTTTTAGCGCCCATTCATACTCCATAGATCTGGCTGTCTCTGGTTCCTTTCTTAAGCTAATTCCCCCACTTGTTCAAGCTGTAGAGAAAAAAAAGGCAACTGCGGCTAACAAACCAGGGTTAGTCACTGGATTTTGTATACAAATTAAATTAATGTATTCAAAAATTATGTATCAGGTGAACTTCGATGTGGCGCGACTTTAGCGTATCGACCATAGCTGCTGGTTTTGTGGCTGTCTTGGTGGGCTTTGCCAGTTCAGTGGCTATTGTATTTCAGGCGGCCGCTGCGGCTGGCGCCGATCAGGCCGTGATGGCCTCCTGGATTTTGGCTTTAGGTTTGGGTATGGGCCTGACTTGCATTGGTTTGTCTTTGTATTTTAAAGCCCCAGTCTTAACCGCCTGGTCCACGCCCGGAGCTGCACTGTTAGTCAGTAGCTTGCAAGGTCTGAGCTTAGCCGAGGCCGTAGGTGTATTTATCTTCGCTGCAGCTTTAAGTTTAGTGCTGGGCCTGACAGGTTGGTTTGAAAAACTCAGCAATAAAATTCCGCTACAAATCGCCTCCGCCATGCTGGCTGGTATTTTATTTAATTTTGGTTTGTCGATATTTACCTCTTTGCAGCAAGACTTGTGGCTGGTTGGTTTGATGTGCGTCACTTACCTGATCAGCAAACAGTATCAGCCCCGTTACGCTATTCCACTGGTGTTGCTGGTGGCTGTGCTTTATGCCAGTCTGCAAGGTCAATTGAGCCTGGCACAGGTGCATTTTGACTGGCCAGCACCAGTCTGGATTTGGCCAGAGTGGTCCATCAGTGCATTAATTGGCGTGGGCTTACCACTTTTTATTGTCACTTTAACTTCGCAAAATATTCCGGGTTTGGCGGTGTTTAAAAGCAGCGGGTACAACCTGCCGGTATCACCCCTGATCAATACCAGCGCTTTTACTACTATAGTGCTGGCGCCACTAGGGGCATTCTCTATTAACTTAGCCGCTATTACTGCCGCTATTTGTGCCAGCCCTGAAGCCCATGCCGATCCAGCAAAAAGATACAGCGCAGGTGTGGCTGCCGGTATTTTTTATTTGCTAACAGGCTTGGCAGGCGCTGCTGTTGTGGCTTTATTTGCTGCCTTTCCCACCACTTTAGTCACAGCTTTAGCTGGCCTGGCTTTGCTTGGCACTATAGGCACGAATTTAGCCTTGACCACACAAGCAGGGCCCGACAGAGAAGCAGCGGTAATCACCTTACTGGTGACAGTCTCAGGCGTCAGCTTTTTTGGTATAGCTTCAGCCTTTTGGGGTTTAGTGGCTGGGTTACTCTGTGTACTGGCACTTAAACTCCCAAAAAAGCAGGCGGCCTGAGATGACCAAAGCCAGTTTATATCAGCAGTTAAAGCAGGATATTCGTCAGGGTATCTGGCCTGCGGGTGCGGTGCTGAATCAGCAAAAGTTATCAGAGCATTACCAGGTCAGTCGTATTCCGGTGCGGGATGCATTACAGCAACTTAAAGCTGAAGCTTTAGTGGTGATGGCAGGTAAAGCCAGTTTAATGGTGCCGCCTTTGACAGCAGCGGAAGCTGAAGAGTTATACCAAATCCGCTTGCAACTGGAGCCTATGGCACTACGCCGTGCTTTTCCCCAGCTCAGTTTTAGCCTGCTGGGCCAGGCTGAAGATTTATTGCACAGAATTGAGCAGGATCAGCATTTATCTGCAGCGGACAGAGGCGCACTTAATTGGCAGTTTCACCTGATGTTGTATCAGGCCAGCCAGTGCCCACATTTACTGCGTTTACTGCACAGCCTGCACCAGCAAGTGGAACGTTATTTAGGTTTCCAGGAAATCAGCATGAATTACGCAGATACCAGCCATCAGGAACACTGGCAACTGCTGGAGTTATTAAGAGCTCAGCAACTGGAGACTGCCATTGCTTTACTCCAGCAGCATATTCAGCAAGCAGGTGAACTATTGGTGGCTCACCTGCGTGCATTAACCAAATAGCTTTTACCCAAGGTAATGGATGTTGCAGCCAGAGCACGCAGTCAACTGAGCTGCAACTTCAAGTACGAAGGGGTTAAACCTTAGGACGACGCCAGAAGGCCAAACCAGCCAAAACCAGTAATAAAGCAGAACCCATTGAACCACTGCTTGAACCACTGTCAGTCACCTGACCTATCAGCGTATTTGGCTTGGGATTCAGGTTGGCCGCTGTAGTTGGGCTGTCATCGATAATGGTCATACGTTCAATAGTTACCAGATTACTGGCTGTTACCGGTACCTTATTCGTCCAATCCGTCAGGCTGTAATTACGCAGCGGGGCTTCTCTAAAAGCGCCTCCCGGTACATACAGAGTATTGATACTGTCAACAATAGACATGCCGGTTCCAGTCACTACCCCAAACACCGTATAACCGCCATTGTCTTTGTCCAGGTTTGCAGAGTTATCTTTGATATTCACATACCAATTCGTAGTAGCGCTGTTCGGACTGTTGTTTATTTTTGCCATAGCTACAGTGCCACGTACATTCGATAATTTGGGTTCATTATCAACCGGGCCACGTGCCGGAATATCGGTAAAAGGTGCAGAGTTATTGCCGCTGTAGCGCTTGCCGCCGCCTTGAATCACAAAGTCTTTTAATGAGCGGTGAATGACAGAGTTGTTATAGGCACCATCTCTGACATAAGTCAGGAAGTTAGTCACAGTTTTTGGGGTAGTTTGGTCAAACAGGTTGATTTCAAAATCACCCATATTAGTTTCAACCAACACAATAGTAGCGGCGGCGTTATGGCTAATAGCTAAAGCAGCGGTAAAAGTTGCCGCAAGCACAGATTTTTTCAACATGGTATGGCTCTCTGATTTTAAAGTGACCAGACTTTAATCGAAGAACCGGAACTCAATCCAGCTGCATTACAATTGGTAACGAACTAGCTAACTTTATTAACTCTTTTGCCTTTCGCAGTAGAGGGAAAACGTCTTTTATTCTTATAGGCTGGCTTTTGTTGAGGGGCGGTTTTTGCGATTTCAACCGACACCTGTGCCTGTTGCACCAGGTTGATAATTTCTGGCTGCAACTGCGCCATAAACTCTGGATAATTTTTTTGTTGATGACAAATCTGCTCCAGCTGAGCTTCCCATAAAGCTGTTAGATCCGGTGTGGTAATACGCTCTGGCAAACTTTGAATAAAAACACGCCCTAGCTGGCTGGCCCGAATTTGTTTGCCATGGCGCTGCAAGTAGCCGCGTTTAAATAACAACTCCAGAATACCAGCCCGGGTCGCTTCAGTGCCCAAACCTGCGGTTTCTTTTAAGATACGTTTTAGTTCCGGGTCAGTGACAAAACGGCTGATCCCCGTCATGGCCGCTAATAAAGTCGCATCAGTGAAATAAGCCGGTGGCTGGGTTTGTTTCGACACTAATTCTGACTGACCTGACTGCAACTCTTGGTCTTTGGTTAAAGGCGGCAAGCTTTGTTGCTCATCAGTATCCTCATCTTGTTGCTCTTTTTGACTGGCTTTATAAAAAGCCTTCCAACCCAAAGACTGCTCTAGTCTGGCCTGAGCTTTAAATAAACCTCCGGCAATTTTCAGCAGCGCCTGCTGCTCCAGATAACAAAACGGCGGGAAAAACTGCCATAAAAACTGCCGGGCGATCAGCCAGTAGAGTTTGGCTTCAAAGCTATTCAGGCTGGCTGATTTCAATGATTTGTCGGTCGGAATAATAGCGTGGTGAGCGGTAATTTTGCTGTCATCCCAGGCTTTGCTGCGCAGGCTCATACTGGCTTGCTGTTGCATCTCTGCAAGCTCTGGGCTGTTCGCCACTATAGCCCGGCAGACAGCTGCAGACTGGCTAAATTGCTGCTCTGGCAAATGCCGGCAATCCGAACGAGGGTAAGTGATCAATTGATGGCGTTCATACAATTGCTGACAATTATCCAGCACTTGTTGTGCTGTCATGCCATAAAGTTTTGCAGCTTCAATTTGCAAAGCTGACAAGCTAAAAGGCAAAGGCGCGTACTGCTTTTTCGGCAGTTGTTGCACTTGCTCTACTACAGCGACTTGATGGCTGGTTTTACGTTGCACCAGTTCTGCCAATTCGCGGCTCAATACCCGACCTTCCTCATCCTGATAAGGGGCACAAGCTTCGCTGGGTTGCCAGATCGCAGTAAAAGGCCAGTCGGCTCCTGTTAAATGCGCTTTGACCTGATAAAAATCACGGCTGACAAAATTCTCGATTTGTAATTCACGCTGCACGACCAAACCCAACACCGGGGTTTGCACGCGCCCTACAGATAACACGCCCTGATAACCTTGCCTCTGGCCATGTAAGGTATAAGCCCGGGTTAAGTTAATACCATACAGCCAATCTGCCCGGCTTCGCGCCAGGGCACTTTGCGACAAAGGCGCAAACTCAGAATTCTGCTTTAACTGCTGTAAGGCCAGACGCACAGCGGCAGGAGTTAAATCGTTCAGCAACAACCTTTTGGTTTGCTTCAGTTTAGTTTGACTGATTTTACTGTGTTGCAGCACCTCATCCACCAGCAACTGGCCTTCCCTGTCCGGATCGCCAGCATGCACCAGTTCAGTCGCCTCTTTAATCAGTTGAGTCAGAATTTTCAGTTGGGCTTTGCTTTGTGTTTTGGCCACCAGCTTCCATTGGTCTGGCACTATAGGTAAATGCTCCAGTCGCCAGCTTTTAAAGCTTGGGTCATAGGCTTCAGGTTCGGCCTGCTCCAACAAATGGCCGAGACACCAGCTGACTTTATCGCCATTGCTAAGTTGCAGATACCCCTGCTGTTTTTGATGTGAGCCAAAGGCGTCGGCGATAGCACGGGCCATACTGGGCTTTTCAGCAATATACAATCTCATTAGCAATTCACTGTATGAAAACACAGTTAATTTAACCGTAATTTTTACCAAAAAGCAAAGACCGGAGCATTTGTTTTCTTATGGGCACGGAGTAAGCTAGAACTTTGCCGGTACAGACCGGAGTCAAGTCAGGTGAATTGTCAGTTTTGATCTCTCTTTCAGCCTTTAGTACCGCCTTAATCCGCAGCCTCTTGCTGGCTGTTGGTTACTTTTCGTTTGGATATCTTGCCTTGATGCAGGCCATAGCTCCGGGTCTGGCCACCGCAGTGTTTCCTTCTATTGGTATTGCCATCGCAGCCACTCTGCTGTGGGGGTACTCCATGCTGTTTGGCGCTTTCATTGGCTCTTTTGTATTAGTCTTCAGCATCGGCGATTGGCCGGACAGCAGCTTATGGCAGGAGCAACTAAGGCACTGTTTTAGCATGGCGGCTATCACTGTGCTCACTGTCGCTTTAGCCGTCTGGTCTGTTCGACGTTTTGCTGACTTTCACACCGCACTGACCCACGAACGCAGCATCATTGGTTTATTTATTCTGGCAGGCCCAGTTGCTTGCCTGGTCAGCTCAGGTTTATCTACTGCGGTTTTACTGCAGGGTAATTTACTCAGTGTCGACAATATCCAACAGAATTGGCTGACCTGGTGGATAGGTGACATGTTGGGCGTGATGATCTTTCTGCCTTTAACTTTTATGTTGTTTGCCAGACCCAGGGCTTTATGGCGGTCGCGCTGGCTGACCGTTGGTTTGCCTTTGCTGGTGTGTGCTGTTTTGGTAATCGCATTGTCTATTCGCGCCCGTTTTCAATATCAGGACTCTCAGCAGCAACGTTTTTTTGACCAGGCAGACCAAATCAATGCCACCCTCCAGTTCAGGGTCAGCAAAGTTCTGCAAAAAATGCAGTCGCTCGAGCGTTTATTTGCCACACAACCTGAAATTACAGAGGCAATGTTTCAGCAGTTTCTGCGTAATTATCCTTGGCAGGAGTCTGGTGTCTTGTATTTTGATTGGGTCGAACAAGTCAGCCATGCCAGGCGGCTTGAACTTGAATCTGAGTTCCCTTTTCTGGAATATGCCACGCCCGGAGTAAGACCTGCCGCGCTCAGACCCAACTACAGTATTATCCGCTATATGGCATCAGCAGCGGGCGACCGCCATTTAATTGGCCTGGATTTAAGCGCTGAAGCTAAACGCAAAGAGGCCATGGACTACGCCAGAGATCTGGGTGATATCAGTATGACAGCCCCGGTCAAGCTGGTGAATGGGGATGATGCAGTGCTGTTTTTCATTCCTGTGTATCAACATGGTACAGAGCCTAAAACTCTGGCCGAGCGCAGACAACAACTACGTGGTTTTGTCTGTGGTATTTTTTCGACAAAGGTGCTGATACAAACCAGCTTAAGCCAGTATGACAATTCAGAATTCCAGTTACAGATTAAAGATTTAGGAACGGGAGATTTTTACTACGGGACACCAGTAGCTTCATCAGGTGCCAGTTGGCTGAACTGGGTTAATTTCTGGTCTTATGCCGGCCGGACCATGGAGTTACAGCTGGTCCCAGGCCCCAAAATACTGGCTGCAAGTTCTGGCCATCAAAGCTGGTATGTGCTGAGTGGTGGATTGGTGTTGTGCAGTTTATTAGGCATATTTCTGTTGGTTCTGACCGGCCGCTCAGCCCGTATTGAGCACTTAATAGCACAGCGTACTAAAGAGTTAAGTTCGATTCTTGATAACGCAGTAGAGTCCATCATCATAGTGGATCAGCAGGGCATCATAGAGCGTGTTAATAAAGAAACCTCCTTGTTGTTTGGCTACACAATGCCTGCGTTGTTGCGTCAGCCCGTCAGCAAGTTACTGGCGTATTTACCCGAACATAAAAATCACCAGCTACTACAACCCTTAACTATCGACCAGTTGAACTTGTGGGTAGGCCACACAGTGGAGATCACGGGGCTGAGCGAAGAGGGTCAGCAAATACCGCTGGAAATGGGGTTAAGCCGGGTTGATGTTGCAGATAAACATTTATACACCCTGATGCTACATGACCTGCGTGAACGCAAAAAAATTGACCGGATGAAAAGCGAGTTTATATCGACAGTCAGTCACGAACTGCGTACTCCTTTGACCTCTATAAATGGCTCTTTAGGCTTATTAGCTGGAGGTGTAGTGGGCGAATTACCCCCACAAGCGCAGCAACTGGTGCAAATAGCCAAAACGAATACCGACCGTTTGGCCCGTCTGGTCAACGATATTCTGGATATAGAAAAGCTGGAATTTGGCCAGTTAAAGCTGCAGCCTTCAGAGGTTGAAGTGCTGGCTTTATTGCAGGAAGCCAAAGAGCAAAATCAGGCTTATGCTGATAAATATTTAGTACGACTGGATTTAGTTGTGCCATCAGATACCAAGCCTGTTTATTTGTATCAGGACAAATTCCGCTTGCTGCAAATTCTGTCGAATTTAATCTCTAATGCCATTAAATTTTCGCCCATTCATTCGGTCGTCACTTTAAGTTATCAGTTAACACAACAGCAGTTGGTGATCCAGGTGACAGATCAGGGTGCAGGCATAGCCGAATCCTTCAGAAGCAAGATTTTTCAGAAATTCGCTCAGGCCGACAGCTCAGACAGTCGCAGCAATCAGGGATCAGGCTTAGGTTTAAATATTAGTAAAACACTGGTAGAGATGATGCAAGGCAGTATCGACTTTGAATCAGAGCTCGGTAAAGGTACCTGCTTTAGCCTGACTTTTCCTTACTACCCACAATTCAATCGACACGAAAAAACTCAGCGGCCTGAGTAGAGACAAGCGGGCTTAAAAAAGAAATTTCGTGGTGTTGTCGATACTCATCCCCCCGGTCCGACTAAGCTGTGTGAATCATAAATCCATTACACAGCAACAGGAGGGCTTATGGCCAAAATGCTTTTTGTTAATTTACCTTGCAGCAACTTAACTGCTGCAATCGAATTTTATCAGGCACTGGGTTTTAGCCAGAATATGCAGTTCAGCGATAACACAGCAGCTTGTATGGTCTGGAGCGAGCATATTTTTGTTATGTTACTCACGCACGCCAAATGGCAGAGTTTTACCCAAAGACCAATACCAGACTCAGGCAGCAGCGAAGTGATGCTGGCGTTAAGTTGTGACAACAAAGCAGCGGTGGATCAGGTCTGTGCTGCGGCGGATAAAGCCGGTGGTACCGCCGACATCAATGCAAAACAGGATTTAGGTTTTATGTATGGCCGCTCAGTGTTGGATTTAGATGGCCATATCTGGGAGTTTTTCTGGATGGACCCGGCCGCAGTGGCTGGTTAGAGCATCAGGCGATAACCTATCCCAGCCTCGGTTTTCAAGTACTTAGGTTCGGTAGGGTCGTCGCCTATTTTTTGCCGTAGGTGGCTTACCACAATACGTAAATAATGGCTGTCCTGACCATGGGTTGGGCCCCAGATTTGTTCCAGCAACTGCTTTTGTGTGATCACGCATTGCCTGTGCTGAGCCAAGGTCGCCAGCACCGCATATTCTTTTGGCGTCAGTTCAACTTCCTGCGTTTTGCAGGTCACCAAACGGCGTGCCAGATCTATATGCAGATAACCATCGTCCAGCACAGCCGGGGTTTTATCCGGTAAACGGTCGCGTAATTGCGCACGCACCCGCGCCAGTAACTCTTCGACACTAAAAGGTTTAGTCACATAATCCTGAGCGCCTATATCCAGCGCTTTGATTTTGTCGGAGTCACCATTACGCACTGACAAAACTATGACAGGTACTTTGGAAAAACTGCGCAGTTCGCTTAATAACTCCAGACCGTCGCCATCAGGTAAACCTAAATCCAATACCAGTAAATCCGGCTGCTGGCGCACTAAAGCCGCCAGACCGGATTCGACTGAATCAGCTTCTGTCACCTCATAACCGACACTTCTTAATGCGATCCGCAGCATTTTGCGGATTTGCATTTCGTCATCAACAACCAGAATTCGGGCAGACAATAGACTTAGTCTCCTGCTTGGGTTTCAGGCAATGGCAATTCGACAATAAAACGTGAACCAGTGCCAACACGGGCTGAAGTGGCTTTGACCGATCCGCCGTGCGCACCAATCATGCCACGGCAAATCGCCAGCCCCATGCCGGTATTGTGCCTTTTACTGTCGCCATCGGCCACCACATAAAACATGTCAAAGACTTTTTCCCGCAATGCTTCAGGAATGCCGGGGCCACTGTCTTCAATTTCAATACGGCAGACTTTACCTTGCTGACTAACCCAAACCCGCACAGGCTCGCCATCAGGACTGTATTTAGCGGCATTTTCCAGAATATTAAACAGCCCTTGTTCCAGCAAAGCGGCGTGAGCATACAGCAATGGCAAATCCGGTGTTGCTTCGTAGTCCACTTCCACTTGTGGGAAAAAACGTTTTAAACGTTGTTTGGCACTGCCAATAATATCGGCCACCGACACCCAATCCCGTTCCAGTTTTAAGGTGCCATGACCTAAACGCGTCATATCCAGCAGATTCTGGATATAGCGGTCCAGCCGCTGACTTTCCAGCAGTATGGTGCTTAACAGCTCATTCCGATCTTCTTTGGATAACTGCTGGTCCAGCACCTGCAAACTCTCAGCAGAACCCATCATGGCCGCCAGCGGAGAACGCAAATCGTGTGACACAGAAGACAACAAGGCCGAACGCAATTGCTCCATTTCGGCTTTCAGTTTTGAGCTCTCCAGTTCCGTATTCAGACTAATGCGCTGCCAGACACTGACTGCCTGCTGGTTTAAAGTGGCGATTAAATCCCGGTCGTCCGGCCTTAACACCTGCACAGTAGTGGGAAACTGCAGCACTATGACGGCGATAGTTTTAGCTTGCACAACCAATGGCAGAGCTGTCCACTGGCTGGCATTGAGGGTATCGCTAAAACGCCCCGCCATTTGCTGATGCCGTCTGGCCCAGTCAATCATCGCCTGATCCAGCGCCAGCAACGGCTGATTCAGCGCAGGCAGAAGCTTCTGCTCTGATTCAAAACTGACCAGATGTACAGGGCAGCGCAGTGCTTGGGTCAGCTGGGTAGCCAAAATAGTCCAGAGTTCATCGGTTTGATGGATCACTGTTAATTGTTGGGCAAAATCCCGTTGTAATTCTGAGTATCTGTTGGCTTCTTTTAATAGCAACAATTGCTGCCGGATACGCGAAGCAGCAGGACCACAGGTCATGCCTATCACCAGCATAAAAATCAGCGTGGCGACATCATCGTTTTTATTCACGTTAAAGGTGAAATAAGGTTCGGTCAGAAAAAAGTTAAAGCTGAAAAACGACAACAAAGCGGTAAAAATAGCGGGGCGGGCGCCGTATTTCAGACCACAAAGCACCACAGCCAACACAAAAATCAGCACCAGATTGCCACTTTGCAGCCATTGGTCCAAAGCTAAAGCCAAAGCACTGGCGGCTGCGGTAAAAACTGCACCAAAAGCATAACCGGCTTTTTGGCCAAAGGTGCCCGAAGCAGGTGCTGACACTCTGGCTTGCTGGGTCGATTCACCAGAGCGATACACCGAAACTTCTAACGGTAAACAGCTATTAATCAGTTGTTGGTACAAGGGCTTACGCCAGGGTTGCATCACACGTTTTGTACCAGCACCAACCAGCACAGCGTTAATCCTATGCTCTGTGATATAAGGCAAAATGGTCTGTAAAGTAGAAGGACCACGCAAAATATCGGTCTGAGCGCCAAGTTCACGCGCCAGGGCAAAAGCCGACTGCAAGCGTTGTTGTGTCGACTGATACTGCATTTGTCCTGTGTCGACCCAAACCACCAGCCAGGGCATCTGCCGTTTTTCGGCGACACGGCGACCAATGCGGATCAGGTATTCATGGTCGCGGCGGTTGGAGATCAGCACCAGCAATTTATCCTGAATAAGATAATCACTGCCACGGGCTTTGGCGTCCTGCTCAGTTTTTAACTGCGCATCCACATGGCTCATCACCAGCTTCATCGCCATTTCACGCAGCGCTGTTAAAGTTTCCAGCTGGAAAAACTGCTTCACCGCCAAAGCGGCATAATCAGCGACATACACCTTACCTTGCTGCAACCGCTCCAGCAGGTGATTGGGCGCTAAATCGACAAAAACTAATTGTTGTGCACTGTCGATAAACTGATCAGGCACTGTTTCTTTTACGCGTATACCACTGATTTGCAGCACTAAATCATTCAGACTGGCGATATGCTGCACATTGATCGTGGTGTACACATCTATACCAGCGGCCAATAACTCAGCGATATCCTGATAACGCCTTTTATGCCGGCTGCCCGGAATATTACTGTGCGCCAGCTCGTCCACCAGCAAAAGTGCTGGCTTGGCGGCTAAAGCCGCATCTAAATCAAATTCGGTGAGTTGTTGGCCCTGATAATCCAGCTGACGCCGTGGTAACAGCTCAAAACCCTGCAGCAAAGCTTCTGTGTCGGCACGGCCATGTGTTTCCACTAACCCCACCATAACTGCTGTGCCTTGTTGCATGCGCTCGCGGGCAGCATTGAGCATGGCACAGGTTTTACCTACACCAGGCGCTGCACCTAAAAAGATCTTCAGCTGGCCACCCTGTTGCTGTTGCAGGTTTTTTAACAGCGCATCAGCTTGTTGTCTGCGGGAGTCTGTTACCACGGATTCTTTCCTTAAAACGTTTTGCCGACGCTGATAAGCCAGCGATTATCACAAAGTTCGCTGCAGGCTGAACTACTCACTGAAGTTCCTGCGTACCCCACAGACCAGTTCAGGCCCAGCTGGCTGGTGTTTAGCCTGACCCCCCAGTCGGTGTAGCCAGAACCATCTTCGCTTGCTGAAGCTAAAAAGCTGTTAAATTCCAATGCATTAGCAAACTTATTGTAGCCCAGATGCCATTGCAGCTGCAGCTGCTCCGTGAGTTGCTGATTCCAGTCCGCACTTAAGTACCAGAATTTACCCACACCGGCGCCAAAATAATCGTCGGTCAATGCCAGCCCAAAAGTCCAGTCCTGATAAATCAGCTTGCCGTACCCTTCGATAAAATTAAATTGATCGGTGCTGTTATCGCCCTTAGGGTAACGGTATTGCATCAGGCCCAGATCCACTGTCCAGTCCGGGGCTACAGCAAAGCTGCGGCCAGCAGAAATATCCAGCTCCATGCTGCCTTGACCAAATTTAATATTGGAACCCCAGGCACTGGCATACCAACCCGATTCGGTGGCCAAGGTCAGGCTCCCCTGCAATGCAGGACCTTCATCGGTTTGTGAAATACCGCGGAATAAATAATCTGAAATCATTAGCACAGAGCCCGTGCTATGAACGGTTTCAGCCTGAAGCTGGCTAACGAATAACAGGCCTGAACTCAGAATGGCCGAAGTGAAAGTCGATAATTGAATACGCATAATAAGTCCTGATTATTTCACTAGAAATTGCTGATCTACAGCCAGATTTAACAGCAGCACATTAACGCGTGGTTGACCAAAAATGCCCCACTGTGGTGCTTCTGTGTGTTGCTCCACTAATTTACCCAGCACCTCTGTTGGTATGCCGCGTGCAGCAGCCACCCGCTTTAACTGCAAAGCTGCAGCTTCAGGCGATATATGTGGGTCAACACCAGAGCCTGAGCTTGCCAGCAAGTCCACTGGCAGTTCAGTGGCAGGGAGTTGATAACGTTCGGTCAGTACCGCACTTTCTGCCGCTACTCTGTCGCGTAAAGCTGGATTGGAAGGCGCTAAGTTACTGCCGCCTGTGGACATAGGGTCGGTATTGACACTGCTTGGACGGCCATGAAAATACATATCGCCGCTAAATGGCTGGGCGACTAAAGCCGAACCTACGGCTTTGCCGTCGACTATCACCAAAGAACCACTGGCTTGCTGTGGAAATAACAATCCTGCTAAACCTGTGACGCTAGCGCTATAGACCAGACCACAAGTCACCAGCATTACAGCTGCTAAACCCAAAGCCGGACGCCAGATGGCGTGTTGTGACGAAAGGGCACTATCAGATACAGCACGGGAAATTCCAGAACGAGAAATTAAATCAGTGTTCATAGTTAAAACATCCAGTTCAGTAAAATATCAATCAATTTGATCGCGGCAAAAGGCAATAACACGCCACCTAAACCGAAGATCAACATATTGTTGCGTAACAGTTTTTCAGCGCTGATAGCACGGATTTTTACGCCTTTGAGTGCCAGCGGAATCAGGGCTGGAATAATCAGCGCATTAAAAATCAGCGCAGATAACACTGCCATTTTTGGATCCGGCAGCTGCATAAAATTCAGCGCAGCAATACCAGGCATAGCGGCAGCAAATACGGCGGGCACTATGACAAAGTACTTAGCGACATCATTGGCTAACGAGAAGGTGGTTAAAGCGCCACGGGTGATCAGCAATTGTTTGCCCACTTCCACCACGGCCAGCAGTTTGGTGGGGTCTGAATCCAGATCCACCATATTGCCCGCTTCTTTGGCGGCCTGAGTACCGGAGTTCATGGCTAAGCCAACGTCGGCCTGAGCTAAAGCGGGCGCGTCGTTGGTACCATCACCAACCATAGCCACTAAGCGGCCTAAAGCCTGTTCACGACGGATCAATGCCAGCTTGTCTTCTGGCCGGGCTTCAGCCACAAAGTCATCCACACCAGCAGCAGCGGCAATAGCACCAGCCGTAATAGGGTTGTCACCTGTGACCATAATGGTGCGCACACCTAAAGCACGCAGCTCGGCAAAACGCTCAGCCACACCAGGTTTAATCACATCAGATAACTGGATCACACCCAAAATACGTTGCTGATTGGCTACCACTAAAGGCGTTGCACCTTGTTGCGCCACTTTGGTGACTATAGGGTCCAGATTGTTAGGTACAGCCAGGCCGCGACTTTGTGCCCATTTCTTTACCGCATCGGCAGCGCCTTTCACCCAATGTTCACCGCTATCCAGTTGCACACCGGATAAACGGGTTTGAGCGCTGAATGGAATAAACTGGGCATTGTCGGGCAGATTTTCAGCTGCAGCACCTTGTTCCTGTGCCAGGCGCACCACAGACTTACCTTCAGGTGTTGGGTCCTGCACAGAGCACAGCACAGCACCACGCACCAGCTCAGATTGAGCCACACCAGGCAGTGCAAAAAACGCAGTAGCCTGACGGTCACCAAAAGTGATGGTGCCGGTTTTATCCAGTAATAAAGTATCGATATCACCTGCTACTTCAACAGCTTTACCGGACTTGGCCACTACATTGGCCGCCAAAGCGCGGTTCATGCCGGCAATACCTATGGCAGGTAATAAACCGGCAATAGTGGTTGGAATTAAGCAGACCACCAGAGCGATGAGCATCAACAGGTCGAGTTCGATACCAACAAAAGCGGCCATTGCAGGTAAGGTTGCCACAGCTATTAAGAACACCAACGTCAAAGCGGCTAACAACACTGTCAACGCCAGCTCGTTTGGTGTTTTTTGTCTGTTGGTGCCTTCCACCAGGCTGATCATTTTATCAAGGAAACTATGACCAGCTTCTGCCGTCACCAGCACAGTAATAGTGCCGTTTAATACCTTGGTACCGGCAATCACACCTGAGTGGTCGGTACCAGCTTCACGCAGCACCGGCGCTGATTCGCCCGTTAAAGCCGACTCATTGATAGTGGCAACACCCAGGATAATTTCACCGTCGGCAGGTACAAACTGGCCTGCTTCCACCAGCACTTTGTCACCGGCTTTGAGCTGACTGGCGGAAACCGCTATAGGTTCTTCGGATTCACGCAGCAACTGGGCTGTTAAATCACGACGGGTGGCCTTTAAGCTGGCGGCCTGACCACGGCCACGGGCTTCGGCTATGGCTTCGGCAAAGTTAGCAAACCATAAGGTGAAAAACAGGATCAGACTGCTGGCCAGTTCAAAGCCATAGTCTTTGCCATTGATGACACTGTTGGCTGTCATACCCAGCGCCAGCACTGTACCCACCCATACCACCAGCATCACCGGGCTTTTAATCGCCTGTTGTGGCTGTAGTTTTACAAAAGCCTGTACGCTGGCCTGAGCTAAGGCATTACTCATTTTAAATCACCTGCAATAGAAGTTAATTCCAGTGCTTCGCCAATAGGACCCAGCACCATCGAAGGTAAAAAGGACAGGAAATTCAGTATTAAAATCACTGTGACCAAAGTGACACCAAAGGTCAGGTTATGCAGAGGTAAGGTACCGTTGCTGAACGGGATCTGACGTTTTTTCGCCAATAAACCTGCAATCACCAGCGGGATCACCAGCGGTAAATAACGACCCAGTAACAGCACTATCACACAGCTGATATTCCACCACGGCGTATTGTCGCCTAGGCCTTCAAAACCAGAACCGTTATTGGCAAAAGCTGAAGTGTATTCATAAAACACCTGGGCAATACCGTGCAAACCAGGGTTGCTGTTGCCGGTAATGGCAGGGATAGCGACGGTAATAGCGGTAAAAGTTAAGATCACGGCACTGGGTAATACCAGCAATACACCCAGCCAGCTGATTTCGGTTTTTTCCAGCTTACGGCCAAAGATTTCCGGCGTGCGGCCTATCATCAGACCGGCAATAAACACCGCTATCCAGACGTAAACAATAAAGTTGACGAAACCACAACCAATACCACCCCAGATGGCATTGATCAGCATGCCGGAGCGGGTCACTAAAGCTGCAACAGGATTTAGCGAGTCGTGCATGGCATTGACTGAACCATTGGAAGTTTGCGTGGTTAATGTTGCCCAGAGCGCGGATAAGTCGGTGCCAAAACGCACTTCCTTGCCTTCCATATTGCCTGCCTGCTCTGCTAAACCACTAAAGGCGGCATTCGGCTGCTGTTCGCTGTAAATGGCTGCACCTACACAAAACAAACTTAAAAAGCCCATCACCGCCAAAGACATTCTGGCAAAACCGCGTTGGCGTAACAGACCACCGGCCATAAAGACGATCGCGATAGGGATCAGCACCAGCGCTATGGTTTCAATGGCGTTAGCAACAGGAGTTGGGTTTTCCAGCGGGTTAGCGCTATTAGGGCCATACCAGCCACCACCATTGGTACCCAGTTGTTTAATAGCCACCATAGCGGCCACAGGTCCTAACGGGATTTTTTGTTCAGTCAGTTGATCGACAGAAGCTTGGCCTTGTTCAACTACTGGTACTGTTGGGCTGGCCTGATAGGTCGAAGGCACGCCCTGGCTGGCTAATAACAGCGCAACCACCGCGGCTAAAGGCAGCATCAACCTCAGCACAGCACGCACTGTGTCCTGATAGTAGTTACCTAAATCACGTTCTTCGCCCTCTTCCGCATCCTTAACGTTACGACCACCCATCAAACCACGTAATACCGCCAGACAAACCGCCAGGCCCATAGCTGGGGTGACAAATTGCAAAGTAACAATGACAAAACCCTGGCTTAAATAGCTCAGTTGAGCCTGACCAGAATAGTGTTGTTGGTTGGTGTTGGTTAAAAAGGACACAGCCGTATGCAGCGCCAAATCCCAACTTAATGGGCCTATGCCATCTGGGTTCATCGGCAATACATGCTGAAACATCAACAGCAAAAAGGCGATCACGCCCAGCACCAGGTTACTGATTAAAAAAGCTATACCATAGCTTTTCCAGTTCATGCCTGCACTGGCGTTGATGCCCAGAATTTTAAAGATCCCTTTTTCAACAGGAGCAAAAACCTTATCACTCCAATGCTTTTGACCAGAGAAAATCCCGGTCATATAAGCACCCAAAGGCCATGCCAACAGCAAAGCCAAAGCTAAAATCAATAGAACGTCCATCAATGGCTCCTCAGAACTTTTCCGGTGCCAACATGGCGTAAATCAACAAAGCGCTTAAGGCGCCAATCAATATCAATAACAACCAGCCCATCACGGTAATCCTCAGTGGTGTAAATCCGCTGCAAAGCTTAGGAGCCAGAGGCGTAAAGTCTCCAGATGGATAAAAGTGAAGGGCGTAAAGAGATCGTAAAGATTGGGGGAAATAACTTTATTATCTGTAGGCAGTAAATCGATAACGTATGACCGAGCCCGCTAGGTGGATTTCCACAAAGGCAATAATTCCCATTGTTCAGGAAAACCCATTGCTTTTGGATTGGCGCTCGGATGTATCTTTGTCAGATGAATTAAGCGTTGTTTGAAGTGGTGATCAGGAGCAATAACATTCATAAAATGACACAAGATAGCCAAGGTATTATAAAGCTCTTTAGGACGTTCCAGATTTAAGCTTGACAACAGCTGCTGCGGTCCTCTGCGAGGCAGTTTCATGGTAATGGTAAAATCTCTGTTCCATAAACGAGCATGATGAGCACAGATATTTCTGACCATGGTCAGGTGGTGTAAGACTGAACAAAATACAGTTTCATTAAATTGAAAATGATCTGCGATATTCATTTTTAACGAGCGCCGGGCCAAACCGTCGACACATTTGGACAACCATCCAAAACTCAGTAACTCGCAGCAAATCCAAACAGCCGGAGTCGCCTCATCGTACTTATCCATTTGTCGCTTAATATTAGGCTCTGTGGTTCTGCCCAACTCCTGATGAACTGCAGCCATAAACCCATCATAGTCAAACTCTTTGGAGTTAAATAAACTCCGATCTAAATGAACAAAAGGGCCACCGTGATGAGCAAGATGATATGCCCATTGTGTTCTGACAGCAATTTCAATTCGTTCAATAGCGTCCAACACTAACAACCTTAATTCCCGGTCGAAAACATAAAGATCCAGAACCAGTTGAAAGGTTGTGCCAGCACGAAATTTATGGGTTTTATGATCATCGATAAAAGACCACCAATAAGTGCCTAATCGGTAGTAATTGATATGTGACAGGTAATAAGCAGCTAATTCTTCATCATCGACTGTAAGCCCACGAGAGATGAGTTGTTGTACTTGCTGTTGAATCGTAAACGGGGGTTTTGTGAACTGCATTCAATTGCCTGTTCTCAAAAAAAGTAACCCCTCACAGGGCGCTGATCTTACGGGTAGCGGGAGGGGTGTTGTTGCCGGGTATTATAGGCAAGTAAGCTCATAATTCAAGCGAAGTTTCCGATTAAGGTATTATTTTCTAAAAAAACCTCACTCCCAACTCACGCCTTTTTGCTCACGTATAGCCGCCTGCATTAATGCAATTAACGGCACGGCGCGGTGTTTAAGCGGAATCGCATTGGGTTTGTCCTGATATTTGTCTGCTGAATCATCAGGTAATTCAGCCTGCTGACGGGCTTCCAATTCGGTTAAACCTTGTTGCAACACAGCTAAAGCTTCGGCTACGTCTTCCGCAAATAAAGCGCCTGGCGCTTTAGGCAAACGGCCCATCAACTCTAACAGTTGCAAAGCAACATGACCAAACATTGGTACTGGCGCTGCGGCTACAGATTTAAAAGTAATTAACATAACTATCTGACTTCCGGAGAAATGAAACCTCAGCATGCGCTGTTCGGCTATAAAGCACAAGCGAATACCGTGATGCTCTGGCAGAGCCTATACAAAAGGCTCGTACCTCTTTAGAATTCAATAAATTTGCAAATTTTACATAAGCTAACGATCTGGTTACAAGGATAGTGTATGACAGTGTTGCCACGTGTTTTGTCTGGTCTGTATGTTATTTTTTCTCTGCTATTTTTAACCGCCTGTGGGGGTTCCGATAAAACTGAAGATGCTACTGCTGTTGCTGTCAGTGCCAGCACGGCCAGTCTGGATATAGGTTTTCCTGAGCGTTTTAGCACTATTTCCGCTACGGTCAGAGACGCGAACGGCGAGCTGTTACGCAATGCTACAGTCCAGTTCAGTACCGACTTAGGCAGCTTTAGTGCAACAGAAGTCATAACCCGCACAACAGCTGAAACGGGCCGTGGTGGTTCTAATGATGCTGGTAATGGTGTCGCTGCTGTACGTTTGTATCCGGGTCAAAGTGCAGGTTCAGCGACAGTGACTGTGTATGTCAATGGTGTGCAGACCACCACCACAGTCACTGTCGCAGGCACTGCAGTCGAACCTGAACGACCTGTACCCGCCAGCATCAGCATTGCGGCCAGTGAACGCGCTATTTTTGTCGCTGGTGTCGGCCAAATGGAAAGCAGCGCTATTACGGTACGTTTATTAACCTCTACGGGCGGTGCAGCTCAGGATGCGCCGGCAGGCATCAATAATGTGCGGGTGAGTTTTGTCACTCAGCCTAATGGTGGTGAGTTATTGCTCGGTACTCAGGCTTCAGGTCAGTTAGTACAGAACACTAAAACTCTGGATGTAGCCACCACCAATGGCGTTGCCACCTTAACGCTGAACTCAGGCCAGTTACCCGGAGTGGTGGAACTCAAAGCTGAAGCTTTGGACACAACAGGCGCCAGTTACAGCCCGGCGATCCAAACCACAGCGTCGGTACTGAGTATAGCCTCAGGCCCGGCTCACTCTATTGTGTTCAGTTATCCAATCGAAGCTGGTATTCAGAATATGGGTAATGGTACCTACAGAAGGGAAGGCGGTTTGCTGGTGACAGACAGATACGGCAACCCTGTGGCTGACGGCACAGTGATCAACCTCGGGGTGATTGACAGCGTGTTATTGTCCAACAGAGCACCACAAATTAACTACGGTTTTGGCAGCACTGTGACTGATGGTCGAGCCGCAACCACAGCTAATTCAGCTACGCTGACTGATTTAAGCAATGCCTTGTTTCAAAGTGCAGTCATTACCCGCAACAATACCAACCGTTTTATCGAAGCACAGGACAGGGTGTTGATTTTTAACGCTCAGGCCGAAGATAAAAGTCGTTTTGTCGCCGCCTTGCCTACTCAGGCCAGCAGCGTGACAGTCAATAAAAACTACCTGAATACGGACACTGAGCTCGAATACCTGATTGGGGCTTCATTATTAGGTATGCAGGTTGCGGGTGTAGACCCGGCCAAAGAAGGCCTGGTTAGCGGTCAGGCGGTAACAAAAGATGGTGCCGCCAGCTTTTACCTGACCTATCCGGCGAATCAGGATACTATTTCAACGGGTTGTGTGTCGCCTAATCTGGATACCCGTCATTCACCGCGCGGCTCGGCTCAGGTTTTTGTGGTGGCTGAAGCCAGTGGCAGCAGTGCCACCACTATTGATGACAGAGCCTGTTTCAATTACATCAGCCCTGCAGTGATCAGCTCCGGTATCACCAGCATCAGCGGTGACACTGTGCTGAGCCTGGAGATACGGGATCAAGGTGCAGTGCGCTTGCCTTTCCTTGGCTTTGATGCAGGTATTAGTTACGGTGCGTCAAACAGCGGGAATTTGCAGGTGGAGGTGGGACATTGTTTGGCAACGGCCAGCTTACGCACCGATTTGTATGGGCAATGCGAACTGCAAATCAACACCAGCGGAGGCACTTCGGGTGATACCGCCACCATCACTTTAGGGGTTTCAGGTGGCACACCTTTAGCTATCTCTGTCACTGTGCCTTAACTTTTCTGCTGCAGTGGCAGACTAATCACCGCCTGAAAACCACAGACAATACCCGAAGCTGCATAGAGGTTATGCAGCTTTAACTCTCCACCACAACTTTCCACTGCTCTTTTAGCAATACTTAAGCCTAAACCTACCCCGTCTTTTTTGCTTTGAGCGCGGAAAAAAGGCGTAAAAAGCTTGGCTAAATCATCGTGTGCCACACCAGTTCCCTGATCAGAAATGCGGATCTGCACCAGCTGTTCTAGCTGTACCAGCTCCACTGTCACTTCTGTATTGGGCGGGGTAAATTTGATGGCATTGCGGATCAGGTTTTCCAGCGCCCGGTACAATAAATCCGGGTCGGCCTGTATCTGTCTGGCCGTTTCCGCTTTCACCCGTAGTTGTTTTTGCTGCGACAAAGCCTCAAGCCGGCCATCTTCAGCCACGGATTCCAGTAACTCCAACAGATCGACTTGCTGTAACTTTACTGCAGCGGCACCACTTTCCAGTCGTGAGTAGGTCAGAATTTCTTCAACTAAGGCGTTGAGTTTCTGGGTTTCGGCTTCAACTTTATCCAGTACCATAGCGCTTTCCGAAGGGGTTTGCCGCGCCAGCCCGACCAAAATTTGTAAGCGGGCTAAAGGTGAGCGGAATTCGTGAGAGACATCATGTAATAAACGGCGCTGACCACTGATCGCTTGCTCGACACTTTTAGCCATGTCGTTAAAACTGCGGGCCACAGCGCCAAATTCATCATGCCGCCCTGTGACTTTAGGACCCAGTTGTGTCAGCCATCGGTCAGAGGCCAATGACTCTAAGGCTCGTTTTAATTGTCGCACTGGCGATGCAAAGTACCAGGCCAACCATAAACTGACAGATAAGCTGGTGAACAAAATAGCAGCCAGTAAAAATGCCGGATGAAACCAGACTGGAGGCATAGGCATAGCAGTTTTCCCCGCCATACCATGCATTGGAGGAGGCGGGCCTTTGTCATCAAAGTCAGGTGATTCAGGAAGATGAGGCGCAGCAGGCTTATTGGCCAACATGCCTCTGCCGCTGCGTAACCAATCCAATAAAAACTCATGGCGCGGCACAGCCAATAAAAACCAGCTTTGCCCGGATTTATCCTCTACTTTGTAGTCAGGTTGATCTTTGAGTAATTCGGCCCAGTTTGGCGGCACCTCACGCTGCAGATAATCTTTACCCTTGTCATTGAGCAGCAGAATTTTGTCGCGGGACATAGGGTCGTCTTCCCAGCGCTGTAATACATCGCCGAGCAATTGAATGCCGCCTGAGTCCACCATCAGTTGAGCTGAACCTAACACCAGACGCAGTTGTGGTCCTATCCAGACGGGCCTGGGCTCATCGTCTGCCGCACGACTCACTTCATTGACAGTCCAGACTAAAGTGCCAGCCAGGATCAACGCAGCCCAAAAAGCTACTAAGAACTTCCAGAATACCTGCCCCATGATTAGTATCTGTGTATCAGTTGGTAACCTTTGCCACGCACAGCTTCAATCCAGGCTTGCTCATCTTGCCTTTTACCGAGTTTTTGCCGGATATTACTGATATGCACGTCCAGACTGCGGTCGTATTGGGTTAGGGTTTTACCTAAAGCCTGCAACGATAACTCAGCTTTGCTGACTAATCTCCCCGCCTGACAAGCCAACACCCATAGCACACTAAACTCAGCACCAGTTAACTGAATTGGCTGACCGTGGACCCAGGCCTTACGTGAACCGGGTTCCAGAGTTAAAGGCCCGACTTTTACTTCGGTAGGTTCGTCTTGCTGCTGTTGCACGCGGCGTAAAATAGCCCGAATTCGCGCCACTAATTCGCGGGGTAAACAAGGTTTAGCGACATAATCATCTGCACCCAATTCCAGGCCCAGCACTTTGTCTATGTCATCTCCTTTGGCAGTTAACATAATGACAGGCACTGTGGAATGCTGACGTATTTGGCGCAGCAGCGATATGCCATCCAAGCCTGGCATCATCACATCCAGCACCAGGAGTTCATACTGACCAGAAATGGCCTGTCGCAAACCGAGCTGACTGTTATTGGCTACCTGCACGACAAAACCCTCGCGCTGTAAGTAAGTACTTAACATCGAGGTGAGTTCCTGGTCATCATCAATCAGCAATAGAGGGTTCAAAGGCTTGCACTCCGGATTCTGTTGGCCGCAGTTTAACCTTAAGCTGCTCAGTAATAGAGCAGCTTTACATTTCTATACATTAGCCGATGCTCAAACGGCAGCTTTTAGTTTAATCCGCAATAAATAGTTGGAAGCCGTGATGTATAAATACTGTTTATCCAGACTTAAAGCCACATTGGCGGCAGCAACACCAGTTTGAATAGTGCCCAGATGTTCGCCTTGGGCATTAAACACCAACACACCACCAGGGCCTGTTGCCAGCAAATGGCCTGAAGGCAATACTTTTAAGCCATCAGGTAAACCAGGTTTGCTTTTAACCCATGCCGTTGCGTCAAAAAACAGCTGACCTTCGCCTACAGTGCCATCTGCAGATAAAGGATATTTCCACCACTGCGCCGCTTGTGGGTCTGAGTTAGCGACATACAACCACTTTTCATCCGGTGATAAAGCCAAACCATTAGGTCGGGTTAGTTGATCAGTCACCAGCGTGACATCGCCACCTTTGAGCCAATACACGCCATTAAAAGCCAGCTGCTTTTGCTTGGAGTCATCCGCGTCTTTGAGGCCATAAGGTGGATCAGTAAAGAGGTAGCTGCCATTGCTGTGCTGCACCAGATCATTTGGGCTGTTAAACAACTTGCCCTGATAGCTGGTCGTCAGGCTTTGATACTGTGGCCCTGTTGCGCTGACTGAGGTTAATACAGCTAAACGTCTGTCGCCATGCTGCGCCAGCACCAGCTGACCTTTTTGGTTGAAAATCAAACCGTTAGAACCTTCTTTAATAGAAGGTTCGTCGATAAAACCTGTATGGCCAGAAGGGCTCAGATACAAAGTTAAACCGTCTTTGCTATTCCAGCGCCAAACTTTATTATCAGGCACATCGGAAAATAAAATATCTCCGGTTTTAGGTTCAGCCACAGGGCCTTCAGCCCAGCGAAAACCTTCAGCCAGTATTTCCAGCTGAGCGTCTGCAGCAACAACCTGACTCAGTTCAGGTTTTAATTGCTCTACCGGATTAGCCGGAATAGGAGATGGATTGGCAAAAGCCAGAGATGATGTAAATAAAAGCAGCGCTGCACTATGTCGCATCCTTGTCACCTTAGTTGTATTGGAAAGCTATTCATGTTTCAAACAATGTAGCATTGTTAGCGCAACCAAAGCACTGGCACAGACATAAAAAACCGCAGAATTAATCTGCGGTTTGTTCAAAGGCTGGCGTTACAACAAGCTTAGAAGCTTACGTTAACACTCATCCATAAGTTACGGGCTTTGTCTTTGTTATTGAAGTGGTCAACATAGCTGGCCTGATAGCCGTTTGCGCCATTCGCATCCAGAATACAACTGGTACCGCTGTCACACTCTACAAAGGCTAAATCGTAGGTGGTGAAGTCCTGATCAAATAAGTTGTTGATCCGCGCTGTAAAAGTGACTGAATCGCTGGCTGCATAGCTGGCACCTAAGTGGTACACGTCATAAGCTTTGTAGTTCAGCGGTGCATTCTTAACTGTATCCCAGGCGCGGAAACGTTTGGTGCGGATTTCTGACGTCAGGAAGACTTTTAACTCATCGGTCGCATTCCAGTCTATGGTCAGGTTCGCCATATGTTTGGCTGTGTTGGTCAGAGGCTGGCCTTTATTGGCACCACTTTTCTGTTCGCTGTCTGTGTAGGTGTAGTTAGCACGGAAAGCGACGCTATCGATAATCTGCCAGCGCCCTGCTACTTCGGCACCTTTAATAGTCACACTGTCGATATTAACGGTTTTTGTACTGGTGGCATACCCCAAATCGGCGTATTCACCTGTACTGCTGCACACCAGTGCAGTGGCAGCACCACAAGGCTGAGAAGCAATTTTATCGTCAAATTCATTGTTGAAAATGGTGACATTGAAGTTGTGGTTGTCAGGGTGTTCCCAGTAAGCCGCAATTTCAGTCGAGGTGCTGGTTTCCGGTTCCAGCTCCGGGTTACCAAACATAGGGGATGTACCCTGACCACCAAAGCCTACGACACCATCATACAACTGGGTTGTTTTTGGGGTTTTAAAGCCTGTGCTGACGCCACCTTTGATAGTCCACTGTTCTGTTAATGTATAAACACCATACAGACGTGGGCTCATTTCGCTGCCAAATATTTCATGGTCGTCACGACGTAAACCTGCAGTGATGGCAAATGCCTGAGTGGCGTCCCAGGTGTCTTCCGCAAATACGGACCACATATTGTGTTCCTGCACGCCGCCAGGAGTGCCGCTTTCCATACCAAATACACCGTCTTCCAGCTCACCACGGATCACTTGCGTACCAAACACAGCTTTGTGTTGGCCTGCCAGTTCAAATGGCATATCCATTTTGGCATCCAGAGTATATTGGTTACTGGCCATTTTACGTTGAGCACGAGGCAGGAAAGTCTCTTTAGCTATGGCTTTACGCTCGTCGACGCTCAGGCCCGCATAAGCGCCGGTGGCATCAATCATCGTCAGTAACTGCGCACGTTCTGCCAAAGTAAAAGGTAAAGTACGGCCATGGTTTTGGGTGTCGACATAAGATAAAGACACAAAACTGTTGCCCAGATCCCATTTGCCTTCGTGACTTAATGACCAGGTATCACGGCTAAATTCCTGAGTTGGGCTGTAGCCGACTTGTGGGTTAGCGCGGCGTGCCCAGGTACCACCACCAGCAGTACATTTTTGCTGTTGGTTGCCACCAGAGGTTGGTACAAAGCCTTTACAGAAATTACCTGCGGCCCAGATACTATCTATATTGTCGACTGTGCCTACAGGGTATTCGCGACTGCCATCATCGTTAATTACCGGGCTGTTATCGTATTCTTGGGTCGAAGTGTCGATATCAAACCAGACGGCCTGATTCTCAGCAGGAGTCCAGCTCAGACGAGCACCTAAGACTGTGCTGTCGTTATCTACGGTTTTACCGCCAGCACCAAAACCTAATGAACGGCTACGGACTTCACCATTTGGATAGACCACATCGGCGTATTCCGGAGTGGAGGCCATACGGTTGTATTCACTACCACGAATCGACATACCAAGCACACCAGGGATCAAAGGGCCCATCACGTTGAAGTCGGTGGTGATCTCTTCACCAAAGCTGTCATCTGTTTGCGCTGTGCGGCTATGGCTGACTGAGCCAGCCCACTCGTTAGTGACTTTTTTGGTGATGATATTGATCACGCCACCCAAAGCGTCGGCACCATACAAAGTAGACGCAGGGCCACGTATCACTTCAATACGTTCTATCGTATCCAGAGGTGGCATATGACCGAACTGGTTACCACCGAAGTTATTTGGGTAAATATCACCATGGTTATTCTGACGTTTACCGTCGACCAGGATTAAAGTGTAATCCGATCCCATGCCACGCATACTGATCGTGCCCTGACCTGTTTTATCGCGGGTTTCACCAATATCGACCCCTTCCAGATCGCGCACGGCATCCAGTAAGGTCGTGTATGGGCGGGTACGCAGCTCTTCTGCTGTAATAACGGAAATACTGGCAGGAGCATCCACCAGCTTTTGTTCAAAACCTGAAGCCGTAACCACAATGCGCTCTATAGACTCATCGTTAACAGCTGCTGCATCTTCTGCCTGAACTGTAGCTATCAGACCTAAAGCGAGCTGGGTGGCTAACACCAGTTTGGCCGGACGGGACTTGAACATAAACACTCCTGTTGTTCGAACAGATCATCGCAACGCGGATAAAATCTGACCTCGATTTGTAAAGATAAGTTAATAAATTCCAATGGCCGACAATGATAGTGATTCTCATTAGAAGATCAATAGCAATTGCGAACTATTTGCACTAGCAATTGTCGCGTTAAAAGGCTGATGACAGTAAAAATCAATAAGCATCTAAATCAGCTAGTTGCGAAAAACTTGCAAATAAGAACAATTCTCAGTAGCATGCTAGCTGTTTTTTAGGGGGTACTGTGAAGAGTTCAGCTTTAGCTCGTTGGATGCGTTGGTTACATACCTACAGCGCTATGTTGGTGTTGTTGCTGTTGTTATTTTTTGCCATCACAGGCATCACTTTAAATCACCCTGAAATCAGCAGTAGTTTGGGTAAAACCAGTCAGCAACTGCAGTTGGAGCTGCCGGAACAATTGCCGGATTTACTGAACTTGCCAGAGGATCAGCAGCAAGCCGCTATTGCTTTGTATGTCGACTGGTTAAAGCAGGAATATCAGTTACAGGGCGGTTACAACCTGAATTTTTCACCTGAAGATGAACTACTGGAAATCGACTTTAAACGTCCTGCAGGCTATGCCGCAGTGGTGATTGATTTAGCTGAGCGCAGCGCTGAATTAGATGCAGAATTTGCTGGTTATCTGGCCTTGGCCAACGACTTACATAAAGGCCGTTACGCCGGTAGTAGCTGGAAATGGTTGATTGATATTACCGCTGTATTTTGTCTGTTATTTGCCTTGTCGGGCTTTTATTTATTGTGGCGTCAGCCGAACAGAAGAGATTTTGGTAATGCCACAGCAGTCGCTGGTGTGGTGTTGGCTTTATTAGCTTATATAGCGTCGTTTCATTAATTTAGAGTTGTTTCACCGATTTATAGTCGTTTCAATGATCTTAAGTCGTTTCACTAAGAGGGAATTGTATGTACAAGTATTTAGTCGCTGCGTTGCTGTTGTGTTGCGGCTCTGCCATGGCACAGCAGGAACTGGAAATTCAGGTCGAACTGCCAAAAATTGATACCGGCACGTATCACAGACCTTATGTGGCGGTATGGATTGAAAACGAGCAGCAGCAACCCGTGCGCCTAATCGAAGCCTGGCTGGAAAAACCAGACTGGATTAAAGACTTACGTCGTTTCTGGCGCAAACTTGGCCGCAGTGAACCTCAATTAGTAGATGCAAAAACTGGCGCTACCAAAGGGCCAGGCAGCTACAAAGTGCGTTGGGATGGTAAAGACGAACAAGGCAAAGCAGTTGCTGCTGGCACTTATGTACTTTTTGTTGAAGCGGCCCGTGAACAAGGCGGCCGTAATCTGGCGAAACAAGCATTCACATGGGACGGCAGCAGCGTTCAGATCGAAATAAAAGCCAGCAAAGAGCTGGGCAAAATTCAACTTACTTCAGCACAGGGAAACTAATCCAATGAAAAAATCTATTCTGGCATCATTCGTGATTGCAGCTGCAATCAGCGCTCCGGCTATTGCTCATACTTTATGGGTTGTACCCAGTCATTTTGTCTTGTCGAAAACAGGCAGCTGGGTATCGGCTGATGTTAGCGCCGCCAACATGACTTTTGTGGCTGACAAAGGTATCCCGGTTGATAACGTATCTTTGTATACGCCAGAGGGTAAAAAGCAGGCTATTGAGCATAAATACCAGGGCAAACGTAAGTCTCAGGTCGATGCACAGTTAAATGCTGAAGGTACCTACAAACTGGAATTAGGTGGTCCTGTACGTTTCGGTACTATGTACAAAGTAGGTGATGAGCGCAAGCGCATCATGGCGGATAAAAAGACCCGAGCTAAAGAGCTACCGGCCAATGCCACCGATGTAGTGACCAGTCAAAGCCGCAGTCGTTCAGTCGCTTTTATCACAGTGAACAAACCAACCTCAGAAGTGCTGGCACTGAAAAACGAAGGTTTAGAATTTAAAAGCTCTGTGCACCCAGCTGACATAGTCGCAGGCGAGCCTGTTACTTTTACCTTTTTAGTGAATGGTAAGGCGCAAGCTGGTGTTGAACTGGAAGTGTCCTACGAAGGTGAGCGTTATCGCGATGAAGCAGGCAGAGTGCAGCATAAAACCGATGCCACTGGCCAGTTTACTTATACGCCTGTTGAAGCGGGTGTATTCCTGATTGAAGCCTCCTATTCAGCCAAAGCTGAATCTGAATTAGCCGACCAAATCCGTGAAGGCTTAACTTTAACGTTAGAAGCGGCTTTACCTTAAGCCAGACACAGCCTCCGTATCAGGCGGAGGCTGTTTTACCCTTTACGGATAGCGGAATTACGTACCACTAGTTCTGGCTCAAATACGTTTTCCACTTCAATATCATGTTTGTAGAGGTTCTTCAGTAACCACAAAGCGGCCATTTTGCCCATTTCATGAATAGGGTTATTCACTGTGGTCAGCTTAGGTGACACATAACGGGCAAAAGGAATATTGTCGTAACCGACAAAAGATAAGTCTTGCGGTATTTTCATGCCTCGTTCCAGACAGACCGAAATAGCACCGGATACCATCTGATCGTTCGCACAAACAACGGCGGTGAATGTTTTGTTTTGGCTGAACAGGTAGTTCATTCCTTCCACGCCACTGTCTTCTTTGTAATCACCTTCAAAACACAAAGCAGGATCAAAAGACACTCCCACTTCTGCCAAAGCTCTTTTATGGCCTTCAAGACGTTCTGTCGCATCGTGTTTTTTCGCAGGGCCTGAAATATAGGCGATATCGCGGTGTCCCAAATCAATCAGATGCCGTGTGGCCATATAACCACCCAGTTCGTTATTCAGATAAATACAGCAGTCGCTGATTTCAGCTATGTATCTGTTGATCAGCACTATAGGAGTGGAACTTTGACTGAGTTTAATCAGGTAGTCATCGGAGATAGCTTCGACGTCCAGGATCAATGCATCGCAGCCTTTACTCAGTAAAAACTCAACGCTGTCAATTTCCTGAGCCGCATCACTGTGGCCCACAGCGATAATGACATGGCGGTTATCAGAGCGCAGTGCAGCTTCAATTTCCGCCATCATAGGACCGTAATATGGACCATCCAGTTGCGAAACCAGCACGCCAACACTATTCGAGCAATTCGACGCCAAAGACTGAGCAAAAGTGTTAGGTCTGTAACCTAATTCGGCCATAGCGGCTAATACTTTTTGTTTAGTCTTTTCGCTGACATTAGTGTTTTTGTTCATCACCCTGGAAACTGTCGCCAGAGATACACCTGCAAGCTGAGAAACGTCGTAAATGGTCGCCATATAGTGCTGTCACTTCTTATTGAGTCGAAGAAAATCAGAAACCGCAGAGTAATTCAGCAAAAACTGAATTGCTCTGCAAGTTGGTCATACTATCAGCTTTTACTCTGCAGCTCTCTTCAATTCCAACGTGATTTCATCAACTTTTTGCGTGTTGAGTTTATAAGCACTCATCACAAAAGCGACAATTAAAGAACCAATAGCCGGATACAGACTAAAAGCCAATAATAACCCTGCTTTGGTTTCTTCGGTTTGAGTCACGTCAGCCTGATAGCCGATGCCAGCCAGTAACCAGCCGCCTAAAGCACCGCCTACTGCTATACCCAATTTGATAAAGAAAATAATGGAGGAATACACCATACCAGTAGTGCGAATACCGGTACGCCACTGGCCATAATCTACAGTGTCTGCCATTTTAGCCCACAGCAGCGGAGTGCCTGTATTAAACACCAGATTCCACAACACATATAAACCAATGGCCAAAGTCACATTGTCAGCCGCGACAAAATAGCTGCTGGCACAAAGGGCGGCCGCCAAAACCTGAATGCCGATATAGAGTTTTACTTTGCAGTATCGTTTTGCCAGCGGTTGAGCTATAACACAACCGACCATACTGCCGAGCATACCCAAAGTAATAAACAACGTGATGCTATCCGGCATTTCCAGATAATACTTCACATAATAAATAGCCAGTGTAGTGCGCAGCACATAACCACTCATCAGACACAAAGCCACCAGCGCTAACACCCGCCACTGATCGTTTTTCCACAACTGACGGAAGTTATCCATATAGCTGCGGCTGACCGCCTCTTTCGGTGGGTTGATGCGCTCTTTGGTGCCATAAAAACAAGCTAAGAACATCAGTACACCTAAGGCACTCATCGCCATAATAGTCAGTTGATAACCTTTGGCCCTGTCGCCCTGGCCAAAAAACTCGACTAAAGGCAAAGTTAAAGCCGTCACCATCAGTCCGCCCAGCATGGCAAAAACAAAACGGTAGGACTGCACAGACACTCGCTCTTTTGGATCGGCTGTCAATACAGCGCCTAAAGCACAATACGGAATATTAATAGCGGTATAGACCAGCATCAGCAGGGTATAAGTGACGAAGGCGTAGATCATTTTGCCTTCTTCACCAAAGTCTGGTGTGGTAAAAGCCAGCACGCTGATCAGGCCAAAAGGTAAGGCAAACCACAGTAAATAAGGACGGAACTTACCGTATCTGCTTTGGGTGCGATCGGCAAGAGCGCCCATGATAGGATCTGTCACTGCGTCGATAATACGCACAGCCAGAAACATGGTGCCGACAAAAGCCGGCGAAATGCCGTAGATGTCGGTATAAAAAAACGTCAGAAACAACATGACGGTCTGGAACACTATATTGCTTGCCGTATCCCCAAGGCCGTAAGCAATTTTCTCCTTTACACTAACCATGTCAGGCGCATCCTATAAAGTGTTGATTTGAAATTATTATTTTTTATAAATTAACGGTTACTGATTAAATTTTTGTAAGCCAGGCCGCTGTTTTTCACAGTTCTTTGCTGGCTGTTGTAGTCGACATAGACGATACCAAAACGCTTTAAGTAGCCTTCAGCCCACTCAAAGTTGTCCATTAAACTCCAGGCAAAATAGCCTTGAATATCGACACCTTGCTCAACCGCCTGATGCACTGCATTCAGATGCGACTGGTAGTAGGATAAACGCAGTTGATCATCCACTGCGCCATTGTGCAGTTGATCGGCTGCCGCTGCACCATTTTCGGTAATATAAACAGGTGGCAGTTTGTATTTCTGATGCAAAGACACTAACAGATCGGTAAAGGCCTGTGGATAAATTTCCCAGCCAATATCTGTTTTCGGCGCGTCGGCCATATCGACTTCAATAAAGTCACGGCCTTCAGTGGCCCTATACACAGTACGGGTGTAGAAATTGACGCCTAAAAAGTCCAGAGGAGCTTTGATAATGTCAAAGTCACCAGGCTCAATCACTGGCTTGTCTTCATCAGCCAGCAGAGCAAAAGAATCCGGGTAAGCGCCATCAAATACAGGCTTGATATACCACTGGTTAAAGTAGTCGTCAGCCAACTGCGCTGCTCTTTGATCGGCAGGGCTGTCGGTTAGCGGATAAGCTGGGGTGAAGTTCAGCACTATGCCGTTCATGCTGTTTGGACTGTTTTTCCGCAGTACCTGCATCGCCAGACCATGTGCTAACAATAAATGGTGTGCTGACTGACGGCCAAAGGCTTTTTTAGTTAAACCAGGCGCGTGAATACCAGCCTCATAACCTAAATACGAGCTGCAAAATGGCTCATTTAAGGTCGCGTACGAATAAACTCTGTCGCCAAAGGCTTTACTTAACTTGTCAGCATAATCCTGGAATAAATAAGCGGTGTTGCGATTCAGCCAGCCGCCCTGATCTTCAATATGCTGAGGTAAATCCCAGTGATACAAGGTGACAAAAGACTTAATATTTTTAGCTTTTAGCTCATCCAGAATGTTGATGTAAAAGTCGACGCCCCGCTGATTCAGGCTACCGTCTTTATTCATTACCCTTGCCCAGGCAATAGATAAACGATAAGCATCGACACCAAGGGAGCTTATCAGAGCGATATCGTCACGCCATAAATGATAGTGATCACAAGCTAAATCGCCGTTTGAACCATCTTTTACTTTGCCCGGTGTAGCGCAAAAAGTATCCCAGATACAAGGCAAGCGATCTTCAATGCCACCTTCAATCTGGAAAGATGAAGTGGCCACACCATAAGTAAATTCTTTGTTCAGCAGTCTTGAGCCTTTTGGCAATTCATAATTCATCGTTATCTTCTTTTCATCTTTAAAATTGGAGGGAGAACATGATCTTATTTACGCAACACTAGGCATGTAATCGCTTTCATTTTTTGTGTTGTCGTGACCATATTCAGTTCCTTGGTGTTATGGGTTCATAAGGTTTGGTTTTATACGAAATCGATAAACATGTTCGCCGTTAAACGCCCTGTGACTGGCGAACCATTGATGTCAGTAGCTACATCTACCAATGACGAATGCAGCAGATTACCGGGATAAATAATCAGTCTGTTCGCCTGATAAGGGATCTGGTGATACAGCTCATAATGTTGATTGCTCTGCACCTGATAACGCTGCGGCGGCGCACCATGCTGGTCGATAAACTGCTGCGCTGACTGAAAATAGTCCTGCCGTCTTTGCTCTGTCACTCGCTCAAAACCCGTAGGTTTATGCCGGAAAAAACCTGTACTGCCATGAGGACCGTCATTCAGATAATGCAACAGCGCAAAATAATAAGGCGAGCTGGTATCAAAATGCGGCATACATTGCAGCGGATGCAGACTGTTTTCTGGCTGAGTGATCAACGCATAAAACAGCATTTGTGGTTTTAACCTCAGCGTATCAGGTACCTGATACACCTGGTAAATGAGCTGATACACTGCATTTAAGCTGGCGGCCACATAAGCTTTTGGCAATACGGCACGCTGCCCTGGGTAATAGGTTTGACTCTCACGCATAAAATCGCTGTGCTGAGCCTGCTGGCGTAAACCAGACAAGTCCAGAGCAAAGTGATCAATCATAATCAATGGCGTTTTTTCCAGCCCGAGATAGATAACTTCGGGCCGAATGGCGGTATTGACCTGATAATTCAGCGCGTCCTGCATCATTGTTTCAGACCAGAGACGACTTGCAATAATGCTGAATAAACTCATGATGAGTCGGGAACTGACTCACAGTGCGTTTCACATTCTGTTTAATGCTCATCAGGAAATCATTCAGTTCAGAATCCGGCATTAAATCGACAATAGGATGGTACTGCTCTGGCATTAAGCCCTGACCAATCAGCACCTGTAACCAGGAGCTTTCGCCAAATAATTCCTGTGCAAACTTATAGACTTTGCCGGATTGCTTAAACAATTCCATCCGATGAGCAAGACTATCTGGGATTTCCATATCTTTGCAGTAACGCCAGAATTTAGTATCTGTGCGCTCCGTAGCTTTGTAGTGCAGGATGATAAAGTCGCGGATATTATCCATTTCGATCTTCGTCTGGCGATTAAACTCAGCCACATCAGCAGAATTTATGCCGTTGGACGGAAACATCTGCAGCAGACGAATAATGCTACGCTGGATCAAATGAATACTGGTCGACTCTAAAGGCTCCAGGAAACCACTGGATAAACCAATAGCGACACAGTTTTTATTCCAGTGCTGACGGCGTGTGCCGGTTTTAAATTTGATCAGCCGTGGCTCAAACATCATTTCGCCTTCAAGATTATCCACCAGCGTTTGTTTGGCTTCAGCTTCCGTTATAAATTTGCTGCAGAATACCAAGCCATTACCCACCCGGCTTTGCAGCGGAATCTTCCATTGCCAACCCGCTTGGCGGGCTATGGCTCGGGTATAAGCCACTGGCTCTTGTGTCGTTTTGGTTTGTACCGCATAAGCGCTATCACACGGCAACCAGTGGCTCCAGTCTTCAAAACCTGTGTTGAGTGTTTGCTCAATCAATAAAGCACGGAAGCCAGTGCAATCGATGAACAAATCGCCCTCAAGCAGCTCACCGGATTCCAGCAATAACGCACTAATATTGCCGTCCATATGCTGCTGTACTTCACGAATTTTACCTTCAATGCGTCTGATGCCATGTTGCTCGGACATACGACGCAGAAATTTGGCATATAAGGACGCATCCATATGGTAAGCGTGGTTCAGATCCTGATTCGGCAGCACAGCAAAACGGCCCTGACGGGCGCCTAAATGCTCAACACAGTAGTCACCTATTTCAGTCGCTATACCTTTTTGTTTAGCTTTAACCCAAAAATGCTGAAATCCACAGGCCCAGCAGTCTTTACCTAAAAATCCAAAGGAGTGAATATAATCTTCGCCTAGGTTTTTCCAGTTTTCAAACTGAATACCCAGCTTAAAAGTGGCATTAGTAGCCGCCATCACTTCAGATTCTTTGATATTCAGTAAGCGGTGAAAGATATGCATAGTGGGGATAGTGGCTTCACCGACCCCCACAGTGCCAATATCGTCGGACTCCACTAAAACCACTTCCAGGTTTTTGCCCAGTAATTTAGTCAGGCCAGCCGCTGTCATCCAGCCAGCGGTGCCACCGCCTGCAATCACGACCTTTTTGATTCTGTTGTGTTGGTTATTCATCTGTTCACCCTGTTGATTGGTGTCTTTATATTTTTAGTTGGTTGTCAGCGTTTTAATTTATTCAATAAATCAGCCCTGATCTGGCGTGCATTCAGCTCATCCAATGGCTTGGTTAACATCTTTAAAGCATCAGGCTGAATATGCTCCTGCGCTACATCGTCGTGCTCAAAAATGTAGTAATCAAAAATAGCTTTCCAGGCCTGACGCTGAGCTTTAGGCAAGCTACGCAAGCTCAATACTGCCATAGACAGCGCATTGTTAGGCCGACCTAAATAGGCTGGAGTATCGCGCCACCAGTGACTGATCAGCACATTAAAGGCGTCCAAGGCCTCGACATGGTGCCACCACATGCTGGGAATAAATAACACATCACCGGGTTCCAGTTCGGCTACCTGTGCATGTTTTAATGCTTCGGCAAACTTAGGGAAACGTTCAAAATCAGGCGCGGCAAAATCGACCATACTGACATCCTGACCTCCGGGTGCAAATTCCATAGGGCCAGGATATAAATTGCTGATTTGCTCTGGCGGAAATAAGGTAAAAGTACGGTGTCCGACCGCATTACAGGCCAGATTTTGCGGAAAGTCATAATGAGCAGCGATACGGGATTGATTACCAAGCCAAACACTGGTTAATGGACTGATGCCTGGCATGGGTAGCGTATTGTGCTCTGCCAAACCCGGAAACCAATGGTTGATCTCGGTTGAACCCATGTAATAGGTGGGCACTTCAGCTTGATTATTCAACGCAAAAAGACGGTCCAGCAACTGATTAAAGTCTATTTTTCCGCCCTGATAATTAAAGCCATTTTGCTCTGGATTATAAAACACCCGGCCTTGCTGATCGGGCTCCAGGTAACAGGCACTGACGGGAATCCCCTGATAAAACTGCCGAAGGTAATCTGCGGCAGACGAAGCGGAAATAACACCCGCCTTGACCAAGGGCCAGTCTTTACACAAGCCTTTGAAAATTAAAGGGGAAGAGGCCTTAGCTATTAAACTCAGAGCATCAGCTAAATCGCATCCTTCCAGAGTTTTTACTTGTACTAAAGGCGTTGTCTTGTGCATGGCTCGTCAGACCTTACTCAAACTGCTTATTCTTTAACTGCAATAAATGTCGGATATTGGCCTGCGACGCAATAGCCATATAAATAGCCTGCAAATAACCTTTTTGATGCAGCTGCGCTAAAAGCTCCGGCGATAAAGCCGCGAGGTTGTCCTCATGAATAGTATAAAAACCTGCCAACTGCTGCTTCTGGCCATTACTGAAGGTTAAATCCAGAGTAAAAGATTCCAGCAGTTGATGCTCAAGCAACAGATCAATAAAAGTTTTGCTGTCGAGCATGCCATGATGAATGGTTTCCAGCATGACTGCGACTTCATCCAAATAAGGGCTGTTGCCACCAAAAGGTAAAAACAGCGCTTCGCCTTCAGTTTGGCTAACGCGCGGGTTATCTAAGTCGATGTGGATCACTCGTTGAGTGGTTTCGATTCCATCCTCACGCACCAATTGCTGGCCAATCAAAAAAGGCTGACGTCTGAGCATCAGAGGAATATAACAACCACGCCAGTTATCCTGTTGTAAAAAGAGATTTTCCTGATCCTGAAAACCAAACAAAGTCACAGCGAAAAACTGATTGCTGTTGCTATCTTTGTGAAAAAAAATCGGGTAGTGCGCCTGAACAGTACGAAATTCTTTGGGAAAAGTGACAGTAAACCAGACTGCATCACCATAGTGTGCGCCTCTGGTCGTGATCACTTTCAGGTCTCTGTGTTCAACGCTGTTTAATAAAACATTTTTACTCATGCTATATCCCGACCTTTACCGTATATTTTTAGTTATAGTTTGATTAAACCTGTCGCTGGATACGAAAGCTACTGGTTTTTTGTTTAAGTACGAAGCTATAGAAAAAATGAAGAAACGGCATTCCCAACCCAGGCTGAAAATGCCGGAACAGAATGGGCCATATCCTTATGGCCCTGGATCAGCTTAGAAGCTGTAACGCGCACCCAGACTATAACGGGCACCTGATTCAACCAAACTTAACACTTGCTCGGTGGCACGACCGTGAACACGGATATGCTCATCAGTGACGTTTAAGGCCTCAACAAAAATAGTCAAACCCTCGACTTGCGGTAAGTCATAGCTGACCGACATATCAATTTGATGATAGGCCTCAGTATATTTAGGGTTAGCGCCAGTATCCTGTCCTTTAGAGTTCAGGAACTCATCTCGCCAGTTATAAGCGATACGAGCCTGGAAACCATCCATTTCATAGAACAAAATAGCGTTAGCGGTGTCACTTAAACCAATCACAGCTGGCTGATCCTGTAACAGGAAATTGTTATAAGACCTTTCGCTATCGACCATGGTGTAGTTAGCAATAGCGCCAAAACCAGTTTCACCAAAGGCGTGTTGTACCGCGAACTCCCAACCGTCAATAACATCAGAATCAGAGCCGTTCGAAGGAGTATCAATTTTGAACAGTAAAATTTCATCTTCACCAGCCACACCATCTATGGTGCGGTTAGCAACATCTACACCTGGTGCATTCGGGTAGTTAGCAAAAATCCAGTTACGAATAGCTCCAGCGTCATTCCCTACAGCAGCTACTGCTTCATCGTATTTTTTACCATCTACAGGGTTTGGAATACTGTAGATAGAGGACTCAACAATAGTGTTACTAATAAAGTTACTGGTATCCTTGCGGAAGTAGCCAACGGAAACGTAACTAGCTGGTGAATAGTACCATTCTGCCGACAAGTCGATATTTTTCGACTCTAAAGGCAACAGGCTTGGGTTACCTGCATTACCACCACCACCAGCACGGTTCGCTATAGTGGACACTACTGTACCGCCCTGAATCGAGACATAATCAGGACGACCTATAGTTTCACTGTAGGCTGCACGTAACATCACATCATCGATGACTTCGATATTGAAATTCATGCTAGGTAAGACGTAGTCGTAATCACCCGTTTTCGTCTGGAACTCGCGCTGACCGCTGGCTTGCAGAACGACTTCGGTATCAGCTACCCAACGCGCACCATTGTATGCAGCAACAGCAGAAGTTGAAGTTACATCTGTGGTTTCATAACGCACGCCTACATGAAGATCATACGGCATACCCGAGATTTCATTTTCGTAGTTGTACTGCACATAAGCAGACTGTGATTCTTCTTTGGTATAACGGTTTACGTCACTATCGTAATCGGTCGAAGGGCAGAAGTTAGTACCACAATCACCAGCACCGACGAAACCAGCCGGGGTATATAACTCTTCGGCACGAGCGCGAACCGTATTGAAGTCCCAGAAGAAAATAGTATTCAGCACTTCAAAATCACGATCTGGCATTAAGGAGAAATCACCTTTACTGCCGTTGAACTTGTCATGGATAGTGCCAGCCGGGAAGAAGGAATCATCGAAATCACCTGCCTGACCTACACCACCCCAGTCGTTACGTTGCACGTTGACTGATTTTGAATGGTTGTCTACGTTCGTCAGTGCAATACCAAAATCGATGCTGCTATTACTATTTTCAAAAATATACTCACCATCAAACTGGTACTGATCAATTTCAGATTTGTTGGTAGAGTTACCAAATACGCTACCTGTCACCACCATATCTGATGGACGAACTGAGTTACCACCTTCAACAGCTAGCAGTGGAATATCTCCGGTAAAATCTGTTGCAGCACTTTGACGAATAAAAGCCGCTGTGCTTAAAGTGTTGCTTGAGCCCAACACATGGTTTGGTTTGAATTCAGCGTCAGATTTGTGCGCATCAAAACTCAGTTTTAAGTTATCAGTAGCTTGCCATTCCAGATTCAGGCCTAAAGAGCCACTTTCGTTCCGAACACCGTAATCGCCAGCACCCATAGATAAATCTGCAGGAGTAGCATATTCCTCAGAATAAATTAATGGTGAAGAGATAGGGCCATCGGTCCAGACACTCCGTGAAGGCACATAGGTATACCAGGCAGACACGTCATTGTACTGAGTGTCGATATCATTGCGCATGTAAGTGTAGTCAACGCTGGCCGTCAGAGTATCTGTCGGTGCATATTGCAACACTAACTGACCATTGGTACGGGCACGTTGCTGTTCTTCAAATTTATAAATGGTCGTTTGTGGTACAGAGTACACATCATCAGCACCAGGGCGGTTCTCTTGGTTACCTACTGGAACAGCACCCCACTCACCGGAAGTGATATCGACAGAGCCAGGAAAACTACGCCAGCCTGTACCTACGTTGGCTTGCTGGCTACCACTTTCACGCTCCTGATAGCTGGCGGACACTAACACACCAAACTTATCATCGTTAAAAGTAGTGGAATACAAACCTGCTAACTCAGGAGTTGCGCTGCCTTCTTCTGTCGATCTGTCATCGACCATAGCAGCACTGAATACCGCTTTTTCACCACCAGCGCTTAAAGGTTTTAAGGTTTGTACATCAATAACCGAACCTATACCACCCGTAGGATTGGAGGCAAAACTGGTTTTGTTGACTTCAACACCGCTGATGGTGTCGGCAGAAATATTGGCGAAATCAAAAGAACGTGAACCCGTAGTCACAGGCATTTGACGACCATTCAAGGTCACTAAGTTTTGGTCCGGACCAAAACCACGGACTGATACTTTACTACCTTCGCCGTTGACACGGTCAATAGACACACCGCTGATACGCTGCAGCGATTCTGCCAGGTTAGTATCTGGAAATTTACCTATATCTTCGGCTGAAATGGCATCCACAATACCAGTGGAAGAACGTTTGGTGTCCATAGATTTAATCAGACTACCGCGAATACCGGTGACGCTGATCACTTCAATTTTTTCTTCGGCTTTTTGTGCGTTCTGTTCCTGCGCGTCATCCGCGAAGGCAGGCATAACAACGCCCACGCCAAGTACTAACGACAGACTGGTGGCGAGTCTGGTCTTTTTGAACGTTTTGGATTTCATGTGTAGTTCCCTGTCGACTGTTTTTGGTTTTTTACTTGCTACGAAATTCAGTTCACGCAGGACAGGTAGTTTTTTACTCCCCAAAACTAACTGTAAGCGCTTTCACAAAGTTAGGTGATTTTTTTTAACTCGTCAATACAGAAAAACTAAATCTTACAATTTGGTTAAAAAACAGTTGGCAATAACGACTTTATCAGCTAAAAATGAAACCGCTTACAATTACATTATTCCTGAAGAAACTGTGTATTTTCAGTCTTCACGACAGGAAAAATACAAAGCGCATAAAAATAAGAATAAGCAAATCATAGATTTGTATGCCGGAGCTTCATCATAAGCACCGGAGGACACGGGGACAGAATATCAAGCACCCATCAGAACTTTTGTATGCCTTTGCGTATATAAACCGCTGATCTGCCTGCCAACCCCGCCGATAAAAACTCTGCTGATACAGTGAAAAGACCCGACTTTCAGACGAAAGCGGACACAAAGGCAGACAGAGCTCAACAGGATACTCATTATGTTTCGATACACTCGATTGGCGTTATTGTGCAGTGCTGCCCTTATCACAACCTTGTCTGGCTGCGGCCCACAAAATACGACCACAGAGAAAGCGGCAGAGGTGAAAGCAGTTGCACCTGACAGTCTGAGTCTGTGGCCTGAATTAAAAAGCCCTTTAATCAACAACGACACAGAACAAAGGGTGCAGCAACTGCTGTCTGCTATGACGATTGAGCAAAAAGTAGCTCAGTTGATCCAACCAGATATCCGCTGGATGACAGTAGAAGATATGCGCCAGTATGGTTTTGGTTCTTATCTAAATGGTGGCGGCGCCTATCCAAATGATAATAAAAACTCTACAGCAGCAGACTGGGTTGCTTTAGCTCAGGCTTATTACGACGCTGGTGTGGATGCAACGAAAGATGGCAGCAGTATCCCTCCTATTTGGGGCACGGATGCGGTGCATGGCCACAATAATGTCATTGGCGCGACTATATTTCCGCACAATATAGGTTTGGGTGCAGCCAACAATGCAGAGTTAGTCGAAGCAATAGGTAAAGCCACCGCCACTGAAGTGGCTGCGACAGGTATTAATTGGATATTTGCGCCCACAGTAGCGGTCGCCCGCGATGATCGCTGGGGTCGCAGCTACGAAAGTTATTCTGAAGACCCGGCCATCGTTAAAGAGTTGGGCGCTGCTTTAGTCAAAGGTATTCAGGGCAATCCTGGTTCTGACTTTATGCAAAGCGGCCGTTTAATTGCTACAGCCAAACATTATTTGGGTGATGGTGGCACTGAAAATGGTAAAGATCAGGGCAATACGCTCAGCAACGAAGCCGATTTAGTCCGTCTGCATGCTCAGGGTTATATCACTAGCCTCAATGCAGGTGTGCAAACTGTGATGGCGTCTTTTAACAGCTGGCATGGCGACAAAATGCATGGCAATCATTACCTGCTCACCACTGTTTTAAAAGAACGCCTGGGTTTTGATGGTTTAGTGGTCGGCGACTGGAACGGCCATGGTCAGTTGCCTGGCTGTACCAACACTAGCTGTGCCGCGGCTATTAACGCTGGTGTTGATATTTTAATGGCACCGGAAGATGGTAAAGCGCTCTATACCAACACTCTGGCTCAGGCCAAAGCAGGTGAAATCTCAGCAGCGCGTTTAGATGATGCCGTCAGTCGTATTTTAAGAGTCAAAATCCGCGCTGGTTTATTTGAAAAAGGTAATCCAGCTCAGTCTGAACTGGCGGGCAAAGCAGAACTGATTGGTCATGCTGATCATCAGGCCATTGCAGCCCAAGCTGTGCGTGAATCTTTGGTTCTACTGAAAAACAATAACCAATTACTGCCCTTAGCTCCAAAACAAAAAGTACTGGTGACAGGCGATGGTGCAGACAATATCGGCAAACAAAGTGGTGGCTGGACTTTAACCTGGCAAGGCACAGGTAATGTCAACGCAGACTTCCCGAATGGCCGTTCTATTTACTCAGGCATACAACAGCAAGTCGAAGCGGCGCAAGGCACTGTCGAGCTCAGTGCTGATGGCTCTTACCAGCAAAAACCTGACGTCGCTATTGTTGTCATAGGTGAAAACCCATACGCCGAATTTGATGGCGATATCAAAACACTGGATTATCAGGCGGGTAAAAACACCGATCTGGAATTACTGAAAAAACTTAAAGCCGATGGTATTCCGGTAGTGACTGTGTTTTTAACGGGTCGGCCTTTATGGGTCAATCCTGAACTGAATCAGTCTGACGCTTTTGTCGCCGCCTGGTTGCCTGGTTCCGCGGGTCAAGCCGTGGCAGAGGTATTATTTAAAACTGCAGCTGGTGAAGTGCACTATGACTTTAAAGGCAAACTGCCTTTCTCCTGGCCAAAAACGGCAGATCAAACCCCGCTCAATCAGGGTGAGAGCAATTACGAGCCACTCTTTGCTTTGGGTTATGGCCTGACTTATCAGGATAACACCACCATTGCCAATGACTTGTCCGAGCAAATCAACAGTGCTCAGAGTGTTAGTAATGACAGCTTAAGTTTATTTGAACGCCGTCCAGCTTCTGGCTACAGCCTGATTTTGCAGGATGAAACAGCTGTGGTTACTGTCACAGGTAACAAAGCTAAAAGTGCCGACCAAAGCCTGAACTTAGCCGCTGTGAACTGGCAAAAACAGGAAGACGCTTTACTCTTGGACTGGGCTGCCAATTCGAAAGCCAAACTGGTACTGCAAGCAGCTGCGCCGCTGGATGCCAGTGGTTATGGTCAGTTGGTGGTCGATATGAAATGGAATGCAGCACCCACAGCAGCAGTCACTTTAGCCCAGTCTTGTGGCTCAGGTTGTGGGGGTACTTTGAATTTAGCTGAACTTATCGGCAGTAAAGCCGCTGGTCAATGGCATAAAGTGGTGATTGATTTAGGGTGTTTTGCCGCCAAAGGCGCAGCGCTGAATCATCTGCAGCAACCTTTTGTGTTGCATAGCGAGGCCGCTTATCAGCTGAGTATTTCTAACATTCGCCTGACGCCAGCCACAGCAACGGCCGATTTAAGTTGCCCTGCAACTTAATCTACTTAAACAGGAACTGATTATTATGCAATCCATTTCACAGGCCGAAATACAGAGCTCCGGCACCCCTGTCAGCAGTTGGGCTTTACCTACTCTGACGTTTCTATTTTTTATCTGGGGTTTTATTACTTGTCTGAATGACATTTTAATTCCACATTTAAAAGCTGTGTTTGACCTGACGTACACCCAGGCCATGTTGATCCAATTCTGCTTTTTTGGCGCTTATTTTGTAGTGTCATTACCTGCTGGAGCTCTGATTAACAGACTGGGCTATCAAAAAGGCATAGTGATAGGCTTAGCTATTGCAGGCTTTGGCACTTTAAACTTTATTCCGGCCGCCAGCTTTCACAGTTATCCCTGGTTTTTAGCGGCATTGTTTGTGCTGGCCTCCGGTATCACCATTTTGCAGGTCGCGGCTAACCCTTATGTCACAGTGCTTGGCAATCCAAAAACGGCTTCCAGCCGTCTGACCATGACGCAAGCTTTTAACTCTTTAGGCACTACTGTGGCTCCATTGATTGGCGCTGCTTTAATCTTGAGTCAACTCGATAGCACTGAAGGCGCAGACGCTGTGCAACTGCCGTATCTGATACTGACTGTCGCCTTGTTTGTCGTCGCTTTAATTTTTTCCCGCTTGAATTTGCCTGTGGTCGAAAATGCGACTGCTGCGGAAAAAATATCCATTAAAACGCTGCTGCCTTTTACCCATTTGTGGCTGGGTGCTTTAGGTATTTTTATGTACGTGGGCGCTGAAGTTGCTATAGGTTCAGTGATGGTCAACTTTATTGCCTTGCCTGAAATTACAGGACTGGCAGAAGCTGACGCGGCACACTATGTCGCCTGGTATTGGGGTGGCGCCATGGTCGGCCGTTTTGTTGGTGCTTTGTTGATGCAGCGCATGAATGCTGGTTTATTGCTGGCCATTCACGCTGCTGCAGCCATGTTATTGCTGGTACTGGTAATTACAGGTCAAGGACAACTGGCTTTATTTGCGCTACTACTCGTCGGTATCGCTAACTCCATTATGTTCCCAACTATTTTTAGTCTGGCTTTACATGGTTTAGGTAAATACACCAGTCAGGGGGCAGGTTTATTGTGTCTGGCTATAGTAGGCGGAGCTTTAGTACCTTTAGCTCAAGGCAAGCTGGCAGATACTTTTGGTCTGGCTTTGTCTTTTATTCTGCCGATCTTTTGTTACATCTACATCTGCTACTTCGGTTTACGCAGTCGCAAGGTGACAGGTTAAGGCGCAAGCCGGGGCAAGGCGCGTATTCCCGGTTGGCCTTGCCCATTTTATGCTTCAGGCTGAGTCAAACCTCAGCCTTTTTTCTGTCACTTCACTGTATTCAAAACACCTTGTTGTGCTGTGTTCCGCCGAAATTTACTTAACGCCAGATATACAGCTGGAGTGCTGTACAAGGTCAGCAGCTGACTAACCAGCAAACCGCCCACTATAGTGATACCTAAAGGCTGGCGTAGTTCTGAACCTTCGCCCATACCAAATAGCAAGGGCACAGCGCCTAACAAAGCCGCAAAGTTGGTCATTAAGATAGGTCGCAAACGTTGTGCTGCCGCCAAAGCGACCGCCTCTTGGGGTGATAAACCCAGATCCCGTTCGGCATGTAAGGCAAAATCGACCAGTAAAATGGCGTTTTTCATCACTATACCAATCAGCAAAAACAGCCCCAACAAAGCAATCAGGTTAAAGTCGGTATTGCTGACATAGAGCGCCAGCAAAGCGCCCAAACCAGCGCAAGGTAAAGTCGATAAGATAGTGATCGGCTGAATAGTGCTTTCATACAACACCCCAAGCAGCAGGTACACAGTAAAGATCACGCCAATAATCAACCACAACTGATCGCCGGTTTTAAACATGGCATTACGTTGATCTTCCCCATTGATGGTGTAAATGCCACTGGGCACCATGGCCCGCGCCAATACCTGGTCAATGGCAGCGGAGGCTTGCTGCAAAGTAACACCAGGTGCCAGGCCATACCCTATACCGACAGAGGCAAACTGACCATCGCGGCGGATACGGTCATTGGCCAGACTGTACTGATAACTGGCAATACTGGATAAAGGCACTCTGTTACCGTCGGCCGTCACCAGCTGCAGTTGCTTTAATACTTCAGGCTGAGCGGTATAACCTGGTGTCAGTTCCATCACCACACGGTATTGGTTCATCTCATCATATAAAGTCGCCACCTGCCGCTGGGAGAAAGAGTTATTCAGCAAAGTAGCAATAGTGCGCATATCCACACCTAAACGCTGTGCAGCTTCACGGTCTATCGTCAATGAAACTTGTTGTGCATCTTCGCCGCTTGGCGTATCCACATCCACCAGCTCCGGTAGTTCCTGCATTTTTTCCGCGACTTGTTTGCTCCATTTGCGCAACAACTGCAAATCACCGGAGAGCATCAACAGCTCATAATCACTGCGGCCAAAGGGCGATGACAAGCGGATATCCTGATCGACATTCAAGAACACCATGCCACCCGGAACTTTCGGGGCTGTAGCGCGAATACGATCGACCACTTGCTGAGCTGATATTTTGCGCTCCGCCAGAGGTTTTAACCGTACCCGCATCCAGCTGTTACTTATGCCCATATCGCCACCGCTGGACCCCGTCACATCAGCGATGGCCGGGTCTTTTAATAAATGCTGACGGAAGGCTTCAATTTTTGGCTGCATGATTTGAAAGGAAAACCCATCATCACCACGCACAAAACCATTCAGCTGGCCAGTATCCTGATCCGGCAGTAAACCTGTAGGCACTTTGGTGTATAACCAGGCATTAGCAGCGAATAACAAGACTAAAGCGGCCAGCAACCAGCGGTAATGACTTAAGCTCCAGCTCACGCTCTGGTGATATTTCTGCTGAAACTTCTCAAAGCCGCCGATCTTTGTCTCGCCAGGCTTTTTGCTTTTCAACAGCAGGGCAGACAGACTTGGCGTTAAGGTCAGCGAAATCAGCAGACTGATAGTCATAGCAGCAGCCAGCGTGATGGAAAACTCCCGGAATAAACGCTCGACCAAGCCGCCCATAAACAAAATTGACAGGAAAATCACCACTAACGCCAGGTTCATCGCCAGCAAAGTAAAACCAACTTCAGACGCGCCTTGTCGCGCTGCTTGCAAAGGCGTTAATCCCCGTTCTATATGACGTTTTATATTTTCGACTACGACAATAGCGTCATCCACCACTAAACCTGTGGCGACAATCAGCGCCATCACCGACAAATTATTCAACGAAAAATCACAGAGATACATCACAGTAAAAGAGCCAACCAAAGACACAGGAATGGCCAGACTTGGGATCAAGGCACTGCGCAGGCTGCCTAAAAAAGCCCAGACAACCAGCACCACCAAAGCCACAGCAATCAATAAACTGATTTGCGCTTCAGTTAAGGTCGCGCGGATCACCGGGCTGCGGTCCATCACTACAGCTAAATCCGCGCCAGCTGGTACCAAAGCTTGCAGTAGCGGCATTTGCTGGTAAATAGCGTCTATGGTTTCCACTATATTGGCGCCGGTGCGGCGACTGATCAGTAAAATCACCGCATTTTTATCGTTATGAAAACCTGCGCTGTAGCGGTTTTCTGTTGAGTCAGTGACTAATGCCACATCCGACAAGCGGATAGGCGCGCCATTGACGTATTTCACCACTAAATTCTGATAGTCCGACGCCTGCCGCAACGTCTGGCTGGTCGCCAACTGCCAGCGCTGATCGCTGCTCTCCAATACACCCAGAGGTACGGCGGCGTTAGCGCCGCTGATCGCACTGCGCACCTCATCCAAAGCCACACCGTATTGTGTCAACATACCAGGGTTTAATTGCACCCGCACCGCAGGCAAAGAAGCCCCTGTCACTTCAACCTGACCTACGCCAGTAATAGCAGCCAGTTTTTGCGCCAATACAGTAGAGGCCGCATCATATAGAGCACTGGAGGCCAAGTGCTCTGAGCTCAACGCCAGCGCCATGACAGGAGCCTGTGACGGGTTAAATTTGCGGTAACTTGGATTGCCCGGCATACCGGATGGCAACTGACTGCGGGCCGCATTAATAGCGGCCTGTACTTCACGGGCTGCTTCGTCGACATTACGGTCTAAATCAAATTCCAGCCGTATTTGTGCAGAACCCTGATTGCTGCTGGAACTGATGCGGTTAATGCCGGCGATGCTGCCCAAAGCCCGCTCCAGCGGCGTGGCCACAGTGGCCGCCATACTTTCAGGGCTGGCACCAGGTAAACTGGCGGTGACCACTATCATTGGGAAATCGACCGCAGGCAAAGGCGACACAGGCAATAAACGCCAGCACAACATGCCCAGCAACAAAATCGCGGTGGCAATTAAACCACTGGCGACGGGGCGCTGAATAAAGGGTTTAGCTAAATTCATAGCGCTTTTGCCTCAGCTTCAGGTAAGTGTTCTTGACGACCTTCTTTGCTACTAAAATAACGGTCAAACCACAGATACACCACTGGCGTGGTAAACAGTGTCAGCACCTGACTAACCAATAAACCACCCACCATCACCAAACCTAAAGGCTGGCGCAATTCAGCACCTGAGCCGCTGGCCAGTAACAATGGAATAGCACCAAACAGCGCTGCTAAAGTCGTCATTAAAATAGGCCGGAACCGCATTAACGCCGCCTGATAAATAGCTTCAGTCGGCGATAAGCCCTGATGGCGCTGCGCTTCCAGTGCAAAGTCGACCATCATAATGCCGTTTTTCTTCACTAAACCTATCAGCAACACTATGCCGATGACAGCGATCAAATCCAAAGGCTGACCCGCAATTAACAGCGCCAATAAAGCACCGACAGTAGCTGAAGGTAAAGTCGACAATATGGTGACCGGATGAATTAAGCTTTCATACAAAATACCCAGCACTATATACATGGTGATCACCGCCGCCAGCACCAGCCAGAGCGTATTGCTCAAAGAGGCTCTGAACGCTTCAGCAGCACCCTGAAAGGTCAGTTCCATTTCAGCTGGTAATTGCAATTGCTGCTGTACTTCTTCGATGGCTGCTACAGCCTCACCCAGCGAATAACCTTCAGCCAGGTTAAAAGACAAAGTGACAGAAGGGAACTGGCCCTGATGGTTAATCAATAACTTGGCAGGTCGTTGTGTCACTTTCGCCACAGCAGACAGCGGCACAGGCGTACCTGAGCTGGTGCTGATATAAAGCTTATTCAGCGCATCCACACCATTGATCTGATCCGGGTCTACCTCCAGAATCACCCGGTACTGATTAGCCTGAGTAAATAAGGTGGTGATCTGGCGCTGGCTATAAGCACTTTGCAGCACAGTACTGATTTGCGACACATTAATACCTAAACGTGCTGCGGCAGTGCGGTCAATATCGATATAGGCCTGCAAGCCCTGTTGCTGCAGGTCATGTGCCACTTCGGACAATTCAGGTCGTTGTTGCAAGGCTTCCACTAAAACGGGCAACCACTGGTTCAATACATCCTGATCCGGTGTGGTTAAGCTGAACTGGTATTGAGTGCGACTCACACGGTCTTCAATACTCAGTTCCTGCACCGGCTGGAACCAGCCTTTAATGCCAGGTACGGCCTGCACTTGCTGTTCCAGCTCGCGAATGACTTCCACAGCCGACAAATCACGTTCGCCATGTTGTTTCAGGTTGATCTGAATTCGGCCACTATTAATGCTGGTATTGCTGCCATCAACACCGATAAAAGACGATAAACTGCTGACGGATGGATGCTGCAAAATATTTTCCGCCAGTTCCTGCTGGCGCGATGCCATCGCCTGAAAAGAAATATCCTGTGGCGCTTCAGTCACCACCTGTATAACGCCACTGTCCTGCACCGGGAAAAAGCCTTTCGGCACCGCCAGATACAACAGCGCAGTTAAAGCCACTGTCGCCAACATACTGAACATGGCTAAAGTTTGGTGACGTAATACCCACTGTAAACCACGGCCATAAGAGGCAATAATGCGGTCCATCAAGCCATTTTGATCATGATGCTCTGGCAGCGTGGTTAATAAACGCGCGCACAGCATAGGGGTGAGCGTTAAAGATACCACCAGAGAAATCAGTATTGCCACAGCCAAAGTCACGGCAAACTCAAAGAATAAACGCCCTACTACATCCGCCATAAAAAGCAGAGGAATAAGCACGGCGATCAGCGAAAAGGTCAGGGAGATCAGCGTAAAACCAATTTCTTTGGCACCTTTCAGTGCAGCTTCCATTGGCGAAGCCCCTTCCTCACGGTGCCTTGCGACGTTTTCCAGCATAACGATAGCGTCATCCACCACAAAACCTGTGGCTATGGTCAAGGCCATTAAGGTCAGGTTATTGACGGAGAAATCCAGCAACACCATCACAGCAAAAGTACCAATCAAAGATAAAGGCACGGCCAGACTAGGGATAATAGTGGCCGGAATAGTGCGCAGGAAGGCAAACGTCACTAACACCACCAGCACTATGGCGAATACCAGCTCTTTTTGTACATCCCGCACTGAAGCACGAATACTGTGAGTCCGGTCCGTTAAGACTTCTACTTTCACAGCAGCAGGCATAGTGGCCGTTAGTTGCGGTAATAATTCCTGTACTCTGTCGGCCACATCAATCACATTGGCACCGGGCTGGCGCTGAATATTGACCAGCACAGCAGCTTTTTGGTTAGCCCATGCAGCGAGGAACCTGTCTTCAGCACCATTTTCAATTTTTGCCACGTCTTTTAAGCGCACAGGTGCGCCTTCACGGTAGGCAATAATTAACTCTTCGTATTCGTCGATACTGCGAATTTGGTCATTGGCTTCCAGCATAGTGGAGCGAAAGGCACCATCAAAACTGCCTTTGGGCTGATTGGTATTGGCTGCGCTGATAGCACTTCGCAGACTTTCGACACTTAAATCCAGGCTGGCCAGAGCAGCCGGATTAGCTTTGACGCGAATGGCAGGGCGCTGACCACCGGCCAGGCTGACCATACCCACACCAGTCAGCTGAGCCAGCTTCTGTGCCATACGGGTATCCACTAAATCGTAAACAGCAGGCAAAGGCAGCGTGTCGGAGCTGACAGCTAAAGTCAGAATAGGTGCATCGGCCGGGTTTACTTTGCGATAGACCGGAGGCGTAGGTAAGTCGCTTGGTAACAAGGAGGAGGCTGTATTAATAGCGGCTTGAACCTCCTGCTCGGCCACACCCATATCCACCACTAAGGCAAACTGCAACGTAATAACCGAAGCACCGGCCGAGCTATTGGACGACATTTGTTTCAGACCTGGTATCTGGCCTAAACGCCGCTCTAAAGGCGCTGTGACAGTGCGCGCCATAATGTCTGGGCTCGCACCAGGGTTAAAGCTAAACACCTGAATGATAGGGTAATCCACCTGAGGCAAGGCAGCCACAGGCAGCAAACGCCAGCTTAAAAGGCCAGCGATTAAAATCGCCAACATTAATAACGAAGTGGCAACAGGGCGTAAAATAAAAGGCTTGGACAGGTTCATCATTTACCCCTTAGGCGCGTCCTGGATCACCTCAACTTCGCGGTCTGGTCTTAAACGGTCTAAGCCTTCCAGTACCACTTTATCCCCGGCTTTTAAGCCTTCTTCCACCGCCACTAAGCCGTTATCGACAGCACCTAACTTCAACAAACGGATTTGCGCTTTGTTGTTGTCATCGATCATATAAACATAAGTCCCTTGGGCACCGTATTGCACGGCATCCTGTGGAATAGTGACAGCGCCACTTTGTACTGCCACATTCAAGCGCACATTGACAAACTGATTCGGGAATAACTCTTCGTTCTGATTAGCAAATTCAGCTTTGAGCTTCAAAGTGCCTGTGGCTATATCAATCTGGTTATCTAAGGTGGTTAAGGTACCGCTGGTCAGCTGCATTTGTTCAGCTCTGTCCCAAGCCTCCACCGATAAGGCAGAGCCTGCACGAAAGGCACTGCGCACTTGCTGCAACTGAGTTTCAGGAATAGTAAAAACTACAGCTATAGGTGAGCTTTGAGTAATAGTGACCAGACCTTCGGCACTATTGGCCTGAATTAAATTGCCTGGGTCGACAGCTCGCAAACCTAAACGGCCACTGATAGGAGCTTTAATTTGGGTATAAGACAACTGCAAAGCAGCGGCATCAATAGCAGCCTGATTCGACTTAATAGCACCTTTGAGCTGACTGACTAGAGCTTGCTGCGCGTTCATTTGCTGTGCTGCTATCGTATTTTGCTCTTTGAGTTTGGCAAAACGCTCCAGGTCCTGTTCCGCACTTTTCAGCAGCGCTATATTTTGTTCTTTCTGACCCTGCGCCTGAGCCAACTCTACTTTGTAATCGGCCGGATCAATCTGAGCTAACAACTGACCAGCTTCAACTTTCTGACCTTCTTCGAAGAATACTTGCTGTAAAGGACCGGAAACCCGACTTTGCACCAGAACAGTGTTCAATGGCGTTACTGTACCTATGGCTTTAATCTGCACTTTTAAATCGGTGGAACCCGCTTCAATCACCCGCACAGGAACTGGCATAGCCCAGGGATTATTGGCCATAGCAGGACGTGCTCCTCCTGGTCTTTGCCCCGCTGGTCGTTGTCCCGGGCCAGGTTTGCCTGCAGCAGCTTGTCCTGCCCCAGCAGGTTCAGCACTTGGCCAAAACCAATACAGAGCGGCAGCAGCAACAGCCAGACTAACAGCTAAAACAACAGGCTTTTTCAGCAAAGACATAAGATAAATCCCTGTAACAAAAATTAAGTTCAGTAAAAACGGGCTTACTCTAATTCAGCCGCGAAAGCCCTGCAATGAAGCGAGTGTCAAGATTGAGTAAAGATGACATGACATTCGGTCAGATGTCTTTTTACAGCGACCAATAGCTTTATGTGCAATTACATACTGTTTATACAGCACAAAGGATCAATGGAATGCGCTGATGAGCACAAGTGGAGCGTTCAGTCAGTAGCTACTGACATCTGAACTCAGTAAAGCTAAGCCTAACTCTGTGGTGGCTATCAGATTTGTGTTCAATGAAAGTGAACACTACTGACATAAGGTTGTCAGTCTGGACTGCTACTCTGACAGGGTCAAGTAAAAGGAGCGCATCATGACTGTGTTAGATACTGCAATTGATCGTTATTTTTCAGCGACTAACGAGCGAAATAATACATTGGCCGCTGAATGTTTTGACCCGGACGCCTCCGTCTTTGATGAGGGCGAGCAATTAACCGGGCTAGAGTCAATTCAGCGCTGGCTGCAGCAAACTCAACAAAAGTATCAACCCATGATTCAGGTACTGACTGCAGAACGCAACTATGGTGAAGTTTGGGTTAAGGCGAATGTATCTGGCCAGTTTCAGGGTAGCCCCATTCAACTGAACTATGTATTTGCCTTGCAGGATGGCAAAATCAGTCGGCTGATGATCCGTTAATTGCGCCAATACCAAGAGAAACAGATGAATCGTGTAGACAGATTACTGGCGTTAATTTTGTATTTGCAAAGTCGCCGCACCTGTACAGCCGAAGCCATAGCAGAACATTTTGGTTTAAGTGTTCGTACTATTTACCGTGATATTGCTGCCTTAGGCGAAGCCGGAGTGCCTATTCTGGCTGAAGCAGGTATTGGCTATAGCCTGATGAAAGGTTATTTACTACCGCCAGTGAATTTTTCGGAACAAGAGGCCTATGCCTTGTCCACTGGCGTGATGCTGGCGCAGCGCATGACGACTCACAGCTATAACGAAAAAATGCAATCAGCTTTAGATAAAATCAAAGCTGTATTGCCCAATGAAGCCAAACAACGACTGGAGTTGTTAGCCAAAGGCATGGCCACTCCAACGACAGAGCATCCGCAACAGGCAGATTTGTCCGTATTACAACAAGCCATAGCCAGGAAACAACTGTTGAGCTTTGATTATCAGAGTGCCAGCCAGACTCACAGCCAACGTGAAGTAGAGGCTGCAGGTTTAGTGTTTTATCTGGGCCGCTGGCACTTGATTGCCTGGTGCAGACTACGACAGGATTTTCGTGATTTTCGCACTGACCGTATCCACAATCTGCAACTGCACAGCGAACAGTTTCAGGCCAGAACTGATTTTAACGCCAAGGACTTTTTACAAAATAGCACTCCGATCGCCCAACTGACAGCTCAAGTCAGGTTTATCCCTGCAGCAGCGGACATAGCCAGACGGGAATGGTGGCAAGGTATAACGGACGAGCAACAGCATGATGAAGGGGTAGTGATGACGCTCAACTGCAGCGATTGGGGCTCTTTAGCCTGTTGGTTATTGTCCCTTGGCACAGCAGCGACAGCGCTTGCTCCTGATGAAATAAAACAGGAGCTATGCAGACAAAGCCAAGCTATTTTGGCTTTGTATCCGACAACTTAACAGTTACTTTCTGCACCCAGTTGCTGCAGTAAACGGGCCTGTTGCAACAGTTTCACCTGAGTTTTGATCCTGTGTTTCAGGGTCACCGCATTCACAGGTTTGAGCACAAAATCAGCGCCACCGGCTTCCCAACATACAACCTCCTCTTCCTGACTCTGCATGCCAGTGACAAAAATTACCGGTATGTGGGCTAACTCAGGCTGTTGCTTTAATAAACGACAAGTCGCTACACCGTCCAGTTCCGGCATAACAACATCCAGCAGGATCAGATCCGGCGGGTTGCTTTGGCACAAACTTATCGCCTGAGCGCCGGATGTCGCCATAAAAATCTGGTAATCAGCATTAAGCATCTGATGAATGATTTGAATATTAACGGGCTGGTCGTCTACCACCAGAATTTTTATTTTATCCACACTGGGTGTTGAGATCGCACTCATCAATCACTGCCTTTTAATAACGTCTGATACTGCTCTGTGTAAAGTACGGCCTGCACAAAATTCAGTTGCTCTAGTGCAATTTCCAATGGCCCCAGCCATTCAGGGTTGAGTTGCTGTAGTGCCTGTTTAAGCTGTGCAAACTGGTCCAGGGCACTCATATTAAAGCTTTGCAAAGAAGTTTGCAGCTCAACCAATAGAGCCTTAAGTTCAGCATCATCTGGCAAATCAGCCAGCTGCGTCTCAACTGTCGGCGCTGTTTCGGCCAGCAGTAAAGGCACAAAACGCACAAATGCTTCGGCATCTTTAACAAACTTCGTTATGGCCATGGGTAAATCCAGGGCGGTTTTTTGTTTAATAGATTGCTCTATTGCCGCAGCAGGTTCAGATAAACGCACAATACCCAAAGAACTGGCGGAGCCTTTTAACGAGTGGGCCAGCAAATACAACTCTTTTTCCGGCAAAGCCGCGCCAGCTTTAAGCTTGACCAAGGCGGCCTCGAGTTCTGCCACAAAAGACTTCAGCGTTTTATGATACACAGTCACCGAGTTACCCAGACGGTTTAACGCGGAATTTAGCTGTACCCCTTGCTGTAAAGCCTCATCAACCAAGGCTGAGCTCAGCAATGGCTGCTGCATACTTGCGACAGACCGACTGAGGTCGACCGGAGTTTTTGACCACTTCAGTATGGTTTGAACCAGCGTGTCAATAGCAAAAGGTTTCGCCACATGATCGTTCATGCCCGCATCCAGACAGGCTTGTTTATCCGATTGCATCGCATTTGCCGTCATAGCCACTATCGGCAAAGTCAGCATAGCCGCTTTACTGCGGATACGGCGGGTGGTTTCATAACCATCCATATCCGGCATCTGAATATCCATCAACACCAAATCGTATTTATCTGGCTGCTGTTCCAGCATAGCCAAAGCAAAAGTGCCACCTGGCGCTATGTCGACTAAAGCCCCTTCATGGCTCAATAACTCAGACGCCACTATCTGGTTGGTCGGATTATCTTCCACCAGCAACAGTTGCAAACCATTCAGCCGACTTTGCCGTGGTGCCACATCCTGCAGCGCATTGGAAAACATCTGTTTACCAGCCAGCGCATCCAGCACAGCATCGAGCAAACGGCTAGGGGTGACAGGTTTGACAATAAAACCATTAAGCAAATGCTGACTTTGTTCCTCCTGCTGCTTTTGCGCCAGACATTCCCGGCCATGAGCTGTCACCATAATAACCAGCGGCATATCCGGCCCTTGCACTAACTCACGGATTTTCTCTGCGGTTTGCCAGCCATCTAATCCGGGCATTAACCAATCCAATAGCACCAGCTTGTAATTGTTGCTTTGTTGCAACAACTGCAATGCCTGTTCGCCACTACTGGCTAAATCTACCTGACAGCCGTAATGGCGCATCACCTCAGATAAAATCTGCCGGGATTGCTGGTTGTCGTCTACCACCAGTACTGTTAAATCCTTAAGTAAGGATAAGTCCGACTTGGCAGCAGGTAAGTTCAGACAATTCAACCAGAGTTCAAACTCGAAACTACTGCCCTGTCCGAAGCAGCTCTCTACTGATAATTGTCCGCCCATCAGCTCAACCAGGCCACGACTGATGGCCAGCCCCAGACCTGAACCGCCATAACGACGGCTAATGGACGACTCGGCCTGACTGAAACTCTGAAAAATCAGTGCAAGCTGCTGTTCAGTCATGCCTATACCAGTATCTTTGACTGTAAACTTCAACCGGACAGCATCGGCAGTGCGGGCTGTGACTCCGATGCTTACCACTATTTCCCCTTGCTCAGTGAATTTGATGGCATTACCGGTCAGATTCAGCAGTACTTGCTTCAGTCTTAAACTATCTCCAACAACAAGTTGAGGTAAATCGTCGGCAAATTGATACAAGACCTCCACATCTTTACTGCCCAGATTGGCAGACAGAATGATCCCTATGTCTTCCATGAGCGCGGCCAGTTCAAAGCTGTGGCTATCCATTTCCAGCTTACCGGCTTCCACTTTCGAGAAGTCGAGAATATCGTTCAGAATAGCTAACAAGGATTTAGCGGCAATTTCTGTCTGACGAATATAATCGTCTTGTCTTTTGGTTAAGCTGGTTTGTTGCACCAGTTGCAACATGCCCAGAATAGCATTCATCGGCGTACGGATTTCATGGCTCATATTGGCCAGAAAAGCCGACTTTGCGTCATTCGCTGTATCCGCCAACCGTCTGGCCTCGGCCAGCTCGCGCTCCCTCTTGTGTTGCTCAGAGCGATCACGGGCCACCAGATAGAAGTAGTCTCGTTGTTCAAAACGGATCCAGGATAAATTCACCGATAAAGGAATTTGTACAGCTGTAGCGTCCTCAAACTGAGTTTCAAACTGCACACTGCGCTTTTTCTCCGAGCTTTGAGTCAGTTGCTGTAGTCGATCGCCTACTAATTGACCGACAAGCTTTGTTGGGCTCAATTCATCGGAACAGCAGGCTAAAGCCGCTGGATTTGCTTTAATGACTTGTGCACTATCACTCAACCAGAACACCAGATCCGGACTTTGTTCTGTCGACACTTTCGCCAAAGCAAGCTCAAACTCCAGCTCTTTTTGCACTGTTAAATCGCGGGCTATACCCAAATAACCTACCACCTGCTTTTGCTGATCCAGCAAAGCTGTTACCGCAAGCTGGACAGGAAAACGGCTGCCATCTTTACGACTGTAAGTCCATTCTCTGGTATCTGTTTTCCCTTGTTTAGCCTTTTCGATAAAAACGCCAAAACCAGGCTCGACCTTGTAGCCAAGCTCCTTGGTCAGCAGCTCTGCATACTCAACAACTTCTCCTTGATCATGAAATACAGCAGGGCTATAACTACCAGCGAGCTCAGCTTCCTTATACTGCAACATAGCTTCAGCTGCCGGGTTAAAAGACGTGATACTGCCGTGTAAATCAGTCGTGATAATAGCGTAGTTGGCGTTACGCAGAATGCTGCGCTGCAAGGTTGATACCCGTTCAATTTCAGCAGTACGCAGCTCGACCTGATGCTCCAGCTCTTCATTAGCTTGCTGCAGTTTTTGTTCAGCCTGCTTAATATGGCTGATGTCGTTTACCGTCAGTGCTGAGCCGATAAACTGGCCTTTTTCATCCAGAATAGGTGATACGTTTAATGAGACTGCATATTGCAGACCAGACTTGTGCTGACGCACAGTCTGAACATAACGTATTTTCTGGCCTTTACGGACCAGTTGCTCCAGCTGCGCTTGTTCATCCAGACAAGAGTCAGGAACAATCAACTGACTGATGGTTTTGCCCAGACTTTCGGCTTCGCTATGGCCAAACATTTGTTCTGCCGCCGGGTTCCAGCTACTGATCTTGCCTTGTTTATCCAGACCTATCACGGCCTCATTCGCATTTTCTACTATGGCTGCCAACACGGCCTGCTGCCTGGATAGTTGAAAACGCCGAAAAAACGTCAGCTGGGCAAAAGCAACAATGACGATCAGCAAGGCACTAAATCCTGCCGAGGTGTAAAACACATCCTTGGGGGCGGGTAATGCCAAAGCAGTCACGAAATGCTCTGTAGCCTGCAATCTGACCAGCCATTCGCGACCAAAAATAGATAACGGCTGCTCAGCCCGATAAGGAGTTAACGTCGAATCTGTAACTGTTGTTTTAAAAAAAGCCTGCTGCGGATTAAATGCAATATCTATGACGTCCAGCTGAACCTGTGCATCTGCGGTTTTGATACTGGATAAGATTTCATCAATGGTTAAAGGGGCATAAACCCAACCATATAACTGCTGATAACGTTCTTCAGCCGTTTGCGGCGCTTTACCTTGCAAATAGATGGGCATTAACAACAAAAAGCCCTGAGATTTTTTGTTTTGCGCTTGCACCAAAGTCACAGGATCTGTCAGTACAGCACTGTTTTCCCGAACAGCCTTCAGGGCAGTTTGATAACGACTTTGCTCCGAAGCTATATCAAAACCTACAGCCTCCTTATTGTCAGCCATAGGTTCAATGTATTGAATCACGAATAAATCATGCGTATGCACGCTTTGCTGACGAAAGTTAAAATAGTCAGCATTTTCAGCCTCAGCTTGAGCTAAAAATTGCGGAAGTGCAGCAGGCGTTACTTTACGGATCATGCCAAAACCGCGGGCACCTGGAAATTCTAGCTTTAAGTCACGGCTTTGACTGTAATTCAGCATGTTTTCATAGCCGAATTTTTCTGTGCCGGCACTTAATACAGCGCCGCGGACACCACGTAAACCATACTGATAAATAGTGAGTTTTTCACCTATCGCATCAGCCAGTTGCTTAGCTTTATTATCTAAACTTTGTTGAATACGTTGCTGATTCTGTTCCTCTTGCCGTTGTTGCAAATGCCCCGACAGATAAAAGCCAATTACCGAAAACAACAATACCGGGATCAACACAGGCCAAAGCTCTGACAACGTGCGCTTCAAACCTGTCATTGACCTGCTTCCTTATGCTGCATAATGCGTTTCAGGCGTTCCGTCGCAGCCACAAAGTTTAATGTCATAATTTCCTGCTCCATCAGCACAAAATCTTCAGCTCCTAAATAGGCGATCCACCCCGATCTTTGTTGCTGAAACAGGCTGTAAGCCTGCATATCACTATTTTCAAGATACTGAATATACTGCAAAACGTCAGGTGTAGTGGTATCTGAATGATGCTCAAACTGAGTCAACCACAACTCCAGGGCGGCACTGGTTTGCTCCACACACTCCAGATACTCTGCAAAAGCTTCGGCACCAGGTAGCTGGCCTGACTGATGCAGAGCTTGCTCCATAGGGCGTGATAATTCAGGCAAGGTAGTAGCCCCCAAAGTCGCGTAACTGCCGCGTAATTTATGCATAAAGTACTCAATAGCTTTAGCATCGTTGTTTTGATAGGACTGCTTAAGTTTCTGTAGCTCAACAGAGGTAGACCTGATCAGTTGAGTCATAGCAGGCGAGAGATGCTGAAAAGCATCTTGCGAAAAACCAATTAATTGCTCCAGTACACTAAAATTAAACAACGTTTTGGCCTATCCAAATGATTTATCACAGCATAATTGGCTTTGGGTGAAAAATCCCGCGCTTTATCCGGTTAATTTTTCGTCTACACTAATAAAAGATTGGGCAAAAAACAGGGAAGTGCCGAATGCAGATCATGCAAGCTATTGTACCAGCAGCAAAAATTTTATTAGTGGATGATCAGGCATCGTCCTTATTAGTCCTGCGCGAACTATTGCAGGATTTAGCGACTTTGTATTTCGCCACAGATGGGGTTCAAGCCATTGAGCTGGCCGTTTTGCATCGCCCTGAACTCATCATTTTGGACATAGAGATGCCAGGTATGGATGGCCTTACCGTATGTCGAAGCTTAAAATCCAATCCCGCCACCCAAGATATAGCTGTTGTATTTGTCACGACTCATATCGATATAGAACATGAAATAGCGTCACTCAATGAAGGCGGCATAGATTTTTTACGTAAACCTCTGCATGCAGTATCGAGTCGGATGCGGATTAAAAATCTGCTGGATTTAAGCCGCTACAGCAGACAAGTCGCAGCGGAAAGAGAGTGGCTACGCGTGACCTTAGATTCTATAGGCGATGCGGTGATAGCCACAGATCTGGACGGCAAAATCAGCTTTATGAATCCTATTGCCGAACGTATGACAGGTTGGCTTGCCAGAGAGGCGCTGTTTCGCCCTATCGAAGAAGTCATGCAATTAAGAGATGCCCACAGCTTAGAACCGCACTGGAACCCAATTTATTTTGCGCTAAAAGAACAGCGTGTTGTAGCCATGGCATTGAATTGTCAGTTGGTATCACGCACAGGGCAGCTGTATCAGGTCGAAGACTCAGCAGCACCTATTATCGACAGTAACGGACATTGTCTTGGCAGCATAGTGGTATTTCATGACGTCAGCGAAAGTATGGCGCTGGCGTTAAAAATGAGCCATTTAGCGAATCATGATCCTTTAACCAACTTGCCTAATCGTGTTTTGCTGTATGACCGTATCGAACAGGCCATTAAAAAAGCTGAGCAGTTGCACCATAAATCGGCTTTACTGCTGATCGACCTGGACCACTTTAAATATGTGAATGATTCTATTGGTCATAATCTCGGTGATTTGCTGATCAAACAAGCCTCTGAACGCCTTAGTTCTATTTGTGATGCCGGAACTACACTGGCGCGCTTAGGGGGTGATGAGTTTGTGATGGTGCTACCAGAGCTCTGGTCTATCGAAGAAATCGCTTTGTTCAGCAGTCAGGTGCATAGTCAATTTCAGCAACCTTTTACGCTGGACGAAAAGAAATACCAAATGACCGTCAGCATAGGCGTCAGTATTTATCCTGATGATGCCCAAACCATTGAAATGGTTATGCGCCACGCCGACGTTGCTATGTTTAAAGCCAAATCTGAAGGCCGTAACAGAACCAGCTTTTTCTCCGACGAATTGGAGCAGCAAATCATCTATCGCCATCAACTGGAACTGCTGTTACGCGACACCTTGGCTAACAGGCAGCTACAGGTGTATTACCAACCCAAGCTTTGTTTAAAAACAGGCAAGCTGTTAGGAGCTGAAGCTCTTGCTCGGATGCAAAACCAGCAGGGACAATGGGTCTCTCCGTTAGAATTTATTCCGTTGGCAGAAGAAACAGGTTTAATTGTAGAGTTAGGCCTACAAGTGTTACGTCAGGCCTGTCAGGAGTGTTTAAGTTGGCAACAACTGGGTTATCAGGTGCCTGTGTCTGTCAATATTGCAGCGGCTCAGTTTGCCGATCCACAGCTGGTGCAGCAAATCAAAGATCTGCTGGCAGAACTGCAGATCTCAGCACAACTTCTGGAATTGGAAGTGACAGAAAGTGCACTGATGCTGGATGTCAGTAAAACCCAAAGCATGTTAAGCCAACTCAGAGCATCTGGCATTCGTACTTCGATAGACGACTTTGGCACCGGCTATTCCAGCTTGTCTTATCTGAAAAAGTTTCAGGTTGATGTGCTGAAAATAGATAAATCCTTTGTGCAGGAAATGCTGACCGACAGAGGCGACATGGAAATAGTCAAAGCAGTGATCTCTCTGGCTCAGTCGATGAATTTACAGCTGATAGCTGAAGGTATTGAGAATGAGGCGCAAAAAGACATGCTGATCAAACTCGGTTGTGAGGTTGGGCAGGGCTATTTATTTAGTAAACCTTTGTCGGCAGCCAATTTCAGAACATATGTATGCCAATAGCATGCTGGACTCACAACAAGCTTTGTTCTCCGCTGTCATTCAGCCGGAAATACTGCCCTTGCCGGATCAACAGCCCTTCAGAGCTGCGAGGCGGAATACTGCCTCTGTAATCACGCGGGTGCCTGACGTTTACGGCCAGTACTTTGCCCTGATACAAGCTTTTTACCCGCCACTGCGGCGTATGGCCTACCACTACAGTCTGAGCTTTAAACTTCGCCAGCGTCGCGTCTATCTGTTGCTGGCTTAAGTCGTCCTCGAAATAACCTCTGTACCAGGATGGGCCATAACGGGTAGACAACAGATATTCCAAATCCCCCTGATCTGGCTTAGGAAAATAGCCTATGCGGTACTGGCTACGTACTATCTGATTCAGGTCGTGCAGGTTATAGTTCAGCTCTGCCAGTTTAGGGTGCAAGCCACCATGCACAAATAAATGGCCGTTGATCAGCTCAGCTGTGTTTTTACTGGCCAGCCAACGGCCTAGCAACGACTGTTCACCATACAGCTCAAACTGCTGTTTGCCCAAAAGAGTAGCGACATACTGGTATTTTTTTGCAGCGCTCTGAAAATTACCCTGCAGGTTTTTAATTTCATGATTGCCTAGAATGTAATGCACAGTGCCACCTTGCTGCTGCGCCAGTTGCTCCAGCCGGTAGATAAACCACAGTACCTGAGTGGTAGACGAATCGCGGTCGACAAAGTCGCCCAACAGCACCAGATGCCCTTTACCAAAAGTCCAGTTCAGCTCTGTATCTATCACTTTTGCAGCGATTAAAAAGTCGCGCAGGCTCTTATAGGCGCTTTCAATATCAGACAGCACCAGTATGGGTTCATCATCCTGATATTCAATGGCTGGTGTTTTAATATCGTCATGAATATCAAGGCTGAAACTGGTGTTTTCCAAAGGAAAATAGACTTCTGTTTTCAGGCGTTGCCCCAGCGGAACCAGTTGTTGCTGCAGATAAAAACCTTGCTCGCGGCTGCCTCTGATATGGTTCACCTGCAACTGATCGCCCTGAAAAAATACATGAGGGCCTTCATCACCCACTTTATAAGAGCGCTCGTCATCGCCGTAATCTACATCCACACCAAAATACAGAGCTACAGCAAAAGCCACAGCGAGCAGCAGTGTCAGAGTGGCAAAAAAGTGCTTTAAATTGGTCAGAATCAATTGCATTACAACTCTCCTTTTGCATTAGCAACCCGCTGAATTACATATTGTTTTTTAATACTCTGAGCACTTTTCTGGTTAAGGTTATAACCAATAGGGCACTGAAGATGGCGACGGGTATAAACCAGGCACCCAGCAATTCCTGATCCGCAGGATAAGGCGAAGCAAAAAAGCCGATAGCTAAACTGTTGCCATTACCAGCAGACCAGGCGCCGACCGAATCTGGCATAAAGATTTTTGCTCCGGCAACAAAAAGTAATGCAAAAGCAATACTGAAACCAAAAGCCGCCATGGTGTAATACAAAGTCGCGGTCACTCCCTGTTTTACTTTTTGAATGGCTTTAAAACCAGCAGGAGGTGGCGCACCATCCGTGATATGAGCGATATAGGCAAAAGCCAACTGACGGGGTTCACCAAAGCCCTGCAAAATTGCGCTGGCATCCACAACCTGACCTGAACCTTGTTGCTGTTCCAGCACATCAAAAATATGACTTTCAATTTCCTTTAGCACTTCCTGCGCTTGAGCCTTCTCCAGTCTTGCCAGATAACGCTCCAGCTCTTTCAGGTACTGATGAATCATGTCGCGTTGTTCCATCTTTATTCTCCTTGAACAGGTAAAACATCAGGGCCCGGGTGAGCCAATAAAAATTCAATATCAAACACGGACTGACGCCATAAGGTGATCAAATCGGCCAACTTATGATGACCGGTAGTCGTCAGGCTATAATACTTACGCGGCCTGACATCGCCTTCCTGCACCCACTGGGCATCCACAATACCTTCACGTTTCAGTCGGTCTAACAGCGGATACAAAGTACCTTCGGTAATGGCGGCACTTTTAAAACTTTGCAGCAGCTTCAAAAGCTCCAGCCCATACAAAGTACGGTGTCGCAGTGCAGCTAAAATCACCAGCTCCAGCGTGCCTTTACGCAACTGCACTTCCCACTTTTCCTGAGTTTTTTCTTCTTTTTCTTCTATTGTCATAAAGTAACCATGCGATGAATTATACCTTGCATTACATAGTAATATGTATAGCAGATCACATTCTGCACTAGCAAGAGGATTTTTTGAGCACTGTTTACTGAAATGGTAGAAATAACTAAAACCAAAGCCGCAGTGATGCGGCTTTAGTTCTTTAGCTGTGTTGCGAAGGGATATTCAGATGAAAGTGACTGTTTAACTCAGTCTGGCTTGTACAAGATCCGCCAACCGAAAACCAATCAACATAAAGACGACAAAAAGCAGTCCTTCTATAGCTCCTGAGCCAGCCAACACCAAAGCAGGGCCAGGACACAGACCCACTAAGCCCCAGCCTAAACCAAACAGCGTGCTGCCGATCAGTAGAGGTTTAGTAATAGCTGTAGCATCAGGCCAGTTGAACTTCGTCTGTAACAGACTGTGCGGCATTTTTTTGCTGAGGCTAAAAGCGATAAAAGCCACGACTATGCCGCCAACCATCACCAAAGCCAGCGATGGATCCCAAAGCCCTGCTATATCTAAAAACCCCAGCACTTTGGCAGGATTTGCCATACCAGCCATCAGTAAACCCAAACCAAACAGCAGACCGCAGATAAAAGCGCTCAAGGTTAAAAATCTGTGTTTTTTCATGCAGCACCTCTCTGTGCCGCACCCTGAAGGGCAGCCTGCGGCTGTGAAAATTGTCTATCCTGCCAATTTTTCATGATGAAGTCCTTATAGCAGATGACGGACAACAAAAACTGTGACCATAGCAACTGTCATAAAAGTAACAGTAGCGACTAAAGAGCGGCCTGACAGTCGGGATAAACCACAGATGCCGTGACCGCTGGTACAGCCAGAGCCTAAACGAGCACCAAAGCCAACCAACAAACCCGCCAAGGCTAATAGCTGGTAATTCGACGTGACTTGAACTTCTGGCAAGGGAGCCAACAGCAGCCAGACCCAGGAAGACAATACCAACCCCAGCACAAAAGCCAGCCGCCACCACCGTTCAGCGCCGGAGGAAGTCAGACTACCGGCCGCAATACCACTAATCCCGGCAATACGACCATTCAGCAACCATAACAGGGCTGTCGCAAGACCAATAAATAGCCCACCAAGTAGCGACTGTTGTGGAGTAAAATTCATCCAGTCCATCTTCAATACCTCTTGGTAACTCAGGGAAAACAACTGCGCATTAAACACAGAGGTTAATCACTTATTAATATAAGCATATACCCAAAAAGAATATTAGTAAATACTAAAAAACTATCAAGTCTGGCGATCAAAATACCCAGAGCCACAAAGGCTTAAAACTATCTGTACAACCTAATGAACACAGCATAGCCAAATTTTAGGCATAAAAAAAGCTGACATAGTCAGCTTTTTATTTTTTAAATCAATAACTTAAACCTATTCCACAGTCACTGACTTCGCCAGGTTACGTGGCTGGTCTACGTCTGTGCCTTTGATAATGGCGACGTAGTAGCTTAATAATTGCAGCGGAATAGTGTAGATGATTGGTGCAATCAGCGGGTGTACGTGTGGCACGCTGATCACACGCTGTGTTGCGTCTGATTTAAAGTGAGCATCGATGTCAGCGAATATGTACATGATGCCGCCACGGGCACGCACTTCTTCCACGTTTGACTGCAGTTTTTCCAGCAGTTCGTTGTTTGGCGCTACCACAATAATTGGCATATCAGCGTCAATCAGTGCCAATGGGCCATGTTTCAGCTCGCCTGCGGCATAAGCTTCAGCGTGAATGTAGGAAATTTCTTTCAGCTTCAGCGCGCCTTCCATAGCGATAGGGTACTGGTCGCCACGGCCTAAAAACAACGAGTTGTGCTTGTCAGCGAACTCTGTCGCCAAAGCTTCGATTTTTGGCGCTAGTGTTAAAGTTTCTTCCAGTTTGGCTGGCAGCGATTTTAATGCCTGCACCATGTCCTGTTGCTGCTGTGAGGTTAAACCATTGTATTTACCAATGGCCAACGTCAGCATCGACAAACCTACTAACTGAGTAGTGAAAGCTTTAGTAGATGCAACACCAATTTCAGCGCCAGCACGGGTCATAAAGGCCAGATCTGATTCACGTACCAGTGAAGAACCAGCCACGTTACAAATAGTTAAGCTACCGATGTAACCCGCTTCTTTGGCTAAACGTAAGGCCGCTAAAGTGTCTGCCGTTTCACCAGACTGGGAAATGCTGACCAGCAAGCTGCCTGGCTGCACAAACGACTTGCGGTAACGGAATTCAGAGGCAATCTCCACGTTACAGGAAATACCAGCTAAAGATTCCAGCCAGTAACGTGCCACCATACCTGAGTGGTACGAGGTACCGCAGGCAACGATTTGCACGTGACGGACTTTTTTGAACAGTTCAGCGGCGCCGTTACCAAAAGTCTCGTCCAGCACTGAGTCTGAACCTAAACGACCTTCTAAGGTGTTGCTGATAGCATGTGGCTGTTCGTAGATTTCTTTTAACATAAAGTGGCGGTACTGACCTTTGTCACCGGCATCATAGCTGGCGGTAGATTCAGTAATAGTGCGCTCGACTTGGTTGCCGTTTTTGTCGTACACAGTCACGCTGGTACGGGTAATTTCAGCCACGTCGCCTTCTTCTAAGAACATAAAACGACGAGTGACTGGTAACAGAGCTAACTGATCAGAAGCGATAAAGTTTTCGCCTATACCAAAACCTATCACCAATGGGCTACCTGAACGGGCTACCACTAAATGGCTTGGGTCGTTTTGGTCCATCAGTACAGTGCCGTACGCGCCGTTAAATTGTTTGACCGCAGTTTGTACTGCAGCTAACAAAGAACCAGCTGTTTTCATTTCTTCAGCCACTAAGTGCGCAATAACCTCAGTGTCAGTGTCAGAATTAAACACATAACCTTTGGCTTTTAACATTTCACGCAGCGGGCCGTGGTTTTCGATAATGCCGTTATGCACCACTGAAATATTGCCGGAAACGTGTGGGTGAGCGTTACGCTCTGAAGGTTCGCCGTGGGTAGCCCAGCGAGTGTGCGCAATACCAGTGCCGCCAACAACAGGGGTTAATTTTACTGCGTCAGACAACTCTTTTACTTTACCTAAACGGCGGATACGTTGTAATTCGCCTGTTGGGCTGATGATCGCCACACCGGCAGAGTCATAACCACGGTATTCCAGACGGCGTAAGCCTTCCACCAAAATGTCGACTACGTCACGTTGTGCTACAGCACCTACTATTCCACACATAAAGTCTTACTCCACTGATCCAAGGGGGGCGCAAATCACTTTTACGCCTTGTTGTTCTATTTGTTGTTTTGCGCTGGCGGGTAACTTGTCGTCTGTTACCAGTATTTTGATGGACGACCAGGGCAATTCTAAGTTGTGGATTTTCCGGCCTATTTTGTCGGACTCCACCATCACCACCACTTCACGCGCCACTTCTGCCATCACCCGGCTTAAGCTGGTCAGCTCATTAAAAGTAGTAGTACCACGCTGCAGATCAATGCCATCGGCACCAATAAACAGCTGGTCGAAATCGTATGCACGTAAAACCTGTTCCGCCAGCTGGCCCTGAAAAGCCTCAGACTGTGGGTCCCAACTGCCACCTGTCATCAGCAGTGTAGGTTCGTTTTCCAGTTCACGTAATGCATTGGCAATAGACAAGGAATTAGTCATCACTACTAAACCTTGTTTATGCGACAGTTCAGGCAATAAAGCTGCTGTGGTGCTGCCGCTGTCGAGAATAATGCGGTTGTGGTCACGAATCAGCTCTGCAGCAGCTTTGGCCAGAATTTGCTTTCGTTCTGAAACTTTTTCGACCGCGGCTTCCTGGATCAGTTCATGCGGCACTTGCACTGCTCCACCATAACGACGCAATAACAAGCCATTATCTTCCAGTGCAGCTAAGTCTTTACGAATAGTCACTTCAGAAGTTTCAAAGTGATGGGCCAACTGCTCAACACTGACTTCGCCCTGCAGATTCAGCAGATCAAGAATAGCGCGGCGGCGTTGTTGGGTGTTTCGTTTGTTCATCTGCCAGTCATTTAAGTTTCGTTTCGAAAGATATTTTACAGAAACGAAACTTAAACGCAAGAGTGAAAGTTAAATTCAGTGTTTGTGGAGAGTGTGAGCAGTCAACAAAGCTGCGGCTTTAAATACGAGAAGTGTTTAGCCTAAGTAATTGATGATGCAGAGAGGCGACAAGCAAACGAGACCCCAGGAGCATAGTTGTCTATGCGACTGGGGCGATACTCTTTCCTCAACATCAGGCGCAGTCAACAAAGCTGCAGCTTCAAGTACGACGGCTAATTAGTGTTGATGTGAAGCTTCAGGCCCTATCAAAACCAGCATCAGCAGCACACCAAGCCCCATCATCAGGCCATGTAACCACAGAGGTTGTTCAACATTTTTGCGCAGCAGCGGCATTAAATCGGCGCTGGCTAAATAAATAAAAGCACCGGCTGTAATAGCCAATAAGATATTCAGATTAGGGGTTAACCAATGACTGATAGTCAAGGTCGCTACTGCACCTAATACACAAGCGCTGGCCGATAACAGGTTATACAACAAAGCTTTTTTACGGCTGAAACCGGCATGCAGTAATACAGCAACATCGGCAATTTCCTGTGGTATTTCATGGATCAGAATAGCGACTGTCGTTGTCACACCCAATAAAGGGTCGACCAGAAAACTGCCTGCTATTAATACACCATCAATAAAATTGTGAACTCCATCAGCCACCAGATTCACTTTGCCATAGCTGGCGGTGCTTATCGCCTGATCCGGTAGTTGTGGATGGCCATGTTGCAGCGCACGTTCCAGAAAGTAAAAACCTAATAAACCCGCTAATACCCAACCAAAAAGCTGACGATGCGACTCCTGATGCTGCAGTGCGTCCGGCAATAAATGTAAAAAAGCATTGGCCAGCAATACACCTACAGCCAGACTTAAAATCAGTGGTAAAAAACGTTGTAGTTTTTTTTGCGGCAGCAGAAATAACACGGCCCCGGACAGGGATACCAGCATCACCAAAAAGGCAGCCAGCAGGATAAACAGAGTTAACATAAAAAATCCTGTCCTATGGGAAATAACAGCGGATAAAGATGATCAAGGTAAGGCAGCAAGAGCCACACTAAAAACCTGTGACATTATAACGTTTTTTCCTTAATGTGATCTTTGTTTTTAAAGAAAAAATCGTCAGGAACGATTTTTAACAGCTTCAGCTGGCCCAAAGGGTAAGCGCCATGGATGGCTGCGAATAAAAAATCGTCAGGAACGATTTTTAACAATGCGAAGCATTGGCCCGAAGGGTGAGCGCCATGGATGGCTGCGAATAAAAAATCGTCAGGAACGATTTTTAACAGCTTTAGCTGGCCCAAAGGGTGAAGCCGGAAATAGCATTGCCAACAAGTTTGGCAATGCCCGGATGAGCGCCAGTGGCTCTGTCCACTGGCCGGAATGCGCCAAGGACAGTTGCGACATACCGTCCTTCCCTGGACATAAAAAAACCACCTGTCTTCCCAGCAGGTGGTTGAGCATTCTCTCAAAAGACCAGGGTAACGTAGAAAGCGGGGCAATTTAGGGGCGCGGTTTATCCGCGCCGCCGGAGGTTGAACCCGATCTCCGTCAAGGATCAGAAACTGTAACTGACACTCAACTTGGCATAACGGCCCGGTTCGCTGTAACGCAGAATACCGTCGGCACTGATATTGTTTCTGCTGCTGGCGGCATAACGAATACGCTCCCAGCGGTAGTATTCTTTATCCAGCAGGTTATAAACTCCGACATTCAGTAACCAATTGTCGCCAAATTCCATAGTGCTGACTAAATCCATCACAGTAGAGCTGTTTGGTAAATAGGTCACCAGCGCGGTCTGGGTGCCGTCGTCTTCGGTTTCATAGGCGTCTTCAGCTTTGACTTCAGCGCTGTAACTTAAGTTAGCCGCCAGACTCCACCAGTCGGTTGCTCTGTAACTGACCCCTGCCACTAGTTTATCCGGGCTGATGGTGATCATCGGATCGCCGTTTTCTTTTTCGCCATCATGATGAGTGTACGCCAATTGAGAGCTCCAATTCTGACCGAAGCGCCATGCCCCCTGGATCTCAATACCTGTTACATCGACGTCACCGACGTTTTCATTGATGGTATATGCGTTGCCTTGCGTTTCTGTACAGCCTGAAGTGGTACAGTTTTGATACACAGTGTTCGGATTTTGCACCCGGGTTGCAATGGCAATCATGTCTTGATAATTGTCTTTAAATACAGCCAGTTTAATTCTGCTGTTTTCACCCTGCCACTGATAGGCCAACTCCAGGTTGGTGCTGTATTCAGCGTCCAGGTTTGGATTCGATACTGAACCGTACAAACCTGAAACTGTTGCTCCGGTTGCTTTGTCTGTACGACTGACGGAGGAGGTTTGGAAATACATTTCTTCAGTACTTGGCGCCCGGAAACCACGACCCAGTTGCAAGGCGACACTTTGCTGTTCTGTCAGCTGATAAGTTCCGACTAACTGACCAGTCAGGGCGCTGAAACTGGCATCCTGCACTGTACCTGTAGCGTCGGTAAAGCCTTGATTTAAAGTAGGGCTATACGCGACATGGTCATAACGTAAGCCACTGATTAAACTAAAAGCGCTGTCATTAAATTTGATGCTATCGCGCAGATAAAGATGCCATAAGTCCGCGTCTGTCTCTGGCACAAAATCAGGGTCTATTTCCTGCTTTGCTACAGCCATGGTTTGACCGACATAACTGGTGTCTATAGCGGAGAAATCAACAGATTTTTGCTCCAAAGCACCGCCATACACCAGCTGATGGCTGCTGCCCTGAGTGTGCAGCTCTTTGTCCAAAGCAAAAGCCCACTTCAGCAAATCCTGTTCGTAATCACGGTCTTCACTGCGGTAACAAGGGCCTGCTGTACATAAACGCGCTGCACTGGCAGGAGCAAGCATCAAGGTGAAAGCGTCATTTTGGGTTTTCTGATAATCCAGGCTGGTAGAGAAGGCGTCAAATAATTGATGACCAGCTAACCAATTGTATTGTAAACCAATACGGCTGCGTTCCTGCTGGTCGTCACTGGTGCGGGTCAGGTAGCTACGGCTTAACCAGGATAAGTTATTGGTGTCGATATCTGCTTTAAATAACTCAGCGGTCAGGCCAATATCCTGCGTCTCTGTCAGCTGGTACTTTAATTTGGTCAGTATATTGTGGCTGCTGTTGTCTTGTGGATCGGCAACAGGGCGGCCTGAACCTGTAATGGCCTGGCGCTCTGCTGAGTCGGCATAGTTTTCCATTTCGTGGCCTTCACGCTTGGTCAGCACGGCCAAAGCTTCCAGTTTGCCAGTACGGTTTGCCACTGTCACAGTGCCTTGAGTTTCATCATTGGCACCACTGTAAGCCGCTTTTAACCGGACAAAAGTATCGTTACCTTCTGGTTCTAAATAGTCTGCTGCGTCTTTAGTGACAAAAAGTACGGCGCCGCCTAAAGAGCCACTGCCTGCGGCTATGGCGTCAGCACCTTTGACGATTTCAATTTGTTTCACCGCATCCGGGTCTATACCACCACGGCCGGCCGCAAAGAAATCGTAAAAGGCATAAGTGGGCGGGTTTAAGGTTTCACCTACAGACAAACCGTCGACCGTCATAGCGACCTGATTGCCTTCCAGACCACGGATATTAAAGCCGGCCGAACCAAAACGGCCCTGATCAGTTAAGCTGACGCCAGGGATATAACGCACCATGTCTTCTAAACGCTGCACCTGCTGTTGTTCCAGCTGTTTGGCTTTGATCACTGTGCTATTGGCTGTGGTCGATTTTTTATCTTCAAGCGCAGTAGCAGTGACAGTCACAGCATCCAGTTGTGACAACTCTTTTGCGGCCTCTTCAGCTGCAACTTCGGCTAACAGGGAGGTGGAAAATAAGCTGCTAATAGCAACAGCAATTACAGTTTTAGAACAGGGCATGACGCTCTCCTTGACGAGCTAAAGAGGTGTGGTAAGTCCACAGGATGGCGTTATGCTAGATCAAATAAGAATCATTCTCAATAATAAAATTCAATTTATTTTATATATTTCAATAACTTATTATTTTAATAACGCAAAAAACTCCCTATCCAGAGAATAGGGAGAACAACAGGAGTTGGCAGGCAACTCAACAGGAATTTGATTCTAAAAACTTAGCCGTCTTTGCTCTGAAGTTGCAGGCGCACCAGCCCCAGTTCAGCTTCACCGTGCTGCTGTACTGGCTGCAGATCGGCTTGCCAATTCAGCGGCAAAGTTAAATGTTCGTGGCCACCATGTTCACGCGCTACTTCCAGATGTAACTGGTATTGACCCCATGGCACCACAGCACCTTGCTGATCACGACCATCCCACTGCAGCTGATAAGTACCGGGCTTTTGCGTAGCGCCGGCAATCTGATCTATTTGCTCCGGATTTTTCCGACCCAATCGACGCCACCAGTGATTCAGCTCCTGATACCATCGGCTTTGCTGGCCGACCAGACTCAATTGCCGTACAGGTTTTTTCTGCTGATCGGTCAGCCATACCGACACATAAGGTCTTTTGTAATTACCATCAGTAAATTTGGGGAGCTGATAGCTGATCTGCAGCTCTAGTTGCTGGCTTTGGCTTTTATCCGCCAGATAGTGATACCAGGAGTTAGACGCATACCAGTTGGCCGAATCTGTTTTGATTAAAGCTGCGGCCTGCTGTTGATCGGTCAGCTGCTGGCCCTGCTTCAGATCCAGCACTGCCAGACTTTGCGCCAATAAATAGGCTGTGACTGCATCTTTAGCGAGCACTGTAGCTGTTGGACCGAATTCCACTGGCCAGCCTTCTGCCGGGTTCAATAGCGGGCTAAAAGTCCGGTACGACACTTTATAACCTTGCTGAGTATCAGCAGTTTCAGTCTGAGCTAAAGCGATTGAACTCAGCTGTAGTTGCTGCAGTAAGGGCTGTTCAGTGCCCAGACTCAGCGGTATGGCGCCCGCATCAGACCATAACAACCGGCTGACACCAGATTGCAGATCAATCTGCTTTAATTGCGGGAACCAGCTCTTAAACAGCGTTGCCGTTTCGTCCAACAAACGGGCATTGGCTAAACCGTCCAGCTGCCAAAGCACCGCAGATTTATTGGCTTCAGTCAGTACCATCTGCTCTATGGCTCTGGTTTGACGGCGTAATTCCACTCTGTCCGGCAATTGCTGGCTCTTAACCGCTTGTTGCCATTGCTGTGCTATAGCGCCTAAACGGCAGCTGTAACTTTGCTGGCTTAGTGCACGCCATTCCTCGCAGAGCTTAATTAGATCTTGTTGCTTGGGTTGAGACGTGGCTAACCAGTGTTGAAACTGGGGTTGTCTGGCCTGCCAGTCCTTTTGGCTGACGCCTTCCAGCTGCAATTTCAGCTGCTTCCCTGCAACATCTTGCTGATAACTGACAGAGTCAGCCAGCACCAGCACAGGACTGAACGATAATAGCGTCAATGGCCAGACAATAGCTTTCATTACTCAGCCGTACCTTTGTTTGCTTCTGCTTCAATAACAGGCAAGGCTTCCGCCATAGTCACTTGCTGGTTTAGATCCGTATCCCAGCGTTTGAACATACGTTCGCCCGAGGCATTAAACTCGGCGCTACTCACTTGCTGATTGTTGTCTTTATCCAAAGCTTTAAAGCGTACTGCAGCCTGCTTTAGCTGGGCGGTACGGGTTTTGGCGATTTGACGGTCCAGACGATCCACAAATTCGTTCAGGTATTCATCGCTGCTCAGCTCAGCGTTTTTGTCCAGATCAGTACGGGCAAAAGCGGCATCACGTTGTTGTTGGTATTCAGTTTTGTCGACCTTACCGTCGCCATTCTGGTCATACATATCCAACATACCAACCACACTGTGGGTCGTTGGCATCACTAAAGCTGGGCGGGCGCGCACTGTTTGTTTGGCATCGGGTTTACGCTCACGCTCTGGTAGTGGGTCAGCTTTACTGATCACGCCATCTTTATTGGTATCTATATAGGCAAAAGCTTTATCACCAGAGGCGTTGTATTCGTCGTGGCCTATGGTTTTGCTTTTGTTTTTGTCCAGCGCTTCGATGCGCACCAGCGTTTGTTTGATTTGGCCTGTACGTTCGGTATCGAGTTTTTTATCCAAACGACCAGCGTATTCATTAACGTATTCGTCCACCGACACCTGACCATTTTTGTTCTCGTCCATAGCGCTGTAACGCTGCTGACGTACTTCTGCAAATTCAGCCTCACTGACAGTGCCGTCTTTATCTAGATCATAATCCTGAATAAAACTGGCTTTACCCTGAGCTGTAGGCTGATGGGCTGGCTTTTTAGGGGCTTTTTCATCTGCAGCTAAATAACAGCTGGTGATGGCTAAAAATAAAGTAAGGGCTGTGCTTCTGCGTTGCATCATAAACTCCTGTTATTCAGTGACTTCAACTACAGCGCTGTAGCTGTAACTGTAAGTTGGGGCTTTGGCACCTTTGGGTGCATCGGTACGAAAACGGGTCAGCAGCACATAGGTACCGGCGTTATCCAGCTCGAAATTCAGCTGACCTTGTTTGTCAGTCATTAATTCTTTGGAGGCTTTGGTTTCTGCTTCTGCCGAGTTGGCCGGATACACTTGTACTTTTTGTTCGGCTAAAGCTTTGCCGTTATAAAGCACAGTGGCTTTGATTGGGCTTTGGATATACAGGTCGTTGGGATGGCTTTGGAACACCAGCTCCAGCCCATGATTCGTTGGCTTCAATGCGGTTTGGCTTGGTGCGCCTTTGCTGACATAAGTTTCAGCCAGGGTCACCGACTGGAAATGTGCGGTTAACTTAGCACCAGAAGGAATTTGTTCTTTTGGATCTCTGCTGTTATGGGTTTTGCCGTCCTGCTGCCAGCTACGAAATACAGCGCCATAACGCTGTCCCGTGCTGAATTTATAAGTACCGTCCTGTTCCAACTGGTGCGCCACTGCAATGCGGGTTTTACCGGAAAACAGCTCTTTTGGTGCAACAGCTTTGCCGTCTGGTTGCAGCACTTTAAATTCGCTTTGATCAAAGGCCACTTCGGGTACAAAAAACTTCTCAGCAAAAGCAGCGTCCAGCGTCACCCAACCACCTAAAGGTTCAAAACTGGCTGGTGCCAGATAAGGAGTGTGAGCAGTCGCAGTAAAAGTCAGCAACAATGAGGCAGAACAAAGCAGGGGTTTGAGTTTAAACATAAAGCGCTCCAGTTAATGAGAATAGATCTCATTTAAGTAGTGGGCGCCACTCTAGATCAAATGAGAATCGTTTGCAACTAGATCATTCCATCTTTACATTAAACAGCCTAAAAGGCCCTGTAACTGAGAGCCTTACTGCTGAAAACGATGATTACTGAGCAGAATAATTAGGCTTTAATAACAACTCGCCTGGTTGCAACACCAAAGTTAAAGGCATGCCACATAAGACTTTTTCCGTTACTTTGCTGCAATCTAACTTATAGACAGGCTGACGATTCAACAGCTGCGCCAGAATAGCTTTGGCTTCATTGCTTAAAGGCGCCAGTTTGAGTTGCGAGCTACCACTGCCGACACTGGAATCCAGAATGGTTAAGTTTTTCAGATAAATGGCGTTTTTCTCGTCGTCAAAATAAGGCAAAGCCGACAAGTGTAGATTCAGATCTGTATTCAGAGGTTTCAATAACGCATCCACTTCAGCACCCAGCGCCAGCTTGAGTTCTATCTGCTGCTTGTTATCCGGAGCTAATTGCAGCTCCAATTGACGTACAGTTAAAGTCAGCGGCAGACCCAACATTTTACCTTTGCCTTGCTGTTGCTCTAATTGATCCAGCAATAAGCTCTGTAACTCTTGCTGTTTCAGGCTGAAAATATCCAGATGATTCAGCTGAGAACAAGAGGCCAACAGCAGTAAAGCAAGAGCCAGAATTTTGTGTTTGGTGATCATTTTATTGTCCTTAGGGGGCAGTTTGGCGCGAACTTTAGCAAGTCCGAATGAACCTGTGCTGATTTTTTTTCGTAACGCTTCCAACTATTTCGCAATCAGACCCGACTTAGTATCAGAACTTCAGGGAGAGCGGCGATGAATACACAAGACTCGATTCAATTACCAGGCCTGCGGCAGCTGATGACCGCTTTTATTGTGCTGGTGCTGCTGTTGCTGGCTTTTGATTCAGTATTACAGTGGCTCAGTGTTGGGTTGCATCGGCATGCTTTAATAGCGCCAGAGTTATTATTTCCAATGAGCTGGCTATCGGTTTTGTTTTAATTTGGCTAATCATAGCCGCAACTCTGTTCCCTACAGTTGCGACATACAGTCCTTCCATGCACATAACAAAAACCCGCCAACAAGGACGGGTTTCTAGTCTGATCAGCCGATCATTATTTCTTAATTTTCACTGGTCTTTTCCAGCCACTGATATGACGCTGCTTAGAGCGAGCAACCACCAGTTCATCCGCCGCGACACTGGCTGTCACTACAGAACCAGCACCTACGGTGGAGTTTTGGCCTAAAGTGACAGGAGCCACTAAAGAGCTGTTGGAACCGACAAAAACACCGTCTTCAATAGTGGTGACAAACTTATTGGCACCATCGTAGTTACAGGTGATAGTGCCGGCACCTACGTTCACTTTGCTGCCAATCACCGCATCACCTAAATAGGTTAAATGGTTGGCTTTAGAACCTACACCTAAAGTGGTTTTTTTCAGCTCAACAAAGTTGCCGACATGACTGTCGTCAGCTAATACAGAATCAGGACGAATACGGGCATAAGGGCCGACAGAACAGCCAATGCCAATAGTGGATTTCTCAATCATGCTGTTAGCTTTCACTTCAGTGTTGTCACCAATCACTGCATCTTTAATCACGCAGTTGGGGCCAATCACCACGCCATTGCCCAGCACTACTTTGCCTTCAAAAATCACGTTGATATCAATCATCACATCGTTGCCAACGGTGACGTCACCCCGTATATCAATGCGTGCCGGGTCGCGCAGGTTAGCACCGTTGAGCATTAACTCTTCAGCTTTACGCGCCTGATAAGCCCGCTCTAACTGCGCCAGTTGCACACGGTTATTCGCGCCTTCAGTTTCAATGGCTGTAGCAGGATGAGCTGTCGTGATGTCTACCCCTTCTTTGTGCGCCATAGCGATAATATCGGTCAGGTAGAATTCGCCCTGCGCATTGTTGTTCTGTAACTGGCTTAACCATTTTTTCAGTTGCTTACCCGGAACCGCCATAATGCCGCTGTTTACTTCAGTGATTTTCAGCTGTTCGGCGTTGGCGTCTTTTTGTTCAACAATACCCACCACTTTGCCATTTTCTCGCACCATGCGGCCATACCCCATAGGATTGGCCAGATGCACTGTCAGCACTGCTAAACCATCGGCAGATCGGGCTGCCAGCAGTTGCTCTAAAGTTTCTTTGCGGGTTAAAGGCACATCACCGTAAAGCACCAGCACTGTATCGTTATCTGCGATATGAGGCACGGCCTGTTGCACTGCATGGCCGGTACCTAACTGTTCGGCTTGCAATACCCAGTGTAAATCCTGTTCACCTAATGCAGCTTTCAGCTGGTCGGCGCCATAGCCATACACCAGATTAATAGATTGTGCACCCAGAGAGCGGGCTGTATCGATTACATGCTGCACCATAGGGCGTTCGGCAACTTTGTGCAGCACTTTAGGTAAAGCAGATTTCATCCGCGTGCCTTTACCGGCAGCCAGGATCACAACATTCAAAGCCATAAAATAACCCTTGTAATAATTTTGTGGTTATTCTAATAGATAACTTTACAGAATACAGGTTCAGTATGAAATTTTCCTGAGCTGTAACGCATTACAAAAAAACCGTATTGCCCTCAGGTATGCCAAAAAAACGTTGAAGGTTTTAAGGTAACAGTATCACCTGATATTTTTCATGTTCAGGCATAAATGCTTCCGACTGGACGAACCGAAAACCTAATTTCAACGCTTCGGGTTTGACTTCAGCATGAGCCACAGAAAAAAGTATCAGCTGTGTCTTTTGTTGTTCAGCACTTAACTCATAAGTTTGACCAACCTGAAAGAAGTCTCTGTCACGATCTGAAGCCCAGAAATAAAGCGTCGTCTCGCTTGCACTTCTGCCTTGCTGCTCATTGCTAAAAGTCACATAAACAGGTGCCAGCGCATACTGGTACATAAACCAACCACAAAGCACCATCAGCGCTGCAACCATAACTTTCATCATCACAATCCCTTATAGCCTGCCACGTAAACTGATAATAGGTTCAAACAACCAGTTCAAAAGGCTGCGTTGCTCCAACACAATATCGGCGCTGAGTAACATACCTGATTGCAACATCACTTCTGCACCGTAGGCATTTACAGCCTGCGATTCTAACTTCACATGCACCTGGTACATAGGTTCATTTACAGGAACAGGCATGCTGACTTCGTTGGGTAACAAAACAGACTTGGAATACTGCACTATCTCACCTTTGTACAAACCAAAACGTTGGTAAGGGAAGGCTTCATAGCGCATCCGGGTCTCTTGTCCTGGCTGAATAAAACCAAAAGCACGGGTTGGAACTAAGAGTACGGCATACAAGGTGCTGTTCTCCGGAACTATGGTCAGAATAGACTTTCCAGCCAATGCCATGCTGCCCAGTTCAGCAACCAGATTAGTGACCCTGCCAGCAACAGGGGCTGTTAGCAGCACTTCGCTTCTGGCCGTCATTTCAGTTTGTTGTTGGGACAATTGCGCAAGTTCTGTAGAAACCTGGACTTTTTGTTGCTCATAATCGTTAGGCAATGCCTGGTACTGAGCTTCCAGCTGAATTAATTGCCCCTGCTGTGCCTGATAATTAATTTGCAGATCTTTTTGTTGCTGTTGCATAGTCAGCACAGATTCCCGCAAGTTATTCAATTCGGTATTTGAGATATGCCCCTGCTCACGTAAATGTTTGAAGTCTTTAAGTTTTTGCTCATTCAGTCTGAGGCGCTCAGCCATAACGGACTGTTGTGATTTGATTTCGCTTAACTGAGACTTGATGTTCGCCAGACGCCCCTCCAGAGCTTCTTTTTGCTGGCGATAACTCACTTCGTACTCACTTAATCTGAACATAAGATTAGTGCGTTGTTGTTCAAGGGCAGCAAGCAGTTGGGAGCTAAGATTATTGCCCTGTTCCAGATATTCATCTGAAGAAATCAATGCCAGTTTTTGCCCGGCTTGTACTGTTTGTCCGTCTTCAACATACAAAGTCACTATAGTTCCATTGCGTTGAGGAGCTATTCTGGCCACTCCCAAATCTGGTTTTAAGTAACCATTCACTGTTTCTTTGCGGTTAAAAGAGGACTGACTCAAAAAAATCAGCGCAAGAATCACTGTACTGACAAGGGCTGCAACCAAAACTGTAGCTTTTATTGGTTGCGCAATAATGACATCGCCATCTAGCTTTACACCTTGTTGTTTTACGGCTTCTGGCCGGAACAAGCTCTCAGAACTCATTGCAAATGTCCTCGAAATTGAAATCTGTCCAATAAGTGTATTCAGATTTAGATCTTACAAAAGCTGTTAAAAATGACAGGCTTCACGTTGACAGGCGGTAAATATGGTTATATCTTTTGGACACATAATCTAAATCTCCATTAAGATTGTGACCGCCGGGTTCTGCAGCAACAGTCCCGGCTTTTTATTGCCTGTTCGTATTAGAACAACTCAGGCAGACCGCCACCTTCTTCGCCTACAGCCAAAGTTGTGAAGATTGGGCCAGTACCAGTTTCATCACTCAACTTTGACACTGAGCCAACGCCATCTTCAGGCTGTTTCATGGTCACGAATTTAAAATCGCCAGAGATCAAACCGCCGTTTACTTGCTCGATGTCTGTTGTCGTGATTTGGGCAAAAGGGTGAACTGGTAATTTAGTATTCATCATTGTAATCTCCATTGATTTTGTTTCAGGCTATGCCTGGTAAGTTACTTAGGTTAATTCAAACACCGCTACTGCGATGTATTTGCAGCCCATGCAGCAACATGAGCTGACAAATTCTTCGATCAGGCTGCTACTAAAAGTTGTGCGAGATGTCTCGCAACGGGTAGGCCTGTGTAAGTTTCGAAATTAGCAAACATAGGACTTGGGTTTGCCTCAAGAAAGTAATAATCGCCCTGCATATCCCGACGCCAATCGATACCAGTCCAGGCTAATCCCAGTGTCGTTTTTATCGCTAAGGCTTGTTGCCTTACATGCTCAGGTAGCTCAATGACGGTTAATTCAATCTCACCGTCAGTTCTGAAATCTGTGTGTTGGGAGCGAATTTCCGCGCTAAATACCTCGTCACCAATAACATAGGTACGGATGTTAGTTCCTTTGATAAAGCGCTGTAATGTGACCGGAGCCTGGCGCAAGCTCTTGTTTAAATGCTCAACAGACAAATGTTCTTCGGTTAACAAGTGAGCATAATCACCACCTGTAACGGGTTTAAAAATGACTTCGGAATGTTGCTGGCAAAATTCACGCACAGCCAGTGGATCATTACCCACATAGGTGGCAGGAATTTTGACGCCTAACTTTGCAACAGCTGCCAATTGACGTGGTTTCTCCTGATGGAAATGCACGGCTGCAGCACTGTTTTTAGCTCTCCCGCCTAACTCGTTTAGTACAGATTTTAACAAGCTGACGCTGTCTTTGTGGGCTATAGGATTATCACTGCCATGGTTTGGTGCCAGATAATTCCGCCAGTACATAGACTTCACATCGTCTAACGCAAATGTTTGACCACCGATCTTCAACACCATGTTTCCACTTTGTGGCTGATAACCAATAGTGTCTATTTGAGGAAAAGCTGAGCTATCAAATACGGAATACTCTTGTTGCATTGCATCCAGTTGTGTTGCCACACTAAGGATTTGTGCGTCGTCTTTAGCACCCATCAATAAAATCATTTTTCATTTCCTCTGTGTTCATCTGATGAGTTCATAGTGCCCGTAGTTTATGGCTGGCGAAACTGTCAGCTTTGACAGGTAACAACGAATATATCTGTTCACAAAAGTTGGCAGTTGTAGACCTACAACGACGAGCTGTGCATAGCAGGGACAAAGATGCTAAACAACCATAGAGTTTCAAGAATCAACAACACAAAGTAACGACTTTTAGGAAAAGTAAGAAACACTCTCAGGCAGAGTAGTTGAAAAGCAAAGCCGGACCAAAAACGTCAGATTGGCCCGGGAGCATTACATCTTTCACAAGAGTAAGAACCCGCAAAAGTGGATGACAGGAGAGTAGAATTTCAAGCTGTTTTTTACTGTTCTAAAGCCTACGGAATAATAAATTAAGAAAGCTCTGTCTACATTACATAAAACGATTATTCGCAATCATCGACGTGATAGCATGAATCAATCATTGAGGTAGATAGATACTCTCTATAAAAACGGCAGCCCAGTTTCCTGATGGAAAACATGGGCTGAATACGATGCATCAGAATTAGGTGCATTTATTTAATAAGCGCAGCACTTTACAACTCAGTAATTTGTCTTATTTAGATTTAATAAACATACCTCTAATAAAGTAACCTAGACAAAAACAGATAACTCCAACTATAGACACCAATAAAACATCAGAAAAAGGGCGTCCAGAGTAATAAATCATCAAGACAATTAAAAACACACCAACAATAACTAATGTTAATGCGGCTAATTTCATTTTCTCCATAGTTCAGGTATTCCTGCATGTTGAATGGGGAGGATACCCTCCCCTAACTATTGAATCACCAGTAGCCTGCACCTTTCATCGCAGCTATCAACCCGACGTCTGCAACAAGGGTTGCTATTTTAAGTGAGAGCTATCAGGCGCATTTAGCCGCGAGTGCCGCATGATACTGTTCAGTGATATCCAGAATTTTTCCCTGATGCAACTGCACTATGCGATCAGCGCTACGAATCGTCTCTGGACGATGAGCGATAATAATCCTGGTCATGTTCAGTTGTTTAATAGCGCTGTTTACATGGTGTTCCAGTTGTACATCCAGGTTACTGGTTGCTTCATCAAGAAACAGGATTCTAGGACGTCGGTACAACGCTCTGGCTAGCAGGATCCTTTGGCGCTGACCACCGGAGAGTGAACTTCCCATATCTCCAATTAATGCGTTGTACCCCATAGGCATAGCAGCTACATCCTGGTGTATACCTGCCAGTTGCGCACAGGCGACAACCTTTTCCATATCCATTTGTGGGTCAAAGAAGGCAATATTCTCAGCCAGAGAGCCTGTCATCAACTGATCATCCTGCATAACAGCCGCCACCTGCTGGCGATACTGACGCAGACCCAAATGACGGATATCTGTACCATCAACTTCAATTTTACCGTTTTCTGCCGACAATAATCCCAGCATCAGTTTAGCTAATGTCGTTTTACCTGCACCGGAAGGGCCGATGATAGCGATACTTTCACCCGCTTTCACTTCAAAATTCAGATCATTAAATAACAAGGGGTCCGTTGCTGAATAGCGATAACATAAACCACTAACTTTAATAGCCCCTGTAATTTCTCGTTGCTGACCAACCCCACCTTCATTTTCTTTTTCCGTCAAAGCGATATCCGCCAGCCGGTTTAAATGCAATCTGGCCATATACAATTGCACTACCTTCTCAATTAAGGCTGCAGTTCGCTCGGTAAACTGGGTTTTATAGGTGATAAAGGCAAACATCATCCCAACACTCATCATGCCATCCATCACTGCATAAGCTGCCAGAAAAATCACCAGCGTATTTTCAATACCAAATAGTAACTGGTTAATCGTCTGATAAGAGATCTGCCATTTACCTAGTCGAAAGTTTTCGTTGATCGTGTCGGCAAAACGATTTTGCCACAGATTCAAACGCTGACTTTGCTGACCAAATAGTTTGATACTCTGCATGCCCCGCACTGTTTCCATGAAGTTGGATTGCTCTTTAGCGCTGGCAATAATACTAGCCTCGGTCCGTTCACGCAGGGGTTTGTAAAGAGCCCAACGTAGCAGAGCATAAAGCAGCACAGCGACAATCACTACCACAGCCAATTGCGGGCTGTAGATAAACATCATAACCAGTACCGTAATGGCCATAATGCCATCAATGACGCCTTCAACCAGGCTTGTTGTCATCAGCTCTCTTACCTGAGCCAAAGAACCGAAACGCGATACAATATCGCCGATATGACGTTTTTCGAAGTAACTGAGTGGCAGATGCAATAGATGCCTGAACAAATTGGTTGCCATCTGTAAATTCATCACAGACCCCAAATGCAAAATAACCCAGCCTCGTAACGCTTGAGTGATCACTTTGAGTAACATCATCAAACCAAAACCCAGCGCAAGAACAGTCAATAATGGTTGGTCCATACTGATTAATACGTCATCAACAACCAGTTGCATATAGTAAGGAGACGCCAGCAAAAACAATTGCAACATCAATGACAGCGCGAAAATCTTCAACAACGAGGGGACCAGACCTTCAACCCGACTCCAAAAAGCGGTTAAGCCAAGTTTGACCCTTTCATCAACTTTTTTAAATTCCTGAGTAGGTTTCATCTCCAACGCAACACCGCTGAATGAGGTGGAAACCTCGTCCATAGCAACCTTTCTTTCACCGGCACCTGGGTCAAGAATCACAATATGTTTGGCTGATACCTTCTTCAGCACCACGAAGTGGTTCATATTCCAATGTAAAATGCAGGGGAGCTGTAACTGGCTTAAGTGCTCTAAGTCAAGGCGGAGCGCACGCCCAGCCAAACCCAATTGATCACCCAACTGCATTAAATGTTGCAGATTGGCTCCTTTAAGTGACACCGCGTATCTGTTTCGCAGAGTACTTAAATCCAGCTGATGGCCATGATGATTCGCAATCATCGCCACACAGGCCAAACCACATTCAGCGGCTTCAGATTGATAAATAAGTTGCACCTGATATCCCTCAAAGTTACTTCTGGCAGCCAAGGCGTCCCCAGAACATCAAACCTAGTGAGATTGTGATAGAAAACCGCAGGCTACATAAGCTGGTATATCTGACAGGCAAAGAAAAACCGCAGCGAAGCTGCGGTCTTGAGAACTTAAGGATATAAATATCCACCGTTGTAATACTCCAGCCACTCCTGATAATCCATTCCAGGGGTGTAGGCCAGAAAAGCCCCACCAAACACATGGGTCAATTGACTTTTATTCAGCTCTTTCATTGTGTACCGCCATTAAAGAGCTAATTTCACGACTATTTTAATTGGATTAGGGATACATCCTTCACCATTTTCGCCTTCCCACACACCTGCAGCAACAAGAGTGCAATCAGCTATCTGCATTATTTTCATTTTATAATCTCCATTAGGATTAAGATATCCAGACTATTAGGGATTTAAATAATCTAACCAATCTTCCAGAACATCCCGGATATGATCGGCAATTGAGCCACCATTCACAGCATTGCATTCAGAACTATTCAACGTTTTCACCATACCCTCCTCAATTTAAAAGATTTCTGATGATATCAATGAGCCTTAACTCACTGTCGTGAGGTGTAAAAGTAGTACCGGCTGATATCTTATTACATGATTCAGGATCTAAAATTAACATAAAAACTCCAGGTTAAACTTGCTAACTCAAGGTTCCAAAATCATGTCAATGATTCGTTGTATAGAATCCAGAGTCGCATATACTGCATCTTTTATAGACCCACCGGATACCATCTCTATGTCGTTCGATTTAATTTCTTTCATAACCATCAACTCCTTATCGAGTTTAAAATTGATTAAATGTCATTAAAAATAACCTCGCCCACATCTATTTGAACCAACAATCCATAGATGACAAATAAATAATATATCCAACATCAAAAAAAACAAAGCTGATAAATGTTACAGGTAATCTCTATATTCTATTAAAAACATCTGCCGCATAAAAAATAAGCCCAATCTGAAATAGAATAAATATTGATTTCATGGCATGAATTATACGTGAGTGTCAAAAAGATAAAATGTATTGCAAAGATAACCAGATGCCTGGATGTTGTGGAAAAACAGAGATTGATTAGTAAAAGGTGTAGCCACCAAAATGACTACACCTTTTTTATTAGCAATGGATCCAATGTGCTAACGCATTACCGATCGACTTGCCAGTTTCATATAAAACATCGACAACTTCACCTAAACCCAGTACACCGCCATTCACATCTTCAATTTGTACAATAGTTAACTCTTTCATTTTTCACCTCGATTAATTTATTTTTCTATAAGTTTGTTTTAATTATTAAATAATTACTTATAAAATTATTAGTGCTGGCTGATATGATCTAGATAGCCAGAAACAATGCCAGCCAAAACTATTGCACCAGCTACTGCAGCAGCTGCCGCAAAAGGACCAATCCCACCATTTACATCTTGTACTTGTTGAAAAGTAAGTTCGTTCATTTTATTTCTCCATTAAGTTGATTGTTTATCGGAGCCAGCAAGCTGCCGATGAAAAAAATGTAGCTTGTTATTTGAATATAAAAAAGCTGGTAGTTATGACAGGTTTTGAATGATGACTTGGAGGAAAATAGAAAATTAATGGAAATATAGAACGGAATGAATCAGTATTTTTATATAGGTAGTAACGCGACCGGGGTTAGAAAAATATTAGCCTTGCGGAAGATCATGAATAGTAGCGTTTATATTGACGACACAACCATGAACCTCATCAGCCACCTAAAGTTTGATGTGAAAAAATCAATTGAAAAGCAGATGCCCAGTGACTGGTGAAATGTTTAAAGAAATGCGGCTCACCGGATTGGGCAATACTGAAACTGCAGACATTTGAATGTACTGGAATTGATGGCTATGAAACTGGTTAGCTCAGTCATGAAGCTATACATCACTGCCTGCGCTATGACTGCAGCAGGCAGTGAAACAAAGGGATTGGACACCCTTTTTTAAATTTACAGGTTGTGGATAAACTCTTTCCCGCCACCAAACTCATACCACAAAGCGACACCAACAGGGATCATCCATAATGCAGCACCGTTTACAGCATTTAAATCTTCAACTGATAATGTAGTCATGCTCATTCTCCTTATTTAAAAGCGTTATAAAGTTCGAGAGCAATAGCTACAAGAGCATCGCCTAAGCTAGGAAGTGGAACTTCAACTCCACCATGAACACTTTCCAGGTTTTCGTTATCTAAAATATGCATTTTAATCTCCATTAATTTTTACGGTTTACCGGAGCCAGCAAGCTACCCGATAACTTAAATGTACAGAGACATGATTCATGATGAAAGCTGTTAATTCTGGCAGGTAGTCTTTGTGAAAAAAAGCTAGAAGCAGGGCGGTAAAGGTTTAAAAAGGGCCTGTCAAAGCGCTCCTCAATTCATTCTGCAGGTGGTTTTAAATTTTGGGGAATGAGCACTCCGTTTTCATTTCATCAGCCTCCCCAAAAATCAGTATAAACAATGCAGCAGAAAACCCGGCTGAGGCGCTCAGGCGGATTTTCTGCTTTATCAGCATTAAGCGGAGTCTTGCGATGTCTGTTTATAGTATTCCTGTGGAGGTTGCTGAAGCTGCATGTAGCTAACTGTCGTGTTTTCTACTTCACTGACAAGCATATACAAAGCAGACGCCTCTATATTGTTTACAGAGTGTGTAATCCCTGTTTGACTTATGTTCATATTCATCTCCACTAACTTAGTAAAGAGACAGTGATTCTGTCTTGGTTAAACATAAATGTGACCGCCAGCTACGCATTTACTTATCGCCTGCTGTCGATTACAGCTATTTGTTTTTCGAATACAGTTACCCAGATGAAAGTTAACTGTGCGTTCCGAAATCGACAGAATTTGACTAATCTCCCATGACGTTTTGCCTTTCGCTGCCCAAACAAGGCAAGCATGCTCACGGCAAGTCAGCATAAAGTGTTCAGTCTGCTCACTGACTCTCATGAAACGATGTATGGCTTCATACAAATAATTTGCCACAATAGACCAATACCAGGCGATTTGTTGTGCCATAGTGGCCTGCTCAGGCTGTAAGCCAATGATTAACGCAGCAGCCTCCAATCCATTCCCCCGGAGGGGAACTACCAGCGCATCGGAAACTAAGTCAAGAGCAGGCTCTAACTCCGAACTTAATGCTGGAGTAAACCGCTTCAGACAAATTTGTCTGAGTGCAGTTTGACTGGCTACAGCCTTAAAGTCGTCTGTCTGACTGGCAGCAACAATATCTCGTTTATCGTCAGCATGCCAAAGGACCAAGCCACAAAACTTATATTTATATTGCATTTGCATGGTATTAAAAAAATCTGCAAGCTCGTCAAAAGATGTCATAGCCTGCAGTTTTTTCACCATAGGTTCCAGTTGACTCATAACAACCTCTTTTACAACAAGTAGTTAATCTTGTTTTGCTGTCACGCCACTTGCCTCAGCATAATCGTGTGGTGGTGGTGGTGCACAATTTTGCAGGAACCAAATACATTGCATTGGCTTTGCCTTTTTCAGGTCATCATCTTTTGTCTCACTGGCTACCGCACCGCCCGCTATGAACAAAGCCAGTAATAAGGTGAAAAGTATTTGAACATATGTTTTTGTCATTTTGTAGCTCCTAGTGTTGGTGTTGAATTTCAGAACAGTTTCAGACTATCCATGCATTCATCCCATCACAATAACCGAGGAGTTACCTTCAAGTGACTTTACTGACACTTAGTTATAACTAAAGTTATAACCTATCTTAACCAATTGATTTATATGCTCATTCTCTATAGTCACAATGGATTTTGTGCCGTCATTATTAAAAGAAAAACTGGATTTTATAGGCAAAGAAGTACTGAATTGCGACTCACTGTTTCCTGTCAGCAGCTCTAAAGTCATCAGAGACCAGTTTGAATCAGTCTTCAGATTGGCGCTTACCAGCTTGTCCCCTAATAAGTTGACCTGATGCCTTAGCTCAAAATTTACCTTTAGCGGTAGCGATTTGACCAAATGGAAATCAGGATCTAACAGATAAAACTGTCCCTTCGGGTCTGCGGCAATGTAGCTATCACGCCAGGGTAACAGTAGCCGATAGCCTTTAAGTATCCGGATTTGTGTTTTCGTTTGCCTGTCAAACAAATTAACTAACCATTCGTTCCCAATTTTTTCTGTAAAGATGACCTTCGACTTGTCTGAGCTGGGCGCCGCCGTCCATACCTGCTGATTTTCATACGAAATATGATCCAGTTCTCCGCTTTGCAGCTCCAAAAGTCTGAGTTGATTTTTTTGCAGCAGCAATACATAGTCCGGTTCTTCGGCAATCAAGGTAAACACTTCCTCGCTTTGCAAAATTAGCTTTTTTTCACCCGTAGCAGGAAAAAAGCTATACAAACTAAAGCTGTCTTTATTTTCCTCCACCAGCCATAACCTGCCAACTTCATCGCTATAGGTTAAACTAACCACTTGTTCTTCAAATGAAAAATAGCGCTGGACAGTGTCAAGATCGGGCAATTGGATCTGATAAAAATCTTTACCTTGCGGCTTTAACAACAAACCAAACATATTGCCAGCAATATCACGACCAAAACCGGTAAAACGTTCAGACAAAGGCAGTAATGTCGCAGCACCAGTTTCAATATTCAATTGCTTAAGTTTATGACCATAGTTGACCAAGAGTTCCTCTTGATTAATCCACATCAGATTAAGCTCATCTGCCCCTAAAGCATTTTGTGAAAAAGACTCTTCAATTAATAACTTTTTATCTGCTATCCGATAAATTTGAATATGGTACACAGAATCCCTGCGGATCAAAGCAAGATGCTTCTTATCGGGAGATAGCACAGCTCCAAAATCAACAGATCCTTGTTTCGAGCTATAGGTGAACTGTTCTAAGCTTCTTTTTTCAAGGTCAAAGAAATAATACAGACCATTGATTTCCTGCTTTTTTTTACCATTAATAAGAATAATATTGTCTTTATAGGATACAGCTTGGCCAATGTCCGAAAACTCCTCCAGCAGGAGTGGCTTTGCTGGAAGATTTAAATTTAATGCAGAATACAAATACAACTTAGCTAACCCATTCTCCTGCGAAGAAATAGCCACCACGTCATTATTCAACATAGAAACTATGTGATAAGCAGCATCATTTGGAACAGAAATTCTTTGTAGTTGTCCTAATTTGAAATCATACAGGTAGGGCTGCCAAGGCCCACTTTGATTGAGTCGACCAGTAAAAGTATGGAATCGACCGTCTTCCGAAACAGATAAAAATCTCTTTTCACCCGCTATATCAACGAGGGGTTTATTATTGACTACAATTTTTTCGCTAATGGTGTTCGTCAAAACAACGAGCGCAAGGACAGTAAGCAGGAGCAACGAAAATGCAGTAACATACCTGGATATACTGAAATGTCTTGATGGTGTAACAGAGGTTTCTCTCTCTTTTTCCAAAGAACTTATCGAGCTAACGGGCGTTTCATTGCTCAGGAGTTTATCCGACTCCACAGCTCGTCCAGACTCTTGCTGATAAATAAATTGGTAGCCACGCTTCATTTGCGATCGGATATAACGTGGACTTTCAGGCTCCGTATCACCTAACAAAGTTCTCAATTTGCTGATAGTACGCCTGACAGCTGTATCAGTGACAACTCTGCCAGCCCAAACCTCTGTATGCAGCTCCTGTAAACTAACATACCGCGAAGAATGCTGGATCAGATAACACAACACATCTATGACTTTAGGCTCAACCGGTAGCTCACCTTCGCTGTTATAAATGCGTTTTTCTTTCACATCAACATCAAAATCGCCGATATTTACTAAATCCATAATGTAAACCACTCACCTAAAGACAAATCAGCTTTTCAGCGCACTTATTATTTATACTAATTCGTGTTGTTGCAAACAGGCCTGCCTCTCTTAAGTAGAGACCTGTATTCTGATCACTCTGTTAGAAGTGTTTTTCCGGTTTTGCAAATATTCTGATTATTAATCAACAACATAATCTGAGTTTTAATGTTCTCGATGCTCATAGCCTAAATTGCTTGTGTGTCATAAAGTAGTTAACAAGGCTCTTTTACCTTACCATGTTGGTTACTTTAATTCTCTAAGTGTGTTTTTTGCGCATTAATAAAGGCAGAACAAGTTCATTCGGGCCAATTGGGTACAGCTGTTTATCATTTGGTGTCAAAACTCAGATTACACCAAGTGCCACGTATTACTGCCCTTTACCGCGAAAAGGCCGCACACATAATTGTAAACAAATACAATAACAAATTTTACCTTAGTCCCCATATTAACGCAAAAATGAAAACAATATGTAGTTTTGAATGCTTTTAATTTTTGCCTGCTCAGTTCATTTTTTCATAAAAAAAGCCACCCGAAGGTGGCTTTTTAGCATGCAGTAATCCGCTTATTTTTTGCGAAGTTTCTGGATTAAACGTAACTGGGCAATAGCTTCAGCCAATTGAGCTGCAGCTTCTGCGTAGTTGAAATCAGCGCCTGCATGTTGCATCGCTTCTTCTGCACGTTTCTGAGCAGCTAAAGCAGCTTGCTCGTCCAGATCTTCAGCTCGTACCGCGACATCGGCCAGCACTGTGACGCTGTGCGGCTGAACTTCCAGCACGCCACCAGCGACATAAATCAGATGCTCTTCGCCAAACTGTTTAACGATACGAACCATACCAGGCTTGATTCCAGTAAGAAGCGGAATGTGACCAGGTAAAATACCTAATTCACCTTCACTACCTGTTACCTGAATGGATTCCACCAGACCAGAAAAAATCCGCTCTTCGGCGCTTACCACATCCAGTTGTACTGTCATTGCCATTTCGCTCTCCTAAAGCTGTAGTTGATTACAGCTTCTTCGCTTTTTCGATCGCTTCGTCGATAGAACCAACCATGTAGAAGGCTTGTTCTGGCATGTGATCGAATTCACCGTCCAGAATGCCTTTGAAACCACGGATAGTTTCTTTCAGCGGAACGTATTTGCCTGGAGAGCCAGTGAATACTTCGGCTACGAAGAATGGCTGAGACAGGAAACGTTGGATTTTACGTGCACGGTAAACCACAGTTCTGTCTTCATCAGACAATTCGTCCATACCTAAGATGGCGATGATGTCTTTTAATTCTTTGTAACGTTGCAGCACTGACTGAACACCACGGGCTGTATCGTAGTGTTCTTTGCCGATCACTAACGGGTCCAACTGACGTGAAGTAGAGTCCAGTGGATCGATCGCAGGGTAAATACCCAGTGAAGCGATGTTACGAGACAATACAACAGTCGCATCTAAGTGAGAGAACGTAGTCGCTGGTGACGGGTCAGTTAAGTCGTCCGCTGGTACGTAAACCGCTTGTACAGATGTGATAGAACCAGTTTTAGTTGAAGTGATACGCTCTTGCAGTACACCCATCTCTTCGGCCAGCGTTGGCTGGTAACCTACTGCAGATGGCATACGGCCTAACAGAGCTGATACTTCAGTACCGGCCAGGGTGTAACGGTAGATGTTGTCCACGAAGAACAGAACGTCACGGCCTTCGTCACGGAACTTCTCGGCCATAGTCAGACCGGTCAGAGCTACACGTAAACGGTTGCCTGGCGGCTCGTTCATCTGGCCATACACCAGTGATACTTTGTCCAGTACGTTTGAATCGTTCATTTCGTGATAGAAGTCGTTACCTTCACGAGTACGCTCACCTACACCGGCGAATACAGAGTAACCACTGTGCTCGATCGCGATGTTACGGATCAGTTCCATCATGTTTACGGTTTTACCCACACCGGCACCACCGAACAGACCCACTTTACCGCCTTTAGCAAACGGACATACCAGGTCGATAACCTTGATGCCTGTTTCTAACAGAGCGTTTGAAGCGGCTTGATCTTCGTAGCTTGGTGCAGCACGGTGGATTGGCATACGCTCATCTTCACCGATAGGACCCGCTTCGTCGATTGGCTCGCCTAATACGTTCATGATACGACCTAAAGTCGCTTTACCTACTGGTACGTGGATGGCTTTGCCAGTGTTAGACACTTCAGCACCACGACGTAAACCGTCGGTTGAACCTAACGCGATAGCACGTACAGTACCGCCGCCTAATTGCTGTTGTACTTCAAGTACTAAACCAGCCAGGTCGCCGCTTGTTACGTTTAACGCGTCATAGATACCAGGTACCGATTCTTGTGGAAAGTCGATATCCACAACGGCGCCAATGATTTGGACTACCTTACCTTGACTCATGTTTAATCCTCTAATTTCTGTAACCTAAGCCTTAAACAGCAGCGGCACCGGCGACGATTTCGCTCAGTTCCTGGGTAATAGCTGCTTGACGCGCTTTGTTGTAAACCAACTTCAGGTCATCCATTAAGCTACCAGCGTTGTCTGTGGCGGCTTTCATCGCCACCATACGGGCCGCTTGTTCGCTGGCCGCGTTTTCAACTACACCCTGATACACCTGAGACTCTACGTAGCGGCTCAGTAATTTATCTAAAATTACCTTTGGATCCGGTTCGTATATGTAATCCCAGCTATGGCTTTTCGCTGTTACGTCTGCTTTTGGCAAAGGTAAGAGTTGTTCGATCACTGGCTCTTGTTTCATGGTGTTGACGAATTTGTTGAACACCAGGAACAAGCGGTCGATACGGCCTTCTTCGTATGCTTTGAGCATCACCTGAACCGAACCAATCACATCAGCTAAACGTGGGTTATCGCCAGGGCCAGTTTGTTGTGCCAGCACCTTACCGCCAAAACGTTTGAAAAACGCTGTAGCTTTATTGCCGATCACCGCAATCTGAGCCTGAGCTCCCTGCTCTTTCCAGTTCTTCATATCCAGAGCAATACGTTTGAACTCATTGGTATTTAAGCCGCCGCAAAGGCCACGGTCTGTCGATATCACAATGTAGCCAACATTTTTTACCGGACGTTCCGTTAAAAACGGGTGACGGTATTCAATGCTGCCATTTGCGATATTGCCGATCACTTTGCGCATACCTTCAGCGTATGGACGGCTATGTGCAACCCGCTCCTGCGCTCTGCGCATTTTGCTGACTGCTACCTTTTCCATTGCGCTGGTGATCTTACGAGTATTATTAATACTCCCGATCTTACTTTTTATCTCTTTTGCGCCGGCCATGACTAATCTCCGAAAGTTTCAACGACCGGGTGCAGTTGCCCACACCCGATATGTTTACCAAGTCTGAGTTGCTTTAAACTTCTCAATAGCGCCTTTTAAAGTCGCTTCGATTTGGTCGTTGTAGTTACCGGTTTTGTTCAGATCAGCCATAAACGCTGCGTGCTCTGAGTGCATGTAAGCAATTAAAGCGGCTTCAAAATCAAGGATTTTGGCAACTTCGATGTCTTTCATGTAGCCTTTTTCAATCGCGAAAATAGACACACCCATGTCAGCCACGCCCATTGGCGCGTATTGTAACTGTTTCATCAGTTCAGTAACTTTCTGGCCGTGGTCTAACTGCGCACGAGTCGCGTCATCCAGGTCAGATGCGAACTGAGCGAATGCCGCCAGTTCAGAGTACTGAGCTAAGGCTAAACGGATACCGCCACCCAGCTTCTTGATGATTTTGGTTTGAGCAGCACCACCAACACGAGATACCGAGATACCAGCGTTAACAGCTGGACGGATACCGGCGTTGAATAAACCAGATTCTAAGAAGATCTGACCGTCAGTGATCGAAATTACGTTGGTTGGAACGAACGCAGAAACGTCGCCAGCCTGAGTTTCGATAATTGGCAGTGCAGTTAATGAACCGGTTTTGCCTTTCACTTCACCGTTGGTTAAACGCTCAACATAATGCTCGTTTACACGAGATGCGCGCTCTAACAGACGGCTGTGGAGATAGAATACGTCACCTGGGTAAGCTTCACGGCCTGGTGGACGACGTAACAACAGAGAGATTTGACGGTAAGCAACAGCTTGTTTAGACAAGTCGTCGTATACGATCAGTGCATCTTCACCACGATCACGGAAGTATTCACCCATAGTACAACCAGAGTATGGCGCCAGGAATTGCAGTGCAGCGGCTTCAGAAGCAGAAGCTACAACCACAATAGTGTGGGCCAGAGCGTTATGCTCTTCCAGTTTACGTACTACGTTAGCGATAGTAGAAGCTTTTTGGCCGATAGCTACATAGATACATTTCACGCCAGAAGTTTTCTGGTTGATGATGGCATCGATAGCTAAAGCCGTTTTACCCGTCTGACGGTCACCGATTAACAATTCACGCTGACCACGACCGATTGGGATCATGGAGTCAACTGACTTGTAACCAGTTTGCAGAGGTTGGTCTACTGAACGACGATCGATAACGCCCGGAGCGATTTTTTCTACTGGTGCGAAACCAGCTGCATCGATTGGACCTTTACCGTCGATTGGCTCACCTAAAGTGTTAACCACACGGCCTAACAGACCTGGGCCAACTGGTACTTCAAGGATACGGCCAGTAGATTTAACTTTTGTGCCTTCACGCAGGTCCGCATAAGGACCCATAACTACAGCACCTACTGAGTCGCGCTCAAGGTTTAATGCGATAGCGTAACGGTTGCCTGGAAGCTCAATCATCTCACCCTGCATACAATCAGCAAGGCCATTGATACGAATAATACCGTCAGTAACTGCGACGATAGTACCTTCGTTGCGAGCTTCACTGACAACCTCAAACTGCTCAATACGTTTTTTGATCAGTTCAGAAATTTCAGTGGAATTCAGTTGCATGCTCTAATCCCCAATTATGACTGCAGTGCAGTAGCTAAACGATGTAATTTGCCACGAACCGAGCCATCAATAACCATATCACCGGATTTGATAACCATACCGCCAACGACGGCCGGATCTACACTGCAGTTCAATTTTACTTTACGTGCTAAACGTTGCGATAAAGCGTCAACCAGTTTGGCTTGTTGAGCTGCGTCTAATTCGGTCGCGGAAACCACTTCTACAGTGGCTTCTTTTTCATATTCAGCTTTTAACTGAATAAAGGCGTCGAAGACTTCAGGCAAAGCAACCAAACGGTGGTTTTCAGCCATGATCCGGATCAGGTTTTGGCCCGAACTATTCAGCTGTTCTGCGCATACTTTGATAAAAAAGTCAGCTTGCTTTTCTGAAGAACCCAAAGCTTGTAAGCGTGAAGCTACTTCTGTAGTTTTTGCAACTTCAGCTGCAAAAAACAACATAGTAGCCCACGAATCTAATGCTTTTTGTTCTACAGCAACGTCAAAGGCTGCTTTAGCATAAGGACGAGCAACGATAGTCAGTTTAGACATGGCTCACCCTCATTAAAGTTCTGCGACCAGTTTTTCCAGGATGTCGCTGTGTGCAGCAGCATCAATAGAACGCTGAAGAATTTTTTCGGCGCCAGCTACAGCTAATACTGCAACCTGCTTGCGTAATTCTTCTCTGGCTTTAATACGTTCAGCGTCGATTTCGGCTTTAGCCTGAGCAAGAATTTTCTCGCGCTCAGATTGAGCTTTAACAGAAGCTTCATCAATAATTTGTTGTTCACGCTTTTTAGCCTGATCAATTAATGCAGAAGCCTGTGTTTTGGCTTCAGCTAATTGCTGCTTGACCTTCTCCTGAACCAGACGTAAGTCTTGTTCAGCACGGTCAGAGGCTGCTAAACCGTCAGCAATTTTTTGCTGACGAGCTTCTATGGCACCAATCAATGGTGGCCACACAAACTTCATGCAGAACAGCACGAACACTGCGAAAGCTATTAACTCTCCGAGTAGAGTGGCGTTAAGATTCACGACCCCTCCTCCTATTAAAGTTGTTGTTCATTAAAAAACGAGTGTTTTGAATTACAGAACGAACAACAACACCATCGCAATACCAACACCGATCATAGCTACCGCATCGATCAGACCTGCAAGGATAAACATTTTAACTTGCAGTGAAGGCGCTAACTCTGGCTGACGGGCACAAGCTTCTAAGAACTTACCACCCATGTTACCGAAGCCAATTGCAGTGCCGATAGCACCGAAACCGATCAACAGAGCAACAGCGATATATTTTAAACCTAATACTAGTTCCATTTTTTTCTCCAAAGTTTCAATTGTTAAAGTTAAAGCGAAATCTTCTAGTGATTATCAGCACTGGCCATGCTCAGATAAACAATGGTCAGCATCATAAATACGAAAGCTTGTAACACGATAACCAGGATGTGGAATACAGCCCAGATAAAGTGCAGTGGTAACTGCATCAGACCAACAGCACCGATCAGGATAAAGATCAGCTCGCCGGCATACAGGTTACCGAACAGACGCAGAGCCAGCGAGAAAGGCTTAGCAACTAATGCGATCAATTCTAATAACAGGTTAAACGGTACTAATAACGCCTGAACAAAACCGTTTGAAGCGCTAAAAGGGTGCAGAGTTAGTTCTTTAATAAAACCTGTCACACCTTTAATTTTAATGGAGTAACCAATCATCAGCATAAATACACCGATAGCCAGAGCTGCCGTCATATTGATATCTGTGGTTGGTACGATTTTCATGTAGACGTCATGAGAGTCAACACCAAAACCAACTTCGCCGACATAACCTGCAAATGCTGGAAGGAAATCAACAGGGATTAGATCCATCAGGTTCATTAAGAACACCCAAACGAAAATCGTCAGGGCTAACGGAGCAATAAGTTTGCTTTTACCATGGAAAGTGTCTTTCACGTTGTTGGCTACAAATTCAACAACCATTTCGATAAAACACTGGAATTTACCAGGTACGCCCACAGTGGCTTTAGTGGCTGCTCTTTTGAATAAAAACAAAAAAAGCAAACCTAAACCAATAGACCATGCCAAGGTATCAATGTGCCATGTCCAGAAGCCAGCCTCACTACATGCTTTGTTAAACGCGACACTGCCATCAACAGTACACATTTTTGCATTAGTAAGGTGGTGCTGAATATGACCGGTGAGAGTAATCTCTTCGCCTGCTGCCATTTTTAGTCCCAATAGTTAATGTTTAAAAAAGAAACCTGTACAAAATTGCAGCACCACTACGATAGCGTAGGTCAACAAAAAAGGGGCGGCTTCAATGGCCGAACCACTTAAAACAGCTGCAAATAATAAAATACTGATCATCGTTTTCAGGGATACGGCTTTTTGCATCATCTGCCTGGCCACTTCTTGATTTTGTGATGCATCCACTTTAAACGATAAAAAAACAAATACTACATTAGCAATTACAGCAATAAGTCCGCCTTTTAGGGCTGATTTTGCTTCTGGCTGACCAAAATATAAGAAACCAGCGGCAATCAAAAACGTCAGAGCCAGTTGAAAAACAACAAATTTATAGGCCTGTTTTTTATTTTCTTGGTGTGAGGCCACTGTAATTTGCTCAGTCTGAACCATCTGTAAACCGCAGTTAAAATGCCGTCGCAAGTATACTTATCTGCCTTTTTTTTGCAAGAAAAAGCGGGCTTACTGCAACTTTTGTCTGAGATAGTGAAAAATTACAAGCTAGGATTCAGAATACTCTGACTGTAATTTGCTCAGTATGCCTTCCAGCTCATCTAAGCTGCTGTAGGAAATCACCAGATTGCCTTTGCCTTTTTTGTTGTAATTAATCTCAACAGGAGCGGCAAAACGTTCACTTAAGCGTTGCTCGAGCGAACTGACATCCGGGTCTTTTACTTTTGGAGTGGCTTCAGGCGCAGGTTCAAGCAGGCGGCGCACCAGATTTTCAGTATCACGCACCGTCATCTGTTTTGCTGCAACTATACGGGCGGTATCGGATTGCTGAAAAGAATCCAATGCCAATAAAGCACGGGCATGACCCATTTCAATATCACCATGTTCCAGCAATAACTTCACATCGTCATTCAGTTGATTCAGACGTAACAAATTAGTCACACTGGTGCGCGATTTACCCACAGCATCAGCGACTTGCTGATGAGTGAGTTCAAATTCGGATAACAAACGCTGCAGAGCTATAGCTTCTTCCATTGCATTCAGATCTTCGCGTTGAATGTTTTCAATCAGAGCGATAGCAACAGCGGCTTCGTCAGGTACATCTTTGATAATACAAGGAATAACATCAAGTTGTGCCAACTGGCTGGCACGCCAGCGCCGCTCACCCGCGATGATTTCGTAGGACTGTTCGCCGATTTGACGCACGACAATGGGCTGAATTACGCCTTGAGAACGAATAGAACTGGCTAAATCGTCCAGCGCATCCTGGGACATATCTTTACGTGGTTGGTATTTACCAGGCTTGAGCCATTCAATAGGCAGCTTTTGCAATTCACTTTGCTGCGCTGAAGATAAGTTGGCGCCATTCTGTTGATCAGACACAGGTTTAGTGGTGAGTAAAGCGTCTAAGCCCCGGCCTAAGCCACGTTTTTTTACCGACATCTTCAGTTGTATTCCTTGTCAATTAGGCAGGAGTGGAGGTTTTTACAGTTTTTTTATCGGCGCGGCGTAAAATTTCGCCAGCAAGCGCCAGATAGGCCTTAGCACCTGTTGAACCTTTGTCGTAATACATCACCGGAGTACCAAAGCTCGGCGCTTCGGCTAATCGCACATTACGCGGGATCACGGCGCGGTAGACTTTATCGCCAAAATGTTGCTTCAGCTGCTCAGACACATCATTGGCCAGACGATTGCGCGGGTCGTACATGGTCCGCAATATACCTTCGATTTTAAGGTCAGCATTGACCACTGAGGTCAGCTGATTGATGGTATCCATCAGGGCAGTCAAACCTTCCAGCGCGTAGTATTCGCATTGCATAGGCACCAACACTGAGTCGGCGGCTGCCATAGCATTGACCGTCAGCATGTTTAGTGCGGGCGGACAATCAATAAAAATAAAATCATAGTGCTGACGCGCATCTTTGAGCGCATTTCGTAGACGTAATTCCCGGGCAAAGACATTCAATAAACGCACTTCAGCTGCTGTTACATCTGAATTAGCAGCAACCAGGTGATAACCACCAGCGGTTTCTTTCACCACGACTTCAGCAAAAGGTTTTTCTTCGACCAGCAATTCATAAGCGCTGGCAGGTACGGCGTATTTGTCGACACCGCTGCCCATGGTCGCGTTGCCTTGAGGGTCTAAATCAATCAGTAGCACCTTACGTTTGGTTGCGGCCATAGAGGCAGCCAGATTGACCGCTGTGGTTGTTTTGCCCACACCACCTTTCTGGTTTGCAATAGCTATGACTTTTCCCACAAGGACCCCAATACGTATTTGATTAAATTAGACTTTCTCCAACACCACCAGATAACGTTCGGCGTTCAGTGTTGGCACCTGTAACGGATGACTGCCGACAACTTTAACAAAATTCGGCAAAGCTGCAATTTCTTCTTGAGCCAAAGCACCTTTCATGGCTAAAAACTGGCCATCAACGGCTGGCAAATGCTGACACCAGTTCACCATATCAGTCATTGACGCAAAAGCACGACTTAAAACCGCATCATACCCTGTTTCAGGTTGATGATCTTCCACCCGACTCTGAATAGCTTCAAAGTTCTGTAGTTTCAGCTGTAATTTGACATGATTTAAAAAACGAATACGTTTACCAAGGCTGTCGAGCAGGTAAAATTGCTTGTCAGGTAAAGCGATCGCCAGTGGTATACCAGGTAAACCAGGACCGGTACCGACGTCTATAATGCGTTTTCCAGTGACAAAAGGCGCCACAACCAGGCTGTCCATAATATGTTTCACCAGCATTTCTTCCGGATCACGCACTGAGGTCAGATTGTAAGCACTGTTCCACTTGTCCAGCAGTTGAACATAAGCCACCAGTTGTTGCAATTGGTGTTCAGATAAAACTAAGCTGGTCTGTGCGACCAGCTTTTTTAATATTTCCAGCATGATGATCCCAATGCTTAAGCAGATTTGCGCAGTAAACCCTGTTTTTTCAGGTAGACCAGCAATAACGAAATAGCGGCAGGCGTGATGCCTGAAATACGCGACGCCTGACCCATAGTTTCAGGTTGCACCTGATTCAGCTTCAGTATCACTTCGTTGGATAAACCTTTCACCGCTTTGTAATCAAAGTTTGCAGGCAAACGGGTGTTTTCGTTGCGCTCCTGCTTGGAGATCTCGTCCTGCTGGCGATTGATATAACCTTCGTATTTGATTTGAATTTCAACTTGTTCAGCTGCTGCAGGGTCAGTTAAGCCAGGGCCAATTAAATCAATTTTCATCAGATCCTGATAATTCACTTCAGGGCGACGGATCAGATCTTCAAGGCTGGCCTCTTTGCTCAGCGGTGTTTTCACCAACAGGTTCACTTCAGCCAAAGCCGCGTGCTGAGGATGGATCCACTGCTGTTTTAAGCGCTGACGTTCCAATTCAATTTGTTCAATTTTCAGGTTAAATGCGGCCCAACGTGCATCATCAACCAAACCTAATTCACGGCCTTTGGCAGTTAAACGAATATCGGCGTTGTCTTCACGTAACATCAGACGATATTCAGCGCGGCTGGTGAACATACGGTATGGCTCTTTGGTACCCATAGTCGTCAGATCGTCAATCAACACACCGACATAGGCTTGATCACGGCTTGGTGTCCATGAATCTTTGTCCTGAGCAAAAAGCGCTGCGTTCATACCCGCCATTAAGCCCTGAGCACCGGCTTCTTCGTAGCCTGTAGTGCCGTTGATTTGACCGGCAAAAAATAAGCCCTTGATAAACTTAGTTTCCAATGAGGTTTTTAAATCCCGTGGATCAAAAAAGTCATATTCAATGGCATAACCAGGGCGTGTAATATGGGCGTTTTCCATACCTTTGATGGAACGGACCAGGTTTAACTGCACATCAAAAGGCAAACTGGTAGATATCCCGTTTGGATACAACTCATGTGTGGTTAAACCTTCAGGTTCAATAAAGATCTGGTGTTTATCTTTGTCAGCAAAACGGGTGATCTTATCTTCAATCGAAGGGCAATAGCGTGGGCCTATGCCTTCAATCACACCAGTGTACATAGGCGATCGGTCTAAACCGTTACGAATAATATCGTGGGTTTGCTCGTTGGTGTAGGTGATATGACAAGGGATCTGAGTGGGTTGATCCTTGTGGGATCCCATAAACGAAAATACCGGAGTCGGGTTATCACCTGGTTGCGCCTGCATCACTGAAAAATCAACAGTTCTGGCATCAATACGGGGTGGAGTACCAGTTTTTAAACGGCCAACACGGAAAGGCAATTCACGTAAACGTCTAGCCAGAGCTATGGATGGCGGATCACCGGCACGGCCACCACTGTAATTTTCTAAACCAATATGGATCTGGCCACCAAGGAAAGTACCTACGGTCAGCACCACTGATTTCGCTTTAAACTTCAACCCCATTTGGGTCACTACGCCACAAACTTGATCGTTTTCAACGATCAAATCATCACAGGCCTGTTGAAAGATCTTCAGATTTGGTTGGTTTTCAAGAACCAAACGTACAGCTGCACGATAGAGCTGACGATCTGCCTGCGCACGGGTTGCACGTACAGCAGGGCCTTTCGAACTGTTTAAAGTTCTGAACTGGATCCCGGCACGATCCGTAGCTTTCGCCATCACACCACCCAGAGCATCAATCTCTTTCACCAGATGGCCTTTACCAATGCCACCAATGGCCGGATTACAGGACATCTGACCTAAAGTCTCAACGTTGTGAGTCAGCAATAAAGTTTGCATTCCCATGCGGGCCGCAGCAAGTGCAGCCTCTGTGCCGGCGTGACCACCACCAACAACGATGACATCAAATGTTTCCTGATAAAGCATATAGGCCTCGAACTCTAAACCAGTTCTGTAAAAAGGGCGCGTATTGTAACTGGATCTGAGGCGTTGTGGAATGATTAAAACTCGATCACGATCCTCGAAAGATCACTAATAATATATAAGGATCTTTAAAGAGATCTTTTTATTATGTTTACTACTATACAGAGCCTTTTCTGTGGGTAACCCTTGATCTGTTTTGAAGATCAATCAGTTAGAAAGGATCGGATCCTGTGATCAACACAAGATCCTGAGTCGGATAAGCGGTGTTTAACTAGCACTTTTATACACAGGGCCTAAAACCTGATTTGTTACACAGAGGATAACTCCAGCTTTTACATAAGTTATAACTAAACTTATACACATTAGACCTAAAAATAAGTGAAAACTGTGGATATCTATGTGTAACTGGATCATAAGTATGATCCTCTCTATATAGAAGTGGATCATGATCGGGTCATGTAGAGAAAAGGCCCTTTGTTTATGGGCCTTTGAGTGATGAAGGGTAAAAGATCCTGTTCTGTATAACTAAGAAGAGTTTAAGGCAGAGTTTTGATAAATTCAGGCAGCCAAGCTAAAGCCTGATCTTCAGGTAGTTCAGCTGTTAAAACATCAATATCTAGTCCTGGTAACAATAAACTTGCACCTAAAGAGGCAAAAAGGTCAGAGATTTTTTTACCGGCCAGACAAAAAGTATCGTAGCTGGAATCACCTAAAGTGATCACTGCGTAGGAAACTGTGGTAAGATCTGTTTGATCTTGTGCTAATTGATCCACAAAAGGTTGGATATTATCGGGCAGATCCCCTGCGCCATACGTCGAAGTGACGACTAACCAGATACTATGTCTGGTTATCAGTGTTAAATCAGGGGTGAGATGAAGTTTTACTTCATAACCCGCTTTTTCCAAAGTTTCAGCTACTTGTTCTGCTGCATATTCCGCAGCGCCCATTTGGCTGCCCACAAGGATCTCAATCATACTGCATCCTATTGTCAGTGAAATGATTGGCTATACTACTGGAATTAAAACGTGCAAAGCGAATGCTTCTTGCACCTTTTTGGGTATTTTTACTGCAAAGCAGGCTCAGTAAATCTACGATAGCACAAACCGTTCGCCTGCGTGTTATTGAGGTTTATACAATATATGTCCGAGTCCATGTCTTTTTCCCAGCTAGCGCTGCCGGAACCTATTCTTCGTGCAGTTTTAGAACTTGGTTATGAACATCCGTCTCCAATTCAGGAAGCGGCTATTCCTAAGTTACTAGCTGGTGAAGACTTGCTAGGCCAAGCCCAAACAGGTACTGGTAAAACAGCTGCGTTTGCACTGCCTTTATTAGCCCGTTTAGATCCGGCCCAAAATGATCCACAAATTTTAGTGTTGGCACCAACCCGCGAACTGGCTATCCAGGTTGCTGAAGCGTTCCAGGCTTATGCCCGCTATATGCCGGCTTTCCATGTTCTGCCTTTATACGGCGGTCAAAACTACACCACTCAGTTAAAAGCACTGAAACGTGGCTCTCAGGTTATTGTGGGTACGCCAGGTCGTATCATGGATCACCTGGATCGTGGCACTTTAGTGCTTGATAAACTGCGTGCCATAGTACTGGACGAAGCCGACGAAATGTTGCGTATGGGTTTTATCGATGATGTGCAAACTATCATGGATGCGACTCCGCCAGGCCGCCAGGTGGCGATGTTCTCTGCCACTATGCCAAATCAGATCCGCGCTATTGCTCAGAAGCACTTAAAAAATGCGTCTGAAGTGAAAATTGAGTCCAAGACTTCTACTGTTGAACGTATTCAACAGCGTTATGTGATGCTGGACAATAACCAGAAGCTGGATGCGTTAACTCGTATCCTGGAAGGCGAAGAATATGATGCAAGCATCATTTTCGTTCGTACCAAAAGTGCGACTGAAGAAATTGCAGAAAAGCTGGGCGCCCGTGGATATGCAGTGGCCTGCTTAAACGGTGATATGAACCAGGCTCACCGCGAGCAAACCATCCGTCGTTTAAAAGCCGATCAGCTGGACGTGATAGTGGCAACAGACGTTGCAGCCCGTGGTCTGGACGTGGAACGTATCAGTCTGGTTATTAACTATGACATTCCATACGATAGCGAAGCTTACGTACACCGTATTGGTCGTACTGGCCGTGCTGGTCGTGAAGGTAAAGCGATACTTTTCGTATCACCACGTGAACGCCGTTTATTGCGTACTATCGAACATGCGACCCGTCAGCCGATTGAAAAAATGTCGCTGCCGACAGGTCAGGTGATTGAACAACGTCGTATCGAGTCTTTCCGTGCTCAGTTAGCTCAGACCATTGAAGCGAAAAACTTAAGCTTCTTCCAGGATCTGGTGAACGATTGGCGTGAAAAGTTAGAAACGACCGATGTAGATATGGCTGCTGCCCTGTTGTATATGGCGCAGAAAGATCAACCGTTAAACGTAGCTAACCAGTTCCCGGAAATCCGCGAACCGCATAGCCGTGACCGTGATGATCGTGCTCCATCTTCAGGTCGCGATAAATTTGCCCGTGGTGACAGACCAGAACGTTCTGGTGATCGTGCTGAACGCGGCGATCGTCCACCACGTCCACGTCGTGAGTTAAAAGGTGATTACACCAATTATCGCATTGAAGTGGGTAAGGAACATGGCGTACGCGCTGGTGACATCGTTGGTGCTATCGCCAACGAAGCCAACATCGATAGCCAGTTCATCGGTAACATCAAGCTGTTTGATCATTTCAGTACTGTAGAATTACCAGCCAATATCCCGGCTGAAACTATGCAGCATCTGAAAAAAGTTTATGTGCGTAAGCAGAAACTGAATATCAGTGTGGACACTGGCTCACCAGCCACAAGTTCGGCACCACGTCGTGAGCGTACTGAGCGCTCTGATGGCAGCCCAGGTCCGCGTCCAGGTGCTGCTCCACGTGCACCGCGTAAACCAAGAGATTAATCGTACAAGTATGGATTCGTCGCAACACAGTTCCAGATAGTTGCGACGTACCGTCCATCCTTAGACATAAGACCGGCGAAAGCCGGTTTTTTTATAGCTATAACTCTATAAAAAACCATACTAGGGCCATATGTAATTTAAATAGTTAAATCCGGAGCTAGTTATGATTATTGCCTGTCCCCATTGTTCTACTTTAAACCGGGTTCAGCCGGAAAAGTTTACCGATCAGCCTAAGTGCGGTCAGTGCAAAGACGCGCTGTTTGCCGGAAAACCCATAGAGCTCACCCAACAGAATTTTGTCAATCAGATCCAAAAGTCAGAATTGCCTGTGGTGGTGGATTTTTGGGCCAGCTGGTGTGGGCCTTGCCTGAACTTTGCACCAGTGTTTAATCAGGCTGCTGCTGAATTAGAGCCACAATTTCGGTTTGCCAAAGTAAATACTGAACAGCAACAACAGTTGGCTGCGCAGTTTCAGATTCGCTCCATTCCAACCTTGATGCTGTTTAAAGCGGGTAAGCTGGTTGCTCAGCAATCAGGTGCTATGCCAAAACAGATGTTTTATCAGTGGTTACAGCAACATAGCTAAAGCACCGCGAACTATGTTAGTCGCAAAAGTCTGGATTTGCCTGTCTGCAAAGTTCAGACTGACAATCTAATTCGTTGTTTTGATCCATAGTTAAGGAAAAAGCATGACATCTACCTTATTTCAACTGACTAGCCCTGATATCCGAGAAGGCCACTTCATGGCGAAGACTTTTGAATTTAATGGCTTTGGTTGTGACGGCCCAAATTTATCACCTGAGTTAAGCTGGAAAAACCCTCCAGCTGGTACTCAGAGTTTTGCTATTACTGTGTTTGATCCGGATGCGCCCACAGGCTCAGGCTTTTGGCATTGGTTAGTTCTGGATATTCCTGCCACTGTCACTTCATTGCCGCAAGGCGCAGGCAATGGCCAGTTGCCTGCAGGCTGCCGCAGTTTTAGCAACGACTATGGCATCAAAGAATTTGGTGGTGCCTGCCCACCAGAAGGCCATGGCATGCATCGTTATCAGTTTACCGTCTGGGCTTTACCTGAAGCTACTTTAGGGGTGCCAGATGATGCCAGCGCTGCCGTCGTAGGTTTTATGCTCAATGCGACAGCTCTGGGCAAAGCAACCTTAACCGCAACTTACGCCAGATAAAATATAGATTTTGACAAGGCCAGCACCAGCTGGCCTTTTTAGTTAAAGCAGGAAATTATGGATCTGTGGGTACTGACGTTATTTGTGTTTGCCGGTTTAGCAGGTGGTTTGTTGTTGGGGCTGATAGGGGTCGGCATGGCCTTGGTGACAGTACCTTTTTTAACTTTTATGTTGCCATCTTTAGGTTTTAACACGGAAGCTTCGCCTCTGATAGCTCTTGCCAGTTCTATGGTGATCGCCGCTATAGGTTCTGTGTCTTCACTGCGGGTGCATCAGCAAAAGGGCACTATTAACTGGGGGTTGATCAGGTTGATGTTACCGGCCAGTTTATTTGGCGTTGTGCTTGGTTCCTTGCTGGTGACACGTTTGCCAGCTTTATGGCTGCAGTGCATTTTTGCCGCTTTTTTGTTTTATGTGGCTTTCTCTATGTTAAAGCCATCAGCAAATACTGCTCAGTTGCAAAAAACACCCTCAGCTCAATGGTTACGTTGGTTTCCGGCTTTAGTTGGTTTCACTGGTAGTTTTATTGGTGCTGGCGGTGGAGTGTTGATGGTACCTTTTTTAAATCGTTTTATGGCAATGCCCAAAGCTGTAGCCAGTTCAGTGGCTGTCGGTTTTCCTGTGACTGTGTTTGGCGCCATCTCCTATATGCTGCAAACTGCTCCTGTCTCTCATCCGGATCTGATTGGTGCTGTGTATTGGCCTGCAGTGCTTGGAATGAGTATTGGCTCTGTAGTCGCAGCTCCACTTGGTGTGCGGCTCGCCACAATAGTGCCAGCGGCCTTATTGAAGAAGTTGTTTGCCTGCGTATTACTCTTGATAGCCTTCAGGATGCTGTTGTCTTTTTAAGTTAAGTCGGCGAACAGCTTATCTCTGCGACTATTCGCCTATAGCTTTGCGTTGGGTTGGCTGTCAATCTGATGAAAATATGCGAGTGCTAAAAGAAGGGAATGTATGTCTGATCCAGTGGCGCGCCGCTTCCTGTTGGCTGGTTTTTTTAGTCAGCTGTTGTGTTTGGGTATAGCGCGTTTTGCCTACACCCCGCTTATTCCTTTAATGTCCGGCGCAGGCCTTACTGAAGCTCTGGCCGGCTATTTAGCCGCAGTCAATTACCTGGGGTATTTTGCCGGTGCTTTATTGGCTGTAAGGTTAAAAGACTGGCAGTGGAAGTTTTATGCCTATCGTATAGGTTTGGTTTTTGCGGTGCTAAGCACACTGGCCACAGCTTATAGTTCAGACCCGCTATTTTGGGGCTTGTGGCGCTTTCTGGCAGGTTTAAGTTCTGCAGCTTCAATGTTATTGGCCTCAGGTCTTATTTTGCAGCAGCTGGCTGCGCGTGGCGCTAAAGCTGAACTGGGGTTACATTTTGCAGGCTTGGGCCTGGGCATAGCTTTAGTCGCTTTATTCGTAGAGCTGCTTAGCGCTGCGGCTTTGAGTTGGGATCAGCAATGGTTGGCGCTTAGTGTACTCGGATTGGTGCTGATAGTTCCGGCCTGGCGCTGGTTACCCGCACCACAGCTGGCGTTATCCGGCAACAACACAGACGCAACTCCTTTAGCCTTACCGCGTAGTTTCCTCTGGCCCTTATTTTTGATGTATTTCTGCGCCGGTTATGGCTATGTGGTCACTATCACTTTTATTGTCGCTATGGCGAGCTTAAATGTAGAACTAACAGGTTTTGGTAACTGGGCATTTTTTGCTTTAGGTATAGGAGCCGCACCAGCAGCGATTTTCTGGGATAGGGTTGCAAGACGTTCAGGTTATTTAGTCAGTTTACGTTGGGCTTTACTGCTGAACGCTTTGGCTATTGTGTTACCCGTGCTTTGGAGTCAGGCGCTGGCGTTATTGTTCAGTGCCTTTTTATTTGGCATCAGTTTTGTCGGTTGCGTCAGCTTAATGCTGACGATGGCAGGGCGCTTATTACCAGAAAAACCTGCTCAGTTGATGGGCAAGATGACGCTTTGTTATGGCACTGCCCAAGTTATTGCACCTGCGATCAGTGGTTATTTAGCCAAACAAAGCGGCAGTTTTGATTCAGGTTTACTACTGGCCAGCGTGATTACGTTGTGTGGAGCAGGAGTACTGACGCTGCTGATCCGCCGCACCGCCAGCGATCACCTGGCAATGCGGGGAGGGAACTAGAATTGAGTTATTTGCCGATACAGAACGAGCTGAATATCCTGCCCAATAAATCATCCGAACTAAATTCGCCGGTGATTTCATTCAGGTGTTGCTGAGTCAGGCGTAGTTCTTCTGCTAACAGCTCGCCAGCTAAGTGGTTATGTAACTGAGCATCGCCTATGGCTAAATGCTCTGCAGCGCGTTCCAGCGCGTCTAAATGGCGGCGGCGGGCGATAAAGCTGCCTTCGGTATTGGCGTCAAAGCCCATACAGGCTTTGAGGTGATCGCGTAACTCTTCGATGCCTGAATTGGTTTTGGCTGAGATATGAAACACCGGATAGTCACCGTCCTGACTGGCACCCGTCGTCTCGCCCGTTAAGTCAGCTTTATTGCGGATCACTGTTAAGCCTAAATCTTTGGGTAAACGTGACATAAAATCTGGCCAGATTTCGGCCGGGCTGGTGGCGTTGGTGGTGGTGCCGTCGACCATAAAGAGCACGCGGTCGGCCTGCTCTATTTCCTGCCAGGCGCGTTCTATGCCTATTTGTTCTACTTTGTCTGTGGCTTCACGTAAACCAGCGGTGTCGATGATATGCAAAGGCATACCGTCGATATGAATATGCTCACGCAACACATCACGGGTGGTGCCTGCGATTTCTGTCACTATGGCGGCTTCACGGCCGGCCAAAGCGTTTAATAAGCTGGATTTGCCCGCATTAGGTCGGCCAGCTATTACCACACGCATGCCTTCACGCAATATGCTGCCTTGAGTGGCTTGTTTTTGGATGCCGGCTAAATCAGAAATAATTTCTGCTAAGTCACCAGCCACTTTGCCGTCGGATAAAAAGTCGATTTCTTCGTCCGGAAAGTCGATAGCAGCTTCAACGTAAATCCGCAGGTAAATTACTTTTTCGACCAAATCATGTATCTTGCGCGAAAACTCACCCTGCAACGAATGCATAGCGGAACGGGCGGCTTGCTCTGAGCTTGCGTCAATTAAGTCGGCTATGGCTTCGGCCTGAGTTAAATCCAGTTTGTCGTTTAAAAAAGCCCGTTCAGAAAACTCGCCGGGGCGCGCTATGCGCACGTCTTTTATATCCAGCACACGGCGCAGCAGCATATCTAAAAGTACAGGGCCGCCGTGGCCTTGTAATTCCAGTACATCTTCTCCGGTAAAGGAATTAGGGCCGGGGAAATACAAGGCGATGCCCTGATCCAAAGTTTGTTGTTGTGCGTCTAAAAACGGCAGGTATTCAGCGGTACGGGGTTTAGGCACTTTGCCCAGAATGGCAGAAGCTACCGCGGATACGGCAGGACCTGATACCCTTATTATGCCTACACCGGCACGACCTGTGGCTGTGGCCTGAGCGGCAATGGTGTCTGTGCTGTACATAGATCAAACCTCAAACGTTTTTAAACTCAACAAAACAAAAAGGCCTGAAAACAGGCCTTCGAAGTGTAGCTCAGGAGCATCAGGCCTTAGTGTATAAGCCTTTTTTCTCCATGCCACGGTAGATATACAACATCTGGGCCAATGAAATCAGGTTGCTGACTAACCAGTACAACACCAGACCACTTGGGAACCACAGGAAGAATACGGAGAACACTACTGGCATCCACAGCATAATTTTTTGCTGCATTGGATCCGTCACTGTCATAGGCTGTAGTTTTTGCATCACAAACATACTGATACCAAACAGCACTGGTAACACATAATACGGGTCTTGGGTGGATAAATCCTGGATCCACAACATAAACGGAGCCTGACGTAATTCCACACTCTCAACAAACACCCAGTATAACGCCAGGAAGATTGGCATTTGCACCAGCATAGGTAAGCAACCACCCATAGGGTTTACTTTTTCTTTGCGGTACAGTTCCATCATGGCCGGGCCCATCTTTTGACGGTCGTCTTTATAACGGGCTTGTAGTTCGTCAATTTTTGGCTTCAGATTACGCATCTTGGCCATAGACTCATACTGCACTTTGGTCAGAGGGTACATCACACCTTTCACAATCAAGGTGATGATAATAATAGCCACGCCCCAGTTGCTGACAAAACCCTGGATCAAGGTCAGTAACCAGAATAAAGGCTGGGAAATAAACCATAAGAAACCGTAGTCGACTGTCAGATCCAGACCGTCCGCAATAGCGGCTAAGTTATCCTGATCCTTTGGACCTGCATAAAAAGTAGAAGCAATAGTCAGGCTTTCTCCGGCCGGGATTGTCAATTCAGGGCCTTTAACGCCTACAATCCCGTTACCGTTATTCACTAAGCTATACAGCTGATTGTCTGCAGTTTTTTCCGGAACCCAGGCGGCAACAAAGTAGTGCTCCAGCATAGCCACCCAACCACCTTTGGTAGATTGAGCCAGGTTAGTTTCCTGCATATCTTCAAATGTATATTTTTCATAACGTTTGTCTGAAGTAGAGAAAGCACCACCACGATAAATAGGCATCATCATACTGCTGCTTTTGCCGTTATCAATGGTTTGCACCAGATGCTGGTAAGACTGCACTAACTTCGTTTGCGCAGTGGTATTTTTCAGCAAATATTCTACCCGGACATCATATTTTCCAGCGGTAAAGATGTAGCGTTTTTCAATCTCTAAACCGTTATGGTTAAAGGTTAAAGGTACTACTATTTGCTGTTCGCCATTGGCTAACTGGTAGTTGGTTTGTGCAACGCTGTACACAGGACGACCACTATTACGTTTATCATCCGGACCGTCTGCCAATAAGCCAGATTGTGCCACGTATTCAAAACCGTTCAACTTACGCATCAGCTGATAAGGCTGGTCGCTGTCTTTAGTCAGAGTAAAAGCTGGTAAAGTTAAATCAACAATATCGCCACCTTTAGTGTCGATTTGTACTTTTAATACATCAGTACTGACGGTGATCACTTGTTGAGTAGCTACTGGCGCCGCAGCTTGAGCTGAAGTACCAGAACTGCTTAATTGTAAGTCGGCTGAACCTGCTGAAGTGGTTGTGCTTTGTTCAGTGACCGGAGTGACTGGTTTAGGCGCGTGATCGGTTTGCCATGCCTGCCATAACAATAAGCTCACGAAGGCGAGGGCTATCACTAATAAACTGCGTTGAGAATCCATCTGTTAGTTAGTCTCTTTCTGCTTTTGTGGAACCGGGTCTTCACCACCGGGATGTAAGGGGTGACATTTTAATAAACGTTTTGTAGTTAACCAACCACCTTTTACAGCACCAAAGCGTTCTATGGCTTCAATGGCGTAATGAGAACAGGTGGGATAAAACCGGCAACTGGGTCCAAATAACGGACTGATCAACTTCTGATAACCACGCACAGTGGAAATTAGCAGTCTTGCACCAGTGTTTTGTATTGGCGAGCTATTTTGCCCCATAACTTATCCAGTTGCTTGTGCAATTCTTCATTGGGCGTATTGCTGATATCACCTTTTACCATCAAAACTAAATCAACAGGTGGAAGTTCATGTTGGTGTAGCCGAAAGCTATCCCGTGAACATCTTTTGATGCGGTTTCGATGCGTGGCTAATTTAACACGTTTTTTGGCAATAGTCAGACCAAGTCTTGGATGAACAGACTGATTAGGTTTGCACAAGATAGTAAAGAGAGGAGAAGAAACCCGAAAAGGATTTTGGAAGACGTTGTCGAATTCGCGGGGAGTTAACAGACGTAACTCCCTGCTGAATGTATAGCTGACCACGCAGCGCTTACGAATCTGACTAGACTGTTAAGCGCTTGCGGCCTTTAGCACGGCGACGTGCAATCACTTGACGGCCATTTTTGGTAGCCATGCGAGCACGGAAGCCGTGGACGCGAGCACGTTTTAAAACGCTAGGTTGAAATGTTCTTTTCATAACTTCGTCCGTCCGGTCGATATTTACTAAGGGTCTGTGTTTTAGTAAAAACCAAAACGCAGCGATTAAAAAAGAGCGCGAATTCTAAGCGGGTCAGCAGCTGTTGTCAATGCAGATCCTTCTGTTTCTGCTGATCTGATCATTATTTTTTACTGATCTTTAAAAGTTGTCCACAAGGCAGGTCATTTAACTGGGATAAAATGTGAGTTGTTTTAAAAAACAGCGGTTTTTGGACCGCTTTGGTCTGATCTTTTGCTTGCATATCAGTAAATGGAATAAGAGGTTTATTTCAATATAAAACAATAGGTTACATATTGTTTTTGTCGCTCGTCGCATTTTTGCAAAAGTCAATATTGAACTTGTGGATAAGATCGTATGATAATGCTGCTCTTTTCACTTACGCCTGCCTAACTAAATAATAATTATTAGGGGCTTTTGGAGATATGGTGTATCAGTCCGTTTGGAAAAATTGCCTCGAAGCGCTCCAAGCCGAGCTACCAGCTCGTGATTTTGGAACCTGGATCCGTCCATTACAAGCTGACAGCTCGCATGACGCACTGACTTTGTATGCGCCTAACCGCTTTGTGCTGGATTGGGTGCGTGACAAATACCTGAACCGGATCAATGAACTGATCCAGGGCTATTGTGGCGATCATGCGCCACGGCTGCGCTTTGATGTAGGTTCAACCCAAAAGCCTTTAGCTAGCCCTGTGAATCAATTACCACGGGTTGCTCCAGCTGCAGCTCCGGTGGCCGCTATGCCTGAGCCAGCGCCAAAAACTATAGTGAACAGCAACGTCAATGCGAAGCATAACTTCGATAACTTTGTTGAAGGTAAATCGAACCAGTTAGCGCGCGCAGCAGCCAAGCAAGTGGCCGACAATCCGGGCACTGCTTATAATCCGCTATTTTTATATGGCGGTACTGGTTTAGGTAAAACTCACTTATTGCATGCGGTAGGTAACGGTATTCTGGCGAAAAAGCCTGATGCTAAAGTGATTTATATGCACTCAGAACGTTTTGTACAGGATATGGTTAAAGCCTTACAAAACAATGCGATAGAAGAGTTTAAACGCTATTATCGCTCTGTGGATGCGCTGCTTATCGATGATATTCAATTCTTCGCGAAAAAAGATCGTTCCCAGGAAGAGTTCTTTCATACCTTTAATGCTTTGCTTGAAGGCAACCAACAGATCATTTTAACCAGCGATCGTTACCCAAAAGAAATAGACGGCGTGGAAGAGCGCTTAAAAAGCCGGTTTGGCTGGGGTTTAACTATAGCGATCGAACCACCAGAGTTAGAAACCCGGGTTGCGATCCTGATGCGTAAAGCGCAGGAGATCAATATTCGTTTGCCGGAAGAAGTGGCGTTTTTTGTCGCTAAACGTTTGCGCTCTAATGTGCGTGAATTAGAAGGGGCGTTAAACCGTATTTCTGCTAATGCCAATTTTACTGGCCGTCCTATTACCATCGACTTTGTGCGCGAAGCATTACGCGATATGCTGGCTTTGCAGGACAAGTTAGTCACTATTGAGAATATTCAGAAAACTGTGGCCGAGTATTACAAAATACGGGTGGCGGATTTATTGTCCAAACGCCGCAGTCGTTCAGTGGCCCGCCCACGTCAAATGGCGATGGCTTTGGCGAAAGAACTGACCAACCACAGCTTGCCGGAAATTGGCGATGCTTTTGGTGGCCGTGACCACACCACTGTGTTGCATGCGTGTCGTAAAATCGAATCGTTAAAAGAAGAGACGCATGAAATTAAAGAAGATTTCCAAAACTTAATTCGAACATTGTCTTCATAATAGGGAATGGTGATGCAATTTACTATTGAACGCGACGCTCTGCTCAAACCCTTACAAATGGTGTCAGGTGCTATTGAACGGCGCCATACTTTACCTATTTTGTCGAACGTGTTGATTGAAGCGCGCGAAGACGGTCAGCTCATTCTGACCGGTACCGATTTAGAAATCGAATTGGTGGCTATGTCACCTATCCAGCAACTGATCAGTCCAGGCCGTATAACTGTGCCGGCGAAAAAGATTCTGGATATTTGCCGTAGTTTGCCTGACACCTCTTTATTAAGTGTCACAGTGCAGGGCGATAACTGTGTGGTCAGCACAGGCAAAAGTAAATTTACGTTATCGACTTTAAGTGCCAACGATTATCCAAATTTAGAAAGCTGGCAAGGTGAAGTTGACTTGCAGTTACCACGCAGCCAGTTACGTCATTTACTAGATGATACAGCATTTTCTATGGCGAACCAGGATGTGCGCTATTACCTGAACGGTTTGTTATTTGAAGTAGATAACGGCACTTTACGTTCTGTCGCAACCGACGGTCACCGTCTGGCCATGAGTTCTATTGAATTGGCTGCTACGGCCGGTCATCAAAAACAAATCATTATTCCGCGCAAAGGTGTGCTGGAAGTCATGCGTTTATTGATTGCTGATGATCAACTGGTGACGTTAAGTTTAGGTCAAAACCATATTCGTTTAACCGATACTCAGTTCAGCTTCAGCTGTAAATTGATTGACGGCCGTTTCCCTGATTATCGTCGTGTTTTGCCACGCAACAGCACTAAGCTGGTGACCGCACACCGTGATGTATTAAAAGACTCTTGTGTTCGCGCTTCTATTTTATCGAATGAAAAATACCGTGGCGTGCGTTTTACTTTGAGTTCAGGCGAGCTGCAGATTGTGGCGAATAACCCGGAACACGAACAGGCCGAAGAAAGTATCGAAGTGGAATACCAGGGCGATACGCTGGAGATTGGTTTTAACGTCGGCTACTTGCTCGACGTACTCAATACCTTATCAACCGACCTGGTGGTGCTGCATTTAAGTGACGGTAACTCCAGTGCGCTGATTGAAGGCGTCGGTGCTAAGTCAGGTGCCATGTATGTTGTGATGCCAATGCGTTTATAGTGAATGGCATTAAATACGCTTAGAATTCAGCAGTTTCGCAACATTGCCGAAGCTCATTTAGAGTTTCGTCCCGGGATAAACCTGATTTATGGCGAAAATGGTAGCGGCAAAACCAGTTTGCTCGAGGCCATTTATTATTTGGCGCATGGCCGCTCTTTTCGCAGCAGTAAGCCAGAAAAGCTGATCCGCTACGAACAACCAGCATTTTTACTGAATGCCAAAGTTGAAATGGCAGAGCAGTTATTAAATTTGGGCTTGCAGCGCGAACGCGAAGGCGAGCTACGGATGCGGTTAAACGGCGAAGACCTGCACCGTGTCTCAGAACTGGCGCAATTGCTGCCGGTACAATTAATAACCCCAGAGAGCTTTAGGCTACTACTGGGCGGGCCAAAAGAAAGACGGCAGTTTTTCGATATGGGATTGTTTCACGTGGAACACAGTTTCTATTCCTTGTGGAGCAAATTGCAGCGAGTGTTGAAACATCGCAATGCGTTGTTAAAAACACAAAAGCGTTATAACGATGAATATGCCTACTGGGACCAGAATCTGGCCAGTTTGGCATTTGAACTACAGGCTTTACGCCAGCGTTATATTTCAGCTTTAGATACAGCGGTTCAGCCTCTATTGGTTGATGCGCACTGGGCTTCGGGTTTAACCCTGCAGTTGTATTCAGGCTGGCCTGAACGAATCGAAACGCCAGAGCAATTACAGCAGTTACTGCAGCAAAATTTTCTGCAGGATTTGCGTTTAGGACATTGTCAGTTTGGCCCCCAAAAGGCGGATTTAAAGCTGAAAGTAGCGGGCCAGGCGGTCGAAGAAGTGTTGTCACGTGGACAACTCAAAGTATTACTCTTTGCGCTGAAAGTGGCGCAAAGTAACGTGATTTATAACTATGGCCATAAAAAGCCAGTGTTATTAATTGATGATTTGGCCTCGGAATTAGACGATAATTCCAAGCGTCATATATTTAGTTTTTTAAACACCATTAATTCGCAGGTATTTATTTCAGCGATTAATACTGATCAGGTTCTGCCAGCAATACCGGATGTGAATCCAGCATTGTTTCACGTGGAACACGGACAGATAACAATACGGACAGAATGAAGATGGCCGAAGAACATATTTACGACTCGTCGAGTATCAAAGTATTAAAAGGCCTGGATGCCGTACGTAAAAGACCCGGTATGTATATCGGTGATACGGACGACGGTTCAGGCTTACACCACATGGTATTCGAAGTTGTCGACAACTCCATCGATGAAGCCTTAGCTGGCCACTGTACTGATGTATGGGTAACTATCCATACCGATAACTCAGTATCGGTGCGCGACAACGGTCGTGGTATTCCTACAGATATGCACGAAGAGGGTGTATCTGCAGCTGAAGTGATCATGACGGTATTACACGCCGGTGGTAAATTTGATGATAACTCTTACAAAGTGTCTGGTGGTTTGCACGGTGTAGGTGTATCGGTAGTCAACGCTTTATCTGACAAGTTAGAGCTGACCATTCGCCGTAAGCAAAAAGTGCATTCACAAATCTACCGTTTAGGTGTGCCTGACGCACCGTTAGGAGTTATAGGTGAAACTGAAGGCACTGGTACTTCGATTCGTTTCTGGCCAAGCCCAACCATTTTCAGCGATATCAATTTCCACTACGATATTCTGGCCAAACGGTTGCGCGAACTATCTTTCCTGAACTCTGGTGTCAGCATTATTCTGACCGACGAACGTGACGACAAAACCGACCATTTCAAATACGAAGGTGGTATCGAAGCTTTTGTGCAGTACTTAAACCGCACTAAAACTCCGGTTCACCAGAAAGCCTTTTACTTCACTTCTCAGCGTGAAGAAGATGGTATTTCTGTAGAAGTAGCGATGCAGTGGAACGATTCCTTCCAGGAAGGTATTTATTGTTTCACCAACAACATTCCACAACGGGATGGTGGTACTCACTTAGCCGGTTTCCGTTCTGCTTTAACACGGGTGTTAAACACCTATATGGAGCACGAAGGCTACGCTAAAAAGATGAAAATCTCTGCCACAGGCGACGACGCTCGTGAAGGCTTAACTGCTGTTATCAGCGTTAAAGTGCCGGATCCTAAGTTCAGTTCTCAGACCAAAGACAAGCTGGTGTCCAGTGAAGTGAAGTCTGCAGTTGAAAGTGCAATGCATGAAAAACTGAACGAATATCTGTTAGAAAACCCGGGCGAAGCCAAAATTATCGTCGGCAAAATTGTAGACGCTGCCCGTGCCCGTGAAGCGGCCCGTAAAGCCCGTGAAATGACGCGCCGTAAAGGTGCCTTAGATATCGCAGGTTTACCGGGTAAACTGGCCGACTGTCAGGAAAAAGACCCAGCTTTATCAGAACTTTACCTGGTAGAGGGTGACTCTGCGGGTGGTTCTGCCAAGCAGGGCCGTAACCGTAAAAACCAGGCTATTCTGCCGCTGAAAGGTAAAATCCTCAACGTAGAAAAAGCCCGTTTCGACAAGATGATTTCCTCGCAGGAAGTAGGCACCCTGATCACAGCTTTAGGTTGTGGTATAGGTCGTGACGAATACAACCCGGATAAAACCCGTTACCACAGCATCATCCTGATGACGGATGCTGACGTCGACGGTTCTCACATCCGTACTCTGTTATTGACCTTCTTCTATCGTCAAACGCCAGAGTTGATTGAACGTGGTTACATCTATATTGCTCAGCCGCCTTTATACAAAGTGAAAAAAGGTAAGCAAGAACAATATATTAAAGATGACCCGGCCTTAACTGAGTACTTAACGACTTTGGCGCTGGATGAAGCGACATTGCATGTTAATGCCGATGCTCCAGGCATAGGCGGTGCTCAGCTGGAAACATTGGTACAGCTATACCATAAGGTCACAGCCACTATCACTCGTTTAAGCCGTAAGATCCCATCGAACTTATTAAACGAACTGGTGTATGTGCCTGCCATTACGCCTGAGCTGTGCAAAGACGCAGCTTTGGCCGAAACTTGGGCCAAAAACATCATTACTCGTTTACAAGAACGTGAAGGTGATGGTTCAAGCTATGGTTATGCGGTTGTAGAAGACCGTGAGCGTCAGCTGTTTATACCAAAAGTCATCATCCGTCAGCACGGTATCGACAATGAATACCTGCTGCATTACGACTTTATCACTTCTGTCGATTACGGCCGCATTGTTGAATTAGGCACTGCAATCCGTGACTTAATTGAAGAGGGTGGTTATGTCCGCCGTGGCGAAAAGATCAAACCAGTAGAAAGCTTTGTCGAAGCACTGGAATGGTTAATGGCCGAGTCGAAACGTGGTTTATATATCCAGCGTTATAAAGGTTTGGGTGAGATGAACCCTGAACAGTTATGGGAAACCACTATGGATCCAAATACCCGCCGCATGCTGCGTGTGACTATTGAAGATGCCATAGGTGCCGACCAGTTGTTTAATACCTTGATGGGTGACGACGTAGAACCACGCCGTAACTTTATTGAAGAAAACGCGCTGCGGGTTGCAAACCTGGACGTGTAAGCTGTAAAGCTTGAAAACAGAAAAGGCTCCTCACGGAGCCTTTCTAATTTAATAAAGCTTAAAAAACCCATAAAAAACGCGGCTTAGCGCTACAGTTCGACGCCGCAAATAGGTATACTTTTCAGTCATTTTTACCAGCAGGTCAGGCTAATGCAAAAGTACGATATGAAGACCTTCCAGGGGTTGATCCTGGCATTACAAGATTATTGGGCACGCCAGGGCTGCGTTATTGTTCAGCCGCTGGATATGGAAGTAGGGGCCGGTACTTTCCACCCGATGACATTCTTACGTTCTTTAGGCCCTGAGCCTACCAACGTGGCTTACGTGCAGCCTTGCCGCCGTCCTACTGATGGCCGTTACGGTGAAAACCCTAACCGTCTGCAGCACTACTATCAGTTTCAGGTGATCTTAAAGCCGTCACCAGCCAATATTCAGGAGCTGTATTTAGGTTCCCTGCGTGAACTGGGTATTGATACCCTGGTGCACGATATCCGTTTCGTCGAAGACAACTGGGAATCGCCAACGCTGGGCGCCTGGGGTCTGGGTTGGGAAGTGTGGCTAAACGGCATGGAAGTGACTCAGTTCACTTATTTCCAGCAAGTAGGTGGCTTAGAGTGCCGTCCTGTTACTGGCGAAATTACCTATGGTTTAGAGCGTCTGGCGATGTACATCCAGGGCGTCGACAGTATTTATGATCTGGTCTGGGCGGACGGTCCTTTAGGTCGTGTCACTTACGGTGATGTGTTCCACCAGAACGAAGTAGAGCAGTCCACTTACAACTTTGAATATGCGGACGTACCTGCGCTGTTCGCATACTTCGACCAGTGTGAAGCCGAAAGCCAGAAGCTGATTGAAGCAGGTTTAGCTTTACCTGCTTATGAAAAAGTAATGAAAGCCTCACATGCGTTTAACTTATTGGATGCCCGTCACGCCATTTCTGTGACTGAGCGTCAGCGTTATATTCTGCGGGTGCGCACCCTGGCTAAAGCCTGTGCTGAAGCCTATTTCGCTGCGCGGGAAAAGTTAGGTTTTCCCTTATGTAGTGATAGCAAGCGCCGTAACCAGTCAACGCAGGAGGCATAATGTCTGTGCAAGATTTTTTCGTAGAAATTGGTACCGAAGAATTACCACCAAAAGCTTTAAAAACTCTGGCGACCGCCTTTGCTGACAATATCACTGAAGAACTGGCCAAGCAGAACCTGAGCCATGGCGAGGTCCACTGGTATGCAGCGCCGCGCCGTTTAGCGGTTCGTGTCAACCAACTAGCCTTGCAGCAACAAGACAAAGTGGTAGAAAAACGTGGCCCGGCTTTGGCTGCTGCTTTTGATGCCGATGGCAAGCCCACTAAAGCTGCTGCAGCCTGGGCCGCATCAAACGGTATTACTGCAGATCAAGCCGAACGTTTAGAAACTGACAAAGGCGCCTGGCTGATTCATAAAGCGCTGATTAAAGGTGAAAGCACAGCTTCTTTATTGCCAGCTGTAATCACTACTGCTTTAGCTAAGTTGCCTATTGCCAAGCCAATGCGCTGGGGGAATTCAACAGCTGAATTTATCCGCCCTGTGCACACTGTGACCTTGTTATTAGGTGATGACGTAGTGCCTGCTACTATTCTTGGCAAAGAGTCAGGTCGTGTCAGCTATGGCCACCGTTTCCATGCACCAGCTTTGGTTGAGATTAAAAATGCTGATAGCTATTTAAGTACGCTTGAACAGTCTTATGTCATTGCCGACTTTGCCAAACGTAAAGCTATTATCGCTGAAAACGTAGCAGCTCAGGCCAAAGCCTTAAACGGCGTGGCACTGATGGATGATGCTTTATTGGAAGAAGTGGCTTCATTGGTTGAATGGCCAGTTGTGCTGGTCGGTTCTTTTGAAGAACGTTTCCTGCAAGTTCCGGCTGAGCCGTTAATCTCCACCATGAAAGACAACCAAAAGTATTTCCCGCTGGTTGATAACAATGGCAAGTTGCTGAATAAATTCATCTTTGTCGCCAATATCGCCAGCAAAGACCCAAGCCAGATTATCTCTGGTAACGAAAAAGTGGTGCGCCCACGTTTATCTGACGCTCAGTTCTTTTTTGTTACAGACGCTAAAACCAAACTGGTCGATCGTCTGCCAGCCTTAAGCACAGTATTGTTCCAGCAAAAGCTGGGTACTTTGTTAGAGAAATCAGAGCGTATCGCCAAAGTGGCCGCTTTTATTGCCGGCAAAATTGGTGCTGATGTTACTCATGCAGAACGCGCTGGTTTGTTATCCAAAACCGACTTAATGACCAATATGGTTGGCGAGTTCCCAGAAGTGCAGGGCGTGATGGGTATGCATTATGCCCGTTTGGACGGTGAAGCCGAAGCTGTGGCTGTAGCGCTGAACGAGCAATACAAACCACGTTTTGCCGGTGACAGCCTGCCAAGCCAGCTTGAAGCTTGTGCTGTAGCCATCGCCGATAAAATGGATTCGCTGGTCGGTATCTTTGGTATAGGTCAGGCGCCAAAAGGCGACAAAGATCCGTTTGCCTTACGCCGTGCTGCCATTGGTGCACTGCGTATTATGGTGGAAAAACAGTTACCTCTGGATCTGCTTGAACTGATTGAATTCAGCAAAACCACCTTCGGTGACAAGCTGACTCAGGCCAGCGTATCCGACGAAGTACTGGACTTTATGCTGGGCCGTTTCCGCGCCTGGTACGAAGGCGAAGGCTTTGGTGTGGACGTGATCCAGGCTGTATTAGCCCGTCGTCCAACCAATCCGGCCGACTTCGACCGTCGTGTCAAAGCTGTAGCTGAATTCCGCAAACTGGACGCTGCTTTAGCTTTAGCTGCCGCCAATAAGCGGGTAGCGAATATTCTGGCCAAAGTCACAGAAGCTATTCCTGCCAGCGTTAACAGCGCTCTGCTGAGCGAAGAAGCGGAACAAGCTCTGTACAAAACCATAGTGGCTGAACAGGCTTATCAGGCCACTGTAAGCAGCTACGCTGAGGGCTTAAGCCATCTTGCCGCCATGCGCGATGTAGTAGACCAGTTCTTCGACAAAGTGATGGTAAACGCTGATGACGCCGCAGTACGCTTAAACCGTCAGGCTTTGTTACAGCAATTACGTGAGTTATTCCTGCGTGTAGCGGATATTTCTGTATTGCAGTGATATGTAACTGATTGATAATAATTAAAAAAGGAGCTTCGGCTCCTTTTTTGATGTTCCCGTGAAAACACAGAACCCAAAGTTATTGTCAAAAAGTGTAGCCCTAAGTGCTATATTCAGTTTTTTACAGAGGTAAAAATAGATGGGTAACTCTATTCTGGATATGGTGCAGGAAACGGCACGCGATTTACATAAAGCCGGAGTGCTAAAAGACCAAACATTAAGAGACTTTGATCTGTTGTGTTTGCCTGTTGTAGAGGAATTTGATGCGGAGCAAATCAAACAAATCCGCTTAGATAACAAAGCCAGTCAGGGTGTGTTTGCCGCATATCTGAATACCAGCAAATCTACAGTACAAAAATGGGAGCAGGGCCAGAAAAAGCCGAATGGCCCGTCACTAAAACTGCTGAATCTGGTCGCTAAAAAGGGTCTGGAAGTGTTGGCTTAGTGTGGGATTAGCAACTCACTGATTTAACCACTTTCTAAACAAAGCTGTTCTGGTTTTACTGCTGATGGCGGGTTCTTTCTCGCAGCTTAGTACTACAGCCACTGACTCTTTGTTGTAAGGCTCTACCTGCAAAATACTGCTGATATGAATGATATCACTGCGGTTCAGCCGGAAGAATTCACTGGGGTCGAGCTGAGTTTCAATATCGCCTAAATTGGCTTCTGTCAGTATATGCACGCTGTTATTTTTATCTGTGGCCAGCAATACACCGTTGGCGGCTCGAATAAGCAGAATATCGGCGACTGGTAAAATAGATAAGCTTTGGCCTTTGCGTAATAAAAAACGTTTTTTGTAGGCCGGAGCTGCTGCCGTGGTAAAAGCAGGCTGTTGCAGCTTATGTTTAAGCTGGGCAAAGTTCAGCATGGCTTCGGCGAATCTGGGGTAGGAGAAGGGTTTGAGTAAATAATCCACTGCCTGGTACTGAAACACCTGCATCCAGTATTGATCATAAGCCGTGGTAAATAGCACTGGGCAAGGCAAATCCAGTTGTTCTAATGCGGTAAATGTTTGGCCATCCGATAGCTCTACATCAGAAAAAATCAAATCCAGTTGCTGTGCTTTTGGCTCTGCAGCAAAAAACTCCAGCACCTGAGCTACAGAGCTTAGCTGAGCTATAACTTCGACGTCAGGCTGATAACGAGTCAGATAACCTGCCAGTTTTTCCGCCGCTAATGGCTCGTCTTCAATAATCAGCACTTTCATGACTTATCCTTGTTTATGCCGCTTTTTTAAATGCACTGCCGCAGTGGTACTTTGACGATAAATTCGTCGTTTTGGATCAGATCAAGTGGTTGACCTATTATTGCCAGACAACGTTCCGCTAAATTAGTTAAACCAGTGCCGGTGCCGGGCTGGGCAAAAGCTTTAGGTCGCATCGGATGGCGTATGACCAACTGGTTTTGCTGCAGCTCTATTTGAATCAATAAAGGCTGTTCGGCCGAAGCGCTATTGTGTTTTACCGCGTTTTCCAATAACAGCTGCAGACAGCAGGGCACTAACTGATACTTTGTTTGTTGTTGCGGCTCAATAGTGATTTGCAACTGAAAACTGGCCGGGAAACGTTGAGCCAACAGCGCCATATACTGCTGTGCAAAAGTCAGCTCGTCGGCCAATGACACCAACATTTTGCTGCCTTGTTGCAACTGGTAACGGTAAATATCGGCAAAATGGTCGAGAAATTGCTCGGCCTGGTCCGGGCTTTTGTGAATAAGTACAGAGAGCACATTTAAGTTATTAAACAAAAAGTGCGGGTCCAGCTGTTGTTGCAGCAATTGCAGCTTGAACTGCTGGTTATGCTGCTGCGCCTGCATCAGCTCCAGTTGCTGTTGTTGTTGGCGTTTTAACACCTGCCACAACAAGTCTGCACCCGCTATTAAGCTATGTACCAGCAGATACATCAGACTAACCCGCAGATACTGCTGTAGCACTAAGGGCTGGCTAGTGGCGGTATCTATCAAAAGCTGGATGCCAGTCATCAGGCTAACAAAAACCAGTAAACTTAAACCAAAGCTCTGGCTGTAACGCTGCCGCAATGAAGCCGAGGTGCCTTTAGCCCAAAGTACTGCATCCAGCTTGCGGCTTAGCCACAGCGATAACGCAGCTTGCAAGGTTAGCCAGACAGGAGCATCGGCATGAAACTGCAGGGGTTGCCCTGGCGCTGTTTGCAGCAGCGCCAGATACAACATCAAACCATAAGAAAAGGCCAATAACACAACAAAGGTTTTTAGCTGTTTCATTAGTTCACCTGCACTGCTTCAGGTAAACGCAGCAGCTCGCTGCCGTCTTCAGCATAAAACACCAGTTGAGGTTTGCCATCCTTGCCCACTGCCATTTCAATTCGTTTATTTCCTTGTGGATCATTAAGTTGCAGCATTGCCTTTTTGTTTAATGTGCCATAAAAAGCCCGTCTGTTACCATGAATATCTGGGTGGAGTTGCTCCAATTCTTTGATCTTGGCTGCAGCCTCAGCGTCACCTTTTTCAGCGGCAAACATCAGCTGCATATAGTCGTCTATCGGGTATTGCGGTCTGTCTACCACGTTCAGGCCTGAGATCAGCATACCGTCTTGTTCAATATGCTGCAGTGCCAGGCTTTGATCCTGATTGTAACGGTCAAAAGATAAATGCAGGCCATGTTCTACTTTGCCGTCTTTTTCAAACCCCCGGAATACAAAACCACCGTTTTCTGTGCCTTCGTCATTGTAGAAAATCATGCCTGGGCGTGGGCCCGGATCAAAAAACTCTTTGCCATCTTTAATGGCTTTAGGCGCATGGCTTGTATTAGCGATTACCAAACGTGGATGGCCGCTGGGTTCCATTACATTAATACGTTGCACATTCAGTTCACGCACAGTGCTGCTGTCGCTTGGCAGCAATTGGGTTTTAATGGTTAAAGCCGCCAGCGCTGTGATTAATAGCAGGTTTAAGTTGGTTTGGTTAAAGATTTTGTGTGTCTGTTGCATCGTATTTTCCTTGTTTATCAGAGGTTAAGTGTCTTGATGCAGGCAGTGTGGCGTAGCGGCATAGGCCCTTACAGTGCGAACCGATAAAGGGCAGAAAGTGGTCAATAAAGGGCAGAAAAAGGTAGTTAAGAGTGTTTGCGGTGTTTTGAATTATTAGCCGGATTTTTTCACCAAATAGCGATAAGGCTCGCTACTTGTATCGCTTGCCACCAGCTCATGCTCCATAAAACGGCAAAAGGCTGGTATATCGCGGGTAGTGGCAGGGTCGTCAGCAGTGATCAACAGCGTCTGGCCCGCCGTCATTTTACGAATAGCCAAGCGGGTTAACATTACAGGCTCAGGACAACGTAAACCTAAAGTATCCAGTTGCTGATCCGCTGCTGCAAATAAGTGTTCAGGGTTCGACATAGTTCAGGTTCCACGTGAGAAAAGGCGCATATGCTAACTTAGGCTGAATATAATAAAAAGGGCTGGCCAAAGCCAACCCTGTTATTCAACAGCTAACTGCTGGTATTTATTCGACTCTTTCAAATACTGTCGCTATACCCTGGCCTAAACCGATACACATAGTGGCTAAACCGTATTTGCCGCCTTTGTCTTCCAGTACGTTAATCAGCGTAGTGCTGATACGTGAACCTGAACAGCCTAGCGGGTGACCGAGGGCTATAGCGCCACCGTTTAAGTTCACTTTGGTGTTCATATGTTCCAGTAAACCTAAATCTTTCATTACAGGCAGAGCCTGAGCAGCAAAGGCTTCGTTTAACTCGGCGTAGTCGATATCGGCAATAGTGATACCTGCAGCTTTTAAGGCTTTTTGACTGGCTGGCACCGGACCGTAACCCATGATAGACGGATCACAACCAGCTATACCCATACCTATGACTTTAGCGCGGATTTTTAAACCCAAAGCTTTGGCTTTTTCTTCGCTCATCACCAGCATGCCAGAAGCACCGTCTGATAAAGCTGAAGAAGTACCGGCAGTCACAGTACCATTGGCTGGGTCAAACACCGGACGTAAAGCAGCTAAAGCTTCTACCGTAGTTTCTGGACGTATCACTTCGTCTGTATCAAAGACTTTGAGTACGCCGTCAGCGTCATGGCCCTGTACCGGGATAATTTCGTTTTTAAAACGACCCTGCAAAGTAGCTTCATAGGCCAAACGGTGCGAGCGGGCGCCAAACTCGTCTTGTTGCTGGCGGCTGATGCCATGCAGTTTACCTAAGAGTTCAGCCGTTAAGCCCATCATGCCAGAAGCTTTAGCGATGTTTTTACCTAAACCCGGGTGGAAATCCACACCGTGAGTCATAGGCACATGGCCCATATGTTCCACACCACCAATTAAATACACGTCACCCATGCCGGTTTGAATGGCACGCACTGCGTCGTGTAATGCCTGCATCGATGAACCACAAAGGCGGTTTACCGTTACAGCCGGCACAGAATGCGGAATGCCTGCTAATAAAGCGGCATTCCGGGCGACGTTAAAACCTTGTTCCAGAGTTTGTTGCACACAACCCCAGATCACGTCGTCAATTTCAGCCGGATCTAAAGCTGGGTTACGTTCAACCAGAGCTGCCATCACATAAGCGGATAATTCCTCTGCACGCACGTTGCGGAAGATACCTGCTTTAGAACGACCCATAGGGGTACGGATACAATCAACGATCACTGCTTGTTTCATTTGTTTCTCTCCGCCTTAAACCGGGTAGAACACGGCACCAGAAGCTGCCATGGCGCGGGTTTTGTCTGTTACCTGATAGATTTCACCTAAGTGAGCGTATTTGTCGGCTAAAGCCACAAAGTTCGCCAGACCAATGGTGTCAACGTAACGCAGCGGACCACCGCGGAACGGAGGGAAACCTAAACCATAAATTAAGCCCATGTCTGCTTCGGCTGCTGTAGCTACAATGCCTTCTTCCAAGCAGCGGATCACTTCGTTAATCATTGGCACCATACAACGGGCAATAATATCGTCCGCGCTGAATTCCACACCTGAAGCGCCGGCTTTAGCCAGTAAGTCATAAGATACTGCATCAGAATCTTTTTTCGGTTTGCCCTTCGCGTCTTTGCTGTAGGCATAGAAACCTACACCGTTTTTCTGACCATAACGCTGCGCCTGATACATCAGAGCGACTGGGTCGTTTTCGACTTTGCCCATACGGGTTGGGAAACCAGCTGCCATCACGTCTGTGCAGTGGAAAGCAGTATCTAAACCAACAACGTCCAGCAAGTAAGCAGGGCCCATAGGCCAGCCGAAAGTTTTTTCCATCACTTTGTCTACTTTGGCAAAGTCAGCACCGTCTAATACCAGTTTGCTGAAACCAGCGAAGTATGGGAACAAGACGCGGTTGACGTAAAAACCAGGGCAGTCGTTGACCACAATAGGAGATTTACCCATTCTGGCAGCGTAAGCCACTACAGCAGCTACTGTTTCTTCACTGGTGTCTTTACCACGAATGACTTCGACCAATGGCATTTGATGCACAGGGTTAAAGAAGTGCATACCACAGAAGCGACTTGGGTCTTTTAAGTTGGCCGCTAAAGAATCAATAGAGATAGTCGAAGTGTTAGAAGTAATAATGGCATCTGCCGCTACTAATTCTTCCACTTCTTTTAACACAGCACCTTTGATTTTTGGGTTTTCAACTACAGCTTCTACCACTATATCAACGCTTTTTACCGGTTCCATGCTCAAAGTTGGCTGAATGCTGGCAATCACTTTTGCCATGCCTACTGCATCTAACTTTTTGCGTTCAACCTGCTTGTTCAGCAACTTAGTGGCTTCGCCCATACCCAGCTCTAAAGCTTTGTCGGCTATGTCTTTCATGACCACTGGCACACCTTTCAGTGCAGACTGGTAAGCGATACCGCCACCCATAATGCCTGCGCCTAAAACGGCTGCTTTTTTGATATCTTTGGTTGCTACTTTGGCGGCTTTTTTCGCTTTGCCTTTAATCAACTGGTCATTGAGGAATAAACCAATTTGGGCAGCAGCTGCTGTAGTTTTTGCCAGTTTGGCAAAAGCAGCGTTTTCTAAAGCTACAGCACCAGCACGGTCTAAACGGGCTGCGGCTTCAATAGTTTCTACCGCCACCATAGGAGCTGGGTAATGTTTACCTGCATTGGCAAACACCATACCTTTGGCGGTGTTGAAGCTCATCATGGCTTCAATTTTATTCAGCTTCAGTGGCTGTAATTTGGCGGCGCGTTTTTTCTGCCAGTTCAGTTTGCCTGCTATGGCATCCTTGAGCATGGAAAGCGCAGCGTCTTTTAATTTTTCCGGTGCAACTACGGCGTCAATAGCGCCTTCTTTTAACGCAGCGTCAGCGCCACGTTCTTTGCCTGTTGTGATCCATTCCATGCCACCGTCAGCACCAATAATGCGAGGTAAACGCACTGAACCGCCGAAACCTGGCATTAAGCCCAGTTTCACTTCAGGTAAACCTACTTTGGCTGTGGTATCGGCCACACGGTAGTCTGCTGTTAAGGTCCATTCGAAACCACCACCTAAGGCAAAACCACGAATAGCAGCAATGGTTGGAACTGGTAAATCTTCCGCCAGGTCAAAGACGTCAGAGGCAGATTTGATCCAGGGGATAAGTTCAGCTTCAGGCTGCTGGAATGTACCTAAAAACTCAGTAATATCGGCGCCTACGATAAAAGCGTCTTTTGCTGAGGTGTAAATCACGCCTTTGAGGTTTTTATCTGCATGCAGCAGATTCAAAGCGGCGCGACAATCTGCTAAGGTTTGTTGGTCAAATTTATTAACTGAACCGGCAGCATTAAAGGTAAACTCGGCAATACCATCTGCCAGATAGGCGACGGTGATGCTGTTACTCTGGTAGATCATGAATGTTCTCCTTCGTCCGATAGGGTGGACTGTTGCTTTTATTTGCAACTGGTAAGATGAGTCTATTGCAGACTCAGTGTGTCGCGGTTCAGTAAAAATTTCAACCGTTATTTAAACACTTGTTTGAATTTGCGATAGATGTCTTTGTAACTATAGGTGGTAAATATTTGTATGTGGCGTTTCTCCTCTATTTTCCGTCCATCGCTTTGGTTGCTGACAACCGCCGCCTTATCCGTTGTGTTCCCGGCTCATGCCATCAATGAGGGCATGCGTAAGCGTTTTGAGCTGGCTGAAAAAAATATTCATAAACTGACCGATGCTCAGGCGAAAAAAGTATTAAAAGAGATGGCGGCTTATCCATTGCAGCCTTATCTGGAGCTGGAGTGGCTCAGTAAATCGCTGGATGACACCAATGCGGTCGTGCGTTTTATGCAGGAGCATCAGGGTACGCCATTGGAGCGTACTTTACGCAAACGCTGGTTGATTTATCTGGCTGATCGCAAACAAGCTCAGCTCTTTTTGAAAAATTATCAATATGGCTCGGATGTGAGCTTGGATTGTAAGGCACTGGAGATGCGGCTGGTGCTGGAAAAGCCTGCTGCTGTATGGCCAGCAGTGCGTGACTTATGGGCTGTTGGTAAAACCCGTCCTGATGAATGTGACCCTCTGTTTGATCGTTGGCGTAAAGCCGGTCAGCGCACGCCTGAAGCCGTTTGGCAAAGATTATTAGCGGCAGTAAAAGCTGATAATCAGCGTATGTTGCCTTATTTGCGTAGCTTGTTACCAAAGAATCAACAGTATCTGGCCGAAAAGTGGGTTCAGGTAATGGATAATCCTGCACTGGTGTATCGCAAAAATTTTCTTTCATTACGCAGCCCGCTGGAGCGTGATTTAGCCGCTTATGGCATACAAAAGTTGGTCTGGAAAAAGCCAGATCAAGCCATTGAAGTCTGGAACAGATTTGCCCACGACCCGGCCTTCAGTAATGAAAACCGGGCTGTGACTGCTCGTCAAATCGCTATAGCTTTAGCCAGTAAAAACGACCCTCGTGCTGATAAATTTATTGCCATAGTGCCGAATCAATATAAAGACACCTTGTTTGTGCAATGGCAATTAGCCAGTCTGCTGCGGAAAAAAGACTGGTATGGCGTGATTGAAGCAGTAAAAGCATTACCTGAAAAATTGGCAAAAGAAGACGCCAGTCAGTACTGGCTAGCCCGTGCTTATCAGCAGGTAAACTTAAAAGAATCTTCAGTGCATATTTATCAGCAGTTGGCCAAGCTGCGCAGTTATTACGGTTATCTGGCAGCAGCTCATTTAGGTCAGCCACCCAGCCTGGCGCATAAACCAGTGCCAGTATCGGCTACTGATTTTTTAGCTTTTAAAAGTAGTGCACCAGTGCGCAGGATGAAAGAATGGCAAGCCATCAAAAGACCTAACGCGGCTAAACGTGAACTGACACATTTGCAGCAATATGGGACTGATTTACAAAAATACAGTGCCGCTAAATTGGCGTATGAGTGGGGTTGGTACGACAACGCTATAGTGGCACTGGCCAAAGCTGGTTATTGGGATGATGTCGACTTACGTTTCCCTATGGCCTTTAACAAAGAAATTCAGACCTACTCGAAAAAAGCTAAGGTCGATCCAGCCTGGGCTATGGCGATAGCACGGCGTGAAAGTACTTTTATTCCAACGGCCAAGTCTCCTGTTGGCGCTCATGGCCTGATGCAAATTATGCCGGCAACAGCTAAACATATTACCGGCCGTCGTGTGCCGGTTGAGCAGTTGTATAATCCGGTCACCAATATTAACTACGGTACTTACTATCTGAATTATCTGATGAAAAATACCGGCAATAATGTGGTGTTCGCCACGGCGTCTTACAATGCCGGTTTTAGCAGGGTGAAGTCCTGGATCCCGAAAGATGGTTCAGTGCCGCTGGATATCTGGGTAGAAACTATTCCTTTTAAAGAAACCCGTGACTATGTCAAAAACGTCATGATGTACTACCAGATCTACAGTTTAAAAATGCAGCAGAATCAGCATATTTTCGAGCCTCTGGCAGATATGCGGGTGGGGATAGAGGGCTAAGGTTCTCATGGTACTATTGGTTTGAATTTATAACTGTTTATTGGGGTCCGAATTTATGCGTCCAGCTTATCAAGAACTTTACGCCGCTCATTTGTTTACTCTGCAGCAACGTACTAAAGCCGTGTTGGCCCGTGAGAATCTGGATGCTTTAGTGATCCACTCAGGTCAGGCCAAGCGTCAGTTTCTCGATGACATGGATTACCCTTTTAAAGTCAATCCGCTGTTTAAAGCCTGGATCCCCGTGGTAGACAACCCGAATTGCTGGCTGATTGTCGATGGTGTGAATAAACCTAAACTGGCTTTTTATCTGCCGAAAGACTTTTGGCATAAAGTACCTGATGCTCCTGATTCATTCTGGTCTGGTTTTTTTGATATTCAGATTCTGGAAAAAGCCAATCAGGTTGAACGTATTTTGCCTTATGACAAAGGCCGCATGGCCTATCTGGGTGAACATATTGAAGTCGCAACTGCTTTAGGTTTTAGCGAAATTAACCCTGAGGGCGTGATTAGTTATCTGCATTACCATCGCGCCTACAAAACTGACTATGAGCTTGCTTGTATGCGTCAGGCGAATAGTCTTGCAGTCGCAGGGCACAATGCTGCCAAAGCCACTTTTATGGCGGGTGGTTCAGAGTTTGATATTCAGCTGGCGTATCTGGCTGCAGTGGGTCAGGGCGAAAACGAAGTACCTTATGGCAATATCATAGCACTGAATCAAAACGCGGCTATTTTGCACTACACTGCGTTAGAGCGTAAAAAGCCAGACCAATTCCACTCGTTTTTAATAGATGCTGGTGCCAGTTTCCATGGTTATGCTGCTGATATTACCCGCACTTATAGCTTTTTAGATGACGAATTCGCAGCTCTGATCAATGCGATGACGGATATTGAGCTGAAGTTAGTGGATGGCTTAAAACCTGGTATCAAATACCCGGATTTACATATCGAAGCTCATCAGCATATAGCGAAAATTCTGGCTGACTTTAACTTTGTGCAAATGTCTGCTGAAGGCATAGTTGAAAACGGTATCAGCCGTACTTTCTTCCCGCATGGTTTAGGCCATCACTTAGGGTTGCAGGTGCATGATGTCGGTGGTTTTATGGCGGATGAACGCGGCACCCATGTCGCAGCGCCAGCCGATCATCCATTCCTGCGCACGACGCGTCTGGTAGAAGCCAATATGGTCTTTACCATAGAACCTGGGTTGTATTTTATTGACTCCTTATTGGCGGATTTAAAAGCGACTGCCTATGGTAAAGCGGTGAACTGGGATAAAGTTGCTGAATTTCGTAAGTACGGCGGTATCCGCATTGAAGATAACGTCATAGTGCACAAAGACCGCAATGAAAATATGACCCGAGAGCTGAAACTGGCTTAAGGTGTTTTGATGTCCGGTTGTTGGGTATTGGCTAAAACGGCTTTGTTTGAACAAGAAATCAAACGCAGCCGTTTTTTATGTACTTTATGGCCTATTCAGAGTCTGGCTGAAGGCCAGCAGATTATTCGCCAGCAAAAACAACAACATCCACAAGCAGCTCATGTCTGCAGTGCTATGCTGTTGCCAGCCAGAGCAACGGGGCAGCCACAAGCCTTCAGTGATGATGGGGAGCCTTCAGGTACCGCTGGCAAACCTATGTTGGCGGTGTTGCAAGGTTCTGGCATGGTAGGGCTTTGTGCTACTGTGGTGCGCTATTATGGTGGCATTCAGCTAGGCACTGGCGGATTGGTTCGCGCTTATAGTGATGCGGTACGGCAAGCGCTAACGCTGGCAGAGCGCGAATTTATACCCATACGGCAGCGGGCCAGTTTGTCTGTGCCTTATGCAGTTTTTGAAGCCATACAACGTCAATGGCAACATCGCTGGCTGATAGACCAGCAAGAGTTTGAGCAGCAAGTGCGGTTAATTGTACGTATAGCTCAAAGCGACCAACAGGAATTTGAACAGCAGTTTATGCAGACCATACTCAGACTAAAAGAACCTCAAGCCACCTTGATTTGGCATAACCCGTCAGAGCAGGACTCCTGATGCAATACCGTTCCATTATACGGATTTTAGGTCTGCTGATCGCAATCTTCAGTATCACCATGGTTCCTCCGGCTTTTATTGCCTATTGGTATCAGGACGGTGCTGGTGTGCCTTTTATCTTGTCCTTTTTCCTGTCCTTATTGATTGGGTTTGTTGTCTGGTACCCGAATCGTTATGAAAAGTCTGAACTCAAAGTGCGGGAAGGCTTTTTAATTGTCGTATTGTTCTGGACTGTATTAGGTGCCGTAGGGGCTCTACCATTCTGGCTGGCGGAACAACCTGACATGAATCTGGCCGCCAGCATGTTTGAGTCTTTTTCCGGCTTAACCACCACTGGGGCTACAGTACTGACTGGGTTAGAAAGTTTACCCAAAGCTATTTTGTATTATCGCCAGCAGATGCAATGGTTTGGTGGCATGGGGATCATAGTTCTGGCTGTTGCCATATTGCCGATGTTAGGGGTAGGGGGCATGCAGTTGTACCGGGCTGAAACTCCAGGCCCAGTCAAAGATAACAAAATGACCCCCCGTATTGCAGATACCGCTAAGCATCTGTGGTTTATTTATCTCGGTATCACAGTTGCTTGTGCTTTTGCTTTTTATGTTGCAGGTATGAGTGCGTTTGACGCCATTTGCCATGCATTTTCCACTGTGGCCATTGGTGGTTTTTCAACCTATGACGCAAGCATTGGTTATTTTAACAGCGTCAGTATCAATATGATTTGTGCAGTGTTTTTGCTGATCAGCTCAGTCAATTTCCCGCTGCATTTTGCAGCTATACGCGGTAAAAATATTAAAACTTACTGGCGTGATCCTGAGCTAAAAGCTTTTATCACTATTCAACTGGCATTGATGCTGATTTGTTTTCTGGTGCTGGTCGAAGAACAAATTTATCCGGATTGGTTCAGTGCGCTCAATCATGGCTTGTTTCAGGCTGTGTCTATGTCGACGACTGCGGGTTTTTCTACTGCAAGTTTTTCCAGCTGGCCGCTGTTTTTGCCAATACTGTTAATCTTCGCCAGTTTTATTGGCGGTTGTGCTGGTTCTACTGCCGGTGGTTTAAAGGTAGTCCGGGTATTGCTGCTATTTTTGCAAGGTAAAAGAGAGCTGAACCGTTTAGTGCATCCTCGTGCTGTGTACTCGATCAAGCTGGGCCGACGGCCTGTACCGGACCGGATAGTTGAAGCGGTTTGGGGCTTTTTTGCTGCTTATGCTTTTGTATTTGTGGTGATTATGTTGTCACTGCTGTTAGTAGGTATGGACAATATCAGCGCCTTTACCGCCACAGCGGCCTGTTTAAATAACTTAGGCCCGGGTTTAGGGGAGGTTGCTGCCAACTTTGCGTCAGTGCCTGATGCTGGCAAGTGGATTTTGGTGGTGGCCATGATCTTTGGTCGCCTGGAGATATTCACTTTACTCGTACTTTTTACCGCAGCCTTTTGGAAAGATTAGATCTTTGTGGTTTTATACGGGCGCGGATAAACCTCGCCCATAGTCGAAACATCAAATAAATATCGCACTGACCTGAAATAAGCGTTCTACTTCTGTGATGTATTTCTTATCCACTAAAAACAAAATCACATGGTCATCGGTTTCAATCACCAAACTATCGTGGGCTATTAACACTTCCTCGCCACGCACTATGGCGCCTATAGTCGCACCAGGCGGTAGTTTAATCTGCCCTATGGCCTGACCTACTACTTTGGATGTCGACTTATCGCCATGAGCCACAGCTTCAATAGCTTCAGCTGCGCCTCTGCGCAGTGAGTAAACGTTCACTATGTCGCCACGGCGGATGTGAGTCAGCAGAGCTGAAATAGTGGCCTGTTGTGGTGATACCGCTATATCGACTTCGCCACCTTGCAGTAAATCTACATAAGCGCCGCGTTTAATCAGCACCATAGTTTTTTGTGCGCCCATACGTTTGGCCAGCATGGCGGACATAATATTGGCTTCATCGTCATTGGTGACGGCTAAAAACACATCCACCTGCTCGATGTTTTCTTCTTCTAACAATTCCGGGTCTGACGCGTCACCGACATACACCACTGTATTATCCAAAGCGCTCGATAGGTATTCGGCGCGCTCTTTGCTGCGTTCTATTAGTTTGACACTGTGGTTTTTCTCTAAAGCACGGGCCAGACCATAACCGACATTACCACCACCAGCGATCATAATGCGGTGATAGCTTTTCTCCAGCTTTTGCAGCTCGCTCATCACAACGCGAATATGTTTAGTGGCGGCGACAAAAAATACTTCATCGTCCGCTTCTATTACAGTTGTGCCTAAAGGCTTAATCGCATGACCACGACGGTAGATAGCGGCAACACGGGCATCTACATGTGGCATATGCTGTTTCAAGGTGGATAAGGCATGACCGACCAATAAACCACCGTAATAGGCTTTTACTGCAACTAAACTGACCTGACCCTCGGCAAATTCCACCACCTGCAAAGCGCCAGGGTAGTCAATCAGACGTTTGATGTAGTCAGTGACCAGCGTTTCTGGCGAGATAAAGTGGTCGACTGGCATATCGTCTTTGTTAAACAACTGATCGCGGTATTTCAGATACTGATTGGTACGGATTCGGGCAATTTTAAGCGGTGTGTTAAAAATACTGTAAGCCACCTGGCAAGCGACTATATTCACTTCGTCGCTGCTGGTGACCGCAATAATCATATCGGCGTCTTCCGCACCAGCACGTTTTAGAATATCCGGGTGCGCGCTATGACCATGCACCACCTGCAAATCGTATCTGTCCTGCAGGGCGCGCAGCTTTTCAATATTGGTGTCGACGACAGTAATGTCGTTTTGTTCACCAACCAGGTTTTCCGCTAAAGTGCCACCCACCTGACCTGCACCCAGAATTATAATTTTCATAAAGCCTCTGCGTTAGCGCTGTGTCTTGCGAAGTTTGGCATAAAAGAAACCATCCATCTGCTGTTGGCCTGGCAAAATTTGCCAGTGCAAATCCGGGTGGCTGTCGGCCAGCGGGATTAATTTTGCATCCGGGTGCTCTGCTAAAAAGACCTGAATTTGTTGTAAGTTTTCTTCCGGCAACACTGAGCAGGTGGCATACAACAATTCGGCATCAGGTTTTAATAAAGGCCAGATCTTGCGCAGAATTTGTTGCTGCAACTCCACCAATGGCGCTATGTCGGTTTTCTTCCGCAACCAGCGAATATCCGGGTGACGACGAATGACGCCAGTGGCGGAGCAAGGGACGTCGAGCAGGATACGGTCAAAGGTTTGAAAACCTGCCCAGTCGTCTGGCTCTGCCGCATCAGCGGCCATCACTCGGGCATCTAAACCTAAACGGTCCAGATTGTCGTACACCCTGTCTAAACGGCGCGGATCTTTATCCAGCGCTAACACATCGGCTTCTGGTGCCAGTTCCAGAATATGGCAGGTTTTACCTCCCGGAGCGCAGCAGGCATCCAGGACAGAATCATTATTACGGGCACCCAGAAAATAAGCCGCATGCTGAGCTGCACCGTCCTGTACTGAAAACCAGCCCTCAGCATAACCCGGCAATAAAGTCACATCAGAAGCCTGTTCCAGCAGCAGAGCACAAGGTAAATAGGCAAAAGGCTGACTGGCAGCTATGCCTTGTTCCGCAAGAGCGGCCAGATAAGCTTCAGGTGTAGTACGTAACTGATTGACCCGTAGCCACAACGGCGCCTTTTGCTGATTTTCAGCCAGTATTTGTTGCCACTGCTCCGGATAAGCTTGTTGCAGCTGCTGAATGATCCAGCCCGGGTGATTGTACTGCACTGCCAAAGGGGCTTGGCTGAAATCAAAGACTTCAGGCTGACGCTGCACTGAACGTAACACGGCATTAATTAAGCCTGTCAGGCTTTGGCCTTTTAAGGCCCTGGCCGCTTCTACCGTTTCGCCTATAGCGGCATGATCAGGTACCCGCAGGAATTTCAGCTGATACAAACCAACATAAATTAAAAACTGCAAAGGGCGTAGATGTTTCACCAAGGGTTTATCCATCAGCTTCTGACAGACAGTTTCCAGTTGCGGCAAATAGCGCATCACACCAAAACAGATTTCCTGCAGCAGGGCTTTATCTAAAGGCGAGTCCAGCTCTTGCTGGGCTTTTTGCAGAACTTCGGATAAAGACTTGCCTTGATCCACCACCTGATAACAGGCTGTTGCCGCTAAGGCGCGTAAGTTTTTACTCATCAGCTTTGCCCATCAGCAGGGCTCAACATCTGGCCCGGCTGAAACCAATCGGCGCGGCCATTGAGGAAATCCACCACTTTCATGGCTTTTTTGCCGGCAGGTTGTAATTCGGTGATCACCAACACGCCATCAGAGGTTTGAATGGCGATGCCTTTTTTATCCACCCGCAGTACCTGACCCGGCTGGCCTGAGCCCAGCTCTGTTACAGCGCGCCAGATTTTTAATTGCTGAGTGCCCAGTTGCAGATAACTGACAGGCCAGGGATTAAAAGCGCGGATTTCACGCTCAAGCGCTATGGCTGGCTTGGTAAAATCGAGCAGGGCTTCTTCTTTGGATAGCTTTTCGGCGTAGCTGGCTAACTCATCCTGTTGTGGCTGAGCCTGGGCCTGCAGTGCTTGCAGATTAGCTAAAGCTTCTACCAAAGCTACAGGGCCTGTTAAAGCTAACTTATCGTATAAGCTGGTGCTGGTCTCATCAACAGCTATAGGCGTGCTGACCTTGCTTAGCATAGCGCCTGTATCCAGCCCTATATCCATTTGCATAATAGTGACACCAGATTCGGCATCGCCCGCCCAAATGGCGCGCTGAATAGGCGCAGCACCGCGCCAGCGTGGTAATAACGAGCCATGCACATTGATACAACCTAAACGTGGTGTATCCAGCACAGCCTGAGGCAAAATCAAGCCATAAGCCACCACCACCATTAAATCGGCATTTAAGGCAGCTAATTCTTGTTGAGCCGCGGCCTTTTTTAGTGATTTCGGCTGATACACCGGAATATCGTGTTGCAGTGCCAGCTGTTTCACCGGGCTTTGTTGCAACTGATGACCACGACCTGCAGGTCTGTCGGGTTGGCTGTAGACAGCAATCACCTGATGAGGAGAATCCAACAGGGCAGCGAGATGGCGGGCAGCAAAGTCTGGTGTGCCCGCAAAAATAATACGTAAAGGAGTGGTCAAAATAATTCCTGCTTGGTTAACGGGCTGCGAGGCGAGCTTCTTTTTCCAGCTTTTTCTTAATACGGTCACGTTTTAGTGGCGATAAATAGTCGATAAACAACTTACCGACTAAATGATCCAACTCATGCTGTAAACAAATAGCCAGTAAACCTTCAGCCTGAAGTTCAAACCAGTCGCCTTTTTCATTTTGCGCTTTGACTGTCACAGCTGCGGCGCGCTCTACTTTGGCGTAGCTTTGCGGCACCGACAAACAGCCTTCTTCGTATTCAGTGTCACCACTTTTGGCAATGATTTCCGGGTTAATAAAAACCATGGGTTCATCACGGTTTTCTGAGATATCGATCACGACAACACGCTTGTGCACATTGACCTGAGTCGCCGCTAAACCTATGCCATTTTCGTCATACATGGTTTCCAGCATGTCTTTTACGAGTTGTTTAATTTCGGCCGTAACTGCAGGCACTGCTTGAGCGACTGTGCGTAAGCGTTCATCTGGATAATGTAAAACTGTTAATACTGTCATGGGACCTACAAAAATCGTCTATGTTCAATGGGCTGTGCTATGGTCTAATTTTAGCCATTTATGCTCAGTATGAATAGCGTCGTATGCAAGAATTACGACAAGTACAGACGGGGATGAGGTTATGCGACAGCAGCTTCTTGCTTTTTTGGTCAGCTTTTCTGTGTTTTTCAGCACTATGCTGCTGGCTGACGAGCTGAAACTTAAGGCTGACGCCCCCAGCTTATATCTGGTGAAATCCGGCGATACCCTATGGGATATTGCTGGTTTGTATTTACAACACCCTTGGTTATGGCCGCGGTTATGGAAGTTAAATCCACAAGTCAGCAACCCTCATCTGATTTACCCAGGCGACGAACTGCATCTGCAGTTTGATGCCGACGGCCAGCCAATACTGAGCTTAAATAGTCAGAGAGAGGCCGTCAGTCGTGCGGGTACAACTCAGGTTCAAAACTATTCCACCACGTCTGCAGCTATCAAATTGACCCCTAAAGTTCGCCGGATGGCAAAGGCTGATAAAGCCATACCAGCAGTGGCGCTTGCTGCCATAGACCCCTTTTTGTCGGAAGAGCACTTGTTAGCTGCAGAGCAGTTGGAAAGCCTGCCTTATGTGCTGGGTGGCAAGGAGAACGTAAAAAATGCGGTATCCGGTCATCTGCTGTATGTACAGGGCGAGCTGGATCAAACTCTGCGTTATGGCATTTACCGCCAGGGTGAGGTGTACGAAGACCCACAAAGCGGCGATATATTAGGTTACGAAGCGGTATTAATGGCAGAAGCTAAAGTCTTGCCGCCCGCTATGGTGGGCGAGCAGCACATCAGTCGGATTGAAGTGCAAAAATCCAGACGAGAGGTAAAACAGGGGGACCGGTTAATACCTTTGCCGTCGCAGTCGGTGTATCCAGACTTTTTTCAGCTGCAATCGCCAGACACTGTCGTTTCCGGTGTGATAGTCGATAGTGCATCCGAATGGCGCGAGTTTGCTAAAGGCGAAATTGTGCTGTTGAATCAAGGCCAGAATGCTCAATTACAACCTGGCCATCTGCTCGGGATCTTCCGTCCGTCGCCCGCAGTTGTTGATTTTGGCGATAAACCTTCGTATCCGGAAGACAGCGACAAGCTGCAGCGTATTTTGCATGAAGTGGCAGGTTCTGCCGATGAAATGCCGACTGAATTAGTGGGCCAGCTGATGATTGTGAAAGTCAGTGAACACAGCAGTTTTGCGATGATTTTGCGCACAGAGCAACCGGTGCGGGTCGGGGATTTGATAGGTAATCTCTGAGGTTCTGATAAAGGAGAGGAAGATGGATGACCTCGAGCATTGGATCCGTTTAGCTGCTATTCCGTCTATGGACAGGCTAAAACATCAGCAGTGGTCGACACTGGTCTCGGCCGATGATTTTCATCAGCTGGACGATCACCAACTGCAGCAACTGGGTTTTACTTCAGGCCAAATCCAATGTCACAGAGCTATTACGCCACGGCGTATTGAACATTGTATGGAATGGCTGCAAGCCAGTCCCGATCACCATTTTATCCGTTACACAGATCCGCTTTATCCCGAATTACTCTGTCAGATTAAACAACCACCTTTTGCCTTGTTTATCAAAGGCGATCTGGCTTTATTAAACGAAGCGCAGATAGCGATAGTGGGTAGTCGTCAGCCCACTGCTACAGGTAAACAAGTAGCCTTTAACTTTGCTGCCGATTTATGTCGTTTAGGTTTAACTGTCACCAGCGGTATGGCCAAAGGCATAGACGGGTGCAGTCATAGAGGCGCTTTGTCAGTACAGGGTAATACCATAGCTGTGCTTGGTCATGGTTTTGATACGGTTTATCCGGCGCAGCATAAAGAGCTGGCAACAGACATTGCCACCAGCGGCGCTTTGGTCTCGGAGTTTCTACCTGATGTGCCGCCGAAAGGGGAGCATTTCCCGCTGCGCAACCGTATTGTAGTAGGGTTAAGTTTAGGAACTTTGGTGGTAGAGGCTGCGCTTAAAAGCGGTTCTCTGATCAGCGCTGGTTATGCCGCGGAGTATAGTCGGGAGCTTTTTGTGATCCCCGGTTCTATCTACAATCCACAGGCTGCGGGCTGTCATCAGTTAATTCAGCAAGGTGCTAAATTAACCACTTGCGTGGCCGATATCATAGAAGAATGGAGCTTTTTGCAAAATAACGGTCTAAGTACTGTAAAGGGCAAAGAAAAAAATTTACAAACAGGCTTGTTTGACGACGGCTTGTTGGCTAACGTAGGTGATGAGGCCACGGCGATTGATGTCATAGCAGATCGCAGTGGTTTATCTGTAGCGCAAGTCTCAATTGAATTGCTTCAACTGGAATTGGCCGGTGAAGTGGCAGCAGTACCTGGTGGTTACATCAGAGTGAGGAGGGCCTGACTATGTTTGATATCCTCATATATTTGTTTGAAAACTACATCCACAACGAGTCAGAAATTTATGTGAATCATGCCGATCTGCAGCGTGAGCTCAGCAAAGCTGGTTTCCATGATGATGATATTTTTAAGGCCCTGCGCTGGCTGGATTCTTTATCTGCCTTGCAGGAAAGTCATGTTAAGCCCTATTTAACCAAAGTGAATTCGACTGCAGTACGTATTTATACTGCAGAAGAGCAACGTAAGCTGGAGACTGAGTGTCAGGGTTTCCTGCTGTTTCTGGAACAAATCAACGTGCTGGATGCGCCCACCCGCGAGATGGTATTGGACAGAGTGATGGACCTGGATCAGAGTTCTGTCAGTCTGGACGATTTAAAATGGGTGGTGTTGATGGTGCTGTTTAATGTGCCTGGTCGTGAAAATGCTTATGCCCAGATGGAAGACCTTATTTTTGATGAACCTACAGGGCCGCTGCATTAAGCGGCCTTTTTCTACCCTTCGTACTTGAAGCCGCAGCTGCGTTAACTTCACTCTTTCACCCCAATCACATAGGACACTATGCTCATGGGGACTCTTTCGTTTGTCGCCTTGCTGCAACTCCAATTACTTTGGGTATATAATCTGTGCTGTTTTCTTCTATGGCCTTTGTATGTTCCAGTCTGACAATACACTTTTTCAACACGAAAAAACCGCAGAGCCTTGTCCTTTGTGTGGCCATGCTTTGCAGATTAAAACTGGCAAAAATGGGCCTTTTTTAGGCTGTAGTAATTATCCGGTCTGTAATTACCTGAAAGCGCTGCATCCACATGAAAATACAGTGGTTAAAGTGTTAGAAGATCAACTTTGTCCGGAATGTGGAAACGAACTGGCCGTAAAAAATGGCCGCTACGGTATGTTTATTGGCTGCAGCAACTATCCGCATTGTCATTTTATTGTGCATGCCGATGAACCCGAACCCAGTGATGTGCCTTGTCCTGAATGCAAAAAAGGTCAGTTGCTGGAGCGGACCAGTAAATACGGCAAAGCCTTTTATGGCTGCAGCAGATATCCTGACTGCAAATGCCTGCTAAATTTTAAGCCTGTCGAAGGGCAGTGTCAGTTCTGCAACTATCCACTTTTAATGGAAAAACCTTCGGCTTCTGGTGTGAAACTACTCTGCGCCAGTAAGAAATGTCAGAAAGTGCAGGGCACTTAAAGCTGGCAAAGGCTGGCCGCAAATAGAAAAGGCCCTTTCGGGCCTTTTTGCTAACGGCAGATTTATTATTGCAGTTGTTTTAGACGCGCAGCTACCAAGTCCAGTTCAGGGAATTCCTGCTCTGGTAAATGTTGACGTAACAGATCAAAACGTTGTGCCAGTTCGCTGGTGCTGGCGGCACTTAGATTGATATGGCCCATTTTGCGGCCTGGTCTTTTGCCTTTGCCGTACCAGTGCAAATGGCAGCTTGGTAAGCTTAATACGGCAGGGCTGACATGATCTTCACCCAGAATATTCACCATCAAAGTTGGACGCACTAAAGCTGTGCTGCCCAAAGGTAAACCACAAACTGCCCGTAAATGGTTTTCAAACTGGCAGGTGTCTGCACCTTGTTGGGTCCAGTGTCCTGAGTTATGCACCCGCGGCGCTATCTCGTTGACCAGCAATGTGTCGCCGACCTGAAAAAACTCCAGCGCCAACACACCGACATAATCCAAAGCTGTAGCTACAGCTTCAAACATCTGTTTGGCTTGTTGTTGCAATTCCTGCTGACCAGGTAAGGCAAGAGATACTGCCAGCACACCCGCGACATGATGATTTTCCGTCAGAGGGTAGACCACCATATCGCCCGCCTGGTTGCGGGCTCCGACTAAACTGACTTCACGGTCAAAGCGGACAAACTGTTCAGCTACTATGGCTTGAGGTAACGTGTGATCCGCGCCTGCCATAAACTGCTGGATATCAGCCCACACCGCTTGCGCATCAGCCTGAGTTTTTAAACGCCATTGGCCTTTGCCATCATAACCTGCCAAAGCACTTTTCAGCACCAGTGGCAAACCCAGCTGTTCAATGGCCTGATAAAAATCCTGTTCAGTCACGACAATTTTGTAGGCTGCGTTGGTCACACCCGCTTTATCCAGCAATTGTTTTTCCTGACGGCGATCGCCACCTGCTTTTATCGCTGTGCTGTTGGGTAAAAACTTACCGCTTTGCTGACACAGCTCCTGCACCGGATAAGGAATATGCTCAAACTCAGAGGTGATCACATCGGCATTGGCAATAGCTTGTGCCAGACCTGTGCCCAGTTGCAGCTGAGTGACTGGGTCAACAATAGTGTCGCTGTTTACATCATAAGCAGAGACTTTTAAATTCAGTGGAGTACCTGCCAGACTCATCATACGAGCCAGTTGGCCAGCACCTAAAACCAGAACCTTCATCACTTATTCCTCGGCTGGATTCGGATGAGCCAATACAGAGTCGGTTTGTTCTTTACGGAAGGCATCAATTTTGCTCATCAGCTCTGCATCAGAGGTCGCCAGAATTTGTGCTGCCAATAAGCCAGCATTGGCTGCACCTGCATCACCAATAGCCAGGGTACCCACTGCCACACCTTTTGGCATTTGTACTATAGATAACAAGGAATCCAGGCCTTTTAAGGCTTTCGACTGCACTGGCACACCTAAGACTGGCAGGCTGGTAAAAGCTGCTGCCATACCAGGTAAATGCGCTGCACCACCTGCACCGGCAATAATGACTTTTAAACCACGGCTAGCTGCATTAGTGGCGTAATCCGCTAAAAGCTGAGGAGTTCTGTGAGCTGAAACAACGGTAGTTTCATAGGCAATTTGAAAACGATCTAACATATCGGCCGCGTTTTTCATCGTGGGCCAATCAGATTTAGACCCCATGATAATACCTACTTTCATCGTTGTTTCCTTAAAGCTGCAAAGAACTGGCATAATAAGGCCGCTATTATATACGCAAAGTCATTGAAGCTGTAGCTTCAGGGAAGACTCTGGCCTTGACCGGCCCCATTTTTGACGAAAAACCTCAGATACAGGACTCAGAAAAGTGACAGATCTCACATCTGCCGTTAACGCCCTGCGACAAGGTCAGGTGATTGCCTACCCAACCGAAGCTGTGTTTGGTGTCGGTTGCGACCCGGATAATAGTTTGGCCATCGAAAGCTTGTTGCAGGTCAAACAAAGGCCAAAATCCAAGGGCTTAATCTTAATAGCTGCAGACTTTTCCCAGTTGATTCCTTATATTGCAGCCGACAAGCTAAGTATGGAACAAACTCAGCTGATGCTGGATTCATGGCGCGACAGTGCAGGCGTGAAAGATAAAGCTGCTGTGACCTGGGTAGTGCCTGCTTCGAATCTTTGCAGTGATTGGCTAACAGGGCAGTTTGATAGCATTGCGATTCGGGTTTGTGATCACCCTATTGTTCAGCAGTTATGTCTGGCTTTTGGTAAACCTATCACGTCCACCAGTGCAAATTTATCAGGCCTGGAACCTTGTCGCAGCACCGCCGAAGTTCAGCAGCAACTGGCGGATAAAGTCGCTGTAATAGTAGATGCTGCAACAGGTGGACGAGCTGTGCCGTCAGAAATACGAGATATCACTACAGGTCATATTTACCGCGCGGGTTGATAGCCGGCTGCGAATCAAGAGATAAGCAAATGCAAAACGTCGATAAACATCAGGTAAAAGCGTTTTTAATGGCACTGCAGGACAGTATTTGCGCTGAACTTGCCGCTGCTGATGGCGCAGCAAGTTTCGCAGAAGAAAGCTGGGACAGAGCCGAAGGTGGTGGTGGACGCAGCCGAGTGCTGACTCAGGGTGCTGTGTTTGAGCAGGCTGGTGTGAATTTCTCTCATGTGTTTGGCGACAAGATGCCAGCCTCAGCCACTGCGCATCGGCCTGAACTGGCTGGACGTAAGTTTGAAGCTATGGGCGTGTCTTTAGTGATCCACCCGCTAAATCCTCATATCCCAACCAGTCACGCCAATGTGCGGTTTTTTATCGCCGAAAAAGAAGGTGAAGCGCCGGTCTGGTGGTTTGGTGGTGGTTTTGATTTAACTCCTTTTTATCCGGTTGAAGCCGATGTAGTGCATTGGCATCAGGTGGCCAAAGACTGTTGTGATAAGTTTGACGCCACTTATTACCCTAAATACAAAAAATGGTGTGACGAATACTTCTACTTAAAGCACCGCAATGAAACCCGTGGTGTAGGTGGTTTGTTTTTTGATGATTTAAACGAGCCTGGTTTTGAGCAAAGTTTTGCTTTTATGTCTGCAGTGGGAGAAGCCTTTACTATGGCTTATCTGCCCATAGTGGAGCGTAATAAAAACAAAGCTTATTCGGAAGCACAGCGCCAGTTCCAGCTGTATCGCCGTGGCCGTTATGTCGAATTTAATCTGGTGTTTGACCGTGGCACTTTGTTTGGTCTGCAAAGTGGCGGTCGCACCGAATCTATTTTGATGTCGATGCCACCTTTAGTGCGCTGGCAATATGGTTATCAGCCGGAAGCCGGTAGTGCAGAAGCGAAATTATACGAGCGTTACCTGCAGCCTCAGGATTGGTTGGGTCTTGGTCATTAACCAGAGGCGCTGCATTGCGCCTCTTGATGTTTATCTGTTGATCATATGGCTGGCCAGTTGCGCCAGCGAATGACTTAAGCCTTGGCGCAACAACTTGTCTTCTACCACTTCAGCCAAAGCTTTATCCATACAAAACATCCATTGATCGCGCATCTGCTGATCCACAGCAAAAGGCATATGGCGCATTCGCAAACGTGGATGACCGTATTTTTCTTCAAACAAAGCAGGGCCACCCAACCAGCCAGATAAAAACTCAAAAAACTTTTGCCTTATCGTATCCAGAGGCAGAGGATGAATAGCATACAATTCGGCTGCTTCTGGTGCTGTCGACATAATGTCGTAGAATCTGTTGGCCAGACGCCGTGTTGCTGCTTCGCCACCAATCAGCTCGTAAGGCGTGGTCGCCGGAGTTGGATGTGGCTTGCTATTTGGCTGGCTTTTATTAAAAATCGCGTCAAACAACTTTTTCATGGTGAACCTGTGGACCGTTACGCTGTATTTGGAAATCCTGTTGGGCACTCAAAATCGCCGCTGATCCATAGCTGGTTTGCCAAACAAACCGCACAAGCTTTGAGTTACGAAGCCATTTTAGCACCGGTCGACGGCTTTGCCGACAGCTGGTTTAGCTTTGTCGCTGCGGGTGGCAGGGGTGGCAATGTCACAGTGCCCTTTAAAGAGCAGGCCTATCAGTTGGCAGAACAACTCAGTGAACGTGCTTTGCAGGCTGGTGCGGTCAACACTCTATATATAGATAAATCCGGTGTGCTTTGTGGTGATAACACCGATGGTTTAGGTTTAGTGGCTGATTTAACCCGGCTGGGAGCACAGCTTCAGGATGCTTCCATATTGGTATTAGGTGCTGGTGGAGCTTGTCGTGGTGTAGTCGGGCCTTTATTGGTTGCTGGTGTAAAGCACATCCATATAGCCAACAGAACTGCAGCTAAAGCTGAAGCCATAGCCGCGCTGTTTGATGGCAGAGTCACAGCATCAGGTTATGAGCAAGTTCCTGCTGAAAAATGGAGCCTGGTGATCAATGCCACTTCAAGCGGGCTTGACCAGCAAAGACCGCCGTTAGCAGAACAACATCTTAAGCACTGCACCTTGGCCTACGATATGTTGTATGGCAAAGAGCCGACCGCTTTTCTGATCTGGTGTCAGCAACAAGGTGTGCCTCAGTGCGCTGATGGTCTAGGTATGTTAGTCAGTCAGGCCGCTGAAAGTTTTGCGATATGGCGGGGTGTTAAACCTGATGTCACTCCGGTACTGCACCAACTGACGGCTATGGTGAAAGCATGAACCAGCAGTTGATCTTTAATCATGACTTCAATTTTGATGAAAACACAGATTCAGTCAGCTGTAGTTGTTTAGCTGCAGGCATGCGGTTACGTATCTATATAAAGAAGCCACAAGGCTGGGATAACCAAAGCTGGCTTGAGCAAATAAAAGAAGACTGCTTTTATTGGGAAGAACAAATAGAAGAAGCGGCCAAAGCAGACCGCTTTAATGAGGATGGTGTATTGTACCTGGATGGCTCAGCTTAACGGCTCGGCCAGATACTCATCTTTTAATACCACATAGTTAATAGCAGACTGAGTCAGAAAACTACGTTCTGCTTCATTCAGCGGCCTGGCTTGTTTCACCGGGCTGCCTACATAGAGATAACCAGACTCTAATCTTTTGCCAGGTGGTACCAAACTACCAGCACCAATAATGACATCGTCTTCTACTATCACGTCGTCCATTACTATAGCGCCCATACCTACCAGAATACGGTTTCCCAACTGGCAGCCGTGCAACATCACTTTATGTCCGACTGTGACATCGTCTCCTATAAGAAGAGGAGAACCGCCCGGGTTCTTTGTGGTTGGTCGCGATACATGCAGTACAGAACCATCCTGCACATTAGTACGTTCACCAATACGGATAATGTTCACATCACCCCGTGCTGCTACTAAGGGCCAGATACTGCTATGAAGGCCAATTTGAATATCGCCAACTAAAACAGACGATGGATGCACATAAACCCCGTCAGCAAGCTGTGGAGTTTTACCTTTATATGAAGTTAATGACATAAGAATTTCCTCTGCTGCTGCAGGAGTATGCGACAAATGTTGAAAAAAAGCACGGTTCGATTGAATTTCAGGCTGTCGCACTCAAAAGTACAAGTTTTCTTAAAAAGAGTATTGCACGCAGCCAAAAACTCCCTATAATGCGCGCCATGCCAACGGGGTGATGCGAAAGCAGCTCTGGGGTGGTTTTGAAATGAAGTGAAAAATGATGCAAAACATCGCTTGACACGAGATTGAAAATCACTAAAATGGCCGCCTCGCAACGCGGTGGAGTCGAAAGGTTCAAAAGT
>NZ_BMLH01000009.1 GCF_014645135.1 Rheinheimera tangshanensis
CGAACACCATGAATGTTCTCACTTACTTAATTTTTTGTATCACCTCTATGATTTTACTCATATTTTTGTGGGGATACCTCAGGGTCAGATCACATTGTTAACTGTTAACAATGTGATCTGACCCCAATTTTATTTATTGATACCAGTCAGTCCAGTCTTTTGTTAATGAATACACCTGCAAACTGGCCGTCTCCGCTGCTAGCTTCGAAAACAAATCATAGTTTGATAAATTCACCGTCAATAAGCAGTTCCAACCACAATTGACTGGTCTGAAGGTCGCACTGGAAGCGGCATACACCTGCGCATTCAGTTGATGCATTTGTGATAATTTTTTCACCCGAAGCGCATGATAGTCACTGCTGATAAACAGATAGTTTTTGGTTTTATCCAGCTTTTGCTCTAAAGAGCCAAACTCGTGATAGGTGGTTGGCCCACCATCAAAACACTGGATAGCCGCATATTCGGTTTTTTGTTTCAATAGCGCTTCGTAAGGCCCACAGTACAAGGTCGTCATATAGACATTCACAGGCCGCTGCTGTGCATTAATCATCAAAGCCAACTGGTTAATTCGATTGCTGGCACAATCAGGCAGACTATGTTCATTGCCACCACAACCCAACAATACATAATCACCGGCAAAATTAGCAGGTAGCTCGGCAGTACTGATTTGCGTGTTGTACCAGTCACGCACCTGATTAGCCAGCAATGTATTGCCCGTTAAATAAAACCAAATCAGCAGCAACCATAAGCCTTTACGGCGGTAGTACAGGCAGGCGAAAAAAAACAACCAGAGAAATAGATTCTGTGGGTATAAAAAGGGTTCTAAAAAATCTTTCACTATGCTTCCTTCCACTGAACTCTATCAGCAACTGTTAGCCACGATACCACAGAGTCACTAAGCAGCCATTCAGCTAACACTGTTATTTTATTAAAAATTTTCTTCAACAGCAGCTATCTGTCATCTAAGCTTTCTGGCGTGCTGTGATAAGATGTCAGCAAAGAAATAGCCAACAAGGTTAATGGAGTTCGTTATGTTTAAAACGGTATCAGTGATTGGTTTAGGGTATATAGGCCTGCCGACGGCCGCTATGTTGGCATCACGCAAATTGCGCGTGATTGGTATAGACGTGAATCAACACGCAGTCGATACCATCAATCAGGGTAAAATTCATATTGTCGAACCTGAACTGGATATGCTGGTGCATGCCGCGGTGACAGGCGGTTATTTATCAGCTCAAACCAGCCCTGTAGCTGCTGACGCCTTTATGATCGCGGTGCCTACGCCCTTTTTTGATGATCTGTCACCTGATTTAACTTATGTGGAAGCGGCTGTGAAATCTATTGCGCCAGTGCTGACTAAAGGTAATTTAGTGGTACTGGAATCGACCAGTCCGGTCGGTACCACAGAAAAAATCTGCCAATGGATCAGTGAAGCCCGTCCTGATTTAACTGTGCCTACTGATTCTTCACAACCTGACATTCATGTGGCTTATTGCCCTGAGCGTGTGCTGCCGGGTCGCGTTGTGTACGAGTTGATTGCCAACGACCGTATTGTGGGTGGTTTAACTCCAGCCTGTTCTGAAAAAGCCAAAGCCTTATATCAAACCTTCGTTACAGGTGAATGTTTAGTCTCCGATGCCCGTACCGCAGAGATGTCTAAACTGACGGAGAACGCTTTCCGTGACGTCAATATCGCTTTTGCCAACGAGTTATCGCTGATATGTGACGAGCTGAAGATTAACGTCTGGGAACTGATCAAAATGGCCAATCGCCACCCTCGCGTAAATATTCTGACGCCAGGCGCTGGTGTCGGTGGTCACTGTATTGCCGTGGATCCCTGGTTTATCGTGCACTCAGCGCCAGAGCAAGCCAAACTGATCCGTACAGCCCGCGAAGTCAACGACTTTAAACCTCAATGGGTACTGCAGAAGATATTATCTACAGTGGCAAACCACGCTCTGCATAAGCCTTCGGTTGCCTGTTTTGGTTTGGCCTTTAAACCGGATATCGACGATTTACGTGAAAGCCCGGCATTACATATAGTCAACGATTTAGCAGCCGCTTATCAGGGTAAGATTTATGCCGTTGAGCCGAACGTAGAAAAAACTAATAAACTGGCGTCCAATGTTGAATTGGTATCTGTGGAACAAGGTTTAAAGGCTGACATCATCGTCATTCTGGTAAACCACAAAGGCTTCGGCGATTTGGACTTTAGCAAGAACAGCCTGATTAACGTGGTCGGCCCACTGCGCTCAGCACACTAAGCCGATTCGATTGAAACAGCCAGTCTGGTATCAGACTGGCTTTTTTATAACTGTGGCGGCAACACAGTTTTTTGGCGTTTGATTTGCCACAGACAAGTGACCACCAGCATAGAGGTAATAAGCAGATTGCCGGTTAAAAACAACCAGGCTGTTATCTCTACCGTCAGACTATAGTTAAACCAACAATAGCCTAAAGCTGTTAACACCACGGCTAAAGTCACTAACATAGCCTTGTAGTGATTCGCTCCCAAGGACGTCAGCAGTACTTCAAAATAAGTTTTTAGCAAGGTGATCCACAAGGTTGCCAGTACCAGATGCAACATCAGCAAATGAGCAGGGTCCAAAGCTTCGTTAAAGGAGATGTGATACAACCAATCGCCCAGCGGCCACATCAGCAAATAAGGTAAAGACAACACTGGTAAAGTAAACACAAAGACTTTGCGGAAAAACTTCAGTTTGTCGGCAAGTTCCGTCAAGCGGCTTAACCGGCTTAAAAATACCTGAGAAAAAATCACCGGCAATAACGTGATCGGCATAAACAAAATAAACAACTTTCTGAACTGCCCAAGTGCCAGTAAGGTGCTAAACAAGGCCAGAAAAATAAAAGGAATATTGGTCATAATGATGGCAAACACATCATGTAAGGCAAAATGCAATCTATGCCTGATATCCTGCCAGCCAAAGTAACTGGAAAAATTACGTAAATAAGCGCCTATTCCTGTTTTGATCTCAGGCCAAAGCACGTTCAGCCCCATCAGCACAGGCACCATACTGGCCATCAGCACAGCCTCAAGCATGGCATCCAGTTGTGTCATCACACCGGCAAACAGTAAAGCCACCACCACCAGTAAACTTAAGGCGCCAACAAATTGAGATTTTACCTCGACAAAGAACTGCTGCCGACCTTTAAGGTAACAAAATATCGCCTGACTAACGGCCCAAACTAAACCAATCAATAAACTAAGCAGATACAGGTAATAAGGCACAGTGTCGTTGATCCAGTAGTCAATGCCAACGACGCCCAGACACAACACCAAAAATACGATAAAGCTCAAAACCAGACTGTTAAACAACAAACTGATTTGCTGCTGTTTGGCTGAGTAATGGATCAGGTAAAAACTAACGCCAAAAGCTATGGTCGGGAAAAACAGATTTGCCAGCATGTAGACATAACTGAATACACCAAAATCGTTGGCCAGCAGTTGCCGGGCCACCACCAGATTGAGTAACCAGCGTGACCCAAAGTTCAGGCCATGAGCCAGACTGTTGTTCAACAGCTTGCGGGCAAAATCACTGCGTAACATGAGCAAGCTCCGTCTTTTTAGGTGTAGCTTGAGACTGCCCATGGATCAAAGCGGCCGCGTTAATAAAACCCCAGACCGGCCACAGCATACCTGAGCTAATCACATGGCCAGCAATACAGGCCACCATCAGCAATAACAGATTCAACAGCACCAACGTGGCTGCGAGCTCAGAAGAATAAAGTCTGCACAATTTTAAATTCTGAGCAATAAAACCTATAAAAACCCAGCTGAAAAACATTAAACCTGCTACACCATAAAAAATATATAAATCAAAAGGATCAGACTCAGCCCAAAATTTCCACAGATGCTCAGACACCCCAATTAAACCTACACCGAACAAACGATGCACATCGCTGTAGTAAAAACTAACCAATTGCCAGATTTCGGCTGCATATTTATCGCGCGACGACAGCAGGACGCCCAATAGACCTTGTTGCTGATAAACATGCTGTAATTTTTCCGCCAGACCTAGCTGACCTAACAACAACGGCGCTTGCCAAATCACCAGAGCCGCAACAACCACTAGCAGTAAGGTCGCCAGAGCAAGACGGTTCCAGTTTAAACGGATAAACCAGGGCATCAGCGGAATAAACAGCACCAGGATCAGAGTCCCCAGCATACCGGTTTTGGTGAGCATTAAGCTGGCACACCAGATTGAAGTAGCAGCTACAGCCAGAAAAATCAGCTTGTGCTGTTGCCAGTAGTACTGCAACAACCAGGCGGATAACACCAGCAATACCACGGAAAGCTCGTTGGCGGCGTTAAAAAATCCTTTGCTGCCTAAATCGACCTGAGATAAATGCTGTTGCGGTAAATAAGAAGTGTAGCCATAGCCTAAAGCGCCAAAAATAAAATTCACCAGCACAATCAGGTAGTTGACCACAAAAACCTGATGCAGAAATTTCAGTGCAAAGTGTTTATCTAATTGAGAAATACTCAACAAATAATAAAACGCAATCAGAGGCGAAATTAGTTTCAGGATCAGCCCAAGGTCTGGGGCTAAGGATCCTCCAAGGTGCAACCAACTGTAAAAAGCTCCGGGTAATAACAGGATAAAAAGTGCAGGAAAGAGTACAAAGGTTTTACCGCTGCGCCAACTTAATGACACCAGCATCAGAACCAACATCAGCACTTTATACAAGGCAGATAAACCAAAACTGCGGCCAAACTGATTTAATAAAAAACCGTTACAGGCGTCAATCAACAGATAACAACTGCACAGCAACAGAATAAGCTTATCCAGCGCCTGTACCTGCTGAAAATAACTCGAAAGCCGCATTAAAGCCGCCATAACATCAACAGAATAAAAGCACAGCTAAACCCCAACAGCGCACCAAAGACCAACATCAACCATAACGCAGGACGCAGACTAGACTCCGAAGCTTTAGGACTTTGCAGTTGCTTTAATGCAAAAGGTTCAGCCTGTTGAGCATACTCCACTTCAAATTGCAGCTGATGTTGCTGCTGTTTTACCAGCTCACTGCTCTTGAGTTGCTGTAAATTCTGTAATTGCTGCTGTTTTTGCTGGAGAAACTGCATACGCCAGAGCTTGTCCCACTGCGTGAGCACCGAGGTCAATTCAGCTGCAGCACTTTGCGCTGAGCTGCTGTTCCATTTTAAGGTCACCAGATTCCCCCGTCTTTTATGTTCAACACTCAATTGCTCTGCATTGGCTGAATGCGATAAAGATTGGAAAAAATCCGCATCTTTTAACAAGACTAAGGCTCTGGACATTTCATCTGCAGAAGCACCGCCTACGTTCGCGGGATTTTTATCTGCCGGATCATCACGTCTGGTTAAACGCTCTGTTTGCCAATCCGTTAAGGTCACCACCGCTGTAGCCTGATAACGCTCTGTCGCACTGAGCTGAAACACATACAAAGCAGCTGCACCAAACACTGAAGCCGCGACCAGCAATAACCAAAAACGCTTAAACAATAAAGCGCTCAGGCTGACAAAATTAGCTTGAGTTACCAAAGTCTGATTCATTTTTTCGAAAATAATCCTTTAACGCCTTTGCTCAACAATTGCTGACGAAACTTAATAGCCCACTGCAGCTTTTGTTTCAGGTAATAGCGGATTTTAGTCGACCATAAACCGTAACGACAGAAAAACAACAAGCGAGGCAAAGAAAGCTGCTGCTGCTCCATCACCAGCCGATAAAACTGCTGGTTCTGCTTGTTGCGCTCATTCATCAGTGGCAGATGTTTTTCGACAAAATAACTTTGCGCAGCCAAACGTTTAGGTGAGGTAGTAATACGGCCCAGTTCATGCCCTACATGCACCACGTAAGTTGCTTCAGCCAAACGTAAGGCTTTACCGTATGCTGCTACCAGACGGATCCACATGTCATAATCCTGAAACGCCGCAAGAGCTACATCAAAGCCGCCTTGTGCCAGCATACGGCTGCGTTTGACCAGCACCTGATTGGATAAACAGTGCACGTCCAACAGCTCATTCAGCCCCACCACAGCAGCATCAGGATACAGCTGTTTACGTATAGTGCCGTAATCCCAAAAATAGCTGGAGCAGACAAAGGCATACTGGTCATCATAGGCGTGATACAGGGAACTCAGCCTGTTGGGTAGAAATTCATCGTCATCGTCCAGGCCGGTGACAAACTCACCTTTGGCTTCGGCTATCGCCAAATTACGTGCCGCACAAGCGCCCTGTCCTTTTTCTTGCCGGAACAAACGTACACGGGGTTCATCGGCATACACCTTGTTTAAGGTGTCCCAGGTTGCGTCTGTGGAGGCATCATCCACCACCAAAAGTTCAAAATGAGGATAATCCTGCGCCAGCACGGAGCTGATAGCGCGCTGCACCATATCCACTCTGTTAAAAGTGGGCATATAGACGCTGATCAAAGGTAAATCGGACTGTTGCTGCACTATGCTTCTCTCTGTTTTTAATCGTTTTTATCAGAGCTTGTTGGTTACATATAACCAGGCGTAGGTCAGCAGATTCGTCTGACGACCAATACGGGATGGCTGCGATAACAACCGGTAGGCCCACTCTAAATGTAATTTACACCACAGAGCCGGAGCCCGTTGCACATGGCCGGTAAATACATCATAGGTACCACCCACGCCCATGTAGTAAGCGTCAGGTAACTGCTTCTGACATTTACCAATAAACAACTCCTGCTTGGGTGAGCCCATTGCCACTGTAACGATACGGGCCCCACTTTGCGCAATACGGCGAATCAGCTCGTTTTCATCTTTAAAATAACCGTCCTGGGAATCCACTATATTGACACCCATTGCTGTTAGTTTTTCTACAGTTTCAGCCATCACCTGCGGTTTAGCGCCAACCAGAAATACCGGAGTTTTAGTCACAGCCGCTTTTGCCATCAAGGCCTGCCATAACTCACAACCCGGGATCCGCTCTACTTTACGGCCCAATTTGCGCCGCATCACCTTGACGACCCCCATACCATCGGCATAACGAATATCGGCTTTATTCAGAATGGCCATCAGCTCCGGATTTTTACTGGCAGCTATGACTTTCTCCGGGTTCATCGCTATTGCTGAACCAGAAAAGACAGTACCATCATCCTGAATCACATAATTGACCAGCGCAGCCATGTTGCTGAACGCCATTACCCCAATGCCACCGACCGGTACCACTTCAGGTTGTATTGCCATGCTTGTATTTACCTTTTGTCTATCATCGTTGTTCAGGCGTCAGAGCCTGATACAGTGTTTGTATTTTTGCGGCTACATCGTCCACCAGACAGTCTTTTGCGTACTGACGACCTTGCTGCTGCAATGCGGTGTAGTCTGAGTCTGACAAACTTAATAGCTGCTGAATTTTTTGTCGCAACTGCTGCTGTAAAACCTGCTCATCTGTTTGATCAATGACCCAAAATGAATCTGCCCCCAACTGCTCTGCCGAGCCATCGGTTAAAGTGGCGATCACAGGGGTATAACAAGCCATAGCTTCGGTCATCACCAAACCAAAAGATTCATTACGCGACAAGCTTAAAAAACATTTGCTGCGTTGATAAAAGGTTTTAAGCTGCTCAGCACTCTGACCCGCTTCAAGCTGTAAATTCGGGTAATTTTGAGTTAATTGTTCAAATTGCGTCTGATATGGACCTGCACCTATCACACAAATTTGTTTATCTGTTAAATCCGGCAACAGGGCTATTAATCTGTCCATGCCTTTATTTTTATCCAGGGCCCCGACATACAAAAGATCAATATCTTTATCAGCCCTGCTTATTTGCACTGCATCTGCATAGATCTGAGCTATCCCTGCGGACAGCACGATAGCGTTCGGCTTTGAGGTGTAGGCTTTAGTCTGAAGTTTCTGACTGGTAAAAATCCATTGGTCTACAGCCCCACAACACCAGCGATACAGAGCACCAAAAGGCTGATAATGATAAATATCACTGCCATGGCAGGTGACAACAATCTTAACCGAAGGTTTACGCAAGTATTTATACATCAGCGCCAGCCAAATGGTCGGATAGAAAAAGTGCACGTGAATCACATCAAAGCTTTTAAAGCTGAGAATATAAGACCAAAAAAACTGCAAGAACAACACCGGGTATTTCAGCAGACGGTTGAGCAGACTGTCGTTATGCCAGCTCATGTAGAAATAAGATAAAGCCTGACGCTTCTTCAGCGCCAGCATCTGATTTTTAACAAACTGCCCCTGAAAAGGCGCAGAGGGCTTTGGGCCCATATTGGTGATAATCAATACGGCTTTAGTCACAACAAATATCCTGCTTCAACAACGAGAGTCAAACCTTATAAAAGACCAGAAACAATAACGACTCTTAGATAAATAAGAAATGCCAACATCTTGATTCACAGCATAAAAATCAGTCAAAACCTAACTGAGAGACAACAAGTGTGGCATAAATATCAATTAGAGCATTATTTTCAGACAAAGTCGTTATTCCTTTCAATTTTATCTCCCACACGCCGTAGTCAGCCCTGATTTCTTCACCTATAATCAGGCCAATTTCGTTTGTGCCCCTTGGTATTAATTCAGGCCAAAAACCCGATGGAAATCACATGACAGAACATCTGCAGCTGTTTATTACCACCTTTGTTCTTACGCTCACTGCCATTTTTATTTTAATCCCTTTATCGGTCAAAGTGGGTTTAGTGGACAAGCCTGCGGGTCGCAAACAACACGTGGGTTCAGTACCGCTGATTGGTGGTATCTCAATCTTCACTGGTGTGGGCCTAACCCTGGCCTGGTTTGGTTTACCAGATAACATTCACTATTACTACCTGCTCTGCGGCGGCACTATTGTGATTTTAGGAGTATTTGATGACTTTATGGATTTAAGCGTCAAATTACGGCTTTGTGTGCAGCTGTTGATAGGCTCTGCCATGGTGTATGGCTTGCAACTGCATCTGGGCAATTTAGGTAATCTGTTTGCACTGGGCGATGTCACATTGGGCTATATAGGCATCCCCGTTACACTGATAGCCGTGATTGCCGCTATTAACGCGTTTAACATGATTGACGGCATAGACGGTCTGGCAGGCATGCTCAGTGGTGTGACTTTTGTCTCCGTCACCTTGATGATGGGCATGGGTGGACAACTGGAACACGCGGTCTTGCCAATGGTGCTGGTGTTCGCGCTGATTCCTTATTTGCTGTTTAACCTCGACGTGGTGGGGAAAGGCAAAGGCAAAATTTTTATGGGCGATGCCGGCAGTATGCTGATTGGTTTAACCGTGATTTGGTTACTGATCATAGGCACTCAAAGCGACACCGCCAGTTTTCGCCCTATCACAGCACTGTGGGTTATTGCTGTGCCGCTGATGGATATGGTGGCTATTATGCTACGCCGTATCCGTAAGGGTCAGTCACCTTTTTTAGCCGACCGTGAACATTTGCATCATATCTTCCTGCGCCTTGGTTTAAATTCCCGTCAGGCACTGGTCGTCATCAGCAGCTTCTCCTGTATGTTGGCAACTATTGGTGTGGTTGGGGAATACCTGATGGTGCCTGATTTAATTATGTTAATTTTGTTCCTGATAGTGTTCAGTGTTTATTCATACACTTTGCAGCATATTTGGCGCATTACTCGTGCTATAAAACGTTACAAAGCGAAACGACGTGGTTAAGTTCTTAGTCAAAGTCGCCAAAGCTAAAGCCGTTGCTTTATTAGGTGAACGTCTGGTTAAACTGGCGGCCGGTGCGTTAATCACTATCATAGTGGCACGGATGCTAGGTCCTGAAGCCACAGGTTATTATTCTATTGTGATGACCTGGAGTGCATTTTTAGCGCCCTTAGCCAATTTAGGCTTAAACAATCTGGTGCAAAAGTCAGTGCAATCAGCCCCCGACCTGCGCACTGGTCAGCAAATTTTATTTACTGCAACCTGGCTTCGGCTGATCGCAGGCTTTGTGTTTGCCGCTCTGATGTTTATTGGTTTTAGCTGGTATTTACCCTCAGAGTTTGAACCTTATCAGCTAGGTGCTGCGGTGCTTTTTGTCGGCCAGCTGTTTAACGCTTTTATTTTATTTGAATACCACCAGAATTACTTAGGCCATTTCCGTACCCTCGCCTATAGCAAATTAGGATTAGGGATTTTAGGTCTGATCGCTAAATTGGCGGTGCTTTGGTATGGCATGGGTATTGGTGCTTTGTTTTGGGTAGTAGGTCTGGAGTTTGCCGCCGTCGGTGTGTTGCAGTACCAGATGTATAAAGGCCATAACAAAAGTCGGGCCGTCCCAACAGAACAGCATGGTCGTCTGACACCAGCCTGGTTTAACTGGCAACAGGGCAAAGAGTTATTACGCCGCTCCAGCTGGTTATGGGTTTCAGGCATTTTATCTGTGGTGTATTTGCGTATTGATCTGATTATGATCGAACGTATGATTGATATAGAAGCTGCGGGTGTGTATGCCGCGGTCAGCCGTATTTCCGAACTCTGGTATGTCATACCAGCGACCTTAGCTGTGCGGTATTATCCTGAATTATTGAAAAGTCATCAGAGCAGTTGGTCAGGCTATCTGGTGTTGCTACGCAAATATTGTGGTTACTTTTTAGCGATGGCATTAAGCATTGCTGTGGTGATATTCATCGTAGCGCCGCCTCTGGTACCGCTGATTTTTGGTGACAAGTTTCAGGCGGGTATTTCAGTACTACAGATCCATATCTGGGCTGGTGTGTTTATTTTTATCCGCTACCTGATTGGACAACATTTAATTATCACAGGTCAGGAGCCTTTATCTTTAGCCAGTCATGGCATAGGCGCCGTATTAAATGTGCTGTTGAACTGGTGGCTCATTCCGATTATGGGTATTGATGGTGCAGCCTGGGCAACGCTTATTTCTTATGCCTACGCTTCATTTTTCTTTTTATTTTTTTCCGGCAGAACCCGTCGTCAGTTATGGCAACTGATGAAGGTTAAAGCCTCCGGTATGGTGGTAGAGAAAGAGACGGTATGAAAAAACAACTCCAACAAATCAGGCAAAAGCTCGACAAGGTCTTGTTACCTTACGCAGCCAAAAGCCGTCTGGCAGCAACGCTGTATTACGCCTTTTTTAACCCGCATTTTCGCCGTGAGCAACATGCCACAGCAGCGGGCCGGCATCATTATCACCTGCACGAAGAAAGCAGCAGTATTGCGACCGTAATTTTACGCCGTAATATTCACCGGCTGGAAAAAGGTTTAAGCATGGTGCCACGCAAGTCGTTGTTTGCGCTGGACTATATTGACGAAACTTTAACTGCATTACAAAACCTGCTGGCCGATCACCAGGCCTTAGATTTAGTGCTGCTGAAATATTGTCACGATGTAATGGATAGCTACTTCTCTGTGACACAATGGCCAGATGGTGCCAGCCAACCTGTTACTTTTGCCGCCTTAAAAGTCCAGATCACCCCACGTTTAGCACAAAGCCGCCCTTCAGCACCAGCACCTTATGAGCAAAGGCCTCGCGCTGATATCAGCTACGAACAGTTTTTGATCTTGTGCCAGCAGCGCTGTTCAGTCCGTACCTTTTTGCCACAAAGTGTGCCTAAAGCTGTTTTAGAACAAGCGGTTGCCGCAGCTGCTCAGGCGCCAAGTGCCTGTAACCGTCAGCCGTTCCGCTACATTGCCGCCACAGAAGGCGAGATGCTGAATAAGTTAGCTAACCTGCCTATGGGTACTGTGGGTTATGCCAATGGCATTCCGGCCCTGCTTGCTGTGGTCGGTGATTTAAGTGCTTATCCTTTTGAGCGCGATCGCCATGTGATTTATATCGACGCCAGCCTCGCCAATATGCAATTGATGTTGGCGCTGGAAACTATGGGACTGGCCTCTTGTTCTATCAACTGGCCTGATATAGAAAACTACGAAGCCAAAATTGGCCGCTTACTGAAATTACAACCTTTCGAACGAGTCGTGATGCTGATTGCTGTGGGTTATCCTGATCCACAGGCCTTGATCCCTCACTCCGAGAAGAAAACCGCTACGGAGTTATTAACTTATGTCTGAATCCAAAGCCTTATTAGTTGAAATCAAAGGGGTGCAGTTCCGCAATAAAGGCGCCTACCTGATGCTATTGGCCTGTTTACAAGGCTTAAAAACCTTAAATAACACAGAGTTGGTGTTATCGCCAGGCCCTAACCTGCCCTACCGTGAACGTGCTTTATTAGGCGCATGGCAAAAAGTATCCTTCCGCCGTAAAGCGCTGGATTTAACGCCATGGTTTGGCAAGTTACCAGGCTCAGTCCGTAATCTGATGAAACGCTACGGCATGGTCACAGAGCGTGATGTGGACGTGATTTTAGAAGCCAGCGGTTTTGCCTATGGCGATCAGTGGCCTTTGAAGTTTCTGCAAAATACGGCCCGGGAAGTCAAACGTTTTAAAGAAGCGGGCAAGCCTTTCGTCTTTATGCCTCAGGCTTTTGGTCCTTTTAGCAGCGAAGAAAGTAAAGCAGCGATGCGCGACATTATTCACAGCGCTGCACTGATTTATGTGCGCGATCCGGTCTCATTCAGCCATTTACAAAGCTGTGAAGCCAATCTGCCGGATACTGTGAAGTTAACTCCTGATTTTACCGTCGGTTTGAAAGGCCATAGCACTGCAGCTCTGCCTGAAATCGAAGGCAAATTTGCCGCTCTTATTCCTAATAGCAAAGTAGTATCCAAGTTTAACCACGCTAACGCTGAAGCGGAGCGCACCAACTATGTCGAAGCTTTTGCTGCTGCGGCCAATCAGTTGGTGGAATTAGGTTACGCCGTAGTACTGGTCAATCATGAAGGCAAAGAAGATCAGCTGCTGTGTCAGGAAATTGCTCGCTTAGCGCCTTGTGAGATTATTCAGATTGAAGATCCATTAGCAGTGAAAGCTTTTATCGGTCAAAGTTCTGTCGCTATCAGCTCACGTTTCCACGGAGCTATTAATGCACTGAGTCAGGGGGTGCCTTGTATCGCCACCAGCTGGAGTCATAAGTACCACGCCATGATGTCTGATTTTGGTATGGCGGATTATTGTCTGGAAAAACTTTCTGCCGTCAGTCTGACGCAAAAAATCAGTCAGTTGCTCTCTGAAAAAGCAGAAATTAAACCTAGACTGGCCGAGAACGCCGCCAAACTGAAGCAGCAAAACCAGACCATGTGGCAGGGCTTGTATAAAACTCTGGATAAATACTTAGGCCGTTAAGTTTGTCGGACTGAGCCGTCAAGCAGCAAAAAGGGCACTTTAAGTGCCCTTTTTGCTGCTTGCAAGAAAATCAGCTCCAGCTGACCCAACCAAAGTACCAGGTGGCTAATATCACCAAACCAAAGGCGATACGATACCAGGCGAAAATTTCGTAGCTGTGGTTCGAGACAAAACGGACAAAGGTTCTTACCGCCAACAACGCGCTGAAAAAGGCTGTGACAAAACCTACGATAAACATCGGCGCCTGATCAAAAGCCAGTACATCACGGTGTTTAAACAAGTCATAGAAGGTTGCAGCAAACATAGTAGGCACAGCTAAAAAGAATGAAAACTCTGCCGCCACTTTACGATCAAAACCAAAAAACAAACCGCCAATAATGGTTGAACCTGAACGTGAAGTACCTGGGATCATCGAGACGATCTGTGCACAACCTACTTTTAATGCATCTTTCCAGGTGATGTCGTCTACATCATGAATTTTCACCTGATGAGTACGGCGCTCCGCATACAAAATCACCAAACCACCCAGCACCAACATAGTCGCCACAGTAATGGGGTTAAACAAATACAGCTTAATGTATTTAATAAACAACAAGCCAATGATGGCAGCAGGGAGGAAAGCGACAAACAAATTCAGCACAAAATTCTGGGCTTTTTTATCGTGGGTAATGCCGGTGGCGACATGAATAAAACGCTGGCGGTATTCAAATACCACGGCCAGAATGGCCCCTAACTGAATAGCAATTTCAAACACTTTGCCTTCGTTATAAAACCCAATCAAATCGCCAACAACAATCAAATGACCTGTACTGGATACGGGTAAAAATTCAGTTAAACCCTCAACTATACCCAGAATAAAAGCTTTAAATAACAACCAAAAATCCATGACAACTCCCTTATAGTGTTCCACCAGCAAAGCGACCTTTACTGAAGCGCGTTATTATCGACGTCCGTGCTAAAGATGCAACCTTTAATACCCTTGGTACTTGAAGCCGCAGCTTTGTAGACTTCGTGCATTGTACTCAGATCAGCCTGACTTGCAGACGAGCGGGAACAAGCCCTCGCCTTTAAAGCCTGACTGCGCCGTATCGTTGCACCTTCTGCTCAATCGCCAAGGCCAACAAGTCCGGTTTGGCACACACCAAACTAAAAAGTTTCGCCGCTCTGGTAATTCCAGTGTAAATCAGCTCACGGGTCAGTACCGGGCTGAAGTGATCCGGCAATACCAGCACTGCATGACGGAACTCTGAGCCCTGAGATTTATGTACAGTAATAGCATAAGCGGTCTCGACCTGCTGTAACCGACTGGGTAACACCCAACGCACCGCTTTACTGCTATCCTCGGATGCAAAAGCCACAGCTAACATCAATTTACCTTGATAAGGCCGCAGCAAACAAATACCGACATCGCCATTCATCAGCCCCAGCGCATAATCGTTTTGCGTCACCATCACTGGTCGTCCGGCGTACCACTGGCTACTTTGCTGACTAGTCTGCTGAATTAACCCGGCCTGATGCAGCATTTTCTCTACACTCAGATTGACCTGCTCTACGCCAAAAGGCCCTTGTCGCACAGCACACAGCAATTGGAATGCGGAAAAATCAGTTAGCACTTGCTGTGCCCAGTTTTCTATCGCCTGCTCTGAAGCATCCAAAGCCGGGCTTTGCGCTACTGTCTGCAGATAAAAACTAAAACCTGCTGCATCCTTGATCTGTGATTTGACCTGTCCAGTTAAGACAAATTGCTTCAGTTGCCTGACTTCAGCCGCCTCCAGATACTGCAGATCGGCATAATCAGCCTGGCAAATAGCCGTCACTTCTGCACTCTGACCGTTATTCACTGCAGTGGCCAGTTTGGCGATGCCGCTTTGTGGATCAAACCTGTGGCTGACTCTGAGCATACCAATTTGCTGCTCCAGCGCTTTGCCTTGTTGACTGATGAGTAGCTCTGGAACAGCAGCAAAGGACAGCTGATTAAGCCAGTCGACCGTTACAGGCCAATAATGCCCCTGCTCTGCCCATTGACACAGCTCGGCCATTAAAGCGCCCGCCTCTACTGAAGCCAGCTGGTCTTTATCGCCTAATAAAATCAGCCGCGCATGAGCTGGTAAGGCCGACAATAAAGCCGCCATCAACTCAACATCCAACATGGAGGCTTCATCTACGACTAATAGATCGAGCGCCAAAGGCTCAAGCGCATTTTGCTTAAACTGCCGGCTTTGCGCGCGCGCGCCTAGCAGCTTATGCAAAGTAGACACCTCAGTAGGCACCTGGCTTTTAATTTCAGCCGATGCAGGTAGTTTGTCCAACGTAGTACGAATGGAGCTTCGAAGCCGCACTGCAGCTTTGCCGGTAGGAGCTGCCAGTTGAATGGTTAAAGGCGCAGCGCCCTGTTGTTGCTGTAATTGCTGCAACACCAGTAGCAACTTAACCACAGTGGTGGTTTTGCCTGTGCCAGGACCGCCCGTGATCACACTAAAACTGCTGCTTGCCGCTATAGCGCAGGACAAACGTTGCCAGTCAGGTGCAGCGCTTGTGGCCGCCGTTGCAGGAAATAACGGCTCCAGTAACTGGTTCAGCAGAGCCGGATTGATAGCCTGTCTAAGCTTTTGGCTACGCTCATTGCTCTGCTCCAGATAAAGCGCTATTTGCTGCTGATAACTAAAATAACGCCTCATATACAAAGCGTTATTGGCATAAACAAAAGGCTGATTGTTATCTTCACTCAGCTGAAATAAATCCGGATACAACGCCATCAACGCCTGCCATTCTTGTTCAGACTGTTGCGGCATACGTTTAAGGGGTAAACACAAATGGCCTTGAGCAAGCGCAAAGCTGCACTGACCAATCAGTAGCGCCAGCGCTGCGGGCAGCTTTTGTTGCTCCCGAAAAAAGGTCACCAGTGCTTTATCCAAAGCCCGCCAGTCTTTGCCCTGCATCTGCAGTTCCAATAATTCTGAATCAGACATGGGCCAGCTCCTTAGCAACCAATTGCCCTTGTAAAAGAGCATCCAGCTTGTTCACCAGCTCCAGCGGAATATCCACAGCAAGCACACCTTTGTTTGCTGCCTCACCACCACGCAGGAACCAATACAAAGCGCCACCTAAATGTTCTTGTGGCTTATAGTCCGCCAAGCGGCTTTGCAATAAACGATGGATAGCCACGGCATACAAAGCGGCCTGCACATCGTAGCGGTGTGCCAGCATTTGTTGTATTAAAGCAGGACTGTCGTATTGCACATCGGCTATATAATTCGATTTATAATCCAGCACCCAGTATCTGCCATCCTGCTCTAAAGTTAAGTCGATAAAACCTTTCAGCATGCCCTGCAACTGGGTGGTACGAAGCGCTGGTCGTGATAATTCAGGCCACAGATACTGCTGCACTAAAGCGTCCAACTGCGCACTGCTGCAGTGCTGTACCGCAAGCCAGAACTCGAGTTCAGCGCGGTAGCTGCCTTGTGTAAGACTGCTTAAACTGGCGCTGTTGTTCTGCCACAGCGGTGTTTGAATAAGCTCTGTCAGCCAACACTGCAATGGCACTAAGGCTTCGGCTAAATGGTCAGTTTCAGGATAAGGTGCTTGTTGCTCAGCCCAATAACGGATTTGCCATCTCTGCTCTGGTAATTGCTGCAACAGGCCATATTTCTGCATTAATGGGGGTAGTCCTTGTTGCCACAAATCCGGCTGCTGCGCCAATAGATCAAATCCCTGAGTTGCACCCCACTCCAACGCATCATGTAAAAAAGTACCGGCCTGACTGCCGCGCACAAAACCCTGAGCCAAAGTCATGACTTTTGCTTCTGTTGGCTCAGCATCATCCTGCACTTGCTCTGGCACCAGTTCCTGCTGCAATTCCTGAAATAACTCAGCCGCTTTACTGTCGTGTTGATGTTGCTCCAGCAAAGCGCTGTAACTGGCTATCCACCAGAGCTCTTTGACGGAGCGGGTCATTTGCGCATAAGGCAATAGCTCGCTTGCCTGATCAAGCACTGCGACTTGAGTCCGCTGCTCTGATAAGTTGGTTGCCAAACCAATATCAGGCTGTTTCAGTAAAGGCGATAGCTGCTCAGTTAAAGCCACAGACGACACCAAAGCATCGTCAGATAACAGATAACCAATAGCACTTTGCTCTTTCACCGGCATCAGCCCGACCCAGCAATAATGTCGGGCCCTGGTTAAAGCCACATAGAGCTTACGCATATCTTCGGCCAAGCGCTCACGCTCGGCTTGTTGAGCTTGTTGCTCGTTCGCTTGCAGCACCACCGTAAGCTCACCGTCCTGATGGTAAGTCACAGGGCCTTTATCCGCATCCACAGCACGGGCTAAAGCGATAAAAGGCAGAAACACCAGCGGGTACTCCAGGCCTTTGGATTTGTGAATAGTGACAATTTTAATCAGAGCTTCATCGCTTTCTAAACGCAGTTTTTGCTGTTCAGCCGCCAAATCACCTTGCCCAGCCAAATGCTCGGCCAGATAACGAATAAGCGCAGCCGGGCCTTCCAGCTCCATAGAGCGTTGCTGCAAAAGCTCCGCCAAATGCAGAATATCGGTCAGGAGCCTTTCGCCTGCTGGTTGCTGCTGTAAAAACTCAGCCACGCCAAAATCACGCATCAGCTGCCATAACATCACCAGCACACCTTGTTGTTGCCAAAGTTGCTGATAAGTAGCAAACCGCGCCAGTTGTTGCTCCCACAGCAGCTCATCCTGCAGCAGTTGCTCAAGCTTGGAGTAATTTAACGATAAGCTCCAGCTCGATAGCGCAGAGCGCACTAAAGCTTCCCGTTGTGGCTCTGCACAAGCGCGCAGCCAAAGCAATAAATCCAGTGCCACCGGGCTTTCAAATACAGCGCCTTTGTCGGATAAATACACGGACGCCAAAGCACGCTCTGCCAAAGCTTTTTTAATGGCATTGGCTTCCTGCTGGTTATTCACCAGCACCGCTATATCGCTGGTTTTAAGAGGCGTGAATTCGTCATCCAGCACAAAACCAGCGCTAGAGGTTAAAAACATAGCGATTTGCTCAGCACAGGCCTGCGCCATTTCTGTTAAACAGGCGGCTTTACTAAAAGGCTTGCCATCGGGGGATGCTTTAATACAAAACTCCAGTGCTGTAACAGGCTGTTGCTCTGCAACAAAGCTTTCTTTGCGCCCTTGCGCTTCTACCGGATAAAAACTTAATAAATCTGGTCGGCCTAATACAAAAGCCCCTAAAGCACGCTGTTCGGCATAACTAAATAAGTGATTAACCGCTCTGACCATTTCGTGGGTAGAACGGAAGTTCTTCGGCAACTGAAAGTGCCTGCCTGCTGTAGCTTGTTTGGCGGCTAAGTAACTATAAATATCAGCGCCACGGAAAGCGTAAATGGCCTGTTTGGGGTCGCCTATCAGCAAAATGCCGCAATCTGTTCTGTTTTGATTCAGCTGATAAATGGCATCAAACAGCTGATATTGCACAGGATCTGTGTCCTGAAATTCATCGATAAGCGCCAGCGGGAATTTACGCCGCAAGCGCTCGGCCAATAAGCCAGCCTCATCTTTTTGCAGCGCCTGCTGCAAGCGGCTTAACAACTCATCAAAACCCAGTTCTGAGCGTTCTAATTGCAACTGATGGAAACGTCGCGCAAACCAAAAGGCGGCATGCAGTACTAAATCCTGCTGTGGATCCGGTAAAGCCGCCAGTTCATCGGCCAGTTTTGCCATCGCCTCAAAAGCCGGATGATGCGGCACTGGGCCTTTGAAAGCTTCACTTAAACCCTCTGGCGTTAAGCGGCTTTGGCCTGTTTGTAAATCCGGATCGACCATCTCAGAGTCCGTGATCCAGGCCACTAATTTATCCAGCCAGCTGTCGAGATAACGCGCCTGCAATTTGCGGCCATCCACTTCTTTACGCTCAATTGCACCGTGCAGCAAAATGCGGATTTCGCTGACCCAGTTATTCCAGGGCGCTTTAAGCTCAGCCAGTTTTTGTTTACGTTGTGTTTTGACTTCAGGCAATAACACCGCTGGTGTCGCAGGTTCGGCAAATAAAGACAGATGGCTGATTAGCGGCAGAATTTTTTTTCGCAAAGTTTCTGGGTTTTGCAGCTGTTGCCAGACAGTCGCTATATGCTCTTCCGGCAAGGGATAATAAAAATTTCGCCAGTAATCGCGTATGACATCCAGCTGCAACTGCTCGACGTCTGTCACCAGATTTTGTTCAAACAGATAACCGCTGGAGAGTGCAAATTCGGCCAGCACTTTATTACACCAGCCATGAATGGTTGAAATAGCCGCCTCATCCAGATACTGCACTGCCAGCTCTAACTGATAGGCACAATGCGGCCACTGCTCTTTGGTAAATTCACTGCGCAGGCTTTGTAAAAAAGGGTCGGCCTCTTCAGATTGCTCACGAAAATAACGAGCTGCATCGGCCAACCGCTGGCCTATACGTTCGGTCAGTTCCTGAGTTGCAGCTTCGGTAAAAGTCACCACCAGAATATCGGGTGGCAATAAGGCTTTACTGGTGCCGTGGCCCAACACCAAACGCAAATATAAAGCCGCTATGGTAAAGGTTTTGCCTGTACCAGCACTGGCTTCAATCAGTTGACTGCCGGATAAAGGAAAAGACAGTAAATCCAGATTGGCTATGCCTGGTTTGTCGGCGCTAAAGAGTTCAGCCTGGTTCATGCCGACACCTCGTTGTAGCTGACGGCGAGTAATGGCCCATATAAAGCACTGGCATTTTTCTCTAACTGACCGTTTTGCCAAAGCGCATCAAACAGGGCAAAAGCGCGCTGTAAATAAGGGCTACGTTGCAGAGCACCAGCGTTGAAGTCATCGCCTGTATACAGACGCTCCAGCTTCGACAGCAGTTTGTCATCAATCGCTGCACCTTTTTCCAGCTGTTTCACAAGTTCGATTCCAACATTAAACTCCAGCGCTAAAGGTGCTGATAAACCTTGTTGCATTAGCTGTAAAATCTGCCCCAGCTGCTGTTCTGCTTGTTGTTTTTCAATAGGTTGCAGCACCAGTTGCCCCACTCGGGACAGCACATAAAGCGTCAGCGGCACACCGCTGGCACAGCATAAAAGCAGCTTCAGATAAGGTGCTACTAAATTTCGCCAAACAACACTGCGGTCTTTAATCAAGGCGGTGGGCAAAAGCTCGGCATAAGCCAAAGCCTGATTGTCCGCACTTCGTCTAAAGCCTGTTAACTGCTCGGCCAGCTCGCCGTGCTGGCAGACAAAACGCAGCGGATAAAAACCAGTGTCCGCTGTTGGATAAGCGGTTAAAAACTGCTGATAGCCAGAGGCCAGTTCTTCCAGCCCTGCCACTAAATCCTGCTGCATTAACACAGCGCCAGAGCCTACAGCCAAACGACCCTGCAAGCGGAATAACTCCAGTTGCTGCTCCGTCTGTTGTTGCCACTGCCCATTTTGTTCGACACTGCGCTTGAGCTCCGCCACCAACTGCTGCTGCATTTGCCAACGTTCCAGCGGATCAAGCGCAAAGACTTCATCGTTAATACTGGCAAGCTCCGGTAGTTCCAGTCGTACTTTTAAGCGTTCATTAAAAAAGAATCGCACCGGCTCACGCATAAAATCGCTGGCTTGTTTTAAAGTCCAGTGCAAATCGTCAAGCTCTGCAAGCGTCTCGCCCTGCTCTGCCGCACCGGCTTTTTGATGCAAGCTGGCCCATTCCTGCTGATAGCTGACAAGCTTCGAACCTGCTTCACGGTAACGACGGCTAAAAGGCTGCAACGGATGCTCGACAGTGATTTGCTCTAAAAGATCAGAACCATCGGCCATAGACCATCCTGTAGACAAATGATCACGCAGCTGACTAACCAACACTGAAGGCGCGCGGGCGCTGTTATCAAACACACTAAAACCTACCCAGCTGATATAAAACTGCTGGCGGGCCGACAATAAAGCTTCGAGTAATAAATAGCGGTCATCATCACGGCGCGAGCGGTCGCCACTGCGATAATCCAGCGCCATCAGATCAAAGTCCTGCCGCTGTTGCGCCCGTGGATAAGCGCCATCGTTCATGCCTAGCAAACAAATCACCGCAAAAGGAATAGAGCGCATCGGCAGCAAAGTGGCGAAATTGACGCGACCACTGAAAAATTTCTGCTGCAAACCGCCGGCCTGCATGGGTTCTAACAACGCCTGACGGGCAATTTGTAAAGTTAATTCTTCTTCAAGTTCAGCGCCTGTGGTGTTGTCGAGCCAGCTTTGCAGTTGCTGCTGTAATTGCTGCACGAGCTGCTGACTTTCCAGCTCGTCGGGCGCAAAAAAGTCTTGTAGCAGCTGAGTAAAGAGCAAATGCCAATCGGCTGGGCTGCGTTTTAGCGCAAGTTGTTGCCATAGCTCGTTAATTTTTTGTAGCAGCACCAGCACAGGACCAAGTTCGGCGGCTTCGAGTCCTGCCACATCAGCATAAGGCGCTATACCTTGCCATGGCGCTGTATCGCCCGCCACATACCCCAGCAGCATACGGCGAATACCAAAAAGCCAGCTGTTTTGCTCAAACCCATGCTGCAAACCCAGTTGCTGACGATGCTGCTGATCCAGCCCCCAACGAATACCAGCCCCTTCAATCCACTGTTTTATCTTGGGTAAAGCTGCGGCTTTTAAGCCAAACCTTTGCTGCAAAGCACTGATATCCAGCATATCGAAGACTGTACTGGCATTTAAGCGTTGTTGCTCGGGGCTTAACAGCACTTCTAAAGCCTGCAATAACGGCTGCTGCTTTTTGCTGTTTTGATCGGAAATACTGTAAGGGATATAGCGCAAATCGCCCATAGGCACTTTGCCAAATACGGCTTCAATCAAAGGCGCATACAAATTAATATCCGGCACCATCACCATCACATCTTTAGCGCCAAGCTCTGGGTTTTCGGCAAAGAGCTGCAGCAGATGATCATGCAGAATTTCCACTTCGCGAAGTGGACTATGGGCTTTTTGAAAACAGATGCTGCGCGCCGCTTGCGCCGTTAAAGCTGGCCATTGGCTTTGGGTTTCTGTGATGGAGCGAAGCTGCAAAATATCATCCTGCAACTGGCCTAATAAATGACTGGTGTTGGGGCTTTCAAATAAATCGACTTTTTGATGAGCAAATAACTCTTTATGAGCGGCAGTTTCGTCAAACTGATCCAGCAAGCGAATATAATCCCGCCCCTGTTTACCCCAGGCAGCCAGCAATGGCTGAGCCTGGCCTGATAACTGCTCGGCACTGGCAAAAGGTAAAAAACCGGCCTTTTCCGGCTGACGTCTTTGCGCTGCTTTTACTTTGTCTTTTTCGGCAATAATATCGGCCCAATACAACTGACAAGGGTTGAGTACCGCCAATAAAATCTGACAATAAGGCGCAAGGGCTGACAAGACTTCCAGCATTTGTTGCGGTAAAGACGAGATACCAAAAATAATGACCCGGCGTGGTAAATTCTTTGGCGCTTTTTTCCAGCTTTTTACCTCACGTAAAAAAGCCTGATGCAAGGAAAACCGGCTTTGTTGCTGCTGTTCTGCGGGCAGCTCAGCCAAAATAGCCTGCCAGAGTTTGGCTTGCCACAGCTGATCATCCGGCATCACTTTCGCATCGCCATCCATTTGCGCCAGGCGATACAAACCCTTGGCCCAATCGGCCAGCCAATCGGCACGGTACACCTGATACTGGTCAAATAAATCCGCCAGTTTTAGAGCCAACTGTGAGCGTTTTTGTTGATCTTTATCGTCACTGATAAAACGGCGCAGCAGCTCAAATTCATCCTGCGCTACTAATTCAGGCAATAAACGGAAAATACGCCAACGTAAACTGTCTTTGCTAAAGACAGATAAATCAGGCAGTTGCTGCTCTGGCAGCGCCAGCTGATACATGCTCCAGATAAAACGGCCAGGTAACTGCACCTGCATAGCAGCGGCTATCCCCAAACCGCGTTCATAAGGATCGGCCTCATCAGGCGATGCGGCAAAAGCCAGTTTCAACCACTGAGCTATACCATTACTCTGCACCAGCACTTGTTCAAGCTCTAAAGGCGAGAGCGGATAACGCTGACAAAACTGCACCAGAAGCGCACGCAGCTGCTCCAGTTGATTGGAATGGATCACTAAAAAACCAGGCTCAAGTGCCAATGCGACAGTACTCCGTTAGTCTTTATTAGTTTGCTGTTTTAGCTATAAAACTGATTTTGCCACAGTGAGTTGCATACGCCTATTGGGTTTTGTTGGAAATTAGGGAGAATAGACCAAGAGGTAAAATTTTAAGAAAATAGAACTTAATCCTGAGTTAAATCCTGCTGGCGCAATAAGTGCTGCTCAGGGGCCATGCTATTGGACAGTATGCCGACAATAACCACATCTGATTTTCGCTTCAGGTAGTACACGACCTGATCTTTTAGCGGAAACCTATAGGCATTGTCAGCAACGTCTTTTAATTGAATTCCTATTTCCGGATGATCGGCAAGGCTTTGCAGCTTTTGCAGCAGAATTTTTTTGTAGCTCAACCACTGGTCATTGCCCCAAGTTTCAATTGTGTATTTACGTATAGCCACCAAATCAGCTCTGGCATGGCCACGAAGTAAAAACGGAGTTTTTGCCATCAGTCATATTTTCCAGAATCCAATTCGTCAAAAAAGCTTTGACCATCCTGCAGATCTTCTTCACTGATATTCTGAAAACGAGCTTTAACCAGTTCCATTTTCATATCTTCCAGCTTTTTATATTCTTTGGCTGAAATTACAAATGCAACAGAAGTACCGTTTTTCACTATCTCTACGGGCTCGGATTGGGCAGTAAGCAACATAGTACCAAACTTAGTTTTCGCTTCGTTTGCAGTTAAAGAAATCACGGCTGGCTCCAAAAATGAACAAGTTATCGTTCAAAATAGTCGAATCGTTCGATTTATGCAAATTCAGAATGATGGTAACTTCATAACGGCTGTGCTGAAGTTGCAATAATGGCTCATATGAACCACAATGAATAGACCATTTGGGCCAACCAAATAAAATCAAGATAAACAAACGAAGGTAACTGCTGATGTCTGCCATCGAACTTAAAAGTTTTAAGCCAACACAAAACCATAAAACAAACTTCTGGTTTAGCCTTGGCATCGAAGACGCTAAAACAGTTCGCACTGAGGCTGTGCATCAGGGCTTTAAGCCTGTGGTGTATCGTAACCTGGTCGCCAAAGCTGGATTGTCGCAAACCGAGTTTCACCAGATCACTCATATCCCAGTCAGTACCATCAAGCGCAGACTAAAAAATAGCGAACGTTTCAGCACTCAGGAAAGTGATGCTATGTATCGCCTCGCCATGCTGATGAAACTGGCCACCGAGCTATTTAATGATGAAGAACGTGCGCTTGAGTGGATGAAAAGCAGTGTTTATGGTTTAGACGGTAAAAGACCTTTAGACATGGTATCCACCACAGTCGACTTCGAGATAGTCAAAGACCTGATTGGCCGGGTGGAACATGGTGTATTTTCCTGATGAAGCTTTACAGGCTGACGCAGAAAAAATTCGCTGAAGCACCTTTTAGCCCGGCAGGCGCGAAACTTTATGGTGGCCGCTGGAACAGTAAAGGCACAGAAGCCTTGTACTTTGCCGGATCAGAATCGCTTTGTGTTTTGGAAGTATTTGTCCACTTAACCAAAGACCCGGCCGTGATCCAGCTTTACGACTTGTACGCTATTGATATGCCAGACCAGTTGATTGCCAAGTTAGAGCAGGAAGATTTACCAGCCAACTGGCGGACTATTCCCGCCAACGAAAGCACACAACTGATAGGCGACGAGTTTCTGAACGAACCAGAGCCAGACTACGCCGCGCTGCAAGTCCCCTCCTCCATATCACCCCGCGATCACAACTATATTGTCAATCCAAAGCACCCAGCATTAAGCGAGATACTGGCAAAAGCTGAGAAACTGGAGTTTGAATTTGATCCGAGGATATTTAAGTAAGTAATCGATAGTTACTCGCTTTGTACTACCCAGTTTATTCATTGGCGTGTTTTCTGCTTTGAGCGAGTTGCGGACGTTAACGCCCTGTTAAGGTGTGAGCAACGCAATACAGAAGCCGCTGCATACCACCTTAAACACTAAACGCAACGCATAGTAAAAATGCCACGCGTTGCGAATCACTCTTAAACAGATTGTTATGCGTGCAAAACTCACATCATGCGGCCTACTGAGCCATAGGTAAATGTTTCGTTAAAGATCTGGTTGAGGATAAAATTGGGAAACCTATTTTTGGCAATCGACACAAAAAGATTGACTAGAGAAATTGAACCATCCTTTTCTCCAGATATAACTTGACCCCAAAACTCTTGCTTATAACGAACAATATCGCCAAGAATAAACATCGCGATGTAGTCACACAGCTCTTGAGGAACATAAAGACGTTGAGATTCACCATCATTCTCGATCTCCAGTCCTGACACCAAATACCTCCCGCCGGGTATTGCATAATAAATGTGCATATATTCAGGTATAGTTTGGAGCGATGGCTTACTTACAACCCTTAAAGCTTGAGAATGAAGGATATCATCCAGAACTTCAAAATCGCTTTGAATAAAACCAAACGATTTTAAAAATAACTCTTTATCTGTTGTTTGCGGGTTTATTTCAATATGAAACGGTTCTTTCGTCGATTTATGACCATACAGAGGGAAAAATCCTGGTGGCTCAGAATAAAACCTTGAATAAATATCCCCTATCTCTGGATTAATTTTAAATAACTCTTTCAGTTTTATTACTGAGTTTTTAGGTAATGAACTGCCACAAACCACCTTGAAAAGTTCGTCCACAACACCATCATTTGTAACTGCAAACTCCTTATCAACACTCCACTGATGATGATCCTCAACATAGTCTTTTAGTTCATTAGTAATAGGTCGAGTAAAAAGGCCATGATATTTGATGTCACCCAATAGAAGATTAGGGTCGTTAGCCACGACGGTCGCCTTAGCCAAAGAAAGCATACCGTAAAAATATAACAGTGGGCTAGTTGCAATACTTACATTTTGAGCAGATTGGAAATATTCATCAGCCTGTTTTATTGAATATGCTATTTGTCTAGACTTTCTCTCAGCTAATTCTCCTTCAGGAAGAACAAGTCCCCGACTTGACCTCATTTTCCCGGTTAATAACGACTCAACATTTTTTGGAGCTTGAAGAAATCTTAAATGATTCCACATCGACTCATAAGGTTGATTTGTCCATGTATACATTTTCATGTACCTCCTTTTTACACATAACAATCCGTTTTCAAAGGCAGCTTGCCCGCAAGTCGAACACTTTTGCGCCTTCTTTCCTGAATTTAACTCATGCCAAACTAACTCTGATGTACCTCTATTTCAACAACTTTCTCTGAAACCAGTAAATTTGAGATCGACGAAATTTATACAGGCAGTACGGTAGTTGTTCTCGAATTTACTCAAGCTGGAGAGATGGGAATTTATCTAGTGGTTTGAGCTAATAAAAGATGTGATGATCAGGAATTTATCGCAATGCCTAATGTCAGGTCTTGGCACGAAGCCGAAATCAACAAAAGCGAGGAAGGGTATAGTTCTAAGCAGACCGTGTTTCGCAGGGATAGCGAAACGCGAGCCTACATGGACGTATTTACGGCGTGTCTGCGTGGGCTATCCCCTTTCCGCTGCAGCCTTACTTGCTAAAGACCTCACTGCTGTATCGCCTTGTTGCACTGCCGCTTTGCGGCGAGTGCAACCTACATAGATCACAACCTACAAATCATCGAACCCAAGTCACATAAGCAAACACAACAACCCATCTACTACCTCGGCTTTCTAAACTTCAGCACCATTTGGTTTACTTCGCCAATGGCCAGATGCCTGGCTTTTTCTTCTTCAGTTCCGGCCATAGTGGGCGGTAAAGACCAGATGCCTGATGGGTGATCGGCGGTGTCTTTAGGATTCAGCAGCATATCGTTACTTGCTTCAAAGCTAAATCCGGCTTCTTTGGCCAGTGTTAACCATAACTGCTCTGGCACATAACCGGTCTTTTTCCAGTCTGTATTGAGCATATTGTCTGGCAGGCGTGGCGCTACAACTCCCAATACTCCACCGGGTTTCAGCGCTTTGTAAAAGTTAGCCAAGGCATGTTTTAACGAGGTTTCGCCATCAAACAGATAGAGCTGATTGCGGATAGACAGCACCAGATCCACGCTGCCTGCTGGCGCTATATCGATATCCGCCAAAGGCGCAAAGTCTGTGACTGTGACATTTTTATAGATGGGGTGCGATGCAAGTTTGGCTTTGAATTCTGCGCGGCCTTTTTGCATATAGTCAGCGCTTAGAAAGGTGAACTTATCGGAATAATGGGCGGCGTAGAGTTTGCCTTTTTCGGCCAGGAGCGGAGCTAAAATTTCGGTATACCAACCAGAACCCGGCCAGACTTCGACTACAGTGCTCTGTGGCGTCACTTCAAAAAATGCCAGTGTTTGTTCTGGCTTACGTGCTGCATCACGTTTTTTATTTTCTGCAGTACGTGCTTCATGTTGCAAAGCCTTACTAATACTGATACCAGCATCCGCAGTGGCGGCAAAACTGCTTTGACTGAGCAGCAGAAACACAGTCAAACCTAATACTTTCGCTAGCATATCCAATTCCTTTTACTTTCTATTTTTGTCAACGAGCTCCTAATAAAAGGTAAAGGCATTTCATTGTTTTTGAAAGCTATTTAACTGCAAAAGCATAACAAAGCTCAGCATTAATCGGTCGAGGCTCAGCTGCACTGCCCTGTGCCTCAACAGATTTGAGCGTCCTGTTGCACCGCCGCTTTGCGACCAGTGCAAGCTACTTTTGTCACTGATACTGCCAGGACAAGCCTGTGTCATAACGTGCAGGAAAACCTAACCAACCGCTGCTGTTTTCCGTTGCCTTCGCTGCGGCATCGGTCGGAGTTGGTGCTAATTTCAAGTACTCACATTGTTTGCTGATGGCTTTAACATGGCAGTCCAGCATCGCCAAGGCAAAATGTTTATTGATGTCGTTGATGCTTTGCGCCGACCAGCTGGGTTCATGGTAATGACCAAAATCCAGTTTGTTTTGCCGTGCTATAGCAGGAGCTGGGTGAGGAGCAATATTGTGACGGGCGTTGTGATAGGTCAGCATGTATTTACTGTTGCTGCCTCGGCTGCCTGTTTGGTTATACAGCCACTGCATGCCTTCATAACCTGACACATCATCCTGATCACCAGCAAAGTACAACATTGGCACTTTGATAGCTGCCAGCGCTTCTGCAGAGAACAACTTATGCTGGCCTCCCCAGGGCGCTATGGCGATAGCCGCTTTCCAGGCCGGGTCTACTTTTAACTCTGCCGCTGTTTTCGGGTATTGCCCACCCGCGCAACTATTCAGCAATTGCTTTAATGCTGCATTGGTCGCCTGATCTTTACTGCCAGTAAAAGCCTGCACACTTTGCTCGGTAAAATTAAAGCAGCCCCCGACTGTATTGATAGCGCCATAACCACCCATGGAATAACCAATCACAGCGGCAGCATCAGTGTTGATCACACCTTCTAACGCCTTTGGATGCTGGCGAAAATAAGACAATACAAACTGCTGATCGCGGGAGCGATGGTACAAAGTAGCAGGAAAACCAGCATAAGGCGCCTTGATAGCATCCACTTCGGCATTGGTTGATTGCGGGTGATCAATAGCAGCCACCACATAACCGTGCGAGGCTAAATGTTCAGCCAAGTAAAACATCAAAGTTCTATAGCCCACATAACCATGGGACAGCACCACCAGCGGGTAGTTTTGTCCAGTTTTGACTTTAGCATCACGCAGAGCATTGGCCTGAATCCTAAAAGGCTGATGGCTTTTGGTCACATTGTCATAAGTAGCTCGCTGCGCTAAAGCACCAGTTGGCAGCGTTTTTTCTGCCGGATACCACAGCTCCAGCAGCATTTCACGGTCTTGTTTTTGCTGGGTCAGCAGGTTTAATTGCACCGGGTTGGTGATGCGTAAACTAGTCACACCTACTTGCTGTTTGCCTGTCGCAGCCAGTTGCGGTTGCATTTCAGCTGGTTGTGGCTGATACAACTGCTCTGCGGCTGTTGGCATTGCTGCAGCCTTGGCATCAGCAGAAAATAAACTGCACCCAGCCATCACTGCAGCTGAGGTTAAAAAACATAATGGGAAGAGGCGCATTTAAGGCTCCTTAAAAAATCACAGAGAGTCTGACTCAGAAAGAATAAAAGCTGCAGCAGGGAGAGCCTGAATATGATGACCCTCTCCCACCGCAGCTTTGGTTTTTAACAGCCGTTACATAAAGCTTTTGGTGAACTCAATACCAAAAAATGCTGGCGCACCCGGTATAAAGCTAGGGAAGCCAAAAGCACCGCCTGTGTTGCCCGCATCCACCAGATATTCTTTGTCAAACAAGTTGCTGGAATACAGAGTTACAGACCAGTGTTGCTGAGTGTTCTCGAGCCCAACACGCAGGCTGGTGAGCTGCACAGCGCCCTGGCTGATATCAAAACCTGCAACAGGAGCGTTGGCTTCTTCAAAGAAAATATCGCTGCGAAAACTGTAGATCAACGAGCTATTCAGCTGATATTCGCCGCCCAGTTCGTAGCTATGCATCAGGCCAGTGCCAGCCGTGTATTCCGGCTGCAGGCGGAATCTGTTGCCCGCTAAGTTACCGTTGCTGCTGTCATCATCAATTTTTGCGTCAATCCAGGCCAGGTTGGCAAACCAATCCAGATGGTCTGTTAAGGTAACGCTCAGCTCGGTTTCTATACCGATATTTTTTGCATTACCGGCGTTGGCTGTGTAGGTGTTACCTGCATCATCACGCAGGCTGACCTGGAAGTTCTGATAATCCTGATAAAACATCGATACCGCATAACGCAGCTCGTTGTTCGCCGTGCTGCCTTTGATACCGGCTTCGTAGTTCCAGATATACTCGGCCGGAATTTCGGTCACTCGTGGTACTACGCCCGCAGCACTATTGGCAGAACCTACATCCATCACTTCTGAACGACGGCCTTTTGAGACAGTGGCGTAGACATTCAGCTGCTCGTTCAGGCGATACAACGCATTAAAACGTGGTAACCAGGCGTCAAAGCTGCCTTCTGCACTAAAAATCTGACCATTAGTGGATACCACCGGCAATAGCGGTGCTTTAGCTAACACAGAATTGGCAAAGTTCGACGCATAACGGCTGGTTTTATCTTCCTCGACATAACGTAAACCTGCGGTCAGCTCTAATTGCTCCGTCACGGCATAACTCATATCAGCAAAAATAGAAAAAGCTGTGTTTTCACCAAAGTTTTGGTAGCTGCCCTGATAAGGCAATACCTGCGCCAATCCTTCAGTCAGCACTGGAGTTAAGATATTTACTGTGCCATTGGGGTTAATACAAGGCTGGTTTAACGCCGCTAAACGGCCGATACAGTTCAGGAACACAGATTCTTCGGTGCTGAATGGCACCAATTGAGAGCCATCTTCGTCAAAGTAACTAACGCCAAAGAAGCTATTGAGTTTGTCGCCGCTGTAGTTCAGGCGTAATTCCTGGCTGAATTGATCGCCTACCGCATCTTCGGCAAATTCTAAAAACCAGGCCTGGGTGCCGTCTGCATCAAACACTTCCAGTGAATCAAAACTACGTTTAGCGCTGATGCTGGTGAGCTGCCACTGCTCGCTTAAATCCCAGTTGGCCGTCAGGTTTAAATCTTTCACTGTACGCTCTACGCCTAAATCAGACTTGCCAAATACTTGCTGGGCTAAAGGGCTACCACTGGCTTCGACAAAACTATATGGGCTGGTATCACCGCCTGTAGGCGCAAAACGACGGCTTTTAAAGGCTGTGCCTGTGTCGTTATTTTTTTCATAGTTGTATACCAGATCGACAGTTAAATCTTCATTTGGAGTAAAACGTAAGGATGGGCGAATGCCGGTACGTTCAATGCCATGCAGGTCCGGCTGGTTTTGCGCAATATTGTCGACATAACCATCACGCTCTTTATAAGTAAAAGCTAAACGCCCCTGAACTTTTTCTTCTCCGCCCGTGATAAAGCCATTTACATTTTTCGCAGAAAAATTGCCAGCACCTAAAGTCACTGCAGCTTCAAACTCTTCCTGAGGTTTACGGGTGGTGACGCTTAAAGCCCCCACAGATGCCGCTGTGCCAAATAAAGTGGCCTGTGGGCCTTTGACTACTTCAACCCGTTCAATATCAAAGAGTTCAAAGTAAGAACCCCGTGAACGGGAGATATCTGTGCCGTTGTAATAGACAGAAACCCGCGGGGAAGCCTGAGCCGAGCCACTGTCTGAGGTAATACCACGAATAACAAAACCCGGGTTGTTTGGGCTTTGTTCCTGAATAACTAAACCCGGAGTGATATCGGACAACACATCCAAGTCAGCAATACCCAAGTGCTCCAGCATTTCACCACTAAAAGCCGATACAGTCACGGGTACATCCTGAATGGCCTGAACCCGCTTTTGTGTAGTCACTGTCATACGTTCTATAGCGGCTTCATCGCCTTCTGCCGCTATAACAGTGAACGCACCACTGGCTAAACTTGCCAGCACTAACGAGCTTAACATCTTCTTTTTAAATTGTTTTTGGGTGGAATACGTCATTACTAAAATCCATCTGAGTGAAAGTAACAGCGGATTAAAGTAATGACTCTAAATGACAGGCTAACTACATTTGGCTTACAAGTTGGTTACAGAAGAAAAATAGTGATGGTATATAACCAATTCATTCATATGGATTTTCCAATACTGAAACAGCTAAAGTTCAGTTCGGTGTATAAGTTCGATATCCGTAGGCTCAGGCTTTGCAACCCACTTTAATCGCACTGTTCTGTCCATCCTTCGCAATAATGTTATCAACTAAAAGCAAGCCGCCTCTGTTGCGTATATAGTCAGGTTATAGCTCTGATGTGTTAATGAGGTTTTTTATGAAGCTTTTTCTTGTTGCCATCACCTGCTTACTGCTGAGCTTCAGCTCGCAAAGCTGCATCTTGCGTATGGGTATTGAAACCAGTTTTGCGCCTTATATCCTTCAGAAAACAGAGAGTATTCAGACAACAAAGCATCAACAAAACACAGACAGCTGGAGTGGTTTGAACGTGGAGCTACTCGCCCGGCTGGCAAAAGAAGTGGGTTGTACTCTGGAGTTTATTCATAGCCCCTGGTTAAGATCACTCAAATTAATCGAGCAGGGCGAACTGGATGTATTAAGCCACTTGAGTTACAACGCCGAGCGCAGTCAACACTTTGCTTTTATTGGCCCACACCAGCAGGAAGTGATTTATCTGGTGGGTAAAGCAGAGTCTTTTCCCGGATTAACCAGCCTGGCACAGCTTAAAAGCAGCGGCACATCGGGCATTATTGCCTTACTCAATGGTGCTTATTATGGCGATGAGCTGGACAGCATTTTAAACGATGCGAAAAACCGCACAGGTTTTGTTTTTATCCGAGGTAATGAAGATAAACAGGCGCTGTTACTCAATGGCCGTGTGCATGGTGTGCTGGAAGATATACTGGCGTATCACTATTGGAAAAAGCAGGCTGGTTTGCCAACTGTCGGCTTAGAACCTCTGTTTGAGGTGTATCAAAGCCCGGTGTATTTTGGTTTTAACCGTCTCACACTCAGTCCAGAGCGGATGGAGCAACTGGCGCAAGCCTGGCAGCGGTTATACGATAATGGCGAACTGAGCCTGATCGTTCAGAAGTATCAATTGACAGACTTTCAGTTTAGTTTGCCAGCACCAGCATCACGTCTCCCCTCTGGTGAGTAATCCCCTATAAAACAAAGATAAAAAATCCCCGAACCAAGTCGGGGATTTTTCAGGAGTTATCCGGCTAAAAAAATTACGGCAACACCTTTCTAAACGGCTTCACCACAGAATTGGCATATACACCCGCAGCAATGTAAGGGTCTGCTGCAGCCCAGGCTTTGGCCTGTTCTAACGAATCAAATTGCGCGACTACTAAAGAGCCGGTAAAACCAGCTTCGGCCGGGTCTTCCAAATCAACAGCAGGCAGAGGACCTGCAATCAATAAACGGTCCTGGGCTTTTAATTCCTGCAAACGGGCTAAATGCTGTTCACGTACTTGCTTACGTAGTGGCAGGCTATTTGGCACATCTTCCGAACAAATCATGTAATACATTGGCGACCTCAATGACTGGCGTTTAATTGGCGGCACCTTAGCAGAAGCGCAGCTGCAATCCAAGAGCGCTGCGCCAGAGCACGGGCTTAAACTGCGTGCTGAAACTGAGTTTTACGCTCGTTGTAAAAATCGACCATTTGCTGCATCACAGTTTCTTCGTAAGGCTGCAGACTGCTTAAAATCATACGTTTTTCGCCGCGGCCTATCACTTCACCGTTTTCAACCAATTCAAAACCTAAACGAGCCAAACCACGTTTACCTTCGACAGTTAAGTCATTATGAGCTAAACGCAATTGAGGTGAAGTCGCAGAAAAACGGTCAAACTCCAGCGTCATACTCTCGTAAATGACCAAAGGACGCTGCGCATTAATCATCACCTGATGCTGCTTCATTAACGGCTGCAGAATATGTGGGAAGTTTTGACCAGAAAAACGAACATAGTCTTTCACTAACGACTCGATATAGGCCAAATTGTGATAGATCTCACCCTGCTGGCGCAAAATCAGATAATTTTTGTTCTGCTGATCACACAAGCGCCATTCATCACCCTGCAGCTCTGAGTGCAACAGCACGTCTGAACTGACCATACCGGCGAAAGTACAATGTAACTTCTGCGCTAAACCGTGTTTGCTGACCATATGGGCAAACAACAAATCACCTGGCACACAGAATCTTTTGCTGTCGGCGTCGTGGATAGGGTTAAAATCTGTAGCCACTTCCTTGGCAAAACGACAGGCCTGCTGGCGGCTAAAACTGACTTGGTTGTTCTGTTCACTAATAAACTGCTGTAAAAACATGGATCCCCATCCTGACGACTATCAAAGTGGTGCAGTGTACCTCAGCAGGCGGGTTGAATTGGTCTAGCCAGTCATCTCGTTGATGATCTGGTTCTGACCAGGCCCACGCCGACGTGAGACAAACAAAAAGTTGCCCTGCGGTTTTTTCGCCTGAGTTTTGGCATCACTGGCTAAAGCGGCCACATCATGGTGACAGACACATAACCTTGGATCCGGTGACACTACCCCAACCGCCAGACTGAGTAAAGGATAAAACACCTGCTCGCCGCTGCGATTTTGACTGCTGATCCCTCCAGAACGCACATGAACGCTCTCGTAATAAAACAGTACCCGCTCGGCAAACTCATTCAGCACCTGCTGACATAACTCTTGCCAGTTTTTGTTGGTGAAAATCACGACAAAATCATCACCACCGACATGACCAACAAAATGTCCATCAGCGCCCGCAATGCTGGTGAGTAACTCTGCCACCAACTGAATGACTAAATCGCCCTTGCTGTAGCCGTAGGTATCGTTGTAGGGTTTAAAGTCATTTAAATCAAAATAAGCGATATGAAAGCTTTTGCGCCGCTGCAATAAACCGTCAATTTCGCGATAGATAGGCACATTGCCGGGCAATAAAGTCAGGGGGTTGGCGTAACGCGCATTTTGTAATTTGCTTTCGGTGATACGTTTCAGTAAAGCCCGCACTGAGCCTAATCCCAGATACTTTTGCTCACGGGTGACAATAAAATACCAACTGCCCTCGTCGTCCTGATCCGTCACCTGCTGACTGAGCTGATCTAAACTGCAGTGTTCATCTACGATCACCACCTCCTGATCCATCAGCGCTTTCACAGGTTTTTTTTCATACAAAGCCCGGCCATAAGGACTTGAGAACAGTTCAAACAACACCGACTTTTGCACTATCCCCACAGGCTGGTCGTCTTCTACTATTGCAAGGCTTGACCACTGTGGATTTTTGCTAAATACATCAAACAGCTGCGCCACAGTTGTGATACTGGACACCGCAGGCACTGATAACAACAAGGCTCCTACCTGCTCTGTTGAGTTAAGCGGTGTACTGCCCTGATTAGGATTGAGCTGGTAACTGCCGGTGACTACAGAGCTCATCACCGCATTGGGACGACCCAATAAATAGCCCTGGCCATAATCGGCGCCCAGCTCCTGACAAAGCAGCAATTCTTCACGAGTTTCAATCCCCTCAGCCACCACAGCTGAGCCTGTACTTTTTGCTAAGGCAATAATACTGCGGACAAACTCTTTTTTGGTCGGGTCGGCATGCACCTGGCTAATAAAGTAGCGATCAATTTTAATCAGGTCGGGTTTGAGTTCAGACCAAAGCTTTAAACCAGAAAAACCACTGCCTAAATCATCAATGGCAATACGAAAACCCAGTTCGCGGTAATGATGCACCGCGTTAATTAATACGGTGGAATCATCCACCTGATACTGTTCTGATAACTCAATCACGACCCGGCTTGGGTTTAACTGGTACTTCTCTAACAAAGCCAGAGTTAAACCAGAGGGGTGATCATTGGACAACAACAGCAAAGGATTAACATTGAGATACAAATCGCCCTGCACACCAGCGGCGGCAAAAGCAGCGATACTCAGTTCGCGGCATAACATTTCCAGTTCAGCTAATAACTGACACTGATGCGCCACTTTAAATAACACCAAAGGAGAGTGCAGCGGACTGTCGGATGGGCCACGGATCAGTGCTTCGTAACCTTGTATAAGACCGCTGTTAAAATCCAGTACAGGCTGAAACAGCGGCTGCAACTTGCGCTGCTGTAAAATACTGACCAGTTCTTGCCTGTAACTTTCATCTGTCCACATGGTACTGCGCTCACCCACCCCTTGTTTATAGGCGAAGTGTAAGAAAGCTGTGTGACATTGATATGACGATATACGCTGACGATATCACCTCACGAATAACATGGCGCAGTTTTCGCAGGGGTAATCAACCATAGGGCACCTGCTTGTGGTTATTGTCAGAAATCTGACAGATGACACTACAAAGCAGCTTCATTCACTTGACCCTGAGTGACAGCTTGGGTCTAATAGCGCGCTTTTTTGGGATTGGATGTTTTATTTATGACGACAACACAACTTATAAATCCAGAGTTTACCGGTATGGATGACTTAACTTTGGCTGAAGTGGACACCAAACTAAAAGAACATCAGCAGTTATTACAGGTTTTGTTGCAGTCTCCTGGTAGTGTTTTATCCTATTTGCCACAAAATGATACGGCAGCGTTACCAAACAAAACACAGCTTCCCACCGATGCTGAACACCTGTATCAGAGAGCTCTGACATCTGCCGAACAACAAGATTTGCACCAAAGCGCCACGTTGTTCTGCCGTGCGGCTTATCTGGGTCATTTGCCCTCTCAGGTGCAGTTGGCTCACTGCTACCTAAAAGGAGCAGGAGTTCCAAAGTCGGCTGTGTTCGCTTACAGCTGGTTTATTCTGGCTGAGTTGCAGCAGGACAGTACAGCACAACAGGCATGTACAGTACTGCGTAAACATTTAACAGTTCTGGATCAACAGCAAGCTCAACAATTAGCTGCTGAACGTTTTGAAAAAATAACCTTACAAAACAATAAGTAAAAAATCGCCTTTGAATAAAGAGTAAAAAACAGCCAAAAACTTTGAAAAAAGAGCTTGCTTTTTAAACAACAGAAAACTACTGTATATCCATACACTGTATATGCAAACAGTATTGGAGCGTCGCCATGTTGAATTTAAATAAAGCAGTTCATACCTACCCTTCACTGGGCCAAAACCAATTACAGCATAAAAGCGGTCAAACCGCGTTTTATCAAAAATTACAGATCACTGCAGGCCAATTGGCATTGCCTGAATTGCTATTTATTATTCAGCAGCACCAACAACAATCAGGCTGGGTGCTGTTATTGGCACCTAACCAGCTACCGGACAAATCTACCTTCACAGGCTTTGATGTAGACATGTCCAAAGTACTGGTGATCCAGCAAAAACAAATCAGCAATATCCATACAGTACTCAGCGATGCGTTAAGCAGCAGCACCTGCAGCGCTGTGGTTGTCTGGCAGGATCAGTTCAGTGAGAGCTCACTGCAGCATTATCAGCAACTAGCCGAGCAACATCAAACTAGCTTTTATCAGTTGAGCAGCGATGCAGTGCAAGCCCAGACCACCAATACACGTATTACGGTAAGTCACTAATTCAGGCCTAAAGCCAGCTAAAGATACAACTGGCTTGGCCCTGACTGTCATTTTGCTTACACTAGGGCCTGATTAAGGTTTTTGTTGATGGTTTTATGGAAGCTTTGTAATGAAGTTTTCATTGAAGCATGAAAAGCAGAGTGAGTATTCAATTGGCAGGCGTATTGTCATCTTTATGTTATTGCGGTTCAGGTAAAACCTTTGCAACCTGTTGTGAGCCACTGATCTGTGGTCAGACCTTTGCACAAAACCCACAACAACTGATGCGGTCTCGTTACAGCGCCTATTGCCATCATGATAAAAATCCGCAGTGTTACCACTACATTCTGCAGACTTATCATTCAAAGGCTCGCTCTGAACACAATCTGGCTGATATTGCCAGCTTCGCTCAAGCTGTGCGTTTTGTCGGTTTGAAGATCATCGACGATACCAGGCTCAGTGCAAGCCAGGTGCACTTTATAGCCTCTTATCTGGTCGGCGATAAGCTGGAATTATTGGATGAAGTGTCCGATTTTGAGCTGGAGCAAGGCCACTGGATGTACAGCAATGGTGTATTAACAGAACATCCTGCCACTCGGATATCCCGTAATGACACCTGCCCTTGCGGCAGTGGCCTTAAATTTAAAAAATGTCAGCATCAAAGGTAACCAAACGTTATCAGGCATGCAGCTGATTTAAAATCTCATACAAAGCGGTAGGATCAGATACCATCATCTCTGGTTTTTGCTGAACCAGGTGACGTCTTGCATGCAAACTTAAACCAGATTTCACCTCATCCGGCAGTTTCTGTTTATTGTCTTCCATCACCAAAGGCGCCCCTTGTAGGCACTGCATTAAATGCAAAGCGACAGCACCACCTTGCTGAAAAGCTGTGGCTTGCTGTTTTAAATGCACTTCATCTTCAGGTAAAAATGCAAAAGGCCGCGCTTGTTGTATGCCCAGTTGCTGATAAAGATCAGGTTGAAATCTGGCGCTTTGTGTATCAGGCGTATAAAACTGCGCAAACTCTTCCACTGCAGGCGATAAAAATGCCAGCCAGAGTGAAAAATCACTCAGTCTGTGTTGTTGTATCGCCTCGTTTAACCGGACTCCGGTTTGCCACTCATTAATCAGCATAAAATCTGCACAAAAACATCCCATTGCTTGCTTTATCGGCAGTCAGACAAAAAAGTTGAGTAATTTCCTTTACATAAAAATGTTTTTTGATAAGATGCGCACCACACTTGTGGATCTCTTCCTGCTTTCAAGTTCCAGAATAAGTCGCTAAATTTTCCTTGCTAAAATCCAACATATTATCAACACTTGCGATAATTGAATCGATAGGTTTGCTGAATGTCGTACAAAACTCTCGAAAATCTTCGAGTCCTTATTGTTGATGACCAACGTCCTTTCCAGTTATTGCTCAAAGGCATACTGTATTCGATGGGTGCCACTAATATCGCCTTTGTAATGACAGGTGAACAGGCCTTGTGGAAATGTATGCATGGCTCTTACGACGTGTTGTTCGTCGATTACAACTTAGGTTCAGGAAAAAACGGTCGTCAGTTACTGGAAGATTTACGCGAGAAAAAACTGCTTCATCCAGCTGCTGTTTATATGATAGTGACAGGTGAAAATCAGGTCCCTATGGTTGTAGGTGCAATAGAAGCAGAACCTGATGATTACATAATCAAACCTTTTTCACAGAGTGTCTTACGCACCCGTCTGGTTAAAATTCAAAACCGAAAGAAACAGCTGGCGCCGATTTATCAGGCCATGTTTGATGATCAACCTGAACTGGTGATCGAAGCCTGTAAACAAGAACGTGAACAAGCGGGTCGTTATCATTCATTATGTGGTCGTATTCAGGCTGAAACCCATTTAAAACTCAAGCAATACGATGAAGCGGAAGCCTTACTCTCTGAGACCTTATCATTCAGTCGTACCAACTGGGCTTTATTGCTTCAGGCGCGTTTATGTTTTGAACAAGGGCGTTTTGAGGAAAGTCTTGAGCTGTGTAATGAAGCTATAGACACCAACAGGTATTTTGCTGAAGCTTTTGACCTCAAAGCACGTAATCTGCTCGCTCAGGGCTTGATGGCTGAAGCTATGGAAGTGATATCACAAGCCATTGTTATTTCTCCATTTTCTATCAGCAGGCAAAACTTGTTAATGGACATAGCCCGGGATATGGATGATGTGGCCAGTCTGGTGCAAGCCAGTAAACAAATCTACGAAATTACCCGTCGTGCGGCTCGTCAGGAAGTGGTGCATTTACTGAATTACATCCGTACAGTGATAGATGCCGCCTCACGCTCCGAAGACTTGAATCAGCGTAATAAATACCAACAGGAAGCCTTGTTGGCGATTCACAGAGCCAAGCGGGAAGATACTGTGATTCGTGACTTTGACTTTGAATTGTTTGAAACCTTATGCCAGGCACGTTTGGAATCTTTAAGTGGTCAGCAGTATTTAGCTAAAAAAACCTACGCTACAGTATCGGATCGGGTGGCTGCGCAAATGGCCCCTCAAATCGATCCAGATAATCCAGACGAAATACCCCCTATTCCTCATTGTGCAGCAGACGCAGTGTTGTTGTTAAACCAAATCGGTGAGTTTGAACAGGCATCTGCACTGACTCAAAATCTGAATAAAGTGAATGGAGCCATAGATCCAATACTACAAAAGCTATTTAGTGAGCAGCAAAACCGCTCTTTGAGCCGTCAAGCGAGCTTTAATGAATTAAATAAGCAAGGTATTCAGTTCTACAAGGAAAGCAATTACGAGCAAGCGTTGCTCTGTTTTGAGCAAGCACTTGAAGTCGCTCCAATGAATACAGGTAGTGCATTGAACTTCATACAAACAGCAATACAAATGATGGCCGATCCGAAACGAAAAAAACCTTTAGAGTTGGTTGAGAAATGCCGCAAGACCTTCCGGGTGGTCGACAATATGCCGCTGCCCGAACACCATAAAGTGCGACATCAGGAATTATTGCAACAGTTTAATAAACTCAAAGAAGAAAAACGCTACAGCCGCTAAAACGCATTTTGGCGGCTGCAAATGAGCTGCTCTTTAGTAGTCCAGTTGCTGACTTAAATCATTGAGCAAAGCACTGGCTCCCAAACGCATCAACTGAGCTGTGGCCACTTCACCCGTCAATTCCTCAAACAGACTGACCAGCTTTAACGCGAATTCCACTGAACGTACTCCACCTGAAGCTTTAAAACCCACAGGTCGCTCAGAGGCCGCAATCACTGCTAGCATAATACGTGCAGCTTCTTCTGTTACACCCACTTTGACTTTACCAGTAGAGGTTTTGACAAAGTCAGCACCGGATCCGACCACCAACTCTGTTGCTTTACTGATTTGCTGACAGGTCACCAACTCACCTGATTCAATAATAATTTTCAGACACACACCGGTAGTCGCCTGACGCACTGCGGCTAAAAACTCACGGACCAGCTGTGTTTGTCCGGACAATAACGCCTGATAAGGCAATACACAGTCAATTTCATCTGCTCCCGCCATCAAAGCCGCTTTAATTTGGTCCAAAACCTGTGATAAAGGTAAAGCTCCAGAGGGAAAATTCACCACTGTCGCCAGCTTTATCGCGTACTGGTTTTTCTGCAGAAAATCTTTGACCTGAGTCAGATACTGTGGGTACACACATACAGCAGCAGGTAAGACGGCGGCCCCCGCCAGATCCTGTTCCAGCCATTGCTGCATAGCCGCAGCATCATCCTGATCATTTAAACGGGTTAAATCCACCAGCTTCATCAGCTGTTGTATACGCAGAGGGTTCGTCATGCTGTTGTCCTGAAAAAAGAATAGTGGCTCTGAGTGGCCAATTTATTGTTGATCCGGCTCACAGGAAAAGTGAGTTGCGGCGAATTAAAACAGAAAACAGGCTGTACTGGGAAGAGCACACAAGACTTTGCCAGGGACAAAATGCAAAGCTAAGTGCACAGATCAAAAAAAACAGCAATAAAATGGAATTTTTTCAGCAACGAGCAGTCTTACACCATGAATCATGTTTCCATTCTCCCAAGAAGTAAACTTTGCCGGTCCTGTGACCGGCTTTCTTTTTTTTACCCCTGAAAAAACAACAAAACCCCAAAAATTTATAGCTTCATCCAGTGCTGGTTTTGTTTTAACCAGAGCCGTGCTTTGGCCGCATCACTGTTAAATCTGGCGACTAAAGTCCAGAAATTTTTACTGTGGTTCATATGTACCAGATGCGCCAGCTCGTGTACAACGACGTAACGAGCAACCCACTGAGGTGCCATCAATAAGCGCCAGTTGAAGCTCAGTACCCCAGCAGAGTCACAACTGCCCCACTTGGCTTTAAAATTACAAACACGCACTGCACTACTTTGAAGCACCATACGTTGTTGTTCGAACCGGACTTGCTGTTCAAACCAAGACTGAGCCTGCTGCAGATAAAACTCTGTCACCAGCTTTTCTATCCACTTTGACTGACTTTGCGCTTTGTTACGGCTAGAGAGCTGCAGCCATAAACAGTCTCCATCCAGACTGAACTGATTGACCGAATCCTGTACTATTTTCAGCTCTAAGGTATCTTCAAATAGAGGAATTTTTAATTGCTCCAACCAGCCTGCAGCAAGCGGTTGCTGCTGTTGTTCCAAGTGCTTCTCTATCCACGCTTTTTTCTGTCGGATAAGCTGCTGAATAAACTGCAGATCACAGCCTGTAGGCGCACTGACCCATAGCTGTCCAGCTTGAATTTTAAGTTGAATGCTGCGCCTTTTAGCAGAAAACTTTAATTGATAGGCAGGTAACTCAGAACTCACAACATCAGACTCGTCAAGATAAAGCTCTAGCTTAAAGTTTGTCAGTGGACTGAGCAAGCAGCTGTTCACGCCAAGGCTGACAAAATGCTAGTATACGGCTCAAACGCTTTAACTCTTAGTTGGACCAAAGAATCATCATGAAAATTATCTCTTTTAATATAAATGGCTTACGTGCCAGACCACACCAAATCGAAGCTTTATTGGCTAAACATTCTCCCGATTTTGTCGGTTTGCAGGAAATTAAAGTTCATGATGATGAATTCCCGCTGGAGGAAATGCAGAAGTTTGGCTATCACTTGTATTACTTTGGTCAAAAAGGTCATTACGGTGTAGCTATTCTGAGTAAAAAACCGGCGTTGTCGATGTTGTATGGTTTTCCAACAGACGCCCCTGACGCACAGCGCCGTATGCTGATTGGTACTTTTGCCCTGGAAAATGGTAAAACCCTGACCTTATTAAATGGCTATTTTCCGCAAGGTGAAAACCGTAGTCACGACACTAAATTCCCAGCCAAACAAAAGTTTTACGCTGACTTACAGCAGTATTTAGTGAATCACCATAGCCCTGAGGATTACGTGGCAGTGATTGGTGATATCAACATATCCCCAGAAGATCTGGATATCGGCATAGGGGAAGCCAATGCGAAGCGTTGGTTGAAAGAGGGTAAATGTTCATTTTTACCTGAAGAGCGCGTTATGCTGGCGACATTAAAAGGCTGGGGCCTCATCGATACGTTTCGGGCTTTGCATCCGGACGCGACAGAGAAATACAGTTGGTTTGACTACCGTTCCAAAGGTTTTGATGACAACAGAGGACTGCGGATTGATGTTGTGATGGCAACCGCACCGCTGGCCGCTTTATGTACAGAAAGTGATGTGGATTATGAGCTGCGTGCTTTAGAACGCCCTTCAGACCATGCCCCTGTCTGGTCGACTTTTGATTTAAGTTAAGCTGATGCTGGCAGCGTTTTGTCTGCTACTGATAGCTGCGTTGGTGCTCAACCGCAGCTTCTGGCAAGAACTGCAGCAAAAAGCTGTCCCCTGGCCTGTGGCTGGGGCCAGTGTCTGTGCGTTGGCTTTGCTTTGGCAAACCGATGCAACAGTGCTGGATGCACTGTCTATCCATTTTTTGGCACTTACCAGCTTAGTGCTGGTTTTTGGTCTGCGTATAAGCGCTTTGCTTTTTGTATTAGTGATAGCGCTGCAATGGCTGATGAGTGATCGACCTCTTGAACAGTGGCTATGGACTCTGGCTTGCGGCTGGTTGGTGCTTGCACTGAACTACCTGATATACCTGCTTTGTTTTCATTATCTGCAACGGCATTTATTTGTGTATTTATTTGTCTGTGCGTTTTTAAACAGCGCCTTAGGTTTGATGGTCTATATGCTTTTGCAAGCATGGATCCATGCGGATCATTACAGCACAGAGCAGTTGTATCAGGGGTATCTGATTTTTATCCCACTGGCCGCTTTGCCGGAGGCCTTGCTTAATGGCATGGCGATGACCTTGTTGGTGATTTATAAACCCCAGTGGGTGTATACCTTTTATCAACGGATTTACTTATCCGATAAATAACATGCCCAAAGTCATTGGAGTTACCTGGAGTCAAAAAGAGCAAACTGCTCTGAGCCAATCAAGCAGTAACTTGAAATAGTAAGGGGAAACAGCTGACGACTGACTCAGAGCCAGTCGCGCAGAAAAGTTTTATCGAGTTGGCCAAAGGCTTGTTTGAGCAACAAGGCTAAATCTGAATAACGCAGTTTGTGCTGAGGGTTTTGGGTTTGTAGCCCCTGAGCCTGCATTTTCTGTCTAATTTCGCCATACCAGCTACTCAGACCCGGAGGCAATTCAGTCTGAGCTCGTTTTCCCAGCCAATACCAGCCCTGAAACGGCATCGACAAAATAAACAACATCATGGTCAAAATAAGTGGCAACTGGTCTGTACCCAGTTGATTGAACTGCACCAAAGCACCTACTACCGCCACCACAGGCAGAGTCTTTTGTGCAAAAACCGTCATCCTGATGATTTTATTTTCTGGAAAAACTGCATTTAATTGAGGTACTACAGGCCAGTCACGGCTGTACTGCAGCCCAGCTTTGAGTGTCGAAAACATAGCTGACATCGTAGGCACTCCTCTTCATTTTTAGTGCATTAACGACAAAGTCGTTCTATCGGAGTCTACCCCCTGCATCAACTATCGTCCAGCTTTGGCAGAAACTAAAGCGAAAATCTCAGAGCGTAGAAAATATTCTTAAACACAGACTAAAAATCCTACAATAGCCCGCCTATTTCAAACCAAGTGAGCTCAAAAGTTTTACGGTCAAACGTTCAGATTGAAGATGAAAACTATCAGTTTCCCGTCTTTGCACAACTATTTACGAATGAGCAAACTAAACAAATTTTGTGCCATTAGTTTTTTGATATAAATATCAAAAACTTAAGCAACTTAAACAGAACAACGCACAAAGTTATCCACAGAATCTGTGGACAACCAGACCAAAGAAAACATAAGGCTCTCATCGTTTTGTCATCAAAACTGACCACGACTTATCAGCTTTTCATGACATTTTTATGGTCAACTCGCGAAAAAATACTATTTCATTGGATTGTACAACGTTGGATAAGTTCTGCGATCGCCGAAAGAATCGGGAAAGACAGTGGATTTACCTTTAGCAGGAAATCTTCGCCAAATTGTATTTTTTTCGCTACTATCCGACTACATCCTTTTCAATGTATTTCGCTCATGTTCAGTCCTTTTAGTCTGTTGCACTGGGATACCAGTCTGGATCCGCAGTTAAAACTACGGATCAGAAGTCCAGTTGACGCATTTAGTCATAACCGTATAGCCAGCAGCGACGCGTTGATAGCATCAGGACTGCAGGGCGACGGACTTTGGCTTGAATTAAGAGGCACTACCTTATACAGCCCTTTTAGCGGTCAGTTTCATCGGAAAAACCAGACAGGTCAGCATCTGCTATTTACGCATTCAAGTGGACTTAAACTGGCGCTGGATTTTCCGCTGTATTGCCAGCATAAACATGGTGTAGGTTTTCATTGGCTGGTCAGCGAACAGGCCAATGTGCAGGCAGGGCAAGCGCTATTGCATTACGATAAGGCGTTACTAAGTCAACCACGCCAGAGCTTTGGCTTATTTTTACGTGTAGTCCCTCACCCAAAAATTCAGAGTATTCACTGCCGAACAGGTTATCATCAGGCGCTACAAGATGACTTGTTGGCTATTCAATTGGTAAGCGCTTAGGATCTATAGCTATATGACCCGCATTTATGGCATCAAAAATTGTGACACTATAAAAAAAGCCCGTAAGTGGCTTGAACAGCAGCAACTGCCTCATCAGTATATTGACTATCGTCAGGACGGTATCAGCGCTGAACTCTTAGCAGATTTTATGCAGCAGCTTCAGTGGCAACAATTGCTAAATACCAAAGGCACCACCTACAGAGCCTTGCCAGATGCAGACAAACAAGACATGACGGCAGAAAAAGCGATGCAACTGATGCTGGCGCAACCTGCCCTTATTAAACGACCTGTGCTGGAGCACAATGGCAGTTATCACCTTGGTTTTTCAGAACAACAGTATCAGACATTATTTGGAATTTCCGCATGAGCACAGCAGTACTCGACCTGACTAAAGATTTAATCAGCCGCCAGTCGGTTACCCCTGAAGATGCTGGCTGCCAGCAGTTGATGGCTAAGCGTCTGGAAGCTTTGGGTTTTACTATTGAGTCGATGTTTTTTGAAGATACATTAAATTTATGGGCCCGTCGGGGTCAGGGTAAACCTTTGTTTTGTTTTGCCGGTCATACCGATGTGGTGCCGACAGGTCCACTGGAGCAATGGACAAGCCCACCTTTTGAGCCAGAAATTCGCGATGGCATGCTCTATGGCCGGGGTACTGCCGATATGAAAGGCAGTCTGGCCGCTATGGTCGTCGCCACAGAGCGTTTTTTAGCGACCAATCCTGAGCTTACTGGCGATATCGCTTTTTTGATTACCAGCGACGAGGAAGGTCCTTTTATTAATGGCACTAAACGTGTGATTGAAGTGCTGGAAAGCCGTCAGGAAAAAATCAAGTGGTGTTTAGTGGGCGAGCCCTCCAGTACTCAGAGTTTAGGTGATGTGATTAAAAATGGCCGCCGTGGTTCTTTAACAGGTTATCTGACTGTCAAAGGGGTTCAGGGTCATGTAGCTTACCCACATCTGGTGGACAATCCAATTCACAAGGCTGCACCTGCGCTAGCCGAATTAGCCAACACCGTCTGGGATCAAGGCAACGCATTTTTCCCTGCTACCAGCTTTCAGATCTCTAATATTCATGCAGGCACTGGCGCTACTAACGTAGTGCCAGGAGATGTGCAACTGACGTTCAACTTCCGTTACAGTACCGAAGTGACAGCAGAGCAACTGCAACAGCGGGTACTGGCTATTTTAGAAAAACATGGATTGAACTACAGCATCGACTGGATCCTCAACGGTCTGCCGTTTCTGACTGACAGTGGAGAACTGGTGGCGGCGGCTGTAAGTGCGGTACAACAGGTTAAAGGTTATGCGCCCTCACTGGAAACCACGGGCGGTACATCAGATGGCCGTTTTATTGCTCCGACAGGCGCTCAGGTACTGGAGTTAGGACCTTGCAATGGCACCATTCATAAAATCAACGAATGCGTAGCCGTGGCGGATTTAGAGCCGTTAGCTGATATGTACCAACATATTTTGCAGCAACTGGTCGCCAAATGAGCTTAGCGAAGCTACTGACAGGTTTCGATGATTCGGCACTGGAGGAGCTGGAGCAGCGCCATCGCTTACTGCCAGAGGTCAAAGCCGCTTATCAGCGGATGCAGCAGGCCGCTGCAGGCGATGGAATCGAATTAGCTTTAGTCTCGTCGTATCGCTCTTTTGCCCAGCAGGCCCGGATTTGGACAGCAAAATACACAGGCCAGCGCCCTGTCTACAACAAAGCGCAACAGCAAATCGATATCAGTCCGTTAGATGGCTTCGCAAAAATTGAGGCGATTTTACTCTATTCTGCTTTGCCCGGTGCCAGCCGCCATCATTGGGGCACCGATCTGGATGTTTTTGACAAAGCCGCTGTGACAACCGATTATCAGGTGCAGTTACTGGATGCAGAGTATCAACAAGGCGGGCCTTTTTATGCGTTGGACCAGTGGTTACAGCAACGTGCTGCACGCTTTGGCTTCTTTCGGCCTTATCAACGTGATCAAGGTGGGGTGGCAAAAGAAGCCTGGCATTTAAGTTACCGTCCTTTAGCGGAACACTACTTAAACAACTTTGACGAGATTATGCTGACTGATGCGATAGCTCAAAGTGAATTACCGGATAAAGCGCTGCTGCTTGAGTATATACCACTGATTTATCAGCGTTATGTATGCAATATTTGTAAGGAGTAAAAAATGACGATGACGCTTTGGTGGACTCTTCTGATTATTTTCGGCCTTGTACTGGCAAATTTGTGGCTGATACGCCGCAATAAAAAACTTCAGCAGGAAAAACCTAAAAGAGAAATCCGACAGAAAAAAACCGCTGAAGGTGGTGTGACCGGAACTATAGTGGCAGGCAGCGGCACGGATGGCAGCCGGATAAAACAAGTGGACACCGACCACCACCACAGTTCATCGGAGGGTGGCTCTGATAGCGGTGGCAGTGGCGGCGACTAAGGCTTAACTTTTGTGATCAAAGCTGGAAAAGCCTTTTAAGAAACGTTGCAACTGATCCTTTAAGTTCGGCGGTACGCCCTGGATAATCAGCAGATCTTTGTCCATGTCGTAGCGGATACGTTCGCCCAAATGCTTTTGTTCAAAGCTGATACTGACCCCACCACCGGCGCCTGAAAACTTCACCAAAGTTTTTAACTCTTTGACATCCACAGGGAACTGCTCCGGAACTGCAATATTCTGCTCTGCACAATAGTCAGTAAAAGCCCGGGCGTCGCTGCTGTCGATAGTGGCTGAAAGTTCCTGTAAGTGTACATCTAGGCCTTGTTTGCTTTGCTCTTCGCAGTACTCATAGACTTGCTTGCGCACTGCAGACTTTTCGCTGGCATCATAATCAGAGGCTGACAAATACTCTTCAACAGAAGCCAGTACCACTTTGCTTTGCTCTTTCGCAATCACTCCTTCGGCACAGCCTAAGAAATCGAGGAAAAAATCGGCGACTTTGCGACCTGCCCGGCCACGAATAAAAGAAATATATTTGTTTTGCTCCGGGCTGGTTTGATATTCCGTTAAATCGATACGGGCAGCCAGTTGCATTCGGGCAATGTCCAGATGCTGATCGGTAGAAAGTAATAAGTCTGGTGTCACACTAAAGTGATCTTTGCTGCCCAATAAAGTCACCAGCACGTACTCTGTTGCCAGATAACGGTAATGACAGAGCATAAAATAGCCGGTTTCCTGAATTTGATGCTGCACCAGTTGCACCACCAGCTGACTGGTGGCTTGTTCCGCCAGTTGCAAAAAACTGCGATCCTGTGCTTGCCACTGCGCTAGAGGTAATGCCATTCTGTCCTGTAAATCATCAGAAAAAGTGGCATAACCTTTGGCAGGTTTGCCGTTGTAGGCCAGGTGCAATTGTTCAATTAAATGCGCTACCGATTGAGAAACCGGTACCAACTCCTGACGAAACTGCGCCTGCAACTGCTCACTTTCCGTACTTTCGATAAAATTTATTGCCAGATGCAACACATCAACGGACATATATTTTCCTGTTCTGAGCTAATTCTGCTAGTATTCCCCGCTGTTCCATTTTATTTCGAGCAGAGACCTTCATGCCTATTGTATCAAAGTATTCGACCGACCAAATTGAAAAGATCGTCAACACTCTGCTGGAGCAGTTACGCGACGAAAAAGCGACCACAGAGCTGAGCCTGATGTGTTTAGGCAATACCATCAGTCATATCATTAATACCAGTGTGCCCGCTGCACAACGTCTGGATGTTGCGACCCAGTTTGGTCAGGCGTTAAAAGACGCCGTTAACAGCAAGAAACAATAACTTTATGGTGCTGGAACAAAACCTGTCATTGGTCAACAAAGTAAACCGCCTGCTGAATTGGGGTCATTGGTTTACTTTTTTTAATATCCTGCTGGCGCTGGTGATCACAGCAGCCTACTGGTGGGCTGAACCCGCGCCACAAAGCTTTGCAGGCTGGGTGTATCTGTTGACCAATTGGCTGGGTCATACCGCCTTTTTATGTTTTTTATTTTTTATTCTGACCATATTTCCTGTCACGCTGATTTTTCCATACCAACGTCATGTGCGAGGAATAGCCGCCGTTTTAGCTACCTTTGGTCTGGTCGTGCTGATCTTTGATGCCTACGTTTACCAGGCGCTTGGTTACCATATTGGCAGTGCATCCAGTGAGCAGACTATTGATTTACTGCGCCAACAAGTAGTAACCAACCTGCGCAATTTTATTTTGATCACCTCTGTAGTGGCGGCCTTACTGCTGGTCATCGAGTTGGTATTGAGTAACTTTTGCTGGAAGAAAGTGCCACGACTTCAGGCTTCAGGCGTCGGCCAGCCCGCACTTTATTTGTTTTTAGGCTGCTTTGTCGCCAGCCATACTCTGCATATCTGGGCCGATGCACAGCTGGAGCTGGATGTGCTCAAACAAGACAATGTATTACCTTTTACTTATCCTGCAACAGCCAATACCTTTTTGGCCAAGTACAATGTACTGGATTTATCCCGATTAAAAGAAAGCAAAGCTGAGCAGTTACAACGCCCCACCAACTGGCGTGAACCTGAAGCTCTGCAATGTGTCAGTCAACAATCACAACCTGTCACTGTATTGATTTTATCGGCCTTATCTGCAGCTGATGTCGCACTTTTGGAGCAGAAACAATTTAAAGCGCACCAGCAACACTTTGCCCCGGTAGAGACTCAAAGTGCATTACTGAATTTAGTCTATGGCAGTATGCAGCTTAATAAAGACATGATCGGCGTCTTGCAACAGGCACCAGCCTGGATGGATCAGCTCCCTGCTGGCAACTTTAGTATCAGTGCCAGTGATGCTGAGTTTCAAAAACTACTGCCCTGGTTATCTTTAACGGAAAACTCGGCGGCGAGGGTAAAAGTAAAATTCAGTCGTGATCTTGCAGCAGAATTTGCCCTGTTGGATGCAAAACAAAATACAGTAGTGCTGACCACACAAGCAGCAGAATCTCAGTTTGATTTGGCTCCAGCTCAGCTCTACAGTAACTGGCCTGAGTTAAATAGAATAATATCCAATACAGTCACCCAACATCTGGATCTGATCCCCACGCTGTTGGCTCAACTTGGCTGTCATAGTAACTGGCCTGGTGATAACTGGTTTAAGCCTTCGGTTTATCCAAAGCTGAATTTATTACCTCACCAGATGGTGAGTTTTAAAAAAGATAAGATGATCCTGGTTCGTGATGATGGCAGTTATGGAGTCTGGTCAGCTGGTACCTTAGTACCGCTGAACGAGAAGCTGGATATTCCGCAACTGACCGATGCATTAAAACGAGTGCAACAGCAGTAAGCTGAATTTGTTAAAAAAACCACCGCAAGGTGGTTTTTTTATTGTCGCTATTGCACACTTTTTGGCGTCTTGATTAACCGGTCTCGCTTCCCCTGCAATTCCAGTTCAGCAAGATGAAACAAGTTAGTAAAAACCAACGGCGGAGCTTCACGCTGAAAGGTTTCCACAAAAGCAATTGCAGCCTCGGCAATCAATTGATTAACTTTTTGATCATACACAGAATAGCCATCGTAACTATAGGGTTCTTCCAGTTGCGCCAACTGATGCTGCTTTTGTTGACGCATAAACCAGTTCAACAAAAACTCATACTCTTTGACATCCAAGAGTTCCCGACAATCTAACCCCATCAGGGTTTCTCCTTTGGTTGAGCCCACTGCTGCAAACGCGGTCGTATTTTCAAAAAAAAGCTATACAGCCTGTCAGCACACCAGGTGACGGGCGGTACTCTAAGTAAGAGTCCAAGCATACGCCAATAGGCAAATTGCGACCAAAGCATAGCAAAAGCGGCAGCGCCTTTGTAATAGATTTGACCGTTGACCCGCACGTGCATACGCGCAAGTGCGCTGCATCTGTCCAGCTCCGGTGGCAGAGCTGCATTTAAATCCGTTAGATCCAGCCAGATAATAGGAACCCTACTTTTGAGTGCACGAAAGTAGTTAATCTCGCGCCGACACAAGGGGCAACCACCATCATAAAAAACTTCCAGTGAATTCATTTTATGCTCCTGTTCTCTCATATAGTACGGTTGCACAGAACTTCAGGATCGGTTGTGCATAAAAAACGATAGCGGCGATTGGATTAATTCGTTTTCGACCCAGAGTATGACCGGCTAAGCTCATTAAAAATTCTGCCCCCGGAGCTTTACCATGCTAAAAACTATGACGTTTGCCCTATTACATTTTACCGTCGCTTTTAGCGTCACTTATCTGCTCACTGGTGATTTGCTGGTCGGTGGTTTAGTGGCAACCATAGAACCCGCAATCAATACCATCGCTTACTTTTTTCATGAGAAAGCCTGGAGCCGTATCGCATTGCGTCAGAAACAGCATCATCAACTGCAAGCTTGAGTGCATTCACACAAGCTGCATTATTCCATCGAACAAGGTACACTAGCGCCCTTTTGATTTGTACTGCGGATTTGTTATGGCCTTAAAGGCAACCATTTATAAAGCAAGCCTGGCTGTGGCAGATATGTCGCGCCATCATTATCAGGACTATCAGCTGACGCTTGCCCAGCATCCTTCTGAGACCACAGAGCGTATGATGTTACGTCTGCTGGCTTTTGCTTTGTGTGCCGATGAGAATTTAACCTTTGGTAAAGGTATTTCAGATGACGATGAAGCGGCCTTATATCGTCAAAATCTGACAGGCGATTATCAGCTCTGGATTGAACTGGGGTTACCCGAAGAAAAACGTTTACGTCGTGCCAGCCATAAAACAGAGCAGCTGTTACTACTGGCTTATGGTGGGACTGCAGTCGATAAATGGTACAGCTCGGAGCAAAAAGCGCTGAGTCAGTTAAAAAATCTGACAATAGTGGCGGTTTCGCCGGCGGACACCGCAGAGCTGGCTAAATTATGCGACCGTACTATGCAATTACAATGCACTATTAATGAAGGCCAGATCTGGTTTGGCAACGCAGCCCAGAGCGTACAGGTCCAACTAGAGTTTATTCAACAGTCAAACCCAGCTCTGCTGGCCACGGAGTAATCACATGACCCAACTCGCTTTAGGCAAACTAAATAAACTGGCGGTAAAAAAACAGGTCGAATTTGGTGTGTACCTCGATGGCTTAAGCTGGGGTGATATCTTATTGCCTAAACGTTATGTACCTTCAGGCGCAGAAGTCGGCACTGTACTCGAAGTATTTTTGTATCTGGACTCTGAAGATCAGCTGATCGCCACTACAGAGAAACCTTATGTGATGGTCGGACAAGTAGCACAACTTAAAGCTGTGGCAGTCACTAAGGTGGGGGCTTTTTTAAATTGGGGTCTGAAAAAAGATTTACTGGTGCCTTTTAGCGAACAACAAATCCCGATGCAACTGGATAAATATTATCTGGTGTACTGCTATGTCGATACAAGTAACCGTATCGTCGCCTCAGCTAAGCTGGACAGATACATAGGCAAAGACACGCCAGACTACCAACCAGGCGATGAAGTACAGTTTTATGTCGCCTCACAAACCGATCTGGGCTACAAAGTAGTGGTCGATCATCAGCACTGGGGCTTATTGTATAAAAATCAGGTCTTTAAACCACTGCGTATCGGTTACAAAGGCACAGCCTATGTGCAGAAAGTGCGGGACGATTTACGTATAGATTTACTGCTGGATAAACCTGGTTATGAAAAAACTCAGGCTTTTACCGATGTGATTTTAGAGCGCTTAAAACACAAAGGTGGCAGCTTGCCGATATCAGATAAAAGCACGCCGGAACAAATTTACGGTGAGTTTGGTGTCAGCAAAAAAATGTTCAAACAAGCGATTGGCGCTTTGTACAAAGCGGGAAAAATAGTCATCGAAGCAGAAGCAATTCGCTTAACCCAAACACAAAGTAATTGAAGTTGCAGCTAGGCGGCAAGTGAGCGAGACCCCAGGAGCATAGTTGTCCTATGTGACTGGGGCGAGTAGCGCAGCCAACAACGCTGCAGCTTTAAGTACGAAGTGTTTAACGTAGCCATTTGATTGCATCGGCTGCAGGAAGAGCCTTAGCAAACCAATAGCCTTGTCCGGCGTCACAGCCTAATTCTTTTAGTAATTGTCGTTGTAAACTGGTCTCTATCCCCTCAGCCACAACCTTTAAATTCAATGTCTTTGCCAGAGCTATCACCGTATTGACCACCGGATTATCTTGGATCCGCGGTCTCATATTGGCGATAAAAGAACGATCAATTTTCAGCACATCCAGTTTAAATTCATTCAGATAACTTAAACTGGAATAGCCGGTACCAAAGTCATCCAGTAGCACCTTCACTCCATGTTGGCGTAACTGCTTTAAGCACAAACGAGCCTGCTCAATATTTTCAATCAGTGCCCGCTCTGTAATTTCTATCGCAAGATAAGCCGCTGGCACCTGCGCTTCCGCCAATGTTCGGATCACAGCTGATGCAAAGTCAGGTTCAGAAAATGCCAGGCCTGACACATTGACACTGACATAAAACGGTATGCTGTGATCATGTCGCCAGACACGGATCTGCTCAATACTCTGTTTGAGCACATAGTGGTCAATTAAACCTATCAGGCCGTTTTTTTCAGCGTAAGGAATAAATTCGTCTGGTCTTATCACTCCGCGGCTTTGATGCGTCCAGCGAATAAGCGCTTCAAAACCTAAGATATCGTCAGTCTCCAGACTAATAATAGGCTGGTAATACAGCATAAAATGTTGTTTCGCCAAAGCGGCTTTGATTTCCAGACCTAATCTGAATTCATGACTTTCCTGGACCTTCATATCAGTAGAGTAAATACGATAGACTCCACGTCCATCTTGTTTCGCCTGATACATGGCTATATCAGCACGACGAATCAGCTCATCCGCTGATTGCAACTGATCCACCGAACTTGCCAGTGCTATGCCAATACTGCAGGAAGTCAACAGCATATGCTCACCGACCAGCACAGGCTGTTGCAGCGCCTGAATAATGCGCTGAGCGACATCAGTCACATCCGTAAGACCTGCAACATCTTCCAGCACTACAGCAAACTCATCACCGCCTAAACGAGCAAGCGTATCCGTCTGTCGCATACAGAGTTTAAGCACGCGTCCGACCTGCACGAGAAAGGCGTCCCCCACCTGATGGCCCAGGGTATCATTGACTGTTTTAAAACGATCGAGATCCAGATACATCACAGCTAAATGATTCGTAGGGAAACGCTGCATACGCTTAAAAGCCTGACCTATTCTGTCCATTAATAAGCTGCGATTTGGTAAAGCAGTCAAAGCATCATGCAAAGCTTGATGCTGCAAACGTTTTTCGGAAAATACCCGCTCCAGTGCATTAGAAATATGCTGAGAGACAAAAATCATCAATTCAAGATCTCGTTCGCTGTATTGGATATGGGCAATATAGCTTTGCACCACCACCACACCACGCACTGTGTCGCTGGATTGAAAAGGCACCCCCAACCAGGACTCCGGCTCAGCACCATAAGCATTCACATCATACGCCAGCTCAAATGCGGCTATATCTTTGCGCATAATCAACAAAGGTTCATTGGAGCGAAATACATGACCTGTCAGGCTGTGCTTTAATAAATCACTGCCATACACCTGGTTCGGATCCATTTCATCTTCAGTATCGGCAAAGTACGGAAACTGCAAGGTCTGCGTTTCCTCGTCAAACAGCGCAATAAAGAAATTAGGCGCATAAATCAGCGAATTAACAATTTGATGGAGTCGCTTGTAGAAACTGGAGAAATCGTTGGCAAAATAGGAGAAAGAGGCAATTTCGTACAAAGCCTTTTGCAGTCGCTCGGCATATTCAAGTTTACTGACCGAGGATTCAAGAGTGTCCAGCATCTGCGATTTTCGAAGTTTACTGGCCAGAATAGAAGCCACGACTTCCAATATATGCTGATGTTCTGTGCTGAAATAGTTTGCATGAGAGTGTTCGCAGTCAATGACACCAAGCAGCTCTTTACCATCCAGAATAGGCACAACCAGTTCCGATAAACTTGGCACTAAATCAGCCATGTAATGTGGGTCATTTCTGGTATCAGAAACCAGCACTGATTGTTTTATATTTGCAGCATGCCCAACTAATCCATCCCCAACTTTCAGTTCAGCAATGCCTAAATGTGAGGGTAAGTCACGAGTGCCGGATGCCGCCTTACGTACCAATGTTTCTCCATCAGCAGCCAGTATAAAAATAGCACAATCGACAAAACCTAAACCTGCCACCACGTGCTTTGCAGCATAATTAAGAATATCATCCGCGCCCGTCAACTCATGCAAATCAATTGCAAACTGATTAATTAACCTTAATCGGGCGTTCTCTTGTTGCAATAACTGGAGCTGGGCTTGAAGCGCACTGGTATCAGTTTGGGGCTGTGAAGTGATCACGGTCGTCATACAGACTCTACTACATTAATCCGTAGAAAGTTATAAACGACCGTGCTTTATTAAGCAACGAAAAGTTAGATTTTGTTCCTGTTCAATGGTTTGGTAAAGACCAAATGCACAGCACTGGTCGCTCTTTCCAAAAAACCACCTTCGCAGTAACACAGATAAAAATGCCAAAGCCGGATAAACTCATCGTCATAGCCAAGCTGATGCAATTTATCCCGTGACGCCATAAAGTTCTGACACCAATGCTGTAAAGTCCGGGCATAGTCCAAGCCTATATCCTGCACTTGGCGCAATACTAAATCTGTATAGTTAGCGACGGCGTTACTCATACGCTGAATAGAGGGCAAGCAACCACCAGGGAAAATATAACGTTTGATAAAATCAACTTCTTTGACATAGTGGCTATAACGTTGATCCGCTATGGTAATAGCCTGCAATACCATCAAACCATCATCTTTGAGTAAGCTTGAGCATTTCGCGAAGTATTGATCGAGAAAGTCATCACCAACGGCTTCAATCATTTCAATAGAAACCAGCTTGTCATAAGTTCCTGTTAAATCTCGGTAATCCTGAAACAACAAAGTAATTTGAGATTCCAGACCAGCTTCACGGATTTTTTCAGCTGCATAATCATGTTGCTCGCGTGAAATAGTGGTAGTGGTGACTTTACAACCATAATTACGGGCGGCAAAAATAGCCATACTGCCCCAGCCCGTACCTATTTCAATCAGATGATCGGTCGGTTTTAGCTGTAGCTTGTCACAAATGGATTTCAGTTTGTTGACTTGCGCTTGTTCCAGTGTACAGTCTTCCGTTTCATACACTGCACTGGAGTACATCATGCTTGGATCTAAAAACAGCTGATACATGGAATTACCCAGATCATAATGAGCCGCAATATTTTTCCTCGACTGCTCCTTCGTATTACGATTACGCCAATCCAACAGTTTTAATGCAGGTTTACTTAATCTGGCCCAGGCAGATTCCAGCTTATCCAAAAGAGCCGAGTTACGCGCTAACAACTGCACTAATAAAGTTAAGTTATCACAACGCCACTGTCCTAAAATGTAAGACTCGCCTGCCCCAACAGAGCCTGCAAACACCATTTTTTGATAAAAATCAGGATCCACTACGGTAAGAGTACATTGCATTTCACCCTTGCTATCGCCTAACAGGGTTTTTTCCTGGCCTTCAACTAATAAGATTGCGCCGTACAAAAGTTGGCTTAAATGATTTAGCACCAACTTACGGCAGGTTTTATCAAACCAACTCAGATTTTGAAAAGGACATTGTTCGGTGATCGAAACCGTCATCTTGCTGTTTCCTTTGACTTAGGGTGGCCATATACAGGCACTGCTTTGAGTAGCAGTTTTAATGCATGCCAATAAATTCGTGTCATCACTTGTACGTTTTGCCATGGACGACGGATCAATAAAGCTTTAAGTGCTGTCTGAGTAAAAGGCTGAGACAACAGATGAAACCAGGCACTGAATACCTTTTGCTCATCTTTATAATTAGTGATAGCTAATTCTAGTTTTTCTGAATTAGCAAGCACTGTCCAGTGATATTGCATATCCATAGGATTAAAGGGCGACACATGAAAAGCCTTGTCATGCTGATACTGCGATTTTTCAGAGCTTTGCACTGGTACCAGATAATAATGCCGTTCATTCCATGGTGTGTTACTTACCTCGGCCAATAACGCAACTAACTGCTGTGTATCATCAAAACAGTAATACAAGGTTAGTGGACTAAAGTAATAGCCCCAATTCGCCAGCGGGCTCATCATACAAACTTTACTGATAGTATCAGTACAGCCTAAGCTCTGCACTTTGAGCCGGACCGCCTGAGCCAAATCCTCAGGTCCGGACAAATAATCAGAACGTCGATAGCTGCATGCAGCAAAACGAGCAGTTGACCATAACCAGCCTTTTGCCGGAATACTGTTGATCTCATTCAGATCCAGCCAAAAATAATGCACTTGATAGTCAAAGCCGTGTACTTTCGGCAGATAACGTTTATGCCCTACTTCTCCTGTTAATAACGCATGGCCTGGTGGGATCAAAACTCCACTCCCATGGCTCTGGCTATATCGACCGCACTTCGCACACCATCTTCATGGAAACCGTTATACCAATAAGCACCACAGAACCAACTATGATTAACACCATTGATTTCACCACGGCGTTGCTGCGCAGCAATAGTGCAGTGATTGAACACAGGATGAGCGTATTGAAAACGTTTTAAAATCTTGTTCTGATCAATAGCATTACTGTGATTCAGCGTTACCACAAAAGTAACAGGCGCTTCGATGCCCTGCAGAATATTCATGTTGTAACTCAAAGTTGCATGGCTGGATGCAGCATCTGTCAGATGGTAGTTCCATGCGGCCCAGGCGGCTTTACGTTGAGGCAAAATACGATCATCCGTGTGTAAAATCACGTCGTTGTTCTGATAAGCAATGCCGCCCAAAACTTGCCGTTCGGCGTCGCTGGCATCCTTAAGTAGAGCTAAAGCTTGATCGCTATGACAGGCAAATACGACCTGATCAAAACGCTCAATACGCCCGTCGATAAACTCTAGCGTAACACCTTCGGCATCCCTATTTACCGCTTTTACCGGGCTATTTAGTTTGAGCTGTGCAGGGTTGAGTGTATTTAATAAAGCCCGTACATATTGCCGTGAACCGCCTTTGATCACAGACCATTGCGGACGCTCAGTCACATTCAGCAACCCATGGTTTTTAAAAAACTGTAGAAAAAAACGCAGTGGAAAAGAGGGCATATCCGCTAAACCAGAGGACCAAATCGCCGCGCCCATAGGTAATAAATAGTCATTGCGAAGTGCTTTGCCTAAGTTATGTTTGGCTAAGAACTCGTCAATCAATAAATCCAGATCCGGATGATTTTGCTCCAACAACTCCTTACCCAACTTATTAAATTTGACGATATCCAACAGCATACGCCAGAACGAAGGCCGAAACAGATTACGACGCTGCGCAAATAAAGTTGAAAGGGTATGGCCGTTGTATTCTAAACCTGTATCAGCTTTTTTCACCGAAAAACTCATTTGGGTGTGCTGAGATTCTACCTGAAGCTCAGCTAAAAACTTGTTAAACAATGGATAAGTCCAGTTGTTGAATACGATAAATCCTGTGTCGATGGCATAGTCCTTACCTTCAACATTCACATCTACTGTCGCAGTGTGGCCACCCAGATAGGAACCCGCTTCAAATAAAGTGACTTCATGTTGGCGCTGCAACAAATACCAGCTGATCATGCCGGAAATACCACCGCCTATTACTGCTATCTTCATCTACGCTTCCTTTGCCATTTTTTGTTTAATTTTGTTCGTGACCCAGCCTAACAGCGGTATATGCTGCAATACCATTTCATTTAAGTCGTAATAATCTCTGTGATACGCAATTTTGCCTTCACTATTCCAGTGCACTATGGAACAACCGTGCACAGAGATAGGTTTGCCATTGCCTATAGCGTCATGAGTAAACGTCATCACCCAACTCAGGCAACCCTGATCCTGATTAGCAATTTGTGAGGTCGCAACAAAATGACAACTACTTAAGCGTGCATAAGCATGAGAGAAATACTGCTGCAGCTGTTCAAGCCCGAGCATGTGGTGCACAGGGTCGATAAACTCCACATTAGTGGCATAGAGTTCAGCAAGAGAGTCTAAGTTATTTTGACTTAAGTTATTGTAAAAATTTAAAAAACGTTCCAGCCGTTCTGTCGTGTTTGTCTCATTCATGATCCACTTCATCCTGCGGTTTTTTAACAGTATGGAATAACTCTAAGGTTTTCAATCGGGCTTTGCTGTGATCCACCACAGGTTTAACGTACTCATTCCACATCGGCAAAGGATGTGGCCAATGGATTTGTTTTTTTGGTATATCAGCAAGCTCCGGCAACATACGTTTTATGAATACGCCGTCCGGGTCAAATCGTTCACTTTGAGTCACAGGATTAAAAATACGGAAGTAAGGGGCGGCATCTGTGCCTGTTGAGGCCGCCCATTGCCACCCACCGTTATTGGCAGCAAAGTCACCATCAATCAGCTTCGACATGAAATACTGCTCACCCCAACGCCAATCAATATGCAAATCTTTCACCAAAAAGCTGGCCACTATCATACGCAGCCTGTTATGCATCCAACCAGTTTGATTCAACTGGCGCATCGCCGCATCGACTATAGGATAACCAGTTTTACCCTGGCACCAGGCCTGAAATAGTGCCGCGTCGTTTGGCCAGACAATACCATCTGTGTCTTTTTGAAACGCCTTGTGCTTAATAAGCTCTGGAAAAGCCATCAAAATATGGTGATAAAAATCCCGCCATACCAGCTCAGAAAGCCAGACGGCTGCACCAGATTTTTCTTTATCCCAGTCGTTTGCCGCTTCCATTTGCAATCGATTGATGCATTGCTGTGCCGAAATCACACCTATCGCCAGATACGCCGATAAGGAAGAGGTGCCAGCTAAAGCGGGAAAGTCGCGTTCGGCCTGATAAAAGGCGGCTTTATCCCGGCAAAACTGTCGCATCTGTTCAAGAGCATGCAATTCATCCACGGCATAAGCGGCTGAACTTCCATCGCCCTGTTGCATCACAGAAAATTCAGGCAGCTGCAACTTTATTTCAGGCAGCGCTTTAGGTTTAGGGAAACACCGCACACCCGTTTCACGCAAACGCGCTAGCCAGGTTTTCTTAAAAGGCGTAAAAATCTGATAAATGCCGCCCGTCTTGCTCAGGATAGACCCAGGTGGCATCACCGCTTTGCGATCAAACCAAAAACAGGCTTTACCGGCTTTAGCGAAAATATCGCTGACCTTGCGATCACGTGCACGCTCACGCAGTTCGTACTCGGTGTGGCCGTACAAGAGCTCCGCTCCAGCCTTGATTAATTGCTGCATCAGCTCTGGCACAGCGGAGTAATGACTGCCCTCAATCGCCACTAAAGGAATATTCAAAGCAGCAAGCTCTGTTTGTAGCTGTACCACACGGCGGCGAATGAAATCTTGTTTGACCGGCGCCATAAAGTGCTGCTGCCAGCTATCTGGCGTAGCGATAAAAAGTGCAACGACAGGCAAACCTGACTGACAGGCCTCGAATAAAGCCTGGTTGTCATAAACACGTAAATCATTACGCAGCCAGACTAAAGAAAATGCGTTGTTACTCATCAGGCGCGTAACCCCAGCTCATCGGGGAACGGCTGCAGGTACTGCTGTGCCGCCAGATACTGATGTGGATGCTGAGCCAAATGGTGGCGTAGCAAAGTTAAAGGTGCCAATAAAGGCAAATGCCCCTGACGGTATTTATGAATAAGGGCCAAAAGCTCTTGTTTGGCAGCGCTTGTCAGCATCTTTTTAAAGAAGCCCTGCAAATGCATCAGTACATTCGCCTGCTGCTTTCGGGTAGCCTGTTGTTTTAAGGCCTGCATTAAATCCAGTAAATAACGCTGTGCCAATTCATCAGGAGCAAACAATCTGGCTTGAGCCACTAAACGGCCTAATTCCCGGTAGGCTGTTGGACTATGCGCCATCACCAAAAACTTATAACGGCTGTGAAAAGCCACCAACTTGCCTACAGTAAAACCGGATTGCAACATCTGCTGATAGTCATGGCAAGCAAAAATCCGGGTGACGAAATTTTCCCGCAGGTTAGCGTCAAGCAAACGGCCATCCTCTTCTACAGGTAACCAAGGGTAGGTATGCATCAATTGCTGGGTAAAGACCCCGACACCTACTTTGCCCAACTGATGACCATTTTGATCATTTAACCTTACCCGCTCCATGCCACAGCTGGGTGATTTTGCGCAAACGATATAGCCCGACAACTGCTTCAGCTCTGGCAACAGTTTTTGACTAAATTGCAGCATAGCTTCTGTGTGGTCAATGCTGCTGTCTTTGCTATTGACCAATCGCACTTGCTGCTCGGCATTAAGCTGTAAGCGAATGGCAGGACGCGGCACACCTAATCCTATCGCCTGTTCGGGACAGACAGGAACATAAGACACAAAAGGAGCAAGGGTGCTGTTACAAAATTCAGATGCTTTATGGCCGGCATCAAACCGCACTTTTTGACCAAGCACACAAGCGCTGACACCGATTTGGATACTCATATTTATACTCACAGAAAAAATCACGGAGATGACTAGAATTGTTTACAGATCAGCAGGTTCATTGGATCACTGCAAGAGAAATTTTTTGAATATCAGATACGGTATATTTTCAACAAACCAGAGCTCCAGACTAGAGTTCTAAATTTTGCTGTCCTTGCAAAATGTAAAAGCTGCGCAAGATGACGCAGCTTTTATAAAGGCGATACTTAGTTACTTAATAAGAGTAACTCATGGTTACACCACTAAAGGTGGTATAGGCTTTAATGCCTACATGCCAGGTACCCGCCTGTGGGTTGCTGATAGTGCACTGCTCCGCATTGCCATTCAAATAGGGACGGCAGTTGTACAGCGTTTCTGTTGGCTGACTGTTGTAACGCACGTACAGATCTGCATCACCAGTCCCACCTGAAATGGTAAAGGTTAAAGTACTGACGCCAGAGGGGATCACGTAAGAGCCACGTAACCAGGTCCCAGTACTGGCGGAAAGATTAGGAAAGGTTTCCCCCCCTGTTGGTGGAGGATTACCTCCACCGCCACCACCGCTACAGCCATTGGCCGTCAGATAATCCACTGCGGCTTTGGCTTGAACTATACCAAAACCAAAAGAATTATCGCGCCCTGCTGTGCCTCTGTCCTGCGCTGTCGCCTGCAAGGCGCTACGAATTTGTGGAGCTGTACATTGAGGATGGTTACTCCAGACAAGCGCAGCAACACCAGCTACATGAGGTGAGGCCATAGAAGTACCGCTAATGCTATTGTAGCCACCGTTATTCCAGGTTGAATTCACTGCAACACCAGGGCCTGCTAATTCTACCTGAGCGTTACGCTGAGAAAAGCTTGCCAGATTACGATTCGAATCTACTGCAGCCACCGAAACCACAGCGTTGTAAGAAGCAGGATAAGACAAGCTGGTATTACCGGCGTTACCCGCCGCAGCAATTAACAACATTCCACTGTTGTAAAAATTGGTCATGGCGGTTTGTTCTGTCTGACTGGAACTACCGCCGCCTAAACTCATATTCACCACTTTTGCTCCTGCATCCTGACAAGACTGGATCCCGTCAATCAGATCAGAAGCAAAAGTCCAGTTTCCTGAATCATTAAAAATTTTAACTATATGCACGTCAGACTGAGCTGAAGGCAGCACCCCTATCACACCATCGTTATTGTTCAGAGCCACCATGGTACCGGCAACATGAGTACCATGACCATTACCGTCCGATGACCAACTGCCGTGGCCGGAAAAAGCAAAACCGCTAACGCCAGAATTCGGTAAATCCGGATGGCTTAGAGTGTAGCCGGTATCTATGACACAGACTTTGGTATTCGCAGCATTGGCATCGCTGACCAGATTAGCCTGCACCATAGGAATACCATAAGGAGTGCTTTGGGCCATAGGTGTGATCACGTCAAACAGATAACGTTTCTGGTCAACCTCGATGTATTCCACTTCAGGATCAGACACCATAGCTTTAAGCTGACGTGGATTTAATTCCAGCACACTCGATTTGACTGAACTTAAATGTTTAATCACTTTGCTTTTATATTTACGAGCAAAGGTTTCCGCTTTTTGCACAGAGAATGCAGGAGTAGCTTGAGTCGCATTTTGTAGACTTCCTACACCGCCGTTTTTGTATTTCACAATGTAACGGGTAGTACTGTCATCACTAGGATCGATGACCGCGACATCTGCTGCAGTGATCAAAACGGGTTGATCCACTGCTGCAGCTACAGCGACTGAGGTTAAGGATAAAGCAAAACAACCAGCAGTTCCCAGTAACAGTACTTTGTTTCTATTTTTCATATATGTACCTTGGTAAGAATTTTGAAGTCCATGATGTGAAGTTGCATCCTGCGGCTCAAAACTTAGCAAGGCATCGAAATAACTCTTTATATTAAAATTATATTTTTATTATATTTTCTTTACATTTAATCACTTAAGTTCAAACTCGTGATTTTATGTAATCATCTGGACAGAACACCAAAACAGCAGAGAAAAGAGTGCATTAAAGCGTTGATTGGGGATCCATACTTTGAATCCACAGCTTTTTAAGCAAATAAAAAAGGAGTGTCCTTGAGGAACACTCCTTTTTCTACGATAGAGAGAAGGTATTACTTTTTGGCGGTACCGACTTCGACTCTGCTCTTCAACTTCTGGCCTGGTCTGAAGGTCACCACACAACGGGCAGAGATAGGAATATCTTCACCTGTTTTTGGGTTCCGGCCTGGCCGTTGGTTTTTTACTCGCAGGTCAAAATTACCAAAACCTGACAGTTTTACCTGGTCGCCTGCTTCCAAAGCAATGCGGATCTCTTCAAAAAAAGATTCGACAATTAATTTTGCATCGCGCTTGCTGATGCCAAATTTGGTAAATAAACGTTCTGCTAAATCGGCTTTGGTAAGCGCCATTCTTAATCCCTCAACGTTGCGTTGAACTCTTTGCTTAGCACCTCAACCACAGAAGAGATAACCTGTTGGATATCTTTATCTTCAAGCGTCCGCGCCTTGTCCTGCAAGGTTAAAGCTATAGCCAATGACTTATGGCCTTGTGCAACACCCTGCCCTGTGTAAACGTCAAACAATTTTAGGTCAACTAATTGATTTCCGCCAACTTTTCTAATAGTAGCAAGGATATCTGAAAAACGCACATCAGATTTCACAACAATAGCTAAATCACGGCGGTTTGCTGGGTATTTTGAAGTTTCCTGAGCTAAAACAATGTGTTTATCACCAAATGCTTCCAGCTCTATTTCAAATAAAAAGGCTTTGCCTTTAATACCCAGTTTACGCTCAGCTTCCGGATGCAAGGCACCAAGCACACCTACAGCTTTACCATCCCGGTTTAACTGGGCAGTCTGACCCGGATGCAAGGCGCTGTGTTCACCTGTGCTGAAAGTAAAACACTCGGCAGCTGAAGTGCAGCTTAACAGCGCTTCCACATCACCTTTTACATCATAAAAATCAACGGCCCGCTCTGCGATAGTCCAGTGTTCGTTGCCATAACTTCCAACAATGACACCACCTAACACCGGCACCTGACGTACACCACCTTCAGCCTTTGCATCCGGGATAAACTTCAGGCCATATTCGAATAAACGAATACGATTTTGCTGACGGTTCTGGTTGTATTGCACAGCCTGTAACAAACCAGGCCACAGGTTTAACCGCATCGCCGACATATCAACCGAAATTGGATTTGGCAGCACCAAAGCAGACTGACCTGGGAATAAAGTTTCCTGCACTTTAGGATCAACAAAACTATAGGTAATAGCTTCCTGATAACCACGAGCGACTAGCAAATCACGTAAGCTATGCACAGAAATACGACTTTCCTGATGTTTGCTCATCGCAAGCGCAGCTTGTGGTGCCACATTAGGGATATTGTTGTAGCCATAGACTCGCGCTACTTCTTCGATTAAATCTTCAGGAATAGAGATATCAAAACGGTAGCTGGGTACTGTCACCTGCCACTCGTCACCAGACACTTTGACCTGCATCCCTAAACGCTGGAAAATTTCAGTGACAGTCTCTGTAGCAATAGAAATACCTAAAATACGATCCAGCTTAGTGCGGGTTAACACAATTTGAGCCGCTTTTGGCAGGTGCTGTTCAGACACAGCTTCAACCACAGGGCCAGCTTCACCACCGACAATAGCCAATAGCAAGGCTGTTGCTCTTTCCATCGCAGTGCGTTGTAGCTCTGGGTCTACACCACGCTCGTAGCGGTGAGAAGCATCGGTATGTAAACCGTATTGACGGGCAATACCAGCCATTTCAACAGGCGAGAAAAATGCACTTTCAAGGAATATATCGTTGCTGTCTTTGGTGACACCGCTATGCAGTCCACCAAAGATACCGGCCATTGCTAAGGCTTTTTTGCTATCGGCAATCACCAGCGTATTGGCTTTTAACGTCACTTCGTTGCTGTCCAACAGAGTGAGCTTTTCACCTTCTTTGGCCATACGCACATCGATATCACCCTCGATTTTTGCCAAATCAAAAGCGTGCATCGGATGACCCAGCTCCAACAAGACGAAGTTGGTTACATCCACCACAGCATCAATAGAACGGATACCAGAGCGGCGTAACTTTTCTACCATCCACAAAGGCGTTACAGCCGCTGTGTTGATATTCCGAATCACACGGCCTAAATAACGTGGACAGGCCTGTGGTGCAGATAACTGAATACCTTTTACATCGCTGATCGTTGCAGCAACAGCAGCAATGTCTGGCTGACAGACATCCAGATTATTCAACACTCCCACTTCACGGGCTAAACCTTTTAAGCCCAAACAATCAGCACGGTTTGGTGTTAAATCTACTTCAATCGCCTGGTCATCTAACGTCAGGTACTGACGAATATTCTGGCCCAGCGGCGCATCAGCAGGCAGTTCAATAATACCATCTGAACTTTCGGCCATGCCAAGCTCAGATAAAGAACACAACATACCGTTCGATGGCTGACCACGTAACTTGGCGGCTTTAATTTTAAAATCGCCCGGTAATACAGCGCCTACTGTGGCTACTGCGACTTTTAAGCCCTGACGGCAGTTGGCTGCACCACAAACGATATCTAATAACTCACCTGTGCCAATATCCACTTTGGTGACTTGTAATTTATCGGCTTCCGGATGACGACCACATTCAACCACATAGCCGACTACCACACCGCTAAACTCGCCAGCCACAGGCTCGATGCCATCGACTTCCAGACCGGCCATCGAAATTTGTTCTGCTAACTCATTGGTCGATAACTGCGGGTTGACCCACTCACGTAACCAGGATTCACTGAATTTCATTATCTGCTCCCGCTTATCTGAATTGCTTTAGAAACGCCCATACCAAAAGCAAAGCCGCTGTAGATTTCAGGGTCTATGCCAACAGACTCAGCAGATGGCTCAGTAAAAGGGAAAAAGGACGGACGGAAACGTATTTGCAGGTCTTCTTCAAAATAGTTATTCAAAAAATCGTGCAAAATACCTTTGAGCTCAGTAAAGCTGACATTTTTATCGACCATTAACCCTTCCACCTGATGGAACATCGGCGTATGGGTTTGATCGTAATCGTTACGATACACACGGCCTGGGGAAATGATGCGCAGCGGTGGCTGTTCTGTTTCCATAGTACGAATTTGCACACCAGAGGTCTGAGTACGCAGCATCAGCTTAGGATTAAAATAAAACGTATCGTGATCAGCGCGGGCCGGGTGATGCGCAGGAATATTCAATGCATCAAAATTATGGAAATCATCTTCGATTTCCGGGCCATGTTTGACTTCAAAGCCTAATTCACCAAAAAAGCTCTCAATACGGCGAATGGTCCGGGTGACGGGGTGCAGGCCACCGACTTCTAAAGTACGGCCAGGCAACGTCACATCAATCTGTTCTTTTGACAGTTTTTCTGTCAGTTCAGCCTGCTGCATCTGATCACGTTTAGTGTTTAATGCATCCTGTACTTGCTGTTTTAAATCATTGATCTGTTGACCAGCCGTTTTACGGGTCTCTGGATCCATGGCACCTAAAGACTTCAGCAGCTCAGTGATGCTACCTTTTTTGCCCATAAAGGCCACACGCACATCTTCCAGTGCGTTGATATCGTTCGCTACAGCGACTGCCTGTAAGGCTTCTTCTAAAATGGCGGTTAAGTTCATCGCTATCCTCAGACCAGCGTTAATCCCTATCGAAACGAACACTGCAGCTTGGCCAGCTGTAGCATCAATGACTTCGGGGTGATAAGTCGTATAAAAAGGTGCCAATAATACACCAGATTTACGCTCAGAGCTTGCGTAAAATAAGGCTTTTTTTCTGTTTGAGCAGCAAAGAACAGCTGAAAATCAGTGAGATAAGCTCAGCATATCTTTGACAAAAGGAATGGTCAGCTTACGCTGATGCACTATTGAGGCTTTATCCAGTAAATCGAGAATTTGCACCAGTTCGCGGATGTCACGTTGCTGACGGTTTAACAAAAATCTCGCCACTTCATCCGGCAGTTCCATGCCACGTAAACGGGCTTTTTGTTGCAACAGTTTTTGTTTGTCTTCATCAGCCAATAACCTCAGTTGAAAACTGGTGCAGGCCTGCAAACGTGAAACTAAATCCGGCAAGGTAATACCCAGTTCGGTTGGAGCCTGATCGGCGACAATAATCAGCGCTTTGCCCTGCTCCGTCATGCGATTGTACAAATCAAACACCGCCACCTGCCAACTGACATCGCCAGCTATGGCCTGAATATTATCCAGACAAACCAGATCCAGCTCTTCCAGTTGGTCCAATATTCTGGGGCTCCAGGCCTTAAAATCTTCCAGACTCAAGAGTTGACTGGTTAAACCCAGTTCCTGCGCCTGTACACAAGCGGCGTACAACAAATGTGACTTACCACTGCCACTGGCGCCGAATAAATACAAAGGCAGGCGATGTTCAGAGGGCCTGGTCAGAAAATGTTTGATATAGCTCACCACAGGGCTGGTCTCAGCCCCATAAAAGGTATCAAGGGTTTCGTCTTCTGGCAGTGTGACTGCCAGCGTATATTGCACCGGCGTCATTAGTTTGGAATATACCTGTAACGCAGTACGGCAGACTCTGTCCCCGTTGGCGCAGCCAAAGGCTCTGTTGCCATTTCAGCCGCCATCTCTGCAAAAAGTTCATCTGTGACTTCTGTAGTTTCGGTACCTGCCGTTGCTGTACCATTAGTGACAGCGCCGGTTTGTTCTGTTGTTTGCAACGACTGCAACCGACGTTCCAGTGACAGGGAATTAATAAAGGCGCTACGGTCAGCTGCCAGTTGCACTTTAAATTTGAGTAAATCGGCTTTACGCTCTTTTACTGTCACTTGCTTGACTGACAACATAGCACTAAGCATTTGTTGTACTTTGACCTGATCCACAAAATTCGTCAGTCCTTCAATATCCAATTCCAGTTCAGTCTGGTCTTGTTGGCTGCCAAGCTGCACCGCAAATTTGCTGGCCAGTTGCGTGGTCAGGCTAGTCAGAAACTGTGCAGCTAATTCCTGTTGGGAATTGGCCAACAATTCATTGCTGATTAACTGATCTTGTTCATACCCCTGCCAGGTGAGTCGGTATTGACCAGTGGCAGGCTGGTCAAAAAGCAAAATTAAGCTTTGATCGGCACTAAAGGGCAAACTGGCTTGTTCAATCAACAACCAATTACCGGCCCAGACGTCATCCTGCGATAAGGTTGGCACATAACTGTCATTTGCAGTGGGTAGCTCCAGAGGCAGACCTATAGCTTTCGCCTGCTGTTGCAACTGAGTCAATACAGGATGAGCCGCGCCTTGCATAAAGGTTCGACTTTCAGCAGTTTGTTGGACAAGCCACAGCACTATCGCAGGTCGTCTGGCGCCCCAAATGGCAATCTGATGCTGACTCAGTAACTGCTGCACTTTTTGCTCATCCAGCCCTACTTTTAATGCAGGCCCCTGTTCTGAACTAACAGCAGCAAAGGTCTTTATATAATTACCGGCATTTTTCAGTTCAGCTTTGATGGCAGATTGTTCAATCACAGCCGGATTGACTGCAACTTTCACCAACACCTGCGCCAAGGCCTGTTGTTGCCAAAGACTTTGGCTTTGACCTGCAGGAACTACCGCCTGATACAAGTCCGTCAGTTGTTTTGCTTGTGCAGTACTGGCAGCTAAGACAAAACTTAGTGCCGCAATAAGTAATCGCATCTTTAGCCCTTAACCTGCCAACACAGGGAAAATTCCCTTTATGCCCAAACTAATAAATTCAATGGCAATTGCCGCCAGAATAAGTCCCATCACACGGGTAATAATATTCATGCCGGTTTGCCCTAATCTATTGGCTATTTTACCTGATAAGCGCATCAGGATCGCCAGAAGAATACCAACAAGTACAATTTCTGCCGAAATAATTAAATAATGCAACCAGCCTTCAGCTCTGTTGGCATACAAAATAACTGAGCTAATGGCTCCTGGTCCTGCCAGCATAGGCATAGCCAGCGGCACCACCGCAATAGAAGATTTCTGAGTTGCCTCTAACCGCTCCGCTTCGGTACTTTTAGCGCCACTGGTTTGAGCATTTAACATCGAAATGGCCATCAACAAAATTAAAATACCGCCACCGACCCGGAACGAATTGACTGAAATACCAAAGAAACTAAGAATAAACTCACCAAAAAATAATGTTACCAATAGGATCACACTGGCTGCTTTGGCTGCGGTGATCGCCACTTGCTTTTTGTCCTGCTCGCTGTGATCAGCAGTGAGCGATAAGTACATAGGCAAAGCTCCCAACGGATTTAAGATCGCAATGATACCGATAAAAATCTTCAGATAATCCTGCACATCCAGCATCTGCTGTCCTTGATTCTCTTATTAAAGTGAGGCTAATCATAGCCTTATTTCAACTCTGCTGCAGCGTTTTCCATCACAGCGCCATATGACACAACTGATTTTATAAAAATGCAAAAAACCACCCGTAGGTGGTTTTTTCTATAAGACAACACTACTCCAATGAAGGGACACCGGGTCAGACAAAAGCTGTTACAGCTCTATGTTGCCTTTCTTAATTATCTTCACTAAAGCCTGGTGTAAGGCACTGACTTGTTCCGCAGACAAAACTTTTCCTTCACTGTCACGCCAGCTTATAAGGGTTCCAACTTCAGCTTTAGTTAACACCACCTGATAATCGCCCTCGGTTAAAGGCACATCGATAGTCTCTTCGTCACTCCACAATGAATCCCAAAAACCTGTTTCAGGCTTGGTATACGTGAGGAAAAAACTGTATTTCGTTCGATCCAGATCATTAACCACAAAACCGTTTTGCTCAAACAACAATTCCAACTGTGCCCAGGATGCGTCTAAAGACTGTCCTGTGATCATGGCAGCATCGCCTTGTGCGTCAAAACCTGTGGTCAGAGTAATGTGACGGGACTGAGCTTTTTTCAGATTAATCTGAACCAATTCCACAGTAGCGACTTTGTCTACCAAACGGTTCAGGAAATACACTTCTTCACGCTTTTGCGCTATAGCAGATAGCTTGGTATCGTTTTCGATAAAACGATGCTCAAGCAACTGCACTCTTACCCCAACAGTACGGCGATGAGGCTTAGGTTCCAATACGATCAGAAAACGGCTTTGCTCCTTTTCGACCATGTCTTTCCACAGCCAAAAGCCCTCTTCTTCAAAACGACTCACCCAGCCGGTTTCAAATACCAAACCTTCCTGGTCTTTTTGTGTGATCTCTATTTGCTTTTCTTTACCAAAATCCAGCACATTTTTCTTCAGGTAAGGTAACAATTCACCTGTGAACTCTGAACGCTCGAACCAAATCCGGGCTTCTTTTTCTTCTTCTTCCACCCTGCTATTGGTGGCCAGAGCTAACACCTGCATTGGCGACTTCAATTCAACTTCAGTCACTGGGGCATTAGGCGCTGGCGGGATATCATACTGTGCAGGTTTTTTCGCTGCGGTTAATCCGGCGGGCACTTTTAGTTCAGCGACAGGCTTTGCCTCAACCGCGCTTTGTTCTGTTACTTCTTCAGGGAACAAAGAACAACCAGAGATAAATAACGAGGCAACTAAGCTTGCCGGGATCCAATACTGCACTATAAAACTCCTACACATTAATCTGGGCTTGTTTCAGCGCTTGTTCGATTACGCTTTGATGAATTGGTTCCAACCGGGTCAAAGGTAATCTTGCCATATCATCAGCAATTAACCCCATCTTCAGCAGTGCCCACTTACTCGGAATAGGATTGGCTTCGATAAACAACTGATGATGCAAACCTTGTAACTTCTGATCCAGCTGCTTTGCCAATTCTGTATTTTTTTCTAAGGCTGCTTTTGACATTTGTGACATCAACGCAGGCGCAACGTTGGTCGTCACAGAGATCACGCCGTGGCCACCTTTTAACATAAATTCACAGCAAGTGGCATCGTCACCGCTGAATAATAAAAAATCTGCCGGACATAACGCCTGCAATTGTGCCAGTCGCTCCATCGAACCAGTGGCCTCTTTGATCCCAATAATATTTGGGACTTTCGCCAGTTCGGCTACTGTCTCAGGCTGCAAATCCACACCGGTGCGCCCTGGTACATTGTACAAAATGACGGGCTTGTCTGTGGCTGCGGCTACGGCCTGATAATGTGCCAACATGCCTTTTTGCATTGGCTTATTGTAATAAGGCGTTACCGTTAAAAAACCTGCAACAGGCAAAGCAGATAACGTTTTAGTCTTTTCAACTGCGTCGGCAGTTGAATTTGAGCCATTACCAGCAATAACGGGAATACGTCCGTCCACCTGAGCTAATACAGCCTTGAGTACTTGCAGTTGCTCAGCGAAACTTAAGGTAACAGACTCCCCCGTCGTTCCCATGATCACCAAAGCGTCGGTCTGATTGCTTAAATGAAAATCCACCAATCGCTTCAGGCTGTCATAATCCACAGCACCGACAGGATCCATAGGGGTGATTAAAGCAACAATACTTCCGCTAAACATGCTCAAGGCTCCAAAATTTTCAGGCTGCCTATGGTAATGACGCACGACAACAAACACAAGCAAAGGGACTGTCACACAGGTGAAATTTACGCTAAATATGCTAAACTTCGCAGCCGTTTTTCATTCAGAGACATCAACTTAGCATGCCACAACAATTGGTCGTCACTGCAATAGGTGCAGACAGAACAGGGCTGGTCAGCCGTCTGGCGCGTCTGGTTACCGACTGCAATTGCAATATAGTGGATAGCCGCATGGCTATTTTTGGCAACGAGTTCACTTTTATTATGTTGTTATCCGGCGATGCTGTGGCTATTAGCCGAATTGAACATTTGTTGCCTGGTTTAGGTTATGAACTTGATCTACTGACCATGACCAAACGTACATCTGCTCAGCCTACTGCAGAGGTCAGTGCGCATTATGTGCTGGAGTATACCGGAACAGATAAAGTAGGCACCTTAGGTGCTATAGCGACCTTGTTGGCGAATCATCAGATTTACATTGGCGCTCTGCGTACTGAAACTCTGATCGACGCCCAAACCCAGCAGCTGTTAAACCACTGCACTATGACTGTCCAGTTGCCGCAAGGCACGCAGGTGGCTCAAATCAAACAAGAGCTTTTTGCTTTGCTTGAACAGCTTCAGTTAACGGGGCGTTTCGAGGCTCAGCTATAAATAAAAGGGAAAACGATGAACAGATTAACAGCAGGACAACAGGCACCAAATTTTAGTTTGCCCGATCAAAGCGGACAGCTTGTGCAGTTAAATGACTTACTGAAAAAAAGTCGGGTATTGGTGTATTTTTACCCAAAAGCTATGACTCCTGGCTGCACAGTGCAGGCCTGTGGTTTACGCGACAGCAAAACACAACTGGCTGATTTTAATGTACAGGTGGTGGGGATCAGTATCGACGCCCCTGCAAGGCTGGCAAAGTTTGAACAAAAAGAGCAGCTTAATTTCATTTTGTTAGGTGATGAGGACCATCAGGCAGCAGAAGCCTTTGGCGTTTGGGGCGAAAAGAAGTTTATGGGCAAAGTGTATGATGGTATTCATTTATACCCCTATTAAATTCCTGCACAGTATACGCTGAAAGAGTTACATTCTTCCCTGTTAATTTCCGAATTTACTACTACGCTTTAGAAATGCACAATACCAATTAGAAAAGTGTGCTTTTATGGAGCAATTTAGTTTTTACGTTTCTGACGATGAAACAGTGGACCTTTCTCTTTCATTACTAAATGAGGACGATGGTGTTTGGTTATCCAAATCAGAAAGCCTTTCGGGTGCAGTAGCTTTTGATCAAAACTTCAGGGTATTACCACTGATCTCAGAGTTTCTCTCATACAATTTACGTAACAGGAAAATTAGCAGACAAACTGCCAAAACATACGCAAAAAATTTAACTTATTTTTTAACATTTCTAAAAAAACGTCGTGAGTTCAAAAACTCATCGTTAGATGAAGCTTTTCTCTCTGTTTCGAAATTCATGATCGAGGAGTATTTATCAGAACTCCGAACTACTCAGGATTTGTCGACAGCGACTATCAGAAATCGAGACTCAACTCTCCAAGCCTTTATTCACAATTTTTTGTATCAAGTGCAAGAACTAAGAGACGCGTATATCGAAAAAAGTCCTTATTCAGCTGGTTTGATAAGCGGACCAGTCAAGCAAAAGCTCGTGATCTCTTGTTCAATCGACGAATTAGCTAAACTAATGGAGCAGACACAGTCAGAACGAGAAAGGGTCGTATTACAATTTATTTTTGATTCCGGTATCAGAAGAGCTGAGTTAGAAAATGTTACTAAGCAAGACTTAATAGATGCAATTGAATTCAACAGCCAGAAACTAATCTCACGCAATACCGATAAACCAGTATCGATGCCATATGCACCTATTTCAATACAAGGCGTAAAAGGTCGCAATGGTAACAAAAAACAAAGAATGACTCTTGTAAGCAAAGCGACATTGGAGCGTGTTCTCAGGTATCACGCCTCTCCACTGTTCAAAAAATACGCAAGAAAATATTCCTCCGCGTCTGAAACTCCAGCTTTCTTTAATGGTTTGGGGCTACCTATCACAGCGAAGTGCTTGTCAAAATTATTAGAGAGACTTTCTCAGCGGGCTGTAAAAAGACAAGTATTATCAAAATCCATATCCCCTCATAAACTTCGACACGGATATGCATATGATTTACTTCAATCACCAGATTTAGGGCAAACCTATGTTGATAGACTTGCCGTAGTACAAAAATCATTAGGTCATGCATATTTAAGTAGTACAGAAGTTTATACGAAAATCCCCTTAGAGCTTTATAAAACTCTAACCGACAGCGACGGTGAGTTATTAACAAAAGCTGAAAGAATGGAACGACTGACAGAGAAGACTCAGTTGAAAATATTTGTTAAGGATACGAAGTGAAGTCTGCACATTTAACAAGTAAAGAACAATGGGCACAGTTACAGTCTCTATCGGTTAGCACTTTTACAGATCTAGTGGCTCCAATCCCAAGTGAACCACATAAACAGTTAATGCATCTATTCGCATGTCAGCTAAAAACAACTATCAGTCAATCACATCGCGCGGACGTTAAATCTACATTCAAGTACGTATCAAAATTCATAAAGAAAAAATTAGGTGATCAACTCATATACCTACCGAGTGTGTTGAACGAGTTTTCATTGGATGAGTTTCACAGTTATTTAAAACATTGCATTCTTGAAGACCAGATTCATAACCGTTATGCGAATATATTGCAAAGCACTTATAAAAATGTCTTAAACAAAGCTATTGATCTTAAAACCCCAAATTTTTTTCGCTTCTACCTGCCAAGTTCATTTTGCTACTACACAAGGGTGACTGAGAGATATAAACCATATTCTGATAAAGAAAAAAAATGTATAACAATTGCAATAAATCATGACATTAAAAAATACTCTAAGTTTACTGAGCCCTACAAAATAACTGGTTTAGGAAGGCCGTTCTTTGATTCTGAAAATAGACGGCTTTTAAAAAATGACAACTCACTGACTTTAGACGATGCTCGATGGCTATTTGAAAATAGAATGAATTGTAAACCCGTTAGAAACTCGACTGAATTACAAAACTCAAGAATAAACCGTGCGTTTTATCAGATTATCAAAAATAACAAAATCTTTTACAAAGATCTCTTTGAGTCTTGGGGCATTCTAACCAGGGTTACAATGGAGCAATTGTTACCATTCTTTCTGAAGTTACTTCAAGTGACAGGAATGAACGTTGAGTCCATTTATGCGCTTGAAATTGATGATTTAGTTGACCGTCATCCTGCCACCGGTAAACCTTGCCTTCGTTATTGGAAGGAGCGTTCAGATGGCCAAAAACTATACCACCTCGATATATTCAAAGCCGATCTACAGTGGTTAACTACCAGCCAAGGTAATGAAGTTAAAGCCATATTTGAAACAGTTATCAAACTGACTTCATATCTTAGAGAACGCACATCGACCTCGCAGAAAAACAAACTTTGGATCTTCGAGTCGGCAGGAGGAGAAATCAAGCATTTACCGAATAGATATATGCTGGCTAGAGCCATAGCTGAATTTTCAAAGCGTCACAATATTTTCGATAAATCAGATGGTTCAAAACTGATCGAGACCACAAGATTCAGGCCTACATTTGTCAGTGATCTGCTAGTAGAAGGTGTATCAATTAGAGAAATTCAGCTGTTAATGGGCCACAAAAATATGTATACAACGATGCGGTATTTGGACATTCATGACTTTGGACAAATCGCTAGGGGCAAAATAAAAGAAAAGTTAATAGAAATTCATATTAACGCACACTCTGCGATATCAAAGGAAAAAGCATTGTCCTATCCTTTAACACCAAGTTCTTCACAACCACTATCTACTCCATTAGCTACATGCAGAAATATTTTCGATCCCCCTGATACAGTCAAGGCTTTGCCAAGCTATATACCAGGAAAACCGTGCAGCACTTATAACATGTGTCTTAGTTGCCCGAATGTAATTATTACTGAAACCGACTTACCGAAACTTTTCGCAATGAAAAGAGATTATCTTATTAAAATTCAAAACAGTAGGATTTTGGACACCCCCTTCGGCAGTGTAATTAAAAGCAATTTAGCCCTATTAAATACGATACTTAATCCTGAGCTCTCCAATTTCAGTGAACACGAACTAGATAATGCTGAGCATCTATCTCTTTACGTCGAAACAACAGAATTTATCTAGAGGTTAGAACATGGAGCGAGATAATAGGCACTACGATATTCTGAATACACTTGCTGATTTGCCGAAATACAGGTTTTCTCTTGTTAATATTCAAAGGACTGAAAGATCTGGCGACTCGTTTGATTACAAATCATATTTAGCAGAATTGCTCAGCCTTCCCGTTTCGTCTTCATCTAAATTTTCTGACACTGAATGGGATTTTAATGCAGAGAATCCAAATGTTTCGCCAAACATTAGGGGGAGTAAGCTTGCTATAAACTTCAAAAAATTTAAAAGTGTTCCTCAACATATAATTATAGAGATCAAATGCTTACTGCTTAGCGTCTTATTAACGCCGGAAATATTTATTAATAACAGAAGGAAGGCCAGAAAAGTATCATCGAAAAACCTCTGCACCAATACTCTACTTGCACATATGAAAGCAGGCTTAAGATTTTTGAACACACTTTTTTCTATGCTTAATAGAAAATTCGGCGAAGATCATGTAGCAATTGCATTTTTATCTTTGACTGAAATTACTGCTGATGACTACAGAGTAGCCGCAAGTAAACATAGCTTCACTTACAATGATGATTTAAAACAATTTTTTTCTTACATTCAGAACCCCTATACATCTAAACACATTTTGGGTAAATCAATCCCAGCGTTCGACCCAGAGCAATTTCAGTGGGAGAACAACTATAAAAAACAAGTAACAAACCAAGTGATGCCAAATTGGGCATTTGACAAATTAGTCCGGACAGCATCTTTACTCGTTCATGACTTTTTAAAAATGATGGAAGAGGAAGTGGCGGACGATTGCGTTAAAAAATATGCGTTACAACATAAAGCGTACTTTTGCAGGGATTTAGGAATTACTAAAAATACCTTTAGTATTTACAGGGCTTATCGTCTTTTAAACTCGGGTTACTCTGAGCATTTTGTAGATAAAAACTACGGCATTCCGAGTGAACTACGGAACTCAAGGAGCAATTTCAGCCTAAAGGACATGACAGCATTCCTTTGTGGAGGACAGAACAAGCAATTTTACTTCGCCAGGGTCTATGAGCACCTATCACTTGTTGCCAACGCAGCAAAGTATTTAATAGGACAGTACACGGGCATGCGCCCTTCTGAGCTGTCCGTGATAGACCAAAACACATGCTTAGTTGACGAGCATGGAATGACACTTTTGCGTTCGCATGTTTTCAAAGGCAAAGATGGTTTGGTTAAAGGTCTTTTCGACGATAAATGGGTTGTCATTCCGATCATAGAGGACGCACTTAAAGCTATCAGAATTCTCAGTTCGATAAACCAAAGAAGTCTTGTTTTCAGCTCAGTACAAACAAAGAAAAACGGACAATCTGAAATTCCAATGACATCTGTGATGATACGTCACCAAATCCGGAAGTTTATTAAATATGTTTCTCCTGGTGACGACCTTGGATTCAGCAACTACATGATGCGCCATACATTAGCGTATCAGTTATATAGAGTAGAAGCAGGCTTACCATTAATCTCATTTCAGCTAAAACATCTGGTAAATACCGTCGACAAATTTTTATCTCGAGGAGCTACTAGTGATGTCACAATGGGCTACGGTGGCAAAGCCAGAGAGCACAAAGAACGGCTACAAATAGCTTTCAGGGGCTATATGGCAAGTGGTTATACAAAAGATGAAATTTTTGAAGCTATGGCAGAGCAAGGTTTAGGCGTTATTAATGTAGGATTAGGTTATTGTTATGGCTCGGATTCTACAAACAGTGAACTGCCATGCATTGGTTCCTTGCGATGCAATCCTATACGTTGTTCAAATGCTATTGTCAGTGAAGCGAACGCTCCATATTGGCGAGAAATATATACAACCAACCAGGCAAACCTCAAAAATCCGATTCACCAGGATAACCTAGACCAAATTAAAGAAGTTATTAACGAGGCAAAACAGGTGCTTGAACTACTTGGGTATGATGTTGATGAACAATAACTTCGATGACAAAAATCAACGAGATTTCGACCTAAACACAGAACGTTTGGTCCAAGCGATTGATAAAGTTCGAGCGAGCAATTCGTTGCCGCCAACCATCAGTCAATTGTCAAAACTAACGGGAATGCATAGGAATGCTATTAGTAAAAGAGTGTGGCCTAGTCAAAAGCTTAAGGAGATAAAAAAGGAACGAATTCGAAAAGCTGAAACTAGTCCCCAACCGGCAAAGCGACTAGATCCTGTAAAGGTTCTGGAAGATAAACTTGAAAATGCTAAACGTGAGCTTGTTTACTGGTTCAATAAAAACCTAGATAACGAAAAACAGATTAAGCAGCTCGAGGAAAACCTACATAGAATGACGGATGCACGTAGTTACTATGAAAATATGCTCAAACAGGAGCGGATAAAAACGAGTGAATTAACAACCCAAATTAGTATTTTAAAAGAGCTGCTCTAGACATAGACGCAGGAATTTGTTCGATTCGGACGAACATTACAAGTTATCAGTTTAATTGGACCATATTTACTTCCATTGAAAACTTTTTGTGATACAGCTTGATATAAGCCTACATTCTGTGTAGTACCAGAAGTGGACGAAGAACTTGGATCTTGCTGAATTGTCGATTTTCACTGAAAGCAGACAATCGGCTTGACGTACTCATAGTCCATTTCGAAGCACTTCAAACAAAATCTGAACCAACACAATACTTCTGTGAGACTTCAGAAACATCTAAACTTAAGCACTAAATATCACAGTGGTGATAACTAATCTGGACTCAAGCGAATAAGACAGCTCAGCGTTATGCAACTCCAGTATTTTTGTGGTAATGGAGATACCAAGACCTGCGCCACTGATGTGTTGATTGCTCTGATGGCGATAAAAACGTTCTCCCATTCGTTCTAAATCAACGTCTATGCCTTCAGGTAGTTCGTTGCATATCGTTAATACAAGTTTGTTTTCAACTACGTGAGCAGTGATCCTGACATGACTTTGTACTTTCGCGTACTTTGCAGCGTTATCCAACAGATTCCGAAGGGCTGCTACCAACAAACCAGGTTCAGCGCGAAGCTCAAGTGAGGGGTCTATATCAAGGTCCCATTCCACTTTGTCCAATAAGCCAACGTCAACCAGAGCAAGGCTCTCTTCAATAAGTGAAATCAGTTTAAGACTGGTAAGTTTCAGCTGCCCTGAGTGTTCCAGCTTTTCCGTTTCCATCAATTGGCTGACCAGATGTGACAGACGTTTTGTGCTGATAAGAATGGCATTAGCAGCGGCGTCGGTTTCTTCTTTGGACGTCGATTTTTTAATATTGTCTGCATGAACCAACAAAATACTGAGCGGTGTTCTGAGTTCATGCGAGGCATCGGCTATAAAGCGTTTCTCTTTGACTAAATAGCTTTTTAAGTCCTTCAAAAGCTGATTAATCGCGATTTGAAAGGGCCTTAATTCGACAGGTAAGGTTATATCTATGGGAGTCAGCATAGACGGTTTAGTTGTGGCCAGTTCCTTCGATAAATCCCGAATGGGTTTAATGCCCCAGTAAACAGCTATCCAAATCAGGATGGTAATAGGGAGCAGCGCGATACTCAGCGGGATCAACTGATCTAACGCCAGATAAAAACTAAGTTCTCCACGAACATCTTCTCTCTGTCCTGTGAATATCCAATAGCCATGCTCTCTGTTGTAGGTGCTATAACAAATCCAGCGCCGGTTATCATGAAACACTTCGTGATAGCCTGATGTTCTGGGAGCCAGCTCCCGATCACTGGCGTTCGCTGACTTCATCAGCAGTTTCCCATCTGTTGACCACACCTGAAACGCCACTTTGTTTTCGTATTTGTGCCCCTCTGGCCTGCGCTCCTCTGCGGAAGTTCGCTCAATACCATCTTCGGCAATCTGAGGGACATAAACAATCAGGGGATCTGTGTGGTCAAGAGAGAGCGAGTTTTGTATCAGCAGTTGGTCTAAAAGACGTGCATATTGAGTCAGTTGGGCATCAAAAAGCTCATCCAATTCGTGGTGAGTGCTGGAGTACGTAATGAATCCGGTAATCACCATCAGAAGTAAAACAACGCTGTTTACACCGAGTAAAATCATTCGGCGTATGCTGTTAATCCTCATACTGATTTACCATCATGTAACCAATACCCCGTATCGTTTTAATACACTCGGGCTTGGTCTTTTTTCGCAGGTTGTGAATATGCACCTCTATCGAATTACTCTCTGTCTCTCCGGTCCAGCCGTTGCTCAGCTCTTCCAGATGCTGGCGGGACAGAATTTTACCCTGATGCAACATAAACTCTTTTAGCAACAGAAATTCGCGGGTGGTTAGGTATATTAAGCGGTCTTGGTAGCGGCATTCATGCACGGTTAAATCCATCGTTAAGTCCGCGCATTGCAACTGATCCAATTGGCGTTGTTGATGACGCCGCACAAGCACACGCAACCTTGCTTCAATTTCCCTGATATCGCAGGGCTTTAGCACGTAATCGTCAGCACCCGCGTTTAATGCTTCTATTTTTGTTTCTAAATGATCCCAGGCAGTCAGGATCAGTATTGGGATGCCGTGCTTTAAACTTCGCAACGATTTAATCACATTGAGTGCCAGACCATCTGGCAAACCTAAATCCAAAATCATCAGTTCAAACTGACTTTCACTGGCCGCCTGAATCGCTTGTTTTCCGGTCGTGCATAACTCGACGCGGTAGTTCATTCGCGTCAGCGCCGTACTCAGTCCCTGAGCCAGTAATAGGTCGTCTTCTACCAGTAAAATTCGCATGGCAACACCTGTTGGTACTTAGTACAGAATAATAAACCAGACGAGAGCGGTTGTGATAAGGCTGGCAAGGACTGCCGCAGAGCCGATATCTTTCGCTTTACCGCTAAGTTCGTGGTACTCACTGCCAATTCTGTCCACAACAGCTTCGATGCCAGTGTTCAACAGCTCCACAATAAAGACCAGAAACAGACTCAATACCAATAAAGCTCGCTCGGCAGCGGATACCTCAACCAGCAAGGAAATGGGAAGCAGCAGCGCTAAAGCAATAACTTCCTGCCTGATGGCTGCTTCAGAAGCCCAGCTGCTGCGAAGCCCTTGCCATGAGTACAGCGTCGCAAAATAAAGTCGGTTGAATCCAGTGGCTTTCGATTTCATGTCAGGGTCCGTCAATGTCGGTATAAAGAAACTCACAATAACTTTATTTTCTTAAGAGACTCTTAAGTTTCGCTCGTTATTCTGCATTGCGTTTTAGGATGACAAGGCGAAGTAATGACCAATACTAATAAGAAACGACCTTCTTTTTTTCCATCTATTGTCTGTGGCCCCTACACCTATTTATTAAGGATGCTCGTGCTTGGCATTGTATTGCTGAGTCTGAGTCGCCTTGGTTTAGTGCTATGGCATTATGACCGGGTGTTTGCGACCGGAAAAGTGGCAGAGATTTTGTTGCAAGGTATTCGGGCTGATCTCATTGTCTTGTGCCTGTGGGCATCGATTCCCGTCCTTTTGGTGCCACTGTTTGCAAACCGTTTTTTACAACACAGTTGGTTTAAATTCACCTACCTGTGGAGTCTTGCTGGTTTAATTGGATTGCTATTTATTGAACTTGCGTCTCCGGCATTCATACTGCAATACGACGTCAGGCCTAACCGCTTATTTATCGAGTACCTGAAGTACCCCAAAGAAGTTCTTTCTACCTTATGGTATGGCTTTCGTCTGCCTTTTTTGGCAGGTTTTTTATTGACCGCGCTATTTGGGTTTGCACTGGCTCTATTGCTCAAGCTTCCCTTCGTAAAACTTCGAGTTTGGTCAATCAAGCACACCATTGTGTTATGGCCTCTGGCTGTATTTCTGGTCTTTGCTGGCGTCCGTTCAACCACAGATCACAGACCCGCTAATCCAGCCCTGTTTGCGATCACCGGAGATTCTATGGTGAATTCTTTGGTAATAAGCTCAGGCTATTCCGTGCTTTATGCCCTATACAGCATGAAGCATGAAGCGCGGTCGACGGAAATGTATGGCAAGTTATCGACTGAGGATATGTTGCAATACGGTTTGGATTGGCCCTGGTTAAAAACTTACAGGTTTACCCATCCAGACTATCCGACGTTGCATTTTCAAACAGTTACAAAAAAACGAGAGAAACCCTTAAACGTTGTTATTGTTTTGCAGGAAAGTCTGGGGGCAACCTTTGTTCAATCCCTTGGAGGCGAGCCAGTTACGCCGCAGCTTGAGCAGTTAAAAACTCAAGGCATGTGGTTTCAGAATCTCTATGCCACTGGTACACGCTCAGTGCGTGGTATCGAAGCAGTGGTTGCAGGCTTTTCACCAACCCCCGCACAAAGCGTGGTGAAGCTTTCGAATAGCCAGCAAAACTTCACAACACTTGCCTCTGTATTAAAATCTAATGGATACCACACCCAGTTTATTTATGGTGGCGAAGCACATTTTGACAATATGAGAAGCTTTTTTACCGGTAACGGCATTGATGACATTGTCGATATCAGCCAAATTAAAAACCCAGCTTTTGTAGGCAGTTGGGGAGCCAGTGACGAAGACTTATTTAATACAGCACACCAAAAGCTGAACGCTTTGCATCAAGAGGGAAAGCCATTTTTCAGTCTTATCTTTACATCAAGCAATCATGAGCCATTTGAGTTTCCAGATGATCGGATCACTCTGCATGAACAACCCAAAAATACGGCAAACAATGCAGTAAAGTATGCAGATTGGGCCATGGGAAATTTTTTCGAAAAAGCAAAACAAAGCGACTACTGGCAAGACACAGTATTTTTAATTGTTGCGGATCATGACAACCGTGTTTATGGCAATAACCTCATCCCTGTAGAGAAGTTTCGTATTCCTGGACTAATCTTAGGAGCCGATATCACACCTGAAGTCGTCGAAACGCTGAGTAGTCAGATTGATTTAGCGCCCACTTTGCTGAGCCTGGCGGGTGTGTCTTCCTGCCATACCATGACAGGCCGTGATTTAACTTTGGACAAAACAAGTCCTGGCAGAGCCTTGCTACAGTTTGAAAACTACTTCGCGCTGATGCAACCGGACTCATTAACGATTTTGAAACCCAATGAAGAGACTGTCATTGCGCACTATGATGAACCTACCAAACGACTTGAGCTGTTGGATCGTCAAGCCTCAGCAGTCCAATACAAAAAAGCCTTAGCTCAAGTGCAACTCCCATCGTATTTGTACAGAGAAAGAAAAAACTCCAGTCAGGTTGCTTGTCTGCTTCACTGAAATAATGAAAGGTTGAGCGAAATCTTGGAACTCGGTTTTGGGACACTCTATTTTTGCTTCGAGTGCCCCAAAAGGACAGTCACTCCACATACAATCAACCGATGTCGCCTGCATCATAACTGGGACATTCACACCTTTGTTGACCAAAAATAACAAACTAATACAAAGACTTAATTTACTTTTGAATGAATTGATAAATTATTTTCAGACTTAAGTCTCTCTTAAGTTTCACCCGTTAGGCTAGCCATACTTACCCAATTGTATTGAAAGCAGGTTTGCAGTGGCGGAACCAATACGACTCAGCCTATTCACCCATCTGATTGCGCCTATTGCTGGGGCCTCTGTGCTTTTTATTCTGGCTTATGGCACTTCATTCGATTTTGGTTTGGCTTCCTTGCTGTTTGATTGGCAAGGCGGAACCTGGGCTTTACAGCATCACTGGTTGACAGAAACTTTACTGCATCACTCTGTCAGAACCATCAATGAAATTCTTGTTCTGGGTTTACTCGGCTACTGGGTATGGCTACATGTTGTTGTACGCAAACGTAGCGAGAACCAACGTGCTTTAGGTGTGTTGTTACTCAGTTTGGTGGTGAGCTTTGTCTCTGTAGCCGTGCTTAAACGGTTGCTCCCTATGGAGTGTCCATGGGATTTGCTGCAATTTGGTGGCAGCAGCGAGTTTTGGGGATTGTTCGATACGCGCCCAGAGACGATGTCTCCTAACCAATGTTTCCCTGCCGGACACGCCAGCATAGGCTTTGCGTGGTTAGCGCTCTATTACTATTGGCGAGAGCTAAAACCAGAGCTGGCAACGCGAGGCATAGTGATTGGCTTAACTCTGGGTCTTTTACTTGGCTTTGTTCAACAGCTACGTGGTGCTCATTTCATTTCTCACGATATCGCTACGGCGGCTGTGTGCTGGACTGTATCGACTGTGCTGCATGGTTTATTTCAAAATTCCTGCACCTCTGAATTGTCAGTCCGATCAAAGCCAGCACGGACAATTTCAGCCAACCTGCCAGTGGAACCATCTCAACCTGTACTCTTGACTACTTCTGTGGAGTCCCCTGATGTTTGAAGCTATTTTGTCGCAATCAAAATCAACTGCTGTGGCTTTGAGTGCTGGGCAAGAACGATTATGGCATCCACTATGGTTTGCTTTGATTTCTGCTCTTGGCATGACGTTACTGCTCAATGGTCCTTTTTTGGCTGCCGTACAGGCCAAAGTTCCGGGCCAATATGCTTTGCAGCTGAACTTAATGGCGATTTTATTTTTACTAAACCTGCTGCTTCTGGTGATCTTTAGTTTTCATCGTCTACAAAAGCCCGTCGTGGTGGCACTCTTTGCCATCGGTGCTTTTAGCTATTACTTCATCGACAGTTTTGGCATCGTTGTCGATAAATCCATGCTGCAAAACGCTGTAGAAACAGACGCCGCTGAGGCTATGGGAGTATTAACCATTGGTATGCTGTGGCAAGTGATTGGCGTCATGCTCTTTCCTTTGCTTTGCATTGGCCTTATGAAGGTTCGAACACTGCCTTTGAAACAATTTTTCCGGCATTGGCTCCTTGCTCTGGTTTTAGTGACGCTGAGTCTGTTTAGCCTGGTCGCTTCTGGCTACTCCGAACTCGCGCCTTTCTTTCGTAACTACAGAGAAGTAAAACATTTTGCTTTACCGGTCAGTCCTGTGGCCGCTGCGGTATCGTTGTCATCCGATTTGGTCAAGAAACAATTCCCAACCGAGTTTATGCAGTTGGGGCAGGATGCAATTCAGCCTTTGTCCGTGAAAACGGAGAAGCCACGCCTTATCGTGATGGTATTGGGAGAAACAGCCAGGGCCGATCACTTTCAGCTCAACGGCTACGCTCGCTCAACCAATCCGCAACTCAGTCATTTACCTGTCTACAGTTTTACTAACGTGAGTTCATGCGGCACTGCTACAGCACATTCTGTGCCTTGTATGTTTTCCAATATGGGCAGAGATCTCTATAAAGAGTCACAGGCTAAAAACAGCAGCAATGTGCTGGATATTCTGCAATACGCTGGTATTGACGTGAGCTGGCTGGACAATAACTCGGGCTGTAAAGGGGTATGTGATCGGGTGCCAACTCAGTTTGTGTTTGAGCAGCAAAAAAATCCATTGTGCCATCAAGGACAATGTCTGGATCAAGTGCTGTTGGATGCATTGGAGCAGCAACTGAAAACACCGCAATCGTCCGATAAGCTGATTGTATTACATCAGTTGGGAAGTCACGGTCCTGAGTATTTCAAACGCAGCAGCGCTAAAGACAAAGCCTTTTTACCGGAATGCACTGATAAGCAACTTCAGCTCTGTGCCCCTTCAGACATCGTCAATGCCTATGACAACAGTATCGTCGCGACAGACCATTTGTTAGCCGCCGTGATTGCGCGCCTTAACAGCCAAAAGAACTACCAGACCGCCATGTTTTACGTCTCTGACCATGGTGAATCTTTAGGTGAAAATGGCATCTACTTGCACGGCTTACCTTATTGGATGGCACCTAAAGCACAAACTCAGGTTCCGCTGCTTTGGTGGATGTCTGAGCCTTATGCATCCTCTGCGAAGCTCACTCCAGAGTGTGTCGCATCAAAACGGCAAGATAGCTTCAGTCACGACAACGTATTTCATAGCTTACTCGGGATGTTTCAAATCAAAACCAGTTTGTATCAAGCAAGCAAAGATATGTTCCGTTCTTGCTAATCCCTAGGTGTCCATTACAGGCCTGGTGCCAGTGGAGTTGGTATGCATAATTTAAGTCGGCTTTGTCTCGCTTTACTGGCCGCGTTAGCCGGTAGCGCAGCACAGGCTCAGGAAGTCACCTTTGAACACTTATGTGAGTTTGTTAAAAAAGACTCCGGAGCGGAAAAGTCTGCGGATGAGAAGACCGGAGCGGCGGAACTTGCTGGACCACCTTTTCAGGTGCATTCGATTGAAATTGTCTCCAATCCTATTTTTGACGAAAACGCACCCGATACGATTTGGGTGCACCACTTTGCCAACTGGTTACATATCAATAGTAAAGAATCTGCACTGCGAAAAGAGTTAAGTATTAAACCTGGTGAACAAGTCACGACGGATGATTTAGCAGAAGCGGAGCGTCTACTGCGTGAGAAATCCTATGTACGTGATGCGCGAGTTAGTGTGGTTGAGCCTTGTCATCCTGATGGCAGTAAAAGCGTGAAAGTAGAAACCTGGGATAACTGGAGCTTGCTACCAAACCTTGGACTGGGCCGCACCAGTGGTAAAAATAAGTACTCTTTTGGCTTTAAAGAAGATAATTTTTTGGGGTATGGCGTACGTACGTCTGTAAAATATCAATCCGATTATTTACGCCAGGGCTATGAATTTAAAGTATCAAGTCCGTTGTCTTTGCTTGGGTATCCTGAACTTGATCACAGCTATGTCGATCTTGAATGGACAGAGAATAACGATGGCCGTCGAACTCAGTTCCAGCTTGAAAAGCCCTTTTATCAAGATAGTACAGAGCGGATGTATAAAGCAGGCTGGCTCAGCGATGAAAGACTAGACCAAATTTATCACAATGGTGAACTTGAGAACCGATTCATTACCCTGCAAAAAGAGATTGATCTTCAAACGGGTTGGCTTCTGGATTATCGGGAGCGTACCAGTTTAAGGCTATTGGCAGGTTATAGTTCGCAGCAATGGCAGTTTACAGACGACCCGTTTCAACCTTCGTTGGCTTTACCAGAGGACAGGAGTTACCAGTACCCCTGGATAGGTCTCGACTACAAAGAACATAAATATCAGGTGCTGTCTGATGTGTATCTGATTAATCACAGTGAGGATATCAATTTAGGCTGGCACCATCAGGCAAGGATTGGTGTCCAAACATCTGATTTGGCAAACGATGAGACACTTGGCTATCAAGCACATTGGCTCTCTGAAAAAGGCTTTGGCGACTCAGAGCACTTAACATTACTTGCCCTGCAATTGGATGCCATGTTAGGTATACACGGCGGTGATCAAATCATCGCCTCAGCAAAAGCCGAGGACTTTTATCGTCTGAGTAAAGAGTTTACCTTTTACACTAAACTTCAATACGATCAGCGCAGCCGCAACTACTTGGATCAACCTCTTGATTTGGGTGGTGAAACAGGGCTTCGTGGTTATCCTGTGCAATACCAGCAAGGCACCCAGCGCTGGTTAAGTACAGCAGAGCTTCGCTGGTATCCACAGATCAATATCTACCAACTACTCGATATGGGATTTGTGGCGTTCGCAGATGCAGGGCGAGCTAGTGGTGGCGATATAGAACAAAATGCAGAGCTGAATGGCCTCCGCTCTAAGGCGGATTTACTGGCGGAAAACTACACAGAACAGTGGATTGGTTCTGTAGGCATTGGTGCTCGTTTTTATTCCTCACGCTCGAGCAATAATCATGTCATTCATGTTGACCTGTCAAAACCTGTAGGCGGTGCAAAAGATGTGAACTCGTGGGAAATTCAGTTGAAAGTTGAAGAGAGGTTTTAATTGATTTGTATTTTTCAGGTTAATGTTACATAGCTGAAAATTTAAGCACAGTAGATGCTATCTTTGCACTGAAGCACACGTTGTTTTCTGAACGTTAGACTTTAGAAACAGGTGGATTCGTCCATTACAGTGATCAATACGCTTGTAAGCCCCCAAAAAAATCGAATGTCCGCAAATAAGGCAAAGCAGTGTTTCGTTTTTTCGAGAGCACCTGATCTGAACAGCAGCTTTTCGCTCAGAGCTGACGCTCAAATAACTGGATGATTGCTGAAACTGGTGGTTACATGAAAGTGTAACTGGCGGTAAATTGAGATGACGTTTTGCAGCTAGCTTTTAAAAACATACCATTCGAGTTAAGTTTAATCATTTAGTAAAAGCTGTTACACAGAGGGATACCATGAGCTACTCCGTTGAAATTATCAATAATAACCTTCTGCCTCTGCCTGATGAGCTGTGTACTGAGCTAGGTTTTTCCGTAGGAGATATTTTGGTTTGTGAGATGAATAAAGACCGCTCAGAAATGAGGATGGTAAAGCATACAGACCAGACATTAACTGATGAACAGATCTTAGCTGCTGGGAATTTAACGCGCGTGATAAACACCATGCCTGACGAATGATGGCGGTACTAAAGACTGTCGGAAGCCAATAAACTCCAAGCCGATTTTTTCATTAAGCTCTCTTACTGGCCTTTTTGTCGCTTTTTTACTGCCTAAATTGCACTTTAATCGCGCTTAAAGTGGCTTTGACGAGTCCGGTTGAGGTCGATAACTTGAAAACTGAGTGGATGGTGGTAAAAAGACAAAAAGCGGCAGGGTAAAGATCACAGTCTTAAAAAAGCAAACCCCAGTGTTAAAAACCGGGGTTTGTCATTAATCTGAAGCCACCTTAAGGTGGCTTTTTCGTTAGGCGCTGTGGCAGGTGTTCGCCGGATTACAGCAGCTGGCTTTGACTTCTGTCGCCGGATATCCCGCCTCTGTTAAGACCTCCATTACCTCTGCAGAGCTCAGTTCCGTGCTGAGCTGCAGCGTTTTGTCGGTCAGGTTAGTCTGTATTTTTGCATCACCATCTGCTGTGAGGATGGCTTTGGTAACCATGCTAACGCAGTGGCCACATGTCATGTCAGCGATATGGAACTTCATAGTGTTTCTCTCCTGTGGTGTGTTCATGACACAAGCTAATGCTTGCCACTGTGGTACAGTCAAGCCGCTATTTTAAGTTTTTTTGAAAGTTGTTTGACCTTGCCATAATGGTAAGGTTTAGTCTTGTTATGCCTGATAACATTTCTCAACCTGGAGTTACGGATATGGCAGCAACAATACAACTTGCAATAAAGGGCATGACCTGTGCGTCCTGCGCGAATCGGATTGAAAATGCACTGCGCGCTGTGGCCGGCGTGACCTCAGCCAGCGTCAACCTGGCAACAGACATCGCAACGGTAGCAGGCGATGCCCGCTTTGACGAGCTTAGTGCAGCGGTAACCCGTGCCGGCTATGAACTGGACACGGCTAACCGGCAATATGCGGTAAAGGGTATGACCTGTGCGTCTTGCGCCGGCCGGGTGGAAAAAAGCCTGTTAAAGGTGCCTGGTGTGCTAAGCGCGTCAGTAAACCTGGCTACAGAGCAGGTAAGCCTGACCCTGTTACCCGCCACAGAAGACCGCGCCCTGAAACAGGCCGTTGCCGATGCCGGGTATGAGCTGATCCTCAGCCAGGCTTCGCCTGAGGCTCAAAATTCCCCTGCTCAACCACGACGTTTTTATCAGCGTGACAGCTGGCCAGTGATCGGTGCTGCCTTACTCACCCTGCCGTTAGTATTGCCGATGGTGGGCATGCTGTTCGGTGCCGACTGGATGTTGCCTGCCTTGTGGCAATGGCTGTTAGCAACACCGGTACAATTTTACTTTGGCGCGCGCTTTTACAAAGCCGGCTGGCATGCACTGAAAGCGGGCACCGGCAATATGGACCTGCTGGTATCAATGGGTACCAGTGCCGCTTATGGCTTATCGCTCTATCTGTGGTACAGCTTTGATGGGCATCATGGCGCACCACACCTGTACTTTGAAAGTGGCGCGGCAGTATTAACCCTGGTACTGCTGGGTAAGTTACTGGAGAAACGCGCCAAGCGGCGTACGACCGATGCGCTGCAAGCACTGGAAAACTTAAAACCGACATCAGCAAGGGTCTGGCGCAATAATAGCTGGCACAGTATTGCAGCGGCTGAGCTGCTCAAAGGTGATCGCATTCAGGTGCTGCCAGGAGAACGGATACCGGCCGACGGCATAGTGACAGAGGGCAGCAGCCACGTGGATGAGGCACTAATCAGCGGCGAAAGTGTGCCGCTGCATAAAACCTCTGGCGATAAAGTGACGGGCGGCTCGGTTAATCTCGATGGTCGGCTGGAGTTCGAGGCCAGCGCCTTAGGTGCAGAATCCACCTTGTCAAAAATTATCCGCCTGGTAGAGCAGGCTCAGGGCGCGAAAGCACCAGTGCAAGCCCTGGTGGATAAGATAAGCAGTATCTTTGTACCGGTAGTATTACTGGTCGCCTTAGCCACCGTGCTGATTTGGGGTCTGGCGTTTGCCGATTGGCAGCAAGGTATTCTTAATGCAGTAGCGGTATTGGTTATAGCCTGTCCCTGTGCTTTGGGTCTGGCCACTCCGGCGGCCATTATGGCCGGTACCGGCACAGCGGCGCGCCAGGGTATTTTGGTGAAAGATGCTGTCGCGCTGGAGCAGGCGACAAAAATTGATTATGTGGTGTTTGATAAAACCGGCACCCTCACCGAGGGTAAACCCGTATTAACGCAGCTGAATGCGCTTAACAACGAAACTGAGTTGGCCGCACTGGCCTATGCGTTATCACAGTACAGCGAACACCCACTGGCCAAAGCAATTGTTAGCTATGCTATCAACCACAATGTCGATTTATTGGCAGTATCGGATTTTGCTGTAGTGGCCGGAAAAGGCGTGAAAGCTAACGTCAAAGGCCGTGCGGTAATGCTGGGCTCAGGTAGCTGGATGAGAGAGATGGGGCTGACATTACCGCAAGACCTTATCGCAGTGCCGGGCGCCTCGGTATCCTGGCTGGCAGAGAAAACTGCTCAGGGCACGACATTGCTCGGTTTGCTGTGTTTTGCCGATAAAGCCAAAGCCCAGGCAAAAAATGCGGTACATAAATTACAAGCTGCCGGTATTCAGGTTGCCATGTTAACGGGTGATTCAGCGGCCAGCGCCGAGTATGTTGCCAAAGAGCTGGGGCTGGATAACTTTAACGCCGAAGTGCTGCCGCAGGGTAAAGCACAAGCCGTAGCGGCCTATCAGCAGCAAGGCTATAAAGTAGCGATGGTGGGCGATGGCATTAATGATGCCCCTGCTTTGGCTCAAGCTGATTTAGGTATCGCGATGGCAACAGGTACCGATGTTGCGGTCAGTGCGTCTGCATTTACGCTGATGCGTGGCGACCCGGAACTGGTTGCGACAGCACTGCTGCTCGCCAGTGCAACCTACCGTAATATTCAGCAAAATCTGTTCTGGGCCTTTGCCTTCAATACTATCGGTATACCGCTGGCGGCGCTGGGCTTTTTAAACCCGGTGATTGCCGGCGCAGCGATGGCCTGTAGCAGTGTGCTGGTGGTAACCAATGCCCTGCGTTTGCAACGCATGTCTTTTTAACAAGGAGCAGCAAATGGCGACCTTACTAACCATTGGTGATGCGGCAAAAGAGAGTGGCTTAAGCGCCAAAATGATCCGGCACTATGAGCAATCCGGTTTGCTGAGAAAATCACCACGCACTGATTCCGGTTACCGGCTTTACAACAGTGAGCAAATTAACCAGCTACGTTTTATTCGTCAGGCACGCAACCTGGGGTTTTCGTTACACGATATCCAGTCGCTGCTGGCATTATGGCAAGACCCACAGCGTGAAAGCCGGGTGGTAAAACAGCTGGCTCAGCAACACCTGGATGAAATTGCCGGCAAAATTGCCGAGCTGCAGCATATGCAGCAGGTGCTGACGGCGCTGGCCGACAGCTGCCGGGGCGATGGCAGCCCACATTGCCATATCTTGCAGCAACTGGAGAAACCCGGCTGACATTATCGTGCTTCAGTAAAGAATCCACCTTCTGAAGAAGGTGGCTTTGCGTGAAGCCCCTCAAAGGGGCCTTTTGTCTAGTCCAGTGCTAGTTCCGCCTGTTCCTGACGTTCCATTTTTTCCTGATGTCTTACATAGCGCCTAATTATATCCTCGTTGATCCCCACTGAATCTACGAAATAACCACGTTGCCAGAATCGATTACCCCACATCTTGTTCTTTCTCAAATGCGGGAATTTACTGAACAATTTCAACGCTATTTTTCCCTTCAATGCACCCATTAACTTCGATATTGATATCTTCGGTGGGACTTTTATCACCAGATGCACATGGTCTATCTGCACATTAAGTTCTACGACTTCACAACCCAACTGAGCACTGTATACCTGAATACAACGCCAGACCTCCTTGCCTACATTATCTTTCAATATCCTGAATCTGTACTTCGGCGTCCAGACTATATGGTATTGACACCGCCAGAACACATGCGATGCTTGCTGATATCTACTCATGCTTTTTACCTCTTTGACTCTGCGAAAAATCAAAGCGGCAATTAGCATGAGTAGGTCTTTACAGGCAAAGCCTTTTGGATGATAACCACCTACTGAAGTAGGTGGTTTTGGGGCTGAAAATAAAAAAACACCACTTTAAAAGTGGTGTTTTTTTAAGCGCCTATTATTGGCTACTGCATCGAAGCATCGCTGATGTGGGCGTAGACGCTGGCGCTGCCATCTTTGTTTAGCAGCAGAATGTCGTACGGCATAAAGCGGTCTTCGACCTCCATGCCCGGTGAGCCGAGCGGCATCGCCGGTACACTCAGGCCAATCGCATCCGGATGCGACTCAGCGAGGAATTGCCGGATGTATTTAGCAGGGATATGGCCTTCAAAAGCATAGCCCTGCTCCGATACGGCGGTGTGACAGGAATAATACTGTGGTAAGATACCGTAGCGGGCTTTAATGCCACTTAAATCATCATAATTTTTCGTGTGTGCAACCACTCCCTGCTGTTCAAGGTGCAATACCCACTTTTTACAGCAACCGCAGCTTGGCGTTTTGTATACCGTGAGGGTTAGTGCTGCCGCATTGCCAGCACTGTCGGACAAAGCTGTAGTTTCCGGTTTAGCCGGGCCGGCGTCTTTACAACCAGCCAATAGCGCAGTGGCTGCCAGCATTGCCGCTATCAGAGTTAACTTCATAGTGCTCTCCCGCTGTTGCCTTAGTGCGACCAGTGCACATGCACGATCTTCCAACCGTCGCCGTTATCTACCAGCACCAGCGTTTCTTTACTGATAACGTCAACCGGCTTGCCTTTATAGTCGCCAGTCAGTTGGCTGCGGCTAACCGAATAGGCCACCTTGCCCAGCACCTTGGTCTGATGTTCCAGCGCCTCTACCTGTACCGCCGCCATAAATTTCATATCGGCCAGCATATGGTGACTGGCATACTCATCTGCCGAGCGCTCTACGCCATTACCTTCGACAATCAGTACGTCATCTGCCAGCATGGCGCGGGCAGCATTGGCATCACCAGCGCGTAACGCCTGATGAAACGCTTTTACCGCCTGAGCGGCAGCGGTGCTTTCGCCGACAAACAAGGCCGGGGCGGCATGCTTTTCATTGCCGTGCGCCTGCACACTAACGGGGCATAGCAACGCCAGGCCCAGGCTGATGGCAGACAAGGTTTGAATTTTATTGCGAAACATATTAGGTATCCTGTTGTAATTATTCGAATAAGGCTGACTTATTCTGCTAAGCCAACCACAGTGGTAAAGCTGCTGCTGGTGGCCAGTACCAATAGCGCCAACAGCATTTCGATAAAAATAGACCGTGCCAGCAACCGGCTGTTCTGCTGCTGCGCCAATGCTTTGACCAGGTTAAATTTATGCCAGGCTGCCAGCAGTAACATGGCCGCGACCAACATCAGCTTTAACAGCATTAAACGACCATAGTCGGTTACAAACAGCGCTGCAGGCGAATCGAGTAGCTGCAGTAAGATCAGCACGCCACAGCTGATAAGCACTAACACCACAATTACCGCTACGCGGCCAAACTGCTGCATCAGTGCCAGTAACCTATCCGGGGCTAAGCGGTAACAGCTTTGCCACAGCGGCAGCAACGAACCTACCCAGGCCGAAATGGCCAGTACATGCAATGTCAGTAATAGCTGCCATGTCCATGTCAAACTGGCCACGTGGCCGGTTTGACTAAAGCTGGCAGCCAGCAATAAGGCGGCGATACTCACCAGCGCAATGCTACCCGCTTTACCACTGTGGCTAAAGCGCCAGGCCCAAAGCGACAGCGTCGCAAACCCGCATAACAGTAATAGCAGCTGGGTGCGCATTGCCGATTGCCAAACCATCTGCAGCATCAGGCTATCGGCCATTCCTGCTATACCGGCCTCGGCTAGTGCGCCTGCCTGTAGCGGCAGATACAGCAGCGCAAGTAGCATACCCACAGCCGACCAGCCCAGTACAAGGCGTTCTAACCACAGCCGAAATGCAAGGCAATCAGACTGTCGCTGTGATTGCCGCTGAGTTAAAGCCGGTAACAGCAGCAAAAACGCTGCAGCAATACTGCCGCTAACCGCAAGATAACTCAGCAGCTTGTGGGCAAATAAGGCTAACACCCAGGCATCGCTAAACATCATCAAACCTCGTTTATTTAGTGCTGATGTGCGTGCGCGCTATCAGCTTTCACTCCGCTGTCCTTGCTAGCGTGCAGCATAAAACTGAAATCACCTTTCATTTTATGATCATCGTTACCCAAGCCGACCCAATTCACCTGATAATTGCCCGCGGCAAGCGGCGGTAGCGGCCAGCTATATTGAGTTGCGGCTTCAAGGCTTGGCGTGAACGCAAATGCAATTGCAGTAGTCGCATCTTGCAATAGCTCAACTTTGATCAGCTTGATCGGGCCGCTAAAACTGATGCTCAGTGTGGCCGGAGCCTGCGTCAGCATGGCATTATCTGCTGGCACCGATGCAGTAAGCTTAACATGTGCCAGCACCGGCGTGGCTGCGGCCATACTGAGTACCGCCAGCAAAGTTATTACTTTTTTCATAATCATGTCCTTCACGTTTAAAACCAAAACCTGATGCCGGCAACCCAGGATGTTTCTGCTGTCGATGCATCCTGCAGGCGGGCAAAATCTGCCGTGTTACCATATTTGTTATGCCACTCTACCCCGACATAGGGTGCGAACTGGCGGGAGAATTCATAGCGCAGCCGAAGCCCTGCCCCCAGTGAAGACAGGCCTTTACCCAGCTGATTGACCTCATCGTCTTTGCCATAGGCCGTCAGTTCAGCCCGCGCCTGTAAAATCAGGCGCTGAGTTAACAGCAGCTCGTATTCGGCTTCGGCACTTAGCGCAGTGCGCCCACCACTGCCCAGATAAGCCGTTACGTCCACTTCAAACCAATACGGCGCCAGGCCCTGCACACCCAATGCCAGCCACTGCCGGTTGGTGCCATCGGCAACCTGATCCAGGCGCAGCCCAAGCTGACCATCCCAATAGGCTGCTATCGCGTGGCTCCATAACAGCTCGGTGCTGCTCTCTTCCAGCTTGCCGTCACTGACTTCAGCTTCGGTTTTCAGCACCAACCGATCATAGGTCGTACCATACCAGGCTTGCAGCTCCAGTTCGCCAGCTTCACTGTCGGCATTGTATTCCAGCCGATCGCCCAGCACGGACCACTGTGGATGTTCAACGCCGTGCTTTAAATGGCGTGAATCGGCCATGCCATAGGGCCCGTCAGTCAGGGTGTAGCCGTTGGAGTAGGCATGTGGATCGCGGGCATTAGCCGGCGCCTTACCGCCTTGCATCTGCATATCGGCATGGTTCATCGTGCTGTGATCCATACTGCTGTGATCCACGGCCTGCTCAGCATGGGTCATTTCACTATGGTTCATCTCGGTATGATCCATTTTGCTATGGTCCACTTCGCTGTGGTCCATCTGGCTATGGTCTACGGCCTGCTCAGCGTGGCCCATTTTACTGTGGTCCATGCCGCTATGATCCATCTGACTGTGATCCATGTCACTAGGGTTCGTCTGGCTATGGTCAACCGCCTGCTCAGCGTGGTTCATCTTGCTATGGTCCATTTTGCCGTGGTCCATTTTGCTGTGGTCCATGCCACTGTGCGTTGGTACCGGCGGTTTCTCAGTGGCGTTCTGCGCTGCCACGCCAGGGCTGAGCGCCACAGTACAGGCCAGCGCCAGCAGCGACAAGGTTAGCGTTACGTTGGCTGTTTTCATGACACCACCACTTCTCTGAACATACCCGCATCCATATGGAACAATAAATGACAATGCCAGGCCCAGCGCCCGACATCATGCGGCGTGGTTAAAAAGCTGATGCGCTGCGCCGGTTGCACCGGAATGGTATGGCGGCGTACCTGTACGGCACCGTTGTCACTTTCCAGATCACTCCACATACCGTGTAAATGCATCGGGTGGGTCATCATGGTGTCGTTTTGCAAGATCACCCGGATACGCTGATTGTGCTTCATATGCACCGGTGTGCTTTTACTAAACTCTAAGCCATCGAATGACCAGGTGTAGCGCTCCATATTGCCGGTCAGATGCAGCTCAATTTCCGCCTCCGGGCCGCCCGGCTCAATAATACCGTCCAGCGAATGTAAATCGGCCAGGGTCAGCGCGCGCCGCCCGGTATTGCGCAAACCAATGCCCGGATCGTCCAGGTTGGTTCTTGGCATATCCACCCGCATATCCACCGACGGGCCATACTCGGTGCTGGCATGACGCACAGTTGAACTGGCTTTGGCATAAGGCACCGCCGGGCCATGCTGACTGTGATCGATAGCCATAGCACCATGCTGGCTATGATCTTCCGCGCCATTGCCGTGCGCCATCGCGCTGTGGCCGTGGCTGTGGCTGTCGCTTGCGCCATGGTTCATATTGCCCATCATGTCAGCCATCGTCAGCCATTCCACCGGATCCAGCGCAGGCACCGGTGCATTTAAGCTCTCGGCCACGGCCAGGGTACCGCGGGCATAGCCACTGCGGTCCATGCTCTGGGCAAAAATGGTGTAGGCATCATTTTGCGGCGAGACGACAACATCATAGGTTTCGCCCGGGCCAAAGCGGAACTCATCTACCGTTACCGGGTGTACATTCTGGCCGTCAGCCTGCACCACAGTCATTTTCAGCTCGGGAATACGCACATCAAAAAAGCTGTTGCTGGAGCCATTGATAAAACGCAGCCGCACACGCTCACCGCGCTTAAATAGGCCGCGCCAGTTTGCCAGCGGCGAACTGCCATTGATTAAATAGGTAAAAGTGGCCGCGGAGATATCCGCCAGATCGGTGGGGTTCATCCGCATTTGCTGCCACATCTGCCGTTTCGCCAGCGCCGCGTCCAGCCCTCTGTCAGTGATATCGCGCAGCATGTCCTGCACTGTTGGCTGATTAAAATTGTACAAATCACTTTGCACTTTTAATTTGCGAAACACCGTATGTGGATCTTCATCGGTCCAGTCTGACAGCTGCACCACATATTCGCGATCGGCGGCAATTACATCCTGCGCTTTGGGTTCAATGATCAGCGCGCCATACATGCCGGTCATTTCCTGAAAGCCACTGTGCGAGTGATACCAGTACGTGCCGCTTTGCTTTAACGTAAAACGATAGACAAAGGTTTCGCCGGGCATAATGCCTCTGAAGCTCATGCCGGGTACGCCGTCCATCTGGTAGGGTAAAATAATACCGTGCCAGTGAATTGAGCTGGGCACCGACAAGGTATTGGTTACCCGTATGGTCACGTCATCGCCTTCTCGCAAGCGTAAGGTCGGTGCCGGTATCGAACCATTGATGGTGGTGGCTTTACGGACCACGCCGGTAAAATTTACCAGCGCTTCGCCGATGGTTAAATCAATCACGTTACCGCTGAGCTCAGTGGCATAGCCGGTAAAGGCATTATCTTTAAAGGCGCTACCCGCCCTGACGATATGCGGAAAAGTGGCCAGCACGCCGCCCACCGCCAGCCCCTGAACAAAACGGCGCCGTGAAACAGATAACGGCATCATGGTTTTGGCTTTTGTCATTTGGAACCTCCAATGCATTTTGTATGCTAAGCAGTGTAGTGTGCGAAACTGTCAGCAGCATGACCTGAACATGACAAAGTTGTAATCTTAGCGTCATGTTGCTGTTTGCTACTTTATGGCGTAATACTGCCAGAGCTATGCCAGATCCATGTTTGGGGAGAACAAGGTGCGTTTGCTGATTGTAGAAGATGAACAAAAAACCGGTGACTATTTAAAGCAAGGCCTGAGCGAAGCCGGTTTTCAGGTGTCACTGGTCAGAAATGGCCTGGATGGCCATCATCTGGCGATGACAGAAGATTTCGATTTAATCATGCTGGATGTGATGCTGCCGGACGTCAGCGGCTTACGTATTGTTCAGGCGCTAAGAGAAAATCATAACCATACGCCGGTACTATTTCTGTCGGCCCGCGACAGCGTCGACGACCGGGTAAAAGGCCTGGAGCTTGGCGCCGACGACTACCTGATCAAACCCTTTGCTTTCTCAGAGGTGCTGGCAAGGGTCAGAACCCTGCTACGCCGTGGTCAGGCCGCACCGCAGTCAGAATTATTACAAGTTGCCGATTTACAACTGGATATTGCTAAGCGTAAAGCTAGTCGTAGCGGTGCCAAAATAGCGCTGAGTAATCAGGAATTTAGCTTGCTTGAACTGCTGATGCGCCGCCGTGGTGAAGTTCTGCCGCGCTCGTTAATCGCCTCGCAGGTATGGGATATGAATTTTGACAGCGACACCAATGTGATTGACGTTGCTATTCGCCGCTTGCGCGGCAAAATTGATGACGGCTTTGCGGCAAAACTGATCCATACCGTGCGCGGTATGGGCTATAAACTGGACGATGAGCAATCTGATGCATAACGCTGGCACACGCCCCCTGTCGATCACCGTTCGCGTGGTCCTTTTCGTCACGCTGACTATTTCGATCTGCCTGTTTTTCGTGCAGCAATTGCTGCTTAGCTCCGTCGAACATCACTTTATCGAACAGGATGCCGACGAGTTAGCCGTGATCCTGCACGCGGTTGAGCACACGCTGACTACCGCTCAGGACGGCCAGCAACAGCCGGCACAGACGCTGGCCAAAGCGGTATCGGGCCATCACGGTGTTTACTATCAGGTGATGGATAGCCAAAACCGCTTACTGTACCGCAATGCCGACGTTGACTTAAGCCTGCTGGCTGCCAACACCCCGGCCAGCGCCGACTACAATGCCAAAACCATCCACCACTGGCAGCTGGACGGCAAAGCCTATCGCGGTGTGTTCAGCCGCCTGACCACGGCAGATCAGCACTATAAGGTAATTGCTGCTATTGATATCAGTTTTCATACCCATTTCTTGGCGCAGTTACAGCGCAGCCTGGGGCTGATTTTACTCGGCTCTGCACTGCTCACCTTGCTGGCGGCCTGGCTGGCGGTGCATCAGGGGTTGAATCCACTCAGAGGCCTTAGCGAACAAATGCGTGATATTCAAACCAGTAAACTGGATATTCGCTTGTCCCCGGGCGAGGTCCCGACCGAACTGCGCCACATGGTGCAGTCTTTTAATCTGATGTTAGATCGGCTGGAGCAGGGGTTTACCAAGCTGTCGCACTTTAGTGCCGACATTGCCCACGAGCTGCGCACGCCGCTGACCAATATGATCACGCAAACGCAGGTCAGCTTATCGCGCGCGCGCAGCGCCGACGAGTACCAGAATCTGCTGTTCTCCAATCTGGAAGAGCTGGAGCGGCTGAATAAAATGATTAGCGATATGCTGTGGCTGGCCAAAAGTGACAATGGCCTGTTAACACTGCAAAAGCAGCCGCTGGAGCTAAAGCAGGAAGTGGCCGCAATTTTCAACTTTTTCGAAGCCTGGGCGGCAGAAAGTCAGGTTGGCCTTAGCTATCACGGTGCCAATATTATTGTGCAGGCAGATCGCACCTTGCTGCGCCACGCCCTGACCAATTTATTATCCAATGCGCTTAGGTATACCCCGCCCGGCGAAACCATTACCGTCAGCACCACCGCAGCAGCCGACAGCACCACCATCACGGTAGAAAACCCGGGCCAGCCGATCCCGCCACAGCATTTGCCGTTTTTATTCGATCGCTTCTATCGTGCTGACGCCTCGCGCCAACGCCAGATAGAAGGCTCGGGTTTGGGCCTAGCCATTACCAAAGCCATAGTCGATGCTCATCAGGGCCAGTTAAGCGTCGAATCAGATGCGCGCTCTACCCGCTTTAGCATCAGGCTTAAACTGGCGTGACGTCGGTTAAACTCACCGCGGTGCTATGCGGTATTAGCCAAGTAACATCCACAGTCGGGATTGGCTATATCCAAAACAGAATTGATAAGTACTTTGAAAAAGCACAAATTAAGTTTCTTTGGTTACTAGCCCACAGAGCGGTAAGGGATCTTTCGACCTGAATCCAATACTCGATGTTTCCTTGTTCATTCCGCCAATCCTGTTCAATTGTCCTGACATATTCATACATTGATGCAAATGCAAAACCCTGATTAGGTAGTGGTCCAACAGTCACTGATTTGATCTAATCTGAACAGCAGCCTCTCGTTTGAGGTAGACCCTATGTTGAATTCCATATGTGACAACTCCTTTTTCAATCTTGGCGATGTCTAGGAAATAAATGGCGAGTCGGTCATCTAAACTGTAACTTAATTACAGTAATGAACACCAAGTTACAACTTAACATTTTAAGCAAAACAGAAAGTTCATTTTATGTTTAAAAAGCAAGAGTTCATTTTATGGTTTAAAATCACCTAAGCAACTGATATTTAAAGAACATAAGAGTTCACTTTATGGTTAAAACGACATATGTCCGGTGACCAAACGGTGACGATGGCGTGACCATTCATGTTTTACCAGCCTTTTCTGACTTCATAAAATGACCTTTGCTCCGAAAGCTCATGCGCCAGTAGAAGTCACCGTAGAGAGGTAAAATTATGCCTCACATGTTTCATCTTTAGCTCAATGAGCGATTCCCTAAAGTAACACTTTAATCACTGCTTTTCACTGAAAGCAGACAATCCTGCCAAAACTAAAGCTGAGCTCTCGAAAATTTCGAGACTTCAATACATCGTTAAAACGTAAAAAAGCGCACATTGATTTTTTCTTTTTTTACTAGTTATAAGCGTTCGGATTATAACGATGTAGCACAAAAAATTAGCTGTCCACTACAATAAACCGAGCAATGACATTTTTATGTAAAAAAACCACCATCAATGGAGACTGACAATCAGATAGCTATGTAAGGAACAATTGACTGCAAACGCTCCCCTGAACATCTTCGCTTTCATTTAGAGCCCTCGATGCTCAGTGGAGTTTCGAGGGCTCTTAAACAACGTCATTTCACAATGAAGCCAACTGTATTGGTTATCTCGTGTAAATCCCGACCCTTTACCATATAACTAATCGTATATTGGCCTGCCGGTAAACAAGACAGCTGAACACGATGCTCCCAATTCGTAGTGGTCCTTGGCCGAAACCCGACGTCAATAAGTGTCCCTTTCGCATCAGAGAGCATGAACTGCTTGAGCTTATGCTTTTGCGTGAATCGGACATAGAACGTATCTGGGCATGTTGGAAACACGTCGCCATCAGCAGGAGAGACTTTCCGGGTGATGGGGTGCGCTTCGGCCATGTTTGGCCACAACACTAAAGCCGTGGTAACTATCAACAGCAGTTTGATAAGACGCATACATCCTCCTTTGAGGATAAAACGCAGCTTTCGCTGCGTTCATTAGGTTATTTGTTTGACCGGATAAGCCGGCACAACGCGGGCAATACCACCAGGGTTAGCAAGGTTGACGAAATAATGCCGCCAATCACCACTGTTGCCAGTGGCCGCTGAATTTCCGCGCCGGTCCCGGTGTTAAATGCCATGGGCACAAAACCAAGACTTGCCACCAACGCCGTCATCAGTACCGGTCTTAAACGGGATAAAGCGCCATTTTCAATCGCCTGACGCCATCGCTGACCTTCTTCCTGCAATTGCTTAACAAAGCTCACCAGCACGATGCCGTTCAGCACAGCGATCCCTGATAGCGCAATAAAGCCAACAGCCGCAGAAATAGACATCGGCATGTCACGCAGCACTAAGGCAAAAACACCACCGGTCAGTGCCAGTGGCACACCACTGAACACCACCAATGAATCCCGCCAGGAATTTAACGCGCTATAGAGCAAGGCGAATATCAACAGCAGCGTCAACGGCACAACAATGGATAGTCGTTCCGATGCAGACTGCAGTTGCTTGAAGGTGCCGCCATAATCCACCCAATAGCCATCAGGCAGGGCAACATCGGCCATCACCTTTTGCACATCCTGGATAAAACTGCTGATATCCCGGCCATCAACGTTGGCGGTGACCACCACATTACGTTTGCCACTTTCCCGGTTGATTTGGTTGGGACCCACAATTTCATTGATGCGGGCAATTTCACCGAGTGGTACATAACGCAGCTCTGCTGAATCATCGACCGGCAAGGCCACGGGGATTTGCGCCAGTGCCGATGGATCTTCCCGCAGTGACTCCGGTAAGCGCATCAATAACTTAAAGCGCCTGTCGCCTTCATACATCAAGCCCAGTTCCCGACCGCCAATGGCAGTTTGGATCACCTGCTGCATCATCGCGACATCCATCCCCACCAATGCCAGGTGGTCGCGCTCCGGCTCAATCGAAATCATTGGTAGCCCGTCGGCTTGCTCCATCCGGGTATCCACAGCTCCCGGCACGTCAGCCAACACAGCAGCTACTTTCGCGCCGACGGCATTCAGTGCATCCAGATCATCACCGTAAATCCGAATAGCTACATCCGCTCTGACACCCGCAATCAACTCGTTAAAGCGCATCTCGATCGGCTGCGTGAACTCGTAATTGTTGCCGGGGACTTTTTCCACGATAGCCCTAATACGCCGCTCTACATCTGCTTTCGTATCCGAAGGCTCTGGCCACTGGCTGCGCTCTTTGAGCATGATGAAGGTATCTGCGACATTCGGTGGCATCGGGTCGGTTGCTATCTCCGGAGTGCCAATTTTTGAGAAGACCCGTTCCACTTCAGGCACCTGTGCAATTTTAGCTTCCAGCGCCAATTGCATCTGAACGGATTGCGCAAGGCCGGTGCCGGGAATACGCATGGCATGCATCGCAATATCCCCTTCATCGAGCTGAGGTAAAAACTCGCTGCCCATTCTGGATGCCTGCCACACAGAGCTGCCGACTAACAACAGGGCAGCAATAGCGACAAGCAAAGGTTGGCCAAGGGCAAATTTCAGCATCGGATGGTACGTGCGACGGACTGATGCCATCAGACGGTTTTCTTTCTCAGAGATAGGACCACTGACAAACAACCCAATGGCCGCTGGCACAAAGGTCAGGGCCAGGATCATGGCGCCCAATAATGCAGCAATCACCGTGAAAGCCATCGGCTCGAACATTTTGCCCTCGACCCCACTGAGCGCAAAAATCGGCAGATATACCAGCATGATGATAAAGACACCAAACATTGCAGGCGTGATCACCTCTTTTGTGGCGTGATAGACAATCTCCAGCCGTTCAGACAGCGTCAGCAACCGGCCATGATGGTGCTGAGCCATGCCTAAGCGGCGCAGACAGTTTTCAACCACGATCACCGCACCATCGACAATCAGGCCAAAGTCAATCGCGCCAAGGCTCATCAGATTGCCGCTCATTTTATTGGCTGCCATGCCGGAGATAGCAAACAGCATACTCAACGGGATCACCAGGGCCGTGATAATGGCGGCGCGGATGTTACCCAAAAATAGAAACAGCACGACAATCACCAGCACCGCGCCTTCAAACAGATTTCGTTTCACTGTATCAATGGTTTTATCAACCAACACTTCCCGGTTGTAGCTGATTTCCGTTTGCACGCCTTTGGGTAACCGCTGATTAATATCTGCAAGCTTCAGGGCAACATCCTGTGACACGGTTCGGCTGTTTTGGCCAAGCAACATCATCACAGTGCCAAGGACCACTTCCTGTCCGTCCTGCGTCGCAGCACCGGTGCGAAGCTGTTTGCCGATAGCCACCTGCGCGACGTCTTTGACCCGGACCGGGGCATCATCGCGTTTTGTCACGACCAGCTCTTCAATCTCGGTAATTGACTTCAGCTGACCTGGTGAGCGGATCAACCATTGTTCCCCATTGCGTTCAATGTAGCCTGCACCGATATTGGCATTGTTGCGCTCTAAGGCATCGGCAAGATCATCCAGCGTCAGCTTAAACGCCAGCAATTTGACCAGATCAGGGGCAACCTGATATTCGCGGACAAAACCACCAATGGTATTGATTTCCGTCACGCCTTTGACTTTCAGCAACTGGGGTTTGATCACCCAATCCTGAATGGTCCGCAGATCTTCAGCGGTATAAGGCTTGCCATCTGCGTTCAGTGCCTCGCCGGTGGCTTTGACGGTATAGGAAAAAATCTCGCCAAGCCCCGAGACAATAGGCCCCATTTCCGGCTCAATGCCTGGTGGAATATCCTGACGGGCCATCTGTAACCGCTCTGCCACTTGCTGTCTGGCCCAATAAATATCGGTGCCTTCTTCAAAGACGACGGTCACCTGAGACAAACCATAGCGGGATAATGAGCGGGTGTACTCCAGCTGTGGCAGACCCGCCATCGCGGTTTCGACCGGATAGGTGATGCGCTGCTCAGATTCAAGCGGGGAATAACCAGGCGCAGCCGTATTGATTTGGATCTGCACATTGGTAATGTCGGGAACCGCATCAACCGGCAGTCGTAATGTCTGCCAGACGCCCACGCCGAGGATCAGCAGTCCGAAGACCATCATCATCCACGGGCGACTGAGCGATAGTCGCAATATATTCTGGATCATGGCTGGCTCCTAGTGTTCATGGCTGGCGCCAGACTTCAGGATGTCGGCTTTGATTAAAAAACTATTCTGGGTGACCACCTCAACGTGTTCTTCCAGACCTGACAACACCTCGATAAAGCTATCGTCACTGGCACCAAATTCCGGCATTCGCACTTCATAAATATCGCCTACCCGGATGAACACAACGGTCTCACCGTTAAATTCCTGCAGGGCTGATTTCTTCACGATTTGGCGCGCTTCCACCGAGGCCACTTCCACATCGGCTTTCACGTGCATACCCGGACGCCAGTACCCGTTGTCATTACGCACAACGGCACGGGCTCTGGCGATATGGCCACCGGTCATTTGTGGCGCAATATATTCAATCTGGCTGGACGTTTGCTCTTCGCCATGAACATCACGCACGACCACCGGATTGCCCCGCGCCATTTTGGCGGTATCCCCCGGAAAGGCCGACATTTCGACATACACGGTGGATAAATCACTGATCTCCACTAACGCCTGGTCCGATACCTTTTCTCCGGGATTCACAAACCGGTTAGTAACTTCACCGTCCGACAACGCCTTAATGCTGTAATTTTTTAATGTCGCTGCGTTTTGTACCGTGGCCACAACCTGACCCGCTTTGACCTTGTCGCCAATCCGCACCGCCACACTTTGCACGACGCCCGGATAGACCGCACTGAGCCTGCTTTGCTGCTCTGGGATCACCGATACCACACCAAACAAATGCGCCTGAGTGCGAATACGACCTGAAGTCACAGGCTCGCTGATTAAACCGGACTCTTTTGCCACATCCGCTTCAAGTTCGGTGCGTCCCTCGTAGGACTCAAAGTGCCAGGTATGATTTTGACCTTTGGCACTGAGTGCAACTTCCACTTCAAATGAATGCGGCTCTGCGACCGGCTCCTGACTGACCAGCATGTCACCACGTGGGCGCAAAGTCAGCACATCCCGACGACCTCCCAGACGCTCCAGTGTCAGTCCGGCCTGATAAGTCCCGGGGGCCAGAGGCTCTCCATTATCAGATGCAAATAAACGAAACTCTGGTTTGCCGCCGTTTTCACTGAGCACAACTTCCAGTGTCAGCGAGCCTTTTTCCAGTAAATGCCCGCCATTGGGGCCTTTTCTCTCTTCGGTTTGTGCGTCTTCGTCAGCATGGTCATGCTCTTCGCTGGCTTGTAACGGGCCACAAAACCCTGTGAATGCCGTTAGCAGTAAAGCCGTTGATATAAAACGGATGTAATTCATCATATTGTTATTCCTTCATGCGGGATGGTAATGCAGCAGGTCCGTTGACCACTAAAGGCATTCCCACCAGACGTTCGAGTTCGACTAACTGACGGTGAAACTGGGCCTGAGCGTCAATCATGTTGCGTTTGGCGCTTAGCAAATCTTCATGGGCAGAGAGCAAATCCGTCATATCAAAGATGCCGGTCTCATACCCTTTAAGTGTGCTTTGCACGACCGACTCCGCCGCCGGAAGAATGGCCTGTTGCTGATCATGGATTTGCTCTGAAAGCAGGGTTAATTGCTGATATAACCGGCCCGTAGAGAGCTGCAATTGCTGACGACTGAGCTTTAACTGATGCGCTGAACGCTCTGAAGTCACCCTCGCTGCTTCAATCTCACCGGCATTGGGGTTTGAAAGTGCCAGAGGCATGCTGACACTGAGCACAAACGCATTCTCATTCAGCTGCTCGTTACGGCGCACCCCAGCCCCGACTGTAAGGTCGGTTTGGCCATTGGCGATCGCCAGGTTTTGCAGCGTGCCCGCCAAACGCTCCTGTGTCAGATAGAACCCAAGTTGTGGCGAGCTATCAAGCGCTGCCAGCATCTCATTGAGCGATGGCAGCATCGGCAACACCGCCAACTGCCCCTGCACCGTATCGAAATCCGGTTCATTGGACCAATTGGCGGCTAACTGGCGTACTGCAACCTGCAGTTCGGCTTTGAGCGCTTTTAAATCCATCTGGCTTTTGAGCACCCGACTTTTCAGCCGCAATACATCCGCGTCAGTGACTAGTCCTGCCCGTGACCGCTCTGTCGCGACCTGCAGTGCGTTTTGCTCCATCACCAGGCGTTCAGCGGTCCAGCTGCGCACCGTCTGCAATTCCAACACATCCAGATAGTCGGTCATGGTTTTGGCCAGAACATCCACCCGGTCGAGTTCGTATTGGGCCTGTGTCAGTGCTTTCCCTGCACTTGCGCTCTCCAGACGGCGCTGACGCTTGTCGCCAAGTTCAATGAGCTGACTCAGTGTCAGCGTAAGCTCTGCGCTTTTAACGCCGCTGAGGCTGCCATTTCCAAGGACGTTCTCCACAGAAACACCAAGCTCAGGGTTTGGTTTAAGACCAGCTTGTAGGGTTTTAGCTTCATCAATCCGAAGCTGATAAGGATAAAGTTGCAGTTGTGGACTGCTCGTTAAAGTTCTTTCTAACGCTGTAGTGATCGCAAGCTCTTGCGCCGTCACCGAAAAAGATGCGACACACAGCAATGCCAAGGCAACAGCGCCTTTGCAATAAGGGCGGGACATAGAAATTCTCCGTCAAATGTAAAATCACGTTGTTAACTAAAAACGATGATCTCAGGCATTTGGCGGGGGCACAGCAGGAGCGTACGTCATGCTGAAGACTTCAGCATGGGAAAACGGGACGATGGTCTGAACAACGGACTCTGCCGATGCGCTTGTCATATAAGCGACAAAACACAGCACATGTGCATGGACCTCATGTGGGTCGTCCATATCATTGACGGCCTCATTGGCGTGCATCATTTGATGTTCATTGTGTTGGTGCGCAGCATTATCCCCGAAAGAAATCAGATTATGATGTTCTGTAGGCAAATGCACGACGATGCTGTCACAGGCTACAAAAGCATGATTAAGCATAATCGTGAGCATAAACCACAATATCCATCGGGAATAGTGAGACACAACAATCCTTTATGTTAAGCGCGGAGCGCTAATATACGTCTTGCACCATCAAGGACAATTATCCCAATGATACAGCCAATCACTAAATCCGGATAGCCCGATCCCGTCCAGGCGACTAGGCCACCGGCAACAATCACCCCGAGGTTCGCCAGAACATCATTGGTCGAAAATATTTTGGTCGCTTTCATGTGTGCACCGTCACTGCGTGACTGTGAGATGAGATAAAGGCATAAAGTGTTTGCTATAAGTGCCACACTCGCCATCACAATCATCAGCGTCGACATGGGTTCAGTGCCAGCCCAAAACCGTCGTGCTACTTCGAACAACACACCGGCTGCAAGCAACGCCTGCAACCAACCTGAAAGATGGGCAGCCCTGACTTTTTTGGTGGCACTAAGGCCAACAGCCAACAAGGCAACGCTGTAGACGGCGGCATCGGCCAGCATATCTAACGAGTCGGCAATAAGGCCGGTGGATTGTGCCCAGACTCCGACAATAAGTTCTGTGACGAACATCACGGCATTAATCGTCAATAATCGCAGTAATAGCTTACGTTCGTCAGCATCAGCTTTGCTGTTATCAGCTGACGCAGTTGGGTCGGCCTGAAACGGCGCTGAGCTTTGCAGTACAGCACCTAAATTTAATGTTTCCAGACGTTGGGTGATGGCGTCCGGACTGCCTTGATGCACCACATCAAGCTGCCGGTCTTGCAGGAAAAATTGCAACTGCTGCACCTGTGGCAACGCGCCAAGCGCCATCCGGATCAGATTTTCTTCTGAGGGACAGTCCATCTTGCGAATGTGGTAACGGGTTTTGTGGTGCAAATCTGATGCAGAACACTCAGGCAACTGAGCATTTTCAGAGACTTGCACCTGAGCTTTACATTGGCAATCTGACATGGTGGCCTCACTTTGAACAAGATATCTCTATTAAAAACTATAAAGCCACTTTAAGGTCAACAGTTTTTTCACCGATGTTGTACACAATCACTGGTACATGGATGCACCAGATTTTTCAGGATCTCACAGTCTTTGACCTGATGGTCATCCTGGCAAAGCTCCCGTAACGCCTGTAAATCCGCTTTTAACTGATGAAGTTGGGTTAATTGCGTGTCTAAATGCCCCAATTGCTCATCGATCAGCGTATTGACCTGCCCACAAGGTTGGCTGGGATCTACACGAAACTTCAGGAGTTGCCGGACCAATGACAGACTCATATCAAAGGCACGGCAATGCCGGATAAATTGCAAATCTTCGAGATGGCGCTGCTGATAAGTCCGATATCCGGAGGCGGTTCTTGCCGGAGCGGCTAACAATCCCTGTTTTTCATAAAATCGGATGGTTTCCGTTTCACATCCGGCCAGCGCCGCCAGTTCACCAATTTTCATTGCCTTTCACCAACTCTAAAGTTACTTTAAGCATTAAATGTATCATAATACAGCCAGCAGAAACTGCATTTTAATTGATCAGGGATAGTGATGGAACCAAAGGTCTTGCTTGCCTATGAGAGACGTTTTGCATATATGGAGTTTGCCCATATTCTCGGTCAGCTGTCATGTGGAGTTACTTGAAGATGCTCTGGTAGGCCCTTCGCACGGCAGACTGGCGCGAAATGGCCGGGCAAAACTATCGGTTGTTGTAAACACCTTTTGGACATATCTTTGAGCGCCTGCCATCTGGCAATACGGGGCGGTCGAACGTCAGTGCCTTTAAGCCGATGTCCATTCCGGAAGAACTCAGAGAAATTTTAACGCCTGTAGGTAAAAAGTAGGGCTCGTAGTCCTCACCCTGCGCGCGTAAATGCACTTGAGCTATTCCTGATTCACTTGCCACGACGACCCAAAAGTCAAAGCTCGTTTTTTCGCTTGCAAGCATGTTAAGCCGATCAGGATAAATCAAGCTCAATTTCGTAAGAATAGATCGTGCTAGCAATTAGCGTTAGTCGAGAAACTGAATCTGATCCAGTCAGTTGGCACTGGTTTGTGAACTACAACACCTGCTCAACGTTGACTTCAATTGGGGGCGGTGGCCAACTGAATTTAGCCAACTAATTTGGAAGAGAATCTCAGAGCTCACGAAAAAACGAATGTCCACAAATAAGGCAAAACAGGGATTCGTTTTTTCAAGAGCGTCTTTTCTGAACAGTCGCTATTCGCTCATAGTTGACTATCAATTAACGGGAAGATTGGCGAAACTGTTGGTAAGAAGCCAGTTATGTGGGTGGTAAATTGGCGTGTCGTTTTGCAGTCAAAAGTAGAGTTGGGAACAGTTACCCAGAACGACTGAGAAGTGTGTAGATTACTAGTGGCGATTCACTAAAAGTGAAAAATAAAAAAATTATTATTCATTATCAATTAGATAACCTGGCGACATTTCCAATGCTTCAGCAATCTGGAATATCTTGATTAACGTAATATTTTGATCACCACGCTCTATATGTCCCATGTAGCTTCGCTCTATACCGGCAAGGTCTGCCAAGGCTTCTTGCGATAACCCCTTCTCTTTTCTTAGCTTACGAACTCGCTCGCCAAAAGCGACTAGACGTGGATCTTTCATGATTGCTCTGTTCAAAAGACAGAACTATCACCAATCACTGATTATATCACCACGTGATATATCGCTCATTATTGATATTTTGCTCTACTCTTAACCTATCAAGAAAAAATGAGATAAGTGTATGTGGAGCAAAAATACACAAAAGTACCTTGAAAAAATACTGAACCACCCAGGGCTTTCATTCAAAAAAATCAATAAGTATAAATACTTACTCTATTATAACGAACTAAAATGGTACCTTTGGCCACGGTCCGGACGCTACCAAAAGATCTCGTCGGAAGGTGTGGTTTCGGAAATGTATATAGGTGAGCTTAAAGATTTCTACCACCGCTACCTCACAGGGGAGCTTGATTTGTCCGAAAACTTTGGCAAGACCTGGTCTAAAGAAGATGACGATATACTGTATGACATGATTGATCTGGCTTATACATGCAGGCAGATAGCTGATGAGCTGAAACGACATCCCACAAGTGTAGCCATTCGACTGGTTAAGTATTTCGATGATGAAACCCTTCACAAACTGCTCGCTGAGGATATGTATGATGTGCCTGTAAGAGAACTGGTAGATTGGAGGTAAGCTGCCAATGGAAGCGTTTTAGTGGTTAGACGGAACGCATTGATGCACGTTGATTATGAAACCATAAATAACTACCCATCACGCTTTCCTAATTTCTAAATTTCATCTATATCCAACATTGCTTAGTTAGCTCCAACTTGCAGTACGTTTATAACACTCACTCGTAACTCATTAGAATTAAAAACATAATAAACAGACAATTACCAAATATTTTCGACTTTTGGACTCACGAAAAATCTGAAGGGTAGATCCTTCCGTATAGTTGCAGGTAGACTAATTCAAGCAATCCTATAAATCTGAGAGTAACCCAGCATGATTGAAATTGGACAGAAGGCACCGAGCTTTACCCTACAAAACCAAAATGATGAATCAGTGGCACTGTCATCGTTCAAAGGGAAAAAGGTTTTGGTATACTTTTATCCTCGGGCATCAACCCCAGGCTGCACTGTGCAGGCCTGTGGCCTTCGTGACGTTAAATCTGAGTTGAATGAATTAAATGTGGTTATTCTGGGTATCAGCCCAGACACACCAAAGGCTCTTGCAAATTTTACTAAAAAACAGGAACTTAATTTCAACCTACTCGCTGATGAAGACCATACCGTTTGCGAATTATATGGTGTTTGGCAACTAAAGAAATTTATGGGGCGTGAGAGTATGGGTGTCGTAAGAACTTCTTTTTTAGTGAGTGAAGAAGGAGTAATCGAACACATATTTGATAAATTCAAAACCAAAGATCATCACGAAGTGATTTTAGATTATCTTAAAGGTAAGTTGATAGCAGGCTGAGTTACTAGCAGTCGACAAGGCAGTCAAACACTCTTACCGTTGCAGCCGATTGTGATCAGAGTGCAAGATGATTTATGCACACTTTAGAAATTGCACCGAATCGCTAATAAAATGCCGTTATGTGCACTCTTTATGGAGCATAAACCAACATCGGATTAGTTTTCTGATTGGGCAGGATGGCAGGATCAGTAAAGTCTTTGATGACTTTAAAACCAGCAATCACCATGACGTGGTGCTGGCTTATCTGAAAAACCCTGATTAACTTCCGTTAATCCTGTGAGAATGGATACCAGCCGCATTTTTAGTACTTTTTTCTGCTATCCATTATGCTCAGGTTTATTTATAAACGCTAAAAAAGGATCTGCTGTATGCATAAACTATCCCTGCTCAGTCTGGTCGCTGGCCTTAGTCTGGTGACTCATCCTCTGGTGGCTGAAACTCTGAAAACCGAAAAAGCTACCTTGGACATGCAAACACTGTCATCGGGTCTCAATCACCCTTGGGCTATGCAATTTTTACCTGATGGCTCCTTGCTGGTGACCGAACGTGCAGGCTATATGCGTTACATCAGCAAAACTGGCGAAAAAAGTGAAGCCATTACTGGATTGCCCGCGGTGCATGCTAAGGGCCAGGGTGGTTTATTAGGTTTGGTGCTGGACCCTGACTTTGCAAAAAACAGCACTATTTATTTCAGTTTCAGCGAACCTCGTGAAGGTGGGGTCAATGCCACCGCAGTAGCCAGTGCCACTCTGGATGGTCAGACATTAAAAAATGTTAAAGTGATTTTCCGGCAGGCAGAAGCTATAGACAGCAATTATCACTATGGCGGTCGTCTGGCTTTTACTCCGGCAGGCGAACTTTTTATCACCATGGGCGATCGAGGCTCTCGTCGTGACGACGCACAGAAACTATCTGGTCACTTTGGTAAAATAGTCAAAGTAAACAAGGATGGTTCACCAGCAGCTGGAAATCCTTTTGCAAATCAGAGCGATGCCAAAGCCGACATCTGGTCTTATGGTCACCGTAATTTGCAAGGTGCAGCGATTCATCCGCAAACCGGTGCTTTATGGACTCACGAACACGGTCCTCAGGGCGGCGATGAAATCAATATTGCCACTGCAGGTAAAAACTATGGCTGGCCAGTGATCACTTATGGTGAAGAGTACGGTGGCGGTGTGATAGGCGTAAAAACCAAAGCTGGTTTAGAGCAACCCTTGCACTACTGGGTACCTTCTATTGCGCCAAGCGGCATGAGTTTTTACACAGGTACTCAAATCAATGGTTGGCAAAATAACCTGTTAGTGGGTTCTTTAAAATTCGGTCAGCTCGTACGTTTAGAACTGACAGGTGACAAAGTCAGCCACGAAGAGCGCATCCGCATCGGCGCACGTATCCGTGATGTGCAGGCAGGCCCTGACGGTGCAGTGTATCTGCTAACCGACGAAGACGACGGTAAGTTATTGCGTTTATCCCCACAATAAAGAGTAACCAGTCTCCATGAACTATTTACCTTTTCAACTGAGCGCTTTAGCGCTCAGTTTTTTTTCTGCAGCTCTTATCGCGGTGGAAAATACGAATCCAGATGAACTACCGGCTGAAATCATTGTAGTGACAGCTCAGGGTCAGCAGTCTCCTTGGATTGGCAGCGCAGCCAGCAGTTTTCGTAAAAGCTTTGAACGACAACCCTTACAAACAGACGCAGCCAGTTTACTGCAGCATATTCCGGGCATTCAGGCCGACAGCAGAGCCAATTATGCTCAGGACAGCCGTTTAAGTGCCCGAGGTTTTGGCAGCAGAAGTAGTTTTGGCATCCGCGGAATACGTTTATTACAGGACGGAATTCCTTTGTCGAGCCCGGACGGCCAGGGCCAATTCAGTTCAGTATTACTGGACCAACTGGCCTCTGTTGAAGTTCTGACAGGCCCACTTGCGGTGTTGTATGGCAATGCCGCAGGTGGTGTGGTTGCTCTGCAAAGCCGCTGGCCGACAGAAAACTCAGCCTCAGTACAACTCAGTCACAGTCAGTTCGCCCGTCAGCAGCTGCTCTCAGCAGCTGTGGTAAAGGGTAAGCATGCAAGTTCCCTGAGCTTAAAAAACGCAGAGTTGCAAAGTCAACGTGCACACAGTGATGCCAAAAAACAACAAGCACAATGGTTGTGGCAAAGCGCTTTTGAGAACGAGCTAACACTCCAACTAAGATACGACTGGTCTTATGATCCACTGCTGCAAGACCCATTAGGTTTAACAGCACAGGAATGGCAAGAGGATCCGCGCCAAACCGCGGCCAATGCCCTCACTTTTGATACCCGTAAATTTACCAAACAACAGCAATGGAGCATAAACCTGTCACAGCAATTTGCAGATCAAAGCTGGCGTGTGGCGGCCTGGTTTGGTCAACGTGATGTAGGTCAGTATTTGGGCTTTGATGGTTCTGCGCCAACCTCAGCCGGAGGTGTGGTTGATTTGAGCCGGCCTTATCAGGGGGTGGATGCATCCTACAGCTGGCAATTTGACAAGGTGCGCCTGAGTGTAGGTGGTGCGCTTGAACAAAGTACCGATGAACGCCGCGGTTATGTCAATAACCAGGGTGTTCAGGGTGATTTGCGCCGCGATGAGGAAGGCGAAGTACAATCTGCTGATTTATACAGCCGCTTTGTTTGGGATCTGGACCCGGCCTGGCAATTAAGTGGTGGTGTTCGCCACTCTGATCTGGATTTTGATGTGACTGATTTTTATAGCACAGCACAAAACCCTGACGACAGCGGATCTACTGCTTTTGCCAGAACCTCAGCCGCTCTGGCGCTCAACTTTGCTCAGTCTGAGTATGTCTCCTGGTATATCAGCGCAGGCCGCGGTTTTGAAACCCCCACCTTTACCGAGATGGCGTACCAAAGCAGTGGCGAAGGTTTAAATTTAGGATTAAAAGAGAGTACCAACCAGCAATGGGAACTGGGTAATAAATGGCAGCAAGACAACTGGCGATCCAGTCTGGCGGTATTTTTAGTTGAAAGTGAAAATGAGTTAGTGGTCGATCAGTCCAGTGGCGGTCGTACCAGTTATCGCAATGCCAGTGAAACTAAACGTACCGGTGTTGAACTGTCGACCTTATGGTTTGCCTCTGCATCCTGGCAACATCAATGGACGCTCACTCAGCTCAATGCACGTTTCACCCAAGGTGCTCTGGATGGCAAGTTACTACCTGGAGTAGCCAAACAACAGGCTCAATGGCAAATCAGTTGGATGCCGCTACAGAGCAGCGAGTGGATGTTGCAGTTTGATACCTTGTATCGCGGCAAAATAGCTACCAGCGATCAAAACCTGTTATTTGCCCCTTCAGCTACTGTCTATCATCTGAAACTAGTGACCGAAACTGCATTATCCAATCTGCAGCTGCGCTACTGGCTAGGTGTAGATAATCTGACCGATAAAAATTATGTCGGGGCTGTAGTGGTCAATCAGGCCAATGGCCGTGCTTTTGAACCAGCATTGCCACGTTCTGTTTCTTTGGGATTAAATCTTAGCTTTTAATGCCGGAATTGAGCTTATTGCCTGAACAATAAGCTCTGACTGAAGCTAAAGCTTATATTAAGTTGAACTTCGCAGCTTTTTTTTTGCCAAATACAGTGAAATTAATCAGTGGTTTAACAACTTTCAACTGAACCACTGTACACTCTGTCTTATTCTGGCTTTGAGAGTCTCAACAGTGCACATCTGAAGATGTCGCGACTGTTGCAGCTTTGTCAAAAAAAGCTGGGGTAAGCGGACCAAGTGAATTAAAATTATCCGTGTTTAAAGCCGGTATGACTGAGTTCAAAAAATAAATGAAGCGATTTGCAGTAAAAAAACAACTCATTAAAATGAGTTTGTTCAGTATTGGTTTGGCTTTGAGCAGTACCTCACTTCAAGCCAATAATGCCTTACCTGATATTGGCGGGAACGCTTTTTCAACCTTAACACCAGACAAAGAAAAGCAGTTGGGTGACGTGATGATGCGGCAAACCAAGGGCCAGTTGCCTATGGTGTATGACCCGCTAATGGACGAATACCTGAACTCTATGGGCAACCAAATGGTCGCCAAAGCTCAGGATGTCAAATTTCCATTCCGCTTTTATTGGGTGAATGATAAAAACATCAACGCATTCGCGACTCTGGGCGGCAACATCGTCTCTCATACTGGTACGCTGGCTGTGTCAGACAGTGAAAGTGAATTTGCCTCTGTCATAGCGCACGAAATATCCCACGTCACACAGCGCCATATTGCACGTTCTGTAGAAGCTCGGTCTGAAAACGGCCCTCTCACTCTGGCGGGAATATTAGGGTCAATTTTGCTTGCTACAGTCAATCCGGAAGCGGGTATGGCCGGTATTATGGCCTCTCAGGGGCTGGCACAACAAAGCGCTATTAACTTTACCCGCAGTAACGAGCAGGAAGCCGACCGTATTGGTATTCAACTGATGGCGGACGCAGGTTATAACCCTTATGCCGTACCGGAGTTCTTTAATAAACTGGCTGAAAAAAGTCGCTTTGCCAATACTCAATTGGCCTTCTTGTACACTCACCCTTTGTCACAATCCCGGGTCGCGGATTCACGCTTAAGGGCTGAGCAATTTCCCAAGCGTTTTGTTGCAGACAGTCAGGACTACACCCTGGTAAAAGCCAGAGTCATGGCGCGTTATCATTACCAGACAAAAGATGCACAGAGTTACTTTCTACGTAAACTGGCAGAGCCTGGTGGCAATACCAAAGCCAACCAATATGGTTTAGCTTTGACTTATTTTGATGACAAGCAAGTAGAGAAAGCCGACCAGATTATCAGTAAATTACGACAGCAAGAGCCGGATAACTTGTTTTATATAGACGCCTATACCGATATTCTGCTGGCACAAGGTAAAGCTGAGCAGGCTATGTCGATGCTGGAACAGCACTACTTACTCAAGCCTAATAATCAGGTCATTACGCTCAACTATGCCAATGCCGCGCTTCAGGGCAAAGCGTACAGATTAGCGGTCCATTTACTAAGAAATTTACTCTATTACAAAAATGACATTTTTTTGGCTTATGAAATGTTGGCCGACACGTACAAAGCCATGGAAGATTATGCCCGTTATTACGAGGCAAGAGCCGACTTGTATTATCAAATGGCGGTTTACCCTAAAGCTATTGACGATTTAAACGAAGCATTAAACCATGTAGGCAAAAATAACACCTTAGAAAACAGACGTCTTGAAGCTAAGAAAAAACAATGGCAAACCGAACTCAATCGTCTGAAACGTTTGTAACACCAAGGTATAATTTTTTATGATTACGCTCTACCATAACAATCGCTGTTCAAAAAGTCGGGAAGCGTTGGCGCTGTTGGAACAAAGCGGTAAAGCTTTTACTGTGCGTTATTATCTCGAGCAGCCTTTGTCTGTTGCTGAACTGACCGCCTTACTCAAAGCGCTGCAACTGCCAGCACGGGATTTATTACGCAGTAAGGAAGATGAATACAAGAACTTAGGCCTGGCTGATCCTGCTCTGTCCGAACAGCAATTAATTTCTGCCTTGGTACAACACCCTAAGCTGATGGAAAGACCAGTGCTTCAGGTGGGTGACAACGCAGTGATAGCAAGGCCTGCCGATAAAATGCTGGCGCTGCTGGCATGAGTGTTCAGCTATTAATTTTATATTATTCCCGCCATGGCTCTGTTGCCGCCTTAGCGGAAAAAATTGCTATTGGTGTTCAGCAAGCGGGTGCAGAAGTTATGTTGCGTACAGTGCCCGCTCTGGATGGCTCAGCCGTTGGCATACATCCGCAAGTTACAGAACAAGACTTGCTCGACGCCGATGGCTTTGCTTTTGGCAGTCCTGTACGTTTTGGCAATATGGCAGCCCCATTAAAAGCCTTTTGGGATAACACTAGTAGTCTCTGGCTTAAAGGCGCTTTGATGGATAAACCAGCTGGAGTATTTACATCATCTGGCAGTATGCATGGCGGTAATGAAGCTAATTTGCTCAGTATGATGTTGCCGTTGTTGCACCACGGCATGCTGGTGATAGGCCTGCCTTATCTGGAACCAGAACTGCATCATACTCAAACGGGCGGCACACCTTATGGCCCAAGCCATGTCAGTGGCTTATCAGGTGCAAGCCATTTGAGTAAAGATGAACATCAACTGGCTATTCAATTTGGTAAACGGCTTGCTTTAGCCGCTATTGCGTTAAAAACATCCGGATTCAGTACCTTATGAACGATCTATCTGTGGCCATGGCTCCTTCCACCCGTCTTTATCTATGGCTTGGCCGTATTGGTTTTGTCGGGCTTTTTATCCTGATCCCTGTCTGGGTTTTATGGTTAGCACCACCAGAACTGGGCAGTGCTAAGGTTCTGCTTGCCTTGCTGTGGACGCCTTTGTGGTTCCCACTTTGGGGCATGATCACAGGTAAAGCTTATACCTTTGCCTGGGCTAACTTTATTGTAATGCTGTACATGGTCCACAGCCTGACACATTTATGGGTCAGCGTAGGTACTGAGTTTTTTCTGGCTCTGCTTGAGCTACTGTTTTCTGGCCTCATGTTTGTTGGCTGCACTTACTACGCCCGCAACAGAGGCAAAGAATTGGGCTTAAAAATCCCTAAATTGAAAGACGATCCGATAAGAACTGCAAAAGACTAATCTGAAAGCCCAGCCACAGCGTACATAACCGCAGAGTAGTTAACGACTTGCGGTTATGAACCCTATAATAGCTTTATTTCCACTAAATACCTTATTACTGCCTGAAGGCAAAATGCGTCTGCGTTTGTTTGAACCGCGCTATCTACGCATGATGAAAGAAGCCAGTAGTGGTCAACGCCCCTTTGCGATGGCAAGCATCAATCCGCTTGTTAGTCAGCATCACGCTGATCGCATCTGTCCTGAGGTGACCCTGGTCTCTATTATTGACTTTGAACAATTACCTGATGGTTTGCTGGGTATCACTGTCGAAGGGCTAGGCCGTTATCAAATTATGAAAAGATGGCAAGAGCAGGATCAACTGCATGTCGCTGAGCTTGAACCTATCCGCTTCTGGACTGCAGAGAACACCGCAATAGAACACCAGCCACTCTGGCATAAACTGCAGCTGGTATTTAAACAATACCCTGAACTGGCCAGACTTTACCCTGAGCCTGAGCATCAGAATTTATGTTGGCTGGTGTCGCGCTGGATGGAACTTCTTCCCCTGACTCCCCACTTAAAACGTCAGTGGTTAAAGCAGGATTTAACTACCACAGCCAAAGACCTTGAGATATGGCTGGAAGATAGTCTGGAAGAAATTAGCTAAATAATTGTTTAAATTCGTAGGCCAGTCCTTTGGTGAAAAAAAGCCCCATCAGCAAGACTAATGGAGCCTTTTTGCATCAGAGGCTTATAATTTAGTTTGTAAAATATGCGATAAAAAGCAGTAAGGCGCCACAAATAAAGCCGGTCAGAAAAACCACCAATTTATGTTCCTGAAGCAATTCCTGCATAATTACAAAGCCTTTAACTGCTTAGCTACCCAAATAGCGCCAGCCGCTGCGGCACCGCCCGTTGCAACACCTCCGAGAAAGTAACCAACAAGCAGCAGGGGACCGGCACCAGCGCTTACTTCGGTAATATCCTTAATTTGCAGTTCTTTCATGTTAATACTCCTTACAGCATCTTATAAGCAGCAATTACCAGGCCAGAGCCAGCTGTGAAGCCAGCAACAAAAACTTTATAAGCCAACGGAATGGCAACTACCGCACCACCATTCACATCACTAAGTTCATTCAAATTTAATTCATTCATATCATTGATCTCCATTAAGTATTCATGTGTCTGTCGAGGCCAGCAAGCCATCGACACACACATCATAAGACTCTGTATTTTTTTAACAACCTGTAAAATCTTACAGACTTACTATATCAGGTAGCTCGCTGCTCCCTCGGATAGATAAATTAGCAAATATCAGAGCTCCCTCACTATGACATGATGCAACACAAACTAATAAGACAAGTCGCTGCTGGTCTTGTTAATTTGTCACTCGTTAATGCAGCATTATTGAATTGTAAATCTGTAATGTGCTGTATTCGTAAACGCAAAAACATCGACGATTGACTCGTAGAGACTGACCACTTTATGAACACGCGGCGCAGTCTCCGGCTGGATGACATGAGATGGAGCAGCGATATGTCAAAGCAACGCTGCAGTTTAAAGGGGTGATTAATTAATACCCAGATACTTATGGACCTGCACACTTAAGCGCCAGTTGTATTGTTTACAAAATTCAATAGCCAGCTGAGTGGCTTTGGCTTTTTGACTGATAGGCTGCAGGTACACTAGTGTAGTGCTTAAATCCAGCCCCTGTAACAGCTCCAGCAGCTCGTCGATATGCTTTTCCATAGCTACAGGGTGCTTAATCTCGTTGGCACGCTCCAGCGCCGTGCGTAGCACTTCGTAGCCGCCTTTCATATTTATTTTAGGTGAAACAGTCACCCAGGTACTGACAGGCGCCAGAATTTCAAAGGTCCCACTGGTTTCAATCTGTGTTGAAAACCCCCGTGCATGCAACAGCTCACACAAAGGTCGTAAATCATACATACAAGGCTCGCCACCTGTGATCACCACATGTTTAGCACGGTAGCCTTTGTCAGCAAAGAGTTGCACTATTTGCTCTGAGGTTAAACTGCACCAATGATCAGAATCGGCTTTTTTCTCTAAAATTGCGGCAGGACTTAATTGCAACTCGGGATCGATTTCCCAGGTCTGTTTGGTATCACACCAGGAGCAGCCTACAGGACAACCTTGTAAACGCAGAAAAATAGCTGGAGTACCGGTGTAACTACCTTCACCCTGAATGGTCTCGAAAATCTCGTTTACTTTATACACTTTATGGGGTTTTCCTTTAGCTACGGGCTCAGATACAGTACAATGCGCGCCCGAAATTTTGCCCATTATAGCGAGAGAGCCGAACAGATGCCGCAAAAAGTTGTTGTGATTTATTCCGGCGGTATGGATTCATTTACCGTGTTGCACAAAGCCATAGCTGATGGACATGAAGTCTATGCCCTGTCTTTTAACTATGGCCAGCGCCATGTCAAAGAACTGCTCTGTGCTAAAAACGTCTGTGAAGAATTAGGCGTGCCTCATAAGGTGGTGGATATTTCTGCCATTAATCAGCTCCTGGCAGGTTCCAGCCTGATGGCGCCAGACAGTACACATGAAGATATCCAAATTCCCGAGGGTCATTACGCTGCAGATACCATGAAATCGACAGTGGTGCCCAACCGCAATATGATTTTATTGTCTCTCGCCGTGGGTTATGCCGTCTCACTGAATGCCCGCGCTGTGTATTACGGCGCACACTCTGGCGATCATTTTATCTATCCGGATTGCCGTCCTGAATTTGTGCACAAAATGAACGATGTCTGCCAGGTGGCTAACTACGAACCTGTGGACATTGTCAGCCCTTATTTAAGCCAGACCAAAATTGAGATTTTGCGTGATGGTTTAGCCATGGGGCTGGATTACAGCAAAACCTGGACTTGTTACAACGGCCGTGAAAAAGCCTGTGGCAAATGTGGCTCCTGTCAGGAACGCCTGGAAGCTTTTGAGCTAAACCAAGCGACAGACCCGCTGGCCTACGAAGGCTGATGCTGGCTGATTTGTTCCAATAACTGTCGTAATGGGGTCGCCTCTTGCTGCCCCTGTCGACAAGCCGCATACATAGTTCGAAACAAGCCCTGCTCACCTATGGGTAAAACCGCCAGCAAGCCCTGAGCTCGATAAGGCTCCATCAGCCACCGCGGCAACAAGGCCACCCCCTGCCCTGCGGCAATTAACTGCAGGATCTGACTACTTTGAGCTACGGTTCTGAATTTGACTTCCAAACCTGCGGGAGCGAACACGTACCGATATAAATCCTGTCGCTCCAGAGGTAAAGGATAGCCTAATAAAGTCTCTTGTCTGAGCTGCTGCGCTACTACAAAAGCGTGCTGTGCCAGCGGATGATCGGTGCTCACCCCCAGACAAAGCTGCATTTCAAATAAAGCTTCGAAAAAAACGCCCTGAAGATCACGTTGATCTGTCGTCAGCACCAAATCCAGTTCATCACTTAATAAAGCATCCAGCGCGTTGTGCTCTATCTCTGCAGAAAACTCTATTGGGCAGTTCGGTTCTATCAGTCCAAAAGCTTTAACAGCAGGCATTAACCAGTGAAAACAAGCGTGGCACTCCACAGCCAGTCGAATACCACTTAAACTCCTCCCTTTAAGTTGTGCTTCTGTCTGTGCGACCAAAGGCAATACTCGTGCGGCTAAATCCAACAACAACTGGCCTTGTGCGCTAAAACTCACCGGCTGGCTTTTACGCAGATAAAGCGTCGTCCCGAGCGAAGACTCTGCCTCTTTGAGCTGATGCGACAACGCCGACTGGGTCAAACACAGTTGTTCAGCAGCGGCCACCAAAGTACCGGTCTGTTGCAGTGCCTGTAAAGTTCGCAGCAGTTTTAAATCTATCATGCCTCATACCTCACTTGAGTCATCTTCATACGCATCATGCAATGAACTCATTGTACTTGCTTTAGCATAACCACAGATATTAGACATGTAAACATCTAGATGTCCATGCAAACAATAAAGTAAGTTTTGACTCGAGGGATATAAGCAACCTTCAAATGATAAGGCGGGGGAAAAGTCTGTCAGGCAGAGTGGCAAAAGCTTGCCCTGTGCTGTAGCTGCAAATAAAAAAAGGGCCAAGTAGGCCCTCTGTCGTATCCGGATGCAGCTACTTAATGGGTAGCTCAAATTTAGCAAACATTCTGTCTATATCGTCCTGATTTCGCAGCATATTGGCTTTTTCCACGACCTCACGGGTTAAATGTGGAGCAAAACGCTCAATGAAATCATACATATAAGTACGAAGGAATGTACCTTTTCTAAAACCAATTTTAGTGGTGGATGCGGCAAACAGATGGCTTGCATCAATGGAAACAAGATCTTTGTCAGTCTCTTTATCCATCGCCATTGAGGCAATCACACCGACACCTAAACCCAAACGAACATAGGTTTTAATCACGTCTGCGTCAGTGGCTGTAAATACAATCTTAGGTTCTAAACCTTTTTCACCAAAAGCACGATCCAATTCAGAACGGCCGGTAAAACCAAAGACATAAGTCACTATCGGATGTTCAGCCACATCTTCTACTGCAATTTTACGGTTCAAATTTGCCAGCGGGTGATCGTGACGTACAATCACACTGCGGTTCCAGTGATAACAAGGCAACATCACCAGATCGTTAAATAAATGCATAGCCTCGGTTGCTATCGCAAAATCAGCATCGCCTCGAGACGCTGCTTCAGCAATTTGTGAAGGCGTCCCCTGATGCATGTGCAAAGACACCTTCGGAAACTTTTTCATAAAACCGCTGATCACCGGAGGCAATGCATAACGAGCCTGAGTATGAGTAGTGGCTATGTTCAGTTTGCCTTGATCCGGCAAGGTATGTTCTTTGGCGACTGCCTTGATGCTCTCAACTTTTCCTAGTATTTGTTGAGCGATTTCAATAACATCTCTGCCGGCTGGTGTAACATGGGTCAAATGTTTACCTGAACGGCCAAACACCTGAATACCCAGTTCATCCTCCAGCATCCGCACCTGTTTGCTGATACCAGGCTGTGAGGTGTATAAACTCTCCGCTGTGGCAGAGACGTTCAGGTTATGATTGAGAACTTCAACAATGTAACGTAGCTGTTGTAATTTCATGTGTCAGTGATCCGTTCTTGGCATATGCTATAAACACTATACATATTCGTTTGGATATTCCAACTTATTTTAATTTAGTTGGAATATATAACCAATAGTAACTAAAAAAACTGCCATGTTCACACCAGTGGCGGTACAACGGGATCATCGGGGACAGTATGTCAGGCTCAGACTCATCCATCGACTTTGCGACAGTGCTGGCATCTGCTGCACATGATATGAAAAACTCCTTGTGCTTATTAATCCAGTCGATTGATAACCTGCAACAACAGCAGCAGCAACTGGATGGCAATGGCCGCGAGGAGTTGTCCCGTATTCATTACGAAGCGAACCGCCTGAATATTAATTTATTGCAGTTACTGTCTTTGTATCGCATCGAAAAAAATCAGTTACCTTTGCAAATCGATCAGTATTATATTTCTGATTTATTTGAAGAAGTTCAGTTAAAAAATGAAATGTACAGCGCACAAAAAAACATTCAGATTGAAATACAGGCTGACTCTGATCTGCTTTGGTATTTTGATAGCGATCTGATCAGCAATCTGATCAACGACATGTTTGTCAACGCGCTACGTTATACCAAAAGTAAATTAGTATTACGTGCAGAGCGGACCGAAGATGGTCTGGCTATCGAATTGCATGATGACGGCCCGGGTTATCCTGAATTTATGCTGGAAAATGCCGATACCCTGATGAAAGACTTAAATTTAGCCGCAGGCCGCACTGGTTTAGGCCTGTTTTTTGCAAGCTTAATTGCAAAAGCACATAAGAATCATGGTAAAACAGGTTTTATTCGCTTAAGTAATGGTGGTTTGTATGGCGGAGCTATGTTTAGTTTGTTTCTGCCATGATTTGACTTGAGTACACAAGTTTTGAAAGCAGAGAAGTTTTGCAGACTGGCTAAATAGCAGTTTTAACAGAAAAGCCCCTGAATGCCTGGGGTCAACGGAGTGTGGATGCTTTTTACTATTATCATAGTGTTGGTTGTTGCACTGGTGATTATCGCCGTGATTGTCAACGCAGTGCAGCAACACAAAGAGCGACTGGCATCGCTTAAACGTGCTGAGTTTTCCAAACTCAGAACGCTGCTGGAAGACACAGAAGACATTCTATTGAACGCTGCTAATGTGCCTATCACCAAAGGCATAGTGCAAATGCTGCTCAAACGTATAGTAGTCACACTCAAAGCCATGCTGGAGCTGGAGCCTAATTCAAAAGAGTTAAAAAAACGCATTGGAGAAACAGAAGCCAGATTAAATGATAGTGCGGCCGGTGAGATGACCGTCGAAGGTTTAACTATGCCAGATAACGATAAACAAATTATCAGTATGATTCAGGGTATAAAAAAACTACGCACCATTTTGCGGGCTGAGCATGCACGCGGTAATATTGATACTCAAACCGTAGTGCAGGAAGACCGACGCCTGGAGATGCTGCAACTGCGTATTAATGTAGAAAGTCAGATTAAACGCGGTAACCAGGCTCGCGCCGGTAATATGTTAGGTTCTGCCCGTCAATGCTACGAAAAAGCGTTGACCACCATGTCCAACTGCGCTCATGCCGATGACTACATTACCAATCGTAAAAGTGAAGTCATGACAATCCTGGAAGATATTGCAACTGAATTAAAAGAAGGCAACCTGCGTGACAGACAGAAAAAAGCAGAGCAGGAAAATAACGATTTGGATGTGCTATTCGCCCCTAAACGTAAGTGGTAACTCCCCTTCGTCCTTGAAGCTGCAGCTTCGTTGACTGCGTGCTCTCCCCCCAGTCACATAGGTAGCTATGCTCCTGGGGTCTCAATCCCTTGTCGCCGCGCTGCAACTCCAATAACTTTGGGGATATCCCCTTCAGCCCGAAGCTGCAGCTTTGTTGACTGCGTGCTCTCGTCCCAGTCACATAGGTAGCTATGCTCCTGGGGTCTCAATCCCTTGTCGCCGCGCTGCAACGCCAATGACTTTGAGTAGAGTTACTCAGACAGTAAAAAAGGCGCCTAAGCGCCTTTTTTATAACACCAAAATTACTTCGCTTTTTCTTTCGTTACAACCCAATGGCCATTTTCATACCAAGCGGACCAGCCTGTGGCTTTACCATCTTTTTCCGTCATTACATACTGCTGCTTGGTCTTACGACTCCAGCGGATAATAGTCGGATTTCCAGCAGCATCTGCTGCTGGAGCCTCTGCCAGATAGTGAAACTTTGGCATGATACGATCTTTAAAGCGAGCCAGCTCAGACACTAATGGCGCTCGTGTCTCCCTCGATTTAGGAAAAGTAGCGGCAGCAAGGAATAAACCTGCAGCGCCATCACGCAGGACAAAATAGGTATCTGACTTTTCGCATTTAAGTTCAGGCAAATGCACCGGATCTTCTTTAGGTGGCGCAGCTTCACCATTTTTCAACAGCTTACGGGTGTTTTTACAGGCATCGTTGGTACACCCAAAGTATTTACCAAAACGACCTGATTTGAGCTGCATATCTGAGCCACACTTTTCACATTCAATCAGTGGGCCGTCATAGCCTTTGAGTTTAAATACACCGGATTCAACTAAATAACCGTCACAACCAGGATTATTACCACAAACATAGAGCTTACGATGCTCATCAATCAGGTAATGATCCATAGCAGTACCGCATTTAGCACAGCGCTTTTTGTGACGCAGCACTTCTGTCTCTAATTCGTCATCATCAGCGACTTCGACCGCATCATCACCGGGGGTCAGATTCATCGTCGTTGTACAACGCTCTTTTGGCGGCAGATTGTAGCCTGAGCAGCCTAAAAATACGCCAGTAGATGCAGTTCGAATCCCCATCTGACGGCCACAGGTTGGGCAGGCAATATCAGTTAAAACAAACTGATTGGTGCGCATGCCTCCTTGTTCCGGGTCAGCTTCAGCTGTTTTTAACTGAGTAGAAAAATCACCATAAAACTGATCCAACACCTTGCGCCATTGCAGTTCACCCTGGGCTATATCATCCAGCCGGACTTCCATATTGGCGGTAAAATCGTAACTCATTAAATCGCTGAAGTTCTCGACTAGACGGTCTGTGACTATTTCACCCATTTTTTCAGCATAGAAACGACGATTATCCACTTTGACATAACCACGTTCCTGAATGGTTGAAATAATAGCCGCGTAAGTCGAAGGACGCCCTATGCCACGCTTTTCCAGTTCTTTAACCAAACTGGCTTCACTAAAACGGGCTGGTGGTTTAGTGAAATGCTGAGCTGGCACTAACTGTTCCAGCTGCAGGTTTTCGCCAGGCTTCACATCCGGCAACACCAGCTCTTCTTCGTCTTTGCGTTTTTGTGCCGGCTGTACTTTAGTCCAGCCATCAAAACGTAGTACCCTGCCTTTGGCTTTTAATTCAAAGTCAGCGGCTGAGACCGTAATGGTCGTGACATCGTACTGAGCTGAGGGCATCTGACAGGCAACAAACTGACGCCAAATCAGTTCGTACAGCTTACGGGCATCAGCCTCCATATCCTGCAGGCTACTCGCCAGTACAAAAACATCAGAAGGACGAATGGCCTCGTGCGCTTCCTGGGCATTGGCTTTGCTACCATAACTTAATGGCTGCTCTGGCAGGTACTTCGCGCCAAAATTCTGCTCGATGTACGAGCGGCACGCTGTTAATGCATCCACACTCAAGTTGGTCGAATCGGTACGCATATAGGTAATATGGCCGGCTTCGTATAAACGCTGCGCCAGCATCATGGTCTTTTTCACACCATAACCTAAACGGGTACTGGCGGCCTGCTGTAAGGTCGACGTAATAAAAGGCGCCTGAGCTTTGCTGCTCGATGGCTTGTCTTCACGGTCTGTGACGCTGTAACTGGCTTTTTGTAACAAAGCCACAGCAGCATCCGTTTGAGCTTTATTCTCAGGCTTAAACGCTTTGCCGGCTTGTTTAGCCACCTCAAGTTGCAGTGCCACACCCGTTTTGGTTTGTGTATCCGCAGCAACTGTCCAGTATTCTTCAGGCACAAAAGCTTTAATTTCACGCTCACGTTCAACCACTAAACGCACAGCAACAGATTGGACGCGACCAGCAGATAACCCTCTGGCCACTTTTTTCCATAACAAGGGCGAGACCATAAAACCCACAACACGGTCCAGAAAGCGACGGGCTTGCTGCGCATTGACACGATGCTGATTCACTTCACCTGGTTCAACGAAGGCGTTTTTGATGGCATTTTGGGTGATTTCGTTAAACACAACCCGCTTAAACTTTTGATGTTCGCCACCAATAATTTCCTGAAGGTGCCAGGCAATCGCCTCCCCTTCACGGTCTAAGTCCGTTGCCAGATAGACGGTATCTGCTTTTTCAGCCAGAGCTTTCAACTCTTTGACGACCTTTTCTTTGCCAGGCAGAATTTCGTAGCGGGCTTGCCAGTTGTTGTTTGGATCTATACCCATACGTTCAACGAGAGCCTGATACTCTTTTTGCTCTTTGCTAAGCTTGGTCTTGTCTTCTTTGACTTTATCTTTGCTGCTGCTCGTTGGCAGATCGCGAATATGACCGACGCTGGATTTGACGATAAAATCGTTTCCAAGGTACTTATTAATGGTTTTAGCTTTCGCTGGTGATTCGACTATGACTAGTGATTTCGCCATTTTATGATTGAGATCCCTGACCTTTTAACGTGCCACAGGGCACTTCTTTTTTAACGTATATCCGTAAACTCAAGTTGTGACAAGAGAATAAGTTCATTATTATGCCAGAAGGTCACAATTTAGTGACTTTTCGCTGAATAAAACAGCGGGTCCTGCATAAAGTGATAAAAGTCACAGTAAAGAGGCAAGCTAAACGGCTGGCAACCACACTATGACGATAAGTACGCAGGTTAGTTTCCCTGAATCACTGCAGTGACAGCCTTAAACGCTGCCGCTTTCAGTGCCCAGTGAAAAAAATGAAGCAACGGCCGCAATAACAATAAAAGCAGTGCCCCTTCCCAAAAATGAAGGAATAAAACAAAAATGAAGTTCTTTGAAGCAAACTTTGACGGCCTCGTCGGGCCGACGCACAACTATGCCGGATTATCTATCGGTAATGTTGCCTCTCTCAATAACGCCAAAAACACCTCCAGCCCAAAACAAGCCGCTAAGCAGGGCTTACAGAAGATGAAATCTTTGTCTGAACTGGGTTTAATACAAGGTGTGCTGGCACCACAGGAAAGGCCTGACGTTTATACATTAAGACGTCTGGGTTTTACCGGAACAGACAGTGAAGTGATAAGCAAAGCGGCAAAACAAGCGCCCGCAGTGCTCAAAGCCGTCTGTTCAGCCTCCAGTATGTGGACGGCCAACGCCGCAACTATTTCACCCAGTGCAGATACTGCCGACGGTAAAATTCATTTTACGCCGGCTAACTTAACCAATAAGTTTCACCGCTCACTGGAGCCTTTAACCACGGGCCGGATCCTCAAAGCTATGTTTAGTGATGACAAGTATTTTGCGCATCATCAGCATTTGCCGGATAACGATCACTTTGGTGACGAAGGCGCAGCCAACCATACCCGTTTATGTAGTGATTATGGTAAAGCTGGCGTAGAGCTTTTTGTGTATGGTCGCTATGCCTTTGATTCTTCAAAGCCTGCACCTAAACGTTTTCCTGCCCGCCATACACTGGAAGCCTGTGAGGCAGTCGCTCGTTTGCACGGTTTATCAGAAAATGCTGCCGTGATGATGCAACAAAATCCAGATGTGATCGATCAGGGCGTCTTTCACAATGACGTGATTGCAGTGGGTAACCAAAACGTACTGTTTTTCCACGAACAGGCTTTTGTCGATACACAAGTTAAGCTGGACGAAATTCGTCGTAAATTTGGCTCTGCTGCAGATTTGCATTTTATTGAAGTGAAAACTTCAGAAGTATCGGTTTCTGAAGCGGTGAAGACCTATCTGTTTAACACTCAACTGGTGACTTTGGCCAACGGCGACATGGCGATTATTGCGCCAACAGAATGTCGCGACAGTGCAACGGTCTCCGCCTATCTGGAACAGTTGACAGGACGTGGCACGCCTATCCGTCAGGTGCATTATTTTGACGTAAAACAAAGTATGCAAAATGGCGGTGGACCGGCCTGTCTGCGCTTGCGTGTGGCCATGAGTGAAGCGGAACATCAGGCTGTCAATCCGGCGGTGCTGATGAACGAGAGTTTATTTGTCCGGTTAAATCAGTGGGTGGATACACACTATCGCGACCAGATCAGCGAAGCCGACTTAGCCGATCCACAGCTGTTGATTGAAAGTCGTCAGGCGCTTGATGAACTGACTCAAATCTTAAAACTGGGTTCTGTTTATCAGTTCCAACGCGATTAATCAGAACAACACGCAAAAAGGCGGAATTTAATTCCGCCTTTTTTATGTGTTCAGTCATTTACCGCAGCTCTGATCTGTCGTTATACCAAATTTAGTCAGTATCGCTGCAAAGCGCTCCTTCACCAAAGGGGTTGCGAGCCGGAGCTGCAGTTTCATCTGAGGTATATTCACCTGAAACCAAAGTACGGTATTCACGACTTGCGATGTTTTCGGTCCCCTCAGCAAAACCCGTTACAGAAATCATGACTCTGGTCCATGGTGCAATATCTTTGGTATAAGTTAAATCAAAAGTTGCTATACCATTTTCGTCCGCCTGCACAGTTCGGGGCACTGAGGCGACGTTACCAGGTGTTAACTGCCCGTCAGCGTTGAAGTCCTCCCCCTGGTCCAAAATCCCGTTGTTATTTATATCCTCACTCTGACAGGTCGGGCTGCTAATCACATCGTCCCAGTATTCGAAATCTGCCAAATCGGGTACAGCGACCCAGGAACCTTTGTTATAGCTGACAGGCACAACAGAAACATTCAGCTCCTGTCCAGCAACAGAATTACCTGACGAGTCAGTCACCAGTATTGAGAACTCTTGCGCAAACAAAGAATTACTGGGCGATTGTATAGAATTACCTGTACCAAAACGGAAAAACAAGGTTCTGGTCCCAACAGCGACAGGCGTATTCGCACTCACGGCAGGTGTGGTATTCAGTACCGTTGCTGTCACATTCAGATTCGCACCACTGCCAGCGCCCGTAGTGTTATCAGCGGTAAACACTGTACTGGCAAGCCCCTGAGAGTCTGTAATAGCGGTAGCAGGATCAATCAACCCACCAGGGGCTCCGTCTAATGTAAAGGCAACAGAGCGATTTTTCACCGGATTATTATTTTGATCCCGAACTACGGCACGCACCACACTTTGCTCACCAGGTCCCAGTTGTGCCGGAAATGCCGAGACTGTGATGTTATCCGGCACTGTCGCAATAAACTCAACCTGAGTTTGAGTCGTCAACAGATCAGTAGCACCGGCGCGGATCTCAGTCGCAGAAATATTGGCAAATCCAGCGAAATCAGATGCGACTAATACTGTAGCTAGCCCCTGAGCATTGGTGGTCTGATCGACAGAAATCTGAGTCAGGTTACCCGTCATTACCCCAACCTGTCCTCGGGTTGTTGTAAAGTTCAGCGCTTTAGCTGCATTAGGTAAATTATTCACCAACCACTCTAAGCTGAGCTGTTGTTCGGTTCCAAGTGGCACTTCAATCACTTCGGTATTTAGAAAACTGAACTGATCAGACTGAATAATAACAGGCGCAATGGCCGTAGCGCCTAGCCCTGTCACCCGGATCTCATCCGTGCCGCCTTGAGAAGCTTTGTAATTAAAAGATACACGACCACTATTCCCTGATGTAACCAGAGAACTACTGGTTATTGGATTTGCTAAAGCGGAGCTGATGGTTAGGGTTTGGCCCTGGATACCTTTGCCATCAAAGTTAGTTAAATCAGCAGTCATAGTCACTTCATCAGACAACACCATAGAACGGGGAGCACTGATTAAAATTGAGGTACCAACCACATCAACCTCGACCGTCGCGGTTTTATCACCGACAGATGCCGTTACAGTGATTGTGCGTAATGATGAGTCCACACTGCTTGATAAGGTGGCTTTGGCGACGCCATCCGCTTCTGTTAATGCACTAACCACCTGTAATTCACCCGAACTGGCAGCGAACTGCACTGCGACACCGGGTTGTAATATGTTATTGGAATCTAAAACCACGGCTGATAAAGCCACTTGCGCCGTTCCACCCGACCCTAGCTGCAAGTTATCTGCAATAAGGCGTAGCGATCCGACGGGCTCTTCCGGCGCAACATCATCTGCATCTCCTGCGGATGTAAAACTAACAGTAGCGGATTGCCCGCCTGTTAAAGTAGCGGTGATGTTACCAGCACCACTTTTAGAGCCAACCAGAACCCCAATAGTTGCGACACCGTCGCCATTGGTCTGAGCTGTGCCCGCTTGATTATTAAAACCAGCTAATAACTCATCATTGACACTAAAACTAATCAACTGCCCCGCCATAGACCTGCCAGTGGATGAGGACAAGGTGGCAGTTAAGGTCAGAGGTTGTGCTTTGCTTAGCTCCACTGAAGCGACACCCGATCCAGTACTTAAAGCCAGACGGATGCTGATCACTTCGGTCGTTTCACCGCCGTCATCGTCACTGATAGTGCCGCCACCTCCTCCACATGCAGCTAATAACGCCAAAACGATGATAGCAAAGTAGCAGCGGATTCTGAGCATCTGGATTCTCCATTGGATGCACTAACTTATTGTAATTACTCTAGCTTAGTAGAAACTTAAGGAACGGGCTAAGCCAAGGCGTAAAATAATTCCCTCAGTTGCAGTTTTTCTTTTGGCTCACAAACTGGTAGGCTAAGCGGCATTTTTCGGGCAAATAAAAGATAAAAAATGACTGCAAAAAAGAAATTAGGTCTTACCCCACGTATTCTGATCGGCATGGCGCTGGGTATTCTGGTTGGCGCATTCTTTAAATTCCTGTTGGCAGGTGAAGCAGAACGAACTTTGAGTTTGTTTGGTGCAGAACTGGGCCTACGGGCATTTTTTGTGGACGGTATTTTTCATGCTGGTGGACAAATTTTTGTTGCAAGCTTAAAAATGCTGGTTGTCCCTTTGGTCTTTGTTTCACTGGTCTGCGGCACCAGCTCATTAAGTGACGGCAGTACGTTAGGCCGATTGGGCGGTAAGTCGGTTGGTCTTTATATTCTGACCACAGCTATCGCCATTGCCATTGCCATATTTTTCGCAATTTTGGTATCACCTGGTGCCGGAGTTCAGATGACCTCTGATACACAATTTAGTGTGCAACAAGCGCCTTCTATTACTCAGGTTTTTATCAATATGTTCCCAAGCAACCCGGTTGAGGCCATGGCGAAAGGGGAAATGCTGCAAATCATTGTGTTTTCAGTACTCTTTGGTTTAGCTGTAGCGTTAACAGGAGAAGCAGGTTCCAGAGTGCGGGCTTTGTTTAATGATCTAAATGAAGTGGTTATGAAGCTGGTTAGCTTTATGATGGCTTTAGCCCCTTATGGTGTGTTTTTCCTGATGGCGAAACTCTTTACCACATTAGATTTAAAGGATTTAGAAAGTCTGGGTTGGTATTTTGGTACTGTGCTTTTTGTATTGTGTTTTCATGGTTTTATCGTCTATGGCGGTTTTATCTCGATTTTTGGCCGCTTAAATCCGTTCATGTTTTTCAGAAAAATGAAAGACGCCGCTTTGTTTGCTTTTAGCATGTCCAGCAGCAACGCTACTATTCCGGTGAATATGGAAACGACCACGAAAAAACTTGGGGTAAGCAACAATATAGCATCCTTCACCATCCCTTTAGGCGCCACTATCAATATGGATGGAACTGCTATTATGCAGGGTGTGGCTACTGTTTTTATTGCTCAGGTGTTTCAGATTGAGTTAACCACTATGGATTACCTGATGGTGATCCTGACGGCCACTTTAGCGTCGATAGGCACAGCTGGCGTCCCAGGTGTAGGTTTAATTATGCTGGCAATGGTGTTACAGCAGGTGGGTTTACCTGTCGAAGGTATTGCCCTGATTATTGGTGTCGACCGTTTATTGGATATGACCCGTACCGCCGTCAATATTACAGGTGATGCGATGGTGTCTTGTCTGGTTGCCAAAAGCGAAAATCAGTTTGATGAAGCTTGTTTTAACAATCCGGACGCGGGCAGAAACAGTTAATAAAGGAAATCGTCGCAACAACCTTCCCGACAGTTGCAACATACCGTCCTTCCATGCACATAAAACGCCGCTTCATGCGGCGTTTTTTATCGTCTTAACTCACCAGCAAATCCAAAATGCCTTTTCGATCAGATGACTGACCTTAAACTGGCGCTGCGCAAAAGGTCGTCCGGTCAGATTTCGTATCGCCAGAAGTTCAACAGAGGCAGCGAAATCAAATAACTGCCTGACTGCACACTCAGTCACCGAAAACGGCGGGCCAGACATTTCCTCTTGTGGATACTCCAGACTAAGCAGTAACAATGAAACAGGTCCTGGACATAAGTATTTTAATTGTTTTACATAGTCAATGCGCATTTGCAAAGGTAAAGCTATGAAGGCAGCCCTGTCATAAATCAGCCCTATATCACCTAGTTGCTCTTGCTTCAGGTCAAAATAGTCGCCTTGCCAAATATCCACAGCGGGATGACTAAAACGCTGGAACTGGCCTTGTGTTGAGACTGCAAATGACTGAGCCTGATCCTGATAAAACTGCTGACAGGCCAATGCAGAAAGTTCAGCCCCTATAACCTTGCTGTGCTGAGATAACCACCACAAATCCAGACTTTTACCACATAAAGGCGCAAAAATTGCGCCAGACGGTTGCCAATTCAGTTGTGAAAACACTATTGGCAACAGCGGGTGAATGTCCTGTTGATGGAAACCAATACGTTGTTGTTGCCAACAATTGTGCCAGAATTCAGACTCCATACTTAACGCCAAAAGCTTAGGTTAGATAAGGTGTTCAGACTTGTTGTTAAGGCCGTACTTGCAGCCAAACCTACTTTTTCTGCCAGTTTACGTTTGATCTGATACTTCACCTGCACAACTTTTTTACTGCTAAATTGCTGCACCAGATAATCGTCACTGGTTTGTAACTGATCAACCAGGTTTAATTCCAGCGCCTGGTAACCGAACCAATGCTCACCGGTTGCCACTTGATCGATTTGAAGGACAGGCCTGTGTTTATGAACAAAGTTTTTGAACAGAACATGAGTCTGTTCCAGTTCCTGTTGAAATTTTTCGCGGCCTTTTTCGGTATTTTCAGCAAAAACGGTAACTGTGCGTTTAAATTCACCTGCAGTGAATTGCTCAACATCTATATGGTTTTTCTTTAACAGCTTATGGAAGTTAGGCAACTGAGCAACCACGCCAATAGAGCCAACAATGGCAAAAGGTGCAGCTAAAATACGATCGGCAATACAAGCCATCATATAACCGCCACTGGCGGCTACTTTATCGACAGCGACCGTCAGACGAATATGCTGTTGTTTGATCCGGTCAAGCTGAGACGCCGCCAGACCATACCCATGCACTACCCCACCAGGGCTTTCTAGTCGGATTAGTACTTCATCTGTCGCTGTCGCGACAGCCAGTACAGCAGTGATTTCTTCACGTAAGGCCTCCACTTCATGTGCATCCATACTGCCATTAAAATCCAGTACAAAAAGCCGCTCTTTTGGCTCGTCCTGTTGTTTTTGTTTTTTTGACCAGGCTTTGTAAGCTTTTTTATCCAAGAGCTGTTGCTGTAAATCGTCAGTCAGCTCACGGTAATCTAGCGACAAATCGCTAAACTCCAGCTCACCTTTTTTTGCCTTTTGTTTAGCAGAGACAATCAGGGCGATAATCACAGCAACAGCTATCACTACTGTGGCTGTTTTTGCTAAAAATAAGCCGTATTGATATAAGAATTCCACTTCTATTCCTTTTTAAGAAAATTTATTGGCATTGTAGCCTGATGCTAATAAATAAGTCGAAACTATGCTCCTGCATTTTCGACATACCATCCGTCCATGGATATCGTCGAAACTATGCTTCCTGCATTTTCGACATACCATCCGTCCATGGATATAAAAAAGCCCGGCACTTAGCCGGGCTTTTGATAGGTATTGAATCTTAGTTAGCTGGAGCCATTACAGCACCGTTTGCAACCTGCAGGCCTGCACCTCGGGTGGTAAAGAAGCTTACAGCTTGTGTCTGCATCTCAGTAGTCACAGCTGGTACTGTAGGTCTTAACAGGGACGCGTGCTCACCGGCGATAAAGCGGCTCAGTGCAGTACCTGTTACAGGATAACTTCCTGCTACATTATTCACAGCTACAGCGCCCAACAGACGTGCTAATGGTTCTGTACCAGCCAAAGGCATAGTTGAAGTACCAGGTTTACCGTTAGGAATCACCTGATCAGGCAGATTGCTACCACCATCCCCTACCACTTCTGCGATATAAGCTGGTGTTTCTGTAGCCACAAAACTAGCTGCAAAGTTGTTTGGATCCCCTGCATCAGTGATCGTTTGTGCTGCAAAAACAAACTGTGATAAAGCGGCATTAATAGCGGCGACATCAGCGCCCCTGTCGATGCTGGTTAAATACTGAAGGAAAGGTTTGAAACAACTAGCAAAAGGCGCCGTTGCACTGCCACCACAACCATTTTGAGTTGTAGCAAAGTTAGTATACGACTGCGCTGTAGTACCACCAGCGCCAAGTAAAACGCTGGCTTTGATAGTGTCACCAAAAGCAACAGAGTCTAATAAGAAGTTAGCTACCGCACCGCCTGGCACTGAGAAAGCAGCAGAACGCATCGGGAACAATGGGTCTAAAGTATCAATACCCACTGGGGTATTTGCTAATGCAACAGCGGATATACCAGTAATAGACCCTAAAGATATGCCTAAAAATTGCACATCGTTTCTATTTAATAAGCCAGGTAAATTGGTCGCGTGTAAACCAATACGAACAGCTAAAATATCGGCAATACTCTGACGCAGGTTATCACGAGTGACCAGTAAATTAGACAGGTTCATATACACAGTAGCTGTCGCTGAGGAAGACGCATTGATCGGCCCGAAACCACGCTCACCATGCAGTGGATGATCAATAGCTATAGTGGCAAAACCTTGACCGGCTAAAGATGCAGTCACTGCTAACATATCTTCTTTTTTCGAAGTAATACCATGCTGCATAATCACAACAGGCCAACCTGCGGCAGGTTTGGTTTTGCCTGTTAGCGCTTCGTTAGGCACAGTCACCAATACAGGCACCGAAAGTACTGCAGTTTCTTTTGGTAGCGTATTAAATTTAGTTAAATGACGTTGTTTATCTAAGCCAAAGTCACGTAAAGCACCATTGGATGCAGCCTTACAAAATGCATCATTAGCCGCCTGAGCAGGGTCAGTGATTCTGCCCTCGAGTGCAGTTTTTTCAGCATCCGTTAATGCCGCGATAATAGCACCTGAGTCACAGCGCGCTTTCCAACTTTGGTTTAACGGCGCTCTTGGATCAGCAGTGGTGGGAATTGCTGAGTAGTAAGGCAATTTGATACTGCCTTCGTAAACCAGCGCAGCCTGAAAACGAGGATCCGTATTAGCAGGAGCTGGAAGACGATCCTGAGCTGTTTCGCCTGAATTAGCTAATGTCAGCAGTGGCGTGCTTGTGGCCGATGCAGCTTGTAACTTCGCCCCTAATAAACTCTTCACCGCAGCAAATACCGGCGCTGTAGACTGCGTAGTAATAGCTGCAGTGTAAATAATGCCGTCTTTATTTATCGACTCTGCAGACACTGCGTTTTCAAAGCTATTGATCACGCCTTGTAAAGCCAGCTGAGCAGCGGTACCTAATGGCTTAGTGGTAATGTCCTGTTTCACCAACTCATAGGTGGCAGAAGGAGCAATTGAACGGCCTTCACTGTCTTTTAACGCATCAGTGAACACCAGAATATAAGTGGTGGCAGCTTTTAATGGTTTTAATGGAATAACCGCAATGCTGTTGCCACTGGCACGAGTGATAAAGTCCACACCAAAAGTAAGACTGCCAACTGCTTTACAAGCGGCACCACGAGGCACTGCGCGACAATCTGCATCAGGTGACGCAGGGTCGCCCATCAGGGTCTCCACTAAGTACACAGCACCTGCTTGCTGCACACTGGCAGCATCTAAGGTCACGCCAGAACTGAGATTAAGTGCAATAGTAAATGGGTTCTGAGTTGACCAGCCATCTAATGCACCTAAAGCAGTAGAAGGGTCTGCATAATTCGGTGCATCAATATGTGCACCAGCTGCATTTTTTTCGCCGGGCATAAACAAGGTACCATCATTAGTACCTTGTAATAACAAATCGTTTGGAGGTGATAACACACCATTAGCAGGGTCATAAACTACACGTGATAAAGGGATTTGAACCTCACCACCTGTTTGAGTATTGTCTTTAATTTCGTCCAGTGTTTCACCACCGCAACCGGCTAAACCTAATGCACTGGCAATGGCAAAGCTAAGCAAAAGCTTGTTCATATCTTCTCCCCGTGTCCTGTATTTTTCTTATTCTGCCCCGATAGTTACCTAAAGAGGTCATTCGTTTTTGTGATGTTAGCGTTTAACAGCTACGACCAGTTAAACTTAACCCAATCAGAAAAAATTCGCTAGCTCAAAATCAAGCTTGTTGAAGAAAGGTGCAAAATTAATACAGAGCAGGTATGCTGCCGCCGTTTTTAAACGGCTGGGACTCCTATTTATGTTCAACTATCAAGCAACCCCTCAGGCTCTGGCAGATAAAGTTATTCTGGTCACAGGAGCTGGTGACGGCATAGGTAAAGCAGCAGCACTGTGTTATGCCAAACATGGTGCTACCGTTATATTGTTAGGTAAAACCACTAACAAGTTAACCGCAGTTTACGATGAAATAGTCGCAGCAGGCTGGCCTGAACCCGCTATTGTGCCGCTGGATTTAAAAGGGGCAACAGCGAAGCACTATAAAGACATGGCAGCCACTATTAAAGCAGAGTTTGGCAAGCTGGACGGTGTATTACACAACGCGGGTCTGCTTGGCGTATTAAGTCCATTTGAGCATCTGGATTTACCGACCTGGCAGGACATTATGCAGGTCAATGTAACGGCGGCAATGTTGATGAGTCAGGCTCTCATTCCGGTATTAAAGCTAGCGCCACAAGCTTCTGTTGTATTTACCTCCTCTGGTGTTGGACGTCAGGGCAGAGCCTACTGGGGAGGCTATGCAGTATCTAAGTTCGCTACCGAAGGTTTGATGCAGGTGATGGCGGCTGAATACGAAGGGACCTCGCTGCGGGTCAATGCGATTAACCCTGGTGCCACCCGTACCAAAATGCGTAGCAAAGCTTATCCGGGCGAAGACCAGTTAAGTTTGCCAACAGCTGAGCAAATTATGCCGCTGTATCTGTATTTAATGAGTGATGACAGCAAAGCTGTGAATGGCCAGTCGCTGGATGCGCAGCAGAAATAAAGGCTAAAAAAAAACCGCCACTTCACTACTGAAACTGGCGGTTTTTTTATATTCACAGATGATTACTTCTTCGACAGTATCTCTTCGCCGTTTGCCTGAGCGTAAGCGTTCCATACATCGACTTTGCTATTGAAGTTTTCTATAGCCTGAGTACCTGCTTCAGCTAACAAAGCCTCGATATCTTTGCTGTACTTACCATCTACTTTATGGAATGGCACAACTTTAATACCGCGGTCTACAAGAGACTTTTTCATGGTATGAGTTTTCAGCAAATGTAATTTACCGGCATCAACATAAAAGAACTGACTTTCTTTATTGATCGTTTTAAATTTTGGTTTAACCGGACGTTTGCCTTTTGACTCAGTATCATCATCATGACTAACGACAACATCTGCATTGAGCTGATAACCCAGTTGTTCCAGAGTAAAACCCTGAGCTTTAGCTAAAGCACGGATTTGAGACAACACTTCAGTTTCTTTTTGACGTTCGGCCAATACAGAATTTAACGTTTCAATTACTTCATGTAATTTAACAGTCGTGATTTCTTTAGCGGCTTTTTTCAGTTCTTTTTTATCAAGTAACAATGACATGAAAATCTCCCGTGGATAAATACTAAGAATGATAGTACAGAATCATTCTTACAAATTAAAGCTCAAACATAATCTTATTTAGTAAATAAAATAAAAAATGCCTGTTTTAGCCTGATTTTGACTTTATTCACTCCTTACTTACTGGGAATGAAAAAATGATCAGGCCAATAAAAATCAGCGTTTTATAGTCTTTAGTCTTTTAATAGATGAAGATTTTTCAAGTAACTGCGAAACTCGTCTGATAACTTTTTATCCTGGAGCGCATATTCAACAACAGCCTTCAGATAACCTATTTTACTACCGCAGTCATGCGACTTACCTTGTAAATGATAGGCTTCGATTTGTTCAACTAATAATAAATGATGTAAAGCATCTGTCAGTTGAATCTCGCCACCAGCGCCAGGAGCTGTGTGACGTAATAAATCCCATACTTTAGCTGACAACACATAGCGTCCGGTAATAGCCAGATTAGACGGTGCATCTTCAATCTCTGGCTTTTCGACCATAGTACGAATTAAAGCCGATTGCCCCTGCACTAACTGTTCACCTGAAATATCTACTATGCCGTATTTATTTACTTCAAGCGCTGGCACAGGTTCTACCATGATTTGGCTTGCACCTGTGGTTTCAAAACGTTGGATCATGGCTTTTAAGTTATGAATACGGGCGTCTGCATGATACTTATCAATCAAAACATCCGGCAGTATCACCGCAAAAGGTTCATTGCCAACCACAGGAGCAGCACAAAGTACCGCATGACCCAACCCCAGAGCCACAGGCTGACGCACTGAAATAACAGTAACATTTTTTGGGTTAATAGAACGCACGTCCTCCAGCAAGGAGCGCTTTACCCGCTTTTCCAGCTGGTTCTCCAACTCAAAACTGGTATCAAAGTGGTTTTCTATCGAGTTTTTACTGGAATGAGTCACCAGCACAATCTCGGTAATACCAGCAGCTGCAGCTTCTTCCACCACATACTGAATTAACGGCTTGTCCACTACAGGCAACATTTCTTTTGGGATAGCTTTAGTCGCCGGCAACATTCTGGTGCCTAAACCTGCCACAGGGATCACTGCTTTTTTTAACTTCACCATAGACTATGGTTCCTTCAGAAAAATCTTAACTTATTGTTCTATCATAACCTGAGCGTCAGTAAGCAGCCAAACAGATTTACCTCTGCTGAATTTGTTGCTCTGCTCATTTAACAAAGAGATTGCTGGTCGGTGTTCCACCTTAGGTCAGATCTGTTATCGTAGCGCCAGTTTTCTACAAGGTGATTCCATGCGTTCCTTAAAACACTTATTTGCCAATAACACGGCGTGGGCTGAGCGGGTTGAGCAGGAAGCTCCCGGGTTTTTTAAACAACTGTCAGAGCAACAAGCTCCTGAATACTTATGGATCGGTTGCTCCGATAGCAGGGTTCCTGCCAATGAAATAGTGGGCTTATTGCCGGGTGAACTATTTGTTCATCGCAATGTGGCTAATCTGGTATTACACTCCGACATTAATTGCTTGTCTGTGCTTCAGTACGCTATCGATATCTTAAAAATCAAACATATTATTGTCTGTGGCCATTATGGCTGTGGCGGTGTAGCCGCTGCGATGAACAAACAACGTATTGGTTTTGTTGATAACTGGTTACGCAATATTAAAGATGTCTATGCACTGCACAGAGATGAGCTGGACAGCTTTGAAGACGATGGCCAACGAGTCAATCGTTTGTGTGAACTGAACGTGATGGAACAGGTACGCAATGTCTGTCATACCAGCTTTGTTCAGGACGCATGGGAGCGTGGCCAGCAACTGACTGTACATGGCTGGGTCTATAGCTTACGTAACGGTCATATAAAAGATTTAAGAGTCAGCCACTCCAGTGCGACACAGATAGACAATATTTATGCACTGGAGCCAACGGAAGAGTTTAGTACTGAAAAATAACAACCTTCAATGAAAAACGACTTCGGTTTTGGGCACTCGCTTATAAGTAGCGCTGTGCCCTTTTACCCACTCTCCATTCTGTAAATACTCCGAACTGATCTGAAGCATCCCCGTTGGATCCAGTACCGAATGGGAGCGCACTTGCGTGATGCCTTGAGCATTGTTTTCTACTTTTTCCAATGCTTCAATACTTTTTGTATCAGGATTGTAGGTCATAGTGCCGTGGGTATAAAAACCTGCGGTAGTAAAATAATAATATGCAATTTTTTTCTGCTGTTGATCCCAGAAAATCATAGTCTCACCGCCGTATTCGCCATCATTGATGGAATGCACAGTTTTAATCGCCTGACCATTTAACGCCCTGCTCCATATGGAGCGGTCAATCAGTTTTTTCTCTTTACCTGGTTCAGTCAAATCCCCTTCCCAGTGGCTGTCTAAAAAGGGCCGGAAAATTTCCAGTTCAGGATGTAATACAGGTGGTGCTGCGACCGCTGTACAAGCAAAGACTGCGGCTATGAACCAAAATATTTTTATCATGATTTCTCCTGATAATAATCCAGCATATCCTGCTCAACCTCCTGCGAAAAGGCCTTGGTTTTAATAGCATAGTGCTGCAAAAATTTGTCTTCTTCCGTTTGCGGAACCCAGGCTGGCACTGCCGCTGTATTGCCCTCTGCATCTAAAGCGACAAAGCTGATAATACAATGATTGGTTTCCAGCATTTCACCGCCTTTGGTGTCACCAGAGCGTACCTGTACCAGCACATGCATACTGGTAGTACCGGTATAGACGATGCGGGCTATTAGTTCGACCTGATGCCCAACTAAGATGGGTCTGCGAAAGCGGATAGTGCCGACAGACACAGTCACACAATACAATCCACTCCAACCGGCTGCGCAGGCATAGGCCACTTGGTCAATCCACTTCATCACCATACCGCCATGCACTTTACCGCCAAAGTTGACATGAGTAGGCTCGGCTAAAAATCGGAATTCAACTGTCCTTTTACCCGACATAAAATCTTATCCTTATTGTTTTTTATCAGCATAGTTTGTTTTTCGAAAAAAACGAACCAAACCACTGATATAAATGATTTTTTATAGGATCACTGTTTTATTGCCATGCACAAAAACCCGGTCTTCCAGCACCAGTTGCAAGGCTTTGCTTAACACGTTTTTCTCGACATCCCGACCCGCTTTTACCATATCCATAGCGCTGTAGGTATGATCCACAGGGGTCACCAGTTGCTTAATAATAGGGCCTTCATCCAGATCGTCCGTGACAAAATGGGCGGTAGCGCCAATAATTTTCACGCCTCTTTTATGCGCCTGATGGTATGGATTAGCACCGATAAAAGCCGGTAAAAAACTATGATGAATGTTGATAATGCGCTCTTTGTAATGCGCGACAAAAGCCGGGCTTAATACACGCATGAACTTTGCCAGCACTAAATAATCGGCCTGATAAGGGTCTATCACCTGTCGAAGCTCGGTTTCATGCTGCTCACGACTTAAGTTGATGTGACTGACCAGGTGGTAGGGAATATCAAACTTTTCGGCCAGGCTTTGTAAATCCGGATGATTGCCAACAACAGCTGCAATATCCAGTTTTAATGAGCCGTCGTACACCTTCATTAAAATATCACCCAGGCAATGCGCCTCTTTGGTCACCAGTATCACTACTTTTTTTCGTCCTGCAGCCACCAGCTGCCGAGTACTACCTGGCGGTAAAGCTCTGTCTAAATCCAGCATCAGGGTTTTGTCATTGAAAATCCCCTCCAGCTGAGTGCGCATAAAAAACTGACCTGATTCCGGGTCAACATATTCGGTGTTCCGAATGATATTCAACTGATGCTTGTAGCAAATGTTGGTAATTTGGGCAATTAAACCTTTTGAATCCGGGCATTCAATTAATAAAACTTTCTTTTCCATATCAACTCTCGTCACGCCATAGCAAAAACAAACACAGCACTAAGGTGATGTGTCAATCAAGTGGATTCAGGTGGTTTGGTTGTTTTTCTATAAACGGCGGTTTAAACCGCTCTTGGGTGTTGGCTGTAGATTGCATCGAACAACTGTCTGCTATTAATCCCAAGTTTTAACACTATTGTAAAGTGATTTTCTATCAGAGTGCTTTTTGGGCCTTGCTTGTCCTTTGTGCATGCGGACGCCATAATGGTCCTCATTTTTTTCTGTTGGTATTTTGAGGAACTGATGCCCTCTTATCAAATGCAGGTGCTGGGCACCATCCGCTCACCCTATAAACAAAAGTTTGCTATTCCCCGCCAGCCAGGCCTGATAGCTGAAGCCAAAGCTGAACTGGTGTTGGAACCCGGTTATGACGATGACGCTATTGTCCGTGGCATTGAAGCTTTTAGCCATTTATGGCTGGTGTTTGTTTTTCATGAAACAGCCAACAAAGGCTGGTCACCGCTAGTGCGGCCACCACGATTAGGTGGCAATGAAAAAAAAGGGGTTTTTGCTACCAGGGCGACCTTTCGACCAAACCCAATTGGACTTTCTGTCGTAAAACTTGAAGGTGTGGTACGTAAACAAGGCCGTTTGATTATTCAGCTCTCCGGAGTCGATCTGCTGGACGGTACACCAATATTGGATATTAAACCTTACCTGCCCTACGCCGACGCTTTACCAAATGCTGCCGGTGGTTTTGCTGACGCGGCGCCTGAAACCGATATGACAGTCAGTTTTGAACCTGCTGTTCTGCAGTTTTGTCAGCGGCAAAAAGATCAGCCTGAATTAGCAGTATTGATAGAAAAGGTGTTAAAACAAGATCCGCGCCCCCAGTACAAAAAACAAAAAGCGGAGCAACAGAGCTATGGCATGACGCTGTATCACTTTAATATCAAATGGACAGTGAATGGAGTACACAATCATGTTACAGAGATCAGGCATGTTAAAGAAAAACAACAGGAGCATGACGTTCAGCCTCTGTCTGACGCTTAGCGCTCCTTTATGGCTTTATGCCGCTGAGCTCCCCCCCTTACCGGAACCGGTCAGTAACAATCTGGTCATGACCACCACTGTGGCTGGCCGCACTTATGTCGCCAGCTTTATGGGATTGGCTTCAGGAAAGACCCATGCCGATGTGCATAACAGAGTCTGGCAATGGACTGTGGGTGAACCTACCTGGCTAAAAGCTCCAGCCGTACCTAGTCGTCAGCGCTTAAGTGGCCGACTTGCAAGCTCTGGCGTCACCTTGCAAAACCACTTTTTTATCTTTGGTGGTTATACAGTGGCCGCCAATGGCACAGAAGTATCAAGCGCAGAGGGCTACCGCTACAGCCCGGTCACCAAAGCCTATAACAAGCTGCCGGACATGCCGGTCGCTGTCGACGACAGTGTGGCTTTGGCTTATAACAACAGATACATTTATCTGGCCAGCGGCTGGTCGCAAGATGGCAATGTTAATCTGGTGCAAGTCTTTGATAATTTTACGCAGAAATGGAGTCAGGCAACTCCTTTTCCCGGCACTCCGACTTTTGGTTTGGCTGGTGCCTTGTCCGGGAGTAGTATGCTGCTTTGTGATGGGGTCAAAGTCAGCTATCAAACCTTACCGCGTCAGTATCAGACGCAAGCTCAGTGCTGGTTAGGTGAAATCAGTAAATCAGACGCCAACCGTATCAGCTGGCAACAAATCCAGCATCCAACAGGTAAAGCCCGTTATCGTATGGCGGCAGCTGCTGTCCAACAGGACGGTAAAGACTTGATTGTCTTTATAGGCGGCAGTGAAACCGCTTATAACTACAATGGTATTGGCTACAACGGTACACCAGCACAACCTTCTGCTGAAGTCTGGGTGTATTCATTAACAGACAAAAGTTGGTTAAAAGCAGAAAACACCAGAGCTGTGATGGATTTACGCACACTGGTGAGCATGAACAACGAGCTTTACAGCTTAGGTGGCATGGTTGCAGGGCAAAATCTGACCACAGAATGGATAAAACATCAGATTAAGCTACTGCCCTAATAACAGGCTTGGTAGAATAGCGGCCATTCACAGAATTATTAAACTTAAAACTCACGGAACTATTTATGCGGACAAGTCAGTATTTACTCTCTACGATGAAAGAAACCCCGGCTGATGCCGAAATTATTAGCCATCAATTGATGTTACGCGCCGGTATGGTGCGTCGTCTGGCGTCAGGTTTGTACACTTGGTTGCCCAGTGGCCTGCGGGTTTTACGTAAAGTAGAGCAAATTGTCCGTGAAGAAATTAACAAAGCCGGTGCTATTGAAGTGTTAATGCCGGTTGTGCAGCATGCCGAGCTGTGGCAGGAATCCGGGCGTTGGGAAAAGATGGACGCTGAATTGCTGCGTTTTAAAGACCGTCACCAGCGCGATTTTGTGTTGGGTCCTACGCACGAAGAGGTGATCACCGATTTAGTGCGTAAAGAAATCAGCAGCTACAAACAGCTGCCGATTAATTTGTATCAAATTCAAACTAAGTTCCGTGATGAACGTCGTCCACGTTTTGGTGTGATGCGTGCGCGCGAATTTTTAATGAAAGATGCCTACTCTTTTCATTTAAGTCAGGAAAGTTTGCAGCAAACTTATGATGCTATGTATCAGGCGTACTGCAATATCTTCACCCGCTTAGGTTTAGATTTCCGCCCTGTGTTAGCCGATACAGGCGCTATTGGCGGCAGCATGTCGCACGAATTCCATGTGCTGGCCGCTTCTGGTGAAGATGCGATTGTATTCTCTGATGAGAGCGATTATGCCGCTAACATCGAAAAAGCAGAAGCACTGCCACCACAAGGTCAGCGCCCTGCTGCAACTCAACCCAAAACTGAAGTGGCAACACCCAACGCGAAAAGCATTGATGAGGTGGCAGCCTTTTTAAAGCGAGATGCCGCGGCTATTGCTAAAACCTTACTGGTGCAACTGAACCCGGAATTAAGCTTTGATGAAGTAAAAGCGCTGCTGGCGAATGCAGATGCCGACGTTCTTGAAAACACCTGGCGATCTAAAGTCGTTGCCTTGGTAATACGTGGCGACCATGAGTTAAACGAAATCAAAGCTGAAAAACACCCACTAGTGGCTTCTCCGCTGCAATTTGCCAGTGAAGAAGATGTATTGGCTGTCACTGGTGCTAAACCAGGTTCTGTCGGTCCTGTGGGTTTAACTATCCCTGTGGTTGTCGACCATGCTGCAGCGCATTTAGCAGACTTTGTTACTGGCGCCAATAAAGACGGTTTCCACTTCACAGGCGTGAACTTCGACCGGGATATCACCACGTATCAAGTGGCTGATTTACGAAATGTGGTTGAAGGTGATCCAAGCCCATGCGGTAAAGGCAAGTTAGTCATACGCCGCGGTATTGAGGTAGGTCATATTTTCCAGTTGGGTGATCGTTATTCATCTGCCATGAAAGCCGGTGTACTAAACGAAGAAGGCAAACACCAGATTATGACCATGGGTTGTTACGGTGTCGGCGTATCTCGCATTGTTGCGGCTGCTATTGAGCAAAACCATGACGAATACGGTATTAAATGGCCAGTGGCTATAGCACCATTTCAGGTGGCGATAGTGCCGATGAATATGCACAAATCAGTACGTATTCAGGAAGCGGCTGAGCAGCTGTATAAAGAACTGAGCGCAGCTGGCTTTGAAGTTTTATTTGACGATAGAAAAGAGCGTCCTGGTGTGATGTTTGCTGATATGGAGCTGTTAGGTGTGCCTTATCACATTATTGTAGGCGAACGTAATCTGGATGAGCAGAAAGTAGAGCTGAAAAATCGTCTGACTGGTGAAAAGCTGATGCTGGCCTTATCTGATGTGGTAGCTCAGATAAAATCGCTCTGATTACAGTCAGTCATCTACAAGGCCCTGTTCTGACGGGGCCTGTTTTTTTAAGGAGTCTTTGATGTATTTTGGTAGTCATTCCATTCCTGAGCTCGCTGGACTTAAATTTGCACAGCGGATGCAAGTGATCCGCGCAGCCACTGAGCAAGTCCCTACTCCACAAAAACTTTTATTGAACCTGCTCAAACTGGCCATTTTAATTCCGCTGTTTTTAGTCATAGCTCAATGGGAATCATGGCAAAGTACTGTCACTATCATTGTATTGCTGGCTGCCTACCCTTTGTTGACAAGGCCTCTGACCTTTGCCTTGTGTCGCCCCTACTTACAGCAAGCCCGCACTAAACTGCGGCTCTAGTAACGCCTCATGCTGAAATTTTTATGTGACATAACCAACAAAGAAGGCCGCAGCTGTCCTCTGGAGCAAAGGTTTAGCAAAAAACAGCAAGCCATAGCGGACCGTGAGCAGGAATTACTGCACATCGCCCATCAATTGGTGAAGGCCGAAGGTTACGCTAATTTGACGATGGATAAACTGACAGCGGCCAGCCCTTATTCCAAAGGCACCATCTACAATCATTTTTCCAGTAAAGAAGATGTGATCACTGCCCTTTGTAATTCTGCTTTACGCCATGAAATCAGCTTGTTTAAAAAAGCAGAATTATTTAATGGCAGCAGCAGGGAAAAAGCCTTAGCTTTGCATCAGGCCTATTTATTGTCGGCAAAAATGCAGCCCATTTTGTTTAGTTGTTTATTGACGGCTAAGTCGCCCTGGGTGCAGGAAAAAAGCTCGCCTGCGCGCTTAACTGTGCAACAAGAGCTTGAAAAGGAAGTGACACAGATGGTCGATCTGTTGCTGCAGCAAGCCATAGATGCCAACGAGTTGCAGCCGAAAAACGCAGCAACCATAGATCTGATGGCCTTTGCCAATTGGGCAATTTCTTTTGGTGGCATAGCACTTTTAAGTAGTGCCAGCGAAACGTACAGCATAGAACGTCTGCAGGGAACCCATCCATTTTTGTTCAACCTAAACTGCATGCTCGATGGCATGAACTGGTTGCCACTGAGCACGGACTGGGATTATTGCCAGAGCTGGCTGAGGATTGAGAAAGAAATCTTTAGTGCCGAACAACAGCAGCTCGCCACAGGCTTACCACTGACATTAAGTTAACTAAAGCATAGATCGGCTATATTTCTGTAGCGATGCAACTTTTTTCAACTATTTAACACAAATCAATGCAGCAAAGCTGATGATCCAGATCATGCTTTACCAGTATAATAATCAAGATGTTATTTCCCCTAACGGATGCAAATTTATGGTCTTACGCATGAAGCCTGTTTTAATGTCGTGCCTGTTGTTACTGGCGGTCACTGGCTGTGCCAGCAAAAAAGCAGCGGATGAGCAACAAGCTCAAACTAATTATCAGGACCCACGAGACCCTATTGAATCGGTGAACCGGGATATCTGGGATTTTAACTACGACGTACTGGATGCTTATGTGCTGCGTCCTGTTACTGTAGGTTATATGACGGTAGTACCTAAGCCTGCCCGTACTGGTGTAGCGAATATGGTCAACAACCTGAGTGAACCAGCAAGTTTCGTCAACGCCTTGTTACAAGCGAAACCCAGAAGCGCAGCTATTAGTCTTGGACGTTTTGTGCTGAACAGCACACTGGGGTTGTTCGGCTTATTTGATGTTGCAACCCGCATTGATCTTAAAGCACAGGATGAAGATTTTAACCAGACTCTGGCGGTATGGGGACTGGGTGATGGGGGGTATCTGATGGTTCCTGCGCTGGGCCCTACCACCACAAGAGGTCTGGTCGCCGGAGTTGTCGACGGCCTTTATTTCCCTCTGGGTTTGTTAAATTCGAATCTGACGATCACCCGTTTTACTGTCTCAGCACTGGATGGACGAGAGCAACTGATGTCGATGGAACAATTACTCAACGAATCTGTTGATCCTTATGCCTTTATCAAAGAAGCCTATTTCCAGCGGATCGAGTTTAAGATTCACGATGGCAATCCACCACAGAAAGAAGAAGACGAAGAGTATTTAGACGAGTATTTGCCATAACCTTGTATTACTGATCAATAAGGCCAGCATCAGCTGGCCTTTTTTGTTGTTCAAAGCTCAGACTTATTCTAATTTTCCAGTTCTAACCCTTTAAAATCAAAAGGTTTAGCATTAACAAAAGATGCACTGCTTTCCCCCGCATAAATTTGACCAGCATCCAGATTCAACTTCTTAACCTGAGCACTCTCTCTAAAATCTATGTTACGAAAATCTACCCACACCACGTTAGGTGACAGCACATTCTCAAAATAGTAAACAAGATTGCGCTGATCGGCCACCACACGCCATCTGGTATTGGATAAATGAGGCTGGTCCGCTGTGCCTATACCATAAGGCACAGACACATTCCGAACAATGCTAAAGACGCTGGCCACCGCAATTTTCGCATCACTGGTTTGTGGGATCATGTTCAAGTAATACCAGGCTCGGACCAGACGATCGGACGCTCTTGCTGTTCCTGGCAAAAAGGCCTGTCCTGACACAGAATCCCAATAACTTTTCACCGCAAGTTGTTGTTCATACGGCGGATCATTAGTCATCACCTGATAGCTTTTATCGTGGTGGATCACCAGTTTACCGCCTATATATTCGAAGATCGCACTGTCCCCTGTCGCATCAGACAAGGACAAATGCACCGTAGTAAATTTATCTGTACCAGGAATAAAGTCGGAGACAATAGCAAAAGTTTCCTTACGGAAGAACGCCACAGCCTGCTCTACTGTGGCAAAGTTATCAAGAGCATATTGAGCCCAGGCCGCTATGGTTAAGCCTGGCTTGTCACCATGGTACTCAAATTTGGGATACTCAGAAGCAACCAGCCACAGCAGATTTGCCACCAGACCTTTTTCATTCATGCCATCAGGGGTTGCGATGTCCCAGGAACTGGCCGCGATACTGCCATATTTGGAGCGCCATGAAATAGAATTAGGCCCTACCTGTCCACTGCGCTGCATTCCCCGGGGAAATATCCACAAATTAGCGGGAATATCTATGGAGAAATCCATACTTCGGCCTGTTAATACCGTATCTTGTGGACCAATATAAACTAATCGGGTACAAGCCTGGACGGGATAAAAACTGGCACCAAGACATGCCAGGATTAAACCGAACAGTATAGAAATCGAATATTTCATCACCCTCTCCTTTCGCTATTTTTATATGAGTATCCATGGGACCGTTTTTCCGTTGAAAAATCTACGATTTAACAGTCACTTCGGCTTTGTGATGCATTAAAAATAGTTAAGAATAAAGGAGGCAGATCATTTTTATTTTACAGATACTTTCTCTAACACAGCGCTGGTCTGCTTTAAACCCACAGCTGTAGCCCCGCCTATAACGTAAATAGCCTCATCCAGTACAACAGCACCCAAACCATGACGGGGTAGCGGCATTTCTCCATGCTGCTGCCAGTTATTTTCTGCAGCAGAATAAGCCCAGACTTTACTGAACACTCCGCCGCCCTGCTCAAAAAACTCCCCTCCAAATACCCAGAGCTGTTGATGAAGTACCGCAGCGGCTAAACCGCCTTGTGCTTCAGGCATAGCTTTTTCCAAAGCCCACTGCTGGTTTTTTGGATTAAACCTATGAACGCCAGCTTTGTTGCCAGCTTTGACTTGCCGCCCCCCCATCAGATAAGCCATATCATTCCATACCACAGCTGCGGCACTATTTTTAGCTTCCGGCAAAACTGGCCCCATTTCAGTTTTTAATGACTTTGGGTCAAAAATCCAGTGGATGGCTACATCAGTCTGATCGTGCCACTGGGCATTTGCCTCTGTTGCAGGAGAACGTCCGGATACAAGATGTACTTTATCACTCAGCACAAAACTAACGGTTTCACTCAAAGGTGCAGGCAAGGTCGCAACTTTTAGCCAACGTTGCTGCTTCAGATTTAACTGCAATACGTCAGCACTGGCACTCCAGTGCCCACCATTCGCCTGAATAAAACCACCAAATAAAAACAGCTGGTCGAGCACAGCCACTAACTGACCATGGTGGCGCCCTTCAGGTAAAGCTGGCCCATAACGCCATGTGTTGGTTTTTGGATTGTAGATCTGCACTAGTGCCGTCATTTGGCCTTGTTGTTTTGGTAATTCAGAACTTAAGCCACCGGCGACATAGATTTCGCCCTTAAATACGGCAGGGTAAATCTCCTGCACAGGCAAAAGCATATCGGCCTGCCTCTGCCAGTTCAAACTAGCAGCCAGCAGCTGCGCACTAAACACCATCAACAAAATACCAACAATCTTCATAAGAAACTCCAATAAAAAAAGGCCAGCGGATTGCTCCTGCTGGCCTTCTAAAGCTACTTAAAAGCTTAGCTTTGCATACGCTCAGCGCCATGCATCCAACGTACTAAAGTACCGGACAACATCCAAAGCACAGCAGCAAAAACGACCAGCGCTACAGCTATACCACCAAACACTACCAGTAAACCAGCGTGAGCGGCCTGTACACCAAAGGATGCGGCAAATTCAACGACAGCAGGGTTATCACCAGCAGTATCAGAATAAGCCCCCACAAAGCCAGCCAGATAATGAGCTACTGCAGGCATCAGGAACCAGACGCCCATAATCAGCGACGCCAGTTTCACCGGAGCCAGTTTAGTCATTAAGGACAAGCCCACAGGAGAAATACACAACTCACCTAAAGTGTGGAATAAAAACGCTAAAGTTAACCACATCATGCTGGATTTAGCAGAAGGGTTGACCTGCATCTCAAATATACCTGCGATCAGGAACAGGAAGCCGATAGAAGTTAACAACATACCAAATAAAATTTTGATAGGGGCGTCAGGTTGTTTATTCATTGCATTGAGTTTCACCCATAACCAGGCAAATACAGGAGCAAACATCAGAATAAACAGCGGGTTTAACGATTGGAACCAACCTGCAGGAACTTCAAAAGTGCCTACCATACGGTCTGTGTGTTCAGAAGCAAACAAACTCATTAAACCACCCGCTTGCTCAAAAGCCAGCCAGAACATAGTCACGAAAATAAACAGGAATAACACCACGCGCAGACGATCAAACTCAACTTTAGTTAAAGGAGTCGGAGTACCTGATGAGCTGCGTGACAAAATACGACCCGGCACTTTACCTAAATCACCTAAGTATTTTTGTGCAAACAATAATTGGATCACCACAGATAAAGTCATACCAATACCAGCAGCTAAATAGCCATAACGCCAGCCGAATGCATCGCTTTCACCTAAAGACGAGGTTACTAATGGCGCGATAAAGGCACCTAAGTTGATACCCATATAGAAAATAGTGAAGCCACCGTCACGACGGGCATCACCTTGTGGATACAAGTCACCCACTATCGCAGAGATATTCGGTTTAAATAAACCGTTACCAGCAATAATAAAACCTAAACCCACATAAAACAGCGACATGCTGTGAGGTGTCGCCGCAAACAAGGTGTACTGGCCTATGGCCATTAAAGCACCACCGAGAATAATAGATTTACGCTGGCCTAACAGATTGTCTGCAATCAAACCACCAAATAAAGTGGCGGCGTACACTAGGCCTGTGTAGTACCCGTATAACAACAAGGCATCGCCGTGACTCAGGCCAAAACCTGGGTTGGTCGATTCAGTGGCGGCAACTAAAGTCAGAATAAGTAAAGCGCGCATCCCATAGTAGGAAAAACGCTCCCACATTTCTGTGGAAAAAAGCAGGAAGAGTCCTTTCGGATGACCGAATAAAGTCCCCGAAGCTGGCGGTTGATTCATAACGTGATCCTAGATTGTGGGTTTATTTTAATTATGGTTGAAGCGACTTGACTGTCAGGTGCAGACTGCAATGTGCAGGTCCAAACACCGGACAGACTTCTCAAAGTTGCCGTGTTATAGCCTATTGGCCAGCAAATGAAAAGAGGCAAAGGGGCAGAACGCCGACGCAAAAGGCCAGAGCCTGACCTTTTGCTTATTTAATCGACAGTTTCAGCAGATATTTAAGCAAGACTTCAGCCTGAGTTAAGGCTTTAGCTCCAGACTCAGCTTCAGCTTTGGCTCAGTAAAACTAAGCACTTCAGACTGCACTTGGGGTCCATTTTCGTCATTCAGTACTTGTCCTGATAAAGACAAACGGGCACTGATTTGGATACGTTCTGCGTTAGCCAAAGTCCAGCCAGCTTGCATGGCCTGAGCTTCACTCAGTTCAATGCTTTGAGTGCCATTAAACACAGCCAGCTTTTGCACTGCTAAAGGCAAAGGCGGACCATCCACAGCTTTAGCAAATACAAAAAGAGTACCTGTTTTGTATTGCTCCGCTAACTCTGGACTGATACTCAGCTGGACTGAAATCTGACGACCAGATACAGCGGCTGTATTCGGCGCTTCGGCTTGTTCTGGTGTTGAAGTCAGCCCAAGTTTCTGCTGCACCAGGGCATAGCGTGGATCGGCTTTATCCAGTTTCGGTAATAACAACTGCCAGGCCTTTTGAGCTTGTTCTTTATCGCCACGCTCTTCAGCCACCATACCCAGCATAGACAGGGCGTCGGTATTTTCAGGGTCCTGTTGCAGCACTTTGGCTAAACTCCGAACCGCTTTAGCAAGATGTTCCTCGCTGCCGCCGACCAACAGTGCCTGACTGTAACTAATCAACACATTGACGCGGTTCGGGGTTAAAGCCAATGCTTTTTCAAAAGCTTCAATAGCATCATCCAGCATGCCTTTAGACAACCAAATGCGGCCAATTACAAACCAGGCCACTGCATCATCACCTTCTTTGCTGATTTTTGTCCGCAGCGCCAACGCAAATAACTCTATTTCTTCGTTTGTTAAGGGTTCTCCCTTATTTAACAAGGCGCGCTCGCCATAAGCCGGGAGCTGCTGCTGCGCAGTCTGCCAGTTATTCAGTTGCGTATAATGGCCTGTCTGGCTATACAGTGCTACTGTGCCCACAACCACAAGCAACGAAGTGCCCAGCACCCAGGCAGTTGCAGAGCTTGAAGTCGTTTGCTGACTTTGCTGTGATTGCAAATACTGAGCTTTTAATTCCGTAGCGGCCTGAGTGAAATCCTGCTCTGCTAGTTCGCCATTGTCACGAGCTTGTGACAACAAACGTAGTTTATCTTCGAACTGCACCACCGGATTTAACTGTACTTCTTCCCCCTGGCGGCGGAAAAATAACAGCAATATCAGAACAAGCGCCAGCATCAAAGCTGCGGCAAAACTTAACGACATCAGCATCAGCTTTTTCTCCTGTACTGCTCAATCAGTTGATCCAGTTGCTGTTCCAGTTCTGGCTCTGACTGCATCTGAGCCTGATCTGCGGCTTCTGACACCACAGCTTTGCCTTGGGCTTTACGACGTACCAAAAGTAATACCATCAGTCCGACCACCATCAGCGCTGGCAATAACCATAAAATCAAGGTGAATTTATTCAGCGGCGGCTGGTAATGCACAAAATCGCCGTAACGGCTTTTCATATACTCCAGCACTTGTGCTTTGTCTTGTCCCTGCTGCACCAGCTCCAATGTTTTATTGCGCATATCTACGGCAACAACAGCATTAGAGTCAGCAATATTCTGGTTCTGACATTTAGGGCAACGCAATTCGTGCGTCAGCTCCTTAAATAAAGCTTGCTGCTCCGGGCTTTTAAACTCTATTAAGACTTGGGTCGCCTGTGCTGCACTGATAAGAAACAGCAGGCTTAGAAAAAAGTACTTCATACCCTACTCCTGCAAGCTTTGATAAGCAGCAGCCAGCTTTTGCTGCCAGACCTGCGGGTTAATATCACCAATATGGTGCTGACGAATAATACCCTGGGCATCCACTAAGAAGGTTTCCGGCGCACCAGTGACGCCTAAATCAAAAATCAGTGTGCGGTCTTTATCCAGAATATTCCACTGATAAGGGTTGCCTTGTTGCTCCAGTTTTAATGCCACTTCCTGCTGCAAAGCGGCAAGGTTAAACACCTCACCAAACGCAGCGTCGACCGGCTGTTGATAATACAAACCGACAATCATCACCCCCTGTTCGCGCAGCTCCGTTAAATAGGCAAGCTCGGCATTACAGGTCACACACCAAGTGCCCCAAACATTAAGTAAAAACGGCTTGCCCTTGACACTGTCAGGCGTCCAAATCTTTTCCGGCTGCTGTAAATCCGGTAAGGCAAATGCAGGCAATGGCTTGTCAATCACTGAAGACTCTCGCTCCATAGGATTAGAGAATAAACCACTGAACAAAAACACTGACAAACCAATAAAGAGTGCAAATGGGATAAAAAATGCAAGTTTACGCATCTGCGGTCTCCTTCAGTTCCCCAGGTGCAGTTTTACGACGGTAGCGTTTATCGCACAATGCAATCAAACCGCCCAGCGCCATTAATAAGCCACCCAGCCAAATCCAGCGTACAAAAGGTTTCACATACAAACTTAAGGCCCAGCTGTCATCAGACAAGGATTCACCCAACGCCACATACAAGTCACGACTTAAACGGGCATGCACAGCAGCTTCTGTCATCACAGTACGCTGCACTGTATAAAAACGTTTCTCTGCATGTAAGTGAGTGACATAGTCGCCCTGGTAGCTAACATCCAGCTCAGCCGCTTCGCCTGTGTAATTGGGGCCATTCAGTGGATAGACTTCGACTAGCTTAAACTGATAACCAGCCAACTCCACTTGCTCACCTGCTTTCATTCTGACCTGAGTTTCGACACTATAGGTTTTGGTCATAGCCACACCGACCACCAGCACCGCAAAGCCAATATGCGCCAGCGTCATGCCAAAATGGCTGGCGTTGAGCTTAGTTAAGCCTTGTTTGACTGAGCCGAACTGCTGCAAGCGCTGCAACAATTCAAAAATAGCGGAAGAACCGACCCAGGCACCGAGTAATAAACCTAACAAGGCTAAATTGGCCTGAATACTTTGTGTCGCCGCCAAAGTGCCCAGCGCCAGAATCAAAGTCGCTATCGCCACTAAACTCATTGGCTTCAGTAAAGGTTGCACTTGCTGTTGTTTCCAGCGCACCCAGGGGCCTAAACCCAGCAACAAGGCAAAAGGGATCACCAGATAATAAAACAGCTGATTAAAAAACGGCTCGCCAATAGAGATTGAGCCTAAGCCAAGTTCTTTATGTACCAGCGGAAATAAAGTACCAAGCAGCACCACTAAAGTCGCGGTGAGCAGGAAAATGTTATTGCCCCACAACAGTACTTCGCGGGAGAACAATTCATAGCGGGCCTGACTGCGTACTGAGTGCATCCGTAGTGCATACAGCAGTAATGAGCCACCGACCACCACCAGTAAAAACGCCAGTAAATACAAGCCTCGATCCGGATCAGCAGCAAAAGAATGCACTGATACCAACACGCCTGAACGAACTAAAAAGGCGCCCAATAAACTTAACGAAAATGCAGCTATAGCCAAAAGCACTGTCCAGGATTTGAAGGTGCCACGTTTTTCAGTCACAGCTAACGAGTGAATAAGCGCAGTGCCGACCAACCATGGCATAAAGGAGGCGTTTTCTACCGGGTCCCAGAACCACCAGCCCCCCCAGCCTAATTCAGCATAAGCCCACCAGCTGCCAAGCATGATACCAAGAGTCAAAAACATCCAGGCTGCTAAAGTCCAGGGTCTGGCCCAGCGCGCCCAGGTACTGTCAAACTTGCCGCCCATCAAGGCTGCTATGGCAAAAGCAAAAGACACAGCAAAACCAACATAGCCCATATACAACATAGGCGGATGAATGATCATGCCAAAGTCTTGCAACAACGGATTTAAGTCACGACCATCGACCGGGAAATACGGCAGACTGCGCATAAAAGGATTAGACATAAAGAGCACAAAGGCATAAAAACCTACAGCTATTAAGCCCATTACACCTAAAATTCTGCCCTGAAACTGTAAAGGCAAACTGCGGGAAAACAGCGCCACGGCAGCAATCCAGCCGGACAAGGTTAATAACCACAACAACATCGAACCTTCATGCCCACCCCAGACTGCAGTCAGACGGTAATACCAGGGCAATAAGGAGTTGGAGTTGGTCGCGACATAGACCACAGTAAAATCATTCGACCAAAAGGCGTAAGACAAAGCCCAAAATGAAAAGGCGGTCAGTAAAAACAAGGCATAAGACAGTGGATTACCTAACTGTAGTGCAGTCTGATGACCTTTAAAGCTGCCATACAAAGGCACTATGGCCAAAGCCAAAGAAATACAAAGCGCAAAGGTCAGCGCCAATTGACCATATTCTGCGATCATGGCTGTTGACCTGCAGGTTTGCCTTGTTCTGGCGTGGTAGTCTCAGGCTCAGAAACTTTAGGCTGACCATAAGACTGCATATTTTTTGGCGCCACGTGTTTAATACCTTTAACGGCTTCAGCTACTTCAGGCGGCATATATTCTTCGTCGTGTTTGGCTAACACTTCAGAAGCCAATATGGTCTTTGCATCCACTAATACGCCCTGAGCCACAATGCCCTGCCCTTCACGGAATAAATCCGGCAATATGCCTTCGTATTCCACAGTGACTATCGGGCCTGTGTCGACTAAATCGAAGCTGACTTTGAGTGAATTCGGGTCGCGCCTTACCGAGCCTTTCACCACCATGCCACCAATCCGAAGCCGCTGGCCAATTTCAGGTTTTACTTTGTCATCGCCCATACCTTCAATCAATTGGCTTGGCGTGTAAAACAAATCAATATTTTGCTGCAATGCATACAACATGGCGCCAATGGCACCACCTAACAACAACACAAAGGCCACGACAGCCACTAAGCGTTTTTGACGTCTCGGATTCATCTACTTCTCTCTCTCCTGATGTTGCCGCACCCGTTGCTCCCGCGCTGCTTTGGCGCGGATTTGTTGTTGTATTTGTTTATGTTGTCGCTTGCTGTACCACCACAAGCCCAGCAACAACAGATAGGTAGAACCAAAAGATAACCAGACAAAAAGCGCGTAACCGCCCATAAACCAAAAGTCTGCCCAGGATGTAAAAGCCATTAGCCTCGCTCCCCTTGTTGTTGATCCACCCACTGCCGGACCCAAGGTCTGTGCTGTTCAAAAATTAAAATCTGACTGCGTAAACGTAAACAGGTTAAAGCCGCTAACAGCAAGGCAAAACCTAAAAGGCTGATCAAAAGTGGCCATAACATCGAGGGATCAATCGAAGGTTTAGCAAATTTAGTAATAGTGGCGCCTTGATGTAGGGTGTTCCACCACTCAACAGAGTAATGAATGATAGGCAGATTAACCACGCCCACTATCGCCAGTAAGGAGGCGACTTTGATACCGCGCGCTGCTTCTGAAAAGGCGCCGGCAAGCGCAATCACACCCAGATATAAAAACAACAACACTAACTCGGAAGTTAAACGTGCATCCCAGACCCACCAGGTGCCCCACATCGGCTTGCCCCAGGCAGCGCCAGTCAATAATGCGATGACGGTGTAGACAGCGCCTATAGGTGCAATCGCCAATACGGCCCATTGTGCAACACGTATTTGCCAGACCAGACCTATAAAAGCAGCAATGGCCATGCTGCTATAAGCCCCCATGGACCAAATGGCTGCAGGCACATGAATGTAAATAATGCGGTAACTATCTCCTTGCTGATAATCCGAAGGGCTAAAGGCTAAGCCCCAAATATTACCGAGCAGCAATGTAAACAAAGCCAGTCCCATCAAATAAGGCAATAAGCGGCCACACAGATGGTACAAAGTTTCAGGTTTAGCATAAGGATCTAACCAACGGAACATACTACCCCACATTCATTCGAAGCGCCTGACGCACGGCCAGAGGCACCAGCGCTAAGGCAAACAATAAAAAAGCTAATAATACAGCCAACTGCCCTGTGTAAGGCAACGCTGTGGCTGCGGCTTCCATAGCACCGCTGGCAAAAATCAGCAGTGGAATATACAAAGGTAAAATAATCAGCGCCTGCAGAATACCGCCTTTATCTGCAGCCATAGTCAGCGCCGCCCCCAGCACACTCAGCAGGCTTAATACGGGCGTACCCAGTAATAGGGTCACTACTAAAACCTGCCAACTTTGCCAATCGAGCCCCAATAACACCGCAATAAGCGGAGAGACCAACACTAAGGGCACACCGGTCGATAACCAGTGACAACAAATTTTGGCCGTAACATAACTAAACAATCCCTGACGACCTGCCACTAACTGCTCAATCACCCCATAACGGTAGTCATCTTTAAACAAACGTTCAGCCGATAACAACACACTTAACAGCGCCGCTATCCAGACCAAACCTGGCGCTATTTGTTTTAACATGCCGGGTTCAGGACCTATCCCAAGCGGAAACAAGCTTAAGACCAATAAAAAAAACACCAATGGATTCAGCCAGTCGGCCTTTTGCCGCCCCAACAGCTGTAACTCACGTTGGACTAAAGCGCGCCACATCACCATCTGTACTCCAGTTCTATCGCCTGAAGTGCCGGATAATCAGCTGACAAGCTCTGGTGGCTGGTCAATACAATAAGACCACCTTTGGCAAGATGCTGTAAAAAATGCTGTTCCAGTGTAGCGATCAACTGCTGATCCAAAGAAGTAAAAGGCTCATCCAATATCCACACAGGTTTCGTGCTAAACCACAAACGAGCTAAAGAGACGCGACGCTGCTGACCGGCAGAGAGCATAAAACAAGGAATATCTTCAAGACCGGCCAAGCCCAGAGAGCCCAATAACTGGTAAGGATCTGCCACAGCTTGTTCAGATAACGCCGACCAGAAGGCTAAGTTTTGTAAGGCTGTGAGCTGCGGATGAATACCGCTGTGGTGGCCAATAAACAGCAACTGCTCGGCAAACTCTTCGGATTGCCCGGACAGAGGTTTACCGCGGAATAAAATCTGACCGTCTTCAGGCAAAGTTAAACCCGCCAGCAGTCGCAACAGCGAACTTTTACCGGCACCGTTTTTTCCTTGTATATAAAGCACTTGCCCTGCACTCAACTGAAAATTTAAGTTTTCAAACAACACTCTGTCCTGGCGGACACAGCTTAATGCTTCGGCGGCCAAAATTATCGACAAAGGGCAAACTCCCAAAAAAAGTCGCGGCATCTTAGCATATTGGCAATAGAATACGAATGCGCTATAACCTTGAAACAGCGGGCTTTATAGAAATTAATGTTTTAGATCAAAACCACAAGCGCCGATATAATTGAGCGAAGCCCTGATGGCAACCAATGGATGTACAGCCCAGTGAACCAGATCACTCTAGATAGTGCGTTAAGCGCCCAAACCAAAGGGTCAGTACCTGCTGCTGTGCTGGTAGAAGAACATAACTATCAGGCGCTGCTGAATATTGGCAAAGATGGTATAGGCCAATTAAAGCTGCAAGGCCCGTCTGGTATGGTACTGATCCAGGATGCAAAACTGAATTTACCTGCCTTACAAGGGCAGCTAATGGTGCAATTAACTCAGGCTTTGTCAGGTCAGTTGCAATTAAAACTGAGCCAAAATGGGCCCCAGCCCATGCCAGTACAACTGACTCAGCCGCAATTGCAACAATTGGTAACCCAACTCAGTGCGCACATTTCAACGCAAACCAATTCGCAACTCAGTGCTCAACTTAATTCACAATTAACGGCCCAGCTGCAAACACAATCAAGTACTCATCTGGCAAAAGTTATACAAGTGCAGGTACAAATTCAGCGCCAGGATCAGCAACTGATATTGCAATTGGGACAAACTAAAGTGCAGTTGCCTTTACCTGCTGCTTTACAGGCTTTGCCCGCAAGCCAATGGCTGGACGCTAAGTTACAGCTAAAAGCTGGCCAGCTCAGTCTGGTGTTGCCCAAAGCGGCCTTACTGCCAACGACTGTGGATCCAAAAGCTGCGCCTGAATTGCTTACGGTACCGCTTAAAACTGGATCTACATCGATCCCCCAGAAAAGTCAGCCAGTAGCAGCGGTACAAACTCAGGCACAGATAAAAACACCAGCTTTAGCACAACAGCAAACTATTATTCCGTTGCCTGCCCCAGTGCAGCAGCGCATTTTGCCTTTGGTCGTACCGCAGTTAACCCATGCAGTATCAGGCACAGTATTGAGTTTAAATGAGTTAAAACAACTGCCCTTGCCCGCAGCGACCAAACAGCAACTGGCCGATCCGCACTATCAGCTGCAACTCACGCCTCAAGGTCAGCTACAACTCAAAGCTATCCCTGAACAAAAAACCATAGTGATTGAAGCTCAGCCTAAAGTGCTGCAACTGCAAAGTTCAAAAACAGAAGCAAATCAGGCTGTGTCAGGCCCTATCGAAGCCACAAAGTTTGTAAAACCTCAGGTAGAACCTGCAGTGCTAAATCAGGCCTGGCGCCAGTTATTGCCTATGCTGGATCCGCAGTGGGAAAATCTGGCTGACGTACCGGAGTTGCCTGAAGCAGTCAAAGCAATTTTGCAGTTAGTACGGCAAAGCCAGCCGGATGCCAGCAAACTAAGCAATCTGGCGCAGCTACCGGCTCAGTTACAGGCCTTGTTGCAGTTTAATCCACTGCAAAACGTCACTATGCCGCAAACCGCAGCTGGTACTCTGGCGGTCGCTATTCAGTTATTGTTAGGCCGTCTGGGGCAGACTTTGCCGCAAAATGACAAAGGGCCGAATAAAGATCATAAGCTCAAAGAGTTTGTCGCACAGCTCGATCAAACCCAAAGTAGTCAACTGCTTAAACAACTCTCCAGCCACAGCTCTTCAATGCAACATGCCCAGCTCGCGACCCTGGAGCAACAAAGTAAAGATCCGTTGCAGCAGATTTTCTTGACCTTACCGATCCAAAACCAGCAAGTCTCAGACTTTTGTCAGATAGCCATCAACCAGCAGGAAGAAGAGCAGGAAAATGGCAAAGGTAAGTCTGTGGCCTGGCAGTTGTCGATGAAATTTGATTTAAAACAGCTGGGACAATTGTTGGCGATCAGTAAGTTATCCGGCTCGTCCTTGTCGTTGCAGTTGTATACCGACACCAGCATGCTAAAACTGCTGGCAGAAAAATACCTGCCACTATTAAAAGACAGATGCAAAGCTCAGGGCATTGATGTGAAAGAAGCCCATTGTCAGCTCGGCAAAATTCCGGATAGCTTAATGCCAAAAACCACCAGCTTGCTGGCCATTCGGGTGTAGAACCAATGAAAGACGTGACGAAAAATTCCGATGCGATAGACCTGGGCGCCAGTGCTGTAGCCCTGGCTTATGATGGCAAAAATGCCCCCCAAATAGTTGCCAAAGGCCATGGCGAACTGGCGCAGGATATTATTGCCACAGCCAAAGAGCATGGGGTGTTGGTGCATGAAGATGAAGAGCTGGTCAAAGTATTGCAACGTATCGAACTTGGTACGGATATCCCCAAAGAGCTCTACATCATCATCGCCGAGCTCATCGCCTTCTCTTATGTGTTACAGGGCAAATTCCCGGACGAGTGGCACAATATTCACCAGCGTATCGATTTAAAAAGCTAACTCTAAAAATGGGGTCAGATCACATTGTTAACAGTTAACAATGTGATCTGACCCTGAGGTATCCCCACAAAAATATGAGTAAAATCATAGAGGTGATACAAAAAATTAAGTAAGTGAGAACATTCATGGTGTTCG
>NZ_BMLH01000010.1 GCF_014645135.1 Rheinheimera tangshanensis
AATTAAGCCAGAAGGCCTTGCTTATTTGCGTTGCCACAGGCGGTCGCCAGGGTGAAACAGGAAAAACGGGACGCAAACAGTTTTGCGTCACGCCTGTTTCACGCCTTGAGCTCTGCGAAAGGCCGGACAAGACGGCATGCTGTCGCCTGACCCAGAACCCCACGGATGGGGTGAGCAATGTAGTTCACCGCACCCAAATTCAGAACAAATCCGCTCAACTATCAAACAAAACTAAACCACAACGGCCCACAAAGAACGCCCCTACAGCTGATTTCACCAAGACCCAACCCCAAAACACCCCCATTAGCCGCATCACTCTGGCAATAGCCATCCAACCCAACCTAGTATTTGCTCAACCCATAATCAGAATAACGAGGTCCAGGTGCATTTATTTATCAAAACTGCTGTTTTTGCAGCCATTTCAGGTATCAGTCTGAGTGCAATAGCAACACAACAACCCTTGCAGTATGAAGATGTCTTCCAGTTAGAGTTTGTATCCGAACCGCAGATCAGCAGTAATGGTGATCAGGTAGTCTTTGTGCGTAATCGTTTTGATCAGGCGCTGGATAAACGTATTGGCTCTTTATGGCTAAGTGAGACGAAGACAGGCCAACTACGACCTTTAGTATCAGAACAAGCCGATATCAGCTCACCGTTATGGTCAGAAGATGGCAAAAAACTGGCGTTTATTTCATCTGCTTCTGGTAAGCAACAGATCCATATTCGCTGGATGGACAATGGTCAAAGCGGTCAGGTCAGTCATTTACCAGCAACTCCTACCGGTTTAAGCTGGTCACCCGATGGCAAATGGTTAGCTTTTTCCATGTTTACGCCGAAAAAAGTTGCTAGTCCGGTGACTTTACCTGGTAAGCCTGAGAAAAATGATTGGGCCAAAGCTCCTGTTTATATCGATACTATGCAATACCGTGCTGATGGCCGTGGTTATTTACCTGCCGGATACAGACACATTTATCTGATGGCTGCTGAGGGTGGCACGCCTATACAGCTGACCAGCGGAGATTTTGATCACGGTGGTGAAATCAGTTGGCAAAACGACAGCAAAGCCTTTTATTTTTCAGCCAATCGTCAATCAGATAAAAGAGCTCAGGCCCAGAATAGTGAAGTGTACAAGCTGACTATTGCCGACAAAAACCTGACTCAAGTCACCGATCGTTTTGGCCCAGATCACTCTCCAGCTCTATCATCTGATGGTAAATGGCTAGCTTATCTAGGCTATGACGATAAAAAGTTGGCGCATCAGGCCGACCAGCTTTACGTTAAAAATCTGCAGTCTGGTGAAGTTAAAGCCCTTACTACAGATTTAGACCGGGCTATTGATAGCTTTAGTTGGAGTGGCGATAGCGATGCACTTTATATCCAGTACGACGACGAGGCTCAGGGGAAAATTGCCTTACAGCCTCTGAACGGTAAACGCAAAGTGCTGGTTGATCAGGTCGGTGGCAGCTCGTACAGCCGTCCTTACACCGGCGGCAGTTTTACAGTGTCGGAGGATGGTGACATCGCCTATACCCAGATGTCGACTCAGGCACCAGCTGAGCTTGCTTTATGGCAGGACGGTAAAAAGAAGCAACTGACCGAACTGAACAAAGACTTGCAGTTATCCCGTGATATAGGCGAAGTGGAAGAGTTTTGGGTGACTTCTTCTGTCGATCAACGCAAGTTACAAAGCTGGCTGATTTTGCCGCCAAACTTCGATAAAACTAAAAAGTATCCGTTAATTCTGGAAATTCACGGTGGCCCTCACACCGCCTATGGTCCTGTCTTTGCGATGGAATTGCAGTTGATGGCGGCCCAGGGTTATGTGGTGTTGTATACCAACCCTCGTGGCAGCACTAGTTATGGTATGGAATTCGCCAATCTGATCCATCATAAGTTTCCAAGTGAAGACTATAACGATCTGATGGATGTTGTAGATGCCACAGTCGCTAAAGGTTTTATCGATGCAGAGCAGTTATTTGTCACTGGGGGTAGTGGTGGTGGCTTGTTAACCAGTTGGATAGTGGGTCATACCGACAGATTTAAAGCCGCAGTGGCGGTCAACCCTGTGATTAACTGGTTTAGTTTTGTCCTCAATGCCGATATGTACAATTACTTCAGCCAGTACTGGTTCCCGGGCATGCCGTGGGAAAAACCAGAACATTACCTGAAATATTCCCCTATCAGCTACGTCGGTAATGTCAAAACGCCAACCATGCTGATGACGGGAGAATCCGATCACCGAACACCTATTTCTGAGACTGAGCAGTTTTATCAGGCGCTGCAATTACGGGGTGTTGAAACCGCTATGGTGCGGATCCCTGGCGCTTCGCATGGCATCCATATCAGACCCAGTAATATGATGGCTAAGCCAGCTTATATCACCTACTGGTTTAATAAATACAAGAAATAGCGTTTTGCCGTCATAAATAAAAAGGGCCGCCTTAAATAAAGCGGCCCTTTTGTTTTATTAATGAGTGGATTACTCAGATATAAGCAAAAGCATCGGCAAACATTTGTTCGCGTCTTGCACCTTGCTCAAGGAAAGCATCCCGTACTACACCCACCATAGGGAAAGGGCCTGCGATGTAGATGTCGTAAGCTTCCAGTGAGACAAAATCTTCCAGCACCGCCTGATGCACTAAACCAGAGCGGCCTTGCCAGTTATCGGATGGACTTTGCACTACGGGCACCAGCTTAAAGTCATGATGGGTAGAGGCCCATTGTTGCAATTCAGGCATATGGTACAAGGCTTCTTCATGACGCACGCCCCAGTATAAAAATACCGGTCTTTTCACGCCAGCTGCTGCTATCGCTTGAGCTATGCTGTAGACATACGAAAAACCTGTGCCACCTGCCAGCAACAAAATAGGGTTATGGCTGTCTTCGCGCCAAAAGGCCTGACCTAAGCCTAGCTCTACAGTCACTTGATCATTGCTTTGCAGATGGGCTAGAGCCTGACCTGAATACTGATCAGCCACAGCACCGCCAATTTGTAGCTCAAGTTGAGTTTGACCAGGAATTGAGGCGACAGAGAAAGGCCGCTTGTCTTGCTCTGTTAAGCACAACTGTAAATATTGTCCTGCTTTAAACTCTACTTTTTGTTGTGGCGTCAGCAGAACCTGATGCACTCCAGAGGTCAACGGCTGAATTTTATCGACGGTACAAATCACTTTGGTCATGAATAATCCTGCGGCTTAGCCACGAATAAAAGGGTGGTGTAAGGTCAAATCTGACTCGGCATAAGCCAGACAACAATAGGTAAAGTTCTGCGCTTTATCCAGATCAGACAAAGGTTCGGGTGGCAGATAAGACACAGAGCCAGAGCGCAGCCGGCAGACGCAGGAGGTGCAAACTCCCTGCTTGCAACGAAACGGAAAGTCGATGCCATGGCGCAAAGCCGCATCGAGAATGGTTTCGTTACTGTCCACCTGAAAACTCAGGCCACTGGGTTGTATCGTTACCTGATGACTCATTTCTGACCCGGTACTTTAAGTGTTTGAGCGACCTGCTCAGCTGGTAGTATACCCAGTTCAGCCCAGATACTATCTACTTTGGCTTTAACGGCCGGATCCATCACTATAGGTTCGCCCCACTCGCGAGTGGTTTCGCCTGGCCACTTATTGGTAGCGTCTAAGCCCATTTTCGAGCCTAAACCCGACACTGGTGAAGCAAAGTCCAGATAATCGATCGGCGTATTTTCGATTAAGGTGGTATCACGAGCTGGATCCATACGGGTCGTGATAGCCCAGATCACATCTTGCCAATCACGGGCATTGATATCGTCGTCACAGACAATCACAAACTTGGTGTACATAAACTGCCGTAAGAAAGACCAAACGCCCATCATCACGCGTTTGGCATGACCAGGGTATTGTTTCTTCATCGTCACAACCGCCATACGGTAGGAGCAACCTTCGGGTGGCAGATAAAAATCGACAATTTCCGGAAACTGCTTTTGCAGAATAGGCACAAAAACTTCGTTCAGCGCCACACCTAAAATCGCCGGTTCATCTGGTGGACGGCCAGTGTAAGTGCTGTGATAAATCGGCTTTTCTCTGTGAGTGATATGAGTCACAGTAAAGACAGGAAAGGAGTCGACCTCGTTGTAATAGCCTGTATGGTCGCCATAAGGGCCTTCAGGCGCCATTTCACCTGGCTCGATATAACCTTCTAATACATATTCTGCAGAAGCTGGTACTTGCAAGTCGTTGCTGATGCAACGAGTCACTTCGGTATTATCACCGCGTAATAAACCGGCAAAGGCGTATTCAGATAAGGTATCAGGTACTGGAGTCACTGCACCTAAGATAGTAGCTGGATCTGCGCCTAAGGCGACGGAGACAGGAAAGCGTTGGCCCGGGTTTGCTTTTTGCCATTCTAAAAAGTCTAAGGCACCGCCACGATGGGATAACCAGCGCATAATAACTTTGTTTTTACCTAGCACTTGCTGGCGGTAAATCCCCAGATTCTGCCGCTCTTTATGAGGGCCTCTGGTGACTGTTAAACCCCAGGTAATCAAAGGCGCTGCATCGCCAGGCCAGCAGGTCATCACTGGAATTTTGCTTAAATCCACCTGATCGCCCGAAAGCACCACTTGCTGACAAGGGGCGCGTTTGACTTCTTTCGCAGGCATATTCAGCACTTGCTTGAAGATAGAAAACTTGCTGAAAGCATCTTTTAAGCCCTTTGGTGGCTCGGGCTCTTTCAGAAAAGCCAGTAATTTACCCACTTCGCGTAAAGCGGCCACGTCAGTCTGACCCATACCTAAAGCAACGCGTTCTGGTGTGCCAAACAGGTTCGCGAGTACTGGCACATCAAAGCCCTTAGGGTTTTCAAATAACAAGGCAGGGCCACCCGCACGCAAGGTACGGTCCGCTATTTCAGTCATTTCCAGATAAGGGTCGATTTCCATCGAGATTCGTTTGAGCAATCCGCGTTGCTCCAGCTGACTGATAAAGTCACGCAGGTCTTTGTATTTCATAAGGCTCTGGCTCTGCTTGATATGGGACTATTATACATGGCTGACTTGGGCAAACCAGTCTGTACTGTGGTTACAACAAGGCCAATACGGCCTGAACGCAAACTAAGACCAATTTGATTTCACCAGCCTTTTTGTCGAACTGAGCGCAGTTAACTTGCATTCACTAGCTGTGGTCATCTAATGTGATAGTTAAACCATTGCTTTTTGAGTTACTTTTATGGATTTTCCAGAACAAATCAAACAACAAAGCTGCATGGACTGCTTAAGTGGCCAATCTTTAGGTTTTGAGATCCGTATGGCTTTTCAGCCGATCATCGATTGGTCTTCGCAAGAGATTGTCGGCTATGAAGCTTTGGTGCGTGGACCCGAAGGGCAAGGTGCAGGTTGGGTTTTTGAGCAGATTAACGATAACAATAAATACTACTTTGACCAGGCTTGCCGTGTGAAAGCGATCGAGACAGCCTCTAAACTTGGGCTGAAAAAATTGCTCAGCATTAACTTTTTACCTAACGCTGTTTATAACCCTGAAACCTGTATTCGCGCCACTATTGAGGCTGGCGATATGTTCGGCTTTGATATCACTCAAATTATGTTTGAGGTGACGGAAGGCGAGCAAATTACCGATCAGGCTAAATTAAAACGTATTTTTGAAAGCTATGCCAAACGTGGTTTTATTACTGCGATTGATGACTTCGGTTCTGGTTATGCCGGTTTAGCCTGGCTGACTTCGTTACGACCAGCTGTGTTGAAGTTAGATATGGGATTGATCCGGGATATTGACAAGGACACTGTAAAGCAAGCTGTCCTGAAGGGGATTTTGACCGTGTGTTGCGAGTTAAAAACCAGAGTATTGGCTGAAGGCGTCGAAACAAAAGCGGAGCTGGATTATCTGGCTCATGCAGGTATTGACTGGTTTCAGGGGTATTACTTTGCTAAACCGCAGTTGGAAAAACTACTGAGTCATTCAGAGATCCAGGTCTGGCGTTAATTATCAATTCGCTGTAGATTGTCAGACATCTGGATGTCTAAGGTTTTTCTGATGAAAAAAGCAACTCAACTAATCCATGCGGGCCGTGGTAAAGAATGGACTGGCTCTGCGGTTAATCCGCCCGTAGTACGAGCTTCCACTATTGTATTTGATACTATGGCCGAGCTAAAGCATGCGACAGCGCATCGTGGTGATCGAGTGCCTTATTATGGCCGCCGTGGGACAGCCACTCATTTTGCGTTACAGGACGCCATTTGCGATCTGGAAGGTTCAGCCGGCTGTGCTTTATATCCTTGTGGCGCTGCTGCTATTAACGCGGCTTTATTGAGCTTTTTAAAGCAAGGCGATCATCTGCTGATGGTCGATACTGTCTACGAGCCCACTCGAGCTATCTGCGATAAGTTATTGGCTGGTTTAGGCATTGAAACTACTTATTACGATCCGTTGATTGGGGCAGGCATCAGTGCGCTGATCAAAGCCAATACTAAAGTGATTTTCCTGGAGTCTCCTGGTTCTCTGACCATGGAGTTGCAGGATATTCCGGCTATCAGTGCTGTTGCCAAAGCTCATCATACAGTCTTGATGTTGGATAATACCTGGGGCACTCCTGTGCTGCTGGATGCTTATGGTCTGGGTGTTGATGTTTGTATTCAGTCGGCCACTAAATACATAGTGGGCCACTCCGATGCCATGCTGGGTATCGCCACGGCCAACGAAAAACACTGGCCACAGCTGCGTGAGTACAGCTACCTGATGGGCTACTGTGCGTCGGCGGATGATGCCTATTTAGCCAGCCGTGGTCTGCGGACTCTGAAGGTACGTTTAGCTCAGCATCAAACCAATGCATTCATAGTGGCAAAATGGTTACAACAACGACCTGAAGTCGAGACTGTACGTCATCCGGCTTTGCCTGAAAACCCAGGACATGAGATTTTTCAGCGTGATTTCATTGGCAGCAATGGCTTGTTTTCTTTTGTACTAAAACAAGGTGATGCCAAAGCTGTGGCTGCGTTTATTGAAGGTATGCAACATTTTAAGATGGGTTTTTCCTGGGGGGGATACGAGAGTCTGATTATTCCGAATTTAAGTATTCAAAAACTCAGGACCGCCAGCCCATGGCCTTATTCAGGCCCGCTGATCCGTTTACATATAGGTCTGGAAGATACCGACGATTTAATTGCCGATTTAATTGCGGCATTCGAGCGCTTTCATCAGGCGCTGTAATCACAGCGCCTGATGTTGTTGTCTGTTATTGTCGGAGAAAGGATTCAATACTTTCGCCTGTCACTTTGCCTATCTGACTAAACAGATACCAAATAGCCACCATTAACATCACGGTACAAGGCAAAGCGATAACCGGAAAACTCAGAGCTGTCATCTTTGCCAGCTCTTCATTAAAAGCAGGAGTACCGGGTGCACTCACCAATAAGTACTTCGCCAGACCATAATTCAGTACCGAGGATACGACAAAAGATCCCGCCACCAAATAGGCACAATTTTGTAGTTTGCTCGCAAACAACTGCTCTGCATTGTGGGCTTTTAAACTGGCGTCCAGTTTGGCTAAATCCATTAGTTCATCGTTCAACAAGATTTTCTTCACCAAAGGATACTTACTGCGTTGGCTAACTAACACCAGCAGCGCAATAATACCTGGCACAGCAGCTTCTTTTATCGCGATATAGGCTGGGTCAAGCTGCAATAAGCTAATACCGCCAGTCAGTAGTACACTAATCACACCCAGTACAGATAAAAAGTTGACCTTTTTACTTTGTTGCAATTCCCACAATCCAAAACCCAATGGAAAAGCTAAAGCGACCACTAAAGCCCACACCGGGCCTAATTGATGATCTTCGCTTAATTTACTCAAAATCAGCGTAGGAATAACAATATTGAATATCAGATTCACTAAAAAACCTGATGATTTTTTCTTTTCTGTTTGACTCATAAATTCCAGCCTTACTGCCTGCTTTGTTGTCACAACGGCTCAGTGTGACGCCGAGTATATCTGATTTAACTCTGGTTACGCAGTATCAGGCTGAACAGTTGTATTCGGCCGATGAAAAGAACAGAAGCGCAACCAGCGGATAAAAGCTTTAAGTGACTGATTTGTGGGACATTACAAAAACTTAGCAAGAACTCTGGCACTAAAGCGAACCATTCGCAATGCCATCTCATTGATTTTATTGGTTTTTTGTTGATTTCGGTGGGTTTTCGGCTAGAATAAACACAAATTTTGAATCTGCAGGTACCAGCTATGAAAGGCCAACCTTTAGTGCTCGCTAAGCTCAACGAGGTGCTGACCTCAGAGTTAACCTCTATTAACCAGTATTTCTTACACGCCCGTATCTATAAAAACTGGGGTTTGGCTCAGCTCAATTCAGTGTGTTACAAAAAATCGATCAAAGATATGAAGCAGGCAGATGAGCTGATTGAGCGTATTTTATTCCTCGAAGGCCTGCCAAACCTGCAAGCTTTAGGCAAATTACGTATTGGTGAAGATACCGAAGAAATGCTGCAGTGTGATTTGGATTTTCAGCACGACCAGCTGCCGTTATTACGTGACGCCATCAAATTATGTGAACAGCACCAGGATTATGTCAGCCGCGAGTTACTGCAGGAAATTCTGGAGCATGAGGAAGAGCATGTCGACTGGATTGACACTCAGCAGCAACAAATTGCTTTAGTAGGTTTGGAAAATTACCTACAAAGCCAAATGGGTTCAGGAGACTAACAATGAAAGGTAATACACAGGTTATCGCAGCCTTAAACGAGCTGCTGTCGAACGAACTCAGTGCTATGGATCAGTATTTTATCCATGCCCGCATGTACCATGACTGGGGGTTAAGCAAACTGTTTGAGCGTATCGATCACGAAGTGACGGATGAAAAAGCGCATGCGGCGGCCTTGATTGAACGGATTTTGTTTTTAGAAGGCACACCGGATTTATCCAAGCGTGATCCGCTGCAGGTCGGTACTGACGTGCCTTCCATGTTGCAAAACGATTTAAACGTGGAATACGCAGTAGGCGCCTTATTGAAAAAGACCATAGCTCTGTGTGAATCTGTGCAGGATTACGTCACCCGCGATTTGCTGATGACCTTACTGGACGACACGGAGAACGATCATGCGCACTGGCTGGAACAACAGCTGCGCCTGATCAAGCTGATTGGCTTACCCAACTATATTCAGTCGCAAATCTAAGGCTGTTGTCTGTTTGCAAAAAAGCATCTTCGGGTGCTTTTTTTGTTTAAGGTAGTCAGAAATTGGAGCGGATCAGAGGAATTGAAGCTGCGGAAAGCTCTGATGCCGGCATTGAACTGCAGCCGCTTGCAGCTTAAAGTACAAAGCTTCATAGCGACTGCTCATTACTGCCGGAAGGATTTTTAGTGTGACTCCAGAAAATATTCAACGCTCTGCGGCTTGGTTGGCAGAGTACCGTCGTCGTGGTGAAGCTGCACCTTTATTACCAGCAGAACTGCGTCCAACTTCATTGTCTGAAGCTTTTGCGATTCAACAATGGCTCTTTATTGAATTGGATTGGCCTGTTGTGGGGTGGAAAGCCGGACTGCCTGCTCCGGATAAATGGGTGCTGGCGCCTATAGCTAATCTGCAACAAGGCGAGCTTTGCTTGTTTGAACAACAGTCAGAGCAGTACAGCATTGAACCTGAGCTGGCGTTTTTGCTGGCGACCGATTTACCTGCCCGGGCCGAACCTTATAGCGAAGCTGAGGTAAAAGCTGCGATTGGTGCCACTCATCTGGCGCTGGAGCTGATCATCCGGCCTTATAGAGCTGATGCTGGTGTAGAATTTTTAGATCAACTGGCGGCAGGTTTATTTAATCAGGGTTTATATATTGGCCCTGTTGTAGCTGAACATGGCGTGCCTGAAAAGTTTGAGCTGGTGCTGGAGTATTCAGGTCAACAACAGAGGTTGGAGGCTCAACACCCTAATCAGGACCCGCTACTGCCTTTGTATTGGCTGGTGAACAATTTAAGTAGTCAGGGTATTGGTTTAAAACAAGGCGAATGGGTGATCACTGGCTCTTACGCTGGCGTAGTGCAGGTGCCGTCTGATACGGAGCTGAAATTGCAGTTTGGATCTTTTGGCCACATCAACACACAATGCAGTCATAGGGCTATGATAAGCTAATCGGCTGATTTTGTTTTTTTGTTTTGCCATGGAGAGTTTGGGATGGAATTTTTACCGGCCTGGCCATTGACTGTTACGCCGCTGTCATCCTTTGGTCTGCTGCTGTTGATTGGCAGTTTAGGGGGATATCTGGCACACCGCATTTCCTGGTTGCCCAGTATCACAGGTTTTATGTTGGTAGGATTTTTAGTCGGCCCTAGTGGTTTGGGGTTGTTGACTGAATCGGTGCTGAAAGATTCCCGCATTCTGATCGATATTGCGCTGGCTTTGATTTTATACAGGCTGGGTTCTTCGCTTGATTTACGCTTTCTGCGTCAGTCACCGCGTTTGCTGGTGATTGCTCTGGTAGAAAGTACGTTAACTTTCAGCGCGGTCTTTACTGTGTTGTGGTTATTTCAAATTCCACTCGTCTTAGCCGCGCTCATCGCCGCTATTTTGGTGTCTTCTTCCCCAGCAGTGTTATTGCACGTTGCCCATGAAGTTGGAGCCAAAGGTCCGGTCACTGAGACTGCCAAGTCCTTAGTTGCTTTGAATAACCTGCTGTCTTTCCTCGCTTTTGCTTTTGTTGTGCCTGTCTTGCTGGCTGAACAGGACGCAGGTTGGCAACAGATTGTGTTGCAGCCTATGTATTTATTGTTAGGCTCTGCTTTGTTGGGGGGAGCTATTGCTTATGGCTTGCATTTTCTGACCAGCCGAACGCAAACTGCCGTGCAATACAAGCTGGCCCTGGTGGTTGGGGCTTTGATGTTATGTCTGGGGTTGGCTCAGCAATTAAAACTCTCCGCGCTGTTCGCACCACTGGTAGTGGGTATTGTGGTGCGCAGTATGGAGCGCGAAGAGGTGGTGTCTGCGCTGGAGTTTGGCAGTGCTTTTGAGCTGTTTTTTATTGTGTTATTTGTCTTTGCTGGTGCCAATTTGCACTTCGCCGAACTAGTGGCTTTTGCCCCTGTTATTATGGCTTTGGTGGCGGTGCGTTGTGCTGCCAAGTGGTTTGGTGTCAGTGTCAGTTCTGTGTTGTTGGGGCAAACAGTCCGCACCGGGGCCTCTTCGGGTTTATTATTGATCCCAATGGCCGGCTTGGCGATAGGTTTAGTGCAAAGCTCCAGCCAACTGGTGCCGGAACACGCGGCGGTGATCAGTGCCATAGTGCTTGGCGCTGTTACAGTGTTTGAAACTATAGGGCCACCTATAGCCTCTTATGCCTTTCGTCTTGCCGGCGAAACAGAAGCTCAGGCGTCAGCAGCTGTGGCTGGCCATCAGTTACAGCATCCGTGGCAGGCCGATGGCACTGTAGCTGTGGATTTGTCTGCTTTGCATGCGCCTGAACCTACAGATGCAGTGTTAGTAGAACAGGCTGAACCCAAAAGATTTAAATTCTGGCGCTGGTGATCTCCAGCGCTGACTCTTGCTCACTTTGTGACAGGGTGAGCAAACTCTATGGCTTAATAGCTTCCTCACTTTTAAAATTCTGAACCATGTTTGATGGAATATTTAGACTTCTAAACTTCTGGCTTTCTATTTTGTTGGTGGTTTTGTAATCTATCAGGCTTGAGCACTAAACAAATACCCGTTAGGGTGGGTCTGAACAAAAAAATACCCAAAGTAATTGGAGTAGCAGGCAGGCGACAAGTGCGAGAGATTTCAGGAGCATAGTTGTCCTATGTGACTGGGGCGAGAGCGCGAAGTCAACAAAGCTACGGCTTCAAGTATGAAGGGGATAGAAACCGCAGTACGAAACTGCAGGCAGTGCAACGAGGAGAGTGGAACATGTCGCAATATGCTGCCTTGAGGGCAAATGTCGGATTGTTGGGTACCCAGCTGGGTGACACCATCCGCAATCAATTAGGTGATGCGGTTTTAGAACGTATTGAGCAAATTCGTGCTGTAGCCAAAGAAGCAAGGCAGGGCACAGAGCTGCAGGATCAGCAACTGAAACAAGTGCTGGCCAGTTTAACGGATCAGGAAATTCTGCCGGTTGCCCGCGCTTTTGCACAGTTCTTAAATCTTGCTAACTTAGCCGAGCAGCACCATACCATCAGTAAAGCTGGTCGTGCTTCTATTGAAAAGCCTGAGCCTGTTGCTGAGTTATTGCAGCTGTTGCAGAATAAAAATGTCAGCAAAAGCCGGATTGAGCAGGCCGTGGCCGATTTATCCATCGAGCTGGTGCTGACTGCTCACCCGACAGAAGTCACTCGCCGTACCCTTATCCATAAGTTGACTGAGATTGCATCTTGCCTGGCAGAATTGGAGCAGGATTTAGCGCCTGCGCAGCAGGAAAAAACAGAAAACCGTTTGTATCAGCTGATCACTCAGGCCTGGCACACCAACGAAATCCGCGAACAACGACCTACGCCAGTAGATGAGGCTAAGTCTGGTTTTGCTGTGATTGAAACCTCACTCTGGGATGCTATTCCGGAGTTTATCCGAGATTTGGATACTGCTTTGATCCCTGTGCTGGGTCATGGTTTGGCGTTAGACGCTGCTCCTATTCGTTTTTCATCCTGGATGGGAGGAGACAGGGATGGTAACCCTTTTGTCACAGCAAAGGTCACGCGTCAGGTACTGTTGTTAAGTCGCTGGAAAGCTGCGGATTTATTTAGTCGTGACTTGGATATACTGGCGAACGAACTGTCAATGAATCAAGCCAACGATGCATTACGTGCCGTCGTTGGGGAGGCGTCAGAGCCTTATCGTAAGTTGCTGAATGATGTCCGCTATAAGTTACTGCACACCAGAGACTGGCTAACCGAAGCGTTAAAACATGACAGATTGCAACGACCTGAGGGACTGATTTGGCACAATCAGCAGTTGTTGGAGCCTTTGCTGCTGTGCTATCAGTCTCTGCTCGACTGCAAAATGCAGGTGGTGGCTGAAGGCTTATTAAAAGACACTATTCGTCGTGCTTATGCCTTTGGTTTAACTTTGCTGAAGCTTGATGTGCGGCAGGAATCTGGTCGTCATACTGCCGTATTCAGCGAATTTACCCGCTATCTGGGTATTGGTGATTATGCTGAATGGGATGAACCGGCCCGTCAGGCATTTTTACTGAATGAACTAAGTAGTAAAAGACCTTTATTTCCCCGCAACTGGTCGCCAAGCCCTGAAGTAAAAGAAGTGCTGGATACCTGCGACATAGTGGCTCGTCACGGGCCAGAAGCTTTATCTACTTATGTGATTTCAATGGCCGGTAAACCCTCAGATGTACTGGCTGTACAGTTACTGCTGAAAGATGCTGGTATTACTTTCCCAATGCGGGTGGCTCCTCTGTTTGAAACCCTGGCCGATTTAACCAATGCGCCGGAGTGTATCAGTAAGTTGCTGGCCATTGATTGGTACAGAGGTTATATCAACGGCCGTCAGGAAGTGATGATTGGCTATTCTGACTCAGCCAAAGATGCCGGTGCTTTTGCTGCCGCCTGGGCTCAGTACAGTGCACAGGAAGCTTTGGTCGCTATTTGCCAGCAAGCCAAAGTACAACTGACTTTATTCCATGGCCGTGGCGGCACTATAGGCCGTGGTGGTGGTCCGGCACATGCCGCTATATTATCTCAGCCACCTGGTTCATTGGCAGGTGGTTTGCGGGTGACTGAACAAGGCGAGATGATCCGCTTTAAGTTTGGTTTAAATGGCCTGGCACAGCGTAGTTTAGCCTTGTACGCCAGTGCTGTGCTGGAAGGGGTATTGTTACCGCCACCAGTACCAGAGCAAAGCTGGCGTGAGTTGATGCAACAATTGGCGACAGTTTCTTGTGACGCTTATCGCGCAGTGGTGCGCCATCACCCGGATTTTGTGCCTTATTTCCGTGCTGCCACACCTGAGCTGGAGCTGGGCCAGTTACCACTGGGTAGTCGTCCGCCTAAGCGGAATCCTAATGGCGGTGTTGAAAGTTTACGTGCCATTCCATGGATTTTTGCCTGGTCGCAAAACCGCCTGATGTTACCGGCCTGGTTGGGTGCTGGTAATGCGCTGGCTGTTGTTGTTGAGCAAGGAAAAACCGAGTTATTGGCTCAGATGCGGGCACAATGGCCATTTTTCGCCACCCGTTTGTCGATGCTGGAAATGGTGTATTTAAAAGCGGATGCAGAAATTGCCGCCTATTACGATGAAAAACTGGTGCCGGAGCATTTGTTGCCTTTAGGTTTACAATTGCGTCAGCAGCTGGCTGCAGATACTGCTTTGCTGTTAAAGCTGATCCAAAGCGATACGCTGATGGCCAATGAAGCCTGGATCCGTGAGTCTATTATGCTACGAAATACTTATGTCGACCCGCTGCATATTTTGCAGGTGGAATTATTAAACCGGGTGCGGCATGCGCCTGAAACGGTCAACGACAGTATTAAACGCGCTTTGATGGTGACTATCGCCGGTATAGCAGCTGGTATGCGTAACTCGGGTTAAGGGACTGTTTTCAAATAAGAAAGGGCATACAATGTATGCCCTTTTTTGTCTAAAATTACAACTTAGAAAAAGTTCTTTTTAAACTCAACACCGATGATACGAGGTTCGTTAACAAAACCTGTCAGGTTGTTGAAATCGATAGCACCTTTTAAGTTTTCTTCGTCGGTAATATTGCGGCCAAATAAAGCCACTTCGTAGTTGTTATCGAAGTTCAGATAACCAATACGTAAACCAGCTTCGAAGTTACCATTGGTGCGGTATTCCATAGATTCATACAGGAACAGGTTGGTATCACCCTGACGGGCTACATCACCATAAATATAAATCTCACCTGTGCTAACCGGAATATCGTAACGGGCGTTCACCGTCAGAATAGTTTCAGGAGCTTGCGGGAACGGATTGCCGTCAATAAAGACTAAACCATTACCACCAGCTGGGTCTGTTGGTGTGCAGGCACCTGAACCGCACGGAGCAACCAGTAAGTTTTGGTCCTTCAGTTCAGTATTGTTGTAACTGAAACCACCACCTACCACCAGGCTCTTGGTGGCACGCCATTCAGCATCCACTTCGAAACCATAACCCACGCCTTTGTCGGCATTAATCAACTGATTGCCCTGAGTTTCACCACCAATAGCGGATAACTGAATATCGTCAATGGTGTAATAAAACAGCGCACCGTTCAGACGCAGTGAATCGTCCAGTAAGTCAGACTTAGCACCTACTTCAAATGAAGTGATAGTTTCTGAATCAGCGACTGAAGGCGCTTTTTCGAAGGCAACATCACGACCTTGAATCGACTGAGCACGGAAACCGCTGGCAACACGACCAAAAACGCTGGTGGTATCGGTCAGGCGATAGTTGCTGCTTAATTCCCAGCTCACCTGGCCATCGTCGACTTTGAGAGGATCGTAATTCTGGATACTGGCATCTCCAGTCACTAACGCAAAACCATCCACGTTTTGCTGACCGACCCAGAAGGTTTTTTCATCATAAGTGTAACGAACACCACCAGTGATATCCCAGCGGTCAGTTAGATTGTAAGTAGATTGACCAAATACAGCCCAACTCTCGTTGCCATGGTAGACAGTGGTTGCACCGTAGTAACCATCAACACTAGTCACACCAAAAGAAGAGTCAAAGTAGAAAGCACCCACCTGCCACTCTAAAGCCTCGTTGGTATCGCTGGCTAAACGTATTTCCTGAGTGTACTGCTCTAAATCGTTCAACTGATCTTCAGTTACGGCATCAAAAGGAATAAAACCTGGACCCATTTGTTCAGGGATGTTGTCAAAGTTAGCATCGATACGGTGACCACCATCGATATCACCTTTGCCTTTACCGTCGGCTTTTTCCATTGCTGAAATCATGGTCAAGGTCATGTCTTTTAACGCGAATTCGAACGTTAACGACGTACCGAAGTTGTCATATTTCTGGAAGTTGCCATCGCCTTTGTCGTAATAGACGGTATCGCGATCATAATTTTCGTTCAGCTCATTGCTGCCCGGAGTCAGAATATTGGCTCTGAATAAAGATGAGGTGCCATCCAGTTTACGACCATGCACGTTCAACAAGGCTGAAAAGGCATCAGTGTCATATAAGAACTGCAGACGGCCTGCTTTTTCGTCATGACCACCAGTGAAATCTTTTTCGCCGGTAAAACCGTTATCGACCCAGTCATCACGGTTTTGGTTCATCAAAGAAATACGGGCAGATAACTCGTCCGTTAAACCACCACCTGCAGCACCTTCTAGGTTAATAGTGCCGAAGCTGCCCACTGTTGCTTTGGTATAAGCTTCGAAGTCCTGTGTCGGTTTCACTGAATTAAATTTCACAATACCTGCTGTGGTATTGCGGCCAAACAAGGTGCCTTGCGGGCCACGGATCACTTCAGCTTGTTCGATATCAAATAACGGGAAGCTTTTGAGGATCACGTTTTCCATTACCACGTCATCCATAATCACAGAAACTGGCTGAGAAGCGGCCAGGTCAAAATCTGTGTTTCCCAAACCACGAATATAAAAACGCGGTGCAGCACGGCCGTTTGATGACTCAGCGTATAAACCTGGGATCTTGCCAGATAAAGCCTGAATGTCCTCGCCACCTGCAAACAAAGCGTCGAATTTCTCACCGCTTAAAGTTGCAATAGAGATAGGAACTTCCTGGGTGCTTTGCACACGTTTCTGTGCCGTCACCATAATGCGTTCCAATTTTGTCTCTTCAGCAGCCTGATCTTTGTCACTTTCCTGCGCGAATAAAGCAGGAGAAAGACCCACGGCTGCAGCGAGCAGACTGGCCTGAATACTCAATGCCAGAACAGACTTTTTGCATGTTTTCATCAATGTTTTACCTTAGTTTTAGGCTGTTATGTATTTTCTGGTGCGTCCTGCGGATAGTTATCAAAGCGAACCCTACAAACTCTGGAGTGACCACAGTGTTTGCCTGATAACTTGTACGCTACTATAGCATTTTGCAGCTACTTTTGCCGATTTGGTGGATAAAATGGCTAATAATCATCAGTTTGCTGTAGGTTATTTGTACATTATCTACTTAAGCAAGGTCTGGTTTACCTGATGATAACTTCGTCAGGTTGATATTTTTAGCTGAAAAAGGGCTGTATTAGTTGTGCTATCGGTTTGGTGAGAGGGGGGAGCAGAGCAGAAGCGGATTGTGACTTGCTATCAGGCTTGTATCGCTGAGCTATACAGCCGAAAGTAAAACCATTATTTCTGTTGGTTCTCGCTTTGAATATTCAATATCTGCGGGCTGGTCCATGCTTTTTCGTATCCGGTGACAGACCGAATGGAAGCTTCAGCTTTTTCCGCCCCGCACTAATTACATATTTTATGTTAATTATTTGTTTATTTTTTTGGCTCTACTACACTTGGTTTTTACTTCTAATTTCAGTTTTCAGCGGTGTTGGGTGTAAGCCTGTCGACACAAAGTGGAAAATCTTTTGGCAGTTTAAAAACTGCATGGAGTTTCACTGTATGGCGACAGAACAAGCTTTATTTAGAGTTAAAGCTGTGCAGGCGCAGCAACAGCGGCTCGAGGGGAAGGTCAGTGTTGTTCAGCCTGTCAGCAGCTCGGTTTTGTGCTTTTGCTTAATTTTGATTGTGTCTAGTCTGCTGTTGTTTTTACATCAGGCTAATTTTTCCCGTAAAGAGACGGTACAGGGATATCTAAAGCCTTCCACTGGTGTGGTCCGTATTCAGAGTCAACGTTCAGCCGTGCTTACCCAGCTTTATGTGCAGGATGGAGCTCAGGTTGAGGCTGGTCAAAAGTTGGCTTTATTGAGCAGTGATGAATTTCTGGCGGCAGGACAGAGCTTGACGAGTCATTTGCAAAGTAGTCTGACACGTCAACTGGTATTAAACAGCCAAAAACAGCAGGAACTGATTCAGAGTTTTGAGCAGCAAGACCAGCAACTTGCGGTGCAAATTAATAACGTCAAACAACAATTATCAGATAATCAACGCCAGCAGAAGTTACTTACTGAGCGTATCGACTTACAAGCCGAACGTTTGGCTTCTCAACAGAAGCTTGCGCTCAAAGGGCATTTACCCAGACTGCAATTAGAGCAACAACAAGATCAACATCTGATGCTGCAGCAACAGCTAGCCGAGGTACAAACTTTAGCTCAATCTATTCGCCAACAACAAATCCAGTGGGAGCACCAGCGTCAGACTCTGCCTGTGGATCTCCAGCGCCAGTTGCAACAACTCAAAGCCGAACAACTGCAGTTTGAACAACAAAAGACCGAACTAATGGCCCGGGGGGAAGTGCTGTTAACGGCTCCGGTTTCAGGTCGGGTGACTAATTTGGTGGTAGCTCAGGGGCAGCAATTACAGGGTTCTCAGGTGCTGATGCAGCTATTACCTGAAGCTGGTGTTTTGTACGCTCAATTATTAGTTCCAACCCGTGCTTTTGGTTTTATCCAGCCTGGCCAGACAACCTGGCTCCGATTTGATGCCTTTCCTTATCAGCGTTTTGGTTTGTATCAGGGAGAAGTAAGTCAGCTGTCAAAAGCCGTGTTGATGGCACAAGACCCTGATAGCCCTGTACGCATTCAGGAACCTGTGTATCAAGTGCAAGTGCGCCTGAACCAACAGTTTATTGAGGCTTACGGTGAGCAACTGCCATTGCAAGCCGGTATGTTATTAAATGCAGATATCGTACTGGAACAGCGTTCAGTATTGAGTTGGTTGTTGGAACCATTGGTCAGCTTAAAGGGACGTTTTCAGATTTAAATCATGCTGTGTACTTGCAGTGAGGCACAGAATGATGGCTCTGGCGATGTCAGAGTCTAATTAATGAAAGGAGCTCAAAAATGAAAGAGTTAACATGTGAACAAGTGAACGAAGTAAGTGGTGGCTTTAAACCCCCAACAGATGTATGGCCCGGTATGTCTGCTAGATTGGCCCTGACTACATTTAAAGGTTGGGGGGCTGTTGGTGCAGCCTTTAGTGCTGGGTATATGATTGGTGAATTTCTGAATAGTAATACTCTTATTCAGAAGAAGATCGCCAGTTTGATTGACTCAATGTTCTTTTAGTTTTGACTTGGGGGATGAAGACATTCATCTCCCTTTTAGAGAGGAGGGATTATGAAAAGCTTAAAGTCTAAAATGACTGAAAAAGAGGTCCTCGTCATCCTTTATAGCGCGGCATTTGCTATGTTTTTGCTTTCTATGCATGCCATATCAATAAACGATATATGGGGATTTCTATCCTCTCTAGGGACTTCACTAGTGTTAGCTCTAGGACCAAAAGACCCAGACTTTTATAGATCGCCGATTAAAAAATTGGATGATTTAAACAATATCTCGTATTCGACGGATGCTCTATCAGGTGCAATTACCAGTGTTGCTTTTATATTCATTGTTATTGGCTTGATCGGGAAATTATTTTTCTAACAGAACCTGGCTTTATTCGGACCTTAACATGGAGAGATAAAGAGCTTTTTCATAGCTAGGGTGCTGTAAATATATATATTTTGGTTCTGAGTGTTCTCCATGGATAACTATATTGCATTGAGTCATTGGATTTGCAGAGCTTGAGCTGATACCTGTGTTCAAACTTGGACAAATCGTAGGCTTTTACATTGTTCTTTTTTACTCATGTACGAGGTAGTGAGAGACATAACTTTCGGAATGAATCAGGCCATTAACACAACACATTTATAAGTTTTTTATCAGTGGAACTGTTGTTATGCAAATCATCTATCAATCTGAAGCCGCAGAATGTGGTTTGGCTTGTCTGGCCATGGTGGCTGGTGCTTATGGTTATAAGACCGATATGGCTAGTTTGCGTCAGCGTTACCCACTCTCCCTCAAAGGTGCGACTTTGCAGCATCTGATGCAGTTGGCAGATCAGTTAGGGTTGGCTGCCCGAGCTTTACGATTGGAACCTGATGAACTGTCACAACTGAAACTGCCTTGTATTTTGCATTGGCAGATGAGTCATTTTGTGGTGCTGATCAAAGTGAAAGGTCAGGCTATCCAAATTCTTGATCCGGCTTTTGGTAAGAGAGATTTAAAGTCCGCTGATGTTGATCAATGCTTTACTGGTATTGCACTGGAGCTGACTCCCACAGCTGGGTTTGAAAAAACAGATCATCGGCAGACATTAAGTATTCGGCAGTTCTGGTCCTCTGCATCCGGATTATGGCCTGCTTTAATGCGGATCCTGTTCATGTCGGTAGTGCTGCAGTTTTTTCTGCTGGTCGCGCCTTATTACATGCAACTGGTTGTTGATGAAGTGTTGGTGAGCCGGGATTTGGATTTATTGTATGTGTTGGCGTTTGGTTTCGGCTTATTACTGTTCCTGCAAATACTGACCAATATACTACGCAGCTGGCTGGTACTGCATTTGGGTTCTGTACTGAATCTGCAACTGGCGACCAATCTGTTCCGGCACTTGTTGCATTTGCCGCTTGGCTTTTTTGAAAAGCGCCATATGGGCGATATAGTGTCGCGTTTTGGCTCGTTACAGCAACTACGGGAATTACTGACCACTAGCCTGATAGAGGCTTTAATTGATGGCTTGATGGCATCTGCGGTATTGGTGTTACTTTTTGTGTATCAGCCTGTACTAGCTGCTGTGGTGCTAACGGCGGTGTTACTTTATGCCTTAATGAGATTAATTTTTTACGCACCACTAAAACAATGCACAGAGCAAAGTATTGTCGCTCAGGCGAAAGAACAATCCAGCTTTATGGAGAGTATTAGGGCCATTCAGTCGTTGCAGTTGTTTTCAAAACAAAGCCAACGTTTAAGCTTGTGGCAAAATCAGTATTCAACATCTGTAGATCAACACTTCAGGCTGGGCCGCTGGCAAATATCGCTGCAAGCAGTACATCAGCTGTTATTTGGTATTGAGCATATTATTGTGATTTATCTGGCGGCTTTGGCTGTGCTTGGTCATACATTTAGCGTTGGCATGTTGTTCGCTTTTGCCAGCTACAAAAGTCAGTTCACTCAAAGAGCCTCCGCTTTTATTGATCATTGGGTTGAGTTCAGGATGTTGGAGCTGCATTTACAACGTCTGGCCGATATTGCGCTTACTGAAACTGAAAAATCAGGCGAAACCCAGCCGTACTTGTCGTTACAGGGCCATATTGAATTGCGTGATTTGAGTTTTCGTCAGTCGGAGCAGGAGCCTTGGTTGTTCAACCAGCTAAATTTTAAGCTATCACCCGGTGAAAGTGTTGCTATCGTTGGTCCTTCAGGTATAGGCAAAACTAGTTTGCTAAAAGTGATTCTTGGATTTATCAGTGCGCAGCAGGGCAAAGTGCTGGTGGATGGTATGGAGTTAACCAGCTTCGGCCTGCAACATTATCGTAGTCAAATTGCGGCTGTGATGCAGAATGATCAGCTGTTATCAGGTTCGATCATGGACAATATTAGCTTCTTTAGCCCAAAACCTGAGGTACAGCATGTGATGCATTGTGCCGAACTTGCCGCTATTCATCAGGATATTGTGGCTATGCCCATGGGCTACAATACGCTGATTGGCGATATGGGCTCAGCTTTGTCTGGTGGCCAGCAACAGCGTTTGTTGTTGGCCAGAGCTTTGTATCACAAGCCCAGGGTTTTAGTGCTTGATGAGGCCACCAGTCACCTGGATGTGATGCTGGAGGCTCGTGTGAATCAGGCTATTCGTCAGTTGCAGATCAGTCGCATCATAGTGGCTCACAGGCCTGAGACTATTTTGACTGCAGATCGAATTTTATTACTACAGCAAGGCCAACTGACCGATATCACCCGCGAATTTCAGCAGCTTCATCCTGCAACTGTATCACTTCGTCGTGCAGAGGTGACTTAGTTTTTCGGCCGCCAGAGTTCAAATCTGTTGAGCTAGTTTTGCCAGCAACTGCTCTGGTGTCATGTGCCGACGGTGCATGATGAAATCCTGACCCAGCGCCAAAAGTTGTCGCTGAGTCTGAATTTTAAAACTGCTATCCGGTAATTTTTTCAACTCCTCAGCCTGTGCCCAGCCAATGGTCCGGCGGATCAACTCGCAGCCAACATAACCTACAGTGTCCTGCCACAACTGCTGTAAGAAATGTTGTTGATACATGGCATTCTGAAAACTCTGATCCTTGGTTTCCTTTTGCATCAAAGCGTTGAATACAGTCGAGAACTCCTGCCAAAATAAGTTAATTTGACTGGAGAAATATTGCTGAGCCTGAGTTTTTTTGGCGGCGCTTTGCACCATGAAATTCAAAATAAGGCTGGCAATAAAAGTACCAGTGTCAAAGCCAGCTGGACCGTAACAGCCAAATTCTGCACCTATCACTTTATATTCTTCATGGCTAATTAGCAGGTTACCGCAATGCAAATCTCCATGCAGTAAGACTTGAGGTTTAGTCAGATAGTCTGCTTTTAACTGAGCTACTTCGGCCTGCAGTGCCTCATTCAGCCATAGCTCCCGCAATTCTGGCAGTTGTGCTACGCTCAGGCTGTTGCGTTCATGGTTGCAGTAGGGATCGGTAAAGACCAGATCTTCGGTTACCAAACAAAGTTCCGGGTTGTTAAACTGTAGTTGTCGTGCTTTTTTTACCGGACCAGTCAGCACAAAGTCGCTGCTGTAAAAACTGGTTTTTGCCAGATAACGGCCCAGATGTAGCCCAATATGTTCTGGTTGTTGATCGCTCTGAAAAACGTTACGAAGCACAGCGCAGTCGGATAAATCTTCTAACAATAAAGCTGCAAGCTCCTGATCATAATAGAAAACTTCTACCAGATACTCAGGGCAAATTTTGGCATGATGTTTTAAAACATCGGCTTCAATTTGAGCCCTATGTAAGCTGACCGGCCAATGTTGGGTTAACCCTGAGTGTTCGGGTAGGGCTTGTTTGACGATAAGGCTGGTGCCTCTGTTGTTTTTAACCCGGAACACTTGATTCAGGCCTGTGGTGTCCAGTTGTTCTGCACTCAACTGGCTGTGATCGCCAAATAAATCGCTATGCTTGTCGGCGAAAACTGCGGCGTCTTTTGGAGTGAAAGCGTGGTAAGACATCAGGGTAGATCCATCAGCTAAAAGGCCATCATCGCAAACCCTTTTGGGCTGCACAATGGCCTTTTTATTCTGAGCACCCCTTTGACTCTAAGGTTGGGCTTCGCTAAAACGCAATAATGCAGCAGTACGCGCTTTATAAAAGGCTAAACCAGAGTCATTCAGACTGTAGTTGTCCACACCTTGTAGGGTGGTCAAAAACTGCTGCTCGACCGAAGCGTTCAGACAGGCTTTTTCTGTCGTAGCCATAGGTTTAAAGGTCAGTCGCAGCCCTTCTGTTTCATAAGCTCCGGTGAACTGATTACAGCCAGCGAAGCCGCTGACCCTGCCATCTTCACCAAACTGCAGATAAGGTGTCATATCCGGTTCTGTCGCTGCGACCCTTTGTCCCATGATTTCCATTAGTTTCCAGCGCACGCCAGTCAGAGTCGGTTCTGTTTTATTTTGTTTCTTCAGCTTATAGTTTTCGGCCAAGTCACCACTGATAACCTGACCTTGTATATCCAACTGGAACAACTGATTCTCACCTACTTTATACAAAGCCGGACCATCTTTCTGGTTGAGCAAACGAATCACAGAGCCATTGGCATCCCACTCAAACTGACCTTTTTGTTTAAAGGCTGTAGCATCTTTGCCAAGATATATGGTGCTGAGCTGATAACTTTGGTCCATATTTAAGGTTAACGAAGTTTCAATGCCTTCACAGTCGGCGCAAGGCACTACACCTTTGTATTCTCCAGCCCAATCCAAAGAGTTAGCGCTGTTGCTTTTATCTGGTGCAGCTGCAGTGTCTGTCTGTGCTGTTGGGCTCTGAGTCAAAGGTTGAGTTGGCACCGAGGTCTCTGTTGGTGCAGGTCCACAAGCCACCAAAACAAGGCAGGCGCTCAGGCTGAGTATCACGGGTTTTATCATCAACTTTCTCCATCTGTCCGTCGTGCAGGGCAATGTATTGTGCCGTAGTTTAAAAACTGTCTGCTTTACCAAAACTGAATTGACTGGAAAAACGCTATGCCAACCTGTATTCACCACCGCTGGTCACAGCTCAGTGGAGCCTGTCACAGCGCTGGGTACACTGGTAATCAGTTATCTTGTCCCTGAATAGAGTAGAACAGAGTGATGAACTTAACCCGAAGCAGTATAAAAAATCCGGCCGCTGTGGTGGTGGTCAGTCTGATTATGGTGTTATTTGGTCTGCTTGCCGTGGCTAAGTTACCAGTCCAGCTTTTACCTTCAATAGAACAACCGCAAATTTTTATTCAAAATGGCTGGCGGGCCGCTGCTCCTGAAGAAATGGAATCTACCATCATTGAGCCGCAGGAGGCTGCACTGCGCACTGTGCCTGGTGTCACCGAAAGCAGCAGCTTTATTGGTGCTGGTTTTGGTTTTATTACCCTGACTTTTGACGTAGGTCAGGATATGCAGCAAGCCATGCTGAATGTCATTAATGCGCTAAATCAGGCACCTCCGAGGCCACGAGAAGCCGCCGAACCTGTGGTTTCACTGAACAGTGGTGCTGGCCCTGTCGCCAGTTTGTTGATCCGCAAGCTGGATGAAAATGCGGACGCAGATTTTACCGCCTTACAACCGGTGATTGATGATGTGGTCTATCCAAGATTAAAAGCTATAGCAGGAGTGTCCCAAGTCGATTTAGCCAGCCGCCGTGCTAAAGAATTACATATAGTCTTTGACCCTTATCGTCTGGCCGCTCTGGGCTTGTCGGTCGATCAACTGAGTGCACGTATAGGTCGTGCCAGTAACGTTTCTGGTGGTTTTGCTGAAGTAGGTCGTCGCGAGTACACAGTACGCTTTGTTGGGCAGTATGATCCGACGCAGTACGAGCAAATAGTGGTGGCTTATCAGAATGACAGGCCTGTGTATTTGCATGAAGTGGCCGAAGTAAAAATTGATTATGCTGAACAGGCTGGTTTTACCAAACGTAACGGTTATCCGGCCTTTTATATTACTTTGCAGCGCGCTGCAGGTTCGAACACTGTCGAAATTTTGGATGCGCTGAATAAGGAAATAGCTGACTTAAATCAAAACGAGTTGCAAAACAAAGGCATTGAAATAGTGCTGAGTTTTGACGCTTCAGTCCATATCAAAAGAGCTATAGAGCTGGTCAACGGCAATCTGATGTTGGGTATCGCCTTAGCTCTGGGTATTTTGTATCTGTTTTTACGTGGCTGGCAGGCCACTCTGCTGATTGGTTTAACCATTCCGGTGTCTTTGATGATGTCGATTATGGTGCTGGATTTATTTGGCCGTTCATTGAATGTGGTGTCGTTGGCTGGGCTGGCTTTTGCGGTCGGTATGGTGTTAGACGCTGCCATTATAGTGCAAGAAAACATAGTGCGCTTATTGCAACAGGGGGTCGTGCTAGAGCAGGCGGTGAAAAAAGGCACTGCTCAGGTCAGTAGTGCGCTTTGGGCCTCCACAGCAACTACAATAGCTATTTTTGTTCCGGTGTTATTTATGCAGGGCGTCGAAGGGCAGCTGTTTTATGATTTAGCTCTTACCTTGGCTGTGGCTGTAACTGCCTCTTTATTGGTGGCTTTAACAGTCTTACCTGTTGCTTCTTTGTATTGGTTAAAACCTCAAGCCGGCCAGGACACAGTGCTGCTGTTCTGGCAAAAACTGGCAACCCGCATGAGCTATCTGACCCTGAGCCGGAAAAAGGCTTTGGTATGGGTTGGTTTGTTTGTGCCTGGTGCTGTGCTGTTTATTGGGTTGTTATTACCCAAGGCTGATTTTTTGCCTCAGGCCTCTATCGATACTGTGTTTTCAGGCTTCTCATTGCCTCCGGGCGCCAATATGCAGGTTCTGGAGCAGGAGATTGGTGATCTTTTGGTCAGCCGCTTACGGCCTTATTATCAGGAGAAAAAATACCCGGCGATCAAGGGCTATAACCTGTCGATCAACAGAGGTTTTAACGTACTTTTTGTCTATGCCGAAGACCCGGACAGTATAGAGGATATGATCAAATTATTGCGGGAAGAAATTCTGGTTGGTCTGCCAGATACCAATACTTTTAGTGTACAAGGCTCGTTATTTAACTTTGGTTTTGGCAGCGGTCGTGAGTTGAACTTAGATTTTCAGGGGCCGGATGTACCACAACTGATGCAGCAGGCCGCTGACGCTATGCCAAAAATTGAGCAATTACTGCCTGGAGCCACAGTACGACCTGTGCCTGATTTGGCCCTGGCTCAGCCAGAACTGCGCTTACTGCCGGATGAAAACCGCATAGCGCAAAGTGGCGTGGACCGTTTCACCGTTGCCAATATGGTGCGTGCTGTTACCGACGGTATTTATATCGGCGAGTACTTTGATGGCAATGAACGGATGGACATTATCCTTAAAGGCCAGGGCTGGCAAACTCCGGAGCAACTGACGGCAACACCTTTGTACACACCAGGCTCAGGTGGCCAGACTTTAGGCCAGCTAAGTGAGCTGAATTACACTACAGGTCCCACGTCATTGCAGAGGGTCAATGGTTTGCGGACTATCAGTTTACAAATCACCCCACCTGCCACTATGCCGCTGGATGAAGCCATGCAAATTTTACAGCGTGAGCTGATGACGCCGTTGCGTGACGACATGCCGGAACAAATTTCAGTGCAGTTTCGCGGCAATGCCGACCGTTTGTCGCATGCGATGACGGAGATGGGTAAAAACTTTGCGGTGGCTGTATTTATCCTATTCCTGTTGATGGCTGCATTATTTCGTTCTTCCAGGGACAGTGTACTGGTGGTTCTGACCATGCCTATGGCTATTTTGGGTGGTGTGGTGGCGCTGCGACTACTCAATCTGGTGACTTTTCAGTCGCTTGATCTGTTGACCATGATAGGTTTTGTGATTTTGCTGGGGCTGGTGGTCAATAATGCCATTTTGTTAGTTGACCAGTGCCGGCAAAGCCAGCGTCAGGGGCTGACTCTGGATCAAGCCTTATATCAGGCCATTCTGACCCGCTCCAGACCTATTTTTATGAGTACTTTAACCAGCATTTTTGGCATGTTACCTCTGGTACTGGTGCCAGGAGTAGGTTCTGAAATATACCGGGGTTTAGCCGCTGTGATCGTAGGGGGTATGACCTTTAGCATGCTGTTTAGTCTGATCCTGATTCCGGCCTTATTACGTTTGACTTCTGCAGTCCAGCAAAGCGACCGGGCTGCCATTCCTATGGAGATCTCTGATGCAACTTTATAAATGGGTCCTGACTACGGCTTTATTTTGTTCTCCTTACCTGGTCGCGCAGACTCCGCCGGAAAAAGTGGTGAGTGTGGCGCAGGTGCAGCAACAAGTGATGCTGCCTCATACTATGGTGACAGCTCAGGTGCAAAGCCGGTATCAGGCGGATGTGACAGCCGGGGTAGAAGGTCGTTTATTGTGGTTGGCTGAACCAGGTTCGCAAATTCAACAAAATGACGTGATAGCCCGCCTGGACACAACACCTTTGCAACTACGCGTTGATGAGATGAACGCCCGCATCAGCAGAGCTGATATTCAGTGGAAGAGATTGCAAAAAGATGCTGCCCGTTTGCTGGAGCTGAGTAAAAACAATAGTGTAGCTCTGACTCAACTGGATCAGATCAGTGCTGAGCGCGACAGCGCCGAAGCTGAACTGAAATTATTGCGTGCTCAACTGGCGCAGCTACAGGATCAAATTGACCGCAGCTCAGTCAAAGCTCCTTTTGCCGGTGTGGTGGCGCAGCGTTTTCATCAGTATGGTGAAGACATCAGCAGGACTGACGCGCTGGTGCGGCTGGTGAATTTAAGCGACTTGGAAGTAGTGGTATTCGCGCCGCTGAAATATGCCGCTTTTTTACAGCAAAATCAGCTACTTCAAGTGTTTCATAGCGGCGGCGAAAGTCATTTGCCAGTGCGCAATCTGATCCCTGTCTCTGATATGCGCTCGCAAACTTTTGAAGCCCGCATCAAAGTACCAGAGCAACTGCTGGCAAACTTTCAGGTCGGACAGTTAGTCTCTGTCGCTGTACCTACAGCTATAGCTCGTCAGCAGTTGTTAGTGCCGCGTGATGCTGTGGTCGTCAAAAGTGAGGGGCAGTTTGTGTTTGTGGTTGATAACGAGCAAAAGGCTCAACAAAAAGCCGTACAGTTAGGCCAGGGCATGGGCAAACTCATCGCTGTGGATGCAGAGTTGTCAGCGGGTGAGCAAATCGTGATCCGGGGCGGCGACACCTTAACTCAAGGCGATAAAGTTAAGGTACTGACCGATAAAGAGTTTCCGGTAAAAACTTAAGGTGTTTTAGCTGGCGTTTTGTCTTGCCAGGCAGCTGTGCCCCAAAGTGGCACGCTGGTCAGCGAATGTTTATAGCTGCCGGTGCTTTCTTTGGTGGAATACGACAAATACAACAAGGTTTGGCTGCTGCTATCCAGAATACGGCGAATTTTTAAGTGCTTAAACAAAATGCTTTTTGAGGTACTGAATATCACTTCGCCGTTTTTGGATTGATCTATGCCCTGCAACATGGCTGCGGTGATTTCTCCGGTCTGACGGCAGGCAATGGACATATCGGATGGGTCAGCAAAGTCCAGATCGGCTTCGACATGGCTGATATGACAAGTCACACCGGGGATTTTCGGATCGTTAAAGGTCTGAATTTTAATGTCTTTGGTGGTGAACATACCTAAGCTGACATCCGCTACTTCTTTGTCAGAACAAGCCGCAAGACCAAGAGCTGTTACTATCAAAAGCCATTTTTTCATTGTTCATCATCCTTTTTAGCCTTGATAACAAAACGGAGCTCTGTAGCTCCGTTTGTTTTTTTGCTTAGTGACCAGCGTGGCCGTCTAAACCATGTACATGGCCATGCGCCAGTTCTTCGTCCGTGGCGTCGCGGACTAAAACCACTTCGACATCAAAAGTAAGGTCAATGCCTGATAGTGGGTGATTACCGTCGACCACCACTTCGTCTTCTGTCACGTCTAATACAATGACAGACTGCTCACGGCCGTCCGGGCCTGCAGCGCGAAAACGCATGCCAACCTGTACATCCATGCCTTCGAATAAATTACGGGGTACCGCCTGAGTTAATTCATCATGACGATCACCGTAGGCTTCTGCCGCTGGTACTTCAGCTTTGAATTTATCGCCTACAGTTTTACCTAATAAAGCCTGTTCCAAACCATGAATTAAGGCACCAGTACCAAAAATAAATACCAGCGGTTCGCCGCCAGCTGAACTGTCTAATTCGTTGCCTGCTTTGTCAGCCACAGTGTAATGAATGGCGACTACTTTTTCTGCTTGTATGCTCATGCAAACCTCAGTTACGCGAGTGAATAGGGCAAAGGTGATATCGCTAAAACCGATGCATCCGGAGTTGCTAATCGCAGAGGATCAGCTGGGTTTATATCGTTTGGTAACACCGCCAACACCCAAAGTTGCCCCTGAATATTCACCGCATTAATGACCTGGCCAACCCGACGCCAGTTTTCCGACCATTGTACTTCAATATCTGTACCGCTGGCCGGAGTTTCCTCTGTTTGACTACTGAGGATATAAGCTGCTCTTTTATTTTTACCCAGATATTTCATTCGGGCCACAGTTTCCTGACCTATATAACAACCTTTGGTAAAACTAATGGCGTCGATACTTTGTAAATTCAGCATCTGTGGTACATATTCGCCAATTACAGCTTGTTCTAAATAGGAGAATCCTTGTTGAATATGCTGAGCTAACCACAAGGTTGGCGCCGCCAGATAAGCCGATTGTTCCGCCAATAATTGTCTGGCATGAGCAAAATCCAGTATTAACAGGTAATGTTCATCAGCCAAACGCAACAATTTACCGCCCGCTACAGAGCTTAACTGGCCGGCAGCGGCAGGCTGGGTGTAACCCAATTGCTCCAGTAAAGCTGCTGTACCTGTGCCACTGATACCTAAAATAGCTAACGTGTCATGGCCAGCCTCAAAGCTGACTTTAGAAAATACCCCAAATTTTTTCAGTTGAGTGGCTGAGGCCTGCAGTTCGTCCCTAAAACCTATGTACCATAAGGCATCGCCTTCAGCACATAAATGAAACTGGGCCCACATTTTGCCTTTGGCATCACAATGAGCGCCACGCAGGAAGTTGTCAGCTGCCAGCGTGTTTAAGTCCGCAGTCACCTGACCCTGCAGATATTTACGGTTATCTGGCCCTGCGATAATCAGACTTTCAAAGCCCGGCAACGGACTGATAAAGGCACTTTGCACTAAGGTAGTTAAGGATGCGAGTTGATCGGCACTGATCCAGGATGCTTGCATAAGGGTAAGTCTCTTAAAATACTATAGTGATCATTGGGGAATCTGGCCAAAAGCTCAACCCCTATATGGTTTTTTTGTTAGAATCCGGTCAATACCAAAGCTGTAAGCGCGGTTGCGTCTTCAAGAACGAGAGGTAAATATGAAAGAACTCATGGGTAAACCCCGCCTGCGCTGGGCCTGTCGTCGTGGCATGTTAGAGCTTGATGTGCTATTAGCCCCCTTTGTTGAAGAAGGATATGACGCGTTAACCGATGCACAAAAACATACTTTTGAAACCCTGTTAGCTTGCGATGATCCGGATTTATTTGCCTGGTTTATGGGCCATGGTAAATCTGCAGATCCAGAGTTGCAGGAGATGGTGACTATCATTGTTAACAGAGTACGGGTATAACCTAAGCTTTGTGCCATCCCGTATGCGCCGGATTGTCTATCTGGCGCAAAGTCTGTTTATTTTGCTCATTTTTCTGCTGCAACCTTTTTATGCTTTGTGGTGGCTGGTGTTATGGCCCTGGTTGTTCTTTTGTTTTTATCAACTGCTGCGGCAATGGCAACAACCCGTCAAAGCGCGACTGCTGTTTTTAAGCGAAAAGGGCGAGCTGAAATGGTGGCAGGATGAACTGCCGGCAGGGCAGTTGTTGCCTGAGTCTTTAGTGTCTCAGTTAGGAATTTGGTTGCGCTGGCAGGATATATATCAACGACCACAGCAGTTATGGGTATACAGAGATAATTTATCGGAAGAGCATTTTCGCAGTCTGGCCCGGGTTTGTCAGAGCGTTAAATGGCAGCAACAAGCCGGTTCAGCGAACCGGCGTTAAGATAGTAGGAGTGGGTTTGGCTAACTGCTCCGGATAATCCAGATTGTAATGTAGGCCCCGGCTTTCTTTGCGCTGCATGGCGCTGCGAATAATCAGTTCAGCCACCATAGTTAAATTACGCAGCTCCAACAGATTATTGCTCACTCGGAAGTTACGATAATAATCCTGAATTTCACGCTGTAATAATTCAACTCTGTGCAACGCCCGCTCTAAACGCTTTTCAGTACGGACTATACCGACATAATCCCACATAAAAAGCCGTAGTTCATGCCAGTTGTGAGTAATCACTACCTCTTCATCTGAGTCAGTGACGCGGCTTTCATCCCAGCAAGGCAGTTCAGTGACTAAGCGGGTAGACTCCAGTTGCTGTTTAATGTGTCGTGCTGCAGACTGAGCAAAGACGATACATTCCAGCAAGGAATTGCTGGCCATGCGGTTAGCGCCATGTAAGCCTGTGTAGGCTACTTCACCTACCGCATACAGGTTATCAATATCGGTTTGACCATTCAGATTCGTCATGACACCACCGCAGGTGTAATGCGCTGCCGGCACCACAGGAATAGGTTGTTTAGTGATGTCGATGCCGACACTTAAACATTTAGCGTAAATAGTCGGGAAGTGCTCAATGATAAAGTCTTTCGGTTTATGACTGATATCCAGATAGACACAGTGTGCACCGAGCTTTTTCATTTCATAGTCAATGGCGCGTGCCACAATATCGCGTGGCGCTAATTCAGCTCTTTCATCAAAATCAGGCATAAAACGACTGCCATCAGGCCGCTTTAAATAGGCACCTTCACCACGCATGGCTTCTGTGATCAGATAATTTTGCGCTTCAGGATGGTACAAACTGGTTGGATGGAACTGATTAAATTCCATATTGGCTACGCTACAACCTGCGCGCCATGCCATCGCTATGCCATCACCACTAGCCACATCAGGATTACTCGTATACAGATAGACTTTGCTGGCTCCGCCTGTCGCCAAAGCGACACATTTAGCGCCTATGACTTCGACACATTCTTCATCACGGTTCCAGACGTAAGCACCGTGGCATTTTTGCCCTGCTAATCCGAGCTTGCTTGAGGTAATTAAATCAATAGCGTTGTAGTTTTCCAGCAACTGAATATTCGGATGGCCTTTGACCTGTTCCACCAGGGTGATTTGCACAGCGCGGCCAGTGGCATCCGCAGCGTGTAAAATGCGTCTGTGGCTGTGTCCACCTTCACGGGTCAAATGATATTTCAGCACGCCGTCTTCGTCTTTGTACTGATCAAAAGGCACGCCCTGGGCTATTAACCATTCCATCGCATCTTTGGCATGCTCGGCGGTAAATTGCACTGCTGCTGCTTCGCACAAGCCTGCGCCTGCTATTAAAGTGTCGTCGACATGGGAGGCGATACTGTCGTTTTCATCGAAAACAGCAGCGATACCACCCTGAGCATACAAAGTAGAACCCTCACGTAAGGGACCTTTACTCAGCACTATCACTTTGGCGTTGTCAGCCAGATGCAAAGCCAGCGATAAACCTGCAGCACCGCTGCCAATAATTAATACGTCACAAAGATGTTTTTTTTGTTGTTGCATGGGATACACTTATTCAGTCAAAAACACATAAATGTCTGTAATTTGGGTCTTTATACGCTACTTTTCGGCAACTGGCCGTTTGATTTGCGGCAAATTGTAACTTTTTTTACTTATTTGCAGAACTATTCATATAGCTTCCAGTCATAAGGGTACGCTTGACGAGCGCCAGTTGCAAAAAGAAAGTAGTATTTAGCATTAGGGGAAAGGCTCGGATGAGCGAGCAAGAATTGGATTGGCAGATTGTCCAGCGGGTACAACAAGGGGATAAAGCAGCCTTTAATCTGTTGGTAAAAAAATACCAACATAGAATTGCGAACTTAATCTCACGTTATGTCTCTAACCATGGCGATGTGGCAGACGTAGCTCAGGAAGCCTTTATTAAAGCTTACCGTGCTATTCCTGGCTTTCGTGGCGAGAGTGCATTTTACACCTGGTTGTATCGGATAGCTGTGAACAGCGCTAAAAATTACCTGGTAGCGACAGGACGCAAACCACCATCTACAGATGTAGATGCGGACGATGCCGAGTTTTATGACGGCAGCGATGCGTTAAAAGAGCAGGATTCTCCGGAAAAGCTTTTGTTATCCGAAGAAATCCGGCACGTAGTGTTCGATACCATCGAAAAGTTGCCTGACGAATTGCGCACAGCTATAACTTTGCGTGAATTGGATGGTTTAAGTTACGAAGAGATTGCGGAAGTGATGGGTTGTCCTATAGGGACAGTCAGAAGCCGGATTTTCCGTGCACGTGAAGCTATTGATGCGCAGTTAAAGCCGCTCATTAGTTGAACCTCTACTAAACAGGAATCGGTATGTTGTCAGAAAAATCAGATTGGCTCTCGGCTGCTAGCGATAACGAAGCGATTAGTCCGGAACAATTAGACCGTTTACTGCAAGACGCTGAATTACAGCAAAGCTTCGCGCGTTATCATTTGATTGGTGCTGCTATTCGTAATGAATTGCCGGCTCAACTGGATATGCAGTTTGCAGATAACTTTGCCAGCCTGTTGGATCAGGAACCTGCTTATCAGTTAGAAAGCAGCCCTGCAGTACAGAGACAAGATACGCCAGTGTCATTCTGGAAAAAACTGGGTGAAGCGGCCAATACCGGTTGGTTCAAAACTGGTTTGCAGGGTACTGTTGCGGCCAGCGTTGCATTAATTGCAGTGTTAGGTGTACAACAGTTTCAGGGCACAGCTCAGGATGCAGATCTGAACTCACCTCTTCCTGTGTTACAAACGCAGCCAGTGGCAGGGTTTGCAACTCCTGTTAGCCTGAGCCAGACCTCAGTTGATTCCCGTTTTGAACAGGAACAGCGTCAGGCCATGTTAGAACAACAAAAACGTTTGCAGCAACTGCTGCAGGCACATCGTCAGCAAATCCGGGTGATGGACACTGCACAGCAGAAAGCTCCGCAAACCCCTGCTGAGAAACCAGTTCAAGAGCAATAAATATGAGTTGGAAAGGCTTAAGTAGTGCCTTGATCATCTTGTTTTACTCCAACCTGAGCTTCGCTGAAGTCTCGGGTTGGGAATGGTTTGAGCGTAGTCAAAGCTCAGTTCGCCAATTTAACTTCGAAGCTTCCTTTGTTGTGATTAAACCTAACCAGGTAGATAGCTATCGGTGGGTCCATGGCGTACAAAATGAGGCCGAAATAGAACAATTAATGCCGCTGGAACAAAGTGGTGTTGAAATACTGCGTCGCAATCAGATGGTGTATTACATTGCCCCTGAGAAAACGCCGTTAGCAACGAATAGCGGTACAATTAAAGAGTTACCAGCCTTGCTGTACCGTGATATTGAGTCTATTAAAGCGCTGTATGACGCAGTGCCAGGTGGCGCCACTCAGTTATCTGGTCGTTCAGCCCAACTGCTGCGTTTAACTCCGCTACAAAACGGCAGACCTGGTTATTGGTTGTGGCTGGACAGTGAAACGGGGTTTCCGTTAAAAATAGATACCCTGACTGTACAGAATGAAGTATTAGAGCGTTGGGTGGTGACCCATATTCTGCCGCACTCCGCTTTGCCTGAAACTTTAAGTATCGCGGCTAAAGCTGAGTTGCCTGCTATAGCTGAAACTATGCCTGTTGCCGCTTTGCCTGAAAGTCCTCTGGAATTGTCCTGGTTACCTGAAGGGTACCAACAAGTTGCAGTGACCGCTGCTATGGTGCCAAATCAAGTGCTGGAGCAATGGCTGTTGTCTGACGGTTTGCATCAGGTATCTGTGTTTGTGCAGCCCAGCGCAAGCTTGCCAGCTCAGGCTTTCCGGGATGGCGCTACGACCATCTTTGTGATGCCTAAAAATCAATTTGACGTCACAGTGATAGGTCCTGTATCTATTGAAAATGCCCGGCAAATTGCTGAGTCGGTGCGCTAAATGCTGGAAGAAATTGCTACAGTGATGAAAAGCCAGAGCGATGGTGTCTGGCTAAAAACTCAAAGTGTCAGCAGCTGTAACTCCTGTCAGGCCAACAATGACTGCGGTACTGGAGTTGTTGCTAAAGCCTTAACTCCACGTGAAAACCTGTTTTTTGTCAAAAGCCAGTTGCAGTTATTAGAAGGGCAAAAAGTTAAAATTGCCGTCAGCGAACAGCATCTGTTGTCTGCTGCCGCTTTGTTGTATTTGCTGCCATTATTTTGTCTTATTGCAGTGGCAGCTTTGCTTAGTCGGTTACAACTGGCCGAAACGGCCGTAGTGCTGGGCTCTTTAACCGCTTTGCTGGCTGGTTTTGTCGTTGCGCGTTTTTTCACTGGGCCAGCGACCGCGCAAGAGCAAATAGAAATCCTCGCCATATTGCCGGAGCTTGCTGTGCAACATGTCCGGATCACAGATTAAAGCTGCGCTGAAATTCGCTGTAACATCTGAACACATAGCAACCAATGCAGAGATCGAGTACAATTCGCGGCAAATTTATCTGAATCAACTTTGGTGTTCGTCCGGTTTGTGACCATAAGGGTCAGACAGGGGCCACCTGATAGCAGCTTTAGCGGAAAAAATGCCAAAAATTACTCATATTCGTAACTTTTCAGTCATAGCCCACATCGACCATGGCAAATCTACCTTGTCGGATCGTCTGATCCAACACTGTGGTGGCTTAAGCGATCGTGAAATGCAGGCGCAGGTTTTAGATTCAATGGATCTGGAACGTGAACGTGGCATCACTATTAAAGCGCAAAGCGTGACTTTGCATTACAAAGCTAAAGATGGCGAAACTTATCAGCTGAACTTTATCGATACACCAGGTCACGTCGACTTTACTTACGAAGTCAGCCGTTCTTTAGCGGCCTGTGAAGGTGCTTTATTAGTGGTTGATGCCGGTCAGGGCGTAGAAGCTCAGACAGTAGCCAACTGCTACACAGCGCTGGAAATGAACCTCGAAGTATTGCCAATTCTGAATAAAATCGACTTACCACAAGCCGATCCAGACCGCGTTGCTGAAGAAATTGAAGACATTATCGGCATTGAAGCTGTGGGTGCAGTGCAATGTTCTGCCAAAACAGGTTTAGGTATTGAAGATGTATTGGAAACTATAGTCGCTAATATTCCTTGCCCTGAGGGGGATGTAGATGCTCCTACTCAGGCCTTAATTATCGACTCCTGGTTCGACCCTTATCAGGGCGTCGTGTCACTGGTTCGTGTAAAACACGGCAAAATCCAGCTGAAAGACAAAATCAAAGTGATGTCGACCGGCATGGTGTATGAAGTCGACAAAGTAGGTGTATTTACGCCTAAAGCTAACAACACAGGTATTTTAAGTACAGGTGAAGTAGGTTTTGTCATCTGTGGTATCAAAGAAATCAAAGGTGCGCCTGTTGGTGATACTTTAACTTTAGCCAAAAATCCTGCCTCTGAGCCATTACCAGGTTTTAAGCGCATTAAACCTCAGGTGTATGCCGGCGTCTTCCCTGTGTCTTCCGACGACTACGAAGATTTCCGTGATGCTTTGGAAAAACTTAGTTTAAACGACTCTTCACTATTTTATGAACCAGAAAGCTCCAGCGCTTTAGGTTTTGGTTTCCGTATTGGTTTCCTGGGCATGCTGCACATGGAAATTATTCAGGAACGTTTAGAGCGTGAATACGATTTAGATTTAATCACCACAGCGCCTACCGTAGTGTACGAAGTGATCACCAAAAACGGTGAAACCGTGATGGTGGATAACCCAAGTGCATTGCCGCCTGTAGGTAACATAGACGAAATTCGTGAGCCAATTGTTGAAGCTCATATTCTGGTGCCACAGGAATACTTAGGTAACGTGATTAACCTTTGTATCGAAAAACGTGGTGTGCAGATGAATATGACTTACCACGGCCGTCAGGTTGCAGTGGTGTATGAACTGCCAATGGCTGAAGTGGTGATGGATTTCTTCGACCGCTTAAAGTCAACCAGCCGCGGTTATGCCTCGCTGGATTACGCCTTTAAACGTTTCCAGACTTCTGACATGTCACGGGTTGATATTCTGATCAACGGTGAGCGGGTCGATGCTTTGGCGATCATCAGTCATAAAGACTTTGCCCAAAGCCGTGGTCGTGAACTGGCTGAAAAACTCAAAGATCTGATCCCTCGTCAGATGTTTGATATTGCGATTCAGGCCGCCATTGGCGCACACGTCATTGCTCGTACTACGGTCAAGCAGTTGCGTAAAAACGTATTGGCCAAGTGTTATGGCGGCGATATCAGCCGGAAGAAAAAGCTGTTACAGAAACAGAAAGACGGTAAAAAGCGTATGAAGCAGGTAGGTAATGTGGAAGTTCCGCAGGAAGCCTTCCTTGCTATTCTTAAAGTCGGTAAATAATAACAAGGGTAGTTATGGCAGGTTATTTTGCAATTTTCCTCGTAGTATTGACCTTGGCCAGTGGTTTAATCTGGCTGATCGATGTACTGGTATTTGCGCCTAAGCGTAAAGTTAAAGTTGCGACCGCTCAGGCTGCTGCAGCCGGCGGCCTGCCGTTAAATGTGGTAGAAGAACTGGGAAAGCCTTCTTATCTGGCAGAAACAGCCAAAGAAATTTTCCCGCTCATTCTGGCTATTACTATTATCCGTTCGTTTTTGTATGAGCCATTCCAGATCCCATCAGGCTCGATGATGCCTACCTTGTTGGTCGGTGATTTTATTCTGGTGGAAAAGTTTTCGTACGATGTGAAAGATCCGGTCTGGCGTAAGCCGCTGATCACGACTGGCCGCCCAGAGCGTGGCGACGTGATCGTATTTAAATACCCGGAGCAGCCAACAGTCGATTTTATTAAACGTACTGTAGGTTTGCCGGGCGACCGTATCGTCTACAAGAACAAACAGTTGTTTATTCAGCCTGCTTGTACCGCAGCGGATAAAAGTACCTGCCCTGGTTTAGAAGCTGTGCCTTTAACTTTGCAAGCCGAAGGCGAGTTTATGGATGGCGAATTGCCAACCAAGCGTTATTCAGAGCAATTTGGCGAGCACAAACACGACATACTGCAGCATCCGTTTAAGTCGGAAAACCTGATGCAGTACTACAAGCAACCAGGTACAGCTATTGAAGAGTTTATTGTCCCGGAAGGCCATTATTTTGCTTTAGGTGACAACCGCGATAATAGCCGCGACAGCCGTTTCTGGGGTTTTGTACCTGAAGAAAATCTGGTCGGTAAAGCGGTCTTTATCTGGATGAGTTTTGAATTTAGTGACGATCCGGACAACTGGTTACCTTCCTGGGTACCGGTCGGAGTTCGTTTTGAACGTTTAGGCAAAATTAATTAATGCAAAAACCTGTCAGCGGCCTGATGAAAAAGCTGGGTTACCAGTTTCAGCAGGTCGCTTTACTCGAACAAGCCCTGACTCACCGCAGTTGCAAAGGTGAGCATAATGAGCGGCTGGAATTTTTAGGTGACGCCCTGCTCAGCATGGTGATTGCCGAAGCACTCTACAAACATTTCCCGAAAGCCCGCGAAGGCGATTTAACCCGCATGCGTTCTTCTTTGGTCAAAGGCATTACTCTGGCAGAAATAGCCAAAGAGCTGGAGCTGGCTGAATACCTGCGGCTAGGCCCTGGTGAGATGAAAAGTGGTGGCCTGCGCCGTGAATCTATTCAGGCTGACGCCGTAGAGGCTATTTTAGGTGCTATCTTTTTAGATTCTGGTATTGATGCTTGCAAAGAGCGGATTTTAAGCTGGTTTGGCAGCCGTCTAACTGGCATCCAACCCGGTGTGCAAAAAGACAGTAAAACCCAGCTGCAGGAATACTTGCAAGGTCGGCGTTTAGCTTTGCCTTTGTACGAAGTCATTGATACCCAGGGTGAAGACCATGATCAGGTGTTTACCGTGCGTTGTACTGTGCAGGGCAGAGCCCCTGTGATCGCGTCTGGCAATTCCAGACGTAAAGCTGAACAGGATTCAGCACGAATGTTGTTGGAACAGATAAAAAATGACCACTGAGACTTTTGCCGGACTGGTTGCCATAGTTGGCCGTCCAAATGTGGGTAAATCCACTTTATTAAACCAGCTGGTTGGTCAGAAGGTTAGTATTACGTCGCGTAAACCCCAGACTACCCGTCACCGTATCGTTGGCATAGACACTCAGGATAATTACCAGACAGTGTATGTTGATACTCCTGGCCTGCATATCGAAGAAAAACGTGCCATTAATCGCCTGATGAACAAAGCTGCAGCCAGCACCATACTGGATGTAGAGCTGATTATTTTTGTCGTCGAAGGAACACGTTGGACAGACGACGACCAGATGGTATTAAATCGTCTGATCGCAGCGAAAAAACCAGTGTTGCTGGTGGTGAATAAAGTCGATTTATACAAAGACAAAGAAGAGTTATTGCCGCATTTACAGTGGCTGAGCAGTCAGCTTGATTTTATGCAAATTGTGCCTTTATCTGCAGAAAAAGGCACTAATGTGCAGGAGCTGCGGGCCTTAGTGCAAAAGCAGTTACCCCCTTGTGAATTCTTTTTCCCGGAAGAGTATGTCACGGATCGCAGCAGCCGTTTTATGGCGTCTGAGATAGTCCGTGAAAAGCTGATGCGTTTCCTTGGTGACGAATTGCCTTATGCGGTGACAGTTGAAATTGAGCGCTTTAAATGGGAAGAAAAACATTACCACATCGCCGCTTTGGTTTTGGTTGAACGAGATACTCAAAAGCAGATGGTGATAGGTAAAAAAGGCGAACGCATTAAAACTATTGCCACTGAAGCCCGTAAAGATATGGAAACCTTGTTTGAACAGCCAGTATTTTTGCAGGTCTGGGTCAAAGTGAAATCTGGCTGGGCTGATGATGAGCGTGCTTTACGTAGCTTAGGTTACGGCGAAGACTAGATGGACAATCGCAGCTGGCCAGCTTTTATTCTGCACAGCCGCGCTTTTAAGGAACAGCAGTTGTTAGTGCAACTGCTGCTGCCTGAACTGGGTAGGGTCAGCGCCGTCATACGCAAATCTGCCAGTAAAAAACAACAACGTCTATCCTTGCAGCCTTTTCAGCTATTACAGCTGGAACTGGTGGGCCGTTCTGATTTAAAAACCGTAAGTAAAGCGGAAGAAGCAGGTCCAGCTTTTCTGCTACAAGGCGAAAAGCTGTTTGGCGCCATGTATTTAAACGAGCTGATTTGCCGGTTATGGCCACAAAGCGTCGGTTCAGATGCGTTATTTGAGTTGTATCTGCAGACGTTGCAGCAATTGCTCACTGATGATTTGGAACCCTGTTTACGTCAGTTTGAATTTTCCTTACTGACTGAGTTAGGCCAGCCGGTGGATTGGGATTACGATTCTGCAGGTGAGGCTTTACAGGACGGCGCTTTGTATCAGTGGTGGCCCGAGCAAGGCTGGCAAATTGCAGGCAAAGGCTGGAAAGGTGAAACTCTGAAAGCCATAGGGCAGCAGCACTGGCAGCAGGACGACGTATTAAAAACCGCCAAGCAGTTGAGCCGTTTATGGTTAGCGCCTTTGCTTGGCAGCAAACCTTTGAGCAGCAGAGCATTATTTCAATCGATCAGGAATTAGTTATGAGCCCCATTTATTTAGGTATCAATATCGATCACGTTGCCACTTTACGTCAGGCTCGTGGCACTTATTACCCTGAACCTGTGCATGCGGCTTTATTGGCGGAGCAGTTTGGTGCTGACGGTATTACGGTGCATTTACGTGAAGACCGTCGCCATATTCAGGACCGCGATTTATTTGTGTTGCGTCAAACCATCGCCACCCGTTTAAATTTCGAAATGGCTGTGACTGAGGAAATGTTAGGCATAGCCGCACAACTGAAACCTGAATTCTGCTGTTTAGTACCGGAAAAACGCCAGGAACTAACCACAGAAGGTGGTTTGGAAGTGGCAGGTCAGTTCGATAAAATTCAGGATGCTGTGCTTCGTCTGCAACAAGACAATATTTTAGTGTCCTTGTTTATCGACGCTGATGAAAAACAAATAGCTGCAGCTGCTAAAGCGGGTGCACCTTATATTGAAATTCATACAGGCCAGTACGCTGAAGCGACGGATCCGAAAAAGCAAAAAGCAGAACTGGAGCGGATCACTGAAGCTGCCGCTTATGCCGCTTCGTTGGGCTTAACAGTCAACGCCGGGCATGGTCTGCATTACCATAATGTGCAGCCTATAGCTGCAATTGAGCAAATGTACGAGCTGAATATTGGCCATGCTATTGTCGCCCGCGCCATTTTCTCTGGTTTAGGCCCTGCAGTAGCTGAAATGAAACGCCTGATGGTCGAGGCGCGCCGTTAATGGCCATTGTTGGTTTAGGTACCGACATTATTGAAATAGCGCGTATCGAGCACAGTCTGGCGCGCTCCCCCCGTTTAGTGCAACGGGTATTGACTGAATCTGAGCAGCAAATTCTGGCTGCTCATGGTCAGCCAGCCCGATATTTCGCCAAACGTTTTGCTGCGAAAGAAGCGGCAGCGAAAGCCTTGGGTACCGGCATAGGCCGGGGTATTTCCTTTCAACATTTTACCGTTAGCAACGACCCTTCAGGTCGGCCACAACTTGAACTGACAGGCCCGGCTAAAGAACTGGCTGATTCCATGCAAGTGCGTTCAGTCTGGCTGTCTATCAGTGATGAACAAGCCTACGCCTGTGCTACCGTGATTCTCGAATCCTAACTTTTAGCCTTCGTACTTGAAGCTGCCGCTTTGTTGACTGAGCTTCTGAGCCCTACCCATGTCACTGTATCTTGAGGTATAAAGAGTCTCTATTTGGTCGTTGGTGACGTTCATGCAAAAAGGTAGTTTGGTTTGTGTAGGCACAGGTATGACCTTGGGTTCTCATATCAGCCCTTTATCCCGTAGTTATATTGAACAGGCTGATGTGGTGTTTGTTCTGGTCGCAGATGGTACTACCGAACTCTGGATCCAGAGTATGAATGCCGATGTGCGTAGCCTGCAGCCTTATTACTGTGAGGGCCAATCCCGCATGATCACCTATCAGCAAATGGTGGCAGCTATACTGGCTGAAGTGCATGCAGGTAAAAAAGTCTGTGGTGCTTTTTACGGCCATCCCGGCGTGTTTGCCTGGGTGCCGCATCAGGCGATAAAAGAAGCTGTTGCGGCAGGTTACAGGGCTCATATGGAGCCCGGTATTTCAGCCGAAGATTGTTTGTATGCCGACTTGGGTCTGGACCCGGGCACTTACGGCTGCCAGCATTATGAAGCCAGTAATCTGATGTTTTATCAGCGCACTATAGATACAGCAGCCTACTTAATTTTATGGCAACCCGGTGTGGCTGGGGATAAGTCACTGGCGAAATTCAGCACAGGCAGTGCATATCGTGAGGTTTTGGTTGAACTCTTGAGTCAATGGTATCCACTGGATCATCAGGTCATCTTATACGAAGCCGTTACTTTACCTATTCAACAGCCCCGGATTGAACCTATTGCTTTATCTGATTTACCTAAAGCACAGATGGACTTAAAAACGACCTTGGTAATACCGCCTGCTACTGTTGCTAAAGCCAATAGGGTGATTCTGGATCAATTGAACATTCTGGCCGCCCAAGAAAATTAACATGGCAACAGAGTGGTTGTACGCTGCAACAGCAGAACATTTTGTGATCAGCAGCTCACGTTTGCTGATCCGGCCTTTAGCTGAACAGGACCTGCAGTTGTATCTGGATTTGTATACCAATACTGCGTCTATGGCTTTTATTGGTAAGCCTTTGCTGCCTGAAAAAGCCAAACATAGCTTTCAGATAGCCTTAGGTCTTAATGCCAACACTCCTTTTAAACGATTATTTCTGACCATTGTGGCGCACGGGCAAAGCGCAGGCTTGTGCGCTATCAATCAATGGAATAGTGAAACTGCAGAAGTTGAAGTCGGTATTATGTTATTGCGCCCCTGGCATGGTAAGGGCTATGCAAGGGAAGCTTTGGCCGCACTCATTCAACGGGTACAGCTCCACTTTCAGGGTGCAGTGATCAAAGGTGATTTAGATCCTAAAAATAAAGCCGCAGTGCAACTGGTCGTAAAAACCGGTTTTCAACCTGATTTAATCTGCCCCAGAACCTACTGGGTGAAACATAATGATGCTTTAGTACCATTCTGATAAAAATTTAAATCAAGAGCTTTTTTGTGCGCTTGTGCTTTTAATTTTATCGCTTTAAAGTGGGTTTGCGTGAGCCCTTCTGGTATCAAGCTTGGATTGATGCTTAGTTTTATTGTTGTGGAGTTATGATGTCAAATATTATCAGTTTGTTAGAGACGTTGGGCCAAAACGCGGAGTTTCGTCATGCAGATGCTGAACAGTTGGCAACCTTAATGACGGACACGGATCCTGCGTTAATTGATGCAGTCATCGCGGGCGATCAAGCCCGGCTTGAGCATTTGTTAGGAGCCAGGACTAATGTGGTGTGTGGACTTCACCCTGCAGAAGAGCCGGAAGAAGAACCACAGGATGAGCCTGAAGATCAGCCTGAAAAAGAGATTAGTTCCGTCTTGAAGGTTGGTTAGTTTTGCCCGTGATTTTTGGCGATACAAGAAGATACAGGCGGCAGATATTCTGGCTGCCTCTATTTTTATTTGCGTTTACCCTGCCAACTGCTCTGCAGGCGTCAGTAGAGCAGTTAACTTATCTCGATAAAATCAAGAGTTCAAAATTTGCAGAATTCAGCGAAGGTATTGATGTTTTAGCGAAGAGTGGAACGCAATTATCACCTTTCGAAACTGATTATCTGCAGTTACTCAAGGCATATAAGCTCAGTTACCTTGGCGATATAGATCAAGCGCTATTGATATTACAGCCATTGACTGCAAACTCAGATCTGGCCATCTCTTTTCGCGCTAAAGCTTTATCAATCAATAGTCTTATCATTGTCAGAAGGTATCTCGACGCATTTTTGTATTTTGAACAGTTGATCAATCAATTGCCTCAAGTACACCAGCCTATAGCCAGAGAGCATGGTTTAAGAGTCATAGCTATGATGTATACCATGATTGAACGTTATGACTTATCTGTTTCTTATCTAGACCAGCTTATCGCAGAGAACCCCAGTGAAAATTCAGTATGTGCTGCTTATCAATTGCGTCTTGAAGCTTGGTATTCCAGTGATCAGACAGAGTTGTTGAAGCGTGAGATAGACTCAGGTATCCGCTACTGTGAAGACCATAATGAGCCGCTGTGGAGGCAACTTATTATGGTGACCAAGGCAAAATTATTATTTAAAGAAGGACTTTATGAGCAGAGTAAGCAGCTTTTACTTAAAGAACATAAAAAAGCTGCGGATACTAAATATTTGCGCTTAATCACAGAATTCAATTATTTGTTGGCTGAGAGCTTCTTAATGCTGGGTGAGTTGGACCAGGCCAAAGCATACGCCAACCTGGTTGTCGCTGAGGCAGCGTCTTTTAAAAACTACTTTCCACTAGTCCACTCTTATCAGGTTTTGTATCGTGCCGCTAAACAAGAAAAAGACTACCAGCAGGCACTTGGCTATCATGAACAGTATACTGCCGCGTTCACAGCTTTTATGGATGATAAGTCAGCCCAACAGATGGCCTACCATACGGCTCACTCAGAGATTTTGGCGCAGAGTCAAAAAATTGCCTTACTGGACAAAGACAATCAATTGTTGCAGTACGAGCAAACCACACTGAGACATCAGGCTACCTTGAATAAACTATTGATTATTGCTTTAGCTGTGTTGGTGTTAGGTTTTGCTGTGATGGCTTATCGAAGTTTTATTGCCCGCCAGCGTTTTAAAGCTTTAGCTGAGTATGATGATTTAACCGCTATCAGCAACAGATACCACTTTTCCACTTCAGCCAAAGGGGCTTTGGCTTTGTGTGAAAAAGGTCAGTTACCTGCTGCGCTTATTGTGTTTGATCTGGACCATTTTAAACAGATTAACGATCAGCATGGCCATGCTGCAGGCGATTGGGCGTTACGCCAGACCGTGGATACCTGCCGTAATTTTATGCGCAATAACGATGTGTTTGGCCGTATTGGTGGCGAAGAGTTTGCTATCTTATTACCAGGTTGTCAGAGCGATAAAGCACATTTACTGGCGGATATCTGCCGGGATGCTATCAGTAATATTGACACTGCAGCTTCGGGGTATGACTTTAAATTAAGTGCCAGTTTTGGTGTGACTTCAGCTGAAATCTCCGGTTACCACTTAACCAAGTTGATTGAAGATGCGGATACCGCTATGTATCAGGCCAAACAACAAGGGCGTAATAAGGTCCAGTTTTTTCAGGGCTGATCTACCAGAGTTTTAGATGATGCGTTGTGCCGTACCATTGAATTTTCGAGGTACTCCGATGTCAGAGATTTCAGTCTGACATCGGAGTTTTGCTTTGAAAATATGGATATTTTCTGTTGTAGCGCATGCGTTATTGCTGTGGGCTCTGACTCTTCTCACTCTTCCTGCACCTGAAAAACCAGCTCCTTTTGCGGTGATCCAGACTTACAGCTATACACAGGTCCGCGAAAAACCAAAAGTTATTTCCCAGCATGAAACGCTGCCCGCTGGTCAGAACAGCTGGCCTGTGCCTGTCATTGCTCCGCCTGCAAAACCATCTGTTGTCCGCAGTAAAACGACCAAATCCAAGGTGATAAGCGGATCTGAAGGCATCGCCAGTGCTGAGCCTGCCACAAATACGCGACCAGAAGTAACAAAACCATCTCAATCTACAGCTGCCATGTCGCTGGCTGATCGTGCTTTCGCTGCTGTTGCTGCGAAAACTCTGGAGCCAGCAGTGCCAAGACAACAACAACCTGAGGTTGTGAGCAGGTCCGGCAGTGCAGCAGAAGGTGAGCTTGCTCCGGCCATGCTAAAAACAGTAAAAACTTATGCCGATGGCTCTGAGTTGATGAAAGGTGAGCATGGCTGCTGGAAAATTCCGCCAGCGGAGTCACGTAAGGGCGCAATCTGGTTAATGACCAGCACGCCCTGTGAAACCGATACCACTGTAGAGCAAATCAACGACATTTTGCTGAAACGCCGTACATACGCTAAGGATTAGCCTGACACTTTTGTCGGTGTGGGCTCTGTCACCAATGGCGGCCAGTTTTTCGCGTCCTGTAATAAAGACTGGATCCTGTCCTGCAATTCAAACAACTCCGGTTCCAGTTGTTCGGTTTGTTTGCCTTTTTTAAGTTCAGTTTCAATCAGTTCTGTCAGTTGCTTCAATACGGGCAAGCCCGTATAACAACTGGCACCATGCAGTTTGTGGATATGCTGCAGTAGTTGTTCAGCGTCCTGTTGCTGCATCGCCTGCTGGATCAGTAGCAAGCTGTCGGGTAAAGACTGCACCAGCATCCATAACATTTCTTTGGCTAAATCCAGTTTTCCGCCCGCTCTTTGCAAAGCCAGAGTCCAATCCAGTTGTTTGCTTTGCGGTAGTTGATTTTCACTGGTTGAGGCGGCTAATGCTTGCTGAAAATCAGGGCAACATTCACGCAAGGTGTAATGCAGCAGTTTTTCATCCAGAGGTTTAGTTAAAAACTCACAAAAGCCTAAAGAGAGAAGCCGCTCACGTTCGCCCTCTAAGGCATGTGCCGTTACAGCTATAATAGGTGTCGCTTCGTTCAGCGAGCTTTGTTGAATGCGCTGACAGGCTTGAATGCCGTCCATCACAGGCATATTAATATCCATAAAAATCAGATCATAATGCTGCTGGTTGGCTTTTTGCCAGGCTTCGGCGCCATTACGGGCTGAATCCACTTGCTCTACCATTTCAGACAGCAGGGTATTAATCAGCTTTAAGTTGGCTTCATTATCGTCCACTGACAACACCCGTAAACGAGCTTTGGGTTTGTCCTGCAAGGGGTTTTGCTCAGGAAAATCTAAATAAGGCTGCGCCAGAGTCATGGCCAGTTTGCGGTAATGCGCAGGTTTGGATAACACAGCTTTGGCGCCAGAGGCCTGCAGTACTTCACGTAAGTTAGGCGATAAGGTATTGACCAGCAAATACAGCTGGTCACTATGCAGTTGTAACTGCTGCAGTAGCTCAATCACCTGATTCACCTGATTCAGGGATATAGAACGACCAATGAGTGCCACATCTATTTGTGGCTGCAAAGCCAGAGTTTGACTGAGCTGACTCATATTGCTGCAACTGATGATATTCATCCCCCACTGATCCAACTGGGCCAACATGGCCTCTCGCGAATACTGTTGGGGTTCAAAATACAAAATAGTTTTCTGCTTCAATTCCGCCAGGGGCAAAGGCTCGGCTATGGATAAGTGATGGCGTTTGCACAGCAAGGTAAACCAGAAGGTCGAACCTTCACCGGCTTTACTTTCAAAACCAATTTTGCCGCCCATGGCTGTCACCAGGCGCTGAGAAATCACTAAACCCAAACCTGTGCCACCATAACGCCGGCCAATACTGTTATCTGCCTGGGTAAAGCCACCAAACAAACTTTTTTGTTGTTCTTCAGAAATACCTATGCCGGTATCCTGCACCGAAAAACGCAGTTGCCATTGCTCATCAGGCATAGGCCGACCGCTAACGCGGATCACCACGCTGCCTTGTTCTGTGAATTTAATGGCATTACCGGCAATATTGGTCAGGATCTGATTAATCCGCATCGGGTCGGCAATTAAATCGTCAGGACAGCTGTTGTCGATCAACAGCACCAATTCAAGCTGCTTATCAAAGGCATTCGAAGCCAATAACTCCACCGCGTCGTGCAGCAAATCACGTAATGAAAAAGGCTCAGGATTAATCGGCATCCGGCCTTCTTCCAGCCTGGCGTAATCCAATACATCATTCACCAGACTGAGTAAGCTGTTGGCAGACTTTTGAATAGTGGCCAGATAGTCCTGCTGGTTATGGGTCAGGTTAGTTTTGAGGAGCTGCCGGGCAAAGCCGATAACCGCATTCAGCGGTGTACGTAATTCGTGAGACATTTTAGCGAGGAAGTCAGATTTGCTGCGGTTATCTTCCATTGCTTTTTTGCGTGACAGGTCCAGCTCAATGTTCTGCATTTCCAGCTGTTCCATACTTTGTTGTAAGTCGCTGGTAGCCTGTTCAATGCTTTGCTGCATTTCTTCGTCGTGCGTTTTCAGCGCAGTAGCCAGTGCATTAATACCGGTACGTAACTGCTCCAGTTCACCTAAAAATGGCTGTTGCAATTGGCTTTGATAGTTGCCCTCACGCAGTTGCGCTATGACATCTCCCATTTGTTGCAGAGGCTGGCTGACTTTTTTTATCAGCCGCAAACTGAAATACACACAGGCAGCAAGGCCTAATAAAATCATCAGCAAACTGCTGAGTAAAGAAGTTTGCTGTGCCAGCATAACTTTATCTTTAGCCACCTGAACTGAGATATAACCCAAAGGTTGATCGGCTGGCGCTGTGCTGAAATCGGCCTGTTCCGGCAGAATAGGGGTACGGATCACCAGCCAGTTGCCCAGATCCGTGATAGTGCTTTGCTGTGGAATAGCGCTGCTGGACTCGTACTTCAGCATGGCGAAGTCTTTGTGATAGTTGGTCGTGACAAAAAGCTCATGGTCGGCATTAAAAATGGCGATACTTTTCACCAGCGCTGAGTTTTTTCTGTGACTGACATCCAGCAAACGTTTGACGTCCTGTCTGCTGTTATGTAATAAGGCATGTTCGCTGGCGATAGCTAAGGGTACTGCAATGTTTTCAGCCTGTTCTTCCAGATACTGGGCCAAATCATGATAGCGGGCATAGCTAAAATAACCCCCAAGGCATAAACTGACCAGTAAGGTCGGCACCAGGGTGGTCAATAAGACCCAATCTCTTAAACCAATTTTCGTCATCTGTAGCGCTGCTTGATAGAATAGTCCGGAGCGAATTGATAATGACACAAGGCTTACAAAAAGCCCACCACAGGTACTAAGTCCAGATGGTCAAAATTTATCAGGCAACCAAAGGCGCCAGAGATAAACCTCAACAGTTAAAACAAATCGAAGTACAGATTGAACGTCTGGATCACGAAGCTCAGGGCATAGGTTTTGAGCAAAAGCGTATTGTCTTCGTCAGTGGCGCTTTGCCCGGCGAGCGGGTGAAAGTGCAGTTGACCGAGCAAAAAGACAAATCAGCCAAAGGCAAAGTAGTGAAAGTGCTGCAGGCTTCGCCTTTGCGCCAGACAGCAGCATGCAAGCATTTTGCTGACTGTGGCGGTTGTCAGCTGCAGTATTTGTCGGCAGAACACCAGCTGGAATTAAAGCAGCAAGGGGTGGACCAACTGATCCGCCATCAAACTGGCTTAACCAGCTTACCCTGGCAGGCACCGCTGAAAAGCGAGGGGCAGGGTTATAGACGTAAAGCCCGTATTGGCGTTTGGTTTGATAAAAAAACGCAGCAATTTACTGTGGGCTTTCGGAAAGCCAACGACAAAGTTATTACCTCTGTTGAGCACTGTCTGGTGCTAAGCCCGGCTTTAGCGCCAGTATTTAATGTGTTGCAACAGCAATTGCCAACACTGCAACAAGGCGCAGCTATTACGCATGTCGAAGCGCTGGATGCGGACGGTCAGGTCTATTTAATAGTGCGGCATATCCGGCCTTTGCCAGCGTCCGATCAACAGGCTTTGATCCAGGCTTGGCCAGAAGCTGTCTGGATAGGTGAAGCAGAGCCTGAACTTTATCAGCATTGGCAAGTCGGAACTGCAGAACCCAGCTACGCTTTGCCTGATTTGGCTTTAAAGCTTAAGTTTTCTGCCGCTGATTTTATTCAGGTAAATCAGAGTATTAATCAACAAATGGTGCAGCAGGCACTGGATTGGCTCAGTCTGCAGCCTGACGACCAGGTGCTGGAGCTGTATTCTGGTATAGGGAATTTCAGTCTGGCCTTAGCGCAACGCGTTAAATGGGTGCATGGACTGGAGGGTGTCACCACTATGGTGCAACGAGCAGAATCCAATGCAGAGCTCAATGGTCTGAACAACCTGAGTTTTAGCCAGGCTGACTTGCATCTGCCATGGCCAAAAGCCGACTGGAATCAGCCGAAGTACCAAAAAGTGCTGCTCGACCCGGCACGTGCTGGTGCTGTTGGAGCCATAGAACAAATAGCGGGCTTAAGTCCGGCACGGATATTGTACGTGTCCTGTAATCCGCTTACTTTTGCCCGGGATGCAAAAGTATTACTGGCTTGTGGCTATCAGCTGGATAAAATCAGTGCAATGGACATGTTTCCACAAACCAGCCATCTGGAGTTGATGGCCTTGTTTTACAGGAGAAAGTAACGAATGGTGACGGTAAGGCAATCACATAGCGCCGAATACCACCCAGGCGGCACTCAGAGCTGGTTAAGTGCATTAGGTTTACCTGAAGCCAAAATCAGCGCGCTGCTGGATGCTGAACTCTGGTTACATCAACAGAATCTGACCGATCAGGAGCCCGAAGTACAAACGGGCTGGGAGATGGTCGAAATTCTGGCTGATTTGCGCATGGACAAAGATGCCTTAACTGCAGCCCTGTTATTTCCATTAGTGGACGCCAAACTGATTGAACTGGAGCAGGTGGAAACTCAGTTTTGCTCAGCCGTATTGGCGATGCTGAACGCCGTGCGCCAGATGGAAGCTATTCGTTCTATTCCTGTTGGGCCCAATCAAAGCAGCAATCCACAACAAGCCGACAACCTGCGCCGTATGTTATTGGCCATGGTGGAAGATGTGCGCGCTGTGGTGTTAAAGCTGGCGGCACAAATTTGTTACCTGCGCTCGGTAAAAAACGCCGACGAAGAAACCCGCGTACTGGCCGCCAAAGAAACCAATGCGATTTTTGGCCCACTGGCGAACCGTTTGGGGATAGGCCAAATCAAATGGGAGCTGGAAGACTTAGCTTTTCGTTACCTGCACCCACAAACCTATAAACAAATTGCCAGTTTGCTGGAAGAAAAGCGCTTAGACCGTGAGCAGTACATGCAGGATTTTGTCGCCTCAGTGCGGCAAAAAATGCAGGACGCCGCCATTTCGGTCGAAGTGTACGGTCGGCCTAAACATATTTTCAGTATCTGGAAAAAGATGCAGAAAAAGCAGCTGGCTTTTGATCAGCTGTACGATATTCGTGCCGTGCGTATTGTCACCACTAAGGTGCAGGACTGTTACGCCGCTTTGGGCATAGTGCATACCTCCTGGCGGCACTTACCGAAAGAATTCGACGATTATATAGCCACGCCAAAACAAAACGGCTATCAGTCTATTCATACCGTGGTACTTGGTCCTGCCGGTCGCCCTGTCGAAATTCAAATTCGTACTCATCAGATGCATGACGACGCTGAGTTAGGTGTAGCGGCACACTGGCGTTACAAAGAAGGCGCAGGCCATGCGGGTAAAGAAGGCCAGCTCGATGAAAAAATTGGCTGGTTGCGTAAACTCTTGGCCTGGCAGGAAGAGCTGGTCGACGGCTCGGATTTAGCCGAAGAGCTTAAAAATCAGGTCACAGAAGACAGGGTTTATGTCTTTACGCCAAAAGGCGATATCGTCGATTTGCCTGTTGGCTCCACACCGCTGGATTTTGCCTATTATGTGCATTCTAATGTGGGTCACCGCTGCATAGGCGCGAAGATTTCTGGCCGTATTGTGCCTTTTACCTATCAGCTGAAAACCGGTGATCAAATTGAAATTTTAACAGGCCGCGAGCCTAACCCAAGCCGCGACTGGCTTAACCCGAACTCGGGCTATTTAAAATCCAGCCGCGCCCGTTCCAAAGTGCAGTACTGGTTCCGCCTGCAGGACAGGGATAAAAATATAGCGGCAGGTAAAGAACTGCTGGATACCGAATTAAACCGCCTGAATCTGAGTATCGATAATATTCCTAAGGTGCTGGCGCGTTTTAACGTCAACAGCATGGAAGAGATTTTGGCTGGTATTGGCGGCGGTGAAATTAAAGTCACCCAAGTGGTGCATTACATACAAAGCCAGTCGGGCAAATTGCAGCAGCCTGAGATCGACCCGCGCCTGATCAGTAAACCTATTTCGAATCAGCCAAAAAGCCATGTGGTAGTGCAGGGCGTAGGTAACTTATTAACTCATATGGCCGGTTGCTGCCAGCCGCTGCCGGGTGACGCTATTGTTGGCTATATCACCCAAGGCCGCGGTATTGCTGTACACCGCGACGACTGTGAGCAATTTAAAGTGCTGCAGGAAGCGCATCGTGAACGGGTGGTGGAAGCAACCTGGGGCGATAAATACGCTTCAGGTTATGAAGTGACTATTCGTATTGTGGCGCATGACCGCAATGGCTTGTTACGCGATATCACCAGTATTCTGGCGAATGAAAAAGCCAACGTGTTGCGGATGAGCAGTAATTCGGACATTTCGCAGCAAACCGCCACTATCATTATGACGATGGAGCTGTATAACCTGGATTCACTGAACAAGCTACTGACCAAAGTCAGCCAGATTGATGATGTGATCGAAGCGAAACGGTTTCACTGATTTTAAATTCAATATGTTTTATTAAATAACGCCGGGGCCCTGAGCTCCGGCGTCTTTTCTACAGGATTTACTGTGTCACAACCACTTCAGCAACTATTGGCCATTATGGCCAGACTGCGGGACCCACAAAACGGCTGTCCCTGGGACAAAGAGCAAACTTATCAGAGCATAGTGCCTTATACGCTGGAAGAAGCTTATGAAGTGGCGGATGCCATAGCGCGCGAAGATTATGCTGAGCTCAAAGACGAGCTGGGCGACTTATTATTTCAGGTGGTGTTTTACGCCCAGATTGCCAAAGAAGAAGGCCGTTTTGAGTTTGACGACTGCGCTGCCGCCATTAACGACAAACTGATCCGCCGCCATCCTCATGTCTTTGCCGATATGAATTTAGACAGCAGCAAAGCCGTACTGCAAAACTGGGAAGCGATTAAAACCACAGAACGCACTGCTTCTGGCAAAACCTCTGTGCTGGATAATATTCCACTGGCTATGCCGGCCTTAAGCCGTGCCTACAAACTGCAAAAACGTTGTGCGCAGGTGGGGTTTGACTGGCCTGATGTAGCTGGTGCCTGGGATAAAGTGCAGGAAGAAATTCAGGAAGTGGCTGAATTACCAGCTGGCGCGGCTGAACTGGAAGAAGAGTTGGGAGATTTAATGTTTGCGCTGATCAATGTAGTGCGCAAACAAGGGTTTGACCCGGAAAAAGTCATGCGCCAGGCCAATCAAAAGTTTGAACGACGTTTCCGGCAGGTTGAGCAGGCACTGGTCGAGCAAGGCTCTAGTCCGGCACAAAGTACTCTGGATCAGATGGAGGCGTTGTGGTTAGAGGTAAAAAAGTTGGAAAAGCAAAATAAAGCAAAAATTTAGCGATTAAAAATTGATCAAAACTTGACGGTTTTTTAATTTGTTCAATACTCAGGTCTGGAATAATTAAAATATTAAAGCCAGATCAATGACTAAGACATATTCTTTTCTCTTTTTGGGTCTCAGCCTGCTTGTTTTAAGCTCATGCGCTGAGACCTATAGTCCCAATATCAAAGCCCCCGAACTGACAGTGGTGAATTCCACTGGTGAAACCATAGACCGTATCGTAGAACGTTCTTGCGAAGCTAATGACGACAGCAACGACAGAGTGCTGGCGCGCGAGCTGAAAACAGGCCGCAGTCTGGTGATCCCACTGGCCGTGACCTGCAGTAATCTGGAGGCTTTTAATAAAGAAGGCCGGGTTATTGGCCGTCAAGCAGAAGTTTCTACGCCACCTGATCTGTATTGGCAAATTTACTGAACCGACCCCCGAATCAATCCTCCATGCAAAAACAAAAAAGGAATAGAGGTATGAAGAATCTGTTGAAATTGTTAAGCCTGACCGGCTTTGCTTTACTGATGACCGGTTGTAGTTCTTATGATTACTATCAGGTGGAATCGAATTTTAAAATGAGTGCGGCATCGGATCGTATACCGGCCACTATTACCAAGGGTCAGGGTTTTGAAGCAAACTTCCCGCGTATCGCCACTATTGCAGTAAAAGCACCGGATTTTTGTGTCAGCGAATCACAGTCGCAGCGCACTGGTACAGCTCGTGCTGAAACCAACGTAATGCAAACCACTTGTGGTGTCGAAATGGCGCAAATTGAGAGCTCGTTGGCCAAAGCAGGTTTTGGTGTGATCAGCTGGAAAGTACTGCAAAACGAAATGACGGTATCGACCTCTCATCTGGATGCGGCGAAAAAACTCAAAGCCGACGCTATGTTTCAGATCAACTCACTGGAGCGCGGTGTGACTCAGGCTGGTCAGGATGCTCGTTGGGACAGACGTTTTTACATCACCTCTGGTGGCAGCAAAGTACCAACAGCGGTCGACAGTTATATGGCTAATTTACTTGATACGTACGCTAAGCAAAACGAACAAGCCATGATAGCGGGCATTGAAGTACTCAGTGCCAGTATCAATGCCAGTGTCACTCTGGTAGAAAATGGCCGCGCTATCTGGTTCTACGAGTGGAATAATGTGCAATCGCAGGAAGATGCCGATCAAATAGTGGCAAATACCTATGTGTACTGTATCGATGGTTATTGTCAGCCTTATACACCGCAAGAGTACGCGGCTTACAACGACCAATTGGTACAGGGCACCAGTGATGCGGTTTCTATAGGTGCCAAGGCAGCAGACCGCCGCCGTGCTGTGCACGATAAGCTGATGAAGCAAGTAGTGGAAGATATGGTGGGGCGTTTTACGTTGTAGTTTTGTTGTTGCTTACCGCTGAATCAAACAAAGCCGCTTTTACCGCGGCTTTGTTATTGATAGGGTTAGGTTAGGCTAAAAGCTTTCGCTGTTGGCAACGCTTTTTTGAACAGTTGTAGGTTGTACTCGACGCGAAGCGGCAGTACGACAATGAGTTCAATGAAGCCGGATTATTTGCTTTAAAGCTTTCGCCTTTGGCGAGCCGCTTTCTTTTGCGTCGCCAAAAGAAAGTGGCGCAAAGAAAAGGCGACCCCAGGTCGCAGCGAAAGCCCGGCCCAAAATCGTGCGTCCAAGGCGGCTGGGTAACTCGCTCGTCGCTACCGCTCCTCACTCAGACACTCCCAGCCTTAAAACCTTGGCCACCCAATTTTGTCCGGCTCGCGCCCCAATGGGGATTTGGTGGCAGTAGTTGGATTTTATTTATCACCATAGCTGTGAAGAGCAAAAAACCGCAATGACGCACGTCGCAAGACCTGACCCTTTAGATACACAAAACGGCCGGGTAACAGCGTTAGCAGACCCTGTCCAGCTACATGGATGCATTTACGGCGAGTCTGCGTTGTAGTTGACCGCGCCGTTTGAGCCGAAGCTCAGTGGGTCACTCTTACTTTCAGGCTTTGACCGCAACTGCGCCAAAGTCTGCCCGCTATAACAACCCATTCACCAAACTAAACCAATTCTCTGTGGTCTGCGTATAACCTGCACTATTGATAACAAGCGGCGAGAGCTTTTATGTTAACTGAATCTGCTTTAGTGGTACGCGGCGCTCTGGAAGCGGCCGGGCTGGAAACTCCTATGCTGGACAACGGTTTGTCCAATGAGCAGAAGAAACAGCGTTTAACCGAATTAATGACTCAGGTCGTGCACACCCTTGGCCTGGATTTAACAGACGACAGTCTGGCGGAAACTCCGGCCCGTATTGCCAAAATGTATGTCGATGAAGTGTTTTCCGGTTTGGATTACAGCACTTTTCCAAAGATTTCGATGATCGACAATAAAATGCGTGCTGAAGAAATGGTGAAGGTGCAAAACATCAGCTTTACCAGCACCTGCGAGCACCATTTTGTCACTATAGACGGCACTGCTACTGTGGCTTATATACCGGGCAAAAAGATTATTGGTTTGTCGAAACTGAATCGTATTGTGAAGTTTTTTGCCCAGCGCCCACAGGTGCAGGAGCGTTTAACTCAACAAATTCAGGTGTCTTTGCAAGCTTTATTGGGCGTAAAAGACGTGGCTGTCAGTATCGATGCTGTGCATTATTGTGTGAAGTCCCGTGGTGTAATGGATACCAGTTCCAGCACTAAGACTATGGCTTTGGGCGGTGCTTTTAAAACCGACCCAGCGACTCGCTCCGAGTTTTTATCAAAGTTTTAAAAAAGTTTTAAACCCTTAGTCCTTGGAGCCGCAGCTTTGTTGGCTGCGTTCTCTCGCCCCAATCACTTTGGGTTTTCACTGGCTGAGTTTGGTTGATGCTGGCACACTGGCAAGCAGTCTTAGCCAGAGCGAGTAAAGCTATGTTAGCCGGTATTCATCATGTGGCGCTGATTTGCAGTGATTATCAGCGCTCGAAACACTTCTACACTGAAATCCTTGGCCTGAAAGTTCTGGCTGAACATTACAGAGCTGAACGTTTGTCTTATAAATTGGACTTGCAGTTGCCTGATGGCAGTCAGCTCGAGCTGTTCTCTTTTCCCAATCCACCGCCTCGCCCTAGTGCACCTGAAGCGCAGGGCTTACGCCATCTGGCTTTTCAGGTGCTGGATGTGGCGCAAATGGTGGCGCATTTGGAAGCCCATGGTATAGCTGTGGAGCCAGTGCGGATTGACCCTTATACAGAGCGCGCTTACACCTTTTTTAGAGACCCTGACTCTCTGCCACTGGAACTTTACCAAATAAAGCCAGACGAGCTGAGGCGCTAAAATCAAAAGCTTGTGCAGCTTTGGGTTGAACCGCCTGATAATCAAAACCCAGAGCTGCAGCTAATGTTGCGGCCATCTGGCCTTGTTGCCAGCTTCCAGTGGTACGAATTAAACCAGCCGCCGGGATCTCTGGTCCCATAGCGGCTAGCCAAATTTGTTCCGAGCCAGCAATTTGTGGCACAGGTCCTTTATAACCAGGTACAGCTGCACTTTTGCCATGCGAGCGCCACTGCGCCGCTTCGCCACGGCCATGATCAGTGCTTATCAGTAAAGTTGTTTGGTTGCGGTAATAAGGGTCGTTTTGTAATTCCTGCCATAAGTCGGCAATAAACTGATCACTGCGATGAATAGCCGCCAGATACTGATCGTATTGACCCAAATGGGCAAAATCGTCGGCTTCACCCAAGGCTATGTAGAGCAATTTAGGTTTGTGTAAGCGCATATGCTCCAGCGCAAATTCCTGAGTAAATACATCCAGTCTTACGCTGGAAAAAGGGCTGGGTGTTTTGGCCTGTAACTGGTTCAAATACTTTTGTTTTTCACTGAGTTTTCCCTGTTCCTGCATAAAACCAGCATTCACCGTCAGGCCGGAACGCTTGGTATTTAAGATATAAGGAAACAAATCCCAGGAGCCAAAGGCTGCCACTTTATGTTGCAGTTGTGGCTGTTGGTTGAGCCATTCCAGTACTGTCACGTTCGGATTAGCTATTTTGTTATTGCTGTGAATAGCCGGATCGGAAAAACCAGCCAGCAATTCCTGATAGCCAGGGTAAGAAATCTGATAAGGGTTACTGACATTAATGGCTGAGCCCTGACGGCGGTCGCCGACCGTAATGCCTTGCTGCTTCACGGTTTTATGCAAAAAAGGCATTAAAAGTTCAGGCTGGCCTGGTTTAAAAGCCCGGATCAGTTCCGGCGTTTTCACCCATTGTGGTTGTTGATAAAGGGTAGGGTCGGCTCCGGCAAAAACTTCCTGCCAACGCACTCCGTCAATGCTGACTAACACCACTTTAGGTTCAGCCTTTAAGCTCAGTGGCAGTAGTAATACCAGCAATACCAGCCAGTTCAGTTTCATCATTTAGCCCCAACAGCTGTGGATTGAGGCAGATCCTGCCAGTGGAACATGACAACAAAGCTGAAAACTGATGGCAATTCGGTGACAAGGCGCTTAGCAAAGATAAAAAAGCTTGCGTTGGCCTTATTCTGCGATGAAGATAGCCTTCTATAAAAATAGCCGTCTGGAAGTATATCAGGCGATAAAAATAAAAACTCCAAGGTGCGTGTGTATGTCCGATTTTAGTTTTCAGCAGGCTTTTGAATGGTTGAGTTCTGCCATCGCCTCTGTGGTGTTTTATGCCATTCCTATTAATGGCGCTGCTTTGCCTGTCACAGTGCTTTGGCTGGTGCTGGGCGCTATTGTGTTTACCTGTTATTTAGGTTTTATCAATATTCGGGGTTTTCGCCATGCGATACGGGTGGTGCGTGGCGATTACGCCGATAAAACCGACAAAGGCGATATCACGCAGTTTCAGGCCTTGTCGGCGGCGTTATCCGGCACTGTGGGCACAGGCAATATTGCCGGTGTGGCTGTCGCTATCGCTTTGGGTGGGCCGGGCGCAACCTTCTGGATGATAGTGGCTGGCTTTTTGGGTATGACCACTAAATTTGTTGAATGTACGCTGGCGGTGAAATACCGGGTCTATAATGCCGATGGCAGCACTTCGGGTGGCCCTATGTATTACATCAAAGCCGCTCTAGATAAATATGGTTTGCCACGGTTAGGTAGCTTTTTAGCCGCCTTTTTTGCTATTGCCTGCGTGTTTGGTTCTGCGGGTTTTGTCCATGTCAATCAGGGTTTTTCTCAAGTCAAACTGGTGACAGGTTTTGATAATGCCTGGGTCTTTGGCCTGGTCTACTCGTTTTTAGTCGGCCTGGTGATCGTCGGTGGTATTCAAAGTATTGCCCGGGTCACCAGCAAATTAGTGCCTTTGATGTGTGCCATTTATTTGTCGGCCGCTTTTGTATTTCTGGCGATGCACTTCGACGCTATTCCTGCAGCCATCTGGACCATTTTGCACAGCGCTTTTGCGCCTGAAGCCGCTTATGGTGGTGTGATAGGTGTGATTATTCAGGGCTTTCGCCGCGCTGCTTATTCTAACGAGGCCGGTATTGGGTCATCGCCTATAGCGCATTCGGCGGCCCGGACTAAAGATCCTGTGTCTGAAGGTTTTGTTGGTTTACTGGAGCCATTTATCGACACAGTGGTAATTTGTACTATCTCTGCCTTGGTGATCGTGGTCAGTGGCGTTTACCTGCAGCCGGGTTTAGATGGTGTGCAAATGACCTCAGCCGCGTTTGGCTCAGTGTTTGACTGGTTCCCGCTGGTGCTGATGGTGGCATTGTTACTCTTTGGTTATTCCACAGTAGTGAGCTGGTCTTTTTATGGCTTAAAGTCCTGGACTTACTTATTTGGTCACAGCGATTTTACTCAGCGTAGTTTCAAAGTGCTGTTTTGTACCGTAGTGGCGATAGGGGCTGTGCCCAATATGCTGGCAGTATTTGATTTTATCGACTCGATGATCTTTTTAATGGCAGTGCCGAATATTCTTGCCTTGTATTTGTTATTGCCGGAAGTAAAGCAGGATTTAAAAGCTTACCTTTTGAAACATAAGGGCTAAGCAATAAAAAAGGCAGCAATCTCTTGCTGCCTTTTTATCTTGCAAAACAGATCATTTAGCCAGATATGCATAAGCGGTAATGAAGGCTGTTTCCTGAAAACCTTTTAGGCCTGTTTCTTTAAACACTATTGGCACAGGATGACGTGACAGCTGCTCTTTAATAAAAGCGCTGGTCAGAATTTCGGTTTTAACATTAGGCAACAATTGCAGTGCAGCCTCCATCTTAAAACCAACAGCACCTCCGGCAAACTTGCCTTTTTGTGGCCGTTCACGAATGACAAAAGCATCAATTTTGTAATCTTCTGCCAGCTTGGCAAATACAAACTGAAATTTCTTCATCTGCTCGCTGTCCTGATCTTTGAGCAGCGGCAAACGCACAGTACGGCAATCCGGAATATCAAACAGGCCGCTATCAATCGCCAATAAACACAAAATGGCTTCACTGCCTTTCATTTCAACACCACAAACGCGCATAGGATTCTCTCGCTAACTCAAGTTAGGCATATTATGACAGCTTAGCAGGGAAAAACGATAGCCAAATATGCCGCAGCCACATCCTATGCCCTCGCCTGCGTGGCGGCATGTACGGGCATAGATCCCTTAAGTAATTGCTGTCAACTGTAGGGGCGCGGGTTTATCCCCGGCCGTCCGGCGACAAGGGGTTGAGAGGCTGGGAGCATAGTCCACTATGCGACCTGGCCGAAAGCGCGTAGTCAACAAAGCTATGGCAGCACGTCGACGGGGAAAGCCCCTAAGTAATTGCGGTCAGAGCGAGGCGACAAGGGGTTGAGAGGCTGGGAGCATAGTCCACTATGCGACCTGACCGAAAGCGCGTAGTCAACAAAGCTATGGCGGCAAGTACGACGGGGATAAAGGGGAGAAGAAAAAAGCAGACAAACCTGACAGGGGGGGAGGTAGCTTGTCTGCTCACAGTGAGGTCAGATCTTAATTGCGTGCTGTGGCCGGGGAAGCCAGGCATCACTACAACAAGATCTTATTACTGCTGAAAATCTTCGTTTTCGATATCCCACTGGCTTACCGAAATCTGTCGGTAAAAAGACCAGTGCTGTAACAACCAATTTAACCAATGGTGGTGTACGTCGTGATCCTGCGGAATATGGAATGACATATCAATCTCCTGCTAAACCTGAGCGCTTCGACTAACGCGGCGCTCAGTCTAGTCTGCTTAGATGACAATACCTTTTCAGTTCGTCACATTTAAGGTTGAAGCTGTGTACACAGGGCTGAGTGCTTTCATCTTTTCATTTAAAAGCGCCAGGTTGTGCTGGTTGATCTCGCTTTGCTCAAGCATGGTGGCCTGTTGAAAATCAGCTAAAGCTGCAACAGGATCTTGCCCCAGCAAACGGGCTACACCGCGGTTGGTATGAGCAAAAGAGCGCATTTCACGTTTATAGCTGCTGTCGCTGCTTTCGGCGCGACGGGCGGCATAAATGGCTGCACTGCATGCTTGCTCTGCCTGTTTAAACTCTGCCATATGGGTGTATGCCACACATAAGCTCATATGTTTGCTGAATGAGTCTGCTTGCTTGTCTGTCGCTGCTGTTGCTTCAGCAACACCATCCTGATACAGACCGGCTTTAATTTTGCTCACACCTGGGGTGTCTTCAATCAACACCATTTTAAATCCGCTGGTGGCTGCGCTGGCGACAAAAGAACTTGAGGCCAACAGCATCACTGCTACTTTTTTGCCAAAGCTAAGGGATGTCGCTTTCATAATTTACTCTCCAGTACTCTTCAGTCATTTCATTTCAAAGTGCAGCTTCGTTACTGCACTGTGCTTACTTTAGAAAGTTCCTGAAGAACTGACAAAGGATATAAATCCAACTGATAGATGAAGGAAATTCATCTATGGCGCGGTAAAAATGTCATATTCAATTGATAGCTGAGGTTTGAGCTGCGGAGGTGGAACTATAAGTCTGGCTGCAGAGAAGAGAGCTCACCTACGTCCTTGTAGGTAAAAATAGTGGCTAAAATGCGCGTTGAAAGCTTTGTAAGATCCAATTTACCAGCAACTGAATTTGTGGTTTATTCGGGTCCGTTTCGTGTTGTACCAGATAATATTTATCACGGCTTTCCAGTTCTTCACTGAACAGACGTTTTAAGCTGCCGCTGGCAAACCAGGAATGACTGATAGGCCATGGCACCAAGGCTATACCTAAACCTTGCTGAGCAGCCCGGGCGACGCTAAACATGCTGTCGAGCTGGATCACTTGTTTGGGGGTGAATACTTCCAGTTCCAGTTGTTCTGCCCACTGATGCCAGGACCAGGGTCTGGCTTGATGCACCAGGCAAGGGACTTTGGTTAAAGCGTCAAAGCCTAAGCCATCCAGTTGCTGGTACAAGGCTGGATTGCAGGCTGGTACATAGCTGATCGGAAAAAGCTCATAAGCCACTCTGTCCGTAGGTTTACTGCTGGCCAATAATATTTGCAGATCGGTGTGTTTGGCCGGGTCCTGACGGGACTTAATAGTTTCAACTTTTAAGTTGATATCCGGATGTTGTTCCGACCAGCCCACCAGTTTAGGCACAAATAGTTCACTGGCAAAAAACTCTGGCATTGAAATACTGATTTCAGTTGGATTTTTTTGCTGGCTGAAGGTGCGCAAGGTTTGCTCCAGCTCACGCATCAGCGGCAACAACGCCTGATAAAAGGCTTTGCCTTGCGCTGTCAGTTCAACAGAGCGGGTTTGACGCAGAAATAAGTCCAGCCCGAGCTCAGATTCCAATTGTTTAATTTGGTGACTGACAGCCGAAGGAGTCAGATACAACTGACGCGCGGTTTCTTTAAAACTTAAACAGTCGGCGGCGACACAAAAACAGCGTAGGCCGCGCATCGAACTATGTATGGCCATATGAATTCACAGTAGTTACCAAAGACATATCACTTAAGCAAAAATAGAACCACATGTTCATGCTATTGAATATAAAGCAATTTATTATTGTTCGATAGCAGCATTGAACCGAGTCCGGTCAGTGTTGCCCCATTATAGGGCAATGGTGCCAAATGAAAGCAAGCGGCCTGAGTATAACCCCTGAATTATGAATTAAAATGACAACTTGCTTTGATCCGCTCCAGCTCACAGCCAATCAAAAATTGCCAGGTCTCCAGATGTCGTTTGGCGCTGTCGATACTGTCGCCCCAGACGTAAAGGCCATGGCCGCGAATTAACAAGGCATGGGGTAAAGTTTCCCGCTCAAAGCGTTGGTGTAATTCCTGCAACGTTAGTTCAGCATTTTGCGGATCTAAAATTGCCAGAGGGCAACAATTGCGTTGTGGCTCAGAAATAGCTACCAGATTTTGTAACTGATAACCGACAAATAAATGTTGGTCGGCTTTGATTAAACGTGAAAATACAGTAGCTTGCATACTGTGAGTTTGCAGCACTACTTTATGGTGCGGGTTGATTTGATATAAAAACTGATGAACAGCCGTAGCTGTGTCAGTCTGAGCGTGGCTTGTCCAGTGGTATGGCACCAGATCGGCAGGACTTAATTCGCCCTTATCTTTGTCTGTGCTGGTAAAAAGCGCGCTATGCTCAGCGGTGCGGACAGAAAAAAGGCCACTGCCAAAGGGTAGCCATTGGCGCTGTACTATCCAGCGACCTAAAGCGCAAAGCTGGATAGCATAAGGATTTAATTGATTCGTTTGGATAGCTTGATTCATCTTGATGTTTAGACGTCTACACATAAAACTGTCTGGATGATAGCATTCGTTGTTTTGCCAAGCCAGTCCGTTTCTACTGTTTTTGTACTGCTGTGAGATCCCATGATGAAGTTACAAAGCAAATTGCCTGCCTTAGGCACCACTATTTTTAGTCAGATGTCGCAATTGGCAGCAGAACACCAGGCCATTAACCTCTCTCAGGGGTTTCCTGACTTTCCATCCAATCCAAGATTGATTGAATTATTAAGCGAAGCAGCTCGCAGTGGCTTGAATCAGTATGCGCCTATGCCCGGTGTACTGGCGCTACGTCAACAAATTGCAGCTTTAGTGCAGAGTTGTTACCAGCGGCAGTTGTGCGCTGAACAACAGATCACAGTCAGCAGTGGTGCAACCGAAGCGCTTTTTGTAGCGATACAGGCTCTGGTTCGGCCAGGTGATGAAGTGATAGTCTTTGATCCGGCTTATGACAGCTATCAGCCCGCTGTGGAGCTGGCTGGCGGTTTTACTGTGCATGTGCCTTTGTTACCCCCTTTGTATCAAGTGGACTGGGCTCAGCTTGAAAAACAAATCAGTAAAAAAACACGGCTGATTATTGTCAACAGCCCACACAATCCAACAGGAGCTGTATTTAGTCATCAGGACTGGTTGTCGTTGCAGGCGTTGGTATTAAAGCATCGTTTGTATTGCATCAGCGACGAGGTCTACGAGCACCTGGTGTTTGATGGACAACCGCAGTTAAGTGCGAACCAATACCCTGAGCTGGCCGAGCGCAGCTATATTGTCTCCTCGTTTGGCAAGACCTTTCATGTCACGGGCTGGAAGTTGGGTTATGCCGTAGCCAGTGCTGAGCTGACTGCGGAATTTCGAAAAATACATCAGTATGTCACTTTCTCCAGCTTTACTCCGGCTCAGCATGCTATTACTCAGTTGTTGGCTGAGCAGCCGGAGGAAGTGAAACGTCTGGCCGCTTTTTATCAGCTAAAACGTGATCAATTTCGTTTGGGTTTAGCCGGGTCGGCCTGGTCTTTATTACCTTGTCGGGGCAGTTATTTCCAGCTGGCTGACTATAGTGCATTCAGTGATTTGGATGATGTGGCCTTTTGTCAGTGGTTAACCCGTGAACACAAAGTGGCGGCTATCCCGCTGTCGGTGTTTTACCGTCAGGCCCCCAGCCAACGTATCATTCGTTTTTGTTTTGCCAAAGAGCCAGAGACTCTGGCCAGAGCGACGGAGATTTTATGTCAGTTATCCGTGTTGCGTTAATTCAGTCCGAATTGGTCTGGCAGGATAGCCTGGCTAATCAGCGTTCTTTCGAACAGCAGTTCCGCCAGCATCCGGGAGTGCAGCTTTTTGTCTTGCCAGAGATGTTTAACTCGGGTTTTAGCATGGATTCGACGCGTATTGCTGAAACTATGGAAGGCCTTACAGTACAATGGATGCAACAGCAAGCTAAGCTTACAGGTGCTGCGCTTTGTGGTTCTGTCGCCATTGCGGATCAAGGGCAAATTTTTAACAGGTTACTCTTTGTAACTCCGGATGGAGTGGTGCAGTTTTACGATAAACGTCATTTGTTTCGAATGGGCGGCGAACAGCAGCATTATCAGGCAGGGTCTGAGCGGGTCATTGTCTCTTATCTCGGGTTCAGGTTTTGTTTGCAGGTCTGTTACGACTTACGCTTCCCGGTGTTTGCCCGTAACCAGCAGGATTACGATGTACTGATTTATGTTGCCAACTGGCCACAGCCCCGGCGTTTGGCTTGGCGCACTTTGTTACAGGCCCGTGCTATTGAGAATCAGGCTTATGTGTTGGGTTGTAATAGAATTGGCTCGGATGCGAACAGCCTGAACTATAGTGGAGATAGTCTGGTGGTGGATTATCTGGGGCAAATCTGCTCCGAACTGCCTGTTGGGCAGGCCGGGGTGTTAGTGGCTGAGCTGGATCTGGACGCTTTACAACAATTTAAACAAAAGTTTCCGGCTTATCTGGATGCCGATGCTTTTGTGTTAACGCCTTCATTTTAAGGAGAATCCATGTATCAGCGGCAAGTGACGATACTGGTATATTTAAGTTTTATGTTATTGGGTTTACTCAGTATTTTATGGGGTATTTTGCTGCCGGATATTATGGTGCAGTTGCAGATGTCACCCGCTGCCAGTGGTTTGTTTTTCGCCTGCTTGTCGCTGGGGTCTATTACCGGTGCCTTTTTAGGCGGAAAATATGTGCAGAAATTTGAATTTGTGCCCTTATTTGCAGTGTTACTGCTGACATTGGTTGTACTGATTATTGGTGCTTCTTTTGTACAGTTTTGGCCTTTGTTATTGTTTTTTGTGTTTGCTTTGGGCTTAACCTGTTCAGGTTTATTCACCATAGGCCACACGCTGATCGCCCGGCTTTATGTCGAAAAACGCGCCCGCATGATGGGATTTATGGACTTTATGTTCAGCTTAGGCACCTTAGCAGCACCTTTGTATGTGGTGGTGTTGTATTGGGGTGTTGAAGATTGGCGCTGGCCGCTGCGTATTCTGGCGATATTTTTGGCAGGAACCGCAGCTTTTGCCTGGTATCTGGGCCGCACTCATCAAAGCCCAGCTCATATGGCGCACGCTAAAGGTAGTTTGTCCTACCGTCAGGTGATGAAAAAGCCAGTGTTTTTTGCTTTGGCTTTGATGATGTTTGGTTATGGCGCTGTAGAGTGGGGCCATGGTAACTGGTTTGTGACTTATGCCAGTCAGGGCTTAGCCTTAAGTACTGAGCAATCCCGTTTAATTTTTGCCTTTTTCACTGGCGGTATGGTACTGAGCCGGTTAAGTTTTTCATTGTTTTTACGCTGGTTTACCAGCGCTCAGTTACTGATGATCCTGGTCACCTGTGCCTTTTTTGGTGCTGTGTTGGTAAAAGTCACTGCTGTACCAGCTTTGTTGCAGCTGGGTAATTTTGCTTTGGGTTTAGGTTTGGGCGCTATTTTTCCACTGATGCTGACTGCTGCTATGGATCTGGATAGTGCCAATGGCCCTGTGTTGTCCGGTCTTGCCAATATTGGTGGCTCTATAGGTTATCAGGCGGCGGCTTTAGGCACAGGGCTGGCGGCACAGCAAGTGGGTATTGCCACTGCCTATTGGCTGATCCCGATACTTGCCGTCTGGCTATTCGGTACCGTGAGTTATTTCAGTTATTTGTTGCATAAAAAACATACGCAAGCAGTACAAGTTTAACTTTTTTGCTGCATTTGTTGGTTTTATCGCCGGCTTGCTCTTGATTCTGAACGGCTTTAGGCGCATAACCTAAGGCCGTATGACCTGCAAGAAATCAGAGTATGACAACAAGTATCCAATGGGCAGAATTAGCCCGAGCTGCAAAGGCAGCATCCGAACAGGCCTATGCCCCTTACAGTAAATTCCCGGTAGGTGTCGCTGTTCAGGCCCAAAGTGGCAAAATTTATACTGGCTGCAATGTCGAAAACGCCTCTTATGGCGGCACCATTTGTGCCGAGCGTAACGCAATAGCTGCTGCTGTTGTCGCTGGTGAGCGCGAGTTTGTTGGCTTGATGGTGTACACCCCACAAGATCAGCTGACTCCACCTTGCGGTATCTGCCGTCAGGTGATTGCCGAGTTTTTTACACCGGACAGCCCGGTGCGCAGCTGCAATCATGCAGATCAACAACAAGAATGGACGCTGGAGCAGTTATTACCCAGCGCCTTCACGCCGTTGTTTCTGGCTAAGAGCAAAAAATTCTGAATCTGGAGTTCACAGTGTTATTACCTCAGGAAATCATTAAACAAAAACGTAATGGCGGATCATTAACCGAAGCCGCTATCCAGCAGTTTGTCCGTGGTTTAACGGACCAAAGTTTCAGCGAAGGCCAGACAGCGGCTCTGGCGATGGCTATTTACTTGAATGGTATGAGCACAGCAGAAACTGTGGCTTTGACCCGTGCTATGCAGCATTCAGGTGCTGTGATGAATTGGACTAATATGCTCGATGGTCCAGTGGTGGATAAACATAGTACAGGCGGAGTCGGGGATAAAGTCAGTTTAATGCTGGCCCCTATGATAGCGGCCTGTGGTGCTTATGTGCCGATGATTGCAGGCCGTGGTTTAGGTCATACAGGTGGCACTATCGACAAGCTGGAAGCTATTCCGGGTTATCAGTGTCAGCAGCCTTTGGATAAAATCCAGCAGTTAGTCAAACAACAAGGTTGTGTCATAGTCTCGCAAAGTGGTGAGCTGGCGCCGGCTGACCGACGTTTGTATTTAATCCGTGATGTCACTGCCACAGTTGAATCTATCCCGCTTATTACGGCTTCTATTTTGTCGAAAAAGCTGGCAGCTGGCCTGCAGGCTCTGACTATGGATGTAAAGATTGGCTCAGGCGCCATTATGAAAAATGTCGCAGACGCTTCAGCTTTGGCTAAAAGTATCGTCAACACGGCCAAAGGTGCAGGCGTGCCTACTCAGGCCTTGTTAACAGATATGAACCAGACCTTGGGTGCAACAGCGGGGAATGCACTGGAAATACTGGAGACTCTGGATTATTTAACGGGTAAATACCGTGAATCCCGTTTGCATCAGGTGACCCTGGAGCTAGGCGCCAGCATGTTACAGTTAGGTGGCTTATTTAACGACAAAGCCAGCGCTATTGCGGCTTTAGAGCAGAGCTTAACATCAGGTAAAGCGGCGGAAATTTTCAGTAAAATGGTGGCCGCTCAGGGTGGACCTGCGGACTTGCTGGAAAAACCTGAACTCTATCTGGCCAAAGCCAAAGTGGTGTTGGATATCAAAGCTCCGGTGGCTGGTTATCTGAATAAAGCCGATACCACTGCTATTGGTATGGCTGTGGTGCGTTTAGGTGGTGGTCGTGCGCACCCGGATCAGGTGATCAATATGGCGGTGGGTTTCAGCGATGTGAAAGCTTTGGGTGCCAAAGTGGCTGCAGGTGATCTGCTGGCACGGGTTCACGCTGATACCGCAGAAGCAGCAGAACATGCGAACGCAGAGTACCTGGCCGCTTTGAGTATAGAAGCTACAGCTGTAACTATCGATCCTATTATTCATTTAGTCATTGATTAACATTGAAAAACGCGCAAGTAAAAGCTACTGAGTCTGGCTTTTGCTTGCGACGAACGACCTTGTTGCTGTGAAAGGTATTTGTTACTGTACTGGCTTCTATGGATGGAGGCGGGATGAAAAGGTTAAGTTGTTGTATCACATTGATGTTATGGGCCTTTAGTGCGTCAGCTCAACCTGTGATGCAATGGTATACCAGCCATTGGCCGCCTTATCGGATCAGTGAAGGACCTTATGCTGGGCAAGGTTCCTTTGACTTGATGCTGGAGCAATTGATCAAAGCTTTACCTCAGTATAAACATCAGATCAATCAAATTCATCTGGCACGTATTGTCAAAGTGTCTGCGACAACCAATGAGAACCACTGCACCTTTGGTTTACGTTATACACCAGAGCGCGATAAGCGCACCTATTTCTCTCAACCTGCAGGCATGCTGCCTAATCTGGCGATCAATATTCTACCCAATCATAACAAACTTAATGCGCTGAACTCAGTTGAGGCTGTACAGATGAAAGAGCTGGTCAAGGATCCGGATTTACTTGGCTTGATTGAGAATGACAGAGCTTATCCTGCAGTGATTGCTGCTCAGATTAACAAAGCAGGTAGTAATTTGGGCAGTAGCTCTATGACGACTATGAATCCGGTGCAACTACTGGCAGCAAAACGGGTCGATTATGTGGTGGATTATCCGAATCGTTTACGCTATTTCGGTCTGGAAGCACGGCAAGAGGTGCAACTGGTGTTCAAGCCTATAGCTGAAATTCCGCATTTCTCTTATACCTATGTCAGTTGTTCAAAAACAGAGACGGGAAAAAACTGGATAAAAGATATTGATGCTGCTCTGAGTCAACTCAAGCAAAATCCAGATTACAAAAACGCTATGTACCGCTGGTTTTCAGAGCAGGAGCAACAACAACTGGAACCTCATTACAACGGATTTCAGCAGACCCGGCTTTTTGTACCAGAGCAGGCTGAAACCCGTTTTAGTGATTTGTAGCGGGCTGTTAATGCAGCTTTAAGCGTGGCCTGATGATTTTATTGATTTTACCTATCACTGAAATCACCACGGTACGGAACCAGCCGTGTAACGCCACCTGATGCATACGATAGAGTGATATATAAGCAAGACGAGCAATACGTCCCTCAATCATCATAGCGCCGCCGACCAGATTCCCCATCAGACTGCCGACAGTACCAAAGCGGCTCAACGAAATCAGCGAACCATGATCTTTATACTGATAAGCTGATTGTGGTTTACCGGCCAAAGCTGCTGTCAGATTTTTTGCCACATGACTGGCCATCTGATGTGCTGACTGAGCTCGGGGTGGCACCCACTTATTATCAGGTAGCGGGCAGCCGGCACAATCGCCAATCACATAAATCTGACTGTCGATACTGCTTTGCAGCGTAGGTAACACCATCAGTTGGTTAATGCGATTCGTTTCTAAACCATCTAAGTCTTTTAAGAAATCCGGTGCTTTAATACCTGCAGCCCAGACCATCAGTTCTGCCTGTAAATGTTCGTTACCTAGTTGCAAGCCATGTTCATCGGCCGCTGTGACTTTGGTGTTCACCCGCACATCTACGCCTAAATTTAACAGCTCTTTGTGGGCTGCAGCGGCGATACGCTCTGGTAAGGCAGGCAAAATACGTGGACCGGCCTCAATCACAGAGATTTTTAAGCGATCACGTTTCATGTCGTTAAAACCGTACAAATTCAGTTCTGCTGCGGCATGATGCAGCTCAGCAGCCAGTTCAACACCAGTCGCACCTGCGCCTACTATGGCGATATTCAGGTTCTCTTTTGGGTGTAAAGGCGAATTCAACTTTAAATAGGCTTCCAGCAAGCGACGATGGAAGCGATTTGCCTGAGCTGGACTATCGAGGAAAATACAATGTTCCTGCACGCCTGGTGTATTAAAGTGATTCGACACGCTACCAATAGCCAGTACCAGATAATCATAAGGAATGCGGCGTTCTTCCAGTACCACTTCACCTGTTTCGTCCAGTACAGGGGCAAGAGTTACCTGACGTTCTGTTCTGTTTAAACCGGTAAAGGTGCCTAATTGAAAGTCAAAACCATGGGCTCTGGCATGAGCTCGGTAAGTGACCTGGTCAATATCCACATCCAAAGTACCTGTTGCTACTTCATGCAACAATGGTTTCCAGATATGAGTCGGGTTTCGGTCAATCAGAGTAATAGCCGCTTTGCCCTTACGGCCAAATTTATTACCAAGGCGGGTTGCCAGTTCCAGTCCACCAGCGCCACCACCAATGACTACGATCTGCGGGGTTGTCATCTGTTTTTCTCACATAAAAAAAACCGGCAACAAGGCCGGTTTTGGGGGGTTAACTATTTTTTTGCCGTTTCATCGACTCAAAAAACTCGTCGTTGGTTTTGGTCATCGACAGTTTATCGATCAGGAACTCCATGCAATCTGTTTCATCCATTGGATGCAGAATTTTACGCAGGATCCACATTTTCTGTAATTCTTCCGGAGAGGCCAACAGCTCTTCACGACGGGTGCCTGAGCGGTTGAAATCAATAGCAGGGAATACACGGCGCTCAGCAATTTTACGCGACAGGTGTAATTCCATATTACCTGTACCTTTAAACTCTTCGTAAATCACTTCGTCCATCTTCGAGCCTGTGTCTACCAATGCTGTAGCGATAATAGTTAAGCTACCGCCTTCTTCAACATTACGGGCTGCACCAAAAAAGCGTTTTGGTTTGTGTAAAGCGTTGGCGTCCACACCACCTGTTAATACCTTGCCTGAGCTTGGAATTACAGTGTTATAGGCACGGGCCAAGCGAGTAATAGAGTCGAGTAAAATAATAACGTCTTTTTTGTGTTCAACTAAACGCTTGGCTTTTTCGATAACCATTTCAGCCACCTGAACGTGACGGCTGGCTGGTTCGTCGAAGGTAGAAGCGACGACTTCGCCTTTCACCAGACGTTGCATCTCGGTGACTTCTTCCGGACGTTCGTCAATCAGCAATACCATCAACACACATTCAGGGTGGTTTGCAGCAATAGACTGAGCAATGTTTTGCAGCAGTATAGTTTTACCGGCTTTTGGCGGTGCAACAATCAAACCACGCTGACCACGACCAATAGGAGAGGCCAGGTCCAACACGCGGGCTGTGATGTCTTCTTTACTGCCGTTACCACGTTCCATACGTAAGCGGGAGTTAGCGTGCAGTGGTGTTAAGTTTTCAAACAAAATTTTGTTACGGGCTTGCTCAGGACGACCGAAGTTGACTTCGTTCACTTTGAGCAAGGCAAAATAACGTTCGCCTTCTTTTGGCGGGCGAATTAAGCCAGAAATGGTGTCACCAGTACGCAGGTTAAAGCGTCTGATTTGGCTTGGTGAGACGTAAATGTCGTCCGGGCCAGCCAAATAGGAGCTGTCAGAAGAACGTAGGAAACCGAAGCCATCGGTCAGGATTTCAACAACGCCGTCACCAAAAATCTCTTCGCCATTTTTGGCGTGGGATTTTAAGATAGCGAAAATAATGTCTTGCTTACGTAAGCGGGCCATGTTTTCCAGGCCCATAGACTCGGCTAAATCAACCAGCTCGTTAATCGGCTTCAGTTTTAGTTCGGTTAAATGCATATGATGGGTTCTTGTTGGTCAAACAGAATTAAATTGCTTGCCGCTGATTAAAAGGAAGTAGGCTTAGGTTTAGTCAACGGAAAAGCGTGGTTACAGGGATTTGTTGCTGCGTTACACATTAGCAGGATAATTTTCAGTCGTCCAGCCGTAAAAAACAAAAAGGCGTATAAAAAATACGCCTTTTTATCGAGGACTTAGATATTGCTGTCTAAAAACTCTTTTAACTGAGTTTTAGATAAAGCGCCAACTTTAGTCGCTGCAACCTGACCGTTTTTGAATAACAGTAAGGTTGGGATGCCACGAATACCAAATTTTGGTGGAGTGCCAGGGTTATGGTCAATATTGACCTTAGCCACTGTGACTTTACCTGCGTATTCTTGCGCCACTTCGTTGAGGATAGGTGCAATCATTTTGCACGGACCACACCACTCAGCCCAAAAATCGACCAGGACAGGGGCAGCAGCTTTTAACACGTCGGCTTCGAAGCTGTCGTCTGACACCTGCAGAATATGTTCACTCATTGTATTCTCCGTTATTGCTGGGCAGTAGTGTAACTGCAAAAAAGTATTGTCAATTTTATCCGGACTGTTTCTTATTGCAAGCGTAACGGTTATGCTTAGCGTGTATGAATAAAACACACTTAACTCAGCATAAATTTGCCGATTTCGCATTGGCTCCACAGGTTCTTGCCGCTTTGGCCGCGCAAGGTTATGACCATTGTACCCCAATCCAGGCTCAATGTTTGCCTCTTGCGTTAGCTGGCAAAGATATTGCGGGCCAGGCACAAACAGGTACTGGTAAAACTCTCGCCTTTCTGACGGCAACTTTCCATCATTTGTTAACCCATGAGCCAAAGGCTAAAGGGCAACCTCGTGCCATCATTATGGCTCCTACGCGCGAACTGGCCGTTCAGATCCATCATGATGCTCTGGCATTGGCCAAAACATCGGGCTTAAAGCTTGCTTTGATTTATGGGGGCGAGGGTTACGATTCTCAACGCCAATTGTTGGAGCAGGGCGCAGATATTTTAATTGGCACCACAGGCCGCTTAATTGATTACCTGAAACAAGGCCTGTACGACCTGTCACAAATCCAGGTGGTGGTGCTGGATGAAGCCGATCGTATGTTCGATTTAGGTTTTATCAAAGACATCCGTTTTATGTTCCGTCGTATGCCACCAGTGACTGAACGTTTGAGTTTATTGTTCTCTGCCACTTTGTCTTACAAGGTGCAGGAACTGGCATTTGAGCAGATGAACCAGCCCGTGCATATTCACGTGGCGCCTGAACAAATGACCGGCTCACGTATTTCTGAAGAATTATTTTATCCGTCAGACGAACACAAAATGAAATTGTTGCTGACGCTGATGGAAGAGGAATGGCCGGATAAAGCCATAGTTTTTGCCAATACCAAACATTGCTGTGAAGATATTCACGCCTGGCTGGAAGCCGATGGTCACCGTGTTGGTTTGCTGACAGGGGATGTGATCCAGAAAAAACGTTTACGTATTCTGGAGGATTTCACCAGCGGTAAACTGGACATTCTGGTCGCGACTGACGTTGCCGCCCGTGGTTTACATATTCCTATGGTTAGTCACGTCTTTAACTACGACTTACCAGACGATTGTGAAGACTATGTACACCGTATTGGTCGTACTGGCCGTGCCGGTGAAAGTGGTAAAGCTATCAGTTTTGCCTGCGAGCGTTATGCACTGAACCTGACGGCTATTGAAGACTATATCCGTCATGCTATTCCTGTCACTCAATACGACACTACAGCGTTACTGGAAGATTTGACCGTGCCAAAACCACGGGTCAGACGTCGTCCTGGACAAGCGCGCAGTGGTGGACGACCTAACCCTAATGGGCCAAGAAACCCACGTAGCCGCCCGCGCTAAGTCGATGGACGGCGCAGGAAAACCGACACAGCATAATGATATTTATGCTGTGATCGATCTCGGCTCCAATAGCTTTCATATGTTGATGGTGAAAGTGGTTGGTGGCAGTGTTCAGGTGATAGGCCGGGTCAAACGTAAAGTGCGTTTGGCCGCAGGTTTAAACGACAGTTTAGTGCTTAGTAAACAAGCCATGACCCGGGGTTGGGAATGCCTGGCCTTGTTTGCTGAACGTCTGCAAGATATTCCTTCTGCAAATATACGTATTGTGGGTACTGCCACACTTCGATTAGCCCGTAACGTCAAGACTTTTTTGGTGGAAGCTGAGGCTATTTTAGGTCAGCCCATTCAGGTGATTTCTGGCGAAGAAGAAGCTCGTATTATTTATCTGGGCGTCGCTCATACCTCCAATTGTGATTCGAACCGTCTGGTGATCGATATAGGCGGCGCTTCCACCGAAATCATAGTGGGGCAGGGCTTTCAGCCGATTTTGTTGTCCAGTCTGAACATGGGCTGTGTGACTTTTCTTGAGCGTTATTTTGAAAATAATGAGTTAAGCGAAGCCAACTTTAATGCCGCTATTGCCGCCGCAGAACATGAAATCCGCACTATCAGCGAGCAGTATCTGACTCAGGGCTGGCAAAATGCCGTAGGCGCGTCCGGTACTGTACAGGCGATGCAGGAAATCTTAGTAGGTCAGGGCAAAGATGAAGTCATTACCTTGCCACGACTGGAAGCTATTATGCAGCAGGCTTTGGCCTGTGGTCATATGGATCAGCTGAATCTGCCTGGTTTAGCTCAGGAGCGTAAGCAGGTATTCCCTTCTGGCTTAGCGATTTTAATCGCCCTGTTTCGGGTGCTGAATATCAGCGGCATGACGTTATCCGGTGGGGCTTTGCGCGAGGGCGTGCTTTACAGCATGTTACCGCAGTTGCAGCATCAGGATGTACGTGCCCGCACTATGCAAAGTATGATGGTGCGTTATTACATCGACCAGCAGCATGCAGAGCGGGTGGCGGATATGGCCGCTACTTTGGCCTCCCAGCTGCATCAGCAATGGAATTTATCCAGTTTTGAAGGTCTGGCCATGTTGCGCTCAGGCGCTTTATTGCATGAGCTGGGCTTGTTGATTGAATACAAAAATCATCACCACCATGGCGCTTATATTATCAGCCATGCCGAACTACCGGGTTTTACCCGGGCGCAGCAACAGCTGCTGATGGCTTTGGTGTATAACCACAGGGCCGATATTCATAAAGAAATTCTGTCGAAACAAACCATGACTTCAGTGTTACTTGCTGTGCGTTTAACCCGCTTACTGCGCTTGTCGGTGATACTGTCAATGCGTCGTCGCTACGAGGTATTACCTGAAGTGCAGATCACAGCTCAAGCTGAAGCTCTGACTTTAACTTTGCCGCAAGGCTGGTTGGAGCATCATCCGCTGATGCGGGCTGAGCTGGAGCAGGAAGTGGAGTATCAGCAGCAGGCGGGTTGGCAACTAAGCATTGAATAAAGGGTCAGAGCTTTGGCTCTGACCCTGGTGTTTTATCTTTGTAGCCAGATCGCGGCTTTTTTCGCAAAGTAAGTCAGGATGCCATCGGCTCCAGCGCGTTTAAAGGCCAGCAAAGATTCCATTACTATAGCTTCTTCCGCCAGCCAGCCGTTTTGGATGGCAGCCATATGCATGGCGTATTCACCGCTGACCTGATAAGCAAAAGTAGGCACTCCGAATTCGTCTTTGACCCGGCGCACTATATCCAGATAAGGCATACCGGGTTTGACCATTACCATGTCCGCGCCTTCCTCCAAATCCAAAGCTACTTCACGTAAAGCCTCGTTGCTGTTGGCTGGGTCCATCTGATAGGACTTTTTATTGCCGCCTTTTAAATTGCCAGCTGAGCCTACTGCATCGCGGAAAGGCCCGTAATAAGCAGAAGCATACTTAGCTGAATACGCCATAATTTTGGTATTTACATAACCCTCTGCTTCCAAAGCAGAGCGGATAGCACCGATACGGCCATCCATCATGTCAGAAGGGGCTACTATGTCAGCGCCCGCTTCTGCATGAGACAAGGCCTGCTTCACTAAAATGTCTGTGGTAATGTCGTTCAGCACATAACCGTCGTCATCAATAATGCCGTCCTGACCGTGAGTAGTGAAAGGGTCGAGTGCAACATCAGTGATCACGCCTAATTCAGGCACATGTTGTTTTAACATCCGTACCGCACGTTGCGCTAAGGCGTCAGGGTTGTAAGCTTCCTCAGCTAACAGAGATTTTTTCTCTGCAGCGGTCACAGGGAATATCGCAATAGCTGGAATGCCCAAAGTGGCCAATTCTTTTGCTTCTTCCAGTAGCAAATCCAACGACAGACGCTCAATACCCGGCATAGAGGGAATGGATTGGCGCTGGTTTTCACCTTCGACAATAAACATGGGATAAATTAAGTCATCGACCGTCAGACGATTTTCGGCCATTAAGCGACGACTGAAATCAGACTGACGCATACGGCGTAAGCGGCTGGCAGGGAAATACTCGTTAAACTGACTCATCTGGAGTCTCCTGTACTGGGATCACAACCTCAGGGTTACAAACAACCCTGTTTCGACCTTCATTTTTCGCCCGATACAGAGCTATATCTGCGGCTTGAATATAATCAATGCTGACACTGTTGATTTCAGCTACGCCAGCATAACAACCAATACTGACACTGATAGACAGCTCCAGCTTTTCATGCTGAATACGCTGGTTTTCCAAACAAAGCCGTAGCTGCTCTGCTAACAGCATGGCACCTTCGGAATCCGTGTTCGGTAAAATGATGGCAAACTCTTCGCCACCGTATCTGCATAAATAATCGGTGCTGCGTTTGAGCTCTTGCTGGAGGCTTTGAGCAACTTCCTTAATGACTAAATCACCTACCAGATGGCCATGATTGTCATTAAAGGATTTGAAGTGATCTATATCGATCATTAATAGAGCCAAAGTGCTGCGTTCACGACGACTACGTTTAATTTCCGCACTGAGTTTCTGATCAAAAAAAGCCCTGTTTCGCACTCCGGTTAAGGCATCTATAGTACTTTGTTGCTCCAGCAGCTTGTTTTTTTCTGCCAGTTCAATCAGCGTGATCTGTAATTCGAGTGTACGTTGCTGAATACTATCCTCGAGTTGATCCGCAACCGTCATTTGCCATTTTTTTTGCTGCAGGTAAAACAGTAGCCAGGATGCTAAAGCAGTTAAAACTACGCCACTGCTGAATCCGATCAGTAACTGCTGCCAGTTCAGCTGTAGCCATTGCATCATAGAGGGTACTCATCTGCTGTAATTTGAAACAGCACCTGGCTGTTCTTTCTGCTGTATGCAGCGATATCATCGAGGCTGTAGCCAGTTAGACTGGCAAATTGTATTGCTATTTCTGACAGATAAGCGGGTTCATTCCGGCTTGATTTTGGTTTAGGAACCAATGTTTTTGGTAATAAAAAAGGTGCGTCTGTTTCCAGTATCAATCTGTCCAGTGGCAAATAGCGGACAGCTTCTCTCAAACTCTGACCACGTTTTTCGTCACATAACCAACCGGTAATACCAATATACAGGCCCAAATCCAGATAAGCTTTTAGTTGAGCTTTATCGCCTGTAAAACAATGAGCTACACCTGCCAGACCTTGATAACGCTGTAGCATCTGATATTGAGTCGTAAAGGCATCGCGCTCGTGCAGATAAATCGCTTTGTTATGTTCAGAGGCCAGTTGCAGTTGTGCTTCAAACACCTGTATTTGGTTTTGTGGTGTAGAAAAATTCCGATTGAAATCCAGTCCACATTCACCAACGGCAACCACTGAAGGGTGTTGCAGTAAACTGCTTAATCGGCAGATCCAGTCAGCTTGTACCTGGTCGGCCTGATGCGGGTGTACACCAGCAGTGCAATACAATCTTGGATCGGATAAAGCATAAGCTTGTTGCAGCTCAGACTCTTCAATGTCACTGCTAATCAACAACATACCAGATAAACCATGGTGCCAGGCATTGGCCAGTACCTGCTCCCTATCTAGCGAAAAGCGCGGGTTAAATAAATTAATCCCGGCATCAAACCAAGCTTTCATTTATTTGTCCCGACGGACTCTGGTTTTTTTAAACTGACCTTCTTTATTGATAAAAAACGAGTTAAATGCGCCACGCTGCAGTTGATAAGATTCTCCAATCGAAGCGGTGAATGCTTCTTTGATCACCTGGCGCCAGACCTGACCGTTTTCAAAAGTGAAAATCAGTTCTCCGTAAGGAGTTTTGCCGACCTTAGCTAAGGTTAACGTCAAACTTTCTTGTGGGGCTTCCTGCTGCACCCTTTTGTGTTCAAGACCAAACTCCTCAATCGCCTGAGAAGGTGCAGGAGCGGCTTCGGCTACCGTTGCTGTTGTTGCCACTGGCACAGCTGCTGCTACAGGTGCAGTCGCCACTGCAGATGAAGCTGATTCTGCTACCGCAGTGGCCACAGGCGTTGCTACTGGAGCTGCACTTTTTACTACGACTAACTCAATACGGTCAAAACAGGCCAGACGTTGTTCGTTTGACGTGATGCTTTGGCAGTTAATGATTTGATTCTCTAGCACTTGGGATGCATGCAGTGGTGCGATAAAACCCATTACCAATAAAGTCAGGTATTTGTTCATGAATTAGTCTCATCTGTCTCTGTAGAAGTAACATAAAACCGGCTCAGCCACAGACCCAATTCGTAGAGTAAACACATTGGGACTGCCAGCAATGTCTGGGATAATACATCAGGTGGTGTCAGCAACATACCGATAATAAAGGCAAATACAACAAAATAAGGACGTTTTTCAACCAACTGTTGCCTTGTTACTGCACCTGTCCATACTAATAACAACACAGCGACCGGAATTTCAAAAGATAAACCAAAAGCGAAAAAAAGTTTTAAAACGAAATCGAGGTAGCTGCTGATATCCGTCGCTATCGTAACTCCTTCAGGCGCGACACTGGTGAAAAAGCCAAAGACCAGGGGGAAAACCACGTAGTACGCAAAGGCGATGCCACAGTAAAACAGCAGAGTGCTGGAGATGATCAGAGGTGCCACCAGATGCTTTTCTTTTTGATAAAGAGCAGGGGCTACAAATAACCAGATTTGCCACAACATATAAGGCACAGTCAGGCATAAAGCGACAATGAAGGTCAGCTTAAAAGGGGCGAAAAATGGCGCAGCCACATCGGTGGCTATCATAGATGCGCCTGCCGGTAGCACAGCCATCAAAGGTGACGCCATCAGGTGGTAGATATCAGCGGCAAAATACGCCAAAGAGATAAACACCAGCAATACCGCCATCACTGTATTGAGCAGACGGCGGCGTAATTCAATCAGGTGGCCTAACAGGCTGTTAGGGTTTGTGGTTTTTGTCATCTGTTACTACTGGGTCCGATACAATCGAAGAAGGTGCAGCTGCAGGCTCTGCTGGCTGTGTTTGCGCAGAGTGAACCGTAGCCGGATAGGGATTGGTGACATCAGCTGCCGCTTGTCGTAGTTCAGTGATGGCCTGCATCTCTTCAGTGGTCAGGTTTAACAGGCCTTTTTCTTCGGCCTGCTTTAACTTGTCGTGTAGTTCCTGCACCCGTAATTCGTCATTTAATTCCGCCTGCATTTGCTGACCAAATTGTTTTACATTACGAATAAAGCCACTGACACTGCGGATAGCGCCTGGCAGTCGCTCCGGGCCTAACACCAACAGAGCAACTACGGCTATGACCACTAATTCCCAAAAGCTCATTTAGCGTTGTTCAGGAGTTTTAGGTTGTTCAGTGCTGGCAGGAGCTGTGTCTTTCGCTTCCGCCTTTAATTGCGGCTGTTGAGCCTGAACAACCGGTGCTGCCTGATCTGCAGTATCTTCCGGATCTTTGACCGAATTACGGAAACCTTTAATGGCAGAACCTAAATCTGAACCTATACCACGCAGACGCTTTGTGCCAAACAGCAGGACAATAATCACCAGGATGATCAATAACTGCCAAATACTAATGCCACCAAAACCCATGTTATTCTCCTTTCATATACAAACTCAAAACGAACCTGATGGCCCGTCTGTTAATTTTTAAAACAAAAAACCAGCGCAATCAGCGCTAGTCCCGCCGCTGTTATAGACCAGCCAGATGTCAGTAATAAGACAGCTGCTAATAAACTACAACCTGCCAGCACTGCGTTGGCCAGTTTTTTAGTCTGGTGTTGCTGTTGTGCCTGTACTTGCTGCAATTTCGCTAACAATTGAGCTTGTTGTTTGGGGCCTTGTTGCAAATACTGATGCAACAATCCCGGCATTTCCGGCATTTTTTCTGCCCAAAATGGTAAATTCGCTTTCACTTCGCGCCACAAGGCGGCAGGCCCCATCTGCTGTTTGACCCAGTTTTCCAGAAATGGTTTGGCTGTTTGCCATAAATCCAATTGTGGGTATAACTGACGCCCTAAACCTTCAATATACAGCAGGGTCTTTTGTAACAATACCAGTTGCGGTTGAACCTGCATATTAAAACGACGGGCTGTGTTAAACAGATTAAACAGCACCTGGCCAAAAGATATATCTTGTAGCGGTTTCTGGAAAATAGGCTCACAGACGGTGCGTATAGCACTTTCAAATTCTTCGACACTAGTGTCAGGGGGAACCCAGCCTGAATCCACGTGCAACTGCGCCACTTTTAAGTAATCGCGGTTGAAAAAGGCCACAAAATTTTCTGCCAGATAGCGTTTGTCTTCTTTATTTAACGTACCGACTATACCGCAGTCTATGCCGATATATTTTGGGTTGTGCGGTGTTTCAAAAGAGACAAAAATATTACCCGGATGCATATCGGCATGGAAAAAACTGTCGCGAAATACCTGAGTAAAGAACACCTCTACGCCACGTTTAGCCAGCAGTTCCAGATTGGTCCCCTGAGAGCGCAGTGCTTCTAAATCTGAGACCGGAATACCATAAATCCGTTCCATCACCATCACGCCTGGTCTGCTGTGATCGGCGTAAACATAAGGGACATAGAGTGAGTCTGAACCCTCAAAGTTCCGTTTCAATTGAATGGCATTGGCGGCTTCGCGTTGTAAGTCCAGCTCATCCAGAATAGTTTTGCGATACTCCGCCACCACTTCTTTAGGGCGTAATCTTTTGCCATCCGGCAGATAACGGGCCACTAAATCAGCTAAAGCGTCCATCAGCTCTAAATCAGCCAGAATTTGTGGTTTGATATCAGGCCGAATCACCTTAATCACCACATCAGCCAAAGTGCCGTCTGCTTGTTTTAGCTGAGCTGTGTGAACCTGTGCAATAGAAGCTGAAGCCAGTGGAGTTTCATCAAACCGTTCAAATAAGTCGTCAATCTGTTGTAAACCCAGTTGCTGAATGATCAACTGTCTGGCTTGTTCGCCTGGAAAGGCTTCTACTTTATCCTGTAATTTGGCAAGTTCATCCACCCACTGCGCAGGAAATAAATCACGACGGGTGGATAACATCTGACCAAACTTCACCCAAACCGGCCCCAGTTGCTGTAAGGCTAAGCGTAAGCGCTCGCCTTCAGTTTTATCCGGGTGTTTGTTGCGTAACCAAAATGCAGCGCTGCGTACTGCTCGGAAATACCAGGGTTGCCACTGCGATGGGATCAATTGCTCCAATCCGTACTGCAGCAAAGTTTTTAAGATGTGGTAAAAGCGGCGCAGACCCAAAATTACTCCTGCCTGAAGGCGTTATGACGACTTAATACATCTAATCGCGCTTGCAACTGACTGACATCACGGCTGAACTGGTTCATCTCGGCCTGAGTCGGACTCAAAGCCAGCTCGTCCTGAGCCAGTTCGACAGTCGCTTGTTCCAGTTGTTGTAACTGGGTTTGAATGTAAAGCTGTAACTGCTTTATCGCTATGGCCACTTTATGCGCCAGCGCATCCCCCAGCCACTGCGAGAGCTGCTGTTCCCAGTCCGGATTGAGGTGTTGTAGCAAAGAACTAAATTGCTGAGCGACCTGCAGATCGCCTTCAATCTGCAGCTTGTCTTGCTTAATCAGGCGGGTGAGCTGACTGGGATCATTCAGCTTTTGCAAGGTTGTAAGGTCTGTGACTATGACACAATCAACTTTTTCGTTGTGCTGATTCAGTAATAAGCTGTCTGCCGTAGCGGATAAAACAAAACGCCAGGGTAACTCCTGTAACTGCAAAGCCAGTTGTTTACCTTGTACTTTTTGTAATAAAGCCGGGGAGGCCGGATCCATAGCCACAACCTTGTGCAGCACTTTTTCCAAAGTAGCGCAAATCAGTTGTGGCACTAAACTCAACATCAGAATTTATAACCTTTATGCAGAGCTACTATGCCGCCTGTCAGGTTGTGGTAGCTGACATGCTCAAAACCTGCGGTTTCCATCATCTGTTTTAAGGTGTCCTGATCCGGATGCATCCGGATAGACTCCGCCAGATACTGATAACTTTCTTTGTCGTTGGCGACCAATCCACCAATAGTAGGCAGTAGTTTGAAGGAATACAGATCGTAGACTTTGCTCAGCCACTCGTACTCAGGTTTGGAAAACTCCAGCACCAGTAAACGGCCACCAGGTTTTAATACTCTGTACATAGAACGTAAAGCCGCGTCTTTGTCGGTAACATTACGCAGACCAAAACCGATACTGATGATATCAAAGCTGTTGTCGGCAAAAGGCAAGGCTTCCGCATTGGCCTGCACATAATCGATATTATTGACCAGACCTAAGTCGCGTAATTTATCGCGACCGACATTCAGCATAGACTCGTTAATATCGGCGAGAATCACTTTGCCGGTTGGGCCTACTCTTTTAGAAAACAGCGCTGTGATGTCACCTGTGCCACCGGCCAAATCCAATACCTGATGACCAGGCCGCACACCGCTGCAGTCAATGGTGAATCTTTTCCACAGTCGGTGGATGCCCATCGACATCACATCGTTCATCAGATCGTATTTGGCCGCAACAGAATGGAATACATTGGCCACAAGCGAGACTTTTTCAGTCTGCTTTACAGTTTTAAAGCCAAAATGAGTGCTATCAGGTTGCTGGTCAGTCATAAAAAAGCCTTTGGCTGTTCGTTGTGAACTAAAGTGGCGCTAGTGTAAAAGATTCGGCGGCTTACGCCAACTTATCCTGTATCTTTATGCAGCTCTGTCTGTTTCAGATCAATCTCTGGCAAACTGAAAAAAACATTCTGCATAACAATGGCCGTTGAGCATAATTTGCAGATGATGCTGGCCGGGATAATGTTTGCGGGTGGTCAGGTCGGTAAAAGCGTGACGACGTTCAAACTTCAGGTTCTGACCTGTCCAGGCTTTGTTACTTAACTGAAATACCTTGTAATTTAACTGACCGGATTTTTTCCGGTAACCAATTTTGTATTCCAGTCTTAACGCTGCCTGCAACTGTTCTGGACCAGACAGCTCTATCGCAAAATGCAAAGGCTGTTCAGTCGAGACTTGTGCATTGAGCATATTCAGCTGTACCTGCAAAGGTAATTGCTGCAAGCCAAACAAAGTCAGAGCCCGTGGATGCCCCTGCTTAAGCAGGCCCCGTAACGCATGTTTGATGATCCAGTCAGTGACTTGATGCTGCCCAAACCAGCTACACGCTATATCCAACACCAGTTCCGGATGATCTTTACTGATGTCATTTAAGTGGTTGGCCACACTGCGCTGCACATAAGGTTGTGCATCGGTCTTCAACTGCTCCAGTAGTGGTACTAAAGGGCTTGGGTCATTTTTGAAACTTTTCAGCGCCATACCCCAGGGTAAACGAGGTCGTGCCCCTTCACTGGCTAATCGGCGCAGATGCAGATTGTCAGAGCCCGCCCAGGCTTTCATTTGATCTAAGGTAAGTTCGGGGTAGCGCTGGAAAAAAGGCCGGATGGCAAACTCGCCTGTAGAAAAACAAGTGAAATGAGCCAAAGCCTGAAAAGAAGTATGCGGGTCGTCCAGGCCATAGACTTCCACATAGTCGGCAAACACAAAACCCTGCAAACCGGAAAAATGACTGCTGACAGGGATTAACACGGCGATAGCATCTGGATAAGCCAAATTCAGACTTTGGTGCAAGGCCTGACTGATGCAGCGAACTCTGGCTTTGAGTTCCAGTTGCTCCCAGTCTGCGCCTTGGGTGCGCTGCAAAAATGTTTCGCTATCAAAAGCAGGAGACTGGTGTTGGCATAAGGCGGAGAGTTGCTGCAAAAATGCCCTGTTAAAAACCTCTTTTAGCAAGCTGGCCATAATTTAATTGGCCAGCATTAGCTCTGTCGCGACCTGATTACGACCACGCACTTTGGCTTCCAGCAATACTTTACTACTGCGGGATAAAAACTGATGCCAGTTTTCCGCTGTGTTATAGATGCTGACACCGAGCGATATAGTGATTTTAGGTAAGGTCTTTTTACTTTTTGCTGAGACAAACCTTAGTTTCTCTACTCCTTTACGCACTTGTTCGGCGATTTCACCTGCAGTACGTAAATCAACATCAGGTAACAAAATCAGGAATTCTTCACCGCCAGAACGCACAGGTAAGCCACTTTCCTGTACATAACTGGCAATTTTGCGGGCTACTTTACTTAAAATCACATCACCGACGCCAAAGCCATAGTCCTGATTAAACTGGGAGAAATGATCTAAATTCACCGCTATGGCGGCAATACGGCGCCCCGGATTTTCAGTCAGCCATAAATCCAGATGCTCCTGCATCGCCAGCCTATTGTACAAGCCAGTGAGCGGATCCAGTTGACGTTCTTTTTTCAGATGGTCCAGTTCAGAGCGCAGCGTGTGGCACTGCTCGTTCGAAAAGTCGAGTTGGTCTTTGAGTTTTTGCTGACTGGCTTTGATGGCATAAGTCGCGCTAATCACCTTATTGACACTGTCGCGGCTGCGATTGGCGTTATTTGGGTCTAAACCCAGCAGCGCCTGATCCAATACATCAATGTACTGTTGCACTGCTTCGCTGGCAATATCTGTGGTGCCAGATAACTTGCCCAGCATAGTCGTGACCTGGCGGGTGAGTTCTTCCTGACGCTGGTGTTGTGGGCTCAGCCATTGGCTATACAATTCCGCCAGCACAAAATCGTCAAAGTTACTTTGAACTGCCAGTTTTTGTTCTATGGCCTGGCATAGTCCGTCATTTTGACCGTTGATATACTCATAGATCACTGTGTAATTGACCGGATGGGCTGCCAAACGATGCCGCTGCAAAAAAGCGGCAGTCAACGCTGCTTTTTCACTTGCCTGCTCGATTGAGTCCTGATATTTCATGCCAAATACAACTCCACTAAATACTACTGCTAATTTAGCCTTAAAAACGCAATGTTACGCGAAACTTACACAGAGGCAAGCTGACTGATGTTGTTAAGCTGACATATCTGTTAGAAAAAGTCTGCATATCCTGCCTTATTAATGACTTATTTTTTAAGTTTTTTTTCTGATCGCGCAAAAAAGCGCAGATTGTCGGTTAAAAAACGACATTTTTAGCTGTTCTGAGTCAATTATTGCGGCCAGTATCCAAAAAGCGCAGCCCGAAGCGCTGGTCGTCAGAACTGAATGGAGTAGAATCAGGAAAAACACCAGGGAGAAAGAGAATGCGTCAGAGGATTATGTTTTTCTGCATGGCCTTTTTAATGACCGGCTGCAGCAGTCAATCCGCTCAACCTATAGATTTCGATCAGTTTGCCGAGCAGCTATGGCAAGCCGAAAAGAAGTTGGATAACCGCAGCAAGACCAGCTTACCTGATATGTCAGCAGCAACTTTGGCGGCTCAGGCCAAACAAAGACAACAGTGGCTGGATAAACTGCAGCAAATAGATAGTTCTGCTTTGACTGAACAGCAACAAATTAACTATGCGATTTTAAGCTATAGCCTCGAAGACGCCCTGTCGGAATATCAGTATGGCGCGCACATGATGCCTTTGACGTCTGAATCAGGCTTTCACAGCGCCTTGGCATTTATGGTTTCCGGCACTGAATTTAAAACAAAACAAGATTATCTGGACTATCTTGCTAAATTAAAAACAGTCCCGGCTTATATGCAGCAGCAAACGGAGTGGATGAAACAGGGACTTGCCACAGGCATGACTCAACCTAAGGCTGTGCTGGCAGGTTTTGAGCAAAGTATCCTGGCTTTTATCAGCAAAACTCCGGAACAAAATGTGTTCTACCGACCTTTTCATCAAAAGCCGGAATTTATCGATATTGAAAGTTGGCAGGCGTTGCAGTCAGAAGCTCAGCAAGTGGTGACGCTGCAATTGAATCCTGCTTATCAGCAGTTTTATCAGTTTATGGTTGAGCAGTATTTGCCGGGGGCTCGTGACAGTATTGCAGCCAGTGACTGGCCTAAAGGTCGTGAGTATTATCAGAACCGACTGGAGCATTACACCACGTTAAAGCTGACACCAGAGCAGGTGCATCAGATAGGACTTAATGAAGTAGCTCGTATTCGTGCAGAAATGCAGGCCATCATTACCAAGGTTGGATTTAAAGGCAGTTTTGCTGAGTTCATCCAGTTTCTGCGCACTGATCCGCAGTTCTATGCCAAAACCCCAACTGAGTTGCTAAAAGAGGCCTCTTTTATCGCTAAGAAGATTGATGCTGAACTGCCTAAATACTTCAGAACCTTGCCCCGCACTCCTTATGGCGTAGCACCTGTTCCGGCAGAAATTGCGCCTAAATACACTACGGGGAGATATGCCGGCACCAACAGAGATGACAGAGCGGGTTTTTATTGGGTCAACACCTACGCGCTGGACCGTCGTCCTTTATATGAAATGGAAGCTTTAACTTTGCATGAAGCCGTGCCTGGTCATCACTTACAAATTTCGTTAGCGCGTGAACAATCGTCACTGCCCGAATATCGCCGTAACTTTTACACTTCAGCTTTTGGAGAAGGCTGGGGTCTCTATGCGGAATATCTGGGTATTGAAATGGGGTTTTATCAGGATCCCTACAGTGATTTTGGCCGTTTGACTTATGAAATGTGGCGAGCTGCACGTTTGGTGGTAGATACAGGTATGCATACTATGGGTTGGAGCCGTCAGCAAGCTATTGATTTTCTAGCCAGTAATACTGCTTTATCCATGCACAACGTAACCACGGAAATCGATCGTTACATCAGCTGGCCGGCTCAGGCACTGTCTTATAAGTTGGGTGAACTGACGATCAAAAAATTGCGTAAAGAAGCACAACAGCAGTTGGGGCATGATTTTGATCTGCGAGAATTTCATGATGTAGTACTGCGCAATGGCAGTGTGCCCTTGTCAATTTTAGAGCAGCAAGTGGCCAGCTATATTCAGCGGAAAAAGCAATCTTAAAAGTTTTTCATCCAGGGGTCGTTTAGGCTGTGATTCTGTCATAGGATTCTGCCCCTGGCTCTGTTAAAGTGCCGCTGTTTTTGCGTGATCTGGTTGCAGTAAAAGGGAGTGAGTTTTTCATGTGGATGTTGTTATTACTGTTAGCTGTGGCACCTATAGTGTTTTTGGCTTTGAGGTTGGATCAACTAGGCAAAATGCAAAATAGATTAAAAGTGCAGTTACATTTCGCTGAACAACAGTCTGTGCAATTAGAGCATCTGGCGTTTTGGCTCGCTGAAGAACAAAGCCAGCAATTACTGGCTAAAGTCCATCAGGCCGGACGTACTCAGACGAAAGCTCCGGTCTGGTATCTGCACACCGAGCTTTTATGTAAAGCTATTCCGGTGTTATGTAAAGAGCAAGCCAATCACAACATGTTACCGCGGCAGGCTGTAGCCAAATTTCTGAAACAACAGAATCAGTTAACCTTTAATGAGATGGAAAACTTTATTCGTCATCATTCTGCGCTGACTGAACTCTGGCAAAGTAATACGCTGACGTCCTATCTCAAATTATGCCAGCGTGCGGTTGAAATGGTACAGGACTACCAGCCTGTCAATGCCGATCGTTTGGCGGGTTGAAGTGTAGTGAAGAAAGCGGTTAATCGCGCAGGAACACTTTGGGTGCCGTATTGATCTGACCATCTTCAGTAATGCTGGCCATTTTTTGACCGGATTTGAGCACAGCCAGCCGTTGTTGTTCCTGTTGCCGCACAAAAGACAGCTCGTAGCCAAAACGTTGTAACTCAGACACCGAGAATTTCTGCGCCATGCTGAGCATTTCCCAGAAGTAGCTCAGGTCTCTGGGTTCACGTCGTCTCTCTTGCTTCATCGCAGTTCCCCTTGTCCTGACTCATTTTTATTATATGTTGCCATTCTGCTGAACTAACGGGCATGACAGACAATCTGTTGCCTTTTTTCACCAGTGGTAACTGCTCTAGCTTAGTTGACTGTTTGAGTTTGTCGAGTGACAACAGTCGGGTAAATTTCTCTACAAATTGCAGGTCTACTGCCACCCAAGGCGCTTTAGTGCCAGTTGATTTTGCATCAAAATACGGACTTGAAGAGTTAAACTGGCTTGGATCCGGATAGCTGTTTTGTACCACTTTCGCCACACCCGCTATACCAATGTCCTTGCAACTGGAATGGTAAACAAACACCAGATCACCGGTTCTCACCTGATCCCTTAAGAAGTTCCGCGCTTGATAATTTCGCACTCCTTCCCAGACTATGGCTTGATCCGGTGCTTTGGCAAAATCATCAATACTGCATTCTTCGGGTTCAGTTTTAAAAAGCCAGTAGTTCATGATGAGGACTCAGAGATAACAGATAATGCATACTTTAGCCTGAACTACGTTAAGTTCACCAGCCACTTTTGTTCTCTGCTCTGGCGTGCTGCAACTGATTTTTAGCTTTAAACCCAGAGGTTAAAAAGAACAGACATTGTTGTATGGTGTGAGCGACGCGCCCCTGTAGTCCGCCCTGCAGAGGATACAGCTGATATTGGATTAGGTTTTGTGCCTCTATTTGTGCATTTAAATATTAACTAACTTTTTTATTTCAAAATAAATTACATAAATTGATGCTTTGTTCTGAATTAGGTAAAAAATCCTTTTTTTGGAAAACTGCATCATAAAGCTCAGGAATCGATACAGCTACAGGGCACAAGACGATCAAATCTCTAAAACAGAAGACGGTATATTAACTACTCCAACCAGCACAGCGCTGATGGTTGAGCAAACGGCAGTCAATAGCTTTGATAGCAGCAAAGGGTTAATCAGCAAAACGGAGAGCAGCTCCGTGGCCGGTAAAGAGTTTGTCACTCAGTTCAGCTATGACGCGCTAAACCGTTTATCCTGCGAAACCACGCGAATGAACCCGGCAGCGTTCGATAGTCTGCCTGCTTCAGCGTGTAGTTTAGGTACCGAAGGCAGCTATGGTCCTGATCGCGTGGTCCAGCATTGGTACGATACGCTCTCTCGCCTGACGAAAACAAAAGTCGGTGTCGGTACCGTCGATGAAAGCGTGAGCATTGAACTGACATACACATCCAACGGCCAGGTTAAAACCCGTAAAGATGGTAACGGCAATACGACCAGCTATACCTACGATGGCTTTGACCGGCTCAAGCGCACCACCTTTGCTGACTCAAGTTATGAAGAAAATAGCTATGATGCCAACGACAACCTGACGTTCTGGCGCAAGCGGGATGGCACTGTTCACGGGCATAGCTACGATGCACTGAACCTCAGAACCGAGACCTCGGTGCCAGGAGAAAGCAGCCTGAGTTATGCCTACAATGGCAAAGGGCAACAAACTTCGGTCAGCCGTGACAGCCAGAGTGTGGTTACCGCTTACGACGGTCTGGGCCGCATAGGCAGCAGCACGGTATCAGGGCGTACCCTGAGCTACCAGTATGATGCAGCAGGGCGGCGCCGCAGCTTAACTTACCCGGATGGGATATACCTGACATACAGCTATGACGACAGCAACGCTTTACAAAGCATTTTACTCAATGGCAGCAGCCCGCTGGTCAGTTACCTCTACACCAATGACGGTAAACTGAGCAGTATCACCCGAGCTAATGGCCGGGGTTCGGTGTTGGAGTACCATGGTTCGGGGTTACTGAAGAACTTTGACCATCCTGGTGTGAGTCGGGCGAATTTTCAGTACAACCCGGCGCGGCAACTGATAAGCCGGATAACCACGGCAAATTACCAGATAAGTATTCCGCAACCGGGAAGACAGGCGTATGTAGCGAACACGCTGAACCAATACAGTTCAGTGGCAGGCAATCCAATTAGTTATGACAGCAACGGCAACTTAAAAAGCCATGAGGGCTGGACCTACAACTACAACGGCCATAACCGCTTAATCTCAGCCAGCAAATCTGGCACTGCGTTATCACTGGACTACGACGCCACAGGGCGTCTGCTCAGCAGCACGTTAAACGGCAGCAAAACCACATTTTTATATGACGGTGACGAACTGGTGGCAGAATACAACGCCAGTGGGACCATGCTCAGACGTTATGTGCATGGTGTAGGCATTGACGACCCCTTGGTGTGGTTTGAAGGCGCTGGCACCGGTAGCACGAAGTATCTGCTGGCGGATGAACGCGGTTCTATCGTGTCAGAAACCAATGCCAGTGGTGTTGTGGTACAAACTCATCAATATGGGCCTTACGGTGAACTCATCAACCAAAGCACCTCTAGGTTCCGCTATACAGGCCAAATCCTTATTCCGGGCACCGAGCTTTACCACTACAAAGCACGGGTTTATCATCCAAAGCTGGGCAGGTTTTTACAAACCGACCCTATCGGCTACAAAGACGGCATGAACTGGTATGCTTATGTTGGCAATGATCCGATGAATAAGGTGGATCCGAGTGGTAAATATGGAAAAGGTAGAGGCTGGAGCAATGAAAGTTGGAAAAAGTTTGATAAAGCACAAAAGCAATTATCAAAAGATATGAAATCTGTTGCCTCTAAGCTAAAAGGCATAGCCGCAAACTTAAAAGATGGCGAAACAACCAAAGATGGCTATTCGGCAAAACAGCTCAATTCGATGGTTTCAAGCCTTGATAAAGCAACCAACGCTTTAGATAGTGATGGAGCAAAGTCCTCTGGTGGGTACTTTGCACACGCGACCACCGCGGCAGCATCCGGTTGGCAAACTAGAAAATTTGGTGAGGGTATCATTGGTGGAAACAGTATTACTCTAAATACAGACCACCACGATTTTGGTAGCTCCAGGTTCAATTTCATGATCGGTCACGAGGCATTGCATAATGCTGGCTTGGATCATCCAGGTAACATTCGAGGTGTTATGCCATACAGGTTTGGTAGCATACATGAGAACTTGAGGTACAAATCAATCCCAGAGGAACATCAACATACTAATCCTGACTGGGTAATGAGCCAGGTGTATCCATGAAAAAGTTCTACTTACTTCTTACATTATTATTTTCTCTTAGTTGCTTTGCAGAAAGTTGTTCGATATCTGATAAAGAGGTCAAAAGATTAAGTGAAAAAAATAGAGACTATTTCACTTTTGTTTTTACCAATGTCTCAAACAAAATTGCCATAGAAATAAAGGCTCCCAGAACGCTGGAAGACAAAGACCTTGACAATATATTTCTGATAGGGAGAAATAACTTAAGTGAAGAAATTGATTGGGCAATTCCAATAGCAATGTATCCCATATCAACGGATGAAAGCCATGTTACTACCGAGATGCTACTTCCCAATGAAGTAACAAAGCATGCTTTTTTCTCCATAAGTTATGGAAAGGGAGAATGTTTACCTTATATGCAGTATAAGCTCAGCCAGCTAAAGAAGTGAGGTTGCAGTGGCTGTCCTGTCTGAGTGTCCGGCAGTCTGCTCAGTGGGTTTGACAAGCCAGTTTGTTGAATGTTTAAGCGATCCGGCTCCGTTGTTTAGCTAAGGAAGAACCAACGGGGTCACCCATTAGCCTCTCGGTGTCAATAGCGTAACCAAACCCTCGCGCACTGCAAAGTGCGCGTCTTTTTCTTTTCCCCTGTAAACCTACAACCGTCGCATTTTAGTTCTCGCTAGTGGTTGGCGATGTATCGCTCCAGTCACCCATCAGGATCAAGGCTTGGGACTCACTGCGTCCGGCCCCTGGCTACTTGTAGCCCCAGAAAACCCTCTGTTCAGAATACAACGCCAGTGAGAACATGCTCAGACGTTATGTGCATGGTGTAGGCAGTGACGACCCGCTAGTGTGGTTTGAAGGCGCTGGCACCGGTAGCCCGAAGTATCTGCTGGCGGATGAACGCGGTTCTATTATGTCAGAAACCAACGGCAGTGGCAGCGTCACTCAAACCCATCAGTACGGGCCTTATGGCGAGCCAATCAATAGCAGTACCTCACGGTTTAGATACACAGGGCAAATTTTAATCCCTGGTACGGAGTTGTATCACTACAAAGCAGGGGTTTATCATCCGAAGTTAGGGCGCTTTTTACAAACCGACCCCATCGGCTACAAAGACGGCATGAACTGGTATGCTTATGTTGGCAATGATCCGATGAATAAGGTGGATCCGGATGGGCTGGCGAAGAAAAAGATTCTTGCAAAAACTATCGCAGACATCCGAAAAAGAGCTGAAGAAAGAGCTTTAGACAATGCCAGAGCTAGGGGGCGAAGAGCCGCGTTGAAACAAGAAGTTGAGGCACTAGATAGTGGCAGGAAAAGATCTAATCTGTCTCCTGCAAGACAGGAAGAGCTTAGGAATACAGGCAAGCTAAAGGGAATGCATGCTCATCATGAGTCATCAGTCAGCAATGGCAATACGTTAGAAGAAAAAATCGCTATTGCTGAAAACCCTGACCATATACGATTTCTTGAGAAATCTGACCATATCAAGCGGCATCAGGAGCTTGGTGGCACGAGAACGCGTATAACCGAAGCTGATAAAGATGCCATATACAAGACAATGATGGGCATAGCGACAGGTATGGAATTGCTGCAATACGTTCCGGATCCGACCATGCTCATCTCTGATATGGGATGTGCAACAATGGATCCTTGTGGATAGAAGGCATTTGAAATGAATAAAGAATTTTATCAGCGGAACATATTAAAACCTCTTGAAATCTGGAAAGCCAGAGGCGAATCAGTTCACGATAAAGGAGCGATTTTGTTAGGATTTATGCCTGAAGTCGCGCCTAAGGCTTATGCGCATATAATTTTTCCTCCACTTAACGAAAGTTTTATTTCTGAGTTTCAGCAAAGATTAAATGGAAGGAGGATACCTGAAAGCTTGGCTGAGCTGCTTAAGTTGGCTAATGGTATGAGTATATTTTTAGGAGAAATAACTTTAAACGGCTACATACCGCTAAAAGGAGAAAAGAGTAAAGGGTTTTTGGATAACCCGCCCAATATTATGATTGATAATGGTCAATTAATGGTCAAAGGAAGTGATAGCACTGATATCACTATTGGCTGGTATCAAACAGACGGTTCCTACATCAATATCAAATCTGACAGTTCAATTGTCAGATTTAAGCCTGGATTGCCAATGCAAGTTATTCAGAGCTGGCCAGATCTTGAAACTTGGCTTAGCAGCGAAATTGCAAGGCTTAATACAGAATGGCAGCACAAGCTGATTAACAGCTAGGAATCATTAGGGTCAAGTCTTGCGTCTTGCCCTGATGTGTCGTTCAGACTGTTGAACCACGTTGATAATACTCAAAGAGTAACGATAAGCTGGGCTGCATAGTTCGGTATTGGTATACCATGGTTCGGGGTTACTGAAGAACTTTGACCATGCTGGTGTGAGTCGGGCGAATTTTCAGTGTGATTTTTAAGTAGAGCCCAGCCCGACAACTGATAAGCCGGATAACCACGGCAAATTACCAGATAAGTATTCCGCAACCGGGAAGGCAGGATTACGTTACCAATGCGCTGAATCAATACAGTTCGGTAGCCGGCCGGGCACTGACATATGACAATAACGGCAACTTAAAAAGCCATGAGGGCTGGACCTACAACTACAACGGCTGCAACATACGAACCTGATTCTGTATCATTTACAGCTGTCAATTTTGCACTCTGCACTGGCTTGCTGCACAATAGTCACATTACTATTGTTCAGGAGCTGCGTATGAGCCAGGTGTTGTCCGACTTATTATCCCTTTTAAAACTGGAAACCATAGAGCAGGGTTTATACCGCGGTCAAAGTCAGGATCTGGGCTTTAAAGCTGTGTTTGGGGGGCAGGTGATGGGGCAAGCCTTGTCAGCCGCTAAAGAAACAGTGGAAGCAGACCGTAAAGTGCATTCGTTCCACTCGTACTTTTTGCGCCCTGGTGATGCCAGTAAACCTATAGTCTACGAAGTAGAAAATATTCGTGATGGTAAAAGCTTCAGTACACGGCGGGTCAGCGCTATTCAGTTTGGTAAACCCATTTTTTATATGACGGCGTCTTTTCAGGCGGAAGAACAAGGTTTTGAACATCAGGAACTGATGCCTCAAGTGCCGGGTCCTGATGAGCTGGTTTCTGACTTAGAGTTTTACCGTGAGCATGCCCATCTGATCCCAGAATCTTTGCGCAGTAAGTTTATCTGCGAAAAACCAATAGAAATGCGCCCTGTCGCTTTCCATAACCCATTTAACCCTCAAATCAGTCAGGCCAAGCGTTATGTCTGGTTTAAAGCCAATGGGCTAATGCCGGATGATTTGCGGGTGCATAAATATTTGTTGGCTTATGCGTCGGATTTCAACTTCCTGCCGACCGCTTTGCAGCCACATGGTAAATCCTTTATGGCGCCTAATATGCAGGTTGCCACCATCGATCATGCGATGTGGTTCCATCATGATTTTCGTTTTGATGACTGGTTGCTTTATGCAGTGGACAGCCCAAGTGCGTCCGGCGCCCGTGGTCTGGTGAGAGGCCAGTTTTTTAATAGGGATGGTGTGCTAGTCGCGTCCACTATGCAGGAAGGGGTGATCCGCAGTTACGATAAATCCCGTTGATCGCTTTGCGCTGGGACAAAAAACCACCTGCTGAGGTGGTTTTTTATAGCCCTGAGAGTTATGTTTTTTTCACTATGCTCAGCACAGTCTGCAGTATATCTGCTCTTAGCAGGCCGTTTACTGTTTGTTGCAATGGTAACAAAATAGCCGTGGCTTCCAACTCGTTTTGCTCGTTGGTGTGACAATAACCTGCTTCGCGAAGTGCCGTGATTAGAGTCGCAAACAGCTGCTTATCAAGGTATTCCGGAGAGCTGATGCCATGCAAAGTGCTTAAACGCTGTGCCAGTTCATGGCTTTGCTGCTCTAAATCGGCACGCGTCAGCGGGCTATGTAGTTGCAGTAAATTCAGCACCACCGCATAACGCTGCAGCACGTCTTGCGCATTGTGTGCCAATAGTTCCAGCATAAAATGCCCGGCCTGCTGCACCGGAACGGCTTGTAAAGATGCACCCACAGCTTCGATGAGCTGGTGTTTTTGCAGCTGTTCCAGTAGCTGTTCTATATATGCATTAAAGTGCTCTGGCTTTAAAAACAGCTCATGTTGCAGCAAAGGTTGTAACAACTGACAAATATTGATCAATTGTACTTTGCTTAACTGTGGATGCTGTAATAAAGCTGTAGCCAAAATTGCCGGCAGCATAAATAAATGGCAGACGTTATTGCGGTAGTAACTTAATAAAATCGCGTTTTCGGGTGTCAGTTGAATAATCTGACCGAAGCTGTCTTGTGACACCTCAACTTTCTTCAGGCTAATGGCATGATCAATCCATTGACTGACCGAGCCTTCAGGCAGAGTGACACCGGCATGGTAAGGCGCATAGTGTTGTAAGTTACGGTAAAACTCCAACTGACGGGTCAGCTCCTGCCGCGTCAGTGAATGCTGGCGTGTCGCCAGTAAACAGGTGGCGATCAGGTTAATACTATTCAGCGCTGCTGCCTGATTAATCCGCTGCATCATTTCGGTGGCCAGTGTCGCTACCGCAGGATTTAACCAGGCTGGTTTTTGCGTATCGGCCGTCTCCATCGACGCGCGCCAGTCAGGTGCCTGCTGGTTTAAAAACGCGTTCAGTGAAATAGGCTGGCCAAAATTGACATAGCCATAGCCATAATCCCGCAGTTTACGGGCTGCACTAAATACGCCGCTAATGGACTCTTTTTTCTTGCTGGAGCCTTTGAGTTCGGTCAGATAGGTATTGACCTCCATTACATGCTCATAACCAAGGTAGACAGGCACTAAGCTGATAGGTCTGTCTATACCACGCAGTGCAGCTTGCACTGTCATTGCCAGCATACCGGTCTTAGGCTGCAATAAACGACCAGTGCGGCTACGACCGCCTTCCGAATAATACTTTACCGGGTAACCTTTGCTGAACAGTTGGCTTAAGTATTCGCGAAACACCGCTGAGTACAGCTTTTCACCGCTAAAACTACGGCGGATAAAAAAGGCACCACCACGGCGGAATAAGGTGCCGACAGGCCAAAAATTCAGGTTAATACCAGCGGCTATATGAGGTGGAGCTAAACCCTGATGGTAAATGACGTAACTAAGCAGCAAATAATCCATATGACTGCGATGGCAAGGCACGTAGACAATTTCATGGCCTTTTTGCACTAAATCCGTCAGTACCTGACCATTGTGCACTTTTAAACCTGAGTACAGTTTTTTCCATAACCAGCCAAGGAACCGATCGCCTACTCTTAAGGTGGATTCGCGGTAATCCGCCGCTATCTCTTCCAGCAGCTTCAAAGCTCCAGCCCGAGCTTCCCTGATACTGATTTTTTTACTTTGCGCTTCTTCTTCAATAGCTTTTCTTAATGCATCGGAAGCGAGTAAAGAGTTAAATAATGCGGCTCTGTCTGGTAATTTCGGGCCAGTTGCAGCCAAACGCTGGCGATAAAAGTGGAAACGCGCTACTCGCAATAACTTATGGGCCGTGTCTTCGTTGACTGTGGCATTTTCAATAATCTGCCGTACTGAGACGGCTTTACTGAAACGCACCAGGGTATGACGACCGGAAATCAACACAATAAACAGCTTGGCGAGCCAGCTTGGCGATTCAGATTCACCCAGCATAGACTTCACACTGTCTTCTTTACCCGGAGCCCGGCCCCAGAGCACTGAAACAGGGATGAGTTGCGCTGAAAAATTTGGGTCCCGCTGATGCGCCTTTAATAAAGCTAAACCTTGTTGCAAAGCATCGGTGGAAGCGCGACTGCCCCAAAGCACACGAGGTTGTTCGAGGAAAATAGTACGGGGTAAGCTAGTGTTGCCCAATTGCACTGGTGCCATAGGATCAGGCAAGCCTAACTTATGACAGATACGGGCTAAAGTGGCCAAATCGCTGGAGGAGGCGGTTCTGCTGATATAAAACACAGGCTGTTTGGGGTCCAGCGCCAGATTTTCTGCTACAGGTTCTGGCACTATTTTGCATCTGACCAAAGGTTTCAGTGGCCAATACAGCAGCTTTGCTAACCATGTCATTGGTTTTAACATATCAAATCCGTACTTATAAACAGCCGCTAGAATAGCATGGAAGGTCTTACCAGCAAAATGCTTGGCAGACTGCGAAAGGCTGTATATACTCACAGTATCCACTGTATAGGTATTCAGCATTATGCGTCCATTAACACCACGACAAGCCGAAATTTTGCAATTGCTTAAAGATTATCAGGCCGCCTCAGGTATGCCGCCAACACGAGCTGAAATTGCGACTCAGCTTGGGTTTAAGTCTGCCAATGCCGCGGAGGAGCATTTAAAAGCCCTGGCGAAAAAAGGTTTTATCGAAATGATGCCGGGTACCTCCCGTGGTATCCGTTTGGTTGAAGATGACGCTGCCAATGATGTGGAAGAAGAAGAGCCGGGTTTGCCATTGATTGGCAAAGTTGCGGCTGGTCAACCTATTCTGGCGGCAGAACATATCCAGCAGCGTTATCAGCTTGATGCCAGCTTGTTTAAACCTAATGCCGACTTTTTATTAAAAGTGCAGGGCATGAGTATGAAAGACATTGGTATTTTAGATGGCGATTTACTGGCCGTGCACAAAACCACTGAAGCCCGTCAGGGGCAGATTGTGGTCGCCAGAGTTGAAGATGAAGTCACAGTAAAGCGTTTTCGCCGTGAAGGACAGATGGTTTATCTGCACCCGGAAAACAGCGATTTTGATGTGATAAAAGTTGACTTAAGCCAACAGCATTTTGCCATTGAAGGCCTCGCCGTTGGTGTGATCCGCACCAGCAGTTGGTAAAAAATCTACCTGACTCAATAGTTTGCTAATACATCAAGCACTGGTACGACCATTCGGTTTTATCGGTGCTTTTTCATTTTTCGGGTTTACTTCTGTCTGTTCCTTGACTAATTGTTAGATGCAACTGATAACAAAATATACAAATCAGTGCACCGGTTTTAGTTTTCTAAATCGGGATAATAATAAAAATGGCAATTGCGGACTAAAGACGAAGTGGGATGTGAAGTGTCTTTCAATCTGCAATTTGCTTTGTGCAAAGACAGAGGAGAAGTCACGTGGCGAAAACCAGTTATCTGTGTTGGTCGCTGCTAACCTTTTTGCTTGCGTTTTCGACGCAGTCTGCAGAAATGCCTTTGAACATGACTCAAGGGGTTACAGAAATCAGTCAGCAGGTTTACAGCCTGCATATGAAGATTTTTTACATTTGCTGTGCAATAGGGGTAGCGGTTTTTGGGGTGATGTTTTGGTCCATCATCCATCATCGTAAGTCGAAGGGCGTCGCGCCCGCCCAATTTCACGAGAGCACCAAAGTTGAGCTGCTTTGGACCGCTTTACCTGTGGTTATTCTGATTTTAATGGCGATACCCGCCACCCAAACCCTGATCGCAATGGAAGACACTTCTGAAGCTGATGTCACTATTTTAATCACCGGCTCACAGTGGAAGTGGCACTACAAATACATGGACCACAAAGTAGAGTATTACTCGTTGCTGGCCACACCCCGTAAACAAATCGAAAATAAACTCAAAAAGGGTGAAAACTACCTGTTGGAAGTTGACAGGCCTTTGGTGATCCCCACAGGTAAAAAGGTGCGCTTTTTAGTCACATCAGATGATGTGATCCATTCCTGGTGGGTACCTGCTTTTGCTGTGAAAAAAGATGCCAACCCTGGTTTTATTAATGAAGCTTGGACCAAAGTTGATTATCCAGGCATTTATCGCGGCCAGTGTGCTGAACTTTGCGGTAAAGATCACGGCTTTATGCCTGTAGTGGTGATTGCCAAAGAGCAAGCTGATTTTGATCAATGGATAGCTCAGGAAGCCGCCACTCAGGCTGCGGCTAAAGAAGAAGAACAAAAACTGCTGTCGATGAATATGAGCAAAGAAGAATTAATGGCTCTGGGTGAAAAAACCTATATGGGCTACTGCGCTGCCTGTCATCAGCCTACAGGCATGGGGATCCCCGGTGTGTTCCCTGCGCTTAAAGGCAGCAAAATGGCGCTGGAAGATTTACCTGCCCATATCGATATAGTATTGAATGGTAAAACTGGCACTGCCATGCAGGCGTTTGGTAAACAGCTGAGTTTAAGTGAAATTGCAGCAGTGGTTACCTATGAGCGCAATGCCTGGGACAACAATACAGGCGATCTGGTGCAAGCTGCCGACATCGCCAAAGCACAAAAACCATAGGGGGCGCAGATGAGTACTGTTACTACAGATCCACATGCTCATGCTGAGCATGAACATCATCACGGACCAGCCAAAGGCTTAAAACGCTGGCTTTATACCACCAACCATAAAGATATAGGCACTTTGTACCTGCTGTTTGCACTGACGATGTTTTTTATCGGCGGTGCTATGGCTATGGTGATCCGGGCCGAATTATTTCAGCCAGGACTGCAAATTGTTGAGCCGAACTTTTTTAATCAGATGACCACAGTGCATGGTCTGATTATGGTGTTTGGTGCTGTGATGCCTGCCTTTACTGGCCTTGCCAACTGGCTCATTCCTATGATGATAGGTGCGCCTGATATGGCGTTGCCCCGGATGAATAACTGGAGCTTCTGGATTTTACCTTTTGCATTTAGCATCCTGCTGTTGTCTTTATTTATGGAAGGTGGCGGCCCCAGTTTTGGCTGGACTTTTTATGCACCGCTATCCACCACCTATAGCAATGACAGCACTGCACTTTTTGTGTTTTCAGTTCATATCATGGGTATTTCATCCATTATGGGCGCTATCAACGTGATAGTGACCATTATGAATCTGCGTGCGCCAGGCATGACTTATATGAAAATGCCATTGTTTGTCTGGACCTGGTTTATTACGGCTTATTTGCTGATTGCTGTGATGCCTGTACTGGCTGGCGCCGTGACTATGGTGCTGACTGATAAGTATTTTGGCACCAGCTTCTTTGACGCTGCAGGGGGTGGCGATCCTGTATTGTTCCAGCATATTTTCTGGTTCTTCGGTCATCCCGAAGTGTATATCATGATATTACCTGCTTTTGGCATCATTTCAGCCATAGTGCCAACCTTTGCCCGTAAGCCTTTGTTTGGCTACGCCTCTATGGTGTACGCCACTGCCAGTATCGCCTTATTGTCCTTCTTAGTTTGGGCGCATCATATGTTCACCACCGGCATGCCGGTGTTTGCTGAGCTGTTTTTCATGTACTGCACCATGCTGATTGCAGTGCCGACTGGGGTGAAAGTCTTTAATTGGGTGGCCACTATGTGGCGGGGCGCCATGACCTTTGAAGTGCCTATGATGTTTGCCCTGGCCTTTATTGTACTTTTTACCATAGGAGGCTTCTCTGGCCTGATGCTGGCCATTACGCCTGCTGACTTTCAGTATCACGATACCTATTTTGTGGTAGCGCATTTCCATTATGTGTTAGTTACAGGCGCTATCTTCTCCATTATGGCGGCTGCCTATTACTGGCTGCCGAAATGGACAGGCCATATGTACGACGAAACCTTGGGGCAGTGGCATTTCTGGTGTTCGTTGATTTCCGTCAACGTACTGTTTTTCCCTATGCATTTTGTTGGCTTAGCCGGTATGCCTCGACGGATCCCGGATTACGCACTGCAATTTGCTGACTTTAATGCACTTATTAGTATTGGTGGTTTTGCCTTTGGTTTATCCCAGTTGCTGTTTGTCGCTCTGGTGGTGAAGTGTATTAAAGGCGGCAAAAAAGCCACAGCTCAGGTGTGGGAAGGTGCTGAAGGACTGGAGTGGACTATCGCGTCTCCTGCGCCTTATCACAGCTTTACTACACCACCTGAAATCAAGTAGGGGGCGTTATGGCACTGAAGCATCAACCTATAGTGGTTAAATTGTGTTTGCTGACCGCAGCCATGTTTGGTTTTGGTTATGCCTTAGTGCCTTTGTACGACGTGTTTTGTGATTTAACAGGCCTGAATGGTAAAACCTCGACTATGGCAGCGACGGCAGAAGCTGCTATACCGGATAAAAAACGCGAAGTGCTGGTGGAGTTTATTGCCCGTCCGAATAACAACATGCCATGGGTATTTGAGCCTGTGGTACACAAACTTCGGGTGCATCCGGGCGAAATACACCGTATTGATTATCTGGCGCACAATGTCACAGGCCGGGCTATGACAGCTCAGGCTGTACCTTCGGTATCGCCGGGGCAAGCCGCTTTATATTTTAATAAAATGGAATGTTTCTGTTTTACCCAACAACATCTGACGGCAGGTCAGCAGTTACTCATGCCGTTGCAATTTTATGTCGATCCCGCACTACCGGAACAGTTCAGCACTATCACTTTGTCTTACACCTTGTATGAGGTAGACGCTGTCACCCCGGTCACTGCACAGACAGCAACAGGGGATAACAATGAGTGAAAAATACGAACATTATTACGTACCAGAGCAAAGCCCGTGGCCCATAGTGGGCGCAGTCGCCTTGTTTATGATTGCTTTTGGCGCTGGCAATTATGTGAATGAAGTCACCAAAGATCAGCCGGGTTATGGCGGCTACTTACTCCTGGCTGGTGTTGCCACTTTAATTTTTATGCTGGTGGGTTGGTTTCGTAATGTCATAGATGAGTCTATGAACGGCTTGTACAGCAGGCAACTCGACCGATCATTTCGCCAGGGTATGAGCTGGTTTATTTTCTCTGAAGTGATGTTTTTTGCTGCTTTTTTTGGCGCTTTATTCTACGCCCGGATGATCGCAATTCCGTGGTTGGATGGTGCCAGTAATAATGCCAGTACAGCAGCTGTATTGTGGCCAGCCTTTGAAGCGGCCTGGCCTCTACTGAAAACTCCGGGTGGCACTGAAACTCAGGCTATGCCATGGCAAGGACTACCCCTCTACAACACACTGATTCTATTAGCGTCTTCTGTCACTTTGCAGTTTGCCCATATGGGGCTGGAGCAAAATAAAAGAGGCCAACTGAAGCTGATGTTAGGGCTCACTATCCTGCTGGGCGCTTGTTTCCTTGCTTTGCAGGGAGTTGAGTATGTGCATGCTTATCAGGATCTTGGCCTAAAACTGGACTCAGGTATTTATGGCAATACCTTCTTTTTGCTGACGGGGTTCCATGGCTTGCACGTGACTCTGGGGGCCATATTTTTACTGGTGATGTTTTTACGTATTGTACTGAAAAACCATTTTACCGCTCATAAGCATTTTGCTTTTCAGGCTGCGGCCTGGTATTGGCATTTCGTTGATGTGGTTTGGTTATGTTTATTTATTTTTGTTTACGTGCTGTAGAGTCAGAGGCGGGCCACAAGCCCGCTTGCAATCTTAATAGGGGCGGCCATGCGGAGTGATCAAACCAAATTGTAAGGCAAGGATCACTAGCAATAAGACTATGGCCGACCACCAGACACGGCGGCCTAAAAACTTCGACATGCTGGGCTGGTTTTCATCGTTTTTCAGCATCAGAAACAAAGCACGAAATAAGTTAAAAACAATAAAGAGCAGTAGTGCAATGAGTAAAAGTTTAATCCACATAAAACCTCGCTTAGGGCTGGTCACCGTATGACTGCCAGGCCCTTTGTTACTCATTTAAGTCGCAACTGGCTGTTGGCTGTATTCACTCTGGTCGCTTTTGTGCTTTTGATCAAGTTAAGTTACTGGCAATGGCAACGCGCCGAACACAAGCAAACTCAATTGGATCAGTTGCATACTGCAGAGCAACAAGGGCCTGTGCATTGGCTAGATTTAACCTCAGTGCCGGCAGAGCAACAAGATGGCCTGATGCTGCAAGGTAAAGCTGTCTGGCTAAAGCCTGCTGTCTGGTTGCTGGATAATCAGCTTATTCAAGGCAAAGCAGGCTACGACGTGGTGATCCCTGTGCTGGTGTCGAATCAAGGTCCGGCAGTCTTAGTCAATTTAGGTTGGGTTGCCGCACCGCAAAGCCGTGATCAACTGCCCGAACTTAGTATTCCGGAATCATTTGAATTAAAGGCATTGCTACGAACTGAACTGAAAGGCTTTAGGCTTGGCCAGAATTTAGAAGACACAGGACTGTGGCCACAACGAATGCAGCAAGTCGAACCTGCTGAATTGGCAAAAGTACTAGGGCAGGAATTGGCTCCGGTTCTGCTGTATCAACAACAATCCCCTTATCTGTACCACTATAAAGCTGTGGTGATGCCGCCGGAAAAACACCGGGCTTATGCGTTGCAATGGTTATTGTTGGCTGTGGCTGTAGTAGTGATCGGCTGGTTTATGTCAAAGAAGGAGCTTTAAATGGCGAAGAAGAAATTTTTGCTGCTGTTTTTGTTGTGTTCTCTATTACCGCTGGCTTTTGCTCAGGCATTTTTATCTTTGGGTTGGTTTGGTGGCGCCACTACCAATAAAGGTCAATGGCTGAGCGAAGAAATTTTGTTATTACCCAAAGCCGCTGGTGATGTGCATTGGCGGCTGGTCTATGTCAGCGATAAAGCCGATTGTGACGCTCTTTGTCAAAATGCCCATTATGGTATGCAGCAGGTGTATACGGCCCTGGGTCGAAAACAACAACATCTAGAGTTATGGCAATCCGGTGGTACTCAATCGCAAAAATTGCTTTGGCAGGCTAATCCTGTGGGTGTTGCTGCACTACAGCAAAAGCTGGTGCTGGTCGATCTGAATGGGTTGGCATTGATGACCTATCCGGTCAGCGAAGACAAAACTCAAATAGTACAAACCGGCAAAGCTATTCTGACGGACTTAAATAAATTATTGAAATACGACAGGGGGTTGTAATGAAAGCCCTGAAAGTTCTGGTTAGCTCTGCTGTTGTATTGGCGATGTTGGTGATTTTATTGGGGGCCTACACCCGTTTGACCGATGCCGGTTTAGGTTGCCCGGACTGGCCCGGTTGTTATGGTTTTTTAAAGGTACCGGAACAGGCGCATCATATTGAGCAAGCTGAAGCTTTGTATCCAGAGCGACCGGTCGAAAGCCACAAAGCCTGGAATGAGATGATCCATCGTTATTTTGCCGGCACTTTGGGGTTGCTTATTCTGGCCATTTTCCTGTTTAGTCTGAAACAAAAGCGACTGCTGTTACCTTCGCTGCTGTTGGGGTTAGTTGTTTTTCAAGCCGCTTTGGGCATGTGGACTGTGACTTTAGCTCTGCATCCTGTGGTGGTGATGGGGCATTTGCTGGGGGGCTTTAGTTTGCTGTCGTTATTAGCTGTGTATTGGTGGCAATTGCAACCTACACCTTTGATTGCTGTAAAACAAAGCCTGAAGTTACTGTTTTGGCCTGTGTTGCTGGTGCTGGCAGCACAAATTGCGTTAGGTGGCTGGACTGCAGCCAACTATGCGGCTTTAGCCTGTATTCAGTTGCCAGTCTGTGAAGCAGGCTGGACCAGCCAGCTTAATTTTGACGAAGCCTTTTCTTTGCATCTGGGCTACGACAATTACGAATACGGTGTGATGAGCCAAAGCGCCCGCGCTACAGTGCATGTGATGCATCGCGTCGGTGCTGTGATTACCTTGCTGGTGGTCGCTGCTTATGCCATAGCCCTATGGCGCACTAGTGCGGGTCTGATGAGGAACCTGGCTGTTGCTGTGCTGGTGCTGTTGTTACTGCAATTTAGTTTGGGGCTAGCCAACGTGGTGCTGCATTTGCCTTTGGCCAATGCGGTGGCGCATAACTTTGTGGCAGCCAATTTAGTCATGTGTCTGGTGGTCATTGGTTATCAGCTGCACAGAAACAAGGAGTCTGCTTATGCTTAAAGTTCTGGCTTTACCCCAACATTACAGCCAGCAGTGGCGTGATTATTACCAGCTGACTAAACCTAAAGTTGTGGCGCTTCTGGTGCTGACGGCCTGGGTCGGCATGATGCTGGCGCAACCTGGATTACCCCAATTTGGCCTGATGATAGCCGCCACTTTAGGTATAGGCTTATTGTCCGCCGCTGCTGCTGCGATGAACCATATAGTGGATCAGCGTATTGATGCGCAAATGGCCCGTACTTATAACAGGCCTGTAGCACGTGGCCGTTTATCCACACAACAAGCGGTGAAGTTTTCGCTGTTGTTGGCAGGGACTGGTTTTCTGCTGTTATTTATTGCCGTCAATCCACTGACCGCCTGGCTGACCTTAGCAAGTTTGTTTGGTTATGCCGTGGTCTACACCATGTTTTTAAAGCGTGCGACGCCGCAGAATATTGTGATAGGCGGTTTAGCTGGTGCCATGCCGCCGCTGCTTGGCTGGACTGCGATGACGGCCGAAGTACATGCCCATGCGCTGCTGCTGGTGATGATTATCTTCACCTGGACACCACCGCATTTCTGGGCTTTGGCCATTCATCGCCGTGATGATTATGCCAAAGTGAATATGCCGATGTTGCCAGTCACTCATGGTATTGAGTTCACCAAAAGTGCCATATTCCTTTATACCCTGGTGCTGTTTTTAGTCTGCTTGTTGCCTTATCTGGTCGGTATGACAGGAGCTGTGTACCTGGTCGGTAGCACGGTGTTGAACCTAGGTTTTATCTGGTATGCCTGGCAATTAAAATTTAATGCCAAACCTGAAACCGCCATGGCAACTTTTAAGTTTTCGATTTGGCATCTGATGGTATTATTCCTGCTGTTGTTGCTGGATCATTATTGGTTGATTTCAGCGCTTTAACGGGAAAAAACTCTTATGCAGAAGTGGTTATGGGTGGTTGTTGCGGTACTGGCTTTGGCTGCGGGTCTATGGTTGTCAGCCAGTTTTAAATCTACTCCCGCCGAGCCTTTGGCCGCTTTGGTCTATCCAAGTCCCAGAACACTCACTGAATTTAATTTGCTGGATGAACAAAAACAGCAAGTAGGCCTGAAGGATTTACAAGGACACTGGACCCTGGTTTTCGTTGGTTATACTCATTGCCCTGATATTTGCCCTATGACGATGGCCAAATTAGCGGCTATGTATCAGGACTTAGTCAAACTGACGCCGGATCCACTGGAGATTTGGTTTGTCTCGGTCGACCCAAAACGGGATACCCCAGAACAACTGGCCCAGTACATCACCTACTTTAAACAAGCCCCTATCAAAGCCAGAACTGCCGATCATAAAGACCTGTTTCCTTTTATCCGCCAACTCGGCCTGATGTATGCCATTAATGATGGCGGCGAAGAACGTTACACTATCGATCACAGCGCTAGCATAGCGCTGCTAAATCCTCATGGCGAAGTAGTGGCTATGTTTAAACCAGAAATGAAACCAGGCGCTGTGCCGCTGATTAACAACCAGCAGTTTTTGGCTGATTATCCTTTGGTGATAGCGGCGACAACCCGATAATCGGCTATCTATAAAACAAAAATAACTACAGGCTTTACAAGCTCTTGCCAAAGGCCCTATGGTGGAGCTGTATGCATAACAAGCAGTTATGAGACAGACTCCACCACAGAAGCAGAGCCTTATGAAAAAACTCCTATCCAGCGCCTTGGTCCCACTGCTGATTTTAGCTGCGGCATTTAACCTTCATGTCAGGGCCGAAGATTTTAGTCAGTATGGTCCAAAACAATTTACCACCACCAATAAATGGACAGCGATAGTAGCCGCCTATGAGCCTGAGATTAAGGCGATTGATGACGCTTTTGCCAAGCTTAAAGACGCAAAAATTGAAAAAACACTGACCATCCGTGGCGTTAAGTATCAATTAGGCCACTATAAAGGTGAACCTATCGTCATTTTCACTACGGGTGTCAGCGTACCCAATGCCGCCATGACAATGCAAATGGCGCTGGATTATTTCCCTATTGAACGGGTGGTGATGATGGGCATTGCTGGTGCTGTGGATCCACAATTCCAGCCGGGTGATATCGCCATCCCTGAGCGCTGGTACTTTCACGATGAATCTGTGTATGCCAATCCTGATCCTGCAAAACCAAGCCAGTATATTCTGCCCGATTATTATGAACAGGCATTAGCCAGCTACCAACAGCGTAAAAAGCAGGATCCGCATTCACCAGCTTATGAAAACTTTGGCTATATCTTTCCTGAAGAAATGGCCGTAATTAAACAAGGCTGGGACAGCCCGCAGCAAATGCCGTATTTCACCGCAACGCCACAACTTATTGAGCTGACTAAAAAAGCGGTTGCCACTATAGATCCAATAAAAATGCCTTCTGGCCACCCAATCCAGATCAAAGTAGGTGGGAATGGCGTCACAGGCTCGGTATTTTTAGACAATGCAGAGTACCGCCAATGGCTGCAAAAAGTGTTTCATGCAGAAGTGACAGAAATGGAATCGGCCGCTGTAGCTCAGGTCTGTTTTGTTAACGAAGTCGACTGGATAGTGATCCGCTCCGTCAGTGATTTAGCCGGCGGCCAGCAAGGCAAAAATGCCGAAAATGTATTTGACGCCATAGCCTCAGGTACAGGCACTAAATTGCTGTTGGGGTTATTGGATCAAATTGTATTGGTGAGGCCGTAGGTTGCAATCGCCGAAGGCATTGCAACGTTGTGCAATCGAAGGCATTACAACCGCTTATGATTTTATGTGCTGAATTTTTAATCTGTATATAGCTTATCATTTCCCCCTCCAGCCCAATCAACAGAATATACGCCTTGCTTGACCAACAAATGGAAGGTTGAGTAAGGCCAATCTGATACTTGTTCTACCCAGCCATGCTTCACCGGATTAAAATGTACATAGTCCATATGAGCGTTGAAATCGGTTTGATCGCGGATAAGGTGTTCCCAGTATCTGCGTTGCCAGATCCCTCTCTCACCACGTTTTTTTCTGCTTGAATCACAGGGTTCAGTTGCTGGCAAAGCTCTGGAAAATATCAGTTTGATTAGCCGCCAACGTAACGCGAAATTTGCGTCACCCTGCGGCAGTTCGATAATACAATGCAGATGTTCAGGCAACACTACCCAAGCGTGAATGATAAAAGGATGCACCTGTTTTACTTGCCGAACCGCATGACGTAACAGGTCTATATGCTCTGTCAGCAAACAGTTGTTGTGTCTTTGATGTAGGTTGACGGTAAAAAAATACGTTCCGCCTTCAAACCACAAGCGTCGGTAGTCCATAAGACAGAACAAAGTTAGGGATGAAGTTATAGGTGTAGATAAGAAAAACCGGAGAAGCAAGATGCATTGCCCTGCGGGCGAATGCATCCTACGTTTGTAGGTTGTAATCGCCGGAGGCATTGCAACGTTGTGTTACTCCATCACCCAAGGCTGGGAATACCAGTAGAAATAGCCTTTTTTACTTAACGAAGGGGCTGTGCAGTTGTAGCGTTTATGGCTGGTTTTTAGCTTTTGATTTGCCTGAGCGCTAAAGGTATCGGGTTTTAGCCAGGTCACTTTAATCGGCTCGCCATTGCTAAAACAATTCAACTGACTGGTTTTAAAATCTGAGTTATCGATTTGCAAAGTTAAAGTCGGTGGATTTGGGCCTTTCACCGGGTCTGCTGCTATATAGTTTTTCACCGGTAAGGCTAATGTTTTCAGTTTAGGTGTGAAGTGTTTTAACGCCGCATACTGACTGGATGAAGGATAACGTGGCAGGCGGGTCATCAGGCTGTTCAAGCCAACAGCACCGGATTGTTGGCCTATGCCAATAAAGCCCAGTTCTTTCACCATCTGCTCCAGCTCGACGCTAAATTCGCCATAAGGGTAAGCCAGCCATTTGTGCTTAATGCCTAATTGCTGCTCCAGTTGGGTTTGTGCCAGCAAAATATCGGTTTTCACCCGTTTCAGCCAAGCCGCTTTGCTTTCGCCTTTATTCGGCGCTGCCAGATGATCGTGGTAGGAACTGTGGTTGGCAATAATAACGCCGTCTTTTTGCAGTTGTTTGATTTGCTGCCAACTCATCACAGGGCCTTCTTTACGATCTATTAAAGCCGGGCTTAAAAACACTGTGTAAGGAAAACCAAACTGCTGCAAAATCGGGTGGGCCTGCAGATAGATATTGTCAAAACCATCGTCAAAGGTAATCACCACCGCATTATCGGCTGGCTCTTTGCCTTGTTGCAGCTGTGCCAGCAAAGTATCTAAACCTATGACTTGATACTGATTGTCTTTTAAATACTGCAAATGAGTGCGAAACTCTTCTGGCGTCACGCTGGTGGAGCGGGGCGTCTGAGTGCTGACATGATGGTACTGCAGAATAATAGCGGCATGGCTTTGAAAGCTGATGTGAACGCTCAGCAAAGCAAATAAACAGCACCATAGTTTCATTTCATAACTCCTTTGAAATCAATACAACAAAGGCCACATCAAGTGGCCTTTATCGCTTATACAAACAACAGCTTAGTAGTAAGAATGCTCACCACGTTGGTGATCAGTCACATCACGCACTGCAGTTAATTCACCGGCAAAACGTTGCAGCAGTTCTTTTTCGATCCCTTCTTTTAAAGTTAAATCGACTTGTGAACAGCCATTACAACCACCACCAAATTGCAGTACAGCGACGCCGTCGTCTGTCAGTTCTACCACTGAAACACGACCACCGTGGTTGGCTAACTGTGGGTTGATTTCGGCATCAATCACGTATTGCACTTTTTCCTTCAGCGGCGCGTCGTCGTTCACCTTGCGTACTTTGGCGTTTGGCGCTTTTAACGTCAGCTGAGAACCCATCTGATCGGTAACAAAATCGATTTCAGCATCCACTAAAAAGGGTTTACTTTCCGCGTCCACTATCGCCATAAAGCCTTCAAATGGCAGCTGTAAGTCTGTGCTTTCTACCGCGTCGGCAGGGCAGTAGGACACGCCACATTCCGCAGAAACAGTGCCCGGGTTGACCACAAAGACACGAATATGAGTGCCGGCGGCCTGTTTTTCCAGCAGCTTACGAAAATGGCTCTGCGCCTGTTCAGAAATGGTGATCATCGGTAGTACCTGACTAAATTACTAGGTTAATGGCTATGATACTCTGACTTGCTGTGCCTTGCCAGCCCCGCTTGTCGGGCCGGACTTTTTATTGCTAAGGTAGCGGCCAGAAAGGGAGAAGAACAATGTACAAAATAACAACTATCATCAGTGCCTTAGTATTGGGGTTTAGCAGCCAGTTCTCAATGGCAGAACCACAAAGCCCGCAACAATTTTTTGGTTATCCGGTCGGCGAATGGCATTTACGTCATGATCAAATTCAGATGTATTTCCAACAACTGGCCGCAGGCTCAGACAAAGCCCAACTGGAAATTATTGGCCACACCCATGAACAAAAACCTTTGTTACAGCTGATTATTTCATCCCCGGAAAACTTGAAAAAGCTGGAGCAAATTCGCTTACAGCATCTGACTCAGCTATCGACAGGTACTGAACTGGCCGATGATTTGCCACTGATCGTCTGGTTGGGGTATGGTGTGCATGGCAACGAGTCCAGTGGCCCTAATGCCTCAGTGCAGGTTGCTCATCATTTATTAACCAGCACAGATGCTGAAGTACAAGACTGGCTGAAAAACGCTGTTATTTTGATCCAACCCAGTTTAAACCCTGATGGTTTAGAGCGTTTTGCCACCTGGGCCAATATGCATAAAGGCAAATCACCAGTGGCTGATCCTCAAAGTCGCGAGCATATTGAGCCCTGGCCTAATGGTCGTCCTAACCATTATTGGTTTGATTTAAACCGCGATTGGTTACCTTTGGAGCATCCGGAAAGCCGTGCCCGTATCGCGCAGTTTTATAAATGGCGTCCTGCTGTAGTGGGCGATTTTCATGAAATGGGCCCAAACAGTACCTTCTTTTTTCAGCCTGGTATTCCAACTCGCACTTACCCTTTAACACCAACAGCTAACCAGCAACTGACGGCTAAAATTGCCGATTACCATGCCGCAGCTTTGGATAAAAAAGGCCGTTTGTATTACACCGAAGAAAGTTTTGACGATTTTTATGTGGGTAAAGGCTCGACTTATCCGGACGTGAACGCCAGCGTCGGTATTCTATTCGAACAAGCTAGTAGCCGTGGTCATCTGCAGGACAGTATTAATGGGCCTTTGCCTTTTAGTAAAACTGTGGAAAATCAGTACATTACATCGTTATCGACTCTGCGCGGCTCCGTAGCGCAAAAAAATGCGCTGCAAAGCTATCAAAAAGCTTTTGTGCTGGAGTCAGAGCGCCTCGCTGCTGATGACTCAACCCAGGGTTATGTCATTGCTGAAGCAGCGGATAAAACCCGTTTAGAGGCACTGCTTAATTTATTAAAACAGCATCAGATCAAAGCTTACCCCATCAATGAACGATGGCAGCACAAAGGCCAGACGTACCAAAAAGGTCAGGCTTATTATATTCCGCTGCAACAGAGCCAGTATCTGCTGTTAAAAGCTGCGTTCAGCACTCAGACCAACTTTCAGGACAATACCTTTTACGATGTGTCGGCCTGGACTTTACCTTATGCCTTTAATATTGAATTCAGCGCTGTGGGCCGTAAACCCTCAGGTGTGGCAGAAGATCACTGGTCGCCGCAGCCTGAATCCGTGCTGATGCCTTCAGCCGGGGCTTATGCCTATGCTTTTGACTGGGCCGATCAAAGGGCGCCGTTGTTAACACAGGCGCTGCTAGAGCAAGGTGTGGTATTACGCGCGGCCAGCAAGCCCTTTTTTGCTAAAACTGCTAATGGTGAACAAGCTTTTAGTGCCGGAGCTATCGTCATTGCCGCTGGTTTACAGCAGCACAACAACTGGTTTGAACTTTTAGGTAAAGCACAGCAGCAAGCAGGCTTAGCTATCACAGCTCTCACTTCAGGTTTAACCGCTAAGGGCCAGGATTTGGGCAGCAATGGTTTTGTGCCTGTGACTAAGCCGAATGTCTTGCTGGTGGCAGGCCCTGATGTCAATTCCACTGAGGCAGGCGAAGTTTGGTTTAATCTGGAAAAGCTGGCGGGTGTATCGCCAAGTTTGATAGAACCTCAGCGTTTAGGTCGGGTCGATTTATCCCGTTACACTCATATTATTTTACCGGATGGTAGTTACAACAGCTTGCAGCAAAAAGAGCAACAGCAGCTGAACAACTGGGCAAAACAAGGTGGCGTGTTGTGGGGCCATAAAGGCGGAGCGGCATTTCTGGTGCGCTCTGGTTTGCTGAAGGCCAAAGCCTGGAACTCAGCCGATATGAGTATGCTGATTGCTGATCAAGGTTTAAGTTATGCCGATAAAGAAAGTCTGGCTGGTCAGCGCCGTATTGCCGGTGCTATTTACCAGACGCAACTGGATTTAAGTCATCCTTTAACTTTTGGTCTGTCGAATAAAAACTTACCTGTGTTTAAAAACGGCACTTTTTTATTAGCGCCCAGTGAAGAGCCTTTTATCAACGTCGCTTTGTACACAGATAAACCTCAACTAGCGGGTTATACAGCGCCTGAATACGTTAGTCGTATCGCTGAAGGTGCAGCCTTAGTGGCGCATAACCATGGCGAAGGCCGTGTGATTGGTATGACAGATAACCCGGTGTTCCGCGGCTATTTTGTCGGCTCCAGCCGCTTACTGATTAATGCTTTGTACTTTGGCAAAATGTTTAGCGCTGAATCTTCTGATGGTGAAGGGGAAGAAGCCAACGAAGAAGAAGCGCATTAAGCTCTGGTGATGGCCAGAGTCCAGACGCTGACGGTCTGGACTCCTTTGGCTTTGAGCAAAGCGCTCAGATAATCCAGCGTGGCTCCTGTGGTGATCACGTCATCGACTAATGTGATATGAGCAGGCAGAGGGCGTTCCTGCAGCTGAATTTTTCCTTTTAAGTTCGCCAATCGCTCTTTGCGCTTGAGTCCAATCTGATGAGGCACTAAATCCGGGCTCTGAAATAAGCTGACACAGGGTTTGTGCCATGCCCTGGCAAGCTGCTGCGCCAGTAGTTTGGCCTGATTAAAGCCTCTTTCCTGTAATCTTTGGTTGGATACCGGCGTATAGCTAATGCAGTCCGGCAATGGCCTGCCTTGCTGTTGATAAAGTATTGCGCGCTGATACAGCAACTGGCATAACAACTCACCTGCAGCATGATGCTGTTGAAACTTCCACTGACTGATCCAGTGCCGATAAGGTTGCCTGTACCAACTTAAGCTATAAAGACGGTCAAATTTAGGGCGTTTTAAACCTTGTGCGACTTGTGGTAATAGCAACGCATTCTGGTCAACCCAGCTTAAATCCAGACTGGGTAAATGAGCATGGCAAAAATCACAAAGCTGGGTTTGCGGCTGCTGTACCTGCATCTGACACCACAAACAACAATTGGGTGCCAGTCTATGCACCAGTTGCTGCCATAAAGTCGCTTGCATCAGCATCCCTGCTTTGATAAAAGGCCAGACATAACAACAAGTATGGTCGAACGAATGAATGAACAACTAAAATTTAGCCAAAACCCACTAGTGTTCCTGCATGGCTGGGGATTAAATCATCAGGTTTGGTCACAACTGATGCTGGCATTACCAACAGAGCTGGATATCCATACCCCCGATTTACCTGGTTTTGGTTTGTCTCCTTGCCCTGCTTCTTATGATATCGATAGCGTTTTGGCCCAATTGGCTGAGCAAATCCCAGCTCAAAGTACAGTGGTGGGGTGGTCTTTAGGCGGTTTATTGGCGATAGCCTTAGCCAGCCGTTATCCCGACAAAGTGAAAAAACTGGGTTTAATTGCCAGTTCGCCCTGTTTTATGACAAAGGAGAATTGGCCAGGTATGGAAAGCAGAGTGATGCTGCAATTTGCGGGTCAATTGCAGCAGGATTTGGCGTTAACAGTGGAGCGGTTTTTGGCGATCCAAGCGATGGGCAGCAGCACCGCCCGCCAGGATATTAAGTTATTAAAGCAAGCGGTGTTAAGTTTGCCTTTACCTTGCGCTTTGGCGTTACAAGGTGGGTTGGAGTTATTGGCGACTCTTGATTTGCGGCAAGAATTTGCCGCTTTGCCTCAGCCTGTTTTTAGTATTTTAGGGCGTTTAGACTCTTTAGTTCCTGTTGCTATTGCCCCTTTATTGCAAAAGTTACGGCCCGGGATCCAGATCGAAATACTGCAAAAGTCTTCGCATGCGCCTTTTATTTCGCATCAACAGGAGTTTATTTCCCTATTACAGCCCCACTTATCCGCTTAAATCTTCATTTAATTAGATAATTCTGCATTTTGACGGCAAATAATTGCCGTCAAGCTTTCGTTTTGCTGAGAAATGGCTAATAATTATCCAGTTCAACAAAGGTGTTCAATTAGTCAACGAGGTCATGATGGAAATCAGTTCAGCCTTTACGAGCGGTTTTCAGGGCTTTCAGCGTGCATCTGACGCTGTGACTGAAGCGACCGTAAATATAAATCAGCAAACTGCTCGAAGCAGTAATCAACGTGCACTGGAAACTCCGGTTGAGCCAAGTACTAGCCCATCCATAGAGCAAAGTCTGGTGACGTTATCCAATGAACAAATAAACGCAGAAGCTAATCTGAAGTCAGTAAAAACTGCAGATGAGATGTTAGGTTCTATTATTGATTTAAGGGTGTAAATACGCTTTATGTTATTAACTTCGAATTACCCAAATGTGCCTTTGCACACTGGTAATCCGGCCCTGGATATGGCCCGGCGCGATAACTTGCGCCGTGAAGTTATTGAGCCTGTTGCAGCCATGGAAAGAGCGGCTGCTGAAAAAGGCCTGATGGCTGACGAAAAGAGCCGTAACGGCAGTAGCTCCACACCCTCCACTTATGAAGACGTCAAAACCAAAGGTTTGGAATATCGTCAGGCTGTGGTTGAAAAAGATCCACAATCTGGCTCTGAGCAAGAAAAACAAAGCTCTTCCGGCGAAGAAAAAGATGATCCTCAGCAACAAAAAGAAGAGCAAGCTGAACAAAAACGTATCGCTGAATTAAAGGCCCGAGATCAGGAAGTCAAAGTCCACGAACAAGCTCACTCTGCTATTGGCGGTCAGTATGCTGGTGCTCCAAGCTATGAATACGAAACAGGCCCTGATGGTCAGCAATATGCTGTAGGAGGGGAAGTTCAGATTGATATATCTGAAGTGCCAAATGACCCACGCGCTACCATTCAGAAGATGCAACAGGTCAAAGCCGCTGCTTTGGCGCCTGCTGAACCTTCCAGTGCAGATCGTGCCGTAGCTGCTCAGGCTAGTCGCACTTTGATGGAGGCTCAGGCTGAATTAGCTGCAGAAATTGGACAAATGGCCAGAGCTGGCTCAGAACAGCTAGCTGGAGGCTCCGCAACTGAATGGGAGCCTTTTGAAGCGTCGGTGAATAATGAAGCCAATGATTTTATTCCAGCGGATTTTCAATCGTTGCAGCGCGACCCTTTAATGTCGATGCGCTCTGAGGTGATTTCTGGTTTTTACGCCAAAGCAACTCAACCGGCAGAGCGGCCTCTGCTGCAAATGGCCTGAAAACCAAATCGCGGACACAGATAAAAAAGGCCGGAATGATCCGGCCTTGTTTTTAGGTAAATCAGAGTTACTTTTTAAACTTGGCAAAAGCCTGAGCGAAGGCATTGCCCATAGCGGCATTAGGGACTTCAGCTGTTTTGACTGGTTTAGCAGCTTTCGCTGAACGCGAAGCCTCTTTTCCAGCACTACCAGCACCTTTGGCCGCAGGTTGTTCGTCCATCCGCATGGTCAGTGCTATACGTTTACGATCCAGCTCTACTTCCAGTACCTTCACTTTGACTATATCGCCAGCTTTGACCACCTGATGTGGATCAGACACAAATTTGTCGGTTAGCGACGAGATATGCACTAAACCGTCCTGATGCACACCTATATCGACAAAAGCGCCAAAGTTGGTGACGTTAGTGACGACGCCTTCCAACAACATGCCTGGCTTTAAGTCGGCCATGGTTTCGACGCCTTCTTTAAAGGCCGCTGTTTTAAACTCAGGACGTGGGTCACGGCCCGGTTTATCCAGTTCTTTAATTACGTCTTCTACTGTAGGCAAACCAAAATGCTCATCAACAAAGTCAGCTGGATTCAGGCTTTTTAAGAAGGCGCTATTGCCTAGTAATTGTTCTATCGGTTGGCCAAATTTCGCCAGAATTTTTTCCACTAAAGGATAGGCTTCAGGGTGAACTGAAGACGAATCCAGCGGATCCAGGCCTTTGTTAATCCGCAGGAAACCAGCTGCCTGTTCGTAAGCTTTAGGGCCTAAACGCGCGACTTTCAGTAAGTCTTTACGCTGTTGGAAACGACCATGAGTGTCGCGATACACCACGATATTCTGCGCCAGGGTTTTGTTCAGGCCTGCTACGCGCGCCAATAAAGGCACGGACGCCATATTTAAATCCACACCTACAGCGTTTACGCAGTCTTCGACTACAGCGTCGAGTGACTTGGCCAGCAAACTTTGGTTAACGTCATGTTGGTACTGGCCCACACCTATAGCTTTAGGCTCAACTTTCACCAGTTCAGCCAACGGATCTTGTAAACGACGGCCTATAGATACAGCGCCCCGTAAGGATACATCCAGATCCGGGAATTCCTGTGAGGCCAGCTCAGAGGCTGAATACACCGAAGCTCCAGCTTCAGACACCATAATTTTGCTGATGTTTTGCTCTGGCAGCAGTTTAATCACATCGGCGGCTAACTTGTCGGTTTCGCGTGATGCGGTACCGTTCCCAATAGCTATCAACTCAATTTTATGTTGTTTAGCTAAAGCGGCTAAAGTGCGGACTGATTTGTCCCAGTGATTTTGTGGCGCATGCGGGAATATAGTGGTTTGATCCACCAGCTTGCCGGTTTCATCAATAGCCGTGACTTTCACCCCAGTGCGCAGGCCAGGGTCCAGCGCCAATGTGGCACGCATACCAGCAGGCGCTGCCATTAATAAGTCTTTTAAGTTACGGGCAAATACCTTGATGGCTTCTTCTTCGGCCTGTTCGCGGAGTTCGCCTAATAAATCGTTTTCTAAATGCAGGTGTAATTTCACCTTCCAGGTCCACTGCACCACAGTACGGAGAAAATCGTCGGCAGCGCGGCCTTGTTGGCGAATGTCAAAGTGATTAGCGATCATCTGCTCACAGACGGCGTGAGCTGAAGCATCGTCGGCGTCAGGTTGTAATTGCAGGTTTAAAATACCTTCGTTACGGCCACGAAACATCGCCAAAGCCCGGTGTGATGGTACAGTTTTAAAGGCTTCTTTGTGTTCAAAGTAATCGCGGAACTTAGCGCCTTCCTGCTCTTTGCCTGTGACCATAGTGCTTTTCAGCACAGCGTTCTGGCTTAAATGACGACGTAATTTCGCCAGCAAAGCTGCATCTTCTGCAAAACGCTCCATCAGAATATATTTCACGCCATCCAGTACAGCTTTGCTGTCAGCAAAACCCGCTTCTGCATTGAAGTAGCTGGTAGCTTGTTGTTCAGGCACTAAAGTTGGGTCGTTAAATAACGCGTCTGCTAAGGGTTCTAAACCTGCTTCAATCGCAATCTGGCCTTTGGTACGGCGTTTGGCCTTGTAAGGTAAATATAAATCTTCTAAACGGGTTTTATTGTCAGCAGCTAATAATTCCTGCTTTAACTCTGGTGTCAGTTTGCCTTGCTCATCTATGGTTTTGATAATGACCTGACGTCTGTCTTCCAGTTCCCGCAAATAAGTTAAGCGCAAATCTAAATTACGCAACTGGGTATCGTCCAGGCCACCTGTTACTTCTTTCCGGTAACGGGCGATAAAAGGCACAGTAGCGCCTTCATCCATCAACTGTATAGCTGCTGCAACCTGCTCTGGGCGTGCTGAAATTTCCAGAGCAATTTGTTTAATGATCATAGACATAACTTAAAGCTTCCTTAGCATCCGGCGACTTTGAGACAAGTAAAAACCAGATGGGTTCTTATCAACTGTGGCAATTGTCCACTGTTAAGGCCAAAAAATCCAATAGCAAAACGCTGAAGCGTCCGTACTCTGCACCGAATGGCTAGCTCAACCAGCCCAGCACTTTGCGTTTCCATTCTGCGTATGGAGCAAAACGTACAGGCGGTTCAGGCCAGAGTGGACGTTTTAATACAGACTTTAAATGGCTAAATTGTTCAAAGCCTGCTTTGCCTGAATACTGACCCATGCCGCTGGGTCCTACACCACCAAAGGGAAGTTCAGATACCGCCATAAACATCAGCACATCGTTGATACACTGACTGCCACTGCTGATCCGCTCCACCCATTGTTGTTGCTGTGAGCTGTTATTACTAAATAAATAGGCCGACAGCGGCTTATCACGTTGTTGCACAAAACGCACCGCCGCATCAAAGCCGCTGACTGTCAGTACAGGCAAAACAGGGCCAAAAATTTCCTCTGTCATCAGACTGCTATTAAGCGGCGGATCCAACACTAAGGTCGGACTGAAATACAGCTGGTCTATATCCACCGCGCCACCACAATAAACTTCAATGCCATCCAGATAACTTTGTACACGCTGCAGGTGGCGTTGGTTAATGATTCGGCCATAGTCAGGGCTGAGTTTTGGATCGCTGCCATACATCTGCAGCAACTGAGCATGAATTTCCTGTAACAGAGGTTCTGTGATGTCTTTATGCGCCAGAATATAATCTGGTGCTATACAGGTTTGTCCGGCATTCAGCCACTTACCCCAGGCAATACGCTGGGCTGTTAGTTTTAAGTCTGCGCTACTGTCGACATAAACCGGGCTTTTGCCACCCAGCTCTAAAGTGACAGGGGTTAAATGCTCTGCGGCGGCACGTAATACAATTTTGCCAACCTGACCATTGCCCGTGTACATAATATGATCAAAAGGCAACTTCAAAAGTTCTGTGGTCTCTGTTACGCCGCCTTCCACAATCACTACAGCCTCTTTATCCAGATACATAGGCAGCAAGCGGGCTATGATGGCCGAAGTCGCGGGTGCAAGCTCTGAGGGCTTCACCACTGCACAATTGCCAGCGGATAACACAGCCACTAAAGGCGCTAATGCCAACTGCAGCGGGTAGTTCCAGGCGCTAATAATAAGGACTGAACCGTATGGTTCTGGTTGAATAAAGGCCATAGAAGGGAAAGTGCGAAGCCCGGTACTGACTCTTCGAGGTCTGGTCCAACTCTTTAGCTTTTTCAGGCAATGCTTTATATCTGTATGCAGATAATTGATTTCACTCAGTAAAGCCTCAAAAGCAGGTTTTGCCAGATCTTGTTGTAAAGCCTGTAACAGCTCAGCTTCGTGTGTGGTCAGCAGCAGTTGTAGTTGCTTCAATTGCTGTTTACGCCAGCTCAGATTTTTAGTGATGCCGCTGGAAAAATACTGCTGTTGTTGACTCAAGACTTGCTGATACATGACGCTCCTTAACCTTGTTGTTGGGGATACCAGATTTTGTTGATCCACCATTCTTTGATGCCAGTGGGAGTTGGCACTTGCACTTCCTCATCTGCCTGTTTTTTGATTAAAGCCCGGGCCATAGGAGAATCAATAGAGATATAATCGTTGCGACCATAAATTTCATCAGGCCCTACGATACGAAAGGTCAGTTGTTCACCCTCGTCATTTTCAATCTCAACCCAAGCACCAAAAAACACCCGACCATTTTGCTCCGGGGAGTAATCCACAACTTTTATGACTTCCAAACGCTTGCGTAAGTACCTGATCCTTCTATCTATTTCACGTAAAAGCTTCTTGTTGTATTGATAGTCAGCATTTTCGCTGCGATCGCCCAGACTGGCCGCCCATGCTACTTTAGCTGTAGTATCGGGGCGTTTTTCCCGCCATAAATGGTTTAATTCCTGTTGCAAGGCTTCATAACCCTCGCGGGTGACTAACTCTGTTTTACTCATGCTGTCCGGTGATTGATAAAAAAGACGCTACTTTGGGCTGACTTTATAACTATTTCACAGCCAAGTGGAAAGAGACGCGGATTAATTTCAACAGCTAATACAAAATATCAATCAAACACCTTTCCTTCAGATGTAGGAAAATAACGAAATAAACTTATATTAATCATTTAGTTATATCGGTTTTTGAAAATTTTTTAAATTATTTCATCACTGTCATTTAGATGTAACAAAAATATGCTAGGCGATTTTGTTCGGGCCAACTATAGTGAAAATGTGCTCAACAAAGGAGGCCAACAATGAAAGCAAAATTAACAGGTCTGATAGTCCTTGCGATGGCTTTAGTGATGACAGGCTGTAGCTCTACAGCAGATTACGCTTATGTGATTGACCAGAAGACCTTAGAAAAACAGGAAAACTCCACCCGACTGAGTGCTCATACCGGTCATGTGGTGTGGATGAACCCACCACTGCGTAAAGTAGAGAAGGTGCAACCTGAACAACCTGAATAAAAAACTGACAAACTTTGTAACAACTGAACCCGGCGCATGCCCTCCATGCTCCGGGTTTTTCGTTTATAGTGGGCATCATTTGTGGAGGGATTGGTATGCTCGGACAAGAAACAACAAAAATTTTAGTCGTTGATGACGATATGAGATTACGTTCTTTATTAGAACGTTATCTGGTAGAACAAGGTTATATTGTCCGTACCTCTGCGAACTTTGAGCAGATGCAGCGTTTAATGGAACGTGAAAACTTCCATTTGGTGGTGCTGGATCTGATGTTACCGGGCGAAGATGGTTTATCCATTTGCCGTAAGTTGCGCCAACAGGAAAATGAAATTCCTATCATTATGCTCACTGCCAAAGGCGACGAAGTGGACCGTATTATTGGTCTGGAAATGGGTGCTGACGATTACCTGCCTAAACCTTTTAATCCGCGTGAATTACTAGCCCGCATTCGTGCTGTATTACGCCGTAAATCAAAAGAATTACCTGGTGCACCTGCAGTGGAAGAGAGTCAGGTGAAATTTGGTCCTTTTGTGTTTAACCTCGCCACCCGTGAAATGCGCAAAGGCGAAGAGCTGATGCCTTTAACCAGCGGTGAATTTGCCGTACTGAAAGTGCTGGTGACTCATGCCCGTGAGCCTTTGTCACGGGATAAGTTAATGAATATGGCCCGTGGCCGTGATTATTCGGCGATGGAGCGCAGCATAGATGTGCAGGTGTCCCGCTTGCGCCGTATGTTGGAGGACGACCCAACTAACCCACGTTATATTCAAACCGTCTGGGGTTTGGGTTATGTGTTTGTACCTGACGGTGCAGTCAGCTAAATGCGTTTGTTTCCGCGCAGTGCTTTTGGTCAGACCGTCTTTCTGATTGGTATTTTGTTGCTGATTAATCAGCTGGTGTCGTATCTGTCCGTAGTGTATTACGTGATTAAACCCAGCTATCAGCAAATTAACCATCTGATTGCCAAACAAATTAAAGTCGTTTTTATCGACGTAGAGCATAACGACGTGCTGCTGTCGGAAGAGCTGACCACAAGATTCCAGCAGGCGACGGGCATTGAGGTCTACACCGATGCCACTGCGCCTCTAAATGGTTTAAATGACGCCAGCTATTACCCTTACTTCTCTGACGAAATGTCCATTGAGCTGGGAGGGCCGGCCGAAGTGCGCATAGCGCAAAACAGTAGTTATGCCTTTTGGGTGAAGCCACCTCAGGCGCCACAGTATTGGGTCAAAGTACCTTTAACGGGTCTGGATGAGACCGATTTTTCACCGCTAAAAATTTATGTCTTTGTGATTGGTTTTTTAAGTGTGGCTGGGGGCTGGTTGTTTGCCCGTCAACTGAACAGGCCATTACAGGGATTACAGCAAGCTGCACTTAAAGTAGGGCGGGGTGAAATGCCAGAGCCTTTACCTGAGCATGGTTCTACCGAGATAGTAGCGGTGACTCAGGCTTTTAACCGTATGGCTAAAGGCATCAGTCAATTAGAAAAAGACCGGGCCTTGTTAATGGCCGGTGTGTCGCATGATTTGCGTACCCCTTTAACCCGTATTCGCCTGGCCAGTGAAATGGTGAGTGAGCAGGACAGTTGGATTAAAGAAGGTATTGTCAGTGATATTGAAGATATGAATGCCATTATCGATCAGTTTATTGACTACATTCGCCACCACAAAGAGGAAGCACTGCACGAAGACGATTTAAACCTGCTGGTGCAGGAGCAAATCAGCGCAGACCGACTGCAAAAACGCGAAATTAATGCCAGCTTGTACGAACCTTTACCTCTGGTACCGCTGCGCCGTATTGCGATTAAGCGAGTGCTGAACAACCTGATTGAAAATGCGCTGAAGTACTCAGATGGTGCTATTGAAGTCAGCACTGGTGTAGAGCGGGCGAGCCGTAAAGTCTATGTACAGGTGCGTGATCACGGCCCTGGTATTCCTGAGCATGAAATGCAGCGTATGTTTGAACCTTTTGCGCAGGGCGATACAGCCCGTGGTAGTGGGGGGTCAGGTTTAGGTTTGGCTATTATCAAGAAGATTGTCGATATGCACCATGGTCAAATCAGTATGCATAACCATGCTTATGGCGGATTAGTGGTGACTGTGTATTTGCCTTTGACCAAAACGGCATAAAAAAAGGCTCCGCAATGCGGAGCCTTTTTTAATCAAATCAAGGTCAAAAAAACATTAAGCTACTTTTGGACCTGCGTTGCGGATTGCATCAGATACATCGTATTTCTTAAAGTTGTTGGCAAACTCAGCCGCTAGTTTGTGGGCGTATTGATCATAAGCTGCTTTGTCTGCCCAGGTATCTCTTGGGTTCAGCAGATTACTATCCACACCTGTCACTTTTAACGGTACATTCAGATTTAACTCTGGTAAGTGCACAGTTTCAGCTGCCGCCAATTCACCTGAGACGATAGCGTCGATAATGCCACGAGTCGTCGGGATATCAAAACGCTTACCTACACCATGTGGACCACCGGTCCAGCCCGTGTTGACTAAATACACTTTGCTGCCGAATTCACGCACACGTTTGATCAGCAATTCTGCGTACACACCAGCTGGGCGTGGGAAAAATGGCGCACCAAAACAGGTAGAAAAAGTCGATTCAATAGCAGAAGTTGAACCAATTTCGGTTGAACCTACTTTGGCCGTATAACCACTTAAGAAGTGATAAGCAGCTGCTTCTTCTGACAGGATAGAAACCGGTGGTAAAACACCACTAACGTCACAGGTCAGGAACACCACAGCTTTAGGTTCACCAGCACGGTTTTCCAGTACACGTTTTTCGACGTGAGCTAATGGATAAGCGGCGCGGCTGTTTTGAGTCAGGCTGGCATCTTTATAATCTGGCGTACGGTTAGCATCTAACACCACGTTTTCCAAAATAGTACCGAAGCGGATCGCATCCCAAATCACAGGCTCGTTTTTCTTCGACAGGTCGATACATTTAGCGTAGCAACCACCTTCAATGTTAAACACTGAGTTAGGCGCCCAACCGTGTTCGTCATCACCAATCAGGAAACGCTTAGGGTCCGCAGACAAAGTGGTTTTACCTGTGCCTGACAAACCAAAGAATAAGGTGGTGTCGCCTGCTTCACCGACGTTAGCTGAGCAGTGCATAGGGAGTACACCTTTGGCTGGCAACAGGAAGTTTTGTACTGAGAACATGGCTTTTTTCATTTCGCCGGCATAACGCATGCCCGCTAATAACACTTTGCGTTCTGCAAAGTTGATCATCACAGTACCGTCACTGTTGGTGCCGTCACGCTCTGGATCGCATTCAAACGAAGGCACGTTCAGAATTTGCCAGGTTTCTTTGCCTGACTTGTTCCACTGTGATGGAGTGATAAAAAGATTTTTGGCAAAAATATGTTGCCAGGCGGTTTCCGTAGTCACCGTCATCGGAATGTAGTGTTCCGGGTCCGCACCTACTTCAAGGTGAGAAACAAAATGTTCTTTAGTCGCTATAAAGTCGCTGACACGAGCCCAAAGTGCAGAAAATTTGACCGGATCAAAAGGACGGTTGACGTTGCCCCATTGAATATCCTGTTCTGTACTGGCTTCTTTGACGATAAAACGATCGGTAGGTGAGCGACCAGTTCTATGACCGGTTTTAACCACCAAAGCGCCGTTGTCCGCTAATACACCTTCATTACGACGAATAGCGTGTTCAACTAAATCAGCCACTGTTAAATCGACATGGCGAGTGATTGTAGAGGTCATTGTAGGGTGACTCCTTGAGGTACGTAGGTCGGTAAATTTATGGTTTTTAATAGGGTTCGGACGGATTGTACTTCATTTAGGTGGTGCAAAACACCCTGCAAGAGCGGGTTTTGTTGGAAATTTAGATAAAAAATGAAAACTTACAAGGTGGGTTACAGTTTTGATTTGTTGGCTTCGGAGCCAGGGCTAGCCCAGCTCCGAGTAGCTGTTCAGACTAGAACTTATTCAATAATAAGGACAATTCAGCACTGTCAAAGTGGTAAGTGCTGTTGCAGTAGTCACAACTGATGTCCAGTTTACCTTCTGCTATGTGTTCTTCGATCACTGCTTTGCCCAAACTGATAATAGCGGCTTCGCATTTTTCGCGTGAGCAGCCACAAACAAAGCGGATTTGCTGTGGTGCAAACAGCTCCACTTCTTCGTCGTGATACAAGCGGTGCAGCATCTGTTCAGTTGGTAAATTCAGCAGTTCGTGACTTGTGATGGTATCTGTCACTATCACTAAATCATTAAAATCCTGTTTGGCTTTGTCAGGGTCAACCGGCAATACCTGTAACAATAAACCCGCAGCGCGGCTATTATTTTCGGTCAGATCGGTAAATAGATATAAACGGGTCGGCAATTGTTCCGACTGAGCAAAATATGCTTCTAAGGTTTCCGTCAAGCTGTCGCCCGTCAGTGGGATAATGCCTTGATAACGTTCGCCTTGTTTTGGCGTAATAGTGACCAGCATATAACCTTCACCAATCAGATCACGAAAACCTGTGGCGCCAATTTCCGCCTGCAGACGGGCTACACCACGAAACTCTTGCTCCGCTGTGCCATTGACAGCAGCAAAACGCACAGGCCCATCGCCTTGTAACTGCACCGCAATATCACCATCCAGTTTTAAAGTGGCGGTTAGCAAGCTGGTGGCCACCACCAGCTCGGCCAGTAATTGCTTCACCGGGTAAGGGTAGTCATGATTTTGCAGCATTTGTTGCAAACTGTCGGAGGCATAAGCGATTTCGCCTCGTACATCGCGTTGACTAAATAAAAAACGAACTAACAAATCTTGATTCATAACAGTACCTTAAGACTTAAGATTGCTGAGCTTTAATCAGCAGCAACTGGCGACGCATTTTTTTATCCGGTTTGGTTTCAGGGTGTGGTGCAAATAGTAAATTCATTTTGCGTAATTCAGCTCTTTCCTGTTTTAATTTTACGCTCTCCTCTGTTTCTTGATACAGAGCCTGAGCTAAAGGGGCTGCAAGTCTTTTTTCAGACAAAGCCAGAACTACCACAGTTCGTTCGTCCGTGCCTTGTGTCAGTTTAATGGTGGCACCAAGCTCGACCGTTTTGCTGGCTTTACAGCGCTGGCCATTATAATGAACTTTTCCACCTTCGATCATGTCTTTTGCCAGCGCTCTGGTTTTGTAAAAGCGACATGCCCAAAGCCATTTATCTAAACGTAATATAACTGTGGTAGGCTGGTTCACTGATTTATCCACGCCTGTTCTCCGCTGCAAGTGAACATAAAGTATAGTCCTTGACTCTGTCTAAAGTCAGAGGTATTGGAATTGTGATATGTAGGCTTGTTGAGGACAAAACAACTGGGTAAGATGCAATGAGTTTTGTAAAAGAATTATTAAAGAATGAATTGGCTTGCTTCCACCCGACCTGCAGTTGAATGGCTTACCCGTCTGCCGCAACAGCGCCTGAATCTCTGGCTGACCGGAGTTCTTGTGCTGCTGTTTTGTTGGCTATTGGCTAAATTAAGTTGGCAACTTCTGCCTGCGCCAACAGCTGAACCTATCAGTGCGGTTGTGAGTACTTCAGCCGCGGCTGCGCCGGATTTGAACTTATTACTGGCAGCCAGTTTATTTGGTAAAGCTGCAGAAAAAGCCGATGCTCCTCCTGTTGCTGTGCCATCTTCAGCCCCTAAAACGACGTTGAATGTCAAACTGACCGGTGTGGTGTCTGTGTCAGGTAAACCAGAGCAAGGTTCTGCCGTTATAGAAAGTCAGGGCAGTGAACAAACTTATGGTGTGGACGATAAAATAGAAGGCACCAGTGCCATCTTAAGTCAGGTGTTTGAAGACAGAGTATTGCTCAGAGTGTCGTCCCGCTTTGAAACTTTGATGCTCGACGGCATAGAGTATCAGCAAATGGCAGCGCAAAATGGCGGCTTGCAGGAAGTAGATTATCAGCCTCTACCCGAACCTATGATGGAAGGGCCTCAGCCAGCACTTGAAGAACTGGCTGATGTGCGTAAAGAAATGATGTCGGAGCCAATGAAGTTTTTTGACTATATTCGTGCTTCGCCTCAATACCGCAATGGTCAACTCTATGGTTATCGGGTGATGCCTGGAAAAGATCCTGAATTATTTGAACGCATGGGCTTAAAAGCCAATGATGTGGCTGTTGAAATTAACGGCACTGCGCTGAATGATATGCAGCAAGCCATGATGGTGATGAATGAATTACGTGAAGCAACTCAGGCTTCAATTAAAGTTGAACGTGACGGCCAGACCAGAGACATTGTCTTTAGTCTGTCACAATAATAATTAATTAAGATGGTTAAACTCTAATGAAGTCAGTGACATCTTCTCGTCTGCACATTTCCCGTTGGTTAGGTTTGAGTGCTATTGCGCTACTGAGTTTTTTTGCGACTGCAACTGAATATCAGCCGAACTTTAAGGGCACAGATATCAATGAATTTATCAACATTGTTGGTAAAAATCTGAACAAAACTATTATTGTTGATCCGCAAGTGCGGGGGCGCATTAACGTGCGCAGTTATGAAATGCTGAACGAAAAACAGTATTACCAGTTTTTTTTAAACGTACTGGAAGTCTATGACTTTTCAGTGGTTGAAATGAAAAGTGGTGTGCTCAAAGTGGTGCGGCAAAAAGATGCAAAAACCTCTAACATTCCCGTAGTCAGTGATAATGCCGGCGCTTTGGGCGATGAAATGGTCACCCGCGTGGTTCAGGTGAAAAACGTATCAGTGCGTGAACTGGCTCCTTTATTGCGCCAGTTTGTCGATCAGAGTGGTGGCGGCAGCGTGGTGAACTACGACCCGTCAAATGTCATTATGATGACGGGTCAGGCCGAGACGGTAAATCGACTGGTTGATATTATTTCCCGGGTCGACAAAGCCGGTGATCAGGATTTAGAAATCATCAAACTCAGTTACGCCTCTTCGGCTGAAGTGGTGCGTATTCTGGAGAATATTTATAAAAATCAGGGCAAGTCTGAGCAACCTGAGTTTTTAATCCCGAAAATTGTGGCCGATGAGCGCACCAACAGTGTGATTGTCAGTGGTGAGCGTCAGGCCCGTGAGCGTGTGGTTGCCTTAGTGCAGCGTTTAGATGCTGAGCTTGAAAATCAGGGCAATACTCGTGTCTATTACCTGAAGTACGCCAAAGCGGAAGACCTGGTCAAAGTATTACAAGGCGTCAGTGCTACTATAGCAGCCGAAACTCAGGGCGCAGCAACGCAGGCGCAAAGTGCCAGAACATCCGGTAAGGGCCGTGATGTCAGTATCGAAGCTCATGCTGAAAGCAACTCTTTAGTGATTACCGCTCAGCCAGATGTTTTGCGTTCACTGGAAGATGTGATCCGGCAAGTAGATATTCGCCGGGCTCAGGTACTGGTTGAAGCCATCATTGTAGAAGTTGCGGATAACTCAGGTGCCAATTTAGGGGTGCAGTGGATCAGTGCTCAAGGCGGCTTAACTCAATTTAATAACGGTGTTGTGCCTATCAGCCAGGTTGCCGCAGGTGCTGCGGCAGCGCGTGAAGTCAAAGGCACTACAGTGGTTAACGAAGAGACCGGCGTCACTACGGTGAACCCGGATCAGAATGGTGACTACACCCAATTGGGAGAGGCCTTAGGTGGTGTAACCGGTATGATGCTGGGCGTCGTGAAAAACGACTGGGGCGCTATTTTGCAGGCCGTCACCACGGACAGTAATTCTAATATCCTGGCGACTCCGTCTTTGACCACATTAGATAATCAGGAGTCTTCTTTTATTGTTGGTGAAGAGGTACCTATTAAGACCACCACCAGCCCAGGTTCAGGCGGCACCAATCCTTTTACTACTTTAGATCGGATTGAAGTCGGTATTAAGCTCAAAGTGACACCGCAGATTAACGAAGGTAATGCGGTGAAACTGACCATAGAGCAGGAAGTATCGGGCCGTAATGGTGATATTGAAGGCAACCCTATTATCGCCAAAAGAGAAATAAAAACCACAGTCCTGGCCGATAACGGTGCCACTGTAGTGCTGGGTGGTTTGATTGATGAAGATGTGCAACAAAGTGAATCCAAAGTACCACTGTTAGGTGATATCCCAGTGCTGGGTGCTTTATTTCGCTCCACCTCATCCAGCAAACGTAAGCGTAACCTGATGATTTTTATCAAACCAACTATCATGCGGGATGACGGCTTGCTCAGTGAAGTCAGTCAGCGTAAGTACAACTATGTGCGGGCGCAGCAGCTGGCTCAGGGCGAAAAAGGTATTAACCTGATGCCTGGTGCTGAAACACCAGCTATGCCGGAATTTGATGAGACCTTAATTATTCCGCCGACTTTTGATGAGTATTTACAGAAAAAACAGGCTCAGGACAAAGCCGTAGTTGAACCTGTAGAGCAGGGGAATAACTAATGTCTGCTGTTGATCTGAATGAGATGCAACCTGCTGCAGCCAAGGTGCGCTTACCTTTTGGTTTTGCTAAACGTTTTGGTGTGTTGTTGCAGGCTCAGGCGGACGGCTGGTTGTTGGTTGTTAATCCTCAAACCCCTCCAACCGCTTTACTTGAAGTACGACGTTTATTGTCTGCTCCTTTTAAAGTACAAAAGCTACAGCAAACTGAATTTGACGCTTTGCTGGAAGCGTCTTATCAAAGAGACTCATCCGAAGCTCAACAAATCATGCAGGATATCGGCAACGAGGTAGATTTAGCCTCGCTGGCCGATGAAATCCCGGAAACCGAAGACTTATTAGAAAACGAAGATGATGCGCCTATCATTAAATTGATCAACGCCATGCTTGGCGAAGCGATCAAGTTAGGCGCCTCAGATATTCATGTCGAAACTTTTGAGAAAAATCTGGTGGTTCGTTTCCGGGTCGATGGGGTGTTACGGGAAGTGTTGAAACCTAACCGTAAGTTATCCAGCTTGCTGGTCTCCCGTATTAAAGTGATGGCCAAGCTGGACATTGCTGAAAAGCGTGTGCCGCAAGATGGCCGTATCAGTTTACGTATAGCCGGTCGTGCCGTAGACGTGCGTGTATCTACTATGCCCTCCAGTCACGGTGAGCGGGTGGTATTACGTTTACTGGATAAAAATAACTCCCATCTGGATCTGAACAAGCTCGGCATGACAGCTGCGGTGCAGCAAAGTTTTTCGCAGCAAATTTTAAAGCCACACGGCATTATTCTGGTTACAGGCCCTACAGGTTCAGGTAAAAGTACCACCTTGTATGCGGGGCTGACCGAAATCAACACCAAAGACCGCAATATTCTGACGGTGGAAGACCCTATTGAATATGAGTTAGAAGGCATAGGCCAGACGCAGGTCAACACCAAGGTCAACATGACTTTTGCCCGTGGTTTGCGTGCTATTTTACGTCAAGACCCTGATGTGGTGATGGTCGGAGAAATCCGCGATTTAGAAACTGCCCAAATTGCAGTACAGGCCAGTTTAACAGGCCACCTGGTATTGAGCACACTACACACCAATACCGCAGCTGGTGCTATCACTCGTCTGGAAGACATGGGGGTTGAACCTTTTTTACTCTCCTCCAGTTTATTGGGTGTATTGGCTCAGCGTCTGGTGCGTACTTTATGTCCGCACTGTAAACAAGCCCATGAACCAGATAAAGAAGAACGAGCTCTGCTTGGCGTGACAAAAAAAGACGGCACCCTGATTTACCGTGCTGTAGGTTGTGAACATTGTAATCAAACCGGCTATCGCGGCCGTACTGGTATTCATGAGCTTTTGGTGGTGGATGAACATACCCGTGAGCTTATCCATAACGGTAAAGGTGAGCAGGCTATTGAAAAATATATTCGCACTCAAAGCCCTAGTATCCGTCAGGACGGTTTCAGCAAAGTGTTAACGGGTGAAACCACACTGGAAGAAGTGTTGCGTGTGACCCGAGAGGATCTGTAGTGCCAGCTTTTGAATACCAGGCCATGGACGCCAAAGGGCGTCGCAGTAAAGGGGTATTGGAGGCCGATAATGCCCGTCAGGCTCGTCAGTTATTGCGTGAGCAAAAACTAACGCCACTGAGTTTAGACTTGGCTTCCCGACAGGAAAAGCTGCTGGCGTCTGGTAAGAAGTGGTTCCAATCCGGCATCAAGGCCAGTGAACTGGCGTTGATCACCCGCCAAATGTCGACCTTGATTGAAGCTGGTTTACCCATAGAAAACGCGCTGCTTGCGGTGTCTGAGCAATGTGACAAAGCCCGTTTGCGCAGCATGATGATGTCTGTTCGTTCTAAAGTAGTCGAAGGTTACAGCCTGGCTGAAGGTCTGGCGGAATTTCCTTATGTGTTTGATCACTTGTTCACATCTATGGTGGCGGCAGGCGAAAAGTCAGGCCATCTGGATGCAGTATTAAACCGGCTAGCGGATTACACTGAACAGCGTCAGCACATGCGCAGTCAAATTATGCAGGCCTTGTTGTATCCGGCTATTTTGACTTTTTTTGCCATCGCAGTGATCAGTATTTTGTTGGCTGCTGTGGTGCCGCAGATTGTCGGTCAGTTTGAGCATATGGGACAAAGCTTGCCCGGTTCTACTTTGTTTTTAATAGCCGCCAGTGACTTTTTACGTTCCTACGGCCTTTTGGTGGTATTGGCAGTTTTTCTGGCGTTGGCCGCCTTTAAAAGGGCAATGCAAAAGCCTGCCTTTAAATTGAAGATGGACACAAGGCAGTTAAAGTTGGGCTTGATTGGGAAAGTCAGCCGGGGTTTAAACACTGCCCGTTTTGCCCGGACTTTAAGTATTCTGAACGCCAGTGCCGTGCCTTTACTCGAAGCTATGCGTATTAGTGCGGATGTGCTGGATAACAGTTACATGCGCCAGTCTATAGCTGAAGCGACCTTAAAAGTACGTGAGGGCTCTTCGCTGAAAAATGCGCTGGAGCAAACCAAATTATTCCCACCTATGATGCTGCATATGATTGCCTCTGGCGAAAAAAGTGGTCAGCTCGATGGCATGTTGGAGCGTGCTGCTAATACACAGGACAGGGAATTTGAAACTCTGGTGACTGTTTCATTGAAAGTATTTGAACCTGTTTTAGTTGCCGTGATGGCTGGCATAGTTTTATTTATTGTAATGGCGATTCTGCAGCCTATTTTGGCGTTAAACAATTTAGTCGGAGGTTAGAAAATGCAACAACAAAAGGGTTTTACCCTGCTGGAAGTGATGGTGGTTATTGTTATTTTGGGTGTGATCGCCAGTATGGTCGTACCTAACTTAATGGGTAATCAGGAAAAAGCAGCCAGACAAAAAGTGGTGGTGGATATTCAACAGCTGGAGAATGCTCTGGATTTGTACAAGCTGGACAATGGTTTTTATCCAACCACAGAACAAGGATTGCAGGCCTTAGTCACCCAGGCGACTTCAGAACCAGTGCCCCGCTCTTTCCCTGAAGGTGGTTTTATCAAACGTTTGCAAAAAGATCCGTGGGACAACGATTATCTGTTAGTCAGTCCGGGTGAGATGGGCCGTATTGACGTGTATTCAATGGGGCCAGATCGTGTTGCCGGCACAGATGACGATATAGGTAACTGGAATCTGGATGCGCCGGAAGAGCAGCAAAACTAGAAATGAAACACCACCGTGGTTTTACATTGCTGGAAATCATGTTAGTGATGCTGTTGCTTGGCTTAATGGCATCCTACGTGGTGGTGAATTTTGTTAGTGAATCCAGACCTTCACGTATTCAAAAAGAAACGGACAGGTTACAGCAATTGGTGCAGGTACTGTCTGAGACCGCTATTTTAAAGCAGCAGGATTTTGGCCTGATGCTGAACGACAAAGGCTATCAGTTTTTGGTCCACAACGGTCAAAAGTGGCTGGAAGTGGCTGAGCCTAAATTTATGCAATTCCACCCCTGGCCTGAAACCATAAGGGCAGAGCTGGAGCTGGACGGCTTAAGCTGGGCTGAAGACAGTATTTTAGGGCAGGAAGAGTTCCGTAAACTGCAGGAAGAATTGCTCGAGCAGCAAGAAGAAGCAGCTGAAGAGAACGATAAAAAAACTGACCAGGACGACAAGGCCAAAGGTCCGTTAAAAGCCCGTGAGAAACCTTTGTTACCCAACATCTATATTTTATCCTCCGGCGACATCAGCCCTTTTCAGTTGGTATTGGCGGATGAAACTGAGCGCCCTTTTTGGTATCAGGCGCTCAAAGGTGAATACAGTATTCCGCTGGTTAAATCTGCAGTGGAAAACGACAGACCATGAAAAGCAAAGGCTTTACCCTGATAGAGTTGCTGATCGCGATGGCCGTGTTTGCCACAGCGGGGGCTGCGGTGATGAAAGCCGCCTCTGAGCATATGAATTCTATTTCTCATCTGGAGAATATGACTTTTGCTGCTTATGTCGCCGAAAATCAATTAAATGCAGTATTTCTGGAGAAAACCTGGCCGCTGAAGAACACACAAAAAACTGTGGAATTTGCTAACCGCAGCTGGTTATGGCAACAGGAGATTCAAAAAACTGCAGATGCTAATTTCAGCGCTGTGATAGTGAAGGTCAGTCTGGCTGATAACCCTGAAAAAGTGGTGTATCAGTTGCAAACCTTCGTAGGTAAAGCCGATGCTGAACGTTAATACTGGGCGTGGTTTTACCTTTATTGAAATGTTGCTGGCAATGGCCATTTTCGCTTTGGTAGGGTTGGCTTCAGCGAGCGTGTTGTCGAGTGTGACAGAGTCTGATGCCGCATCGCAAAAAGCGGCAGAGCGCCTGGCACAGATACAGCGCTTTTTCCTGATTTTAGAGCGCGATTTAGCGCAAATCAGCGCACGGCAGATCAGGGTAGAAGGCGAAGAACCCGTCAAATCTCCTTTGCTGGGTGACAAACTGATGCTGGAAAGCGAAGAGGGTGGTTTTGCTTTTGTGCACAATGGCTGGCGTAACCCCGGCATGGTGCTGCCGCGCAGCGAAATTCAGGCCGTTGGGTATCGTTTTCGTGAAGGCAAAATTGAACGACTGTTTAGTTTATTTCCTGATGCAGTCACAGGAACTGAGCCCAAAGTACAGCCTTTGCTGGACAGAGTCACAGGTTTTAAAGTGGAATTCTTAAAAGACGAAGAATGGCTGGAAACCTGGAATGAGGAGAAATTGCCCAAAGCAATGCGCTTGACTATTACCCATGAGCAACTGGGCGAAATGCAGCGTTTTTATACCCTGATGAACGGATTAACCTGATGCGCCGTCAGTCTGGTGTGGCGTTAGTGGTGGTGATGATGATTGTCGCTTTAGTTGTCGTCATCGCTGTGGGCATGAGTGGCCGTTTGCAGTTGCAGTTGCAGCGACAACTGAATTTACAGCAACAGCAACAGGCTTATTGGTATGGTATAGCGGCAGAGCAGGCCAGTATCCGCTTGCTGAAAAGCACGGTAGCGGGTAAAGAGACAGTCAACTTATCGCAGGACTGGGCTCAACTTGGCGCGACCTTTCCAGTCGATAACGGCACTATCACTGGCAAGCTGATTGATTTACAAAGCTGCTTTAACTTAAATAATTTACAGCGACCCGCCGATCAGCAGCAGGTGGGTGCGGGTCAAACGGCTAGCCAAAAAGCCTTTCAGCGATTGCTTGAATTAAAGGCGACGGATTTGTCGATGCCAGCTGAATATTTAACAGCTCGCATCAGTGACTGGCTGGATGCAGACAGTTTATTGCAAATTGCAGGCGGTGCTGAGCAGGACGACTATGCAGGTTTGCAGATGCCGTTTTATACCGCCAATAGTTTAATGGGGTCGGTTTCTGAATTACGGGTGATGCTGGATTTAACGCCGGCAGATTACGAGCTGGTGCGGCCCTGGGTTTGTGTGATCCCTAAAGTCAGTAGTAGCAAGCTGAATCTCAACACGCTGACAGCGGAAAACGCTGCTTTGTTATCGGCTTATATTCCTGAACTGGATGAAAGTGCTGCCTCGGATTTGATCGGCAGCAGACCGGAAGAAGGATTTGCCAGTTTGGACGAAGTTTGGGCCAGTCCGCAGTTTGCCAGTATCAGTGTCACGGACGAGGTCAAAGCCATGATGGCAATAAATTCGAATTATTTTTTGCTCGAAACTACAGTGACTTACATGGATACCGTGTTTAATCTGGCATCTGTACTGGTGATTGATGAGCAACAAAAGGTAAAAGTGATAGCGCGGCGGTTTGGAGGCCAGTGGTGAACGAACAATTAATAATAAGACTGGGCAGTCAGCCACAGCAGCCAATCAGCTGGTTGGTTTGGTCCGCCGTCAATAAAGAGATTATCGCATCGGGGCAACTGGCTTGCGCTGATGAGCTATCTGCTTTGTCCGAGCGTTTAGGCCGTCGTCCCGTGGTGGCTTTAGTGCCAGCCGCTGATGTGGTGTTAAGTGAGGTTTTGCTGCCTGCAAAACCTAACCGGCAAATTATTCAGGCCTTACCATACATGCTCGAAGAAGAGCATGCTGAGGATATAGAGCAGCTGTATCTGGCCTTAGGTCAATGCCAGCAGCGTGGTAAAGAATATTGGCAGCAAGTGGCTCTGTGTAAAAAAGTGCAACTGGAACAGTGGGTCGGTTCTTTAGTGGTTGCAGGTTTTCAGCCTATGCAGCTGTTGCCTGATGCGTTGTTATTGCCTTTGCATCAGGATGGCGCTTCCGCTATAGAGCTGGCGGGGCAATGGTTGTTACGTCAGGGCCCATGGCAAGCGTCTAGTATTGAACCTGGTTGGTGGCCAGACTTTTTAAGCCTGGCGAACATTGACTTGATTCACAGCTACAGCCCCTGGCCAGCAGAGCTACTGCAAAATGTGCAGGCGGCAGAGCCTGAATTGCCTTTAGCTTTGCTGGCGCAGCAATTGCCGGAACAAAAATTTAGCCTGTTACAAGGGCAGTACGCGCCCAAAAAAGCCGGGAATAAAGTCTGGTCATTGTGGCAAAGTTCTATTGTGCTGGGTACATCTTGTCTGGCGTTGTATCTGCTCACTTTAGCCTTTGGGGTCTGGCAGCAAGGGCAACTGCTGCAGCAACAAAGGGCAGAATTAGTGACTTTGTATAAAAGTCGCTTTCCAGCCGAGTCGACCCGTGATATTTCCCGTCAACTGGCACGTAAATTACAAGGCGCCGGTGCTGTTCAGGACAGCAGTTTATTTAGTCTGCTGAATGATTTACAGCAGGAACTGGCGGCAACAACCAATGTGCGTTTAGATAATTTAAAGTACGACCAAAAAAACAGCGAACTGCGGTTTCAGGCTGAAGCAGACAGCTTCCAGCGCTTTGACAACTTAAAAACCCGACTGGAACAAAAAGGCTTTGAAGTGAAACAAGGGGCTTTAAGTAACGAAGGTGGCAAAGTCCAGGGCACAGTAGCGATGAAGGTGAAAACATGAGTCAAATACAACAACTACACAGCTGGTGGCTGTCGCTGCAAAAACGTGAACAACAGTTGCTGCTTGGTGCGGGTGTGACTTTAGTGATAGCCGCTTTTTATTGGTTGGTGTGGGCTCCTTTGCACCAGAGTTATCAGACCCAGCAGCAACAGTTGCAACAGATCAGTCAGCAGTTATTACAGGTCCGTAGTTACCCTGCGGTCTCAGCACAGACTAAGGTTCAGGGCAGTCTGACGGATCTGATTAGTTCCAGTGCCCGCACCCATAAAATTCAGGTCAGCCGGATGCAGCCACAAAATGATCAGATGCAGGTGATGCTGAATGATATTAGTTTTGACCAACTACTGGCCTGGTTGCATGAATTACAGTATCAGCACAATGTCAGCATAGTGCAGCTGGATTTAGCTGTAGCCGATGCGCCTGGTATGGTGCGTGTTCGTCGTTTATTGGTCGAGTCGTAAATGAACTATAAAAAAATAATCCCGGTCGCTCTTGGTTTGTATCTGGTGTTTTTAGTGATCCTGGCACCTGCTGCCTGGTGGTTAAAGCTGGTGCCTTTGCCTTCACAAATTCAGTTAGGGCCAGTCAGTGGTACTTTGTGGCAAGGTCAGATCCAAGCAGTATCACTGAATGGTTATGTACTGCAGCAGCTGAATTGGCAGCTAAAGCCCTGGGCTTTATTGACAGGAAAACTGGCGTTATCGCTCGGTATTGGCCAAATTCGTCAAACCACTCTGCCTTATGCCAAAGCTCAGCTGGCTTATGGTTTCTCTGGACTGCAACTGGAATCAAGCCAGTTACGTTTGCCGGTTGAGCCTATCATCCCTTTACTGAAATTGCGTTTGCCGTTTCAGGTCGCTGCCAGCGGTACTATGCTAGTGAATATTCAGCAGTTCAGTATGGGACAACCCTGGTGCGAGCAATTGGCAGGTAAAGCCAGCTGGCTGGACGCCAAGTTTCAGGCGCCATCAGGATGGATTGATTTAAAAGCTATAGATGCGACTTTAAGCTGTGAGCAGGGCCAGCTGCAAATGGTGACTGAACCTGGCAATCCACTGGCGTTGAATGTAACGGCGTTGATTGGCGAGCAGGGTAACTATCAGCTCAATGGCACGCTCAAACCAGACGCCAGCATGCCAAAAGAAGTGCATCAGGCGATGCAATTTGTCGGGCAGCCTGATGCAGAGGGGCGGTTTACTCTGAAATTACAGAGCCGCTAGTCTCCCCGTCTTACTTGAAGGCGCAACTTTGTTGACAGTGTTCTCTCGTCCCAATCACATAGTGGCCTATGTTCATGGGGACTCATTCACTGGTCGCCTCGTTGCAACTTCAATTAATTAGAGGATGTTGCCTGAATATCCGCCAGTAACACCGAATAATCCTCTATAGCCGGAAACTCAGTGATAGCTCTGCTGGGTTTTTGGCTATCCGGGTTGGCGACTGCCAATAAATGACCTATGCCAAAACGTTGCGCTGATTGCAGTATTGGCAGACTGTCGTCGACAAATAAAGTACGCTTTGGGTCGAAACCAAAACGTTGTTGCAGTCTTTGCCATAACTCTTGTTGTTCTTTAGTGACACCAAATTCATGAGTCGATACCAAAGTATCTATGTAACTGGCCAGAGTAGTGCGCTCAATTTTTAACGACAAAGAATCAGGATGAGCATTGGTGACCAAAATGACCTTGCGGCCGGACTGTTTTAATGCCGTTAAAAAAGCCGGTGTATCGGCACGCATCTGAATTTTATCCATCACTTCACGCTTTAGTTCTGTGATGGGCAATGACAGTCTTTTCGTCCAGTAATCCAGACAATACCACTCTATTTTGCCGTTCAGTTCATGGTATTCTGCTTCGAGTTGCTGTTTGGCATCACTCACACTAATACCGCTAAGCTCAGCCCAACGTTTGGGTAAATGCTCCAGCCAAAAGTAGTTGTCAAAGTGTAAATCCAGCAAAGTACCGTCCATATCCAACAACACGGTATCAATTTGTCTCCAGTCCAGCATAGGTTTTTCCGGCTAATCCATTTATAGTAAGGCGATGGCCCATTGTAGCAGAGGCAGTTTTATGGCGCAGCGCGACCGCGACAAAGAAAAACCGCAAATTTTAGAGCAAAAACTAGTGGCTGAAAGCCGGCTGTTTAAAATTGAACAGCTGGATCTGCAATTCAGCAACGGTGAACAACGCACCTACGAGCGAATGAAAGGGGGAAGCCGCGGAGCTGTGATGGTGGTGGCCTGCCCTGAACCTGGTAGTTTTTACTTAATACGAGAATACTGCGCTGGTACTCATGATTATCAGCTGGGTTTCCCCAAGGGGTTAATCGATCCGGGTGAAACAGTCGTAGAAGCGGCAAATCGGGAATTACAGGAAGAAATAGGTTTTAAGGCAGGACGGTTAATTCCTTTAAAAACCGTGGCCTTAGCTCCGGGATACTTTAGTGCTACAATGCATATCGTATTAGCGTTGGATTTAACGGCTTCCAGTTTGCCAGGGGATGAACCTGAACCTTTAGAACTGGTGCCATGGCAGTGGCAACAGCAATTTGAACTGTTAGACCAAAGCGATTTCACTGAGGCGCGCAGTGTAGCGGCCTTATTCTTAGCCCGAGATTATCTGGATAAGCATCAGGATGTTTTTAAGTAGGTTATTAGAACCTGTTAAAGAAGCAGCTCGAGCCGCTGGAGATACCTTATGGTCTATCTACCAGAGTGGCGACTATGAAGCCAAACACAAAGCAGATGAAAGCCCTGTCACCAGTGCTGATTTGGCTGCGAATGCGCTGATTTTGCATGCGTTAACTGAGCTGGCTCCTGATATTCCTATCGTTTCCGAAGAAATGCATTTGCTGCCGCTGCGCCAGCGCCAGGACTGGCCACGTTACTGGCTGATTGATCCTATGGACGGCACACAAGAGTTTATTGCCCGTAGTGGTGATTTTGCCGTAAGCATCGCTCTGGTAGAGCATGGCTGGCCTGTACTTGGGGTCATTTATTGGCCCAAAGAACAAATCTGGTATTACGCCACCCGGGGGCACGGGGCTTTTAAGCAGCAGCAACATTTGATCAACCGTATTCAGGTGAATCAGCACCAATCCGGTGAGTTACTTAAAATTGCGGTCAGTCGACGCCAGCCGATAGAGCATATTCATCAGTTGTTAAACAAACCTGCCTGCTCAGAATTTATAGCACTTGGCAGTTGCTCATTAAAAAGCTGTTTGGTGGCGGAAGGCGGTGCCGACTGTTACCTGCGTTTGGGTCCTACCGGCGAGTGGGATACGGCTGCTGTGCATGTCATAGTCGAAGAAGCGGGTGGTAAAATTCTTGATAGTCAGTTTGCACCTTTAAGCTATAACCAACGTGAAACCTTGTCGAACCCCGATTTTATGGTGATAGGCCGCTCTGAAGTGCCATGGACTGAACTGATCCGCGCCCACAGCGCCACAAGAAACTTAGACTAACTTCAAAACTGGTCGCTCTCAATCTCACCTTGTTTCACCAGTTGTCGCCATTGTTGTTTGGTGATGATGTCGACACTTTCATGTAACTCAGAATATAAAATCACCAGTTGATTAGCTTCCAGCTGACTTTTCACCTGAGCTACTTTCACGCCCAGACTAATGTCCTGCTCGCCATATTCAGTGCCTTCACGTAGTACAAAAGCTTCAATCAGAGCGTCCAGCGTGTCGGAGGATAATTGTTCATGGGGGATCAATAACATCAGTGTTGTCCTAAAAACTGTGCAAGGTAAGGTGGTAACTGTTGCTCTAACCAATATTCCGCTTTAAAAGGTGTGTTGCCTGTGACAAAACCGACATGACCGCCATGGCGGGATAGTATCAACTGCACAAAAGGCGGTATTTCATCGGCTTTGGGTAACACTGCCGGAGATAAAAATGGATCATCTTTGGCATGCACCAATAACAGCGGAATACGTACTTGTTTTAAAAAAGCTTTACCGCTGGATTTTTGATAATAATCGTCAGCATTGTGAAAGCCATGCAGTGGCGCCGTCAGTAAGTCATCAAATTCACGAATAGTTTTTAACGCCAGAATTTGCGCTTTGCTGACCGGTAGAGGGAAGTCTTTGTGCCTGTCCAGCTTACGCATCATCGTGGCTTTGAGCCGCCCCAAAAGATACTGCTGATACACTTTGCTGCCACCCTGATTAATGCGCTCTGCGCTTGGAGCTAAAGCCAGAGGCGCAGATACAGCCACAGCTGCCTTTAATACACAGTGTGCACCTTGTTCGCCACAATACTTCACCAGTACATTGCCGCCCAAGGAAAAACCAATAGCGGCCAGTGAGCGACCTGGATAACGCAACTGAATTTGTGCTATTAAAAAAGCCAAATCGGCGGTATCACCTGAATGGTAAGCTCGAGGTAACCTGTTAGCGACACCGTTACAGCCGCGAAAATGCATCAGTACTGCTATAAAACCCTGGTGTTGCAAAGCCTGCAACATGCCAGCTGCATAGTGACTATGGATATTCCCTTCCAGACCGTGTAATACCACTACTATGGGTTTAGCTGTGGCTTGATCTGGCATTTCTGTCCAGTTCAGCTGGATATGATCGCCATCCGGCAACGCCAGCATTTCTGCGTCAGTAACCAAAGCGTGACGTGGGGCCAGATACTTAGCCGCTATAGTTTGCAGATGGCAGTTACGCAGCCACCATGCCGGTTTAAAAGCTGAGGGAAGTTTTACCATTTCAGGGGCTTGCAAAATCAACAATCCTACTTAACAATCAAGGTCACTTTTTCTGGCCGGACCACTACAAGAATGAACAGACGCCAGTTTATTTTCCGCTCTCTTGCGCTGACCTTAGCCGCCAGCACAGGCTACGCAGTATACCAGCATCAAAGTCTGCAAGGCAGCGACAATGCGGCTGTTCTGGTATTGGATGCGTTATTGCCTGCTGTCTTAATGGGGGCGTTACCTGCTGATATGGCGGCACAACAGTTATCCTTAGCGCAGACAAGGGATGACGTGCTGCAATTTCTTGCTTATTTGCCGCACAGTCAGCAGCAACAACTTCAGCAACTGTTTGAGCTACTGCAGCAAGATTTGGCCCGTCTGGCGTTGACGGGACAGTGGTTGCAACTGGCAGATCTGCCGTTGCCAGCTCGTCTGGATTTGCTATTTAGCTGGCGTGACAGTTATTTTTCTTTATTACAGCAAGCCTTTAGTGGTTTACGTGAATTGATCTACGCTGCTTTTTATGGCCAGCCACAGCATTGGTTGTCTCTGCAGTACAGCGCGCCGGAGTTTAACCTATGAAAAATCTGATTGCCGACGGCGTCTCAGCGGGCTGGTCTTATCTGGATGCGTCCACTTTAACGGCCGACAAACACTTTGAAGCTGATGTGGTGATAGTAGGTTCTGGTGCTGGCGGAGCAATGGCCGCTGAACAATTAAGTCTTGCCGGATTCAAAGTAATATTACTGGAAATGGGGGCTTTGTACGAAGGCAAAGATTTTAAACAGCAGGAGCGCTGGGCGTACCCTGCGTTGTATCAGGATGGAGCTGGCCGGAAAACTCTTGATCAGAGTATAGGCATATTACAGGGACGCACTGTGGGTGGTTCGACGACAGTGAATTGGACTACCTCTATCCGTACTCCTGAAAACACTCTGGATTACTGGCGTGCTGAATTTGGCTCCGATTTTACCTCAGAGAATTTGGCCCCTTATTTTCAGCAAGCAGAGCAGCGCTTGAATATTCATCCCTGGCCGGTACCACCAAATAGCAATAATGATAAATTGCGACAAGGCTGCGAGGCGTTAGGCTGGCAATACACGGTGATCAACCGTAATGTCAGCGGCTGTGCGAACCTTGGATATTGTGGTATGGGCTGTCCCATCAATGCGAAGCAGTCGATGCTGGTCAGCACTATTCCAGCCGCTATGCAAGCTGGCGCTATGTTAATCAGCCGGGTGTCGGCGCGAGAACTAAAATGGCAGCATGGACAAGTACAGTCTCTGGTGGCTGTGCCTGTAGACTCGTATTTTCATGCTGATTTCAAAATAAAGCTCAGCTTCAAAGCCAAACATTACATAGTGGCTGCAGGTGCTATAGGCTCACCAGCTTTACTGCTGCGTTCTAAAGTACCGAATCCTTCCGGGCGTTTAGGCAAGCATACCTACTTGCACCCCAGTGTCATTTCCGGGGCCTTATTTGAGGAGACGATAGCTGGCCACAGTGGGGCACCTCAATCTATTTATTCTGATCAGTTTGTTTGGCCGTCGAATGGGCAGGCTGGATTTAAATTAGAAGTGCCACCATTACACCCAGTGTTAATGGCGACTAAACTGACGGGACTGGCACAATCTCATGCAGCGTTGATGCAGCAGTTTAATCAGTTACAGGTGGTGATTGCATTGCTGCGGGATGGCTTTCATCCGGATAGTCAGGGCGGGACTGTGTTGTTATCCGACAATGGCGAACCCGTAGTGGATTACCCTATATCCGATTATTTATGGCAGGGCGTGCAAACTGCTTATCTGGCTATGGCTGAGCTACAATTTGCAGCCGGTGCAAAGTCGGTTTTACCCATTCATCAGGATGCAGAGTTATATCGCAGCTGGCAGCACGCCCGACAGGCGATCCAGGCTCTGCCTCTGCAAAGGTATCGTGCTACTCTGGCATCTGCCCATGTGATGGGGGGCTGCAATATGAGCGCTGATCCGGCGAAGGGAGTCGTCAATTTGTCAGGCCGTCATCATCAATTAGAGAATTTGTCGGTATTTGATGGCTCGGTACTGCCGACAAGTTTAGGTGCGAATCCGCAGTTAACTATTTATGCTTTGGTGTCTGTATTTACTGATCGATTACGAACCTTATTATCTGCTTAAGCCATACAGTGTGGACAGTGCCCAGGCTGTCCACAAATCTGTACTATTTTAAAGTCAGCTATCCTAAGTTTTTCCTCTCTGAACTAGAAAAATACAAAATTTTTGGTTTAATTCATTGTTGTAATTATTTTGTTAACCATGTGTTTTATTTGTGAGTTCCTTAGGCGGTGCAAATAAAATACCTAGTTGCTGAGCGACATGGAGTGATATGTCTGGCTGTATCAGCTGGTCGCAATCTGATATCAGATTGCTAAACTTAGTCAGTCTCCAGGAGAGATACCATGCGTGAATTAACTTCAGAACAAGTTGAGCAAGTTAGTGGTGGAGCTATGCCAGAAAGTGCGGCCGCATTTGGGTTGGCGTTAGTTATTGGCAATGCCAGTTTTGGTTCAGGATTTGGCTTGGTTAGTGCAGGTTTAGCTTTTGCATCTGCACCACTTGCAGTAAGTGCTATGCTTGGATTGGCATTTTATTCAGGTTACAGATTATTTAAGTACTAAAATTAAAAGGTGGGGCATTAATGCTCCACCTTTTAGGAGCATAGCTATGACTTCTGAATATTGCAATCTATTGATAGTGCTGGTTTTAGTCGGATATCTCTTTTATATGAGTTTTACGTCAGAGATAAATGATCAGAAGCATCTTGAAAAAATTAAGCATGAAATGCTTGAGGACTCAGAGCAATATTTTGCAGAGTCTGCAAATCTATACAGAGCATTCAACAAGAACAGAAACAAAACCATCATAGAATACTGGCGCACACATTCTATAAGTCTGCGTTGTGCTGAAATTGTTGTTTTAGAAAGGGTCAATACTTTTAAGCATTCAGCCGAGCATTAGTGCTTGGCTGAATTTGGGGGCACATTTACATCACTCTGCATGTGAAGTTTTATATAAGAAATAACCAGCATAAAACAAACACAACCCAATCACTAAAGCCAAGCCTGTAAAAGAGATAAAGATCACTGGATCTTTCAAAAATTCTTGCCATATATTCATGATCGTATCCTCGCTATTGACTGATGCTTTGAGTGTAGAAGCATTAGTTTTAGCAAAGCCTGATGTAGATCAAAGTTGGACTTTAGAGTCCTTCTAGCTGTTGGCTTTGTTGATACAGATCAAGAATTTCAGCGTCCAGTTGTTCAGCCGGTGCTTTTATTAGCACTAAATAGTGGTCAAGTAGCTGACTATGAGGCAGTAAATCGTCACTGTGGCTTAATTGATTAAACTGCTGCACCAATAACTGCTGTTCCAATTTCTCAGCGGCCAGTTCAGTACTCAGCAATTGCTGGCGCAGAGCTTGTTGCATCTCTGATTCTAACCAAGGCGATGGCAAAGTACGGCGCAAAGAGCGGATAGATTGGGTCACTTCAGTGCTGAAATGTTTTAACAAATCTTCTAACTGCTTCAGTTGGGTTTCATCGAGGCTTTGCTGCTGTTTATCCAGATACAACAAAAACAGCAGCAAATTAATATTGACGCCAAAGTTGTCCTGCCATTGCAGACATAGCTCCTTTACAGCAGGGTACAGACTCAGGCTGTACTGCCAGAATGATTCAGGGTTAAGCGTTTTTTTGCCAGAATTCTGCACTTTGTTGCTCCCATGCTTCCTGAGCTTCGAACCATTGTTCTTCCACTTCAGCTAGTTCCTTTTGGACTTTTTGTTGCTCTGCCAATGTTTTGGTTAATTCGGCTTTACGAACGGCATCATAAATCCCGACATCAGCTAAAGCGCTTTCAATTTGTTGTTGTTGCTGGTGTAGTTTTTCTTGCTGCTGTTCCAGCTTTTCAATTTTCTGCTTTAACGGTCGTTGTAAAGCACGTAATTCTGCTTCTAAGCGTTTTTGGTCTTTACGATTTTGTGCACTATGTGCAGTCACTATTTCGTCAGAGATTGAGGCTTGGTTACTGGCGCGTTGGTCTTGCTGCAACCACTGATAATAGTCGGCCAAATCACCATCAAAAGGTGCGACTTTGCCGTGAGCCACCAGATAAAACTCATCTGTAGTGCTACTGAGCAAATGTCTGTCGTGTGACACCACTACAATAGCACCTTCGAAGCTTTGCAAGGCCATGACAATGGCTTCCCGCATATCCAGATCTAAGTGGTTGGTGGGCTCGTCTAATAATAATAGGTTAGGTCGTTGATAGACCAATAAAGCTAATACCAAACGGGCTTTTTCACCACCGGAAAAAGGTGCACAGGGAGATAAGGCTTTATCGCCATGAAAACCGAAGCCGCCAATATAATCGCGCAGCTGCTGTTCTGTTGCATCCGGCGCAAGGCGGACTAAATGCTGTAAAGGTGAATCCTGTGGCCTTAACGTTTCCAGCTGGTGCTGAGCGAAATAACCAATACTGACGCCATTGGCGTACCAGATTTCACCAGCTTGTGGGGTTAAAGAGCCAGATAACAGTTTAATCAGCGTCGATTTACCTGCGCCGTTACGACCTAATAAGCCAATGCGGCTGCCTGGCAGTAGCTGAAAATTAATCTGCTGTAAAATAGCGGTGTCGCCATAACCTGCTTTGACGTTTTCCATTTTTAACAATGGGTTAGGTAAAGAGCGCGGATCTAAAAACTCAAACTGAAAAGGTGAATCCGCGTGCGCCGGTGCCAGCAACGTCATACGTTCCAGTGCTTTGATCCTGCTTTGCGCTTGTTTGGCTTTCGTCGCCTGAGCACGGAAACGGTCAATATACTTTTGCAGGTGTGCCACCTGACGTTGTTGTTTTTCAAACATCGACTGATGTTGTGCCAAATGTTCGGCGCGCTGACGTTCGAACTGGCTGTAATTGCCTTTGTATAAAGTTAAAGTCTGATTATCTATATGCGCCGTATTGTCTATCACAGCGTCGAGGAAATCACGGTCGTGACTGATCAACAGTAAAGTGCCGCTAAATGAAGCCAGGTATTTCTCCAGCCACAATACGGCATCTAAGTCTAAGTGGTTGGTTGGTTCGTCCAACAACAACAATTCAGCAGGTTGCATTAACGCTTTGGCCAGGTTTAAACGCATACGCCAGCCACCGGAAAAGGACTTCACACTCTGTTGTTGCGCCGCACCGCTGAAGCCAAGACCATCCAGCAAAACACCAGCTTTGGCTTCTGCTCTGTAGCCGTCTAAAGCATCAATCTGATGATGCACAGCGGCTAAATCGACACTGCCATCGGTAATTTTTAACTGTTGTAGTAATGGGTAGAGTTTTTCGTCACCTTGCAACACATAGTCCATGGCCGAAATCTCAAGGGCTGGAGTTTCCTGCGCTACGGTCGAAATAGTCCAGCTGGATGGAATGGATACTGAACCAGCGTCAGGTTGTAGCTTTTGTTGCAGTAACGCAAAAAGGCTGGATTTGCCGCAGCCGTTGGCGCCAATAATTCCGACCTTTTGCCCCGGAAATACGGTAAGATCAGCACGTTGCAATAAGCAATTGATACCGCGTCGCAGCTCGACGTTTTGCAGTTGGATCATGGTGTTTTAGCCCAGACGAAAATTGGTTGCTACTCTAATCGCAAAGTGGCGACAAACCAAGAGCGCAAGCGGTTTTTTACCCAAAGTAATTGGGGTTGCAGTGCTACGGCAAGGGTGAGAGACCCCCATTCGCATAGCTCACTGTGAATGGGGGAGTAAACGCAGCCAACAATGCTGCAGCGTCAAGTTCGCTGGGGCTTGATGCGATAAAAGCCAGATTTGGAGAGTAAAAATATGACAGACAGAAAGAAAAAGCGTTTTATTGCCGGTGCAACTTGCCCACAGTGTAAGGCTGTCGACACCCTGATGTTGTTTATTGAAAATAATGTGGAAAAAGTGGAGTGTGTGCAATGTGGCCATCATATGGCACAACCTGAACAGCAGGTAGCAAAAGCTTCGCGTGCTGCTGAACAGGTGATAGGTGTGTTTAAACCCGAGTAAACCGGGTCACAGAATAAGTATTAATAATGCGGTGGCGGCGGCTCTTCGTCGAGACGTAATATGCCACTGTCGTTACCCTGACTAATTTTTTCCGCCAGCAGCATCACCTGGCGCTGCAGCTTTTCAATACTTTTCTGGTGTTCATGCAACTCGTCGTTCAGGCTTTGCACCACATCTTCCTGAAATGCCAGTTTGCTCTCTAAATCAATAAGTTGCTGTTGTAGCTCAACCACTTGTTCTGTCATTGTTTAATCTCCCATACTTCGGCTACACCACTGGAACTTTCACTGATAATCTGAGTGTCATTCAAAAAAGCCACCGCATGGATCACAGCGCTGGCTGGTCTGCTATTAAGAATAGCTCTGACTTGCCATTGTTGTATTTTTTTCCCCGTTGCCACATCCCATAAAATTAAAGCTCTGGATGGAGAACCAGTCACCAGCCATTTGCCATTCGGACTAAAGCGGGCTGCGGTAATAATTTGTGCTCTGGATAACTCCAGCTGACTAATTTGCTTGCCTGTTTTTAAGTCCCAGATAAAAGCCTGTAATTCACTGCCTGCACTAAAGGCATAACGACCTTGCTGATCCAGTGCCACTTTAGTAACCCGGTTTGGGTGTGGAAAACTATAAATGATTTGTGCCGTTTCGGTATCCCACAGATAGGCAAAATGGTCATTAGAGCCTGTCAAAGCAAAACGACCGTTAGCGGACAGGTCGACTGAGTTCACATTTTCGGTATGGCCCAGAAATTCGATACGGCGACCGGAACTTAAGGTAATGTGCTGCACTTTACCGTCACTTTGGCCCACCAGCATATGGCGGCCAAAATCTGAGACGGCTAAGTCGCGGATAGTCGCGTCTTTAACCGACCAAAAACCTATGTTGCGACCATCTTCCATTTGCCACAACGCAAAGTCTTTGCTGTCACCTGTTAGCAAATGACTGCCGCTTGGGCTCAAAGACAAAGATAAAATTTGATTGTCACTTTTTTTCTGATGACCCAGCGAATACAAAGCAGTATCGTTTTTCAGGTCCCAGACGGTCACACCCTGATCCAAAGCTGAGACTGCAACCCGCGTTGATTGGTCATTTATGGCTGCGCCATAAGAAGGCGTTTCACTGTGTTGCACTTGCCGCACAGATTTTGGTTGAACTTCTGAGCAGGCAAAGAGACAAAATGCCAGAAAAATCGTCAGATATTTACAGCTATGGGTTAACGTCATTAGCACAAACCGTTAGTATAGGGACGTTGAATAAAACCTTTAAACTTATTAAAACACAATTTTGCAGCCAAACCTGCTTATTTATCGGAGAAATACATGCGTTTATTAACCAAGGTGTCGCTGATTGCGGCTACCGTTTTAACTTTGTCTGCTTGTAACAAAGAAGCTGAGCAGCCAAAACCTTTAGTTTTAGATACTGATGCTGCAAAACAATCCTATAGTTTAGGTGTATCAGCTGGTCGTTTTATCGACACCACTATCAAAGAGCACGAGAAGTTAGGATTACCTTTAGCTTCAGACACTATAGTGCGTGGTATTCAAGACCAGTTAGCTGGCAAATCTCAGCTGACTGAAGAAGAAGTTCAGAAAGTGATGATGGCGCTGGAACAAACGGCGCGTGAGAAACAAGTGGAAGTGGCAAAAGCACAGGCTGAGCAAAATATTGCTGCTGGTAAAGCTTATTTAGAAACTAACGCAAAGAAAGAAGGCGTGAAAGTAACTGAGTCAGGCTTGCAGTACGAAGTCATTCAGGCTGCCGATGGTCCAAAACCAGCTGCAACTGACGTAGTTCGTGTGCACTACACTGGTACTTTAGTGGATGGCACTGAATTTGACAGTTCAAAAGAACGTGGTCCAGCTCAGTTCCCGTTAAACCAGGTGATCAAAGGCTGGACTGAGGGCGTTCAATTGATGAACGTAGGTTCTAAGTTCAAATTCACTATTCCAGCTGAATTAGCTTATGGTGAGCGTGATATGGGTACTATCCCTGCGAACAGCGTTTTAGTATTCGATGTTGAACTGTTAGGTATTGGCGAAGAAGCTCCTGCTGCAGAAGAAGCTGCGGCTGAGAAGAAGTAATTTTTCACCCAATAAAAAAGCGACCTGATGGTCGCTTTTTTGTACTGCAGAGATCAAACTCAGGCCGAGACGGCTTTAGAATGTTTATTATGTAAGGTTTGGATCAGTTCGTCCTCAAAATCAAAACGTTCTACCAAAGCCTGTCCTAACATCGACAAATCCCGGTCAAAGTTCTTCGATAAAGTGCTGCTTTCTGCTTCTGCGTATTTATCGTTAAATTCCAAGGCCATATCTGTTGAATGCGCTATTTTTGGGTATAAAGAATCTGCCAGCTGACGGCTATCCTGACCATTCACGGCACATTGCGATACAATTTGTTCATAGACTTCAAAATGACCTGCGGATAAATAATCCATCAGCAGTTGGCAAAAGTGCTGGATATCAGCCAAATCAGGCAAAGAGTTTCCACTTTTTTTGTCAAAAGGAGGCAATGACGCCAGCTCACAATAGCGAACAATCAAGCGCTGCCTCTCATCCAGCCAATTATCGATAGCTGTCAGGCTGCCACCCCATTTCTGCTGTGCTGACTCTAAACGGGTGTACATATACTTCCCCTTACTCAAGTGACTTACTGCTTCGAACCTCTAATTAAAAGAATTCTCGGATAAAGATCAACTACTTTTTTATTGGTCAGCTCAGTCTTTGGCTCTATCATACGCCTGTTCGCACAAATAAGTGGTGGAGTAAAACAAAAATGATTAAGCACAATGTGACTGCAACAGCCGACCTGTTTGGTCACTGGTTTATTGTCAGCCAGGGCAAAATCTGGCTGAATTCGGTTGATGCTGCACCACCTCTGTGTCGTTATGACCAATTACCACAATTTCTTGATGGTTCCGAGCCTTTGTGTTTGCTTGGTGCTATCGAGGGGGTTGATTGCTATTTGCTGAATTATACCGACAGACCTGAAGCTGAAGAGCAGTGGCATTCTGCCCGGGCTTTATTACAGCAATCTGCCGCTATTTTTGAGCATGCCGCCAGAGCTTGTCAGGTCGCGTTATTTTTTCAAACTCATAGATACTGTGGTCAGTGTGGTAGTTCTATGCATTTGGTCAACTGGGAGCTTGCTGCGCTATGTCACAAATGTGGTCATCGCTGCTATCCCCGAATTAACCCTTGTGTGTTGATCGCCGTTGTTAATGACAAAAATCAGCTGTTGTTAGCGCGCTCGACCCGACATAAAACAGGTTTCTTTTCGATACTTGCTGGTTTTGTCGAGTCTGCAGAAACTCTGGAGCAAGCTGCGGTAAGGGAAGTCAAAGAAGAGGTGGGTATTGATATCTGCAATTTACGTTATATGGGGAGCCAGCCCTGGCCTTTTCCCCATTCATTGATGACCGCTTTTATCGCGGACTATAAGTCAGGCGAGCTGGTCTGTCAGCCGGATGAAATTGAAGAAGCACACTGGTTTGATTTGGATCAGCTGCCGGAAGTACCAATGGTGGCAACCTTATCAGGTCAGGTGATTCAGTATATTGCCCGAGGCGGTCGGTAGTGGCAGCTAGCAGGATGAATTTAAAGCAAGGCACTAATGAATTACAGGCAAATAAAAAGCCACTACCGTGGCTTAAATGAGGTGTAACTTACGTTACCAGGACTCGTTAAAACGAGTTTCTTTATTCTTGTTCTTTACTAGCGCAGGTAGTTTATAACAGATGTATTTTTGCAGAGCAATAGCTTTTTTCAGTTGGTAAAAAAATTGCCTTTGGTAAAAAATAGTGACTGATCAGACATCAGTGATAAACTAATGATAAATCAAAAGATGGCAGATGATAGATGCAATTAAAAAATGATCGTTACTTAAGGGCTTTGATGAAACAACCTGTTGATCGCACTCCAATCTGGATGATGCGTCAAGCGGGTCGTTACCTTCCGGAGTACAGAGCAACACGAGCCATAGCCGGCGATTTTATGTCGTTGTGTAAAAACCCTGAGTTGGCCTGTGAAGTCACTTTGCAGCCGTTAAAACGTTATCCTTTAGATGCAGCTATTTTATTCAGCGATATTTTAACTATCCCCGACGCTATGGGGATGGGACTTTACTTTGGTGAAGGTGAAGGACCACGCTTTACCAAACAACTGACCGACTTTATGGATGTGATGCAGCTGCCTGTGCCTGATCCTGAAGTTGAGTTGCGTTACGTGATGGACGCTGTGCGTACTATTCGCCGTGAATTGAATGGCGAAGTACCGTTAATTGGTTTTTCTGGTAGCCCTTGGACTCTTGCCACTTATATGTTTGAAGGCGGCAGCAGTAAAACTTTCTCAAAAATCAAAAAGCTGATGTACACAGAACCTGAAGTGGTGCATATCCTGCTGGATAAGCTGACGCAAAGTGTCATCTTGTATTTGAACGCGCAAATTGCAGCTGGTGCTCAGTCTGTGATGATTTTTGATACCTGGGGCGGCGTATTAACCCCACACGATTATCGTGAGTATTCATTAAGCTATATGCAGCAAATCGTCTCTGGTTTAACCCGTTTTGCTGATGGGCGTCCTGTGCCTGTGACTTTGTTTACTAAAAACGGTGGTTTATGGTTGGAAGAAATCGCAGCAACGGGATGTGACGGCGTAGGTTTAGACTGGACCATTGATATTCGTCATGCCCGGGCTCGTATCGGCGATAAAGTTGCGTTGCAGGGCAATATGGACCCGTCCATTTTGTTGGGTACTCCAGAGCGTATTCGTCAGGAAGTTCAGGCTATTCTGGATGGTTACGGTATGGGATCAGGTCATGTCTTTAACCTGGGTCATGGTATTACTCCTGATGTTGATCCGGAAAAAGCGGGTGTCTTTATTGATGCTGTGCAGTCTTTCAGTCGTACTTATCATATGAATACTGAAATTGCAGAAGACGAAGAATAAACTTTTTCGTCGATCCTCCTATAAAAACGCCAGCTTCAAGCTGGCGTTTTTATAGGTAAAGCTCAAAACAAACGATTTAAGCCATTTAAAGCTGCGACCCGGTAAGCTTCAGCCATAGTGGGGTAGTTAAAGGTGGTGTGAACGAAATACTCTATGGTGTTGCCGCCATTTTTTTGCATCATAATGGCTTGTCCTATATGCACAATTTCGGCAGCTCTTTCGCCAAAGCAGTGAATGCCCAGAATCTCTTTGGTATCACGGTGAAACAGTAGTTTCAGGCTACCGACACTGGTATTGGCGATTTGAGCGCGAGCCAGATGTTTAAACTGAGCCCGGCCTACCTCGTAAGGCACTCGAGCTGCAGTTAATTCTTGCTCGTTTTTGCCGACTGAACTCATCTCTGGTATGGTGTAAATACCAACCGGAATATCGTCAATCAGATAGGTGCTGCAGTTGCCATGGATAATAGAGTTGGCTGCGATACGGCCCTGATCATAAGCGGCGCTGGCAAGACTCGGGTAACCAATCACATCGCCCACAGCGTACACACTAGGGATTTCAGTCTGGTAGTTGTCATTGACCTTGAGCTGGCCACGGCTATCTGCCTTTAAGCCTATAGCATTCAGGTTTAGCTTATCGGTGTTGCCGGTGCGGCCATTAGCAAACAGGATACAGTCGGCTTTCATTTTTTTGCCGGATTGCAGATGTAAAATCACGCCGTCAGCGCAGCCTTCAATCCGATCAAACTCTTCACCATGGCGGATAGTTACACCCGAATTCCAGAAGTGATAACTCAAAGCATCAGAGATTTCAGTATCCATAAAAGACAACAGGCGATCCCTGGTATTGACTAAATCGACCCGTACCCCTAAACCACGGAAAATCGACGCATATTCGCAGCCAATTACGCCAGCACCAAAAATGATGATATGGCGTACATCGTCTTTTAAAGACAAAATAGTGTCGCTGTCAAAAATACGGCTGTGTGTGAAGTCGACATTTTGTGGTCGATAAGGGCGAGAGCCTGTGGCCAGAATGATATGTTCGGCGGAGATGATTTGATCCGGGGAACCATTCTGCTCAATGCGAATTTGGTGCGCGTCAACAAAAGAGGCATTGCCCTGAAAGACTTTGACTCTGTTGCGCTCATAAAAACTGCTGCGCAGTTGCACCTGTTTACGAATCACGCCTGCAGCGTGTTTTAATATATGCGGGAAGGTCAGGTTGGACGATTGATCATCCATTTGAAACAAAGGGTTTTCTTTGTATTCAATATAACGGCTGACCGAATGACGTAAAGCTTTGGAAGGAATAGTGCCCCAGTGTGTGCAACCGCCGCCAACTTGCTGATGGCGCTCAATCACTGCCACAGTTTTGCCACTTTTCGCCAGATTCATCGCGGCACCTTCGCCGCCAGGTCCTGTGCCTATAATAATTGCATCAAAATCGTATGCTTTGCTTTGAGTTGCTTTACCCACCGGGTTATTCCTTCGCTGACTGCACTTATTATATTTAATCAGAAATCCTGAATGAAAGGCGATAAAAAAGGCGGCAAATGCCACCTTTTGTAAGTTTTTATCAAATGCTTAGGCAAATTGTGCGGTTAACTGCTGCCAGCGTTTTTGCTGTAGTTGCAGATTTTGTCTGACTTCCAGCAGTTGATGCTTTAAATCAAATTCATTGTACTGTTGCATCAGCTGTTGTTTCTTCTGTTGTAACAGTGCTTTTTTCACATCGTAATAGGCATGCATTTTTTCCATCAGCAACTCATATTCGTGCTCAAGGCGTTGCATCACCAGTTCAGCATCAGGCAGGTGAGATACCTTGGCTTGCGCACGTTTAAGTTGCATCTGCACTTTGGCTTTCTCAATACGATCAGGAGGACAGACTTTTAAATTACGGGTTAGTCCTAACCAGGAACAGCTTTTAATCAGCCATTTGGTTGGATCAAACTGCCACCATTTGATGCCGTTGCGGTAATCGTATTCAAAAATATGGTGGAAGTTGTGGTAACCCTCGCCATAAGTTAAAAACGCTAAGATGCCGTTATCCCGCGCACTGTTTTGATCGGTATAAGGTTGGTTACCCCAGATATGTGCTAAGGAGTTAATAAAAAACGTAAAATGGTGGCTCAGCACTAACCGCAAAACTCCCACGCTTAATAACATACCGATATAACTATCAGTTAACCAACCTAAAAACAGAGGGATACCAAAGTTGGTTGCTACAGTCAGCAGCAGATAGTTTTTGTGTTGCCACATCACTATTTTGTTGTTCTGTAAGTCGCGGGCATTGCTGTAATCTGCATAGGTATTGCTTTGGTATTCACGTAACATCCAACCTATATGGCTGAACCAAAAACCGCGCTTAGCTGAGTAGGGGTCTTTATCGTTTTGATCAACAAATTTATGGTGAACACGATGATCGGACGACCAATGTAAGGCGCTGTTTTGCAGCGCAAAAGCACCACCTATGGCATAAAACCACTGCAAAGCAGGATGGGAGTCATAAGTTTTATGGGCCCAAAGTCTATGGTAACCGGCCGTGATCGACATGCCGCAATAGCCTAGACATAAAATAGTGGCAATAATCTCTGTCCAGGTAAAACCAACTGCTACGGCATACCAGGGCACCAGAATAGCAGCGACAAGAAAAGTGGACGCAAACAGGATGACGTTGGTCCAGATGATAGGGGGTTTATTCATTTTAGGAACTTTAAGCTTACAACTGTAAGCTAATTTAGCCGTGCAAACTGACAGGGTCAAGCGTTAAAATGAACCAGAAGCAAAAAGGAGTGAGCCGTGACCCGCGCCCAACAAAAAGAAAAAACCAGACGCGCCATTATAGACGCAGCTTTCCAGCAGTTGAGTGCCGATAAAGGTTATTCAAGTTTAAGCTTACGTGAGGTAACGCGCGAAGCTGGTATAGCACCAACGTCCTTCTATCGCCATTTTACTGATATGGATGAATTAGGTTTAACCCTGGTGGACGAGGCTGGGTTGATGCTTCGTCAGTTATTGCGTCAGGCCCGCCACCGTATCGAAGCCAATGGCAGTGTGATCCGCACCTCGATTGAAACCTTTATGGAGTTTGTCACTGGCCACAGCAACGTGTTTCGGTTGCTGCTGCGGGAGCGCTCAGGCACATCGGCAGCTTTTCGTAGCGCGGTCGCCCGGGAGATTTATCATTTTGGTGCTGAGCTGGCGGATTATCTGCGTAAAGAAACAGATTGTCCGGCGGAGTTTGCTCAGATGCAGGCCGAAGCTATGGTGATTTTAGTTTTTCATGCCGGAGCCGATGCGCTGGATGCTACAGCGGAGCAACGCAAACAAATCACCCAGCGTACTATCATGCAGTTACGCTGGATGGCTCATGGTGCCGCCAGCTATGGTCGCAAACCTAAAGATTAAGTTTGCGTAACCAGACACCCGATTCAATATGATGGGTGTAGGGGAACTGATCAAATAAAGCAAAAGCTTTGATTTCGTGAGTTTTGCTCAGCTGCTGTAAGTTCTGCTCTAAAGTCACAGGGTTACAGGAGATATAAATAATATCGTTAAACTGGCTGACAAAAGCTTCGGTGGCCGGATCTAAACCAGCCCGTGGAGGGTCAACCAGAATAGTATCCAGCTGCAGCTCTGATAAATCCAAAGTCTTTAACTGCTTGCCTGTTGCCATGGCTGCGCTAACGTCTTCAGCTGACATCTGCAGCACCTGCAAATTCGTCACCTGGTTCATTTCTATATTCAGCTGCGCTGATTTAATCGAGCTGCGGGCAATCTCTGTAGCAACCACCTGACGGAAATAAGGCGTCAGGGCCAGCGAGAAGTTGCCGTTACCACAATAAAGCTCCAGCAAGTCACCTTTGAGTTGGCTTGAAATATCACAAGCCCACTCCAGCATCTGCTGATTCACTTTGGCGTTAGGCTGGGTAAAGCTGTTTTCAATTTGCTGGTAACTTAAAGTACGATCTTTTACCTTCAACTTTTCAATAATATGGTCGCGATGCACCAACACTTTTTGTTTGCGCGAACGGCCAATAAAGTCCAGCGGCCATTGTTCCGCCAGGTCGGCTTTTAATAAAGCAGCTTGTTCGGCCCAATCGTTACTTAATGGCTTCTTATAAATAAGAGAAACCAACAGTTCGCCACTTAAGCCACTCAGGTAATCAATCTGGTATAACTTGTTCCGCAGCGCCGGACGCTTTTTCAGCTCTTCCAGCAGTACAGGCATAAAATCGGCTATTTGTTTGCAGGCAACAGGGAAGTAATCAATGCGCTGTTTTTGCTTGGTTTCAGAGTCAAACATAATATGGAACAAATCGTCCCCTTCATGCCAGACCCGAAATTCAGCACGTTGACGATAATGGCTGGGTTCGGAGCGGAACAACTCTAACTTTGGCAGAGTATAAGAGGCAAACAGCTGCTCTATACCAGCTTGCTTTTCTGCCAGTTGAGTTTCATATAAATCCGGAAATACTTGCCCTAAAGCCATTGCCTGTCACCTGTTGTCGAAAAAGCGGCCTATTCTAAGGGCTTTTGCCTGAATGTCTATCAGCAAAAGCAAGCTGCAGATAAAAGTAGCAGAGCAACTGCCTTAGCGAGCGAATGTCTGGCAAAATAGCGCCAGAGCTTTTAAGGCGGTTTTTCAGAAGATATGGCATGCGTATAGGTTTTATCGACAGTGGCGTGGGTGGTCTTTCTATATTAGAGGCGGTGCGTGTTTTAGTGCCTGCGGATTACTTCTACATGATGGATAACAGGTACCTGCCTTATGGCACTAAGTCGGAGTTATTTATCCGCCAACGCTTAAAGCAGCTGACCGAGCATCTGCTGACTCATCAGGTCGATCTGATTGTGATCGCCTGCAATACAGCTACGACTCAGGCCGTTGATTGGTTACGCCAGCAGTTTGACTTGCCTTTTGTTGGTGTAGTACCGGCCATTAAACCTGCTGCTTTATATTGCGCTGGCGAAAAAATGGCGTTGCTGGCCACTCCTGCCACAGTCAAAGGCTACTATATACAGAAGCTGGTCGCTGACTATGCAGGTCAGAGTCAGGTGCAATTGGTTGGTAGTAGTGAATTGGTGATGCTGGCGGAGCAAAAAGTTTGGGAAGGTGCTGATGTGAAAGCCGAAGTGGCTGAAGTGATCAGAGAGAGTGGCTTAAATGAGTTTGCGCCTAAAGCTATTATCCTGGGCTGCACCCATTTTCCTTTTTTAGCTCAAGAGATCCGTTTGGCATTTACGAAAGCACCAAAGCTGTTTGATACAGCCGATGCGATAGCCAGACGAGTACAACATTTAGCCGCAGCGATCATTTCTCCATATAAAGAGAAGAAGCAGGATTGTTTTATTGCAACACAAGAACTTACAGAACAGCAAAAATTAAGAGTCAAACAGATGGGATTTGGCCAGCAGAGCTGCTGGCCAGATTTATATCAGGACTAACTTATTCGTCGTTATCGTCACCGTCTTGGCGTTCTTTGGCTTCACGCACTTTTAAAGTACGCTCCTGAAACGCAAAGTCGTTTAACTTTTGGATCATCTTATTGGCATCTTTCGCTGCCACTTCCACAAAACCAAAACCACGACGACGACCTGTCTGGCGATCTTTCATCAAACGTACGTTGACGACTACACCAAATTTTTGAAACAACTCACGCACAGCATCTTCATTGGCACGGTAAGGTAAATTACCTACATATAAAGTAGCAGTTTCGCCGTCGTAGTTTGTTTTGGTTGCTGCAGGGGCACCAGTGCTACTAAGAGTGGCACCTTTTACTTCAACCAGAATAGGCACCAATACACCACCCAGCACTACACCTACTGTCACTAATACAGAAGCGCTTAAAGCAATATCAGGGGTTAACATTAAAACCAGATATACGATGATGGCTAACGCCAGGGTAAAAGGTAAGGATCGTTGTAAATTAGCTAACATAAAGATTTCCTAAGTAATAAAGATGAAAGAGTCAGAGTAAATACATATAAATACTTAAAGCTCTTTCATATTAGCGACTAGTTCTTAAGCAGCCAACTATTAAATGCATAGTTACTGATATTGTTTTTGGAGCTATTTTGCCCATATTGCCGGTTTAACCAGCAAACGATCGCCAAAGGCTCAAAAAACTAAGATTTGCTGTTGCACGCTGCCAAAAACTCCCTATAATGCGCGCCATGCCAACGGGGTAGTGCGAAAGCAGCTCTGGGGTGGTTTTGAAATGAAGTGAAAAATGATGCAAAACATCGCTTGACACGAGATTGAAAATCACTAAAATGGCCGCCTCGCAACGCGGTGGAGTCGAAAGGTTCAAAAGT
>NZ_BMLH01000011.1 GCF_014645135.1 Rheinheimera tangshanensis
ACAGAACCCCGCTCACTGAGCGGGGTTTTTTATTTGCGTTGCCACAGGCGGTCGTCAGGGTGAAACAGGGAATTCGGGACGCAAACAGTTTTGCGTCACGCCTGTTTCACGCCTTGAGCTCTGCGACCAAACTGCCGGGAGCAGTTGGGGACTGCTTCAGCGGGTCGCGAAGCGACGAGACCCAGGATGGGTCGAGCAATGGCCGGACAAGACGGTCCGCTGTCGCCTGACCCAGAACCCCAGGATGGGGTGAGCACTGTAGTTCACCGCCAGGCGGACAAGACGACCCGCTGTCACCTCATCGCCCAGAGCACTGTAGTTCACCGCCAGACGACCCACTTCCGCCTGACCCAGAACCACAAATTCAGAATCTATCTGGCTCATTAGCCAGGTGTTTGCAGGAGAATGCTGAGAACAAAAAAGGCCACTCTTATGGTGGCCTTAGTGCTTGTTTCTGGAGAAATTACTGCTTTAAAAACTCAGCAGAAAGCTTCAACTCGTCGTTCAAATTTACACCCACACCACGGCTAATGATGTTTTGTGCAATCTCTTTGGCTTCAGCTAAAGAATGCATCTGCGCTGTACCACATTGATAAATATTCAGCTCAGGGATTTCAGACTGATTTTGTACTGTCAGTACGTCGGCCATAGCGGCTTTCCATGCGTTTGCTACACGCTGCTCATCCGGCGTACCAATCAGGCTCATATAAAAACCTGTGCGGCAACCCATAGGGGAAATATCGATGATTTCTACGCCGTCACCATTTAAATGATCACGCATAAAACCGGCAAATAAATGCTCTAGTGTATGAATGCCCTTTTCCGACAGGATTTCTTCGTTAGGCACGCAGAAACGTAAATCAAATACGGTGATGTCATCACCTTTTGGGGTATTCATTTTTTTCGCTACACGTACAGCAGGCGCTTTCATAATGGTGTGGTCAACGGTAAAGCTGTCTAATAAAGGCATGATCTCTCTCTCTGTTGAGGCTCGGTATTCAAGCAATTTTGCTGAATTATACGCTGCAATTGCTTTTTGAGTTAAATGCTTTTCTGTTCTATCGACTTAGTTTCAGCACTATTAAACCCTTAGCTCCCGCATTTTGTTTGCTTATTGCTCGAAATTGCACAAAGGATAAATTTTTTTAAAAAAATAACCTTGAATCGAATAGGGATAAACCCCATTAACTGGTCAACACAATTTTAATTGTAAAGATTAATAAGCGGAGAGTAGTTATGGGTAGAATTATTGGTATTGACTTAGGTACAACAAACAGCTGTGTGGCTATTTTAGATGGTGACCAGCCACGCGTTCTGGAAAATGCTGAAGGTACCAGAACCACTCCTTCCATCATCGCTTATGCCGAAGACGGCGAAGTATTAGTAGGTCAGCCAGCCAAACGTCAGGCTGTGACTAACCCTAAAAATACTTTGTTCGCAATTAAGCGTTTGATTGGTCGTCGTTTTGAAGATGCTGAAGTTCAGCGTGACATCAAAATCATGCCTTACCAGATTGTTAAAGCTGATAATGGTGACGCCTGGGTTGAAGTTAAAGGCAAAAAATTAGCTGCACCACAGATTTCTGCTGAAGTGCTGAAAAAAATGAAGAAAACTGCTGAAGATTATCTGGGCGAGCCAGTGACTGAAGCTGTTATCACTGTTCCTGCTTATTTCAACGATGCTCAGCGTCAGGCGACAAAAGATGCTGGTCGTATTGCTGGTTTAGAAGTTAAACGTATTATCAACGAGCCAACAGCAGCTGCTCTGGCTTATGGTATGGATAAGAAAAAAGGCGACACCAAAGTTGCGGTTTATGACTTAGGTGGTGGTACTTTCGATATCTCTATCATTGAAATCGACGATGTAGATGGCGAACAGACCTTCGAAGTGTTAGCTACCAATGGTGATACTCACTTAGGTGGTGAAGACTTTGACTCTCGTGTTATTAACTACTTAGTCGACGAGTTCAAAAAAGAGCAGGGCATTGACCTGCGTAACGATCCACTGGCGATGCAGCGTTTAAAAGAAGCGGGCGAAAAAGCTAAGATCGAATTGTCTTCTGCTTCTCAGACTGAAGTGAATCTGCCGTATATTACTGCGGATGCCACTGGTCCTAAGCACTTAAATATCAAAGTAACCCGTGCTAAGCTGGAATCTTTGGTAGACGATTTAATTCAGCGCACTATTGAGCCGCTGAAGCAGGCTTTAAAAGACGCCGACCTGTCTGTGAGTGAAATTAACGACATCATCCTGGTGGGTGGTCAGACTCGTATGCCTAAAGTTCAGGAAGCGGTAACAGCTTTCTTCGGCAAAGAGCCACGTAAAGACGTGAACCCTGACGAAGCTGTCGCTGTAGGTGCTGCGATTCAGGGCGCTGTATTGTCTGGTGACGTGACTGATGTCTTGTTGTTAGACGTAACTCCACTGTCTTTAGGTATCGAGACTATGGGTAGCGTGATGACAGCCTTGATTGAGAAGAACACCACTATCCCAACCAAGAAGTCACAAACGTTCTCTACAGCAGATGACAACCAGTCAGCTGTAACTATCCATGTGCTGCAGGGGGAGCGTAAGCAAGCTTCTGCCAACAAGTCACTGGGTCAGTTTAACTTAGAGGGTATTCGCCCCGGTCGTCGTGGTGAGCCACAAATAGAAGTCACCTTCGACTTAGACGCAGACGGTATTCTGCATGTGTCTGCGAAAGACAAAGACACAGGTAAAGAGCAGAAGATCACTATCAAAGCTTCTTCAGGCTTAACAGATGAAGAAGTGGAACGTATGGTACGTGATGCTGAACTGAATGCTGAAGAAGACAAAAAGTTTGAAGAGTTAGTGCAAACCCGTAACCAGGCTGATGCTTTAGTGCATGCAACCCGCAAGCAAATTGAAGAAGCTGGTAACGACTTAGCGACCAACGACAAACAAGAGATTGAAGCTGCTGTTGCCGCGTTAGAAGCTGCTATCAAGGCGAACGACAAAGCTGATATAGAAGCCAAAACTCAGGCTCTGATCCAGGCTTCTCAGAAACTGTCTGAAGTGGCTCAGGCAAAAGCGCAACAAGGTGGTGCTGAACCACAAGCCCGCAATGCCGCTGGTGATGACGTAGTAGACGCTGAGTTCGAAGAAGTAAAAGACAACAAGTAATCATTGTGTCTGTGGGGGCGCATCTTTAAGATGCACCCCATACCAGAGTTAATTTGAGCGACCGCCCTGTGCGGTCGCTCCTCTATCAAGATGAGTTGTTATGTCGAAGCGTGATTATTACGAAGTGCTTGGCGTCCAGAAAGGCGCTGACGATAAAGAAATCAAAAAGGCCTATAAACGGCTCGCCATGAAATATCACCCTGATCGAACTCAGGGTGATAAGGCTATGGAAGAGAAGTTTAAAGAAGTGCAAGAAGCCTATGAGATCCTGTCGGATGACCAGAAGCGCGCTGCGTATGATAACTATGGTCACGCTGGTGTGGATCCAAATCGTGGCGGCGGTGGTGGTGGAGCCGACTTTAATGACATCTTCGGTGATGTGTTTGGTGACATCTTTGGTGGTGGCCGCCGTGGTGGTCAATCCCGCGCGCAACGTGGTTCAGACTTACGCTACAACCTGGAGTTAAATCTCGAGGATGCTGTACGTGGTAAGTCAGTTGAAATTAAAGTACCAACCTGGGTGTCCTGTGATGTCTGTGATGGCTCAGGCGCGAAAAAAGGCACGCAGGCTAAGTCTTGTCCAACCTGTCATGGTGCGGGTCAGGTGACCATGCGTCAGGGCTTTTTTGCTGTTCAGCAAACCTGTCCTACCTGTAGTGGTCGCGGCAAAATTATTCCGGACCCCTGCACTAAGTGTCATGGCGATGGCCGCGTAGAAAAAACTAAAACACTGTCAGTGAAAATTCCTGCTGGTGTGGATACGGGCGATCGTATTCGTTTAGCAGGTGAGGGTGAAGCAGGGCAGTTTGGTGCGCCGGCTGGTGACTTGTATGTGCAGGTGCATGTGAAAGATCACCCTATCTTTGTGCGTGATGGCAACAACCTGTATTGTGATGTGCCTATCAGCTTCAGTACTGCTGCTTTAGGCGGTGAAATTGATGTGCCGACTTTAGATGGTCGCGTCAAGCTGAAGATCCCGGCAGAAACCCAGACCGAAAAAATGTTCCGTCTGCGTGGTAAAGGCGTGCAGTCTGTCCGTGGTGGCGGTGTAGGTGATTTGGTTTGTAAAGTGGTGGTGGAAACGCCTGTCAACTTAAGCGACAAGCAAAAAGACTTATTGCGTCAGCTTGATGAAAGCTGGGGTGGTGACAGTGAAGCGAAACACAGACCTAAGTCCAAAGGCTTCTTTGATGGTGTGAAGAAGTTTTTCGATGATTTAACCGGCTAAGCCAGTTTTCGAAACTATCTGAATGAAAACCACCTGCGGGTGGTTTTCTTTTTTCAGATGCCGCACAATAACTGAACTTATTTCAGTTTTTATAGTTCTATAAGCTGCAATTTCCAGTACGAAAAGAAGGATCATTGAATGCGTACTAAGTTAGTACTTCCCTTGTTAATCGCTAGTGTGCTGCTTGCAAGCTGTACTCAGTCGCCGACAGGTCGTCGCCAGTTGATGTTATTTGATGATAAAAAACTCAGCGCTATGGGTATTCAGACTTTTGAAGGGATGAAGGCAGAAACTCCGATCAGTAAAAACAAAAAAGTGAATCAGTATGTGCAGTGTGTGGCAAATAACCTGCTCAAACATACCGATGCAAAATGGCAACAAACCCCATGGGAAATCGTGGTGTTTGAAGATGATCAGGTGAATGCTTTTGCTTTGCCAGGTGGCAAAATGGGTGTGTACACCGGACTTTTGTTAGTGGCAGATAACCAGTCACAACTTGCGGCTGTGATAGGTCATGAGATTGCACACGTCATGGCAGGACACAGTAACGAGCGCTTATCCAGCGACCAGTTTATATCTACTGCCCTCACAGTCGCCGACAGTGCCCTGACTGTCGCAGGCTCGCCTTATCAGGAGCAAATGAAAACAGCCTTTGGCTTAGGTGCTCAGGTCGGTATTGCTCTGCCTTTTAGCAGAGCTCATGAAACAGAAGCCGATATTATGGGCCTTGAGCTGATGGCCAAATCTGGTTTTGTACCTACTGAATCTGTGAAGTTATGGCAGAACATGGCGGCTAAGGGCAGCGGTTCAACGCCACAGTTGTTATCCAGCCACCCTGTGCCGGACAATAGAATTAAAGAGTTGAATAAACATATGGCGGTGGCACAAAGTTATTATCAGCAGCGCCGCAGTCAGGGCGCTTTACCGAATTGTAATAAAGCTTAAAGTTTAAATAACAGGGCCAGCTTAATGTTGGCCCTGCTCTTAGAGATGGCTGCAGCCCAATGCCTGTCCAGGCCATCGTCGCTGCGCTTCGATGTTAAAAATCGCTCCGGTCGATTTTTTCAACCAAAATACGTGCTGTGGCAAAAACTGCGAGAATTAAACAGTAGTAGCTATGTGTTACCACGTCCCATGGCGATATGCCAAAACTAGCACCCAATAACAGAGCCTGAGCACCATAAGGTACTAAGCCTTGCGCTATACAGGCAAATACATCCAATAAACTGGCACTGCGTTTCGGTGGGATTTGATGGTGCTGCGCTATATCTTTACTCACATCCCCTGTGACAACTATGGCTACAGTGTTATTGGCAATACAAAGATTGCTGACAAAAGCCAAAGCGGCAATCGCCAGTTGCTGTGCTTTGTTACCTGCTAGTTTGAGCTTTAAAGCCCAAGCAGTGACATGACTGGATAAATACTGCAGGCCACCTTGTTGTTTAACAAATTCACCTAAAGCGCCCACCAGCATCGATAACAGGAAAATCTCCTGCATAGAACCAAAACCTTTGTAAATATCTTTACCCAGGTTCGTCAACTGATAATCGGCCAGTACAGCTCCTTGTAACGCCGCTAACACTATCCCCAGCAACAATACAGCGAAGACATTCATGCCGGCTACAGCTAGGAACAGGATAGCTGCATAAGGTAAAACTCCAGTCCAGCTAAAGTCTTGTACCCTCACTTCGGCGTGGCTTTGGGCTAAAAAAGCGAACAATGCTAAAGTGACCAGTGCTGCAGGCAGCGCAATTTTCAGGTTCTCTTTGAATTTATCTTTCATCTGTGCACCCTGAGTGCGGGTGGAGGCGATGGTGGTATCAGAGATAATCGACAGGTTATCGCCAAAAATGGCGCCGCTTAACAGCACACCAGCCACTAAAGTTGGCTCTAATTGCGCTTGTGAACTTAAGCCTACAGCAATAGGTGCCAGAGCACCTATGGTGCCCATAGAGGTGCCCATAGCTGTCGCTACTATGGCGGAAATTACGAATAAGCCGGGCAATAAAAATTGCGCTGGTACAAGCGATAAACCGGCGTTGACTACCGCATCAACACCACCAGTGGCCTGAGCGACAGTGGCAAAAGCTCCTGCCAGCAAGTAAATGATACACATGGTAATAATATTGCTATTACCCGCCCCCTTCACCAGGACTTCAATTGATTCTGCCAGTGGCGCTTTATACAACCAAATCGCCAATACCAAAGCAGGAATAATAGCGACAGGCCCTGGCAACTGATAAAAGGCATAATCAACGCCTTGAGATTGCAGATACAAGCCTGTGCCTAAAAACAGCGCGACAAAGAGCAATAAAGGCAGCAAGGATAAACGGGCTTGCTGTTTTTGCGATAACGTCATGAGTTTTCCTCTAAACCTATAAGGTTTTAAAATTTTCTGGAATATAGAGACGTCCAGAAGTCCTGTCAAATAGTAAAGCTGACTAAGCTATAGCCAAACTAATAAAAATGATTGCTTCTGATCACAAGTTTCATAACAAACAAGGCGTTTCATTCGCTTAAAATCAGCCTAACTGAATTCCGGCATTTTGCCTATGACAGAAGAAAAAACCAAAAGCGGCTTGAACTTAACGCGGTTCAGGCCCATATAAACCACTGAATTTTTGTATTACACACCGGAGTTACTATGTTTAATTTTTCTTACCATAATCCAACCCGTATTGTGTTTGGTGATGGCCAAATCAGTCAGTTGAGCAAGTTGGTTCCTAAGGAAAGCAAAGTATTGCTGACCTATGGCGGTGGCTCTATTAAGCAAAATGGTGTGTATCAGCAGGTGATTGATGCATTAAAAGACCATCAGGTGCTGGAGTTTTCTGGTATTGAACCCAACCCCAGCTATGAAACTTTAAGTAAAGCTGTTGCCTTGGTAAAAGCAGAAAACATCGATTTCATTCTGGCTGTTGGTGGTGGTTCAGTGGTAGACGGCAGCAAATACATAGCAGCTGCTGCGTTATTGGAGCAGGATGGTTGGGCAATTTTAGAGAATAAAGTACGTATTAAAGCGGCGTTACCTTTAGGTTGCGTGCTGACTTTGCCCGCGACTGGAACTGAAAGTAATGCCAATTCGGTGATTACCCGTCAAAGTACCCAGCAAAAGCTGGCCTTTTCGCACCCATCTGTGTATCCGCAGTTCGCAATTCTTGATCCAAAAGTCACGTACAGCTTGCCTGCTAAACAAATTTCTAATGGGGTAGTCGATGCTTTTGTTCATGTGATGGAGCAATACCTGACCTATCCGGTTAATGCTGCAGTGCAGGACAGATTTGCTGAATCCTTGTTACTGGTGTTGATTGAAGAAGGACCAAAAGCTATAAATGAACCCGAAAACTACGATATCAGAGCCAATGTGATGTGGGCTGCTACTATGGCACTGAATGGTCTGATTGGTGTAGGTGTGCCGCAGGATTGGGCGACGCACGGCTTAGGTCACCAGCTCACCGCTTTGTATGGTTTAGATCATGCGCAAACTCTGGCGATAGTATTGCCAGCTTTAATGCAGCAGCAACGAGCTACCAAACGTGACAAGTTGTTGCAGTACGCCAACAGAGTCTGGGGAATACAGCAGCAGGATCCGGAGCGTCAGATTGATGAAGCCATCCATCATACCCGGGCCTTCTTTGAGCAAATGGGGATTCCAACCCGCTTAACGGCTTATGGCTTACCGGCATCTTCTGTAGACGAACTGATGGCCAAAGTCATCAGTCAGGGCATGGATAAGCTGGGCGAACACGGCGATATCAACTATGATGTCAGCCGTGCTATTTTTAGCGCCGCGGTTTAGCAGAACGGGCAGTTTGGGGTTGCATATCCATCCAGACTGCCGTTTAATAGCGCCGAAATAGACATAGCCAGATACAGGAATTACAGATGAGTACAGTAGGCATTTTGGGCGCCAATGGTCGTATGGGCAGAGCTTTAGTTAGTGTGGCTAAAGAACACAAACTGCCTATTTGCGCTGCTACTGTGCGTGCTGGTTCCGCTTTAAAAGGTATGGATGCAGGTGAACTGGCCGGTTGTGGCAAATTGAATCTGCCTTTTATAGAGACTTCGTTAGCTGCTTTAGGTTCAGCCGATATCTGGATTGATTTCACTATGCCAGAAGCCATGCTACAGCATCTGGAGCTGGCGGTGCAGGCTAAAAAAGCCATGGTGATTGGTGTGACTGGCCTCACAGATAACCAATACGCAGCAGTACAACAGGCAGCTCAACATATCCCCATCGTCTGGGCGCCGAATATGAGTGTGGGTGTGAACCTGTTGCTCCATCTGGTGCAAACTGCAGCTAAAGTGATGGGCCAGACGGCGGACATTGAAATTATTGAAGCGCACCACAGATATAAAAAAGACGCCCCTTCAGGCACTGCTATGGCGATAGGCCATCAAATTGCCAAAGCTTTGGATCGTAATCTCGCCGATGTGGCAGTCTATGGCCGTGAAGGCATAACCGGTGAGCGTGAACAAAAAACCATTGGTTTTGCGACGGTCAGAGGCGGTGACATTATTGGTGATCATACCGCACTCTTTGCAGACCTTGGAGAACGGCTGGAAATTACCCATAAAGCTTCCAGTCGTAGTACTTTTGCTCAAGGCGCATGGCGCGCAGCGCTCTGGTTGCAAAATAAACAGCCAGGACTTTATTCTATGCAACAAGTACTGGGTTTAGCTGACTTAGCTTAACTTTTTGAGCAATATGTTATAAAAATGCGATCAAAGCGTCATTTTTATAAAATTTCAAAAAAGAGTTAGACCAAATAGCTCAAATCGCCTAGAATAGTCAGGTTTGCCCAAGCAAACGTGGATACAAAAATTCTGGGTCAAAACGGGTGGTGAACTGTAATGTTTTTCCCCCGTTTTCTGCTGTTTGGAGGTTATTTTGACTAAGTCCGCCCTGCTCGTACTGGAAGACGGCACCGTATTTCGCGGTACAGCCATTGGCGCTGAAGGTATTTCTGTTGGAGAGGTGGTATTTAATACCTCGATGACCGGGTATCAGGAAATCCTCACGGATCCCTCCTATGCTGAACAAATCGTCACTCTGACATATCCTCATATTGGAAATACCGGCACAAACGATGAAGATGAGGAGTCTGATAAAATCTGGGCCAAAGGCCTTATTATCCGTGACCTTCCTTTGTTAGCCAGTAATTTCCGTAATCAAGCCTCTCTTAGTCACTACCTTAGCTCCCGTAATATTTTAGGCATCGCCGATATCGACACCCGTAAACTGACCCGTATTCTGCGTGAAAAAGGCGCACAAAATGGCTGCTTAATGGCGGGTGATCACTTAGACGAAAACAACGCTTTAGAGTTGGCACGTGCTTTCCCTGGTTTATCTGGTATGGATTTGGCCAAAGAAGTCTCAGTCAAAGAGTCCTATCAATGGACTGAAGGAAGCTGGGCTTTAGGTCAGGGCTTTGCTAAACCAGATAATTCAGCCTTTCATGTCGTTGCCTACGATTTTGGTGTGAAACGTAATATTTTGCGTATGTTGGCTGACCGTGGTTGTCGTTTAACTGTGGTTCCGGCTCAAACTTCTGCTGAAGAGGTATTAGCACTGAATCCTGACGGTATTTTCTTATCTAATGGCCCTGGCGACCCAGCGCCTTGCGATTACGCTATTCAAGCCATCGAAACTTTCCTGACCACTGATATTCCTGTGTTTGGTATTTGTTTAGGTCACCAATTACTGGCGTTAGCCAGCGGTGCTAAAACAGTCAAAATGACAGTGGGTCACCATGGTGGTAACCATCCGGTGAAAAATCTGGATACAAACAAGGTGTTAATCACAGCACAGAACCACGGTTTTGCTGTGGAAGAAGCCACATTGCCTGCCAATTTACGTGCGACTCACAAGTCGTTGTTTGATGGTACTTTGCAGGGGATTCACCGCACCGACAAACCAGCGTTTAGCTTTCAGGGCCACCCTGAAGCCAGTCCTGGTCCACACGAAGCCAGTGAATTGTTTGACCACTTTATCGAATTGATGCAACAGCGTCAGGCTTAATTGGTAAGAATCAGAGAGACAGAGAATAGCTATGCCAAAACGTACCGATCTTAAAAGTATTCTTATCCTCGGCGCCGGTCCTATTGTAATCGGCCAGGCTTGTGAGTTCGATTATTCAGGTGCTCAAGCCTGTAAAGCATTAAAAGAAGAGGGTTACCGCGTCATTCTGGTGAACTCTAACCCTGCCACTATCATGACAGACCCGGAAATGGCCGATGCAACCTACATCGAACCCATCCACTGGCAAGTGGTAGAAAAAATCATCGAAAAAGAACGTCCATGTGCGGTGTTACCTACTATGGGCGGTCAAACCGCATTAAACTGTGCGCTGGACTTAGAGCGCCATGGTGTTCTGGCAAAATACAATGTTGAAATGATTGGCGCTACTGCCGATGCCATAGACAAAGCAGAAGATCGCAGCCGTTTTGATAAAGCCATGCGTTCTATAGGTTTAGCTTGTCCACGTGCAGGCCTAGCGCATTCGATGGAAGAAGCTTACGAAGTACTGGAGAAAATTGGTTTTCCATGCATCATTCGTCCGTCTTTTACTATGGGCGGTTCAGGTGGTGGTATTGCTTACAACCGCGAAGAGTTTGAAGAAATCTGTACTCGTGGTCTTGATCTGTCGCCAACTAAAGAGTTGCTGATTGACGAATCGCTGATCGGTTGGAAAGAATACGAGATGGAAGTAGTGCGTGATAAAAACGACAACTGCATCATCGTTTGTTCTATCGAAAACTTTGACCCTATGGGTGTGCATACAGGCGACTCTATTACCGTAGCGCCTGCTCAGACCTTAACGGATAAAGAATACCAAATCATGCGTAATGCTTCTTTGGCTGTTCTGCGTGAAATAGGTGTCGAAACTGGTGGTTCAAACGTACAGTTTGGTATTAATCCTGAAGATGGCCGTATGGTGATCATCGAGATGAACCCACGTGTATCGCGTTCTTCCGCTTTAGCGTCCAAAGCCACAGGCTTCCCTATTGCTAAAGTCGCCGCAAAGCTGGCCTGTGGTTACACACTGGACGAACTGGCCAACGATATTACTGGTGGTAAAACACCGGCTTCGTTTGAGCCAAGTATCGACTATGTGGTGACTAAAGTGCCACGTTTTAACTTTGAAAAGTTTGCTGGAGCTAATGACCGGTTAACTACTCAGATGAAGTCTGTCGGTGAAGTGATGGCCATTGGCCGTAACCAGCAGGAATCGCTGCAAAAAGCCTTACGTGGTCTGGAAATTGGCGTTTGTGGTTTAGACCCAATCATTGATATTCGCGCACCAGAGGCCAAAGAAAAAATCATTCGTGAACTGCGTGAACCTGGCTCGCACCGTATTTGGTACATAGCTGATGCGTTCCGCATGGGCATGAGCATGGATGAAATCTATGCACTGACCAAAATCGACCATTGGTTCCTGGTCCAGATTGAAGATTTATTGAAAGAAGAAGCCGCGGTGCAAGCTGCAGGTTTTGCTGGTTTAGATGAAAGCCGCTTAAAAGTATTAAAACGTAAAGGTTTTGCCGACCAACGTCTGGCAGACTTATTGGGCGTTGCTGAAAGCGAAGTGCGTAAAAAACGTCACAGCTTCGGCCTGCACCCTGTCTACAAACGGGTGGATACCTGTGCGGCAGAGTTTTCATCCAACACGGCTTACATGTACAGCACCTATGACGAGGAATGTGAAGCTGCACCAAGCAATCGTGACAAAATTATGATTATCGGTGGCGGTCCAAACCGCATAGGTCAGGGTATTGAGTTTGACTACTGCTGTGTGCATGCAGCGCTGGCCTTACGTGAAGACGGTTACGAGACCATTATGGTCAACTGTAATCCTGAAACCGTATCGACTGACTATGACACTTCAGACCGTTTGTACTTCGAATCTATTACTCTGGAAGACGTGCTGGAAATCGTCCGTAAAGAACAGCCAAAAGGTGTGATTGTTCAATACGGTGGCCAGACGCCATTAAAATTAGCCCGTGCTTTGGAAGCGAATGGCGTGCCAATCATTGGCACATCGCCAGACGCCATTGACCGTGCTGAAGACCGTGAGCGTTTCCAGCAGGCAGTGGAGCGTTTGGGTTTAAAACAACCTCAAAACGCTACGGTCACTAGCCTTGAAGAAGCTATTGCCAAAGCCCCTACTATTGGTTACCCGATGGTGGTGCGCCCATCTTATGTATTAGGTGGCCGTGCTATGGAAATCGTTTATGACGACCAGGACCTGCGTCGTTATATGACCGAAGCGGTCAGTGTGTCGAATGACTCTCCGGTATTACTAGACCGTTTCCTTGATGACGCGATTGAAGTGGATATCGACGCCATTTGTGACGGCAAAGAAGTCATTATCGGCGGTATCATGGAACACATTGAACAAGCCGGTGTGCACTCAGGCGACTCAGCCTGTACTTTACCACCACACAGCTTATCTGCCGATGTACAGGACAGAATGCGTGAACAGGTGAAAAAGCTGGCACTGGAGCTGGGTGTGGTCGGCTTAATGAATACTCAGTTTGCGGTCAAAGATAACGAAATTTATTTGATTGAAGTGAATCCGCGTGCTGCCCGTACTGTGCCTTTTGTCTCTAAGGCTACAGGTATGGCGGTGGCTAAAGTAGGCGCCCGCTGTATGGCTGGCCAGTCTTTAGCTGCTCAGGGTATTACCAAAGAGATTATCCCGCCTTATTTCTCCGTGAAAGAAGTGGTGATCCCGTTCAATAAATTCCCTGGTGTCGATCCAATCCTCGGCCCTGAAATGCGCTCTACGGGCGAAGTTATGGGCGTGGGTGATAGCTTTGCAGAAGCTTTTGCCAAAGCACAATTAGGTGCTGGTACAGTGATCCCAACCGGTGGTCGTGCTTTACTTTCAGTGCGTGACAGCGATAAAGTGCGCGTTGTTGAACTTGCCAGAACTATGATTGAGCTGGGTTTTGAACTTGATGCTACAGGTGGTACAGCTAAAGCTTTAGAAGCAGCAGGCATAGAATGCCGTACTGTCAGCAAAGTATTTGAAGGCCGACCACATATTCTGGATAGAATCAAAAACGGTGAATACAGCTACATTGTTAACACTACTGAAGGGCGTCAGGCCATTGAAGATTCGAAAGTGTTACGCCGTGGCGCGTTGCAACACAAAGCCAACTACACCACTACGTTAAATGCAGCTTTTGCAACCTGTAAAGCCAATGCGGCCAATGCCTTTGCTACAGTTGCATCAGTACAGGAACTACATAAGAGAGTAAACGGATGAGTCAAATCCCTATGACTGTTGAAGGCGCTCAACGCTTGCGTGATGAATTGCATGAGCTGAAGACAGTAAAACGCCCGGCTATCATTCAGGCGATAGCCGACGCGCGTGAGCATGGTGATTTAAAAGAGAATGCGGAGTACCACGCTGCCCGTGAACAGCAGGGCTTTTGTGAGGGCCGCATTCAGGATATCGAAGCCAAGTTATCCAACGCACAGATCATCGATATCACTAAGTTGCCAAATAACGGCAAAGTGATTTTTGGTGCTACTGTGACTATTTTGAACCTGGATACGGAAGAAGAAGTGACTTACCGTATCGTAGGGGACGATGAAGCAGATATTAAAAACTTCAGGATTTCGGTGAATTCACCTATAGCCCGCGGTTTGATTGGTAAATCAGAAGAAGATGTGGTCACTATCAATACGCCAGCTGGTATGGTGGAGTTTGAGATCACTCAAGTGCAGTACTTATAAGTTGTATCTGCAACAAAAAGGCGGCTTAGGCCGCCTTTTTAGTCTTAATCACTCAGAGTGGATTGCCATGCAAAAACGCCAGACAAAGGCTTATCAGATCCAACAGATGGACCATGTGCTTTGGGTTCAGGTTTTTGGCGTGTCGAGCTTGCTGGGGACAGAAGAATATGTCAGAGATTTCCGCGCTTTGATTACTCCGGTTATAACGAAACCCTGGGCCGTTGTTCTGGATATCCGATTATGGCAAGCCAGTCCTGCGCAATCACTGCAGTTGTTAAAACAGAATTCTGAATGGGCTATTGCCAATAATTTACATCATGTCGAATTGTTGTTACCGGCGGATGAAATGCTGACATGGCAGTATCTAAAAGCCACTGAAGTAGAGAAGCCTGAGTATTTGACTCGGCATATCGCAGAAAGTGAAGAGTCGGCCCGCTTGAATTTGCAGGCCGCAGGTTACTTAAAAGGTGCAGATTAGCCCTTTGGAATATGTAACTTTTTCTCTTTGGCTGCGCGGTAAAGCACTAATATATGGCCAATCACCTGAACCTTTTGTGCTTTGGCTTCACGCACTATAGCGTCCATAATGGCTACTTTCTCTTCGCGGTCGATGCTTGGAACTTTAACTTTGATCAGTTCATGGTGCTCTAACGCCAAATCAATTTCGGCCATCACGCCTTCAGTGAGTCCGTTGCCACCCAGCAGAATGATTGGCTTTAACTCGTGTGCTTTGGCTTTTAAAAACTGTTTTTGTTTATTACTAAGGTTCATATATGTAGATTTTCCGTGTTGGAAAGCTTGAAATTACACTATTGTACCGCCATCTCGCTATGAAGACTATTTAAGAGTACTCAGATGACAAAGAAAAAACGTTCCGGCAGCTCGTCTCGCTGGTTACAGGAGCATGTAAGCGACCCTTTTGTGCAAAAAGCACAGAAATTAGGCTTGAGATCCCGAGCCGCTTTTAAGTTGGATGAAATTCAGGACAAAGATAAACTGATCAAAACCGGCATGACAGTCGTAGATCTGGGGTCAGCACCTGGCAGTTGGTCTGCACGGGCTGCTGAATTAGTTGGTCAGTCAGGTTGTGTGGTGGCTTGTGATATTCTGCCGATGGACCCTTTAGCTGGTGTGGCTTTTTTACAGGGCGACTTTCGTGAAGAAGCTGTATTAAACGCCTTGTTAGAGCGTATAGGTGGCCGCAACGTGGACGTGGTTCTGTCTGATATGGCACCTAATATGAGTGGTAACAGCACAGTGGATCAGTCCAGAAGTATGTATCTTGTGGAACTGGCGTTGGAAATGTGTAACAACGTATTGAAGAAAAATGGCAGTTTTGTGGTCAAAGTATTTCATGGTGAAGGCTTCGAAACCTTTGTACAGCAGGTTCGCAGTGTATTTACCACGGTACGAATTCGTAAACCGGATTCGTCCCGGGCACGATCCAGTGAGACATATATCGTAGCGACAGGCTTTAAAGTTTAGTAAAGTAACGGTAGGTTCATTGTATCGTAATCGTTTTTGTAACTATTTTCGTAACTGAGAGGTTCTCACCTTGAGTGACATGGCAAAAAATCTCATCGTATGGCTGGTCATCGCCGTTGTATTGATGTCGGTATTTAATAGTTTTGGTCCTGCTGATAAAGCAGACAAGCAAATGAGTTATACCCAGTTTCTGAAAGAAGCCAATCAGGGCCAGATCCGCGAGGTGAAGGAACAGAATGGTGTCATCACGGGTATAAAACGTTCTGGTGACCGTTTTGAAACTGTGATCCCAACTGGCTACGATCCAAAGCTAATTGATGACATGTACAAAAATGACATCACCTTCTCTGGCACAGCACCAGAGAGTCCAAGCATGCTGGGGCAGATTTTCATCTCCTGGTTCCCAATGCTGTTGCTGATCGGCGTCTGGATTTTCTTTATGCGTCAGATGCAGGGCGGTGGTGGCAAAGGCGCTATGTCTTTTGGAAAGAGCCGTGCCCGCTTAATGGGCGAAGATCAAATCAAAACGACTTTTGCTGACGTGGCTGGTTGTGACGAAGCCAAAGAAGAAGTCACCGAGCTGGTAGATTATTTAAAAGACCCATCCCGCTTCCAGAAGTTGGGCGGTAAAATACCAAAAGGTATTTTAATGGTAGGGCCGCCAGGTACGGGTAAAACTTTGCTAGCCAAGGCCATTGCCGGTGAGGCGAAAGTGCCGTTTTTTGCCATCTCGGGTTCTGACTTCGTCGAAATGTTTGTTGGTGTCGGCGCCAGCCGTGTGCGTGACATGTTTGAACAAGCAAAAAAGGCCGCTCCATGTATCATCTTTATTGACGAAATTGACGCCGTAGGCCGTCAGCGTGGTGCAGGTTTAGGTGGTGGTCATGATGAACGTGAACAAACTTTAAACCAGATGCTGGTAGAAATGGATGGTTTTGACGGTAACGAAGGTATCATCATTATCGCCGCGACCAACAGACCAGACGTGCTGGACGCCGCATTATTAAGACCGGGCCGTTTTGACCGTCAGGTGGTCGTAGGTTTACCTGATGTACGTGGCCGTGAACAAATTCTGAAAGTACACATGCGCAAAGTGCCGTTAGGTGACGATGTTAAGGCCAGTGTGATTGCTCGTGGTACTCCTGGTTTTTCTGGTGCAGATTTAGCCAACCTGGTGAACGAAGCCGCATTGTTTGCCGCCCGTGGTAACAGCCGTGTGGTTGGCATGGAAGAGTTTGAAAAAGCCAAAGATAAAATCATGATGGGTGCAGAGCGCCGCTCTATGGTGATGTCTGAAGCTGAAAAAGAAATGACTGCATACCACGAAGCAGGACACGCTATTGTGGGTTGCCTGGTGCCAGAGCATGATCCTGTACACAAAGTCACTATTATTCCTCGTGGCCGTGCTTTAGGTGTGACGTTCTTTTTACCTGAAGCTGATGCCATCAGTATCAGTCGTCGTAAATTGGAAAGTAAAATTTCAGTAGCTTACGGCGGTCGTTTGGCGGAAGAACTGATCTACGGTGGTGACGCTGTATCAACTGGTGCCTCTCAGGACATCAAATATGCGACTTCTATTGCGCGTAATATGGTGACTCAATGGGGCTTCTCAGACAAATTAGGTCCGCTGCTGTATGCCGAAGAAGAAGGTGAAGTATTCCTGGGCCGCAGTATGGGCAAAGCCAAGAATATGTCTGATGAAACGGCGAGTATTATCGATTCTGAGATCAAAGCCATCATCGATCGTAACTACAACAGAGCCAAAACCATGATTGAAGAAAACATGGATATTTTGCACGCAATGAAAGACGCGTTGATGTTGTATGAAACTATTGATTCCAGACAGATTGAAGATTTAATGAACCGTCGTACTGTGCGTCAGCCAGAGAACTGGGAGCCTAAAGATAAAAACAAAGGCTCCAACAGTGACGATTCTAAGCCTGTTGATACGGTCAGCCCGTCAGAGCCATCTACAGAAAATCCTCTGTAAATTATAAGTTTTTATGAATCAAACCCCGGGAACTCCCGGGGTTTTGCTATGTGCAAGACCAGAGGATGTCGCAACAGCCTGTATAACGCCTCCGGCTCAGGCGAAAGCAGGCTGCTTGTTGCGACTGTCCAGACGATGAAGGAGCTTTATTATGTTATTGCAGTTACCCCGTCAGCGGCAGTTGGATTTATCTCGCCCTAAAGTGATGGGTATTTTAAATATCACGCCGGATTCATTCTCCGATGGTGGTCGTTTTATTGGAAAAGAAGCTGCCATCAGACAAGCCAGGGCTATGCTGGACGCTGGCGCTGCTATTTTGGATATAGGCGGAGAGTCTACACGCCCTGGAGCCGAAGAGGTTTCAGTGCAGCAGGAACTGGACAGAGTCCTGCCTGTGATTGAGGCTATTCGCTCTGAGTTAGATTGCGTGATTTCTATTGATACCTGCAAAACACAAGTGATGAAAGAGGCTGTGGCTGCTGGTGCTGATATCGTCAATGATATTAGAGCTTTATTGGACACTGGAGCTGTCGACTTTGCCGCCTCGGCGCAGGTCCCTGTCTGCCTGATGCATATGCAAGGGCAACCCAGAACTATGCAGCATGCTCCTTTGTATCAGGATGTAGCGAAAGAAGTGTGTGATTTTCTGATACAAAGAGCAGAGGTTTGTCTCGCCGCAGGTATTCCTAAAGGTCAGATCATTCTCGACCCAGGTTTTGGTTTTGGTAAAAGTCTGCAACATAATTATCAATTGTTAAGTCAGCTTTCAGTCTTAATGTCGCATCATTATCCTGTTTTAGTTGGTATGTCGCGAAAATCAATGATTGGTCAATTATTAAACCTTCAGGCTGATGAACGTTTGGCAGGTAGTTTGGCCTGTGCCACAATAGCTGTCATGAAAGGTGCCCGCATTATCCGCGTGCATGATGTGAAAGAAACTGTGCAGGCCGTGGCTGTTGCTTGTGCCACTTTATTTGGAGTAGAGCATGTCTAGGAAGTATTTTGGCACTGATGGGGTGCGTGGCAAAGTGGGTGAGTTTCCAATCACCCCTGAATTTGCAATGAAGTTAGGTTGGGCGGCTGGTCGTGTGTTATCGCAGCGTGGTACCAAAAAAGTACTGATAGGAAAAGATACGCGGATTTCCGGGTATTTACTGGAAACTGCGCTAGAAGCTGGTTTAGTGGCTGCTGGTGTCGATGTACGTTTATTAGGCCCTATGCCAACCCCAGCCGTTTCTTACCTGACCCGCACTTTCCGTGCTGAGGCTGGTATTGTGATTAGTGCATCACATAATCCTTATTATGATAACGGCATTAAGTTTTTCTCGGCCGATGGTACTAAGTTACCAGATGACGTCGAACTTGCTATCGAAGAAGCCATGGAACAGCCTATGGTCTGTGAATCATCCGAGCGTTTGGGCAAAGCCATGCGTATTGATGACGCGGCTGGTCGTTATATTGAATTCTGCAAAAGTCATATGCCAAACCACTTGTCATTAAGTGGTTTAAAAGTGGTGCTCGACTGTGCGCATGGCGCGACTTACCACATAGCTCCTAATGTATTCCGTGAATTAGGTGCCGAGGTTCAGGCCATAGGCGTCAGTCCTAATGGTTTAAATATCAACGACCATTGTGGTGCTACCCATACCGATCTGTTGCAACAGACTGTAATAGAGACCGGCGCTGACTTAGGTATTGCCTACGATGGTGATGGCGATCGGGTCATGATGGTAGACCACACCGGCCGCGTGATTGATGGTGATGAAATCGTTTATATCATTGCCCGCAATGCACAAAAGCTGAATAAGCTACAGGGCGGAGTGGTGGGTACTTTAATGAGTAATATGGGTCTGGAACTGGCTCTGGCTGAGTTGGGTATTCCTTTTGCTCGCTCTAATGTTGGCGATCGTTATGTGGTTGAAATGCTGGCGCAGAAAAACTGGCGTATTGGTGGCGAAAATTCCGGTCATGTACTGAATCTGGACCATGCAGGAACAGGTGATGGCATTATTGCCTCCATCCAGGTATTAACCGCTATGTTGGAAGCAAAATTATCTTTAGCTGAATTGGCACAAGGCATGACTAAATTGCCACAAGTGCTGGTGAACGTGAAGTTTGAAAAAGGCACAGCCCCTTTAGAAAACTTACACGTCAAGAAAGTCATACAGCAAGTTGAGCAGCAGTTGAACGGTCAGGGACGCGTTTTGATCCGAAAATCCGGTACAGAGCCATTGATCCGTGTAATGGTAGAAGGAAGAATACAAGACGAAGTACAGAATTTAGCGCAAAAAATAGCCGATGCAGTCAAGGTCGCTAGCTAAAAACTGTTAATTTAGTCATCAAGTCTTGTCTGTGCGGGCGAGGTTAGTTACTATCTCGCCCGTTTTAATTCAGAGGCAATAACATGAGACAACGCAAGCCGTTAGTGGTCGCTAACTGGAAAATGAATGGCAATTCTGAGCTGGTTCAACAGATGTCAGAAGCCTTGTCTGTGTTAAAACAGCCTCTACCTGATATTTTGATCTGCCCTCCGGTAATTTTTCTTGCCGACTTTCCAAAACATCCTAATTATAAGTTGGGTGCTCAGAATCTGAGCGAACAGTTGGTGGGGGCCTTTACCGGTGAAATCTCTGCGGATATGCTGTGTGCGTCTGGAGCTTCTTCTGTAATCGTTGGCCATTCAGAACGTCGTGCTCTTTACGGCGAACAAGACTCTGTGATCAGTCAGAAAGTAAAAGTAGCCATCGAAGCAGGTCTTACACCAATACTTTGTGTGGGTGAGACATTAGCGCAAAGAGAAGAAGAAAAAACTTTGCAGGTTCTTGCACGGCAATTGGATGCGGTGTATGCTGCGCAGCCTCATTTACTGGCGCATTCTGTAGTAAGTTACGAACCGGTTTGGGCCATAGGCACAGGTCGCACAGCAACCCCAGAACAAGCCCAGCAAGTGCATCAGTTTATGCGTCAGCATCTGGCGCAATATGATGCGGAAGCTGCAAATGAGTTAAGAATTATTTATGGTGGCAGTGTCACTGCTGCTAATTGTGAAGCCCTGTTTGCAGAGGCGGATATAGACGGCGCTCTTATTGGTGGCGCCAGTTTAAAAGTGGCAGATTTTTCTGCGATTTGCACAATGGCAAAGGATTCATAATGTACGAATTGTTTATTGTATTGTATCTGTTGGTCGCTTTAGCGCTGATCGTTCTGGTGTTAATCCAGCATGGTAAAGGTGCGGATATGGGCGCTTCTTTTGGTGCTGGTGGTTCAGCTACTATTTTCGGTTCTTCAGGTTCAGGTAACTTTTTAACTCGTACTACCACAGTACTGGCGACTTTGTTTTTCGCTTTGAGTCTGTTGTTGGGTAACCTGAGTACAGACCGTGTGAAAGCTGTAGACGAATGGCAGGATTTATCAGTGCCAGTTGAAACTAAAGCAGCTGATGCAACAGAAGAGAAAAAGCCAGCATCAGATATTCCTGTAGGAAACTGATTGCACCTCTGATTTTTAGCCGAGATGGTGAAATTGGTATACACGCTACCTTGAGGTGGTAGTGCCTTCGGGCGTGCGGGTTCAAGTCCCGCTCTCGGCACCAATATTCAAAGCACAACAAGCAATGCTTGCGATAGTCAGACCAGGACTATATAATGTGCGTCGTTTACGGACGCGGGATGGAGCAGCCTGGTAGCTCGTCGGGCTCATAACCCGAAGGTCGTCGGTTCAAATCCGGCTCCCGCAACCAAATTCGCACGGTGAAGTAAATATGAAGAAAAAGCCTACGGGCTCCTCTTTATAACCCCGGGCGAAGGGCGTCGGTTTAAATCCGGCTCCCGCAACCAACTTTCTCACTGAATAAAGTTTTTAAATTCTTTATATCGAAATGAGTAAGTTCATAGTAAGTTGCTTCTTTTGGAAGCAAATGTGTGGCCCAGGTTATACAGTTCGCTGTGAAACCTACAGAATTCAGGATTTTGATTGGCGATATCAAAGTCCAGTCAGCTCTAAAGTCGCCCCGAGATTTCGGGGCGTTTTTATATCTGGCGACAAGGTTTTATTACTATTCTGGGCTCTATGCCCTTTTTTTATTTCTGGAGGTCTCTTTGACTAAACAAGAACAGCAGTTAACTGAGCTGTTAACGCCAACAGTAGAAGCCGCAGGCTTTGAGCTGGTCGGCATAGAGTTCGTTCGTGCTGGACGTCACTCTATTCTGCGGGTTTATATTGACCATCAGGATGGTATTACCGTGGACCACTGCGCCACTGTAAGCCGCGAAGTGAGTGCGTTACTTGATGTTGAAGACCCTATACCGAATGAATATTACCTTGAAGTGTCCTCTCCTGGTTTAGATCGCCCACTTTTTACTCCTGCTCATTTTGCCAAAGTTGTTGGTCAGATCATTGAAGTAAAATTGGCTATTCCTCAGGATGGACGCCGCAAATTTAAAGGCCTGCTGACACAAATCGAAGACGATATGTTAGTAGTGGAAGTGGATGGCAAACTCTACCGTTTGCTGATGGATAACGTAGATAAAGCGAACGTAGTACCTGTGTTCTGATACACAGGTCAAAGCGAGGCAAAATAATATGGCTAAAGAAATTTTATTAGTAGTAGACGCGGTCTCGAACGAAAAGTCAGTTCCGCGTGAGAAAATTTTCCAGGCGTTAGAGTACGCGTTAGCGGCCGCCACTAAAAAGAAAAACGAAGGCGATATCGAAGTCCGCGTAGCAATCGATCGTAAAACTGGCGCTTATGAAACTTTCCGTCGCTGGTTGGTGATCCCCGACGAGCAGGTACAGGAACACCCGTACCGCGAAATCACTTTGTCTGCGGCTCAATATGACGAACCTCATTTACAAGTAGGCGATTATGTTGAAGAGCAAATCGACTCTATTACTTTTGACCGTATCACCACCCAAATGGCGAAACAGGTCATAGTACAAAAAGTACGGGAAGCTGAGCGTTCACAAGTCGTTGAAGCTTATGTCGATCAGGTTGGTGAATTAGTCACTGGCGTGGTAAAAAAAGTAAACCGTGACAGCATCATTGTTGACTTAGGTAACAATGCAGAAGCTATGTTGGCTAAAGAAGAAATGTTGCCACGAGAGACTTTCCGTCCAGGCGATCGAATCCGCACTTTATTGTATGAAGTAAAGCCAGAAGCACGTGGTGCTCAGCTGTTTTTAAGCCGCACCCGTCCTGAAATGCTGATCGAATTGTTCCGCATTGAAGTGCCGGAAATCGGCGAAGAGATGATCGAAATCCGCGGCGCCGCGCGCGATCCAGGTTCACGCGCTAAAATCGCTGTGAAAACCAACGACCGTCGTATCGACCCTGTAGGTGCTTGTGTTGGTATGCGTGGTTCACGTGTACAAGCTGTATCCAGCGAATTAACAGGCGAACGTGTTGATATCGTTTTATACGATGACAACCCGGCGCAATTTGTCATTAACGCTATGTCTCCGGCAGAAGTGGCTTCCATCATCGTTGATGAAGACAAGCACTCTATGGACATCGCAGTAGAAGACAGCAATCTGGCGATGGCCATTGGCCGCGCTGGTCAGAACGTACGTTTAGCTAGTCAGTTAACTGGCTGGGAACTCAACGTGATGACGGTTTCTGCCATGAAAACCAAACACCAGGAAGAAAATGCCAAGGTGTTGGAACTGTTTATGACTGCACTGGAAATCGACGAAGATTTTGCCGGTGTATTAGTAGACGAAGGTTTCTCGACTTTAGAAGAAATCGCTTATGTACCGGTCAGCGAACTGTTGTCTATCGATGGCCTGGACGAAGATACTGTAGAAGAGTTACGTAAACGTGCTAAAGCCGTGTTAACTACACGCGCTCTGGCCAGCGAAGAATCACTGGAAGGCTCAACGCCTAGTGAAGCATTAGTTAATCTGCCAGGTGTTGGTACCCACACAGCTTATGTGTTGGCCAGCAAAGGCGTCATCACTCTTGATGACCTGGCAGAGCTTGGGGTAGATGATTTGATTGAAATCGAAAAAATGACTGAAGAAAAAGCGGCAGAGCTGATTATGGCTGCCCGTAATATTGTTTGGTTCAGTGAAGACAAATAAGTGGGTCAACGGAGGTAAAAACTGACATGGCAGATGTAACCATAGAAAAACTGGCCAGTGACGTCAATACGACTGTTGATCGCATAATCCAACAGTTTGCGGACGCAGGCATAACAAAACAAGTCGGCCAAATGGTCAATGAAGAAGAGAAAAAAACGCTTCTGGATCACTTAAGCCGTGCCCATGGCGGTCAGTCCGCTGAACCGTCTAAACTGACGTTAGTTCGTAAAGAAAAAACCACTCTGAGTGTGGCTGGTGGCGCTGGTCGCAACCGTGAAATTCAGGTGGAAGTGCGCAAGCAAAAAACTTTTGTTAAACGTCCTTCTGGCGAAGAAGCTGCAAAACTGGCTGAAGAAGAACGTATTGCAGCTGAACAAGCCGCAGAGGCTGCTCAGCGCGAACAAGAGCGTTTAGCCGCTGAGCAAAAAGCGAAAGAAGAAGCTAATCGTAAAGCAAAAGAAGAGGCTGAACGCAAAGCTGCTGAACAGAAGAAACGTGACGAAGCAAAACATGCGCAGTTAATGAAAGACGATCCGGAAGAAGCGGCTCGTCGTGCGGCGAAAGAAGAAGCTAAGGCTGAAGCTGAACGTATCAAAGCACAACAGGAAGCTGAGCAGTTACGTAAGCTGGAAGCCGAAGCCAAACAACAAGCTGAAGCTGCACGTCGCTTAGCAGAAGAAAATGCGGAACGCTGGGCTAAAGAAGAGACTAAACCAGCAGAAGAAGCTGATTATCACTTAACCAGCAATGTCTACGCCAAAGCTGCTGAAGACGAAGTGGACGCCCGTGAAGAACGTGGTGGCCGTCGTACGACGAAAAAAGCACCTGCCGGCAAAGCCAAGAAAAAAGATGATGTAGATGATAAAGACGCCTTTAACCGAGCTAATCGTCACAAGAAAAAGAAAACGCCTGTCAGCATGCAGCATGGCTTTAACAAACCAGCTCAGCCAGTAGAACGTGAAGTGAAGATTGGCGAAACCATCACTGTCGCTGAATTAGCTTCCAAGATGGCTGTTAAAGCCTCTGAAGTGATCAAGGTCATGATGAAAATGGGTGCTATGGCAACCATTAACCAGGTGATTGACCAGGAAACTGCAGCTATTGTTTGTGAAGAAATGGGCCACAAGTTCACTCTGACCAAAGAAAACGAGCTGGAAGAAGCGGTCATGTCTGACCGTGAAGGTCAAGGCGAGTTAGAACCTCGTGCTCCGGTTGTTACCGTTATGGGTCACGTTGACCATGGTAAAACCTCTACGCTGGATTACATCCGTAAAGCCAAAGTAGCAGCTGGCGAAGCCGGTGGTATTACTCAGCATATCGGTGCTTACCATGTAGAAACAGAACGCGGTATGGTCACTTTCCTGGATACTCCTGGTCACGCGGCTTTTACTTCAATGCGTGCCCGTGGTGCGAAAGCCACAGATATCGTTATTCTGGTGGTTGCAGCAGATGATGGCGTGATGCCACAAACTAAAGAAGCTATTCAGCATGCTAAAGCTGCTGGCGTGCCTCTGGTTGTTGCTGTCAACAAGATGGATAAACCGGATGCAGATCCGGATCGTGTTCGTAACGAATTATCTCAGTACGGCGTTATTTCTGAAGAGTGGGGCGGTGATACTCAATTCGTGCCTATCTCTGCAAAAACCGGTATGGGTATCGACGACCTGCTGGAAGCTATCCTGAACCAGGCTGAACTGCTTGAACTAAAAGCAGTGAAAAAAGGTCTGGCCCGTGGTGTGGTGATTGAATCCCGTCTGGATAAAGGCCGTGGTCCTGTGGCGTCTATTCTGGTGCAGGAAGGTACACTGCAACAAGGCGAGATCGTACTTTGTGGCTTTGAATACGGTCGTGTTCGTGCAATGCGGGATGAAAACGGCAAAGAAATCAAAGTAGCTGGCCCGTCTATTCCGGTAGAGATCTTAGGTCTGTCCGGTGTACCTCAGGCTGGTGATGAAGTGACTGTAGTAAAAGACGAGCGTAAAGCCCGTGAAGTTGCTTTGTACCGTCAAGGTAAGTTCCGTGATGTTAAACTGGCTCGTCAGCAAAAATCTAAGCTGGAAAACATGTTTGCCAACATGTCTGAAGGTGATGTGGCAGAACTGAATATAGTTCTGAAAGCTGACGTACAAGGTTCTGTCGAAGCTATCAGCGAATCCTTAAGCCGTCTGTCGACTGATGAAGTGAAAATCAAAATCATCGGTAGTGGTGTGGGCGGTATTACTGAAACTGACGCGACGCTTGCAGCTGCATCATCGGCTATCGTGATCGGCTTCAACGTACGTGCAGAAGGTACTGCCCGTAAGATCATCGAAGACGAGAACCTGGACTTACGTTACTACAGCATCATTTATGAACTGTTAGACGAAGTTCGTGCAGCGATGACAGGTATGTTAGCGCCTGAGTTTAAACAACAGATCATTGGTCTGGCTCAGGTTCGTGCCGTGTTCCGCTCACCGAAGTTTGGTGCTATCGCAGGTTGTATGGTGACCGAAGGTGTGATTAAACGTAACGCACCAATTCGTGTACTGCGTGACAACGTAGTTATTTTCGAAGGTGAACTGGAGTCCCTACGTCGTGTCAAAGACGACGTATCCGAAGTACGCAACGGCTTCGAGTGTGGTATCGGCGTGAAGAACTACAACGACGTGCGTGAAGGCGACCAGATTGAAGTGTTTGAAGTGGTTCAGGTGGAACGTACTTTATAACAGCTTTAAGTTGGTAAATATAAAGTTGAAGAGATCGGCAGGGGCATAGGCCCCTGTTTCTTTCTGCTCACATGTGTTGGAAAGAGTTATGGCTAAAGAATTTACCCGGGTAGACCGCCTGTCGCAGCAAATGCAGCAGGAAATCGCAGTGATTTTACAACGTGAAATCAAAGACCCACGTTTACACAACATGATTACAGTGTCAGATGTGGATGTGTCGCGTGATTTATCGCACGCAAAAATTTTTGTTACTTTTTTAGGCTTAGAAGCTGACAAGGTAAAAGCAAACCTGGATATTTTAAATGACGCCTGTGGTTATATCCGCAGTCTGATCGCTAAGCGTATTCAGGCCCGTATCGTACCTACTATACGTTTTTACTTTGATCAGTCGTTGGACCAAGGTATTCGTATGGCGAATCTGGTTGAACAGGTACGCCGTGACGATGAGAAGCGTCGTATTGAAGCAGGTCAGGAACCAGAGCGTAAAGCTAAGGTTGGTAAGGACGAGGAAGAGTAATGGCGCGTCGTGCAGTCCACGGCATTTTGTTACTTGATAAGCCGTTAGAAATTTCCAGCAATGGTATTTTACAGCGCGTGCGTTGGTTGTATCAGGCGGAAAAGGCTGGCCACACCGGCGCTTTAGATCCGTTAGCCAGTGGCTTATTACCAATTTGTTTTGGTGAGGCCACTAAGTTTTGTCAGTTTTTATTAGACACTGACAAAACCTATCTGGTGACTGCACATTTTGGTGTGCGCACTGACACCAGTGATGCGGCAGGTGAAATCATCAGTCGTAAGCCTGTGAGCTTTGATCAAGCCACGCTTGAGCAGATGATGCAGCAGTTCCGTGGTCCGCAGATGCAAGTCCCGACTATGTTTTCGGCTTTAAAGTATCAGGGGCAGCCGTTGTACAAGTATGCCCGTCAGGGCATTGAAGTACCACGTGAAGCTCGGCCTATCACTATCTTCCGTTTTGAATTACAGCAGTTTGATGGCGAATACGCCAGCTTTCTGGTGCATTGCAGCAAAGGCACTTACATCCGAACCTTAATCGATGATTTAGGTGAGGCTTTAGGTTCTGGGGCTTATGTCAGTGCCTTGCGCCGTATTCATGTTGGGCCATTTCATGCGGAGCAAATGCTGACGCAAGAACAGTTGGTGCCTTTAAATGACAAGCAGGATTGGGCAGGCTTAGACGCTTTATTATTGCCTATGGATTTGGCTTTAACTGGCTTACCGGAACTGCAACTGAATGAAGCGCAGCAAAAACGTCTGGTCCATGGTCAAACTGTGGTGTTGAGTGATGCTGAGCTGGCCGATTTAGGCACTGAAGCTGCTGATGCTATTAAGTTGTATGGGCCAGAACAGCAGTTTATTGGTGTGGCTTCGTTAGAAGCTGGCGTGTTGTCGGTACGACGTTTACTGAATACCAGCATGTGGCAAACACCAGCTTTATAATAGTACTTGTCAGTTCAATACAAAACGCATAGAATGCGCGCTCATTTTCGTTGTTGCTGGATTAGTGGCCGGCACAACATATCTCTCTATTGGAGGCTCTATGTCACTAACTACAGCTGAAAAAGCGCAAATCTTAGCAGATTTCGCTGTTAAACAAGGCGATACCGGTTCACCAGAAGTACAAGTTGCTTTATTAACTGCAACTATTGCTAAGTTACAACCGCACTTTGCTGACCACAAGCACGACCACCACTCACGTCGTGGCCTGTTACGTATGGTTAGCCAACGTCGTAAGTTATTAGATTACTTAAAAGGCAAAGACGGTCAGCGTTACGCTACTCTGATCGAGCGTTTAGGTCTGCGTCGTTAATTCGCAGCTTATGCCTGAAAAAGCCAGTCCCAGACTGGCTTTTTTATTCGCCGCCATCCATGGCGCTCACCCTGCCGGGCCATCGTCGCTTCGCTCCAATGTTCAAAATCGCTCCAGGCGATTTTTTACATTTTGCTGTCCTGCAAAATGCCCTTCGGGCCAGCTGAAGCTGTTAAAAATAGCTCCAGGCGATTTTTTACATTTTGCTATCCTGCAAAATGCCCTTCGGGCCTGCATGGCACAGAAAAAATTCATACCAATGCAACTTAATGCCTGCATGATGTTCTTACCGCCCGGACATGCTTAAATTTTATACCCAACGACTCTGGTCCCAGCTATCTTTTAAGCGGTGTAACAGGCTATACTGTGCCGCGAAAAACAGACCAAAAGACTCCGCGAAAAAACGCGAAAAATAGAAAGGAAATAATCAGTGAACCCCATCGTAAAATCATTCCAGTTTGGCCAACACACTATTACTCTGGAAACCGGCGTTATAGCCCGTCAAGCTGACGCGGCTGTATTGGCCAGCATGGGTGATACCTCTGTGTTAGTCACAGTGGTAGGTAAAAAACAACCTAAACCTGGTCAGGATTTTTTTCCTCTGACCGTAAACTACCAGGAAAAAACTTATGCGGCAGGCCGTATCCCTGGTGGTTTCTTCAAGCGTGAAGGCCGTCCGTCAGAAGGCGAGACGTTAATTTCACGTTTAATCGACCGTCCAATCCGTCCATTATTCCCTGAAGGCTTCACCAACGAAGTTCAGGTGATAGCCACTGTCGTTTCTGTACAACCTGAAATTCAACCGGACATCATCTCTATCATTGGTACTTCTGCTGCACTGGCTATTTCTGGTATCCCGTTCAGTGGCCCGTTGGGTGCGGCTCGTGTTGGTTACGTAAACAACCAGTACGTATTAAACCCATCTGAAGTTGAATTAAAAGACAGCAAATTAGATTTGGTTGTAGCTGGTACTGCAAACGCTGTATTGATGGTTGAATCTGAAGCTGGCGTATTGTCAGAAGAAGTGATGTTAGGTGCTGTGGTGTTTGGTCATGACCAAATGCAAACCGTGATCAACGCCATCAACGAATTCGCAGCTGAAGCAGCAAAACCGGCCTGGAACTGGGTCGCTCCAGCTAAAAACGAAACGCTGAGCAGCAAAATTGCCGCTCTGGCTACAGCTCCGGTAGGCGAAGCGTACCGCATCACTGAAAAAGCTAAACGTTACGAAACTATTGGTGCAATCAAAGCTGAAGTTTTTGCCCAGATCAAAGCTGAATTAGCTGAAGGCGAAGCCTTCGATGAAACTGAAGCCAATGAGCTGTTCCACAGTCTGGAAAGCCAGATTGTACGTAGCCGCATCATCAAAGGTGAGCCACGTATCGACGGTCGTGATAACGAAATGGTTCGTGCGTTAAGCGTGATGACTGGGTTATTACCTCGTACACACGGTTCAGCCTTGTTCACTCGTGGTGAAACTCAGGCTTTAGTGACTTGTACTTTAGGTACTGCTCGTGATGCACAAACCGTAGATGACTTGCTGAGCGAAAAAACGGATCATTTCCTGTTCCACTACAACTTCCCTCCGTTCTCTGTGGGCGAGACAGGTATGGTAGGTTCACCAAAACGTCGTGAAATCGGTCATGGCCGTTTAGCTAAACGTGGTGTAGCTGCAGTCATGCCGGATTTCAATGACTTCCCGTACACAGTACGTATGGTATCTGAAATCACTGAATCAAACGGTTCAAGCTCTATGGCTTCAGTCTGTGGTTCTTCATTAGCTCTGATGGACGCTGGTGTACCTATCAAAGCTTCTGTCGCTGGTATCGCTATGGGTCTGGTGAAAGAAGGCGACGAATTTGTTGTTCTGTCTGACATTTTAGGTGATGAAGATCACTTAGGTGATATGGACTTTAAAGTTGCTGGTACTACTGAAGGTATTACTGCGCTGCAGATGGATATCAAAATTGAAGGTATCACTAAAGAGATCATGCAGATCGCTCTGAAACAAGCCAAAGCGGCCCGTATTCATATTCTGAACGTGATGGACCAGGCGATCAGCACCCACCGTGAAGAGCTGTCTGAACATGCTCCACGTATTTACACTTTAAAAATCAACCCGGAAAAAATCCGTGATGTGATTGGTAAAGGTGGTGCGGTCATTCGTCAAATCACTGAAGAGTCAGGTACTACTATCGAAATCGAAGATGACGGTACAGTGAAAATCGCTGCAACTAACTCGCAAGCTGCCAACATTGCCATCAACAAAATTGAAGCTATCACAGCTGAAATCGAAGTGGGCGCAGTGTATCAGGGTGAAGTAGTACGTATTGTTGACTTCGGTGCTTTCGTTAACGTTCTGCCAGGTAAAGATGGTTTAGTTCACATTTCACAAATCTCTGATGAGCGCGTGAGTAATGTAGCTGACCACTTGGCTATAGGCCAGAAAGTGGCTGTGAAAGTGATGGAAGTGGACAAGCAAGGTCGTGTGCGTTTAAGCATTAAAGAAGCTCAGGACAAACCTGCAGCTGTTGAGTCTGCCGATGCTGTTGAAGCTCAGTAAGGTCTCAAACCTGACCAAAAAAGCGGTGCTGCTTACAGCACTGCTGGCTCTGGGCGCTTGCGCCCAGAAACCTTCGACTGAAGTTGCTGTACTGGTAGAAAATCCACTGGCACCAGAATCAGTTCCTGTTTCTTATCGCACTGAAATAGCGATAGCCCGTATTTCAGAACTACTGACCAAAGCCGAAGCTACAGATGAACAGCGCGCCCGGTTATTTTACGACCGTGGTGTGATGTACGACAGCGTAGGTTTGCGTTCTTTGGCACGTTTTGATTTCCTGCGCGCTTTGCGTTTACAGCCAGATATGGCAGATGCCTATAACTTTATTGGCATTCACCATACCTTGGTAGGCAATTACACCGAAGCTTATGAGTCTTTTGATGCTGCTTTAGAGTTGGCACCAGATTATGATTATGCCTATTTAAACCGGGGTATAGCTCTGCTGTATGACAGTAAAATCGATCTGGCCGTCGGAGACTTTGAGTCATTTTATCTGGCTAAGCCAGAAGATCCATACCGCTCATTGTGGTTGTATTTTGCTGATGCCAAGTTATCAGCACCTGAAGCTCAGGCGCGATTAGCTTTGAATCAGTCAAAGTTGGATCAAAAACATTGGGCAAGCTCCATAGTGGCTTTTTATCTGGGGAAAATCTCAGAACAGGAGTTATTAGAGATTGCTGCGAATGTAAATTCAGATCCCCAACAGCTGGCTGAACGTTTATGCGAAGTTTATTTTTATCTGGCCAAATGGCATGAGCAACAAAACCCGACCAAAGCACTGGATTACTATAAAAAAGTACTGGCGACTAATGTGTATGAGTTTGTTGAACATCGTTACGCCCGAATCGAAATGAACAGGTTGCGTGGTTTAGATGCAAGCGCTGCTCCAGTTAATTAACAGACTGATGCAACTCAATAAAAAAAGCCGGTTTTCTGGCTTTTTTATTTTTAAGCCCATTCTGTTTATCCTGATGATCGCTTACTTATCTGGTTGTGAGCCAGCGCTTGAGCATTTGCCTGAGCAGCAATTAATGGATAAAGCTCAACAAGGTAATGGTGCTGCCGCAGTACTGCTTGCGAAAAAGCGGGAACAGCAAGCTGATTTTCCAGCAGCACTAAACTGGTACCAAAAAGCCATAGATGCCGGGTTTAGAAATGAGCTTACAGCCCTTATTACGCTGAAAAAGCAACAGGATGGCTTTTTAGCGGCTGCTGGTTATCTTGAGTACTACCTGCAGCAACAGCAGGGATTAAGCGGCGCAGAGACTGATTTAGCCGCTAATTATGGCCTCTGGCAGTATGTTCAAAGTCCCACTCATGCCATATCAAACTCACATTCTTCCTGCAGCCTGACGTTACAGCCTGTAGTTCAGTCCGAAGCGGGTAGCAATCGCCTGATGTCGTTATTGCAACAGTGGCAACAGGATCCACAGTTATCTGCGTTGTCTGTGTGTTTTTTACCTGAGCTCAGAGTCAATAGCACAGACTTGCAATGCAGTCACCAATCAGGGCAACGCATTCAGTGCCAGTATCAGGTATTAATGCAAAAGGTAGCTCAGGGCGGCTTTACCCAATTACTTGTGGTTGCAGGAGAGGGGAACGCCAATTATAACAATGGCATAGTTCAGCTATCTGAGAGCAGTTCCTTTGAAGTGTTCCGGCATGAGTTTGCCCATATTCTGGGCTTTATCGATGAATACAGTTTAAGTACGGAAGTCGCGCAAGCTGAATGCAGCAACGACAAAATCAGGCCTAATCTGCTGACAGATGAAAAGCAGCTTCAGTTCTATCTGAAACATTGGCAACTGGAGCCGCATCAGGTGCAGTTATACCCGGTAGATAGCTGTAACCAGGCAGGAAAACAAGCTTACGCACCGGTTAAGACGTTAAGTTTTATGCGCTCCCATGAGGCCGAAGTACCAGATCTGTACGTTGAGTTGATGCAGAAGGTATTAACCAGGCCCGAACTAATTATGCCGGTGCAGTATTTTTACGCTTATTTGGCCAGACAACAGCAAGACTGGCATAGCTGGAAGTTACTGATGGAACAGGCTGCGAAGCAGGGGTATCCTGATGCACAAGAGTCTATGCACAAGGCGACAGTTACTCCGACAGCTCCGTAAGCTCACGGCTTAACAAATCAGCGTCACCCAAATTCAGCTCAAGTAAACGGCGTAAATGACTGGCTGAGTCTATATCTATTTTGTCACAACGCACACCCACAGAAGAACCATGTAAATGCGCTACCGTGACATCCATCGATAAATCCAGACCAGATTCGTTCAGTTGAAACTGTAACTGAAAGTGCTGACCTAGCTGTAACGCTGAAGAGGCGTCCAGTTGCAACAGGGCACCTTTGAGAGATAAGTCCTGCAATTGGCCAGTGTAGAGAGCTTCATTATTTTTAAGTTGTACCGGACCGGAAAATAACACCCGGCTAAAACGTCTGTTGTCCATACCAAATCCTTCAGTTCGTTGCTTTGAGCATAGTTGTTTTCGGAATGAAAAGACAGAACGGGCAGTTAAATTTAACTGCCCGTACAATGAGTTATCTTAACTGACTTCTTCACCAGCTGCCTGGCGATCTGCATGATAACTCGATCGCACGAATGGGCCTGAGGCAACGTGTTTAAAGCCTAACTCGTAACCAATACGTTTAATTTCGTCAAATTCATCCGGAGAAACGTACCGTTTTACCGGTAAATGATGCTTGCTTGGCTGCAGGTACTGGCCTACGGTCAGCATATCAACGTGATGAGCACGTAAATCGCGCATCACTTCGATGATCTCTTCTGTGGTTTCACCTAAACCGACCATCAGGCCTGATTTGGTTGATACTTCAGGATGAGCTTCTTTGTAGCGACGCAGTAATTCCAGTGACCATTTGTAGTCAGCACCAGGGCGAGCCAGTTTGTAGAGACGTGGCGCAGTTTCCAGGTTGTGGTTAAACACGTCTGGTGGGGTTTGCGTCAGAATATCCAAAGCTGCATCCATACGGCCACGGAAGTCCGGCACCAGCACTTCAATTTTAATAGCCGGACTTTCGCGACGGATTGAGCTGATGCAGTCGGCAAAATGCTGTGCACCACCATCACGTAAGTCATCACGGTCTACCGAAGTGATCACCACATATTTCAGCGCCATATCTTTGATGGTCAGTGCCAGTTTTTCCGGCTCTTCTGCGCTTGGTGGCAGAGGACGACCATGAGCGACATCGCAAAACGGACAACGTCTGGTGCAGATGGCACCTAAAATCATAAAAGTGGCTGTACCGTGGTTAAAACACTCGGACAGGTTAGGACAGGACGCTTCTTCACAGACCGAATGCAAACCATGTTTGCGCATAGCGCCTTTGATTTGTTCAATACGGTCTGTGCTGCGTGGTAATTTGATTTTTAACCAGTCTGGCTTACGTAACATTTCGTCACGTTCAGTTGGTAATACTTTGACTGGGATCAGGGCCATTTTGTCGGCATCACGTAACTTAACGCCTGGTTCCATACGAGCTGTTTTGATGGTCATATTACTCACTTAACCCTGTTTTGTGCTCAATCTGGCTCACCGCCAGTTGAGCCACAAATTGTGACTGCAAAGCTTGTTTTGCTTCGTCCACGCTTTGTGGACCTGCAATATCTTTGGTTTGGATCATCTGCATGCCGGCATAACCACATGGATTGATCCTGGAAAAAGGTGACAAATCCATATTCACATTTAAAGCCAGACCATGAAAGGTACAGCCTTTTCGCACCCGCAATCCAAGCGAAGCGACTTTTTGTTCCTGCACATAAACACCGGGAGCGTCAGCTTTGGCATAGGCTGAAATACCATAAGAAGCCAAAGCTTTGATGATGACTTGTTCAATCAAAGTCACCAATTCACGCACACCCAACTTACGCCTTTTGATATCGAGCAACACATAAGCGACCAACTGGCCAGGACCGTGATACGTCACCTGGCCGCCTCTGTCGACTTGCACTACGGGGATATCACCCGGCATCAGCAGATGTTCTGCTTTACCAGCCTGACCCTGAGTAAAGACCGGGTCATGTTCAACAAACCACAGCTGGTCCGGACTTTGCTCGGTCCGCTCATCTGTATATTTTTGCATGGCTTGCCATACCTGAACATAAGGCTGGCGCCCTAAATCCCGTATCACTAAGCCTTGAGAGTCAACCACAACGAACTCCGGTTCAGTTGAAAGTGCCGGTATTATACCTGCTCTGCCAGCAAAAAGGGCAGTGCCACTCGTCAGATCACATAACGAACCAGTTCTAAACGGCCAAGTTCAGTGTACAGCAGTTCCATATGTTCTTTACTGGTGACTGTGACTGCGACACTGACAGAGTGATAATTGCCTTTACTGCTTGGGCGGACCTGTGGATTGTAGTCGTCGGCTTTGGCATGTTCTTGCAGCACAATTACGATATGATCTACCAGTTCTGGTACAGCGACGCCCAGCACTTTAAAGTTTACAGAGCATGGAAACTCTAAAAATTCATCAAAGCGGGTGTCTTTTACTTCAATTGTCATGATGTTCTGCTCACAAAAATAATCTTTGTCTATTCTAACAAAAAGTCCCGGACTTGCCGGGACTAATTTGGAGATGGACTGTGTTTCCATATCCGCAGTAATTGGAGTTGCAGTCAACGCAGCTGCAGCTTCAAGTACGAAAGGTATTACTGAAAACGCATTTTCACCATATCGACTAAACGACTGATGATGCCTGCTTGTTCAATATCTTCCAGCGCCACCAGCGGGAATTCGGCGATATCTTTGTCACCTAATTTCAGATACACAGTGCCTAATACCTGCCCCTTAGATATGGGGGCAATCAGTTCCTGATTCAATTTAAAGTCAGCTTTTAAATCTTTACGCTGGTTACGTTGTAAAGTGATAGGCGTTTCTGCCAGTACACCTAAAGTAATGATTTCTTTTGTGCCTTGCCATACACGCTGTTCAGCAAACTTTTCACCTGCTTTGTAAGGGGAGAAAGTTTCAAAGAAGCGGAAGCCATAGGTCAGTAACTTTTTGTTTTCGGCCTCACGGATTTTGGCGCTTTCAGTCCCCATCACCACTGAAATTAAACGCATATCGTCTTTGGTGGCTGAAGTGATCAGGCTGTAGCCCGCCTCTGAGGTATGACCCGTTTTGATACCGTCCACATTCAGGCTTTTGTCCCACAACAAGCCGTTACGGTTGTATTGTTTGATGCCGTTAAATACATATTCTTTTTCTGAGTAAATTTTGTATTCTTCCGGTGTGTCACGAATGAGGGCAACTGACAGCTTTGCCATATCACGGGCTGTGGTACGTTGAGTCTCATCTGGTAAACCATGGCTGTTGGCGAAATTAGTATTATCCATACCCAAACGTGTAGCATGTGCGTTCATCAGTTCCACGAAAGCCCCTTCAGTGCCGGCTATATGTTCAGCCATAGCCACACAAGCGTCGTTACCTGACTGAATAATAATGCCGCGGTTTAACTCTTCAACGCTGATGGTTTCACCCACTTCGATAAACATTTTTGATGAGTCTGAATACTGCTTAGCCCAGGCGTTTTCAGTGATAGTAACTGGATCCGATGGTTTTATAGTGCCGTTTTTGATTTCTGTACCGATGATGTAGCTGGTCATCATTTTCGTCAGGCTGGCAGGCGCTAGTAAGCCATCCGCATTACCCTCGGCCAACACAGCTCCCGTATGATAATCAATCAGGATGTAACCTTTGGCGTTCACTTCAGGAGGTTGCGGCGTCATTTGCGCTGCGGTCAGAGGGGCTGTTTGTCCGGCTGCTAAAAAACTGGCAACACCAAAGGAGCAAGCAATAAAAATTCTGGAGTACGTATTCATGAGACCTTTCTTATGTTGTTGAGCTGTGTTCATTCTTAAACGAAATTAGCCGTGGTGTTAGCCACAGCTTTTTTTATCTGTGATGTAAGCCGACGGATACTCGGCACTTCTAAAACGTTCCAGCCAGCTGTTCGCTTCGGCCGCTGATGGCATTGGACCCGCGAGTAACCGGAAAATTCCATTGCCATCGTTAATTTGTGTCGAAACCGACCATTGTTGCTGCAGATCAGCCCCTAATTGCTGTAGTTTTTCTCTGTTACCACTGGCAACCAGCTGAATAAAACAACCGGACACTTTAGGCCCTGCTGATGCTGCTACAGAGGTTGGAGCGACAACAGCTGGCATAGCGGCAGGAGCTGCAACACTGCCAGGTCTTGGGCTTGCTGGATTAGAGGCTATAGTGGTTTCTTCAAACTGATTGCTTCTGCTGCCAAGGCCCATGGCATAACTTTCCTGACTGGTCATGGCAGGTGAGGCTAACAGCTCCACCTGAACACGGGCTGTACCTTTGCCCATCATGCCAATTTTATAAGCAGCAGAATAGGATAAGTCGATCACTCTGTCCTGATGGAAAGGACCGCGGTCATTGACCCGCACTATGGCTGATTTCCCGTTATCCAGATTGGTCACTCTGACGTAAGAGGGTAAAGGTAAAGTTTTATGCGCAGCAGACATGGCAAAGACATTGTAAGTTTCGCCATTGGAGGTCAGATGGCCATGAAACTTATGGCCATACCAGGAGGCAATACCTGTTTCTTTATATTCCATCAAGTCAGTTCGAGGTGAATAATCCACGCCATAAATATTATAAGGTTTATTGCCACCGCGACTTAAGGCTTCTGCACGGGGTTCCGGGTCAGTCATTTCTAATAAGGTGGGAAGCCGATCCGGATGACTGTCAGTGGCTTGAGAATAGCGGCCTTTGTTTGGTTCTTCCCAACCTTGATTGGTTTGTGTAGAACCTGAGCTTGATTCTGGTGTTTGTGAACAGGAAGCCAGCATCAGGGTACAGCATAAAGCGCTTATTTTTTTTATCATAGGTTTGTTCTACTGCTGAGCTAAAAGTCGTTTATGGGTGCTGATTGACATTAGAATACCAAAACCAGCCATTAGTGTAACCATGGAAGTCCCGCCGTAGCTAATCAAGGGCAGAGGCACACCTACTACGGGTAACAAGCCTGATACCATGCCAATGTTAACAAACACGTAAACAAAGAAGGTCAAAGTGATGCTGCCGGCCAGTAGCTTACTGAAATTGTCCTGAGCGCGGCTCGAAATGATTAAGCCACGGGCAATGATAAAGGCATACAGGGTGAGCAGAAATAGTACACCTATCATGCCCAGCTCCTCGCTGAATACCGCAAAAATAAAGTCAGTATGACGTTCTGGTAAAAACTCCAGCTGCGATTGAGTACCATGCATCCAGCCTTTACCTTCAAAACCACCCGAACCTATCGCAATTTTCGACTGAATAATGTGATAACCAGAACCTAGCGGATCACTCTCTGGATTTAAAAAGGTCAGGACCCGGCGTTTTTGATAGTCGTGCATAAAAAATAACCACATAGTGTAAGACGCAACCGGGATGATCATGGCGATGGCGGTAATAATGCGCCAACTCATGCCGCCTAAAAACAGCACAAAAACACCAGCGACAAAAATAAGAATAGAGGTGCCTAAGTCCGGTTGTTGCTGGATCAATACTGTCGGAATAGCACACATGACAAAACCAATAATCAGGTGTTTAAATTTCAGCGGCAATGGATGAGAAGATACATACCAGGCAACAGCCATAGGTACGGCCAGTTTCATTACTTCGGAGGGCTGAAACTTCATAAAACCTAAATCCAGCCAACGCTGCGCGCCTTTGCCTATGTGACCAAAGGCCAGCACCATCACCAGCATAGCTGTACCAGCTAAAAACAGCGGAACGGCCCAAAAACTAAAGGTCTGAGGTTTCACCTGCGCCAGCAATAACATAGCGCCAAAGGCAATCAGAAGTCGTGTACTGTGCGCGGCCATCATATCCCAGTGCTGACCGCTGGCGCTGTATAGGACAAACAAACCGGTGCAGCACAACACCAAGAGTCCGGCAAATAAAGGGCCGTCCAGATGCAATTTCGCCAGAATTCCTTTGTGGGTCGGATCTTTTAACAGGGTCATGGTTGAGCTCCGGCTGCGCTTTGACGGGTAAAGTAATGATCCATCATTTTACGGGCTATAGGACCTGCGTTGGCACCACCACCACCGGCGTTTTCTAAGGCGACAGTGACCAGAATGCTTGGATTTTCAGCCGGAGCGTACGCTATAAACATCGCATTATCCCGGTGGATTTCCTTAATTGCATTGGCATCGTACTTCTGATTTACCGCCATATTAATAACCTGAGCTGTACCTGATTTACCAGCCGCGCTGTAGCTGATGCCTTTAAAGGCATTAAACCCTGTGCCTCCTTGTACCATCACTGTCTGACGCATAGCCTCTTTGGCAATACGCCAGTTATTGTGATCTTTAACTTCCATCGCAGTTTGTAACGGTGCAATCAGACTGGTGTCCTTTCCCTGGCTGCGGAAGTAGCGTCCCATATGAGGAGTGGGTCTTTGGCCATCATTGACCAGAATAGCGGTGGATAACGCCAATTGCATAGGAGTTACGCTCCAGTAACTTTGGCCTATACCCAAAGACACCGTATCACCTGGGTACCAGCTTTGTTTGTGTCTGGCTCTTTTCCACTCTTTAGAGGGCATCAGACCTGCGCTTTCTTCCATTACATCGATGCCGGTGCGGGAACCAAAGCCAAACTTTTTCATGTAATCAGAAATTTTGTCTATACCAAGCTTCACGGCCAAATCATAAAAATAAGTGTCACAGCTTTTGGTAATAGCGGTGTAGACATCAACCCAGCCGTGTCCCCATTTGACATGGTCACGGTAAGGACGGCTGTAATTTGGTAGTTTATAAAAACCAGGGTCGGGAATGCGGGTTTGTTCTGTCACTGTGCCATTTTCTAATCCCAAAACCGCCATATGCGGCTTAATAGTCGAAGCCGGTGGATATACACCCTGAGTCACTCTATTGACCAGTGGACGGTTGGGGGAATTCAGCAGCTCACGGTAATTTTTACCGCTAATACCATGTACAAATAAGTTCGGGTCATAACTTGGGTTACTGTAAAAGGCTAAAACAGCACCATCCCGTGGGTCCATAGCTACGATAGCTCCGCGGTTGTCGCCAATCAGTTCCTGGGCTTTTAGCTGCAGGCTCATGTCGATGGATAAAATTAAATCATCACCAGAGGTGGCTGGTTTAGAGTCCAGAATACGAATCACCCGGCCTCTGTTATTTACCTCCACTTGCTCAAAACCGACCTGACCATGCAGCTGGCTTTCGTAAAAACGCTCCAGCCCTATTTTGCCGATGTCACGACTGGCCGCATAGTTAGCACTAACGCCTTCTTCCTCGAGCTTCGCCAGCTCTTTAGCATTAATTTTGCCGATGTAACCTAAGGCATGGGTAAAGAGTTCACCAAAAGGATAATGTCGGGTTAAGCGAGCTTCTAAAGTCACACCCGGCAGTCTATGTTGGTTGACCGCAATAATGGCGACTTCCTGCTCTGTCAGATGCTCTTTGATTGCGATACTGACAAAACGTCTGTGGTACTTTACTTCTTTTAAAAACTCTTGCTGGCGCTCTGGCGTAATTTCAATCAGGCGGGCAATTTCAGCCAAAGTTTCAGGAATATTTTTCACTTGCTCCGGAACGAGTTCCACCGAGTGGATAGGACGGTTTTCCGCTAACAAAATACCGTTACGATCGTAGATCAGGCCCCGGTTCGGCGGCTGAGGAATAAGCTTAATACGGTTACCATCGGCACGGGTCATATAGTGTTCGTGCATCACCACTTGTAATTTGTATTGATTAAAAATCACCACACAAAAACAAATCAGTACTACAGCAAAGCCAAACAACGCCCTTTGATTAAACATCTGGCTTTCGGCTGCTGGATCCTGAATTGACGGGCGTTTTTTAATCATGGTTAGTCGCGGTGATAGACAAAAAGAGGATGGCTGATACTCCCACAAATCAGGGTTACAACAAAATCAAACAAAGCCTTTTGACTAAATAGCTGATTTTGTGATGCCAGAACCTGTGTAGGCGGGAGATGATTCATAATAATTATTCGCGATGGTAAGGGTGATTAGTACTGATACTCCAGGCCCGGTACAAGCTTTCTGCCAGGACAACCCGAACCATGGGATGGGGCATCGTCAGCGCAGACAAAGACCATTTACCTTCACTGGCTGCGATACACTCAGGTGCTAAGCCTTCAGGGCCGCCCACCAATAAACACACATCACGGCCGTCCATTTGCCATTGCGTCAGTTTTTGTGCCAGTTGTGGACTACTCCAGTTGGCACCTTCCACCTCCAGCGTGATAATGCGGGCACCTTTGGGAATCGCTGCCAGCATTTTTTCGCCTTCGGTTTCAAGAATACGTTTAATATCCGCATTTTTTCCGCGTTTACCAGCCGGAATTTCAATGAGCTCCAGTGGTAAATCGCGCGGAAAACGACGGGCATATTCCTGATAAGCCGTAGAGACCCAATCGGGCATTTTGGTGCCGACTGCAATCAGCATTAACTTCATGCTGTTAAACGCTCCAGAGTTTCTCTAACTGGTAAAAACTGCGGCTTTCTTCCTGCATCACATGGGCAATCACTTCACCCAAATCAATCAGTACCCATTCCCCTGAACCTTCACCTTCAATGCCTAACACACTGACTCCGGCTTTTTTCGCTTCTTTGACCAGATGATCGGCGATAGAACGGGTATGACGGTTTGAGGTGCCTGAACAGATCACCATAGAATCCGTCACATTGGATTTTTCTCTGACATCCAGGCTGACGATATCCTTGGCTTTCATGTCGTCCAGCTTGTCGAGGACGAAGGCTAATAAATCTTGTGCTTGCACTTTTAACTCCGGGGTCTAAAAACGCGACATGTTAACACTTTTTGTTGTGATCTTATATGCCGCTGTACAGCCTTTCTGTTTTTATATATTGCAGCACTTCGGCTGGTATTAACGGAGTAAGTTCGTCGCTTTGCTGGTTTTTTTCCAGCAATGCTCTGATACGGGTTGCGCTCAGATCCTGTGGAGGATTATCCAACAGCATAATTTTGCCTGCGTCCAACAAATGCAGGTCTTGCAGAGAGTTTGTGCCGTAGTGCTGCAGCAGCGACGGGCAATCACCATCTTCGGCTGAACTGCCTGGTCTTTGGCAGACCACCAGATGTGCTAACTGCAAAATATTTTGCCACTGATGCCACTGTTTAAAGTACGCCAATGAGTCCATGCCCATCACAAATAATAAGCCACCTCGCGGATACTGTTCACGTAATAAACGCAAACTATCGACAGTGTACGAAGGGCTATGTTTATTCAACTCGAGTGATTGAAGATGCACTCCCGGAATATGCTCAATGGCGATTTGTACCATGGCCGCTCTGTGTTCTGCGCTCACACCTGGGCTGGCTCGATGCGCTGGCAGATGACAGGGCATCAGTTGCACTTCCCGCACTGCACAGTGTTTTAACACGTACTGTGCGCAGGCTAAATGCGCCATATGTATGGGATCAAAAGTGCCGCCAAAAACGGCAAAAGCGCGATCAGGGCGTGAAGTCGGCATAACGCTGCTGCAATGAAAATACTTTGGAGACAGGGCTGACCAATAAACTGGTCAAATGTGCCAAAGCCAGTTCAGGGTTATGTAGCGCGCCGGATTTAAAAGCCCGGTCAAAGGCGGCTAGTTCCTGTTGCACGTACCCCAACCATTTAGCGGGTAAACGTGATACTGCTGTTTGGTACATAGGTTGGCGTTTAGGCCAAATTGCATTTTTTTTGAAAAAGTCCGCCAGCGGTTTGCCTTGCTGCTGGGCCAGATGCATTTGCATCAAGGTTGTGACTTCTTTTTGCAATTGCCAGGCAATAATGACAGGCTCAGTGTCCTGCTGTAGCAGACGGTCAAGACGGTGCAAAGCTTCATTTCCCTGACCTGCGAGTAAAGCATCGACTAACTGAAACACCGAAAAATGCGACTGATCCGCTAAATGTTGTTCCAATAGTTCTGCATCTATAGTGCCGCTGACCAGACTTAACCCCAGTTTCTCCAGCTCCTGTGCCGCTGCTAATAAATTACCGGCACAATGATGCTGCATTAGGGTAATTGCATCTGGGGTTAAGTGTAGTTTTAATGCAGAGGCGCGTTGTTGTAACCAGCGCTGAAACTGTTGATCATCCAGCGGATAAAACTGCACCTGAACGGCTTGTTCCGCTAAGGTTTTAAACCAGGCGGATTTCGCGTAATCATTGGCGTTTTTAGCGGCGTGTAACACCAGAATTAAATCCGGGTGTAATAACGAAGGCAACTGTTTTAATAGGTCACTGGCACCTGTCGGTAACTTGGCCGGCAGTTCCAGCTCAAAGACACGACGGGGTGAAAATAACGATAAGTTATTCAGTTCCATCAGAAAGTCGTTCCAGCTGAAACTAGTGTCCCAGCTGTAACTTTGCCGTTCTTCAAAGCCGTGTTTTTTCGCTGCAGCACGGATTAAATCTATGCTTTCCTGCTTTTGCAATGGCTCTTCACCAAACACCAGGTAAACAGATGTCAGGCTTTTTTGTAACTGTGCAGCAAGCTGATTGCTATACAGTTTCAGCATTAGTTAATCCTGTTTAACTGACGGATGATGCGGCTGGCTGCCTGACTTCTCAGTTCTTGCAGCAACAAATCCAGCTCTTTGGCTTTGGCAAGCGCCAGGTTTGGGTCGTCCTGATAGTCACGCGTCAGTTCAAACTGAAACTCCTGAATATCCTGTCCTGGTAATAGCACTTGATATTTCACCCGATAAATCAGTTCGTATTCTGCGACCTGACCATTAGGAAATAACGATAAGGTGCGACGCTCCAGACTATCCTGCTGTAGCATCAGGGCTGGTGCTTTAGGGTCGAGTTTTGTCAGCAATTTCACAGCATTACTTTCCAGCTGTTCAGACAACAGACTGGCCAGTTCCGAATGTTTTTTCGCGTCCACGAAAATAGCTGGATAACGCTCAAGCGGCAGGCTACCACGTAAGTGGAAGCCACAGCTGGTCAGAAGCAGGCTGCCAGCAAGCAGCAGCCCTGTCCACATCAGGTTTTTTTTCATTTTATCCTACGGCCAGACTCAGCAGTTTACCCGGCACATAAATCACTTTACGAATAGTGACGCCTTCCAGGAAACGCTGAACATTTTCTTCAGCATGAGCAAGTTCCAGTACTTGTGCTTCTGTCGCATCAGCGGAGACAGTCACTTTAGCGCGGACTTTACCGTTTATTTGCACCACCACCAGTTTTTCATCTTCCACCATAGCAGCTGCATCAGCCACTGGCCATGGGCTTTGCTCTAGTGCTGTTGCAAAACCTAACTCTTTCCACAGGTACTGCGACAAGTGAGGCGTGATAGGGTTTAGCAACTGAATTAAGGTCTGAATGCCTTCACGTTTCACTTGTTTATCGGCGTCCGTCTCAACCGGCGCTTTTTGTACTTTATTTGCCAGTTCCATAATGGCTGCGACAGCGGTATTAAATACATTACGACGGCCGATATCGTCAGACACTTTAGCGATAGTTTTATGAATATCACGGCGCAAGGCTTTTTGGTCGGAGTTTAATTCCAGCGATGTCACTGCTGTGCTGAACAGCTCTTTGTGTTCAGCCGCTAAAGTCCAGATCCGGCGTAAGAAACGGTTTGCACCTTCTACTGCTGAATCCTGCCATTCCAGGGTTTGTTCTGGTGGTGCAGTAAACATCATAAACAAGCGCACAGTATCGGCACCGTATTGGTCAATCACCAACTGCGGGTCAATACCATTGTTTTTCGACTTGGACATTTTGCTCATGCCAGCGGACAATACCGGCTTGCCATCTGCTTTTAAAACAGATGCTGTAATACGGCCTTTTTCGTCACGCTCCGTTGCTACATCGGCAGGCGAGAACCACTCTTTACCGCCGTTTTCAGTTTCACGGTAGAAGGTTTCAGCCAATACCATGCCCTGACACAATAAACGTTTGAAGGGCTCATCACATTGGACTAAACCTACGTCGCGCAACAGTTTATGGAAAAAGCGTGAATACAATAAATGTAAAATCGCGTGTTCGATACCACCAATATATTGATCAACCGGCAGCCAGTAGTTGGCTTTAGCCGGGTCCAGCATGGCTTTGTCATGATCCGGGCTGCAGTAACGGGCATAGTACCAGCTCGATTCCATAAAGGTGTCGAAGGTGTCTGTTTCATGCAACGCAGCCTGACCTTGATAGGTCGTTTTTGCCCACTCCGGGTCGGCTTTGATCGGTGAGGTGACACCGTTCATGACTACATCTTCAGGTAAACGTACCGGCAGCATATCCTCTGGTACAGGCACTTGAGTGCCATCTTCCAGTGTCAGCATAGGAATAGGTGAACCCCAGTAACGTTGACGGGACACCCCCCAGTCACGTAGGCGGTAATTCACTTTGACCTGACCAATACCCATAGCAGTTAACTTGTCGGCTATGGCATTAAAAGCAGTGGTAAAATCTAAACCGTTAAATTCGGCAGAATTCACCAGCACACCTTTTTCAGTAAAGGCAGCAGTGGTTAAATCACAGACAGCAGTACTGCCAGCTTCGGGCTGAACCACTTGTTTAATCGCCAGACCGTACTTAGTGGCAAATTCAAAGTCGCGCTGGTCATGACCCGGCACCGCCATCACTGCACCTGAGCCGTAATGCATCAACACAAAGTTAGCCACCCAAACCGGGACCTGTTCGCCTGTTAAAGGGTGAATAGCGAATAAACCGGTAGGTGCGCCTTTTTTCTCCATAGTCGCCATATCGGCTTCAGCCATTTTTCCGCCCTTGCAGTCGTCAATAAAAGCCTGTAACTCAGGGTTATTGACCGCAGCTTGTTGGGCTAATGGATGCTGAGCCGCCACTGCTACATAAGTAACACCGTATAAAGTATCAGGGCGGGTGGTGTAAACCGTCATGGTCTGATCTGAACCTGCGACTTTAAACTCGATCTCTACGCCTTCAGAGCGGCCGATCCAGTTTTTCTGCATGGTTTTAACTTGCTCAGGCCAATCGTCTAACTGGTCTAAGTCTTGTAGTAATTCTTCAGCGTAATCAGTGATTTTAATAAACCACTGCGCCAGTTCGCGCTGTTCTACTAATGCACCAGAGCGCCAGCCGCGGCCGTCAATCACTTGCTCATTCGCCAGAACACACTGATCGACAGGGTCCCAGTTCACCGTGGCCATTTTTTTGTAGACCAGACCTTTTTCAAACAGCTTAGTGAAAAACCACTGTTCCCACTTGTAATAGTCCGGTTTACAGGTCGCCACTTCGCGATCCCAGTCGTAACCAAAACCTAAGCGCTTCAACTGGCCTTTCATATAGTCGATATTGGCGTAGGTCCATTTGGCTGGTGCTGTTTTATTGGCAATAGCAGCGTTTTCAGCCGGTAAACCAAAGGCATCCCAACCCATAGGTTGCATCACGTTTTTGCCTTGCATACGCTGGAAACGGCTGATCACATCACCTATGGTGTAGTTACGCACGTGGCCCATATGTAAACGACCACTTGGGTACGGGAACATGGAGAGGCAGTAGTATTTTTCTTTTGAAGCATCTTCTACTACTTTAAAGGCCTTTGTTTGTTCCCATTCCTGTTGCAGCTGCTGTTCAATCAACTGCGGATTATATTGTTCGTGCATTAAAAACCTTCCAACGTGAAGTCAAAACCAGACCGATGAAACCGGCGGGAAAAATTGCCGCTAGCATACCGCAAGCGGGGGGGGCGCAACAACAGGCACTCTGAGGAATATCACTATTGTGCAGCATAAAATATCGCGCAGCACAAAAAGCCCCACAGCAGACAGGCCCTGTTGCGCTTAGTCTGTTGTGGAAGAGGGCAAAGCGTTCAGCACTTTACCTACCAGTTGATTGAGCTCATCGCCATTGCCTATCCAGCGTGCGATCATCAGCAGATCGTTTTCTTTGTCGATGTAAATAATATTTCGGCCAGCGCCCTGAAAAGTCACTGCGGTTTCGGGAGCACTTGGTAAAGCCTTCCGGCCCGGATTTAAGAACCAGTTGGCAAAACCATATTCAGGGTTCGCTGAGCCACCTGTGCTGGCAAGGCGGATCCATTCTTTGCTGATCAGTTGCTTGTCCTGCCACTTACCATCCCGTAAAAACAGATAACCAAAACGGGCTAAATCCCAGGCATTAATAAACATACCGCCACCCCAATGGCCGCCACCGGATACCGATTGCATCTTCTGACCATCCAGCTCAATCCAGCTGTTGTCATAGCCATACCAGCGCCAGGTCGATGAAGCGCCTATAGGCGTCATGATGTGTTCGTTCAATACTTGCGGCAGAGGTTTACGCCAGACATACAAGGTCGATAATGCCAGCAGGTTGACCCGTACATCGTTGTATTTGTAATAACTGCCCGGCGTACGTAACGGCCGATGTGGCCAGTCAGCCGGTGTTTTGCCTTCAGGTCGGTCAGCCCAGTCGGGTTTGCCCCACAAGGTACCTTGCCAGTCGCTGGTTTGACGCAGCAGATGATCCCAGCGAATTTTGCTGTTGTGTGCGCCTTGATATAAATCAACGCCATGAGGCATGTAGCTGCTTACTTTGTCCTGCAGGTTATGAATTAAGCCTTGTTGCCAGGCCAGGCCTGTTACCGTAGTTAGAAAAGTTTTGGTGATGCTGTGGGTCATATCCACAGCCTCTGTATCGCCCCACTGAGCTATCACGGCGCCTTTGTAAATAATGATGCCGTTGGCCGGAGCCCGGGTTTTCATCGGGCCGATAATTTGATCGTAGGGCTCTTTAGCGCCAAAAGTGGTGGCCTGAACTATGGCCTGATCCGGGTCTGCGTTGTTTTCGGCTTTGATGGCGTAATCCACCGCTTGTTGCAGTAGAACGGTATTTACCTTTAATTCGGCGGCTGGTTTTTGTTGCCATTGCCCGGCCGGAGGAAAGTACTCAGCGCTGTTGCTGGCAGAGCTAAAGAGTAAAGCCACGGTGGTAAAAGCAAAATAAAGTTTCATTAACAACCCCTTTTATAATTCTGTCTGCAGCCTGAGCTTCAGCGTTAAAAGCCGCAATAGTCTTGCGACTAAAAAACCGGGCTACAGGTTTAAAATCCAGCCAGTTGATTTTGTCCGTCTATACTCACTAAGAGTTGTAAGGAGGATTTATGTCCGAATTTAAAGATAAATATCAGAATTGGCTCAATGAGTTAGCCGCTATGTTCAAAGAAGGGCGGCAGCAGCAACTGGATAATCTGGTGAGCTTTGCCGACACAATCAAAGCTTATGCCAAAGCGGGTAAAGAGCTGACGGCTTATGAAACCCAGCTTTTTATCGAAACCTTTAAACGCCAGGCCACTGAGTCTGAACAAGCGCCATCACTCTGGCCTGAAACTCTGTGGTATGAACTTTCACTGATCACCGACAAAACTCAGATTGAATGGCAGGAACTGATGCAGGATTTGGAGCATCAAGGCACCTATCAACAAGGTGAAGAAGTGGGCATGGGGCTGTATCAATGCCAGCAGTGTCAGCAACAGCTAGCTTTTTATCATCCGGCCGAATTAGGTGCTTGTGTCTATTGTGGAGGTACGCAGTTCAGCCGACAGGGCCTGCCTTTTTAAAACCGTCGTCCTTGAAGCTGCAGCTTTGTTGACTGCGCCACTCGCCCCAGTCACATAGGTTAACTATGCTCCTGGGGTCTCAGAGGCTTGTCGCCTCCCTGCAACTCCAAGTTACTTAGGTTTACATCATTCATTTTATTCAATGATTTGTTAAGATGACGGAAATTGTAGTTTTCATCTTTCAACACTGAGCAGGTTGCATGACGCACAACAGCCACAAGTATGCTTTAACCGCCGAACATTTAGGCCCACAATTGGATAAAAACCTGATCCAGCAAGCGCTGGATGTGACGGGTTTATCCAGCACTTTTATTGGTCAGGACAGAGCAAAGGCGGCATTAAATTTTGCCATTGGCATGGATATGCCGGGTTACAACCTTTATGTCATGGGTGAGCCAGCTTTAGGCCGTTACACCTTAGTGCAGGATATTCTGCAGCAAGCTGCCAGCGAAAAAGCCACGCCGGATGACTGGTGTTACATCAATAATTTCGACGATGAGCGAATTCCAGGTACCTTACGTTTAGTACCGGGTGAAGGTAAGGTGCTGGTCAAAAAGGTCGAAGCCTTAATTGACGAATTACTCGATACTTTCCCTGCAGCTTTTGATAACCCAGGGTATCAGCGCAAGAAAAAAGCCATACATCAGGCCTTTGACGACAAATACGAAGCCGCTATTGCTTTGGTGGAACGCAAGGCCTTAGAGCAGCAAGTGGTACTCTATGAAGAAAATGGTGCAGTCAGCTTTTCGCCTGTGGTCGATGGAAAAGCCTTGGATGACAGCGAGTTTGCTAACTTATCTGAAGAAAAACGCCAGTTTTTCTATGATTTAGTCTCTGATCTTGAAACCATTCTGAACGAGCAGTTGCTGGAATTACCGCAGTGGAAACGCGAGTTGTCAGAAAACCTGCGTGCATTGCGCCGTGACACCATAGAACAAGCCATAAAGCCCTTGCTAAAGCAGTTAGAGCACGACTATTCAGGTGAACTGGGCGTATTACGTTACTTACGTGAAATGAAGCCCGCTTTAGTCAAAGCTATGCTGGAACTGCTGCCGGAAGAGGCTGAAAGCGATAAGCTGGAAGAGCTGGATATTCGCAGCATTTTTGTTGGCGATTTTGTACCTAATGTGCTGATGCACCACGAGTTAATGGACGGCGCTCCGATCATTTTTGAGCCTAACCCAAGCTACGGCAACTTATTTGGCCGGGTGGAATACAGCTCGATGCAAGGCTCTTTGTACACGAACTACCGCATGATCCGTCCCGGTGCTTTACATAAAGCCAATGGCGGTTATCTGATACTGGATGCGGATCGTTTGTTATCTCAACCTGCGGTTTGGGATGCGCTGAAACTGGCCTTGAAAAGTGGCGAAATAGTGATCGACACCTTAAGCGATCACGCAGTCACCAACTCCACCATTATCACGCCCAAAGCTATACCATTGAGTGTCAAAGTGGTGCTTTTGGGGTCACGGGATTTGTATTATCTGGTGCAGGACGTGGACGATGAGTTTAATGAACTGTTCCGCGTCTTAGCTGACTTTGAGCATTATTTGCCTTTTAACGAGCAGACAGTGCGTTTTATGTCGCTGCAAATTCAGGATCAAATTCAGCAAATGGAGATGGAAACCTTGTCCGCCTGCGGCTTAAAGCAGTTGCTGAATTTCAGTTTCCGTCAGGCTGAACACCAACGCAAACTTTCTGCCCGTTTTGCTGAAGTGCTGGAGCTGGTGCGCGAAGCTTGTTTTTACGCCATTCAGCATGACTCGTCTGAGCTGCGTGCTGAGCATGTGCAAATGGCGCTGGAAGGCAAACAATACCGTACAGGCCGCATCAGTGAATCCTTTTTGGAAGATATTCAGGAAGGCCAGATTTTAATAGACACAGACGATTGGGCGGTCGGCAAGATTAACGGCTTAACTGTACTGGAAATTGGCGATACTGCTTTTGGTACGCCAGCTCGCATCAGTACCACAGTTTTTGCCGGTTCCACTGGTGTGGTGGATATAGAACGTGAAGTTGAGCTGGGTAAATCCATTCACTCCAAAGGGGTCATGCTGTTAACCGGTTATTTAGGGGCTAAATACGCTCAGCATTTTCCACTGACTTTATCGGCCAATATAGCGATGGAGCAATCTTACGGCTTAATAGATGGCGATAGCGCCTCTTTGGCTGAGGTTTGTGCGCTGATTTCTGCTATTGCCGATATTCCTATTACCCAAAGTCTAGCGGTGACGGGTTCTATTAACCAGCATGGTCAGGTGCAGGCTATAGGTGGTGTGAACGAAAAAATCGAAGGTTTCTTCCGTTTGTGTCAGTCCCGTGGTTTAACCGGCAAACAAGGTTGTATTATTCCGGCCAGCAATCAGTTGAATCTGGTGCTGAATGATGAAGTGATCAAAGCGGTTGAACAGGGCCAGTTCCATATTTATGTGGTTAAAGGGGTGGATGAAGCGCTGGAACTGCTGATGGATATGCCGGCAGGTGAACGCAATAGCAAAGGCCAGTATCCAAAACGCACTATCAACTACCTGGCACTGCGTCGTCTGGAAGACATTGCAGCTATAGTCAACGGCTCCGATGATTAACGCCTTAGATCAGAAGATCAGAGCTATCAGCTCTGATCCACAACTCAGATAGTCCCTCGACTACGATGTGAAGAGAAAAAACGTGAAAGCTTTTAATTGGATTTTATTCGACGCCGACGAAACCTTATTTCATTTTGACGCTTATGCTGGTTTGCAGTTGCTGTTTAAAGGCTATGGCGTGGATTTCACCACCCAGCATTATGAAGACTATCAGGCACTGAATCAGCCACTCTGGCTGCAGTATCAAAGCGGTGAAATTACTGCGAAACAGTTACAGGAACAGCGTTTTAGCTATTGGGGGCAGCAGTTAAATATTGCGCCTTCAGTGCTCAATGCTGGCTTTTTACAAGCCATGGCAGAAGTTTGTACTCCTTTGCCTGGTGCTGTCAGTTTACTCAATGCGCTGCAAGGTAAAGCCAAACTTGGCATTATCACTAATGGTTTTACCGACTTGCAGCAAATTCGTTTAGAGCGCACTGGCTTGCATAATCACTTTGACATTCTGGTGATATCCGAGCAGGTGGGGGCGGCGAAACCTCATCCGCAGATCTTTACGCACGCCAAAGAGCTGATGGGAAAACCCGATCCGTCGCAAGTACTGATGGTGGGAGATAATCCTGTCGCTGATATCAAAGGTGGCAAAGATGCTGGCTTTTATACCTGCTGGTTAAATCGCTTTAATGCCATCTTGCCCGCAGGCATAGTACCGGATTGTGAAGTTCATTCTTTGTCGCAGCTGGAAGCTTTGTTGATCCAATAAAAGGGGGCAGCATCCGTGCCAGACACCCCGATACTCCTGAGTTTTATACTCTTTTGTTCGATGCTTCAGTTCAGGCTGTGATATTTACAGCGGAGCCTGATTGAGCATGTGTTTTGGTTTGACCACCATAAGTATCCATGAGCTGTTGCATAGTACGGCTAAGCAGCTGGCTGATATTTTCACTCTGATCAGAGCTGCGGCTTACCTTGCTGGCTAAAGACGAAGACTCAGTGTGCTGGCTTTCCCTGAAACTTTTGGCTTCCTGAATAGTCACTTTGCCATCTCCGTCTGTATCTGCACTGTCAAAGTTAGCCAGCAAAGATTGCAGAGCTTCGGTGGACTTGTCATCCTCCTGTTCCAGCTCTTCCAGTAAAGCGGTCAGCTCGTCTTTTGACTTGCCGCTATCTTCTGGTGGAGCAGGTCTGTTCCCCATAGTGCCCTGAGCGCTATACAAAAGGTTACTGAAGTTATCGCTGAACTCAGAGCTGGTCAGCTGGCCATCTCCATCACAATCCAGCGCACTAAACAGCTCTTCACTTTTTGTACTGGCGTTGTCGTTTTGCAAGCTACTGAGCAGGCTTGAGAAATCGCTTTGCTCTAAATAGCCTTTATTTTGACTGTCTAATTGACCGAATAAATGACCCGCAGCTTCAGTCAGTTGTTCCTTGCTAAGTTGTGGCCTTGTAGCGTACCCGGTGTTGTATACACTTTGGCCAGAGAATTGAATGCTCATTCAGGCTCTCCATCAAACGCGACCGGAATTGATCGCCCGGATAAACTGCAAAGTGCCGACCAGAACTGGTTTAGATCTGTCTGTTCTGAGTAAAGTTGGGTTAGGAAAGCTTGGCTAACGTATGTAAATACCGATCTTTGTTCAACAAAATGGATAAAACAGCTATTGAACGCGACGGTTATTTGGCCAGCTTTAATGCAGTGGCAAAGTGTTGCCTTCCCGTTATTGGCCGGCACCACTGTCTGCAAGTTTGGGTGCATTCTGCAGTTAAGCCCTGTACTATCGGTGTTTTATCAGAGAATGTAAGGCCAAAGTTAAACACCGATGTTGGTGTGAAATAAAGGAGTGATGGATGCGTCAAATCCCTGTGTTACTGCTGCTTAGTCTTTGTCTGGGCGGTTGCCAGCAAGCTTACTATGCCACTATGGAAAAATTTGGCGTGGAAAAACGCGAAATTCTGGTTGATAGGGTCAAAGATGCCCGGGATGCTCAGGTCGAAGGTCAACAACAGTTTAAAAATGCGTTGGATGAACTTAGTCAGCTGTTGAAGTTTCACGGCGGCGATTTACAGCGGAACTACGAAGAGCTGGATGCGGAGTATCAGCAAAGTGTCAAAGCGGCCGAATTGGTCAGCAACCGTATTAACAAAGTGGAATCAGTGGCTGATGCTTTGTTTAACGAATGGCGGGATGAGCTGGAGCAGTATCAAAGTGCCAGTTTAAAATCTCAAAGCAAACAAAAGCTGGTGACGACAGAAAAACAGTTTGATGTGCTGCTAAAAAAAATGCGCTCTGCTGAAAAGAAAATGCAGCCAGTGCTTAAAATCATGCATGACAATGTCTTGTTTTTAAAACATAACTTAAATGCCAAAGCCATAGGTTCTATTCAGACTGATTTTGCTGGATTACAGCAGGATGTCAGCAGCCTGATTAGCGAAATGAACAAGGCCATTGCTGATTCGAACAAGTTTATTGCTCAGATGCAGGCTGAATAACTGCGCGGATAAACAACGCCGATTAGTTGATCGGCGCTTGTTGTGGTTTTAGAGTGGTCGCTGTCCCAGCAGGTTTTAACAGTTCCAATTGGGCTTTGGCTTGCTGCTCTTCGTCTTTTTGTTTGATACGCACTAACGAAGCGTAAAACTGTGCTGCAGTAAAAGACTGGGTCGATTGGATCAGATCGCTGACATCGGCAGTGCTTTGCTGCAACATCTGCTTAAAGATTTCCAAATGGCCATTCTTTTGCAATAAAGGCGCCAGGTTGGTTTCCTCAGCACCATCTCTGATGGTGTAGTACTTCAGTAATAACTCGGCTCTGGCCGCTAAAGTCAAAACAGGAGCATCTGCAGCACGGACAGGGCTTGTCGTTGATTGTTCTGTTTTCACTGGCGTTTTTTCGGTTTCCGCTTCTGTTTGAGTCAGAGAATTAAATAAAAAAGCGGAAACAATCAAACCACTAAACAAACCCCAGAAATAGCTTAACAACGGTGTGGGCTTATACATAACAACCTGTCCTGATACGGCATAACAACAAAAGACTGCAGGGATTATAACTGTCCATACCAGCATCAATGCAAACTTTTCTCAGTTTTTCTGTGGCAGAACGTCAGATTTCTCCGCCAGAGGGCCGGATTTTATCTGGTAGCTACAAAAAGTTGAGCCTTTGCCCTGATCCTCCGCCCTGATATAGTGGCGCCATAAACTCAGAATGTGGTGACCAGATGAAACAATATGCACTGCTGCTGGCTGTGATGACATTAAGTGCAGGAGGATGTATGGGACAAAAATCAGTGGATCAACAGGATTTACGCCGTCAGATAGGGCAAAAACTGATGATCGATTTACGCCACTTTTGCGCTCAGGGCAGCTCAGCGCAATGCAAAACTGATCTGACTGAGTTACCCAAAGAATTTTCCGACGCTATCACTCAACTGCATTTAGGTGGCGTGATTTTATTTGCCAATAACTTAAAAGATACCCACCAAATCCGCCGTCTGACTGCTGATTTACAGCAAGCCAGCAGTGATGGGTTGCCCTTGCTGATTGGTATCGATCAGGAGGGCGGTCGTGTGGCCCGTTTGCCGACATCAGAGTTTCCGGCTTTTGCCGGCAACATGGCCATAGGTGCAACTTTGGCATCTTCAGGCACTCGTTATGCCACAGAAGTTGGTCAGGCTATAGCACAGCAATTAAAGTCGCTGGGTATTAACTTAAACTTTGCGCCTAGTGTGGATGTCAACAACAACCCAGCGAATCCAGTGATTAACGCCCGTTCTTTTGGCGATAAGGCTGCAGCGGTGGCTTGGGCGGGCGGCGCTATGCTCAGTGCTATGCAGAATGCCGGTGTACTAGGCACAGTGAAGCATTTCCCTGGCCATGGTGATACTCATGTCGATAGCCACACAGGTTTACCTTTGGTCGAACACGACAGAGCCACGGTAGAGGCGGTTGATTTATACCCGTTCCGACAGCTTATTAAACAGCATCAACCCGCTCTGGTGATGACGGCACATATTCAGTATCCGGCACTGGATAACAGTAGTTTAATCACTAAATCCGGTGAAGCAGTGATCAAACCTGCCACGTTATCCCGCGCTATCCTGACCGACTTATTGCGCGAAGATATGGGTTTTGATGGCATCATTATTACTGATGCATTAAATATGGCTGGGATCAGCCAGTTTTTTGACCCGGCACAGGCGGTGATTGAAACCTTTGCAGCTGGTGCTGATATAGCTTTAATGCCTTATGAAATCAAAACACCCTCTGATATAGCAGCGCTTCAGGTCCTGATTGATCAGGTGGTAACCGCAGTGCAACAAGGTAAGCTCAATAGCGCTGAGATCGCAGAGTCGGCTCAGCGGGTAACCCGCTTACGGCAGCAACTATCAACCCAAACACCACCATTGGTATTGCCAGACCAGCAACGTTTAGCCCAGGATCTGCACCTGGAACAACAACTCGCTCAAGCCAGCCTGACTGTAGTGGGCACAAATAAATTAAAGTTACCGCTTAATTTCGCCGCTTTAAAACTGCACCTGATCGCCCCCGATCAAACGAAATGCCAAAGCTGGTTGCAGGCGTTGAAGCATTGGGGTGTTCAACCCTTAGCTGTGACCTGTAGTGATTTAACCTCTTCAGAGCAAAATCAGGCATTGGCTCAGATCAAACAGGCTGATTTGGTACTGGGATCTTTGATATCACCAGCTCAAAGTGCTGCTGAGTTGGGTGTCTTGGCCGACTTACAGGCTTTACCAGCGATGAAGCTGACCGTATCAGAACAAAAACAGCTACTGGTTCAGCTCGTACAACAGGCGAAAAAGCTGGCCAAAAAGACGGTCATGGTATCGTTACGCACCCCTTATGAGCTGGCAGACTTTGCCGATAGTGCGGATGTGCGACTGGCCACTTATAGTTATAACCAAAAGCCTCAGACTGCAGAGCGGCCATTTTCTGGTCCTGCTTATGATGCGGTGATTGGATTTTTACTCGGAAATGTTCAGGCGCAGGGTCAGCTGCCTGTGTCTCTGACTACAGAAGACAAGTCGATTGAAAGGAGATAAAAATGACAGTGGCTATCAAAGCACTGGATCAGTTAATCAGTACTATGCAGCCCGAGTTGCAGCCGGACATTTACGTATATTGTGTCTGGCCTTTGGATAAGTACTGGCATGGGCCTCTGCCATTGGCAACTTTTAAAGAAAAAGAGGGATTGACCTTAGTATTGACCGAGCAGCAAGCGCAAGAGTATCAACTTGATATTTTGTTCAGGGCGCGCTGGATCTGCCTGACCGTGCATTCAGCTTTAGAAGCTGTAGGTTTGACTGCTGCTTTTGCCACAGCTTTAGCTGCTGCAGGCTTAAGTTGTAATGTATTTGCCGGGGCTTATCATGATCATCTGCTAGTGCCTGTGCATCAGGCTGAAGCGGCTATGCAGGTCTTAAAGCAATTACAACGAAGTAAGCAAAACAAAACCTAGAAAAGGATAGCGAATGTCATTACAACAAATTTTTGGCTGGGGCACCCTACGGCTGGCATTAGCCGGATTGATAGGTGCGCATGGCTGGCACAGAGCTTTAACCGGAGGCGTGCAGCTTTTTGGTCAGTGGTTGGATAACAATGGCTGGCCTATGGGTATTTTGATCGCTGTGGCTATTACTGCTTTTGAAATCATCGGTCCTTTATTTCTGGCATTAAACCGTTATGTCACTTTGGTTTGTCTGGGTTATGTTGGTATTTACGCCACAGGCATAGCTATTTTGCATGCCAAAGTTGGCTGGTTTGTGGTGGGGCCTGGCCGCAACGGTGCAGAATTCAGCGCTTTGCTGATTTTGGTGTTGCTCTCTGTGGCCGTACATCATTGGCCGTCAAGGCGCTAATTCTGCATCCTCTGGCGATAAAAAAGGCCTTGCGATATTCTCTGCGCAGGCCCTTTGATTTTATAAAACTATTAAACTTTTCTGAAACGACGACTCAGAACTAACGCGATGAAAGCAAAGACCGAATACCAGCCAAAGCTACCACTCGAACCTTTAGGCTGAGTGGCTTCAAAGTTTAAAGTCACTTGGGACGAAGCGCCCGCGCTATCGGTAGCTGTGATCAATGTACTAAACTTACCTGCATTAGCAACCTTACCGGCAATAGTGCTGCCAGATAAAGTTAAACCCGCTGGCAAATTGCTTGCGCTGAAACTAATGCTTTGTCCTTCTGCATCATTGAACAACGTTGCCAGGTTGATAGACGCAGTTTCATCAGTAGAAAGTGTCAGATTGGCTGAACCTGTTAATGCAGGTGCAGCATTGACACTTAAATCCAATGTATGAGAGCTGGTTGCTCCTTTGCTGTCTTTCACCAGCACCGTTAACTGATGAGCTTGTCCTGTTGTTAGAGTGCCACTAACAATACCTTTAGTTGAAGCAGTCAGATTTGCTGTTGAGGTGATTTCATAAGTTAAAACTGAACCTTCTGGATCGGCAAAAAACTCATTTAAATCCAGTACAAAAGTTTTGTTTTGATTAATCACTGGTACAACCCAGGCTTGAGCCAAGGCTGGTGCTTTGTTGTGCTCGAATGCCAGAGTAATGTCGGAGTACAGACCTGTATTGTCTGTTGCTCGGACAACCACTTCACTGACAGATAAAGGGCTACCGTCGTAATTCAGAGTACCTTGTTCAGTGACTGTAATGCCTTTCACTGTATTGACCAACGAGAAAGTCAGCGTATCGTTGGCATCCGCATCCTGAATCAGCGAGGCTAGTTCAGTGCTGTAAGCTACGCCTTGGTTAAACTGCATCCGAGCCGGGATTTGAGTCAGATCCGGAGCTCGATTAACCAGATAACGTCTTAGCGCAAGCTGGTTGTCATTATCTTCCAGATAAAGATGCTGGCCCAGCATAAAAGCATGACGTAAATTCGGATAGTCAGCAAAATCAATAGTTTGTTGTTCAACAGCAATACCAGACTCCAAATCCAGCTTAGCAATTTTTATACTGGACCAGCCGTCAGGGATCAGTACCATCCGCTCATCCAGATAATAAATGCTTTGATTAGGCAGGTTATTAAGTGACAGGAGTTTGAACTGGTCATCTATTTCTTTATAGACATATACAGTTGAATTTATATGCAGGTGTAGCTGACCTGAAACATATTTTAACTGTGTGAGGCTATAACCTGGTTGTGGCGCAGTGAATAAGTCACGTTGCTTCAACCTGTTATTGACGACTCTTAACTCTTGCACCGTACCAGTATTTGAATTGTTAACTACTAAATTACCATTCATTTCAGCGGTATATGCCAGATCTGGTAAGGTCGTGAACTCATTAATTCCGGCTGCTGCTGTATCAAGGTAGGTTAAGGTTTTATCGCCTAAGCTAAACAGATGCAGCTTCTGATTCGCTTTGATCAATAAGTATGAACCAAAGACTTTAGCACTATCAACGTAGGCAAGTTGGTTTAGATCACTCAGCTTGCTGTTTAAGTCGATTTCTGCCGTTTGGGTAATAGTTTCGCTGCTTTTATCAAAAGTAAGGAAACGGACCTTAGAGTTTCGCACTGCCAGAACTGTTGATTCTCCATGTTTATGTACAGTGGAGGAGTTCCAATATTGTGATACTGGATAGAATTCAGAGCTCTCAAAGAACTGCAGTGACTTAATTTTGCCATCGGCTTCTTTCTTATATAATTCGGCTTCATCTGATGTAGCTCTGAAAAAGTAATTGTCATTCAACATGATACTATCACCAGCGCTCATATCTAGTGGCAATAGAGACATACTTTGTTGACCACGTTTCAGAGTCACTTTTTCTGCACTATTCAGTCCTTGGGAGTAAAAAACCAGACTATTTTCATGCAAGCTAGCGATGCTACCGTTCAATTCAGTTATATCTTTGATTGATAAATCCGAGACTGTGTCTACATCAGTAATGACGGTGCCATTGAAGTTCAAAACTTGTATTCTGTCGCCGTAATTCACATAAAGCGTATTACCGGAGAATACTGAGTTATTATGATAGCCCTGTGGCAATATAGAATCATTACTGGTAATTTTCTGCAATGTGCCATCATTGGCTACATGCAATTGACTGCTTAAATATCCCATCAACAAAAGATTACCCGAGTCTTTTGAATAAGCTACATTTTGTTGATTGGGGACTGAGTTGACCGATACTTCAGAAACCAGATTCAGTTGTCCCAAGTTGTCCTTTTTATACGTTCTGACTAAACTAACTGACAAGTTATAGTTGTAATAACCAGCAATTAATACAGCTTTCGTCTCGTCATAAAGGGCAAATTGCGGCTCCGACGGTAATACTATTGTTGATGACGTAAAACTGGCTGTTGTTTTATCAAAGCTACGAACAGAAACATTAGTGTTTGGATAGGCATTGTTAGCATCGATGTAGCTGCTATTTGCGTCCATTCGATACTGGTCATAATAATAGCCATTTCTTGTTGCCAATTTTGTCAGTGTGCCATCCGTTGCTACTGAGTAAGCAGCGACTTCATTGTATTGGAAGACAAACAAGGTAGAGGCATCAGCACTCAGACTTACATGCTGGACACTGCTCAGATTTAAATCCTGAAGGTCATATTCTTTTAGTGTTGTAAACTGGTCTCCAGTTTGTCTGATTAACGTAAAACCATTTTGGTTGTATGCAACTGTAAGATCTGCCGCCGAAGTCAGGTTTTCCGCCAGATGTAAAAAACCTTCACGTTCAGTGGTTTCTTCAGTAATGGCTAATGCTTCAGGGCTTTCTGTCTGCACTGAGCTGGCAGGGATTTGTTCATAAAACGGAATTTCAAAGGCAGCTAAAGGGCTTGATAAAACAATGGCAACAGCACATGCCACGGATGTTAGACGTAACATCTATATACTTCCTTGTAGTTAATAAATTAATGAGGGAAAGAGGGATAAAATCATACTGTTTAGTACCGAATAAAATCAATTCCCAGATAATTTAATTTTACTTTTTTGTTTCTTATTTCTCTGTTTTTATTTTAGTTTTAGGCCGTTTTGTGTCTTTTTTACCTATCTATCACAATATTTTGTTTATCTTGCAGGTAAAGTTGTTTCTTAAGTTATAGCGCACTTAGACAAATCAGGGGATTGTTACACATCGACAGGCTGTACTTTCACCATTGAGCCAAAAGCCGGGCAATAGGGTGGTGCCGCTGACAATACCGTCGAGCAGACTGGCATTGTCGCTGCATAATAAATCAGTGGCTACTGGCCCTGCGTACATCAGTTGTTTATTTTGAAACAGTAGCAAGAGTGGCGCGGCTATCACCTCGAAGCCAAGCGCTTTTGCTTCTGTCAGTTCCAACATTTTGACAGCTAAATGTGGCTGACGTTGCTGCGTGCGTCGCAGATGATCTTTCGCAAAAGAACTGCAGCTGCAACGAGAGTCTGTGATCAACACAGCTTGCCATAGACGGTCGGGCTGCAACTGCTGATCCAATATGTTTTGCACTTGCGCTGGCAAAAGTGGTTGCTGTTGCCACAGACCCTGTTCATCAAACACGCCATAATGGCCTAAAAAAAACCAATAAAAAGCTGCAGCGCTGCCTGCAATCCAAACTGCCAGCAACACAACTGCAGCTTTTACTTTCTTGGTTGAACCTGATTGTTTCAACAGCTGAATCTGTTCGCTTCAAGCGCCAGTTGGTTGGCAACCTGTTCAATTTGAGCTGTACTTTGTTTTACTTTTTCGCAGCGCTGCATTTGTGCGGCGGCGCTATCATTCAGATACTGTGCACCCTGGGCCATCTCAGCACTGGCATGACGTTGTTGCTCTAAAGACCCCGCCATAATATCCGCAGAGCGAGCTACAGACTGCGCTTCACCTGTAATGGTATTGAGCAGTTCATCGCTGCGTTTTGCCAGACTGACGGTATGGTCAACCTGACTTAAACAATGCTGTACTGATTTCACTGAACTTTGGCTGGCTTCAGTTAAGGTTTGGATCATACGCTGAATTTGCTCTGTAGATTGCTGGGTTCTGCCAGCCAAAGTACGAACCTCATCCGCTACTACAGCAAAACCCCTGCCTTGTTCACCAGCCCGAGCTGCTTCAATAGCGGCATTTAATGCCAGCAGATTGGTTTGTTCAGCAATACTTTTAATGACCTCAAGTACAGAGGTGATCTCTTTGCTGGATAACGCCATGCTATCCACTTTTTGTCCGGCGTCCTGCAAAGTCACCGCCAAAGTCGAGATAGCCGCTATGGTTTGATCAACAGACTCTTTACCTGATACTGAACTAAGTTCAGCCTGTTTGGCTGCGCTCAACACTGCGGCTGCCAGTTCGCCAAGCGCCTGAATACTTTGTGCCATTTCTTCAGAGGCCGCGGCTATACGGTTCACCTGAGTGTTTTGCTGATGCATACCTGACACCAACTGCTGGCCATCGTCAGACAAATGCGCGCTTTCGCTGTGCAGTAATGAAACAGACTGGTTAATAGTGTGCACTGTGCGCTGGATGCCATCCAATGCCTGGTTAAACTGCTGAACCAGATGGGAGCGAATATCAGGACAGCGCACCGTCAAATTGATACGGGCGGGGTCAGCAACCAATTCTTTTGTTGTTTCTGAAAAGGCCAGTCCAACCATAGCCTCTTTATACGAATTCAAACTGATGATGATAAGTACAGCAGATTCCACAACCACATAAGCTGCATGGACCAGCACTATGCTGAGGGTAGCGTCTTCTGTCGGGACTAAATAAACGCTGCCATACTGAGTTTGCAGATAAGCGAAAAGTAAATGGTGCACAGCAATAGCGCCAGCTGCCACTGCAATAACCAACCAGTCACGAAAAGCGCTTAACACGGCGAGCAATACAAAGATACCAAAGTGCAGTTCAGTTACACCGTTGGACTGATGAATATGTAAAGCGCAAAACAGCATAAAAGATACACCAAAAGCAATACGAGACAGGCGGTGATCTCTTAAGGTTTTGTATAAGACAAAAGGTACGATCAAAGCGGGCAGGCCAATCAATAAAGCAGCGCCCCAGGTCTGGTGCCAACTGGCTAAAGCTAAAGCCAGCAACATCAGCACTAAATTGATGCTGTTCATGATTCGAAAGGCTTGTTGACGGAACGGATAGATATGCATAAAAACCTCATTTAGTCCGGCAACTTGAGTAGCCGGTCACTACTACAACTGTATCCTGCAACGGCCTGTTGATAATGATACGACACAACACTTGTATTAATTTAGCTGTTTGTATACGGCGATTTACTGCACTGGATCAATATCTGAGTTGAATCTAGTCCTTATTCAGACAAAGTGTAGTCCGTCTGAGTAGTTCGTCATCAAAAAATCATCTAGGCCAGACAGAATAGCTTCTTTTTGGAGGAACTATGGCCAACTTGAACAGACGAGATTTTCTTAAAAACACAGCCTTTTTAACCGGAGCAGCCTGGTTGAGTCACGCAGTATTGGGTTGTAGTAGTAGCGATCCTCAAGCGAAAAACAGTAGCTCTATTGAGTTTTTACACGGCGTGGCTTGTGGTGACCCTTTAACAGATAGTCTGATTTTATGGACTAAAGTGACTCCGGCGCAGCAACCGGACTTGGTGCAATTATTGCTGGAAGTGAGCGAGACAGCAGATTTTTCCGTGATAAAACACCAGCAGCTTTGTTTAGCCCGTAAGGAAGCTGATTACTGCTGCAAAGTGGATTTAACAGGTTTAAAGCCTGGACGCAGTTATTATTACCGTTTTAGTGACCGCAATACGGTATCTGCTACAGGCCATGGCAAAACTCTACCCAGTGGCTCCGTGTCAGAGGTTCGTTTTGCTGTCTTGTCTTGCTCCAATTATCCAGCCGGTTATTTCCATGTCTATCAACAGGTGGCGCAGCAACAGCTGGACGCTGTACTGCATTTAGGGGATTACATTTACGAATATGAGCAAGGTGGTTATGCCACAGAGCGCTCTGTTGAATTAGGCCGGGCTTTAGCTGCAGACAATCAAGCCGAGATGGTAAGCCTGCAGGATTATCGCAAACGTTACGCCTTGTACCGTAGCGATAAAGATTTACAGCAGGCTCATGCCAGCCATAGCTTTATTTGTGTCTGGGATGACCATGAGATTACCAACGACGCCTGGACAGATGGTGCCGAAAACCATCAGCCGAATGAAGGTGATTATCAGCTGCGTAAACTGAACGCGCTGCAGGCGTATTACGAGTGGATGCCAATACGGCCTCTGGTTTCTGGCAAACAGCTGTCTGGTCAGCAGCAAAGCTTAAGCCGCAGTTTTGCCTTTGGTGATCTCGTCGATTTGCATATGCTTGACACCCGTATTGAAGGACGCAACCTGCAACTGGACTACAAGCACTACACAGATGAAAAAACCGGTGCTTTTGATACCCAGCGTTTTATCACTGATTTAACCAATCCAAACCGTACTTTGCTTGGGCAAAAGCAACAGCAATGGTTGCAAACTCAGTTGATGCGCTCTAAAGCTCATTATCAGGTGCTGGGGCAGCAGGTGTTGATGGCGAAGATGATGTTTCCGTCTGAGCTGTTGTCAGCTTTTTCTAAACCAGGCCCGGAGTTAGTAGAAAAAATAGCTCAGTTAACCGCCTTAAAGCAGCGAGTTGCCAAAGGGGATAGCAGCCTGAGTGCAGAAGACAAAAAACGTATTGAGTCTGTTGTGGCCTATAACCTGGATGCCTGGGATGGCTATCCGTACGAGCGTGAGCTGGTTTATAAAACAGCGCAGCAGCAGAACAAGCAACTGGTGGTTTTGGCGGGGGATACCCATAACGCCTGGGCCTCTACTTTACATGATCAGCAAGGCAATAAAGTAGGGATAGAACTCGCCACACCTTCGGTCAGTTCGCCTGGTATTGAAACCTATCTGAAGCTGAACACCACACAAGTGGAGCAGTTAGCCAGCGTACTGCCAACGCTGATTGACGAGCTGGAGTATTGTAATTTACACCAGCGTGGTTATTTGCTGGTGGCCTTTAGCAAAGAGCAAATCGATGCGCAGTGGTTTTTTGTTGATGACATCACCAAAGCGCAGTATCAGACCAAAATGGGGTACCAGCAGAGCTACAAACTCTAGCCGTCAAAACTAAAAATGATAGCCAAAGTAATTGGAGTTGCAGGGAGGCGACAAGTCAGCTAGGCCCCAGGAGCATAGTTACCTATGTGACTGGGGCTAGATGATGCAGTCAACGAAGCTGCAGCTTCAAGTACGAAGGCTATAACGTCTGAAACTCAACAGTCCAACACATAACAAGCTGATGACAAGCAAAGGCCAGTCGTTCCATAGACTATATAAAGTGCGGCCCTGCACTAATGGTACTTCAGCTGTTAATACACCTTGTTCAAACTGAGGTAAACGCGCCTGTTCTTTGCCATCTGCTGTGACTGTGGCGGTAATGCCGTTATTGGTGGCACGCAGCAAAGGGCGGCCTAATTCCAAAGCACGCATCCGGGCTATTTCCAAATGCTGATGCGGGCCAATTGAATCTCCAAACCAGGCGTCGTTGCTAACGGTCAACAGAAAGTCAGTGTTGTCATCAAAGTTGGCAATCATCTGGCGTGGAAAGGCAATTTCAAAACATAAAGCCGCCAGCAGCGCATAGCCATTGGCTTGTAAATTAGGCTGCAGCCAGGCGCCACGACTAAATGAACTCATCGGCAAATTAAAAAATGGTGCCACATGTTTTAGTATGGACTGAAAGGGGACAAACTCGCCAATCGGTAACAAATGATGCTTTTGGTAGCGATTTTGGGTGCTGTATCTGTAATCACCGCCAGTGGCTTCTTTGCCTGATTTACCCAGCACTATCATGCCGTTATAAGCTTCACCGTTTTCTTTGTAATCCAGAATACCTGTCACTACGGCGGTATTATTTTCTGCCGCCAGCATATCCAGATTAAACAAATAAGCCAAAGCTAAGGGCTCTAATTGTGGAATTGCAGCTTCAGGCCAAATCATAATGTCGGCATTCAAGTGTGGGCGGCTCAGCTCCATATACTTGCGCATCGTAATGGCTTCTTGATCCGGATCCCAGCGTAAATCCTGCGCTATATTGCCTTGTACTAAGGCAACTTTGACGTGCTCGCCTGTCTCTTGCCAGCCTTTGATGGTGTCGAGTGCTGGGCTGACGATCAAGACAATAGCGGCTATTGCGGGCCAAACCCAAAGTTTAGATCGCACGGCAACAGCAACAGAGCCAGCTATGAACAAGATTAAAAAGCTGATACCGGTTTCGCCAAGCACTGGTGCCCAGGGCGCCATCCAGCCATCGGTCTGACTGTATCCTACAGACAACCAGGGGAAACCCGTTAAGAACCAGGAACGGATATTTTCAGTGATAAACCAGCTGGAGGCTAAGACCAGCGGAAACCAAAAGTTACCCCGAAAACGCCAGCTAAACCAGATGGCAAGGGCAGGGAATAGTGCCAGATAACCCACCAGCAGCGCCATAATAGCCAGGCTGGCAATCAGTGGCATACCACCAAAAGTAGCAATACTGACATGCACCCAGCTAATACCCACACCAAACCAGCCTAAGCCATAAGCATAACCAAACAGGGCCGCCTGTTTTGGGGTTTGCGCTTGCAGCAGAAGCCAGGCCAGCACAGACAAGGTCAGCAGCGGCAGCATATGGTAAGTAAAAGGAGCAAAAGCTAAGGTATTTAATGCACCCAGCCCTGCTAAAAGCAGGGCTGGAAACCAGCTGGTTTTCGACAACAGCAAAAGTTAGTCCTTCTGTAGCGTTGAAGTGTCAGCAGCGGTTTTGGCGCGGATCACCTGCAACTGCACCAGCCTTCTGTTATTGGCTTTGCTGACTTTAAAGGTCAGATTTTGCAGTTCTATGGTTTCGCCTTTTTCCGGCATATGACCAAAAGCATGCAGCACAATGCCACCTATAGTGCCGGCTTCTTCTTCATCGAAGGTGGTGCCGAAACTTTCGTTGAACTCATCGACAGGAGTTAAAGCGCTGACCTGATAGACATGGCTGGCCATTTTTTTGATATCGACATCTTCTTCACTGTCGTGTTCGTCTTCGATTTCACCGACAATTTGCTCGAGGATATCTTCAATAGTCACAAGACCTGACACGCCACCGTATTCATCCACCACTATGGCCATATGGTAACGTTTCTGGCGGAACTCTTTGAGTAAGGCATCCACTCTTTTACTTTCAGGAATAATGACAGCAGGGCGTAATAAGTCGCGAAGGCTCCATTCGGTGCTACCTTGCAACGCATGTTGCAGTAAATCTTTGACCAGCAAAATGCCTTCGATATGGTCTTTGTCTTCATTGACCACAGGATAACGGCTGTGGTTATTTTCCAACAGCAGCGGCATCATTTGTTCGAGACTTTGGTCAACATTGATGGTTGCCATCTGAGAGCGGGGCACCATGATGTCACGGGCGCGCATTTTGGATACATCCAAAACCCCCTGCAACATACTTTGAGTGTCGTTATCAATCAGCTTGCGCATCGCCGCTTCATTGATCACTTCAACCAGATCAGATAAATCCTGTGGTTCTGCAGTAAAAATCGCTGCTATCCTATCCAGCCACGATTTTGCGGCAGAACCCCGACTAGAGTGGGAATGGTCGTCACCCATGAGTGAACTTAAGCTCCAAATAAAACAAAAGAAAATACCCAAAGTCATGTGAGTTGCAGCCAGACATCAATGTCAGTACTGCTGCTTCAGGTACGCAAAGAATTAAAATACCAGTTAATCTTCTAAAATATAAGGGTTCTTTATGCCCAATTGCTGCAAAATCAGAATTTCTTCTGCTTCCATTTCTTCAGCATCTGCGTCATTTATATGGTCAAAGCCCAATAAATGCAAGCTACCGTGCACCACCATATGAGCCCAGTGATGATCGAGTTCTTTGCCTTGCTCAGCAGCTTCTGCGGCGACCACCTGAGCGCAAATGACTAAGTCACCTAACAAGGGCAATTCTTCCACACCAGGCGGCAGCTCAAAAGGGAAACTCAGTACGTTGGTTGGTTTATCTTTTTCACGGTAATCAAAATTTAATTGCTGACTTTCTGCTTCATCGACAATCCGTACTGTGACTTCAGCGACATCCTGAAATGGCAGAATAGCGGCTTCCAGCCAGTGCTGAAATTGGGCTTCTGTCGGCAGGTTTGGTGCTTCGCTGGCCAGCTGTAAATCCAGGGTAATGCTCATAATTTAGTCTTTACTCGTGTTGGCTGAGTCCAGCGCAGCTTGTTTTGCCGCCTGCAGCTCTTGTTGTTTTTTCTCTTCAAAAGCTTCGTACGCCATAACAATTTTTTGCACCACAGGATGGCGAACCACATCTTTGGCTTTAAAGAAGTTAAAACTAAGCTCCGGTACAGCAGATAACACATCCATCGCATGTTTTAAGCCGGAGTATTGGCCTCGCGGTAAATCGACCTGAGTGATATCGCCTGTGATCACGGCTTTGGCGTTAAAACCAATACGGGTCAGGAACATCTTCATTTGTTCTACTGTGGTGTTCTGGCTTTCATCCAGAATAATAAACGCATCGCTTAACGTACGGCCACGCATATAAGCCAGAGGCGCAATTTCAATCACACCACGCTCTAAGTACTTTTCGACTTTCTCAAAACCTAACATTTCAAATAAAGCGTCGTACAAAGGCCGTAAATAAGGATCGACTTTCTGGGCTAAATCACCGGGTAAAAAGCCCAGCTTTTCACCGGCCTCCACCGCTGGGCGGGTCAGCACTATACGGCGCACTTCACCCTTTTCCAGCGCATCAACAGCACAAGCAACAGCTAAATAGGTTTTGCCTGTACCGGCAGGACCAATACCAAAGGTCACGTCGTGACGCTGAATATTGCGCACATAAGCGTTTTGATTGGCGTTACGGCCTTTGACCGCGCCTTTTTTGGTTTTGATGCTGACCAGTTCTTCGTCAAACTGCTGCTCTGTTGGTTCCTGCTGCTGTTGCTGGATCACCAGATGCACTTGCTCCGGACTTAAAGGCACAGCTTTGCCCTGGGCATTGACGGTTTCGCCATACAGAGTTTCGATAATGTGTTTGACTTGCTCTAGCTGGTCAGTGAGACCCACCAAACGCAACTGGTTATCGCGGTAGGACACCTGCACACGGTAACGGCGTTCAATCTGACGTAAGTTATCGTCAAAAGGGCCCCATAAAAAAGCCAGACGCTGAGGTTCAAAAGGGGAGAGAGAAAATTCTAAACTGGTGATGGGGTTATCCAATGCTCAATCTCTTTGTTTAGCCTTCGTACTAGACGCCGCAGCTTTGTTGACTTCGAACGCCAGTCCAGGTCACATAGTGAACTATGCTCCCTGGGACTGCCGTCTTTGTCGTCGCGCTGCAACGCCAATTACTTTGGCTGGCATATTTAGGATCTGAAACTAAGGAGTAAAAGTCGCCACTCCCAATTCGTCTGTTTTTGCCGCTTTCGCTGCCATAATTTGTTGAGGCGATACGTCACGACGTAAATCCATGTCTTTTTCAGTACGGATCACTTTACCTTTTAATGAGTTGGTAAAGACATCTGTGACTAACACATCAACAAACTGACCAATCATATCCGGCGAGCCTTCAAAGTTCACCACGCGGTTATTTTCGGTGCGGCCAGTCAGCTCCATAATGTCTTTTTTCGACGGGCCTTCCACCAGAATACGTTGTTCAGTGCCGAGCATAGCACGGGCAATTTGTAATGACTGCTGGTTTATACGGTCCTGCAGTATATACAGACGTTGTTTTTTCTCTTCTTCCGACACATCGTCCGGTAAATCGGCCGCTGGAGTACCAGGGCGCGCGCTGTAGACAAAGCTGAAACTCATATCAAAGTTGATCGCTTTGATTAAATCCATAGTGGCTTCGAAGTCTTCTGCGGTTTCGCCGGGGAAGCCGATAATAAAGTCAGACGACATACATAAATTTGGCCGTACTTTTTTCAGGGCACGAATTTTTGATTTGTACTCAATGGCGGTGTGGTTACGTTTCATCAGCGCTAGAATACGGTCTGAACCCGATTGCACAGGTAAATGCAGGTGATCGACCAGCTCAGGCACGTCGCGGTACACTTCGATAATATCGTCAGTAAATTCAACAGGGTGCGATGTGGTGTAACGAATACGGTCAATACCGTCTATGGCTGCTACTAAACGCAGTAACTCGGAGAAATGGCAAATACCACCATCAAAAGTTGCACCACGGTAAGCGTTGACGTTCTGACCTAACAGGTTCACTTCACGTACACCTTGTTCTGCCAGCTGGGCAATTTCCAGTAAGACATCATCCAGCGGACGGCTGACTTCCTCACCCCGGGTGTAAGGCACCACACAGAAAGTACAGTACTTAGAACAGCCTTCCATAATAGACACGAAAGCTGTTGGGCCATCGGCTTTAGGTTCTGGCAGGCGGTCGAACTTCTCGATTTCCGGGAAGGACACATCCACCACAGGCGATTTATCGCCGCGCACAGCATTAATCATTTCCGGCAGACGGTGCAGCGTTTGTGGCCCAAAGACGATATCGACATAAGGGGCGCGATCGCGGATGGCCTTGCCTTCCTGCGAAGCGACACAACCACCGACGGCAATAATCAAATCCGGGTTTTTCTTTTTCAGCGGACGCCAGCGACCTAACTGATGGAATACCTTCTCCTGAGCCTTCTCACGAATAGAGCAGGTATTTAGCAGGATCACGTCTGCTTCTTCTGCTTCTTCAGTCAGTGTGTAGCCATGAGTTGCATCCAGCAGGTCCGCCATTTTGGATGAATCGTATTCGTTCATCTGGCAGCCCCAGGTCTTAATGTGCAGCTTTTTGCCCATTTGTGTTCTAGCCCGTAAAAAGTTAACGCCAAGAAAAAGGACGCGCATTTTATCCTAGTAGGGCCTGAAGTGCCAGCAGTGGATACAGGCCGTGATAATCAGATAATTTGCAGTGACTTTTACCAGCCGCTGCTCTGATAATATCCACAGATAAACAACAGCTCAGAGGATAATGATGGAAAGCTTGGGTGTAATTCAGTTTTGGACCTTTTTGGCTGGTGTGGTGGTGATAATCCTGATGCCAGGCCCTAACAGCCTGTTCGTGCTGAAAACCAGTATAGTGCAAGGGCCAAAACACGCCTGGTGTGCGCTTTGTGCTGTGCTATTGGGGGATGCAACTCTGATTTTGTTGTCCTACCTTGGCCTGGCTTCTGTGCTGTTAGCATCACCTGAGTTATTCCGCTGGATACGTTATTTAGGTGCCGCCTATTTGCTGTTTATCGGTGTACAAATTTTATTAAGTTTGCGTCAATCTAAAGTAAGCGAAGGTACCGAGGGGCCTGTGGTTGTCGCCGCAGCCAGCTGCGCTTCAGTATTCCGTAAGTCCTTGTTATTAAGTCTGACTAACCCAAAAGCTATTTTGTTTTTCCTGTCATTTTTTATCCAGTTTATCGACTCCGGTTTCACCCCCAGCTGGGTGCCTTATCTGGCGCTGGCGGTGGTGCTGGAAATCATCAGCCTGCTCTACCTGACCACTTTAGTTTACGCAGGAGCCGCCATAGCCAGCTTCTTCAAAGGCCAGCCCAAAGCAGGGCAAGCAGGCAATCTGTTATTAGGTCTGTTATTTACCGGCTTTGCGGTGAGATTGGCTTTGGCTTAAAGGCTTTTGACAATTCCTCTTGTGACTAAAAAATCTTTACAACAACCTAAGGTGCATCCGAGCGGGGGATATTCAGAGTTCTGTTGCTGTAGCTTCTTTCAGAGCTAAAAACAAAAATCCCTCAGCCGAAGGACAAAAAAGCTGAGGGAAAGGTTGGTAACTTTTCACTTACCAGGGAGTCGTTACAATAGGTCTAAGCCCGTCCTCTGGTCGCAGTCGCAGGCGAAATTTTCGAAGCTATTAAAGCAGGATAACTAACCGCTAACTGACCAACAATCAGCAAGGCCACAACACCTATCACCAGCAACACAGGGCTTAACGGGCTCATCTCAAAAGTCGCCACCAGCCAGATGTTTAAGCCTATTGCTCCTGCTGCACCTAAGATCACACCAGCAAAGCTTATCAGCAGGTTTTCCAGCATAAAGTAGCGCATCACTTGCCATTGGCTGGCGCCTAAAGCACGGCGGGTGCCAATTTGGCGGGTGCGTCTATTGATACTGAACATCGCCAGACCGACAATGCCAAAGCCTGTGATCAGCGTCAGCACAATAATCACCGTCAGCAGAATGGTATTGGTGGCCTGATGTTCCTGATAACTTTCGTCACGGGTTTGTTCCATGCTGTTGACATTACGGATAATGCGGCCTCTGTCACTTTCAGCCAGCATTTTTTCAATCACTGGCATTAACTCGTCACGACGGCCCGGTTCGGTGCGGATAAAAAAGCGGCTGCCTTTGCTGTCCAGTTGTTGCGGCACCAGCATGCTGCGTTCTACACCATTCCAGCCGTTCCATGGCGCCTGCAGGGCTTTGATAATACCTATCACCTGTACTGGCTGATGGTTGTCGATATAAACAGTTTTACCTAAAGCATTTTTCCAGTCGCCTTCAAACATGGTTTCTGCCAGCGCTTTGCTGATAATGGCTTTAGGTGGCCATTTGGTGCTGCCTTCTTCGCGCCAGCCTATATCTGAGTTTTGGAAATTCTCGCCGGCAATCAGCTCCAGCCCCATGGAATTAATGCCATGTTCGTCCACCATATAAACCGCTGTGCCTGTGCCTTCAATATCGTCACCGGCTTTGGTTTGCAGGCTCATCGACCAGCCACCGCCACTTAAAGGTATCGCATTGATTTGAGTGGCATCCACCACACCGGGAGTCTGGCGGATACGCTGCAAATCCTGTTGCAGCGCGGTTTTCAGATTGTAGTTTTGCGCAAACACAGTGTTGCTCAGATAAAAGGTATTGGCTTCATCCAAACCGCTGGCTCTGGCCATTTGCTGACTGCGTTCCTGCATCATAAAAATGGCGTTGACCATAATGGTCAGGGTCAGCGCGATTTGCAGAGCTATCAGCAAAGCACCAATTTTATTGCGCATTAAAGCGCGGAACATAGGGCCAAGTTCTAATTGGGTTAGTAAAGTGGACATGGCAAACTCCTTATTGGCTTTTCAGCTGAACGGACGGCTGCACCTGACAGGCGCGCCAGGTGGGATATAAACCGGCTAATAAAGCACTGACAATAGCCAGACCTATCGCCATAGCCACTAAGGTGAAATCCAGCTGAGCTAAATCGCGGATCCAGTCGCCATACATCACTTTGATGGCTTCAAGCCCCAAAATAGCCAGCACTAAACCCAATAAACCACCGGCCAAGCCTATACAACCTGATTCAATTAAATGCTGAATAAACAAATCGTTACGGCTGGCGCCTAAGGCCTGGCGTACGCCAATCTCACTGGCTTTACCTAAAAACTTCGCCAGCAACAAACCGACTGTGTTCAGTAAACACACCAACAAAAACATCAAAGACATCGCCATCATCATGCTGGCGTCGTCTGACACTACTTCGGCGTATTCCAGCCACTGCATCACATCCCGCAATTTATTATTGTCAGTGCGGGCAAAGCGGCCGTATTGATTTTGTTCTTTGGCGTAGGCATTCATAAAGCTGAAGTAGGCTTCTTTATCCTGGGCTGTGGGTAATTCCACCCACAATTGCACCCAGATACACTCCGAGTCTAAAAAGGCCTGAAAGCCTGATTCCGTAGGTTTCCAGCAGTTGGTGTTGCCTGAGCGGTCAAATTTTTGTTCGGTGATTAAGCTAAAAGGCACAAAAACTTCTTCCACGTCGTTAAAAGAGCCTGTACTGATATCGTAAAATCGTGGTTTAGGGTTCCATCTGTCCATCACACCGGTAATTTTGTAGTCTTCACCGGCCATACGCACTGTCTGGCCTGTCGAGTCTTTGCCGCCAAACAAACGTTCATTCAGTTCGGCGTTAATCACTATCACCCGTTCTTTTTTTAAATCAGCCTGATGGTCCCAGCCACTGCCATATAAAAAGGGCACATCAAACATAGGGAAAAAATCAGCACTGTTGGCGCGGCCCTGTACCATAAAAGGCAAGACTTCTTTATCAGCCGGTTCAATCACCGCCGCCATACCACTTTGAATAGTCTGGCGTTTGGCCTTTTGTGCCTGCCATAAGTAGGTGGCGTCGCGATAGGTTAATTGGGTGGGGGCATCGCCATCGTCGCTGTAGGGATCGTTCGGCTGCCAGCTGTCCATTTGCACAAAAAACAACTGCTCACTTTTTTGTGGAATAGGGTTGGCCGACATCAGGTAATTCACGGTAATGGTAGTCATGGACGCACCAATACCTAAACCTATGGCGCAGACCATCAACAGTGTCATGCCCCAGGTGCGTTTGCAGCTTAAATACGCCAGCTTCAGATAATAGGAAAACATAGCAGCTCCTTAAGCTTCGCCAACCAGATGCAGGTTCGAGTTTTGGTTGGTCAGCTCGCTGACATGACCGTCTTTGATATAAATTTGACGTTTAGCGCGGGCGGCCAGGCTTGGGTCATGCGTCACCATTAAAATAGTGGTGCCGGCTTTATTGATGTCTTCCAAAAGGCTCATCACACTTTGTGCCATCTGGCTGTCGAGGTTACCTGTAGGTTCATCCGCTAATAGAAAGCGTGGTGAGGTGGCTAAAGCCCGGGCTATAGCGACACGTTGCTGCTGACCACCAGACAGCTGGCTTGGCAGGTGCTTCATTCGGGAGGCTAAACCGACCTGATCCAGATGGTATTCAATACGTTTTTTGCGCTCGCTGGCATTTAAACCACGGTAACGTAATGGCACATCGACATTGTCGAACAGGTTTAAATCCGGAATAAGGTTAAAGCTTTGGAAAATAAAACCTATTTTCTGATTGCGCATCCGTGAGCGGCCGCTGTCGTTGAGCTTGGCGATGTCTTCACCATCCAACAGGTATTCGCCGCTGCTGCTGGTTTCAAGTAAACCGGCAATATTTAAAAAGGTGGTTTTGCCTGAGCCTGATGGGCCAGTCACACTGACAAAGTCGCCTTCGTTAACATGCAGCTGAATATCGCGCAGCGCATGAGTGGCCACATCGTCCGTGATAAAAGATTTACTGATTTTATTCATAGTTAGCATAAGTAATTCCCTAGCCGAATGGCCATTATTGGTTCAGTTGTACTGTGCTGGCGCCGTTAAAAATATCGGTGCCGGAGGTGATGATTTGATCGCCCGGTTGTAAACCGGCCAGAATTTCGACTGAGTTCAGACTGCGGGCACCCAGTTCAATTGGTGTTTTAATGGCCATGCCATTGCTGACTTTGTAAGCAAATTTGCCATTGCTGCTGTCAAGGAATTGACCTCGGGCCACCTGCATCACGCCTTCGCGGTGTTCCAGTAAAATACGGCTGCTTAAGCGTTGGTTTTGACGCAGGGCTGGCGGTGCCTCTTTCGTAAAACGCACCCGGCCTTTGACCTGGTTTTCAAACACTTCAGGAGAGATAGTCACCAGTTTGCCCATATACAGCTTCTGCTCAGCGGTAATTTCTACCGGCAGGCCAATAATTAAATCGTTGGCATAACTTTCTGGGACTGCAATTTCCACTTCAAACTGGCTTAAATCCACCACAGATAAAATCAGCTGGTTTTTGGTGATATAGCTTTTGTTTTCTACCGCCAGATTACCCAGTAAGCCATTGACCGGAGAGCGTACCTGCAGGCCATTGACTTGACGCTGGAAGTCTTCCACCAGTAAACGCTGACGATCGAGCTGCTGGGCTAAGCTTTGCACTTCAAAATCGAGGTTCTCTTTATTCAGGCGGGCATCTTCAACGGCGTGTTGATGCTGCACTTTGGCAGTTTCTAAATCGTCTTGTGCTTTTTCCAGTTCTAATTTGCTGATCACACCTTTTTCAAAACCCTGATCGGCGCGGCGTTTTTCTCTGTCTGCTGTAGTAAGCGTCATCAGCGCTATATCCACGGCTTTTTTGTCGGTTAATTGCTGCTTTTTCGCTAAGATTTTTTGCCGGTCATGGCTGGTTTGTAAGCTGTAAAAAGTGGCTTGCTCTTGTTGTAATCTGTTGTTCAGTTCAGGGCTGTCGATAATGGCCAGCACATCCCCTTGTTTGACTTCATTACCAGCATCGAGCAATAAGCTGATGGTGCCTTCGGCTGTGGCATAAAGTTTTGGGCTGACCGCCGCCACCACCTGGCCCTGAGCGGAGATATCGCGGGTAAAATCTGCGGTTCTGACTGTATCCAGCCGTACGCGCGATAAAGAAACCGACATATCCGATTGTGACCAGCTACGAGCTGCCGGAATAATTTGCCATAACAGCAACACCAGAAGCAGGCTGGTTGAGCCTGCGACCCAGATTTTTTTATTGGTTTTTTTTGGTGCCAGCCGCTCATCCTGGCTGCTGGTATCGGCTATTTTCATGGTGTTTCCTGCACTCTGTGTGTTTGGTGAAGCATTAAAAAATGCTGTGATTACCAATGAGTCGGAACAAGCAGAAAAAAGGTTTGAATGGAATAAAAATAAATTTTTCGGAATAAAAACCGGACTGTTGATTGTTAAGGCGTAGGGGCGACCTTTATGGTCGCCCGTCTATGTGGGCAAGTTAAAATGCAGGGGCGAAAGTATGAAGTCAACAAAGCTGCAGCTTCAAGTACGAAGGGCAATTACCATAAGCGTTGTCTGGTGCTGACATAACCTGCATAAAAAATGATAGCTACACCGGCAAACCAGCTCATAGTCACAGGTTCAGACCAGAATAAATAACCAAAAAGGCCGGCAAAAATCACCGAACTATAAGTCCAGATGCCAATATCAGAGGCTGGTGCTAAAGCATAAGCTTTGGTCATCGCCATTTGGCCTATGGCGGCTAATACCCCCATAAAGCCAAAAGCCCACCAGGCTACAGCAGGTAGTTCCTGCCAGTAAAAAGGTACAGGTACAAAAGAAATAATGGCGGTCAGCAACGAAAAGTAGAACACGATACGGGCTGCAGGCTCAGTGTCCGACATATAACGTATGGTGGTTTTCGTCACCGCTACTAATACGGCCGACAACAGGGCTATTAAAAACAAATAAAAAGCACCGCCGCCGCTAGCGATAGGTAAGGCCAACAATACTCCACCAAAGCCCAGCGCTATGCTAAATAAGGTCAGGCGGCTGGCGGTTTCTTTTAGCCAGAATTTGGCGATCAGCGGCACTATAAAAGGCGACATCAACAGCACCACCATAGCCTGCGCCAAAGGTAACTGGCTGATCACATAAAAGAAGCAGTACATCGAAATAATGCCGGTCACAGAGCGGCTTAAATGCAGATACCAGCGTTTGGTATAAAGCAGTTGTTTGCCTTGCAGCCACAGCCAGGGCAGCATCACCAGCAAAGCAAAAAAGTTTCGGAAAAATACCACCTGGGCATGACTGGCGCTGTCGCTGGTTAGTTTAACCAAAGCCCCTATACCGGCAAAACAAGCTTCAGCCAGTAACAGCAATAAGGCGCCTTTAAGCAAATTGGGTTGCATTGGAAATCACATCCATCGAAGAGGCGCGCAGTATAGCAGAGTACAAAATGTAGGGGCGACCTTTATGGCCGCCCGTCTGTCCGTTTCATCGACTTGGGCGAAAGCGCGCAGCCAACAAAGCTGTGGTTTTAATTGCTCAGTGCGCAGCGCCTAATTCAGGTGTTCACTATGCAGCCAATTAATCAGCTCAACAGCAGGCATCGGCTTGGCGAATAAATAACCCTGAATCAGATAACACTGACGGCTACTGAAAAAGGCCAATTGTTGTTCGGTTTCTACCCCTTCGGCAACACAGCTCATGCCTAAGCTGCCTGCCATAGATAAAATTGCTTCGATTATGGTCTCATCGTCCGGGTCTATGCCAATATCTTTGACAAAACTGCGGTCAATTTTAATGGCGTCTATCGGCAGTTCTTTTAAGTATTTCAGCGACGAATAGCCGGTACCAAAGTCGTCCAGAGCCAATTGTATGCCGAGCTGGTTCAGCGCCAGCATAGTGGTAATGGCTTTTTCGTGATCCCGCATCAAAGCGCTTTCTGTCACTTCAAACCGCAGACAGGAGGGCGGCAACTGATATTTGTTCAGCAGCTTTTCGGTATGCTCTGCCAACGACAGCTGCTCTAAATGACTGGTGGATAAATTTACCGACAAATACAAATCTAAGCCAGCCTGACGCCATTGCTGTAAATCCACCAAAGCCCGTTCCAGCAAAGATAAGGTCATGGGAATGATCAGACGCAAATCTTCTGCCATAGGGATAAATTCGGTGGGCGGGATCAGCGTGTTTTTATGGCTCCAGCGCATCAGCACTTCAACCCCTATCACCGACTGACTACGACAATCGACTATGGGTTGATAGTAGTTAATAAATTCGCCATCTTTAAAGGCCTGACGCAACTGAGTTTCTTTCGCCAGTTGCATATGAGCTTTTTCATTCATTTCGGCAATAAAAAACTGGAAGTTGTTGCGGCCTAAATCTTTGGCATGGTACATGGCCACGTCCGCATGCTTCAGTAGTGCATTGGCATCGAGTGCATCGTCCGGGTAAACTGCTATACCAATACTAGGCGAGACGCTGACCGTATGAGTGCCCAGCTGCATAGGTTCACCAATGGATTGCAACATTTTGCGCGCCACATGGCTGATGTTGTCATCGTTTTTATAGCTTTCCAGCAGTACCACAAATTCATCGCCACCCAGCCGCGCTATGGTATCGGTTTCTCTTAAGGTGGCGCGCAAACGTCGGGCGACTTCCTGCAATAATTGATCACCGACATCATGGCCTAAAGAATCGTTCACTTGTTTAAATTTATCTAAATCGATAAAACACAGGGCCAGAGTTTTTTTCGCGCGTTTGGCTTGCTCAATACCATGTTGAATTCTGTCCATCAGCAAAGTGCGGTTAGGTAAGCCTGTCAGTGAGTCATAGCTGGCTAAATAACGTAACTCTTCTTCCGCCACTTTTTGTGCTGTGATGTCGGTAAACACCAGCACAAAAAACTCAACTTTATCTGCATCACCAATAGCGCTGATATTAATCAGGGTAGGGCGTTCTTTGCCATCCGGTGTATGCACCAGCTCTTCGCCTTGCCAGTGCTGATTCACAGTTAAACCTCGTAATAATGAGGTATAAAAACGACGGCGTTGCAAACTGATGCCTAAATGATGAGTTTTAGGGCTGACCAGATATTCGTCGACTGAGCCAAACACATCCGCAAAAGACTGGTTCGCTGCAATCACACGCTGATTTGCATCTAAAATCACTACCCAATCCCGGGTTTGCTGGAAAGCTTCGCCAAATAACCGGGCTTTTTCCTGGTTGGCTCTGGTTTCAGTGATGTTGCTAAAGGTGCCTATCACCCGTTCAGGTTGGCCTTTGTCATCCACTTCTGCCACTTTACCTATATCGCGGAACCACAGCCATTTGCCGTTTTTATGCTGCATTCTGTAAGTGTGGTCAAAGGTTTTGTCCGGCGTTTGCATCAGTTTTTGCCAGGCTTGCTGGTAAGCGTCTTTATCTTCCGGATGCACTAACGACAAATGCTGCGTCATCGCCAGCGGATTTAAAGCTTCCTGATACCCCAGCATGCTGTGAATACGGGAGGCAAACATAATATTTTTACGGGCATGCCACTCCCAGGCTCCGCTGTCTATCGAGTCCAACGCTTGTTTTAAGCGCTGTTCACTGGTGGTTACTTTGGTATGAGCTACTTTGAGCATGCGTTGCTGTTTTTGGCGGGTTCTAAGGTAAAACAGCATGATGACGAGGCTGACAGATGCATAAAGCATATAAGCCCAATGACTGAGCCATGGTGCAGCTTGGACCTGAAGTTGTAAGGTGGCCACTTCACTTTCAAGACCAGTGACTGGAGAGACGGCCACTACATTAAACTGGTAATCTCCCGGAGTAAGCTGTGGAAACATCACCGAACTGGAGCTTTGTTCCGGAAACACCAGACGCTGTGGGCCGTCCAGCCAATAACGGTAACGCATTTTTGCGCTGTCGCGGAAATTCAGGCTGGAATAACTGATCGTTAAACCCTGGCTGTCATAAGGTAAAGTAAAATGCTGACCTGATAAGTCAGTCAGCGGGCTTTTAATCGGAGATGACAGCAAATCCAGCTGAGTAATGACAATGCGGGGTTTACGTCTGGACTCTGTCAGAGCGACAGGTGACAGTAAATTTACACCCCGGATAGAGCCAAAGGCCATTTCGCCGTTGCTTAAACTTTCGCTGCTTTGGCTAATAAACTCATTACTGGTTAAACCATCTTTTTTGCTGAATTGTTCGATATGCAGAGTATCGACATTTAACGAAGAGACTCCATGCAGGCTGGAAAACCAGATATGCCCCAACTGATCGCTGCTGACGGCATAAACCACATTGGTATTGAGTTTATTCTGGCTATGAAAATGATGTTTCAGTTGCATAGTCTTGGCATCAAACGCCAGTAAACCTATATCTGAGGCGCTAAACCAGAGTGTATTATTTTTATCCAATGCCATCTTATCAGCAAAACGCATACTAAAAGCAGGGCTTACTTCCGCCTGATACAGTAGCTTTAACTCTGCTGTTTTTTCATTAAACAACCAGAGTTTTTCGTAAGCCGATAGCACCAGCCAGTCGGGCTGATCAGGCCATTTTCCTAAAATAACCCGTACATTAATAGCGGAGAGTTTTTGTTTTAACTCCGCAATCTCATCCACCTGACCTGAGTTAGGATGATAACGATAAATACTCTGGTTGGTCAGTAAATAAAAGGGCTGTTGTTGATTGAGCCAACTGCCTGGTCTGGCAGCTTTCAGCACGGCTTGCTGGTTTGGGTCAAGCAGAGCTGGAGCTTGTAATTCTTTGTTCTGAACAGAGAAAAAACTTAAACCATTAGAGGAAATAAACCATAAATCTCCCTTGGTATTCATCGACAGATTCATAATAGTACTGGTGTGCCAGACCGCTTTTGGATCAGGGTTGACCAGAAAGTTTTGTACCTGCCGAGTGTCAAGATTTAATAAATTTAAGCCATTGCGGGTGCCAAGCCATAGTTCATCTGTATTTTTTTCAACAATAGAAATTATTTTGTCATTACTTAAGGCATCAGGACCCATTTGACTGAAATTACGAATGGCTTTGCTCCGTGGATGCCAGTAATAAGCGCCATCAAAACGACTGCCTAGCCAGTAACCGCCTTGATCATCTTCTTGCAAAGCCACCACATTATCGTCGGATAAGTTAAAGTTACTTTGGCTGAATTTCAGCACCTGTTCTGTGTCGCCTGACTCAGGCGAGTAACGCAATAAGCCACGTTCTGTTCCGATGAACAGATGATCGGACTGGATTTCAATTTGCCAGACATTAGGGCCTGCAATCAGTTCTTTACTGACAGGGAGTTGTCCTGTTTGCAGGAACTGCGTGATCTGCTCTAACTCCAGTTGATACAATCCTTCTACTGTACCAATCAGCAGTAGGTTTTTATTCAGTTGTAAGGCTTTGACATGACGCTGATAGTCGGAGCTCTGTCCCTGTGGTAAGTGCGGAACCAGACTCAGTGTCTTGGTACTTTTGTCGTACAGCACTAAACCATGGCTGGTACCCAATAAAATCCAGTCTTTGGTGTTGAGCAGAGTACGGATAACAGCATCGGGCAAATTAATATCTGCTAACTTGGCTAAAAGCGTTACTTGGCTGGTGTCGGTTTGATAGTTGTAAAGCTCAGTCCTGCTACTGAGCAACAGGTCGTCGTTGTCTGCGTGAGTTAAATTGATAAAACGGTTTTCCAGTGTCATAGCGCCTGGTAAAGAGCCATGCAAATACAACTGCGCTTTGGCTGGGTCAAAAGCATACAAACCTGAGCGCGGTGCCAAAGCCCATAAACGTTGTTTTTTATCCAGTAGCAGTTGGGTAAAAGCCAGACTTTGTAATTGCGCCGAGTCAGCGCCTATCAGTAAGTTTTTGTAGCCATCAAAGCGGTTTAAACCAGCGTCTGTTGCTATCCATAAAAAGCCCTGACGATCGAGTAATAAGTCGTTGACAGAGCCTTGCGATAAGTTTTGATCCGGAGTCAGAGGCTGCAATAGCGTTTCAGCCAAAACAGATTGGCAGCAGCAAACAAGCAGCAACAAGCCGCAAAGATAGCGCAGTGTGGCTAAAACAGGCAAAACTATTCCTCAGTAGGTCGGATTATTATTGTTATCTGCTGGTAGAAGGTCTAGAAAATACAGTGAATGGCGTCACAAAGTCCAGCAGAGTTCCAAAGAATTTTACAAAAACTGGCGGGATGTTAATAAAGTAGCCAAAGTATTTGTAACAGACTGAAAATAAATACAATAAAGGCTGAGTACAACTGAAATTGTCTGTTGAGTCTGAGTGCATTAAGCACATCTCTGACTTCAGGTAATTGAGTTGGACCCAAACGCTGGCGCTGGTTTTTTTGTTGCTGGTAGATCACAGGGCCGGCCAGATTAATCCGCAAGGCCGCGGCTAAAGCTCCAAGGATCAGCAAATGAGGCAGGCAAAGTCGTAATGACAAGGCCTGACGCCATTGCCTGAAAGCTGCTGTGATATCCGTTAAAAAAGCCAGTAGCAAAGCGGTGAGCAGGCTGGCAGGAAAGCTGGCCCATTGAGTTAATAACGAGGCAGGTCTACCGAAATACCGAAAGTTGTTTTGTTTGTCGTTCCACTCTTGGTTGCACAGCAGCAATAAGCGATAAGCCACGGCAGCTAATCCTCCTCCTACTAAAAACCAGAAACTCACCCCAACCCATTGTTTGGCGGTGCGAAGCCAGAGCATCTCAATAGTGGCTTTGCATAAGCCAGTGCCGCTTAAACTTTGAGTCTGACGCAGAACCAAAGGTTGTAATAAGTCTTTGGCTCTGCTGTGTTGTTTTTGGCTGATAGCCAGCGCCGTTTTATGGCTTTGTTGGCGGTAATAGACAAAATCCAGACAAAAATACAGCAATAAGCCATCCAATACCAAAGGCCAGTCGGACAGCCAGTATAAAGGTGCCAGCAAAGCAAGAGTGGGTAACATCACCAGAGCTAAAGCTAAACTGCCGGAGATCAACTGCTGGCTAGTGGCTCTGTGCGGGTCCGGATGAACTTTGACCGCTAACTGTTTGGCAAAAATGCGGAAAAAGGTTAAAGGCTGGTAATCCTGCGGCAATAACACCAGGCTGCCAAGTAACCAAATACTTAGCAGCACTAGTGGATAGACTGAGATATCTTCCAGCCAATAGGGCATTTAGCTCAGCTGCACCGTTTTCAGGTTTTTCAGAAGTTCCAGCACCATAGCCGAACTGTTTTTTGAAGCGATTTCTAAATAAGCTTCAAAAGAGGTTGGCGATTCTTTACCGGCTATATCACTTAAACTGCGGATCACCACAAAAGGAGTCTTGAGCTGATAACATGCCTGAGCTATAGCCGCGCCTTCCATTTCTACCGCCAGCATAGTGGGGAATTGTGCACGGGTTTGAGCAATACGCTCAGGCTGGCACATAAACACATCGCCCGTGGTGATTAAACCTTTTTTAGTTTTGCAAAAACCTAAGGTATTGATGCTTTGCTCTGCTGCACTGATTAAAGCCGGATGAGCGGTAAAGCCTGCTGGCATACGTGGTACCTGGCCAATTTCGTAACCAAAAGCTGTTACATCGACATCGTGATGGCGCACTTCAGAAGAAATAACCACATCACCTACATTCAACTCTGGGTCAAAACCACCGGCTGAACCTGTGTTGATGACACAGTCCGGTTTGAACTGGCTAATTAATAAGGTGGTTGCTACAGCAGAAGCCACTTTGCCTATACCAGATTGGACTAACACCACATCGGTATCGGCCAGACGGCCTTGGTAAAACTCGTAATCCGCCAGTTTGACCGTGGTCATATCGCTTAATTGAGCTTTTAAAATTGCAATTTCCGGCTCCATAGCGCCGATAATACCCACAAGTTGCATCTGCCGATCCTCAAGATAAGAAAGGGCAGATGATAACATTGAGCGCTTGCGGCTGTTAAGACTTATGAATAGCTATGGTTTTGGCCTGCTGATTATTGGTCAGTTTTCCGGCCTGATAGTCGCGGATCGCCTGCTCAATTTCTTCTGGCTTATTCATCACAAAAGGACCGTATTGCACCACGGGTTCTTTAATAGGTTTAGCTGAGAGCAGAATAAAACGAGCTTTGTCTTTGGCTGAAACTGTAACACTGTCGCCATCGCTCAGTACTGCGCCGTGATGATTCGCTACTTTTAAACCTTCAACAAACACCTCGCCTTCAAAAGGATACACATAAGCGTTATGACCGGCGGTGACAGGTAAGGTCAGACTTTGGCCAGCTTCTAACTGAACGTCCAGATACAGAGGTTCAGTGGATAGGCCGAAAATAGGACCTCTTACTCTATCGCCATTCACCACTGTTTCTCCAGCTATCACTTTGACAAAACTTTGTGCTGTTAAATGCACAAGCGGAATATCTGCGGCCGGAATATCCACATAGGCTGCTTCTTTCATTTTCTCTGCGGCTGGTAAATTAATCCACAGTTGAAAACCACGCATCAGGCCAGATTCCTGTTGCGGCATTTCAGAGTGAATAATGCCTCGGCCCGCTGTCATCCACTGCACTCCACCACTGGTTAAATGGCCTTTATTACCAAGGTGATCTTCGTGCAACATATGGCCGTCCAGCATATAAGTGACGGTTTCAAAACCACGATGCGGGTGGGCAGGGAAACCGGCAATATAGTCGTCGGCTTTGTCGGAGCCAAAAGCGTCCAGCATTAAAAAAGGATCCAGCCGCACGCCCTGACTTTGGCCCAGGCTACGTTTAATTTTTACGCCAGCACCGTCAGAGGCCTGCATAGCGGGGATCAATTGTTTTAAAGTACGGGCTGTCATCTTTATTTCACCTAATAGGAGTTGCTTGATAATCCTATTAAAACAGCTCTTTTATCGAAGCAATAGCGGATTGTTTTGCTGGTAATGTTCAAAAAAATTGAATGATTTCCCGTCGTCCTTGAAGCTGCAGCTTTGTTGGCTGTGCGGGCGACCATAAAGATCGCCCCTACGGATTAATGGGCTTCCAGCTGAAACAAGCCCAAGGCTAAAGCCGTATTTTGTTCATGTTTGAGTAGCCAGTCTTTGCGCTCTAATCCGCCGGCATAACCTGTTAAAGTGCCATTGGCACCTATGACTCTGTGGCAGGGCACAATAATAGTCAGAGGGTTTCGGCCATTGGCCGCTCCTACGGCCCTTACTGCTTTTGGGTTATTCAGCTCATGGGCTATATGGCTGTAGCTGCGAAGCTGTGCGAAAGGGATTTTACTCAGTTGCTGCCAGACGGCTTGTTGAAATTCAGTGCCTTGAGCTGCCAGAGGTAAATCAAATTGCTGCAGGTTGCCAGCAAAATAAGCATCAAATTGAGCTTTGCAGTCTTGTAGCAGTGTGTCATTGCTGTGATCCGGTACTTCGCTTAAATCCCTGAACAAGACTGACTCTACACCTTTGGGATTGGCCGTAACCACCAAAGGCCCCAATGGAGTAGCAAATTGCAGTTGTTTCATTCGGTTGTCTCCTTTAAAGCTGGGCGGGATAAACTAAACCAGAGCTGAAAAGTGGCGTAACTGCGCCAGGGGGCCAGCTGCTCCGGTGTGATATCGCCATGACGTTTTAAGGCTTTTTGTACGCCTAGATCTCCGCCTAACCAAATGTCCGGATCGGCAAGCCCCCGCATTTTGCTATAGGCCACAGTCCAGGGTCCAATGCCTTTGAGTTTCAGCCAGTCATCCGGTGTGCTTTCTGGCTCTGCGATCACTGTCGCCGCCAACTGTTTTAAGGTGTCGCGTCTGGCTTGCGGCACTTTAAGCATCAGTAATTCATTTTGGCTGATGGCTTGTGGCGTCGGAAACAGCTTTTTCTGTGGCTCATCCGGCAAAGGCTGTGCTAATTCAGCAAGTAAACGATTGAGCTGAGTGCGGGCGCCTTGCACACTGACTTGTTGGCCTAAAATAGCCCTTACGGCCGCTTCAAACGGGCTCCATAAACCCGGTAGCCGTAAACCTGATTCCAGAGCATCACCAAACACTGGTGCAAGTTGCTGCTCTATCTGCGGCATATTGGCATCTAAATCAGCCAGTTGGCGAATACGTTGCAGTACAGAGGTGAGCTCTTGCTGGCTGGGCCAATGCAGTTTTAACAACATCGCCCCTTCTTTAAGCGGGCTTAATTCAAACCAGCCATGCACAACACCCTCCAAAGTTGGCCAGCTAAAGGTTCTGCCGTAAGCATCACCCTTAACCCATTCCATGCCGTCCAGCGTACGCTGGCGCCAGAAATCCAGCTGGGCTTGCCAGTTCAGTGGTGGTCGATAACTCAGTTGTAATTCAATCACAGAGGAGTGTCCTGTTGTTTTTTTACGCCGGATTTGGCTCGGGCTTAATAACAATTGTTGTTTAAAGGCGTCGTTAAAACGCCGGATACTATGAAAACCACATAAAGCGGCAATCTGATGCACAGGCAAACTGCTTTGATGGAGTAACTGTTTTGCCAGCAACACTTGCTGGTACAGGGCATATTGTTTAGGTGCTACGCCTAAATGTTGCTGAAACAGCTTACGTAAATAACGCTCACTTATACCAAGACGCGATGCTAAAGCGGCCTGATCGCCATGCACTAAAGCACCTTCTGCGATGAGCTTTAAAGCACGTCTGACACTGGTTTCGACACCAAGCCAGGCGGGAGATTGCGGCGCACTGTCGGGTCTGCAACGTAAGCAAGGCCGGTAACCGGCAGAGGCAGCCGCTGCGGCACAGGAAAAGTAGGTCACCTGATGTTCAGCCGGAGACTTAGCCGGGCAAATAGTGCGGCAATAAATCCCTGTACTTTTTACCGCAATAAAAAACAGGCCATCAAAACGACTGTCGCGCGATAACCGGGCTTGTTGGCAGATCAGCGGATCCAGCATGCTACGGACTCTTTTGCAGAAAACTAAACAGAGTGTACCTTGAGTACAAGAAAAAATCTGGCCGGATCCGGTACTGAAAAAACGCATTTTTATAGTGGTTCGCCGAGTCTCAACAGCAGTTTGATCTCAGACGACTATAGTTAAAGCAAAGTGAAGCGAACCCCTAACGCCAGTTCGATCAGACATTAATGTGAAGGAATGCTGTATGGAACACCACCTTAATGCCCAACAAGCCATAGGCGCTGAGGAAGACCGCTTGTTGTTTGCTGTTGATGCGCAAGTCACAGAAAAGCAGCAAGCGTGCTGGACTGTACTTATTGTCGATGATGAACCTGAAATCCATCAAATTACCTTATTGGCACTGCGCGATTTTAGCTTTCTGCAGCACAAACTGAAGTTTATCAGCGCTTATAGTGCGGCCGAAGCAAGGCACATTCTTCAGCACAACAAAGAGATAGCGCTGATTTTATTGGATGTGGTGATGGAAACGGATGACGCAGGTTTAGTGCTGGTGCGTTATATCCGTGAGCAGCTGCAAAACCAGCTGGTACGAATTATTTTACGCACTGGCCAGCCAGGGCAAGCACCTGAGCATCGTATTGTGCTGGACTATGACATCAACGACTACCGAGCTAAAACCGAGCTGACAGTGCAGCGCCTGACGACCAGTGTGGTGTCGGCATTACGATCTTATATCGCTATCAGGCAACTGGCTGATCTGAATGAACATCTGGAGCAACAAATACAAACCAGAACAGAGCAGCTGCAAAGCAGCAATCAGCAATTGCAGCATTCATTGGCTGAGCTCGAAGCGGGTGAAAAAGCCGGTAAACAACTGCAGTTTAAAATGCTACCGCCTGCCATTTTTAACTATGCCGAGTATCAATTTAGCCATGTGTTATATCCGTCAGAATTTATGAGTGGCGACTTTGTTGACTACTTTTGTGTGGATGAGCATAAAGTGGTGTTTTATATCGCCGATGTCTCAGGCCATGGCGTGGCTTCGGCTTTTGTTACTGTGTACCTGAAACGTTTTATCAGCGCCATGCTGGAGCGTTATCAGCGCGACAGCTCAGCTTCAGTGCTGGATCCGGCCGCTGTATTAACACAACTGAATCAAGAGCTGCTGAAAGACAAAATCGGCAAATACATAGCGCTGTTTTATGCGGTGCTGGATACACAAACAGCTGAATTGACCTATGCCAATGCCGGAGCCTTTCCCTGGCCTTTGCTGCTGCAACAACAGGAGCAACAACAGCAGCATTATCTGGAATTGAAAAGTACCCCTGTGGGCATGTTTGACTTTGCCAGTTACCACAATCAGCACTTAGTCCTGCAGCAAAACAGCAGCCTGGTTTTATGTTCCGATGGCATTTTAGACTTGCTGCCGCAGCAAAATACGGAGCAAAAACTGCAGCATTTATTACAACAAAGTTACCAGCACAAGGACATAGCCGATTTATTACAGGCTTTGGCGATAGACCCAGAGCAGCAGTTGCCGGACGACTTAACAATACTGAAATTAACCCGGCAACAGAGCACCTGAGTGAGGACTGTATGACTGATCAAATCCTGTTCGCCTGCGTTGACCAGTGCTGTTTTTTCAAATTATCCGGTGAGCTGCGTTACACCAATGCCAGTGGTATGGATGATCTGGTGGAACGGCTGTTTTCTGCAAAAATTCAATGCACTGAATTGGTGGTGGATTTAAACCAGGCTAGTTTTATCGACAGCACTTATATTGGCCTATTGGCGGCTTTAGCGCGTTATGCCCAGCAGCATCAGTTAGCAAAACCCGTGTTGTTTTGCACTGTACCGGCCATCAATGAGCTACTGCTTAGTCTTTGTTTTGATCAAGCTTTTGACCTGGTGCAGCAGTCTACTGATCCTGATATTGACCTTACCAGCGTTCAGGCTATGCCTTACAGCGATCAACAAAAAGGCCAAATGATACTGCGTGCTCATGAAGCCTTGATTGCACTGAATGAACAAAACAAAACTCAGTTTCAGTCTGTGGTGGACTTATTAAAACAACAGCTTAGTTAGCCCCTGCAGCAGGCCTGCTTCTGGCTATACTCAAAGCGCTTTTTTCAGCAAAAACCAACATCAAGGAGAACATTATGACCGAGGTTCAGGCTATTCCATCCGGTTTTGGCGCTGTATTGCCTTATCTGGTGATCAAAAATGCGGCAGCCGCATTCGATTTTTATCAAAAGGCCTTTGGCGCTGAAACCACATTACGGATGAATATGCCATCCGGCGCTGTGATGCATGCGGAAATGCGCATTGGCAGTGCGACTTTTATGTTTAGCGAACAAAGTGATGATTGGGGTACTAAAAGCCCGGATATGCTGGGCGCGAGTCCTGTCACTTTAATGATTTATGTACCTGACGTGGATGCTTTTGTTGAGCGTGCCGCAGCCGCTGGAGCCACTGTCACTATGCCGGTCTCGGATCAATTCTGGGGTGATCGCAGCGGTTGTCTGCAAGACCCTTTTGGTCACAACTGGATGATTTCGACTCATATTGAAGATGTGTCGGAAGAGGAGATGGCAAAACGTGCCGCGCAGATGTTTGGCTAGCTCTCTGTTTGCAGCGGCAGAGAAAAGACTTGTGTAAAGTCCCTCGTAGGTTGTACTCGCCGCGAGGCGGCAGTACAACAGCTAAACTTCTTCTGTGCACCAGCTCACACCTTCAAATCAATCTGCTGTAATAAGCCGACATCTTTATCTTCAGTGATAAAAATGGAGCTGCGCTCCAGCCGGCCTCGTACTTCGTCTTTGTGGCGCAAGCTAAAAGGTGTTGCGATAGAATCGACACTCAATGCCGCCACGCCCATTTCTTTTAAGCTATATAAGCCTTTATCTTCAGGGCGCCATAACCATAAACTTTGCCAGATAGGGTCTTGTTGATCGATCAGGCCGTTTTGGTCTTTATCATAAGCAGCCAGTTCAGCAAAACCCTGACCTGTGGTTGGACCAAATAATTCTTTACCTGAATCGACAGCGCCGTTGTTATTACTGTCTTTGGCGAGATAATACTGACCTTGTGCAAGTTGCTGAATACGCTTGGCATTTTCGCTCAGATTAAAGGCTGAGCTTTGTCCGCTCAGTTCCACAGGATGGCCGTTAAAACTCATCACTAAAGGGTCTTTCATTGGCTGTTCTGTGCGTTGGCTGTAGCTGAATTCTTCGTAGCTCATGGCAAATTGCATCGACCAGCTAAAGCTGCCGCCATCCTCTAAAGTCACTGAGCCGGAAAAATCGGCACTAATGGCTTCATAGCGGTAGGACCATTCGCGAATAGTGACGCCAGTGGCATTTTGGTTTTGTGCGTGCTCCGCTAAAGTGCTGTTATCAGCCCCTTTTAAAGCACGGTTTAACTCAGCCGGGTCGACCCAACCTTGCAACTCTTCGCCTGTTAGTTGCTCTAATAAAAGCTTGATGGTGCGAATCGAATACACGGCGTTAAATAAACCTTGGTCACTATCACTGTCACTCTCAGTCGCTGGATCGGCGGATGCTGCAGGCATAGTTTCAGCAGAAGCGCTAGTAGCCGAAGGTAACAGAGAAGTCTGAGTTAAACTTCTGTTATCCTTTGTTACAGTTGAGTTGTCGTTTCGCTCTGGACTCTGGCTGCGGCCAGCATAAAATAGCTGCTGACTAGTGGATGTCTGTTGTTGCTTGATGCTGAGGATTTGCATGTGTAGCTCCCTCTCTTACTTGGGCTTGACGACTGTATCGGCAGTGTTGTTTAAAATTTAACCAGGATCGCTATTATGTTAGAAAATTTTTTCCGTCAGTTGACGACAGATCCAGACAGCATCAGCTTTTCGCAAAGCATAGACTTGATAGAAAGCTTATATGACTTTACTGAAACTGCGTTTCGTAATGGAGATAAACAGAATGCGGCGGGGGAAAATAACGGCTCCTGCAAGATTTTTGCTTTTGCTTTACTACACCGTTTGTCAGAGCCTCAAACTTTGCAGATGTTTGGTGATTATTACCGCAAAGATGTGCTGGCAAGCCCTACAGGCACCGACCACCTTAATATCAGGCAGTTTATGCAGTATGGCTGGGATGGTATTGAATTTGCCAGTCAGGCGTTAAGCCCAAAATCGGTTTAAACAGATTTTACTTGTGGCAGTTTGCAGATGCGATTCATAGTGGCTTGAATTTTTTGCGGCGTAAAAGGTTTGGCCATAAAACCGCTTGCTCCACCTTCGACACTACGTTTCACATTTTCCACTGTGCTGTGTGCTGACATAATCACCACATGGCACTTCGGGTCCAAGGCTTTGATGTGGGTTAACAGCTCGTGGCCATTACTATCCGGCAGTTCAATATCTAAGAAAATTACGTCTGGTTGCTCAGTGCTGATCGCTATCAATGCCTGTTGGCCTGTGCTGGCTTCCGCCACTTTTTCGGCACCCATAATGCGTAAGTTTTGATTTAAGAAATAACGAACTGAGCTGACGTCATCAACGATCAGAATAGAGGATTGCTCCAGAGTCATGCACAACATCCTTGCTTGAGGCATTTAACTTTGGTTGAGCATGCAGCGATCCAGAGAAAAGCGCAATAAATAAACGATATTATTGCAATAAAGCGGGATTAAGAACGAAACTGGCTTGGTAGCAAGCCTGTCCAGCGTTTAAATGCGCGGCGGAAGTTATGTTCGTCGGAATAACCCAGCCGGTTGGCCAGTGTTTTATTTGACATACCTTGCACTAACAAAGCCTGTTGCGCCGCACAAGCTTTAACCTGATCCTGTAGCTGTTGGTAGCTGGTGTGTTGTAGCGCCAATAGACGTTTTAAGCTGCTCAAACTTAAACCCCAATGCCGTGCTGCGTCTTCCTGCGATGGCGATTGGCGTAATACAGTAAAAAGCCATTGTTCCAGTTGTTCAGTAAACGCAGCTTTTTCTGGTATCGACTGCTGCAAGTACAGGCACCAGTTCTGTTGTTGTTGCCAAAGAACAGGGTTGGCGTCAGCAAAAGGATGCTTTAGCAGTGCAAGGGGCAAGGACAAACAATTTTGCAAACAAAGTTCTGGTGTCAGTTGCCATTGATGCTGGTATAACCAACTGGTTTCATAATCCATACCCGTTGCACTGATACTTAGCCTTGATGTATCACCCAGCTGTTGTTTCACTAAACCCAGTAAGTAGTGAAGCATCAGTTGTTCTATAAAAGCCTGTTGTTTTCCCAGATCAAAAGAGGGTCGTAGCACTAAGCGTAACTGCCCCTGCACTCGTTGCAAACGTATATAAACCAGAGGCAACAGTTGTGAGCGGTAGCGGTAAAAGCTCAGTAACGCTTGCTGTAAATTGGCACTGTGTCTGAGCATCAGCAGCAAAGGTGAATGGCTGTGATGTAACCAGCTTTGGGCTGTTAAATACGCCAGCTCAGGCCCAGGCAAGGCTTTTTGGCAATTACTGACCAGTTGCAGATACTGCGCAGGGCTGATTTTAGTGGTGGCTTTGCGTAAATCTTGTTCAAATAACTTAGTGCCTTTGAGCAGGGAGTCTAAGGCAAAACCTCGACGCTGACACAATAAAATCATATCCAAAGCTGCAGTGCTGAGCAGCATGGCTTTGTCATCAAAGGCCAGCAAGGCTTTACTCACACTAAGCTCCACAGGGTTTTCTGCTGTTTCTGCCTTTGTAATTGTTGCCAGAGCTGGGATAGCAACCTTTGGGGTTGAGTGACGTGCTGCATGGCTGTGATTTCAGTGATGGTCCAGTGCAGTTGAGTTGGTAAATAGGTCGTGAGTTCTCTGCTGGCATTTTGCAACAGACTCTGCGCTATCGCCTGATTGCTTTGTGGCATCAGAATGACAAATTTATCGCCGCTGTAACGACAGACTAAATCACCGGATCTGAATTGCAGCAGCGTCAGTTCGCTGAGCTGTTGCAGCAATAAATCGGCAGCCGCCATGCCTTGTTCCCTGTTAAAACGTGAGAATTGGCTGATATCCACTAAGGCCAGACAAAAAGGCTGCTGGTGCTGTTGTTGTAGCTCCAGTTCACGTTTCAGTACAGCCAATAAATACTCTGGTTTATACAGTTTGGTTAATGGGTCAAGTAATTGATAATGGCGTAAATGCAGCTCGCGGCTGGCTAATTGCCTGTTAATAAAAGCTTGTTCTTTATGCCAGCCAATCAGGCCTAAAGTTAAGATCAGCATGCCAACAGGAGCCGGAATAGACTCAAGCCAGCTTAGTAGTCTGTGGCTATCCGGGTACTGGAAAAACTCGTCGAGTAAGTTCAGCTGGTAGGACAGTACCAACAATAAAGAACCGACATAAAGACCATTGGTAACCGGACCTGCCGGTCTGCTGTACAGCACTAATAATAACCAGGCAAGAACGACAGCCAGACTGCTGCCTTCGCCTAAAATATCCATCCAGTCGATGTCGGCCGCTGTTTTTAACTCGCCATAATTCACTGCCAGCAAAATACAAAGCAAAAAAAGTAGCGCTGTCAGCCAGAGTTTGGCCGGGTGCTGTGAGCTAAATCCCATCTCGACTCCTGCTTATGAAAGCATGGAAAAATAAACTCAGTTTGACCTTTGGATATGACAATGCCATGACAGAAATAAACGCAGCAGAGCTAAGCAGACCCCGGGTCAACTTAGCTCAGGCATAGCAGCTTTGACACGCTGAGTTGTCATAAAAACGCCGCAGAATAAATTCCAATCACTATAAACATTTTCAGGAATTGGGGTTCTTCTTATGCAAACGAACACAGTGTTTCGTCGCGCTTTATTGGCCAGCAGTATCAGTTTGATCTGCGCTTCAGTGATGTCGGCACAGGCCGCTGAATTAACAGGCCGGGTGGTGGATAGCCGTCAGGTATTATTGTCTGGTGTGCAGGTCAGTATTCCGGCATTAAAAATCAGTAAAGTGACAGGCCATGATGGTCGTTTTGTGTTTTCTAATTTGCCAGAAGGTCAGTACCAACTGCAATTTAGTTATGCCGGTGTGCCGCAGCAAAAATCAGACGTTAACCTGAGTTCAGATCAGGCGCTGGGTGATATCACGCTGGCAAAAGTGGAATCCGGCATTGAAAAACTGGAAGTACAAGGTCAGCTAGCTTCAGCAGGGAAGGCCTTAAGTCAGCAACGTTTTGCCAGCGGTATTGTCAGTGTGGCAACGACAGACGAACTGGGTCAGTTCCCGGATAAAAACGTCAGTGAATCCTTAGCCCGTTTAGCAGGTTTGTCTGTAGAGCCGGATCAGGGCGAAGGCCGTTTTATCCGCGTGCGTGGTTTAGCGCCGGATTATAATACTGTGACCTACAACGGCACTCAGCTGGCTGCGCCAGAATCAGGCCGCCGTGCCGTGGCTTTGGATGTGATCCCCTCAGATTTATTGTCCTCGGTTGAAGTCACCAAAACCATAGCACCAGAGCAAGCTGCTGGTTCTTTAGGTGGCACTGTCGATATCAAAAGTATCTCCGCTTTTGACCGCAGCTCGGATTTTTATACCTTTAGCGCTGAAGGTAGTTACAACCAGCAACAAAGCGAAACCAGCCCAAAAGTATCAGGTTTATACAGTAGCATTTTTGATGTAGCTGGTGATAAAGATGCTTTAGGTGTAGCACTTTCCGCAAGCTATGCCGATCGTAAATTTGGCTCAGACAACGTCGAGACTGGAGGTAACTGGGACATTGAAGAACAAGCTTTAGCTGAGTTTGAGCAGCGCCAGTATCAAATCAGTCGTAAACGTATGGGCTTAGCACTGAATTTAGATTATCGCCCTGAAGGCGATACCGACTACTACCTGCGGACTTTGTACAGCAAGTTTACCGACGATGAAGTGCGTCAGAGTTTACTGACTGAATTTGCAGAGCCAGTGCAAGCAGGCGCAGATTCCGCAGGTGAGCTGGTGCGCGGTATTAAAGCCCGTGAAGAAACTCAAACCATCAGCGCTCTGGTGCTGGGTATGCAACAGCAGTTAGCAGACTGGCAGTGGAAAGCCGAGGTTGGAGCCAGCAAAGCCGATGAAAAAACACCTTTTAGTCTGGCTGATGGTCAGTTTAAGCAAGAGTTTGACGAAGGTTTAAGTTTTAGCGGCACAGACAAGCTGCAGTTACTGGCGCCTGAATCTGCTTACAGTGCCGAAGACTACGAGCTGGATGAAGTCGAAGTCGCTGACACTTTCACTGAAGAAAAAGAGAAAAACGCCAAGTTTGATCTAAGCCGCGAATTGCTCCAAAGCTGGGGCGCGCTGGAAGTCAAAGCTGGTGTGAAATGGAGTGACAGAAGCAAAGTTGCAGATGAAAGCCTGTGGCTGTTTGAAGATTTAGAAGACGCTGGCCTGAGTAAATTAACCCTGGCTGATTACCCTATGGGCAATGCAGATTATGGTTTAGGGCGGTTTGGTCCTGCCATCAATCCCGGCTTGTTATTGTCGGAATTAAGCACCTTAGACAGAGATGATTATCTGGACCCGGTGGAATCACAAATTAATGATTTCAGGGTGGATGAAGAAATTAAAGCAGCTTATCTGCAAGGCAACTGGCAAGGCGAAAACTGGCAGGTCATTGCAGGCAGCCGTTTTGAGCATGACCAACGTGACGCTGTAGGTAGTAAATACGACGCCACAACAGAAGAATTCAGCCCACAATTGTACAGCGGCTCTGAATCACACTGGTTACCAGCAGTCATTAGCCGTTACAGTCTGTCGGATCAAACCCAGGTTCGAGCAGCCATTACCAGTTCTTTAGTGCGTCCAAGTTTTGCTCAACTGGCACCGGCTTTTGTGCTGGAAGAAGATGATGGTGATGTTGAAGCCAGCTTTGGTAACCCGGCACTTGAGGCCTTAACTTCAACCAACCTGGATTTAGGTGTGGAGTACTACCCGGATAAGTTAGGCGTCATGTCAGCCATGTTGTTCTACAAAGACATTAAAGACTTTATCTACGCCACAGACCTGGCAGGTCAGGGTGAATACGAAGACTTTAACCACGCCGAAACCTTTATCAATGGCGATGATGCCACTTTGTATGGTCTGGAGCTGAACTATGTGCAGCAACTGCAAGGGGTCAGCGAGTTTTGGGATCACTGGTTAGTCTCAGCCAATTTAACCTTAAGCCGCTCTGAAGCGCAAATCAGCTGGTTTGATGATGGCGAGCTGCTGACCCGTGATATTGATTTACCTAGTCAGTCGGATAAAACCGCCAATATGGCCATTGGTTATGAAGACAACAGCTGGAGTTTGCGTTTAGCGGCCAATTATAAGTCGGATTATCTGGTGGAAGTCAGCGAGTTTGACGACCCGGCTTATGACTTATTCAGCGACAGCCAGTTGCAATGGGATTTCAGCGCTAAGTGGAAAATCGACCCGGCCGTGCAGTTGTACTTTAATGCGGTGAACTTAACAGACGAGCCGTATTACAACTACACAGGCACACGCGCCTTTAATGCTCAGTACGAAGAATATGGCCGTACTTTTGCCGTCGGTATTCAGTTAACCAACTGGTAAGGATGGCGCATGAATAAGAAATCATATGAAAACCTGCGGGGGCCAGTTGCTGGCCTGCTGCTGGTGTTAAGCTTTGTGGCCAGTGCCAGTAATACTTCAGTACCTGAAGGAAAAAACCGGTATCTGGCGAGTAGCTTTGCCGATCGCATCGTGTTGTTACCTGCTACCGATGCTGCCAGCAGTCAGGCGGTCGGTTGGCGTAGCAGCATAGCGCAAAGCCAGCTGCAATGGGCTAAAGCTATTGATGGCCCTGCACTGGAGCTGGATGCAAAAACGCTGGATGTCAAAGGCACTTTAGTTAAGACCGACAATGGCTCAGCCTATTTTTATAAGGCCACTATGTCTGGTTTACAGAGCGATACCTTGTATGCCTACAGAGTCAAAGGCGAAGGCAACTGGAGTGAGTGGCTGCAATTTCGCACCGCCAAAGCAGAGTTTGAACCTTTTAGTCTGCTGTATTTTGGTGATGCGCAAAACAACTTAAAAGCGCATTTCTCGCGTTTGGTGCGCAGTGCTCAGCAGCACGTGCCGCAGGCTAAACTGATGCTCCATGCAGGTGATCTGGTCAATTCCCGTTACGGCATTTTAGATCACGAATGGGGTGAATGGTTTGACGCTATCGGCTGGGTGGGCGCTATGACGCCGCAGCTGATTGCCGCTGGTAACCATGAATACCTGAAAAGTGAGAATGCCAAAGGGGAGGAACGCAGGGAGCTGGCCGCACAATTTACCGCGCAGTTTCAGAGCCTGAGCAATGGCCCCGCCGCTTTGCAGGATACAGTGTTTTACCACGACTATCAGGGCGTGCGCTTTATTGTGCTGAATTCCACTGCAGCAGTGGAAGATGAAAGCCTGGCTAAAGTACAGGCCGGCTGGTTAAAGCAGGTGCTTTCGAACAATCCGAACCGCTGGACTATCGCCATCTATCATCATCCGATGTTTTCGGTGTCTTTAGGCCGGGATAACCCGAGATTACGTCAGTACTGGCAGCCTTTATTCGACCAGTACAAAGTCGATTTGGTGTTGCAGGGCCACGATCATGTCTATGGTCGCTATCAGCCTGAGAACAAAGGCCCGGTCTATATGGTGTCAGTGGCTGGTCCAAAAATGTATCTGGTGTCAAAACAGGCTCGTGCCCAAATGGCTCAGGTTGGCGAAGATACTCAGTTATTTCAGCAACTTGATATCAGCGAAAACCAGCTCAAAGTAAAAGCCATGACAGTGACAGGCCGCTTATACGACAGCTTCACGTTAAAGCGTCAAAGCGATGGTTCGAACCTGTTGCAGCAACAATTTAAAGCCAAAGTTGCCCATTGCAGCGCTAAAACCATTAATGACAACAAATGCTGGCAAGGCACAGAATTCAGCGCTGCAGAGAGCGCCCCGGAGAAAAAATGAAATACTCTTTAATCGCCACCTTAGTTTCAGCTGCCATGCTGATGGCCTGTCAGGCGCAAAGCCAACATAGCGCCGCAGTTGATTCGGCTGCTACTGTATATGCTGAATTAAATACCACAGCAGGGCAGTTTCAAAGCTCTGCTACTGCCTTAGTCTGGCAGGATGGCAAAGGTGCAGTGATCGAACAATGGCCTGGTGTATTTCGCCGTTTAAAAGCTTTGCCCCAAACCGATGGCTCTGTGTTACTGGCTGCTATTGAAACGGAAAGCAATCAGCTGCACTGGTGGCAACTGCAAGGTAAAACAGTACAGCGCTCTGGCAAGCAGTTGGTCAGCCAACTGGTGGTGGACGATGTATGCTGGTATCAAAGTGCAGAAAACAAACAACTTAGCCTGTTTTTAATAGGTGACAGAGGTGTGGGTGAGCAGTGGTTACTGGCGCAGGATTCCAAATTTTTAGCTGCGCCTTTATCTATCCGTACTCTAAACCTGCCCACAGATGCCACAGCTTGTGCTGTGGATCAGCAAAAAGGCACCTTGTATCTGGCGGAAGGCGCAACAGCGCTCTGGTCTTATAATGCCGAAGTAGAAGCCGATGAAGGCCGCCGCCTGATTGACGTGCAGGCACCATTAGGCAAATTAACAGCTGAAGTGAAAGCGCTGGAATTAACTGCCAACGGTACTTTATTAGCCTTACAGGAAGAACCTGCTTTGTTGCAAAGTTATCAAACCCAAGGTGATGATTTGGTGTGGCAACAGAGCAAAGCCATCCCCGCACTGGAATCCGCAGAGCAGTTAGGCCTGTCTGCCGGCATCTTGTCTGTGGTCAGTGAAGAGGGTCAGCATACACAATTAAAAGATGAAGCCTATCAGGCTCAAGCGGCTGTATTACCAGAGCGTGCCACTTTACCTATGCAGCAGTTAAGCCCAACCTTGGAAACCGTGGCCGTCAGCTACAGAGGGGATGCCATAGACGATCCTGCCGTCTGGCAGAATAAGAAAAATCCTGACAACAGCCGTATTTTAGCCACGGATAAAAGAGCCGGTGTGGCTGTTTACACTATGAAAGGTGAGCAGCTGCAGTTTTTACAGGTGGGCCGGGTCAACAATATTGACCTGCGTTATGGCCTGGAGTATCAGGGTAAAAAACAGGATATAGCGGCTGCGACCTTAAGAGCTGATAACTCGGTGCAGCTGTTTGCAATAGATGCAGAGGGGCAGGTGAACACAGCGCTGAAATTTGCTACACCTTTTAGCGATATTTATGGTTTGTGTTTGTATCAGTCCAAACGCAGCGGCCAGACTTATGTGTTTGCCAATGACAAAGATGGCACAGTATTGCAGTACCAGATTAGCTCCAGTGGCCAGCACTGGAGTGCCAAAGAAGTGCGGCGTTTAAAAGTGCCAAGTCAACCTGAAGGTTGTGTTGCTGATGATCAGAATGACCTGCTGTTTTTGGGCGAAGAAGATGTGGGGATTTGGCGTTTTTCCGCTGATGCCAAAGCGGATACCCAAGGCGAGCTGGTCATAAAAGCTGATGGCGATGTGCTGGTGGCTGATGTGGAAGGTTTAGCCCTGTTGCCTGGAAAAGCTGGAAAGCCATCCTATTTACTGGCATCCAGTCAAGGCAATGACAGTTATGTGTTGTTTCAAACTACAGCCCCTTATAAAGCCGTAGCCCGCTTTCGTATTCGTTTAAATGCAGAGCTGGGCATAGATGGCAGTTCAGAAACCGATGGTCTGGAGCTAACCACTTTGTCCTTGGGTAAAGGTTTTGAACAAGGTGCTGTGATAGTGCAGGATGGTCGTAATCGTATGCCGGAGCAGGGCCAGAATCTGAAGCTGGTGCCTTTAGAGCAGGTATTGGAATTACTGCCTGCTCATTGAGAACAGAATAGATAGCGCTCAACAAAAGGCCGGTGTTTGACTAAACACCGGCCTTTTCACACGTCCTGCCAAATTAAAATAAAAACAAAAAATCAAAACTTAACATTTACCTTTTTTCGCTTGTCCTGGCGGGCAATGTTTGCCGTGACCATGACCTTCGACTATGACACCAGGCACCAGAACTTTAGGTGGTTCAACTGTGACACTAGGACCTCTGACGGCACAGCCTGTTAGACCTGACATCATCACTACTGCAACAACTAAAGCTGAATAGATACGCATTTTTTTCCCTTTTATTTAAACTTACCCGCTTAGCTTAGAGCGAATTCCAACACTTGTACAATCTGAAGTGTCAATCCGCTCAGTCATCATGACGGTGGTAATGGCGTTTATGTTTTTTGTGCTTTTTATGATAGTGCCTGTCTTGGTAATAATGGCGTTCCTCAACCACTATGACGCTTGGTCTGGGCTCCACTATCACAGCTGGTCCGTAATAAACCGGAGGCTCAACCCAAACCGTAGGGCCTCGTACCGCACAACCTGTCAGTGTTAGCAGTGCGGCTATAGTTGTGGTCATCAACAATGCTTTTTTCATCATAAGCTCCGTCTGTTAATCTGACAGGTAGTAGTCAACTGTCGCTACTACTCTGACTTTTTTGATATAAGGGGTATTGCTGTCCCGATCAGTAATGCTGAATTGGCCCTGACTTGCCGTTTTGATTTTGCCCAGTTTACTGTCCGAATCAGCGGCAAATTTAGTGGCGACCTCACGGGCGTTGCGAGTCGCCTCCTCAATCATGTCGGGTTTTAATTCGTTTAAACCACTGAAGATAAATTCGGGTTTACTGTCGTAATCCTGACCCGCTATAGCTATGCCTGTTTTACTCAGTTCCAATAACTTCGCCATCGCCTGATGCACTAAATCGACATTGCTGCTGTACACAGTCACGGTAGAGCTGGCGGTGTAACGCATCTGATTGGCGTTGGGGTCGTAATAACCCGCCTGACGATCGACAATTTGTGGCACTGCAATAGTGATTTCTTTTTGACTAAAGCCCTGCAACTTTAAAAACGCCTGAATTTGCTCGTTTTTACGTTCAAGATTGGCGACCAAAGTGGTTAGGTTATTGTCGACCTCATTAAATTTAATAGGCCAGATGACGCTGTCTGCGGCCACTTCACGCTCCGACAAACCTTTGACCTGAACTACACGTTCCATAGCCCTGAATTCAATCACGCTGCTGGCTAAGATGGCGCTACCTGCGACCATACCTGCGGCTAGTATTGCGGCAGCAACCCAAGAGAGGGACTGTTGCATATAAACTCCTGTTCTTTAGATAAGTTCAGTGTATGCAGAGTAGCTGAATGGCTGATTAATGCCTTGAGCACTTGGGTATAGTTGGCAAAAACATGCTGGTGCCTTTGCATCTGGCCCTTTATTATGGAAGCTCAGACTTCTATTTCAGACGAACTTTTATGCAAATTGAACAGAGCAAAGTCAGCTTAACAACGGCAACAGGGCCTATGTTGGTGTATCAGTATCAGCCGCTGGGCGCAGCCACAGCAGGTAAAACTTATCCTGCAATTTTGTTTTATTCAGAGATTTTCCAGCAAACTGCGCCTATAGCGCGTAGCGCCGTTATGCTCGCCAGTCATGGTTTTGTGGTGCTGGTGCCTGAGATTTTTCATGAGTTAAATCCGCCGGGTACTGTGCTTGCCTACGACGATGCAGGCAAAGACAAAGGCAATCAGGATAAATGGACTAAACCGTTGGAAAGGTACGATAGCGATAATCAGGCCCTGTTGGATTATTTAAAGACGTTGCCCTATGTCCGGCCAGAGGTGGGGGCTATGGGAGTTTGTATTGGTGGTCATCTGGCGTTTCGTGCTGCACTCAATCCGGCGATTAAAGCCACCTATTGTTTGTATGCCACAGATTTACACAGCGATACTTTGCCTTGCGGTAAAGGCCAGCAGACCCTGGACCGTGCCGCTGATATTCAGGGCGAATTGGTGATGGTCTGGGGCAAACAAGACCCTCATGTATCCGCTGAAGGACGGCAGAAAGTCTACCAAAAGCTGATCGAAGCTAATCTTCGTTTTAGCTGGCATGAATACAATGCCCAACACGCTTTTATGCGCGATGAAGGTGAACGTTACGACGCCGCATTAGCGCTGCAGAACTATCAGCAGGCAGTAGCTTTGTTTTTTCGAATGTAATATATTTGTTTAACAATTGTGTTTATATTGTTTTGTAAGGACAGGGAATGTTTAATCAATGTGTTAAATTCATTGTTGCTTTGGTGTGGCTGTTCTCCTCATTCAGCCTGATTGCAGCCTCCACTGATATCACAGCCTTATTGGCTAAACACGATACCTACTCCAACGTGAAAATTGCGCCTGATGGTAAACATCTTGCTGTAGTGGTGCGGCTGGAGAATAAAAGAGCCTTGCTATTTATTCAACTGGACGGATTTAAGCCTGCAGGTCAAATCAAATTCCCGGGCGATATTGAAGTGGGTGATTATCACTGGGTAAACAATGAACGTGTTGTGATCAGCCTGGCTGAAGCCTCTCCCTGGGATGCCGAACCTAAGTTTTATGGTGAGCTTTATGCCGTGAATTATACAGGGAAAAAAGGCGAAATGATTTTTGGCTTCAGGGTGGACGAGAGTTCAAACTTTAGTCGTATCCGAGCGAAGGAGGCCAAAAGAGCTTGGGGAGAGGTGATCGACACTCTGCAACATGACGATGACAACATTCTTATTTCCAGTACCCAATGGACAGTAAGAGGGGAGCACCACTCTGAATTATTGTTGCTCAATACCTATACTGGCAGGTCTAAAAAAATTGCAGTTTCGCCAGCACCAAACAGCCAGATCCTGACCAATAGTCAAGGGGAAATCCGAGCAGCTGTGGTGCTGACAGAAGATTACAGTAGCGAGCTTTATTACTATGAGCAGAAGAAATGGCATCAGATCCCATCGGATAAATTTGGCGAAAGGCTGACTGCTATAGCGGTCAACAACTCGGATGATGGACTAATCATTCTTGATCAATTTAACGCCAAGCAGCAGGGGCTCTCGGAGTTGAAATTCACAGATGCCAGCAGACGTTTAATTTATCGCGACCCCGTTGTCGAGGTGAGCTCTGTTGCTCTTACCCAAAAGGAACGCCAAGCCTATGCGTTAAGAGTGGATGATGGTAAACCTGCCTACCTTATTTTAGAGGGGCAACAAAAAGAAGCCCAAATATTCAAAGAGTTGGTTGCCGCTCTGCCAGGAAGTGCAGTGCATATTACCAGTAGGACAGATGACGATAATATCTGGGTGGTTTTTAGTTATAGTGATGATCACGCTGGTACTTATTATCTGTATCGAAAAGACAAAAATTCGTTAGTCGAATTAATGCAACGTAAACCTGAATTGAGCCAAATCCAGTTTGCAAAAACAGAACCTGTTCAATTTAGTGCTTCTGATCAAACCAAAGTGCACGGCTATATCACCAGAGCAGCCAAAGCGGACAGCAAATCTATGGTGGTCCTTGTACATGGCGGCCCACATGGTATTCGTGATTATTGGGGCTTTGATAATGAGGTTCAACTGTTGAGTCAGGCAGGTTTTAACGTGCTACAGGTGAATTACCGTGGCTCTGGCGGCTATGGTGCTGATTTTCTGAAAGCGGGTTATCGGCAGTGGGGCGGGGCTGTGCAGCAAGATATTATTGCCGGGACTCGGTGGGCTATCAGTCAGGGTTATGCTGAGCAAGGGAAAATATGCATTATGGGCACATCCTTTGGTGGTTATTCTGCAGTTCAGTCTGCAGCCATAGAGCCTGATTTGTTCAGCTGCGCAGTAGCGGTATCTGGAGTTTATGAGTTGAATTTAATGAAAACTGATGGGGATGTGCCGCTACGCTCTTTTGGTATTTCTTATCTGGATGAAGTGCTGGGGACTGATCCAGAGGAACTGAAGTTATTTTCTCCGGTCCACAGAGTCGCCACGCTAAAGGCGCCTTTGTTGTTAGCTCATGGTAAAAAAGACAAACGGGCTCCGATGTCTCAGGCTGAAGCTTTACGAGAAGCTCTGGATAAACACAATAAAACCTATAAATGGCTTGAATTTGATAATGAGCGCCATGGCTTTTATGACCCGGAAAACAGGCAACATTACTTTGAACAGGTGACTCAGTTTATTCGTCAGCATACCCACTGATCAGTCCAGATCCGGTTTCAAGGGGTTGTGAATGCTCAGCTCTGGGGTAAAATAAAGGCTATCTGGCGATAGCCTTTATTTATTTAGTTGAGAATCTATGTTTTGTCGTGAATTTGCGGAAGGTCGGTGCCACTCCTGTGCTCATTTAGCTGAACCTTATCCTGCACAGTTGGAGACAAAGCAGCACTCTTTGCAACAACTGTTGGAACCCTTTCATCCTGAAGTTCTGTTGTTCCCCGTAGCCAGTGAAGAACAAGGTTTTCGGACCAAAGCCAAAATGGTGGTGTCGGGCAGTAAAGATCAGCCTGTGCTGGGTATTCTTACTGACCGGACAGCTGTTGATTTATCGGCTTGTCCTTTGTATCCACCTTCATTTGCGCCAGCTTTTGCTCTGATCAAAAGTTTTATACAACGCGCAGGCTTAACTCCTTACCAGGTGGAACAAAAACAAGGCGAGCTGAAATTTGTTCTGCTTAGTCAAAGTCAGCACTCCGCTCGCTTTATGCTGCGTTTTGTGTTGCGTTCTAAAAACTGTCTTGCGTCGATTCAAAAACACTTACCCTGGCTGCAACAGCAATGGCCAGAGTTAGAGGTGTGTTCTGTGAATGTGCAGCCCGTGCATATGGCAGTGCTGGAAGGGCCTGAGGAAGTCCTGTTAACTTTGCAGGATGTCTTGCGGGAAGAGTTAAACGATATCCCTCTGTATTTAACTCCGCAAAGCTTTTTTCAGACCAATACAGCCGTAGCTGCAGCTTTATATGCTACCGCCAAAGACTGGGCTGAAGCTATTCCCGGAAAACGACTGTGGGATTTATTTTGTGGGATCGGAGGCTTTGGCTTACATCTGGCGCGGGATAACAAATGGGATTTAACTGGTATTGAAATCGCGCCTAAAGCCATCGCCAGCGCAACACGCTCAGCTGCAGAATTGGCGTTGACCGGAGTGACTTTTCAGGCGTTGGATGCCGCTGCTTTTGCAAAAGCCTCTACCTGTGCTCCTGATTTATTAGTGGTGAATCCGCCCAGACGCGGTTTAGGAGCCGCGCTTTGTCAGTCTGTTCTGGCGCTACAACCTGCCTGGCTCATGTATTCCAGTTGTAATCCTCAGAGCCTGGCCAGTGATTTGGCTATGCTTAGCCAGGATTACCAACTGTCAAAGGTACAGTTGTTTGATATGTTTCCTCACACGGATCATGCGGAAGTGTTAACCTTGTTACAAAGACGTCCGTTGTAAGTGACTCAGTAATTTATATATTTTTGTATTTTCCCTGTCCAAGATCTAAATCTGCTGCTAATTTTTTATCAGTATTTTCATTTCCCTGTTTTTAATTTATGTCCGTGGAATATTGTTCTATCGCGGACTTGCTAAGGAGAGTGTTGTTAATGCGCAAGAACCTGCCTGTGACTGACAAAGAACGTACTTTTCCAAAAGAGCAGCAGCTCATCTCTTCAACGGACATTAAAGGTACAATTTTGCATTGTAATGATGCTTTTGTGTCTATAAGTGGATTTAGCAAAGAGGAGCTGGTCGGTAAACCTCACAGTATTGTGCGGCATCCTGATATGCCTGAGGCGGCTTTTAAAACTATGTGGGGCTATTTACAGCAAGGTAAACCCTGGATGGGGCTGGTTAAAAACCGCTGTAAAAATGGAGATTATTATTGGGTCAATGCCTATGTCACTCCTGTGACTGAGCATGGCCGGGTGGTAGGGTATGAATCGGTACGTACTTTGCCCAGCAGGGCTCAGGTCGAGCATGCAGAGCAACTGTATAAAGCGATTAACGCGGGTAAAAATACCGAAAAGGCGGCATCGGATCTGGCTGCAGATTTACGCTGGGCCGTGATGCCACTGTTGGCGGTGATGCTATCTTTGGTGCTGTGGTGGGCTATCGGATCTACTGCAGCTGCTATCGCTTTTATTATCACGGCCTTATTTAGTTATGGTTTAGGTGTGTATCGCCTGAAGCAATCGTTAAGTGGTTTAGTGGAGTTATTGCCCACTCCTTTTACTGATCCATTAGCGGTGGCGTCTTATGCAAAACATCAGGGGCGATTAGGGCAGTTGGAAGTCGCTTTACTTGCTGAGAGCGCGCACTTAAATACAGTTCTCACCCGGATTGAAGACGCGTCGACCAAAGTGGCGATGCAGTCGGAGCAGGTCAGGCATTTATCTGTCGATGCAGCGGACAGTATTCGTAAGCAGCAGATGCAAACGGAGCAAGTAGCCACAGCCATGAACCAGATGACGACCACTATTGCTGAAGTATCTTCTCATGTGCAGGATACTGCGAGTAAAGCGGATGATGCTGATGCGTTAGCTCGTTCAGGTTCGACTGTGGCGGGACAAACCCGTGGCGCTATGCAGCAGTTACAAAAAACGGTCAATGATATCAGTCAGTCGGTGGCAGATTTGGCTGAGCAAACCAATAAAATAGTTGGCGCAGCCCAAATCATTGAACAAATAGCTGAACAAACTAACTTGCTTGCGCTTAATGCAGCTATTGAAGCGGCGCGTGCTGGTGATCAAGGCCGAGGATTTGCTGTGGTGGCCGATGAAGTAAGGCAACTGGCTTCCCGCACTACCGCATCCACTAAAGAGATTTATGAGATTATTCAGCAGCTCTCTGCAAAAGCCAAAGCGTCGGTGCAGGTCGCGGAGAGTGGTCGTAAGGACGCTGAATTGGGTGTGACTCAGGTTGCTCAGGCAGAAAAAGCGCTGGAAGGTATTAGTGTCGCTGTCAGCAGTATAGCGGCTATGGCTGGACAAATGGCTGCAGCCGTGGAAGAGCAGGCTCATGTAGCTGAGGATATTAACCAGCAAATTGTCAGTATTTCCGATTTAGCCACTACCTCATTAAATCAGGGGACTGCAGTCAGCGAGAGTGGTAAGGATTTACAGAATACCTCAGAGCAGTTGCACGAATTGGTCGAGCGGTTCCGTAAAGTCTAGAGCCTGTTCACTTTTAGATTGATTAGAACTGAAGTTGCAGTGGGCAACAACGCACTGCAACTTCAGATACTGCGAGCTGGACGACAACCTTAGCGCTTTTGTTTCATCTGGCTTTGATTCAGGTTTTGGATGACAGGCAGATGGAAGGTTGTTTGATGCTAAAGCTGAACAAACTATATCCCTGCTCTGACTGCTTTAATTGATAGACCACTCCATAGTCTTGTTCTGTCATTACAGGTGCAGCAAGCTTGCTGAGTAAATATACCAGTTCAGGCGTAGTATTACTGTGACCTACCACCAACACTGCCGCATCCTGCTGCTGAATTCTTGTAACAAGATGAGCTAAATCAGCTGCATTGTAGAGGTCGATTTTTGCGCTCGGTTGTGTCAACCCAATCTGTTGCGCTGTTTGCCGGGTGCGCTGATAGCCGCTGTGGTAGATAGTCGACAGCGAACCAGGTATGAGTTTTGCCATAGCTTGTGCTTGCGCTACGCCACAAGGACTCAGTTGTGGGTCCCTGTCCTTTGACGTTAATTTTTCTGCATGGCGCAGCAGATAAATTTCGCTGGGCGCTGCGCGCAGAGTCGATATGAAGCAGCCCAAGACTAGGACTGCGACAAAAACTGGTACCTTGTTCAACACGGCGTCCTCATTTTTGCTGTTTTGTCAGTGTTAAAACCAGTGGAGCATGCCAGATATGCGGAACATACACCAGCAGCTAAAAAGAAAGGTTCACGGCAAGGCTTTTATTTTTTACACTAAGGTTGTTTTTATTCCGGATGCTGTGTAGTGGAACCTGTATTAACTTTTTTGACCTCTTATCCCGAAGCTGTGAGGATTCAGGTGCAAGCTCTTATTGCTCAAAATCGTTTGGCTGAAGTGCTGGCAAGCCGTTATCCCGAATCATCACATGACATTCAGAATGACAAAAGTCTGTACCAATTTACTCAGGAGCTGAAGCAACGTTTTGTCAAATCCAGCCCACCCGTCAGTAAAGTCTGTTTTGATGGCAAAATACATCTGGATAATAGCTTAGGTTTACATAGTTTTGTCAGCCGGGTGCAAGGCGGAAAATTAAAGGCTAAACAGGAAATCCGTATTTCGGCTTTATTTAAGCAGCTACCTTTCCCTCTGTTAAAGATGGTTGTTGTGCATGAATTGGCGCACTTACGCGAAAAAGATCACAACAAAGCCTTTTATCAATTGTGTCAGCATATGGAACCCCAGTATCATCAACTGGAATTTGACTTACGCCTGTTTTTAACACTGAGACAGCTGGAAGGAAAAGCCTTATGAGCTCTGGTGATGCCGTTTTTGTGTATGGTTTATTGACCTTTCCTGAAGTGGTTTATGCAATTACAGGACAGCGCTATAACATGCAGCCAGCCAGTCTGGTTGATTACAAAAGCTATGGCTTAAGCCAGCAGCCAGGAGAGACGCCTGCACCGGCGTTAACCCGCAGTCCTGGGCATTTACAGCATGGACAGCTATTGCTGGATGTTTTACCGCCAGAGCTGGATAAACTGGACTTTTTCGAAGAGGTGGATTCAGGTTTGTATGTACGCCAAAAGGTTAGGGTTCAGTCTTCTGGCCAATGGCTGGATGCCTGGTGTTATGCCGCCGGGCCAGCTCTGCTGCCTTATCTGGCAGGAGAATGGTCTTTGCAGCAAGTTAGTGAAGAACATAAAAAGCATTTGATTACGCAGTTGATACCGTCGATGTTAACGACTTATCATAATTTATCTGGCTGTAGCGGCACTAAAACAAAGGCATCCCCTTTGTCTGAGGACTAACACATTGAAATTAATCCAATTACTGGTGGGCGCATTCCTCGTCCTTTCCCCCCAGTTACTGGCGGCTAATGTTGACGAACTGGCTACCAATTTTGACTGGCATTTTCGCCAGACATTAAAAAAGAACAATATTCCTGGCGCTGCCTACGCTATTGTCAAAGACAACAGAGTCGTAAAAGTCGGTGCTTATGGTGTGCGCTCCGTGGGCTCCAAATCGAATATTGATGCCTATACCGTATTTAGATTGGCGTCTGTATCTAAAACTTTTGCTGGTCAATTATCTTCTTTGCTGGTGCATCAGGGCCGTTTCCAGTGGGATGATCCTGTCACCCGTTATGTGCCGTCTTTTTCCTTTAAAAGTCCGCGCCATACCGGAGCTTTAAAAGTTGAACATTTGTTATCACAAAGCGCTGGTTTAGTGCCTAATACCTATGACGATTTAATTGAAGCTAATCAAACGCCTGCTCAAATTTTACCTAAGTTCCGTTATTTAAATCCTCGTTGTAATCCGGGGAAATGTTATGGCTATCAAAACGTCCTGTTCAGTCTGATCCGGCCTGTGATGGAAAAAACTACCGGCAGCAGTTACGAAAGCCTGATGGAACAAAAACTGTTTAAACCACTAAAAATGCCCACTGCTTCGGTAGGGTACTCCGCCTTTTTAGCCTCGAAAAACCGTGCCATGCCTCATGTGCGGGTTAAACGTGGCTGGGCTGAAACCAAAGTAAATCCAAGCTATTACAGAGTCAGTCCTGCTGCCGGCGTAAATGCCAGTGTGATGGATATGAGCCAATGGTTAATGGCACAGTTAGGGCAGTATCCAGCGGTATTAAGTCCCGCCATGCTGCAAGATGTTCGGACCAAAAGAGTGAAGGTAGCCGATGATTTAGGGGGCCGTACCTGGGGGCAATATGTCACGACCTCACATTATGGTTTAGGAGTGCGTATTTTTAACTTTGGCGGACATGAGGTTTATTACCACGGCGGCTGGGTGAAAGGTTATCGTACTGAAATGGCTTACTCCAAAGAAAAAGGTGTAGGTTTTGTTGTACTGATCAACGCTGAAACCAATCTGGTTGGCGATTTATCTACCTGGTTCTGGTCTAATTTATTGGCGGTTAAACCTAAGCAGAAAAAACGTATGGCAGCTCAAATGCAGGATGAATGGCAATTGGAGATGGACGAGGAAGTTCAGTGGCAGGCCCCTATGCTGGCTGACTGATGCTGGACAGATGCAAAGCACTGCTATACTCATGCTGATTAAATTGAAGTAGTTCGTACATAAGGATAGATGCCCGATATGTCGATGGGAACCATAAGTCAGTCTTCGTATAGTAAAACCGTAAAAACTATCCTGAGCAAAATTCATGATGCCACAGCACTGAATGATTCAGTGTATGAAGTCGCTACTGATTATTTTCGTCACGCAAAGCAGCAAGAGGACAAACTTACTCAACTGCAGATGCAGGTGCGTAAGTTTGAAAAAAAACCAGAGCTTTCCAGCGCAGAACAAAAGCAACTAGCAGAAGCACAGTCAGCATTAAAACTTTATGTCCGCATGTTGGATGATAGTCGTCTGGAGCGCTATCGAGCCTTAAAGGCCTTATGTTTGCAAGTGTTACAACTGACTGAAGGCGAAAGCTTTGACGAAACAGTCCAGATGTCCTCTAAGTTTTTGGGGACTATTCAGCTGCTTGCTCCCAGCAACGGCAAATATGTGGCGTCGGTGAATCAAAAGTTTAAGCATTTATACAAAGGCGTTTTAAGTTTGCGACTGCTGGATCGTTTGCTGCTGGACGACGAACTGAACAATAATTACGTGCAGGCGAAAGTGCGTGCCGCCAAAGAAATGCTGGATAACTCAGAGGCCGCTTATCAGGCTGACTATTCTCCTTTTCGTGATGATGTGCAATTGCCATTGTTAATGGCTGCTATTTTGCAGGATATCGGCACCTATCATCCGGACGCGCTGGCTATCTTGAAAGGACCTGAGGGCGATCTGGATGAGTTTCGGGTGCTGGATGATACAAGTCGGGTTGCGCTATTAAAAATTAATTATCAGGAAACCTTAAGTTATGTGACAAAAGGGTTGGCCTGTGATCGTTACGTCGGTAATTCCAAAGAAGAGCGGGAGTTGTTTAATCAGAACGAGCAAGACAAACTGAATTTTGTTTACACCTTGCTTAAAAATGCGATTAAACCCGAAGGTGGTGTTGGGAATCTGCTAAAAATCCCACAGATTTATACATCCGTCGTCTTGTCGACCAAATTAAATCACAGCTATGAATCATTGCCTAAAGCGGCTCTGGTGCTACAAAGTGGTGTGGAACGTGGTTATTACCATAAAGCTGCTGTGGATGCGCTGCTTAAAATTACCGGCTTGTTTCCGCAAGGTTATGGGGTGACTTATATTCCAAAAGATTCCGATAAACGTGATCTGGACAGATATGAGTATGCGTTGGTTGTGTCTTTGTATCCGCCAGCTTTGGATATGCCGATCTGCAGGGTGGTCACCCGTAGCATGACCTTTAGTAATACCGGGACTAATGTGGTGGTTAGTGTGGATAATAATCTGTATTTTCCAGCGGCCCGAAAAAAGTTAGAAAAAATGAGCGAAGAGCGGTTACTGGAAATACTGAGCAAGCTGGTCTCTAATTTTGAAGAACGCAAAAATATGGAGTTAATTCCAAAGTGCTGGTTTCCTGATGAGTATTTTTCTTACAGTAAAAATCAAAACTTATGGAATAAAGTGACTACTATCCAGAATTGATCGTGATGCTGTGCCGTGAAATAAAAAAAGCCCGGCTGGATAGCCGGGCGAAAAATAGCGGTTCAGGGAGATAAACAAAACCGCTTGCGCTAGAACTCCTCACACTACAAACCTATTGATGGCCAGAAGACTCATCATTTCGTGATGGCGTCCATACTGCAGCTAACAACATGGACCACAGCCATTAGTATTGGTTCAGTCTCAGGTGGTATCAGCTTCTCAACTGGTTAATGGCTGAGCAAAAGGCGGAGCAGCAGAAGGGGTCAGTTGCTTTGAGCATCACTGCATCCGTCTTGCGTTGACTTGTGCTCAGCATAAAGATGGATGCAGATGAAAGATAACGTTTTAACTCAATAGCCTCTATCGGTTTAATTGATAAAGCGACTGTTGAGTGTCAGTAAGATCAGCAGAGATGCATCACAAGCAAAGTATTCTCTATTGCTCTGTCATCGATCTAGGACCCAAGAGGTTTTTTCCTGCTCAGACTCAGCTATTTTTCCTATATAAGTCTAAATAAAAGTTCAGACTGATCTGAGGCGAGCTTGCAGCAAACAGCTGTTTTTGCTCCGGTTTAAACTTCCAGGCTAAAGGTGTCATTTCCAGCAGGTTTAACACCATATCAGCAGGTAAATGTGTCAGTTGCAATTGAAGTTCGTGACGCTGCTGATGTTCAAAGCCGGCTATGGCTTCAATCTGATCGCTATGCAAGCGCACTGAACTGTAAACCTGCTGTTTAATTTCGATCAAATGCTGTGGAGCCGGAGTGACCGTGAGTAACAGGCCATCCGTTTTTAATACCCGTGCCAGTTCGTCAGGCTCGCAAGGTGCACAGAGTTTTAAAGCCGCATCAAAGCTTTGGTCGGCAAAAGGCAAATGCCAGGCACTGGCGACACAAAATTTGATCGCCGGATAGCTTTTAGCGGCTTTTTTGATAGCGGTTTTAGCAATGTCCAGACCATACAATCCGAGTTCTTTATTCGCTAAAGCCTGCATCAATCTATTGCTGTAATAACCTTCGCCACAACCTAAGTCCAATAAGCTTGCCTGTGCTGGCAACACTTCGGAAAATATCTGATTTACTGCATCAGATAATGGCTGGTAGTACCCGGCGTTTAAAAAGTCCCGGCGGCTTTGCATCATCAGTGCGGAATCGCCCGGCACTTTAGAGTTTTTTTGTTGTACCGGCAATAAGTGCAAATATCCCTCTTTGGCTATGTCAAAGCTATGGTTGGATGCACAGACAAAGCTATTGTGCTGTTGCGTCAGGTGCTGCTGGCAAAGTGGGCAACGATACATACAGGCGTCTCCGGTTTAATTCAGTTGCAGCAAATCCCAGCGGGTGCCATATAAATCCTCAAAAACAGCCACAGTACCATAAGCTTCTTCGCGAGGTGTTTCGAGGAACTTCACGCCTTGTTGTTGCATTCTTGAGTGATCGCGCCAAAAATCGTCGGTATTTAAAAACAGAAAAACCCGGCCGCCACATTGATTGCCAATCTGTTGTTTTTGCTGTTCGTTACTGGCTTTAGCGAGTAACAGTGCGGTTTCAGTTGCACCTTGAGGCCGCACTACCACCCATCTTTTATCCCCTTGCGGGCTGTCTTCCACTAAATCAAAACCAAGTTTTTGAGTGTAAAACTGTATCGCTTCGTCGTAGTCAGCGACCAATAGACTTATTAAACCTAAACGTTGTTTCATCATGTCGACCAGGGGACGGGTTAAAAAGTGGCGTTATGCTACCGACCTGCGGCCTGGGATACCAGTAAATATTCTCTCTTCACAGGCCTTTGGCTGGGCAGACAAAGAACTGAGTTGGTATAATGCCTTCTTTAATCGATCCCTGTGGAGAAACGAATGTCTGGCTCAGAACTTGAACTCTGGACTTTGGATGAGTTGTGCGATCACGCCTTTGTAATTTTTGAAGAGTTAGCAGAGGAGAACTTGTCTGCTACAGATTATGCGCTGTATCAACAACATGCGGTTGAATCTGCTTATGTAGATTTAGTGCCAGCCACTGAGGATTGGGTGGATATGATTGCTATGGACATAGACCCGGAACTGCATGTGGAGGCGCATATTGGTTTGTCAGAGATCAATGGTGTTGCTGAGTTGGTGCTTGCCCGCATTTTGTTGAGCAAAGAGAAGTTTGAAACTTTATGCCATGCCCGTTGGCGTGGACAAGACTAAAACGAGCTAAAAAGTAAGCCAAGCCTCGGATTTTATATCATTTTTTGGGATTTTTCGTTTGCGACTGGCTATCTTGCGCCTACACTAAAGAAGTGTCAGTGATCGGATTTCAGGATCTGAGATAAACGAGGCAAAGGTTTGAGTCTTACCCGATTTGATTTTAGTAAGTTATTTGAACTCAATGTTTTAGTGATTGAGTCTGATCCTGCGTCTGGCCATCAGTTAAAGCAAAGCCTGATCGGCCTGGGTATCAAAAAGGTGGAACTGAGTCGCACAGCTCAAACGCTAATAAACGGCGAGGGCACAGCACCTTATGATGTGATCTTTCTGGATGATGATGCAGAACCTGCTTTAGCTGGTATCGATTTGATTGAGCTGTTGCTCAATCAACATAGTATCAGCCCTTTGTGCCGTCTGGTGGTGTTGTCGACAGCAACAGAGCGGCAAAAATATGCTGTGGATTATCCTTTTCATCAAATTGATTTTCTCGACAGACCTTGCAATAAATTTCATATGGATGAGCAACTGAAATTGCATGTCCGCTTAAAACCTTTTATGGATCAAATTCTGCCACTTGTGCATAAACGCCGTTATGTTGACGCCTTTAAATTGATAGGCGAGTTGCAGCATAGAGCGGGGCTGGATACTCCGGTGTCGGTACTGAAGCTCAAAGCAGAGATGTTATTAGAGCTTGGAGTCTGTGACGCCGCTTCTGCACTGATTAAAACCGCCTGTGCTAAACAGCAAAGCTGGGCTTTATGGTTACAGTTCTTATTGGATTACGAACAGGGAGATCTGGAGTCTTGTTACAGCTTTTTAGCCAGTAGCAGTGATGATTTGCAGCCTTATCAGGAACGAAAAGAAGTCTGGCAAATTTATCTGGCACTGGAAAACGAAGATTATGCAGCCGCTTTTGAGATAGCTTCAAAGTTTCCGGCCGCTGGCATGTCAACCCAGATCACTCAGTTAGTGCAGTTAGTGATGATGGCGTCAGGTAAGGCTGAGCAGGCGATAGATTTAGTTGAACGTAAAAGACGTCTTGCTGCGAGCGGTTTTCAGTTTTGTGCTCTGACTGTAAGTTTGTGCAAGCTGTTATTGTTTTTAATGGCCCAGACAACGGAACAGCAGCGGAGCTCACAATTACAAACACTGCTACAGCAGTCTTTTCGCCAGTTGATCGCAGACAAAGAAGCCAGTCAGTTTGCGGCTGAAATTATCTGGTTACAGGCCAGCCTGTTGGCTCAGGCAGAGGGGAAAGAGGCGGCTATTGCGTTCTTAGAGAAACAAAAACAGCATTTATCGTCCATGCAGATGTCAGTCGCCAGTCAATGCCATGGGGCTACTCTGATGGCTGATCTTGGTAAAATGAATGCTGCATTTGATTTACTGTATCTGGCGAATAAAACTTTAAACAGACTGCCGCACAGCATGCATAAAGTCTATGCAGCCTGCGTTCATCAACAAGCTTTTCATTTCATTTATGCCGCAGCAGAACGTGGGCATATTTATGCTCAAATGGGGTTACGACACGAAAAAGAAGGCGAATTGCGCCCTGCAGCGCAAATGTACTACAAAGCCTTTCTGGCAGAACCCGATGATTTAGCTCATCAGGAACATTTGGCAAACTTGCTCAGCCAGTTAAAGCTAAGCAAGTTTAAAACCTTTGTGCTGGATCAATTTAACCAGCGTTAGAGGCGTGATTAAAGCTGTGCTCCAGCACTAAAGCCAGACGCACTGCAGCTTGTTGCAGACGTTGCTCCAACTGCGGCAGATGCTGTTGCTGGTAGTTTTCATCGATAAGCATGCCTGGCTTATAACCCTGATAAATCAGTTTCACCAGCATCACGGACTCATTGGCCCAATCCATTACGTTGACGCTTTGCCATTCTTGTTGTTTCGTCTTTAGCGCCTGATACAAAGCCTGCTGTTTGGTCGCATCCTGATAAGAGGCCGCTTCCAGAATACGGCTATCCCAGACTCCATGTAAATTCGATGGTTCACCTTCGAAATACACCGCGGTTCTATTACCACCTAAATCATCAGCATAACCCGCATGCAGAGGCTGATGTAAATCTGCAATAAAATGACCGACAAAAAGCAAAGCCTCCAGTTGAGTTTTTGAGGGGGCAAAAGGCGTTAGTTTTTTCCGCTGCTGTTCAATGGCCGATAAGACACAACCTTCAGCAGGACAGTGTTGCATAGTTAATTTGCTGTCAGAGCGCTGAATATTGACGTAATGCCAGACTTTGGTGTGCTGATATTCTGGCAGAGAGCGGACCTGATCCGGCCAGGAGCAGGCTTGGGTGAAATCTTTTTGTTCATGCAACTGCATCAGTTGCTGCACTTTTTGCTGGCTGACCGGGCTTAATAACTGATAAGCCATAGAGCAGACCATCTGATGACCTAATTCGCCAAAAGCAAATACAGGGCTACAAAACAAAGCCAAAGCTAAAACCAGACTACGCATAAAGTATTTCCTTATTCATCCACGAGTTGAGTGACTTGCCAGTGTGCAAGCGGACTTTGTGAAAGCAACGGCGACAGCTGTTTTAAGCAGTTTTCCATGTCTTGTTTCAGCGTAAAAGGCGGGTTAATCACCAGCATACCGCTACCTGTCATACCAAAACCCTCAGCATCTGGCTGTGGGCAATATTCTATTCGTAGCTGATTGCGAATTTGTGTATCAACAATGGCATCAATAAAGCTTTCGACCGCCTGACGTTCAATCACCGGATACCAGATAGCATAAGTACCTTGCGGGAAACGCTGGTAAGCTTGCTGTAAACCTTTGATTAAATCCTGATATTCAGTTTTTAACTCATAAGGTGGATCAATCAGCACTAAGCCGCGTTTGGACAAAGGCGGCAACATAGCGCGAAGGCCGGCCCAGGCATCCATTTTTTCAATACGGCTATGACGACGACGCTGAAACTGACTGGCCAGTATAGGATGATCGCTTGGGTGTAATTCGGTGGCCTGAATAGTATCTGTAGCGCGACAGAGTAAATCGGCAATTTTAGGCGAACCCGGATAAAAGGCTAAATCGTCGTTGTCGTTTACCAGTCTGATGGTATTTACATAAGCCTGGATATCCGCATTGCTGCCCTGATAGTTCCAGAGTTTGCCTATGCCGGTTTGGTATTCAGCCGTTTTTTGCGCATGTTCGCTGTGCAGGCTGTATAAACCAGCTCCGGCATGAGTATCATGGTAGCAAAAAGGTTTCTCTTTGCGTTTTAAGTAATTCAGGATACAAATCTGCACCAGATGTTTAATCACATCAGCGTGATTGCCTGCATGATAACTATGACGATAACTCAGCATAAGCTCACTCTTTTAAAACTATTTTCGCGCCGACAACGCATTAAAAGCGCAAGCATACTGCGCCAGAGCAGAAAGGCAAGTATTCTGTGAGCCAGAAGTTGCTTGGGATTCTGGCTGTTGCAGTGGTAAAATCTTCTCTATTCGCGACACCGCAGCTACAGGATCTCCCTTGAATCGCAAAACCCCAGCACCACAGCATAAAAAAAATCAGCCTGGTTCAGAGCTGCAAAAACCCTGGACTAAGGTAAAACCAGCGTCAGGTAAAACAGCTGAAGCAAAAACTGCGGCGCCTAAAGCTGTGTCTGCCAAAGTGTTTAAACAGAACCGTCAGGAAGAAGCCAAAATTTATGGTGAAAATGCCTGTCGTGTCGCCTTTGTGCAGCGCCCGCAAGCTTTAGTGCGTTTGTATTTAAGCGAGCAAATGGCGCCTAAATTTGCAGATTTGATGAAATATCTGGCGGCTAATAAAAAAGCCTACCATGTGGTGTCTGAAGCTGAGCTTGAAAAAGTTGCAGGCAGTCAGCATCACGGTGGTGTGGTACTACTGGTCAAACGTAAAGCAGTGATGTCACTGGCGACTTATTTAACTCAAAACGGTCGTAAAAAGCAGGATTGTTTGTTGGCCTTAGATGGTGTCGGTAATCCGCATAATTTAGGAGCTATAGCCCGCAGCTGCGCTCACTTTGGTATCAGTGGCATCGTAATGAAAGACCCTGAATTACTGGCGCAGGGTGCTGCTGCCCGCACTGCTGAAGGTGGTGTTGAGTTTGTAGAGGGGTTAAGTTGTGACAACCTGCCTTTGGCATTGCAGTTGTGCAAACAAGCAGGTTATACCCTGGTGACCACGTCAAGCCATGGTGGCGTCTCGCTGTACAGCAGCCAGTTGCCAGCCAAAGTCGTCATTGTGTTTGGTGAGGAAATGTTTGGTGTATCTCAGTCTGTGGCTAAATCTGCTGATATTGCGCTGCAAATTCCAGGCACTGGCAAAGTGGAATCGTTAAATGTGAGTGTGGCTGCCAGCCTGATTCTGGGCGAATGGTACCGTCAGCAGCAGTAAATCAGTCAGTAAGTCTGAGCAATGATAGGTACATCTGGTTGGGGGCTAAATATGGATTCAGAGTATTAATCTTAATAAAGAACCCAGGGCAGGGGCTGTTTTTAGGGTTAAATAGGGGCCTGCCGCCAGGATCAAGCTAAGGCAAATAAAACTAAGTAAAAATCCGGTGACGCTTTGTTTGTTGTTGTCCATCATCTTTGTGTCCGTTGAAATCCAGAGACCATTGTGCTTTCACTATTGGTTATTGTTTTCGAAAAAGTGATAAGCGGCGATTTTAGGGGATAGAAGGTCATTACAGAGCTGCTGGGTGTTGCACCCGTCTGGCCTTGCGCGTTTTGAGGTCACTGGGTTATATGGTGGTAACGAATTGGGAAAGGTGAAAGCAGGATGAAACAAAGCGCGTGGTTAGTTGTATTTTTTGCTGTATTGATATGGTCTGGTATTGAACCTAAAGACCAATTTACCTGGTTTCTGGAAGTGTTACCTGCCTTGATTGGTCTGGTTGTACTGGCTCTGACCAAAAACCGTTTTCCTCTAACATCTTTGTTGTACAGCTTGATTTTGCTGCACTGCATTATTTTAATGGTGGGCGGGCATTACACTTATGCTGAAGTACCACTGTTTGACTGGATCCGGGACTGGACAGGCGGTGAGCGCAATAACTATGACAAAGTCGGGCATTTTGCGCAGGGTTTTATCCCTGTGATTATTTGCCGTGAAATTATTTTGCGCAGAGCTTTAATTTTTGGTCAAAGCTGGCAATGTTTTTTCAGCGTCTGTTTTTGTTTAGCCTTCAGTGCTTTTTATGAATTGATAGAGTGGTGGGTGGCTTTGTTGTCAGGCGAAGATGCGGCAGCATTTTTAGGGACTCAGGGTTATGTCTGGGATACGCAGTCCGATATGGCCTGGGCTTTGACTGGCGCTCTGATTGGCTGGTTTAGCCTCAAAGCTTTGCATGATAAACAATTGCGGCAGTTACGGACCGAAAAGGGGCAGAGCTAGGCTCTGCCCTGATACTCTGTGTTTAATCTTTATTCAGGCTGACAGGGCCATTGATCTGGTCAATTTTCAGCTCACCCGAACCGTCGTCCAGTAAGGTAAAACCCCCAGTTTGTTGCACATGGATATCGCCTGAACCATCGCTAACACTCACCATCCCTGTGACTTGCTGGATATCGATATCACCGGAGCCGTCTTCGACCTGCACAGTACCAGACACTTGCCGGATGAACAGATCACCAGAGCCATCTTCAACCTTCAGATTGCCACTTAGCTGGGTCAGACTCACATTGCCAGAACCATCTTCCAGTACCAGATGACGGCCACCTTGCACTGTTAAATTGCCTGAGCCGTCTTCAATCATCAGATCTGCGTTCAAGCCCTGAATATCAATATCACCTGAACCCTCTTCCAGAGTCAAAGCCAGTTCTGCCGGAACCCGAACCACCAGATCTGCATAAGCTGAAGAGCCAGTACAGATCCCAACACAAGGGCCTCCAACAGCTTTAAGTACAGCCGCGGAGCCTTGCTTTTCCAGAGATAAAGTAAAGGGTCTGTCTTCGCTGGCATATAAATCCGCAGTTACTTCGATTTGACTGAGGCCCTGGACTCCCATGATTTTCAAATCACCTGCTTCAGTTTCAGCTTTTAATTCCGTTAAACCAGCGGCATTGAGTTGCAACTGACGTTTTTGGTGTTTTAGATCTTCAGCGGCAGCACTGTGGCCTACGTGGATCACACAAGCACTGAGCAAAAACACGGGCATACAAACTGCTATTAATTGTTTCATCACAAATCCTTAAAAAAACATCCTTAAAACTACTATTAGTGTGCCCCTGGTATTTGGGAATTGCAAAAGAATGGAACCTGTAAAAGATGTTTAAAAACATATGCTTATAAATTGTTACTCTTTGCTTTTAAATGTTTCAGTCGTTTTATATAGCTTTTTGATATCGTGACCAGAGTAATACAACTCTTTCTACGTAGAGTTGAGTTTCTGTATAAGGAGGAATGCCTTGATGTTTATCCACAGCACCAGGCCCAGCATTGTACGCCGCCATTGCCAGCTTGATGTTGCCTTTGTAACGTTTGAGTAAAGAAGAAAGGTAAGCAGCACCACCTTGAATATTTTGCTGCTGGTGCCAGACATTTGTGACACCAAGGTCAGTAGCCGTCTCAGGCATCAGTTGCATTAAGCCGGCAGCGCCACTTTTAGATAATGCTTTGGCATCAAAGGCAGATTCAGCGTGGATCACAGCCCTTAATAAAGCTGGATCCAGCTGATGTTGCTTTGCTGCACTGGTTATTTCCTGCTGATATTTCTGCAGAAACAAAGGAGTGTTGTGCCAGAGCACTGCGCTTTGCACACTACAGGCGAAACAATCAAAACGAAGCAGCTGATAAGGCCTGTTTTTCGGAGCACGGTCGGAAAACGCGATAATCCCATTGGCTTGCCGGTAACGGTGTACCGGCGGATTTTCAGCTACAACAGCAGGGGGCAGCATCAAAAAAACACTCAAGGTCAGGGCTTTAGCTGCTTGAAGTTTCAATTTATGCCCCCACTTAGATATCAGCTTATTCAGCATAGTCATTCTTTGCACTTTTGTGTTCTCTATCAGCAAAGAAGGTCTGCAGCTCAGAACCTGATGTTTTTCTTATTGTCATACAGGCACTGTAGATTAAAGTGAAAAAACAGATAAGCATCTGAGTTTTGCAATCATAAAAACAGATTAGGTTTATAGATTTAATTCGTTATCTCTAATCGTGTGGAACAGTTATTCTTTGTTCCATCGAAGCGAGTTCATTTTTAGTAATCAACCAACATGGAGTAAGACAATGTCTTCAATTATCAACAGCACCATCAAGCCATTTAAAGCGACAGCCTTCCATCACGGTAAATTTGTTCCAGTTACTGAACAGGATCTGTTAGGCAAATGGTCAGTAGTAGTGTTCTACCCAGCTGACTTCACTTTCGTTTGCCCAACTGAATTAGGTGATTTAGCTGATTTCTACGCTAAGTTCCAGGAAATCGGTGTTGAAGTGTATTCAGTATCTACTGACACGCATTTCACTCACAAAGCGTGGCACGATGCTTCTGAAACTATCAAGAAAATCAACTACCCAATGATCGGTGACCCAACAGGTACTATCACTCGTAACTTCGGTGTGATGATCGAGGAAGAAGGTTTAGCTTTACGTGGTACTTTCGTGATCAACCCACAAGGCGAAATCAAAGTTGCTGAAATTCACGACTTAGGTATCGGCCGTAGCGCTGCAGAACTGTTCCGTAAAGTTCAGGCTGCACAATACGTTGCAAACCACGACGGTGAAGTATGTCCGGCTAAATGGACTCCAGGTGAAGCGACTTTAGCTCCATCTTTAGACCTGGTAGGTAAAATCTAAGTCTGATTCATTCATCAGATCCCAAAGTAGTTGATGTTGCAGTTAGGCGACAAAAGAACGAGACCCCATGAGCATAGTAGTCCTATGTGATTGGGGTGAGTGAAAGCAGTCAACAACACTGCGGCTTCAAATACGATGGGAAAAAGGGGCTGAGTTCTCAGCCCCTAATCCAAGTAAATTTGTGAGTTTTGCTCACCAGTATGTACTGGTACGGCGAAGCTTTGTCCAAAAGGGCAGTGGCAATCCACCTCAAGGTGGCCGTGACTGTGGCTATAAGAAAGGGGCCAAATATGTTAGATACCAATTTAAAGAACCAGTTAAAAACCTATTTGCAAAACCTGAAAAGCCCGGTGGAGCTGGTAGTTGCGTTAGACGGCAGCGATAAAGCAGCCGAGTTGAAAAGTTTGGCTGAAGATATCGCCAGTTTAAGTTCGCTGATCCATCTAAAAGATGAGACAGACACAGCCGTATTAAAGCCATCTATGCTTGTACGCTCTACTGTTAAAAATACTGAAATTCGGTTTGCTGGTGTGCCCATGGGCCACGAGTTTACCTCACTGGTGTTGGCTTTATTGCATTCAGGCGGCCACACCATTAAAGAAGAAGCTGCTGTGCTGGAGCAAATTGCTGCACTGCAGGGTGAGTTTAACTTTGAAATTTTTGTGTCGTTAAGCTGTCAGACTTGTCCTGAAGTTGTGCAGGCGCTGAATTTAATGGCGGCAGTAAACCCTGCTATTAAAACCACCATGATTGACGGTGCTGTGTTCCCTGATGAAGTCAGCAAACGTAATATCATGGCCGTACCAACAGTGTATTTAAATGGTCAGCAGTTCTCTCAGGGTGCTATAACCCTGACCAACATTCTGAACAAAGTCGACAGCGGCGCTGCGGCTCGTCAGGCTGAAGCATTGAAGACCAAAGACAACTTCGACATGCTGATTGTGGGTGGTGGTCCTGCTGGTTCTGCAGCTGCTATTTATGCAGCCCGTAAAGGCTTAAACACTGGTATTGTCGCTGAGCGTTTTGGCGGCCAGGTGGCTGATACCGTAGGTATCGAGAACTTTATTTCTGTCAAAGAAACTGAAGGTCCAAAATTGGTGGCTAATTTAGAGTCTCACGTTCGTCATTACGAAGTAGACATTATGAATAGTCAGAAGGCCGTGAAGCTGGGCAAAGACGAATTATTTGAAATCACGCTTGAAAATGGCGCCGTGCTGAAAAGTAAAAGCATAGTTCTATCTCCTGGGGCTCGTTGGAGAGAGATGAATGTGCCAGGTGAAAAAGAATACCGTGGTAAAGGCGTAGCCTATTGTCCGCACTGTGATGGTCCTTTATTCAAAGGTAAAAAAGTTGCAGTCATAGGTGGTGGTAACTCAGGTATTGAAGCTGCGATCGACTTAGCTGGTATTGTTCAGCATGTGACAGTGCTGGAGTTTGACAGCAAGCTGCGTGCAGATGCAGTACTGATCAAAAAAGCAGAGTCTATGGGCAACATCACTATTATCACGCAAGCACAAACCACAGAAGTGCTGGGTGATGGTCAGCGTGTTGTTGGCTTGCAGTACACAGACCGTACCAATGGCGAAAGCAAAACTGTGGAACTGGCCGGTATCTTTGTACAAATTGGTTTAGTGCCAAATACCGAATGGTTACGTGGTGCTGTGGAATTAACGCCACGCGGTGAAATTATTGTCGACAGCCATGGCCAGACCTCATTAAAAGGTGTGTTTGCAGCAGGCGACGCAACTAATACACCCTATAAGCAAATCATTATTGCGATGGGCAGTGGTGCAACAGCGGCTTTAGGTGCCTTTGATTACCTGATCCGTAACTAATTGCTTATACTGTTTGAAAAGACCACTTCTATCGACGTGGTCTTTTTTTATGCTTGTAAAATAAAAGCGATTTAGGTTAAATGAAGCTGTTTTTGAAATAGCAACAACAGGACGTTGATATGTTACATCAGGGAAGACTCAAAGATTGGAATCCCACTCAAGGCCGTGGTTTGATTCAACGCGATAAAGCAGGGCCAGATATCAGTATCTGCAGCAGTGGTTTTCGAAAGAAACCAGAGCAGCTGCAAAACGGTGACAGCATTTTTTTTCAGATCGAAGTCGACTCAGCAGGACAGCTCATAGCAGTAGGAGCCTATAAAGCCGGCCAGCATTTTGTGCCTGCTCCAGACTTGAAAAAACCAAGGCTTTCGTCTTTGCCATTTCAACGCCTGTTGTCTGGCTTGGTCAGCTTGTCTATTTTGGCATGGCTGGGTTATCAATCTGTGTATTTGTTCAGTGCGCAGGCCTCTTTGCCAGCTATGACAGGGACGGATGAGAGTGCAAAAGAACAAAAAGCTACAGTTTTATCCGACAGTCCGGTCTGGCCACCGATACAAACTCAGAGCCTTACTCAGTTTCAATGCGAAGGTAAGCAGTATTGCACTGAAATGCAGTCTTGCGAAGAGGCCGAATTTTATTTAAAAAATTGCCCTGATGTAATGATTGATGGGGATCGCGACGGCATTCCGTGTGAGCAACAGCATTGTGGTCGCAGTCGTTTTTAGGTCTCAGCTTATAGCCTGGCGTTTGTCAAATAAGCTTTTGCCGTAGCCCACCGCAAAATAAATCATCAGGCTATGGAACACCATCACGGCGGCGTAAGTTAAAGCAGCGTCGGTGAAATGCTGAACAGCGATTATGCCGGCAGGGCTGCTGAACGTTAGCACTGCCTGTATCAACGCATCGCTTAGGATTAGCGCATAAATCACCTTTTGACTTTGCTCTGTTGTCAGTACTGCACTTTGTTTTTTACTGTACTGATACACCAGAAACACTGTCAGTGCCGGCAGTAATAATACGTCCTGCACAAAACCTAATTTAATGGCTGAAAAATAGTTGGCTAAAGCCAGAACCAATAAAATCAGGATCTGAATAGCGAAAAAGCGGCTGATGATAAAAGGCAACATAGATCACACCTGGGCAAAACAAAGAATATCAGCTTAAAGTATTGTTGATGAAATGGCGCTTCGACTTAAGTCTAAGGTGTTGCTATGGCTTGTTCTGTTGAACCTGTAGCAATAACCACCTGATTACGGCCATTGTGTTTAGCCTGATACAAAGCCACATCAGCGTTTTGTAACCAGCTTTCCCAGTCACTGGCATGTTGTACAGTCGCTATACCTATAGACGTGGTCAGCGCTGAACCATCTGGCAGAGTCAACTGATGCCAAATGGCATGGCGGATTTTTTCGGCCAAACGATGTAAATCGGCCAGCTGGATTTCTTTGATCAGTAAGACAAACTCTTCACCGCCATAACGAAATACAGAGTCCTGCTGACGGATCATTTGTTTCAACAACGGTACCAGCTGACTTAAAATTTGATCGCCAGCATGATGACCAAAATTGTCATTGATACGTTTGAAGTGGTCTAAATCCAGTAGCATTAAACCGCTGACTACGCCTTTTTGTTGAAACAGCTGGATGGCATAGGTTAACTCGTCGGTCAGAGAATGCCGGGTGGCCGCTCCTGTCAGCGGATCTGTAGTAGCCAAACGCCTTAATTCCTGACGCTGCAGATGGGTGCGGTAAGCAAAAATATACGCAAAAATACTGGTGATTAAGGTGGTAGTGATAAAAGCCAACAACTGAAAGTTAGTACTAAAAATAGCGGAGTGTTCAGAAAAATGCAGCGATACAATAGCGCAGACCATCAACAATAACAGCAATAAGGCTTTGATAGGCGCCACTAAAAAGAAGATAAATACCATCAGAGGATAGATCCAGAACAGCACATCCTGTCCCAGTTTCATACAAACAAGCACTGCTCCGAAACAGAATACGGCGGCCATCAAAAAGCCTGGCTTTTCCGTCTCTCCGGAGCGCCACGCCATCCAGACCGAAACTGTACTGACGGTAATCATCAGTATATCTACCATGCCAACCAGATAGTCTTCTGTAGCCATACGGTATAACGCATAAGGCAATAGCGTACAGCTGGCGATCAGACCCACCAGCGTAATCATGAAAAGATGGAAATCATGCTTTAGGCGTTGTAACAAGAGCTACCTCTGGTGTTCCATATCGTTGGATGGCCTGGATATAAAATCTGTTTATTCGTTTGCTCCTTACTCTGACAAAGAAAGCAGATGAAAACAACCTTATTGTTTTATCTGCTTTTTTTGTATTGTAAAGTTCAGCACTGTTAGTTTTTAAAACGTAATGCCAACTGCTGCAAAGCGTCCAATTGCTGCACTATTAAGCTTTGAATACGTTCATCTGTCAGTGTGTTGTCTGCATCGAAAGTATTGGCAAAGGCATTACAGAAGACTTCCGGTTTATTCACTAAATGTAAGTCCAAAAACACACAAACCTGGCGTAAATGGTACTGAGCTCTTGAAGTGCCCATACCTCCGCCTGATCCCATAATAGCTGCCACTTTACCAGCCATTAAGGCGTTGTTGGGTTCACGCGATGCCCAGTCCAGTGCGTTTTTCAGCGCGGGCGCAATAGAGTAATTGTATTCAGGACAGGCCAGCAAAAAAGCATCTGCCTGTGCACACTGAGCCAGCAGCTGTTCTACGGCGACAGGTTTAGTGGCGATGTCTGAGTTATAAAAAGGTACATCCGTTAAATCAGCCAGTTCAATCTGCATGCCCTTTGGTGCATGAGCTATTGCATACTCAACTAAAGCTTTGTTGGTAGATTTCGCTCTTAAGCTGCCGCACAGAGCCAGTACTTTGAGTCCGGACATTGGATTCTCCTTGATGTGAAGTTCTACTCTACACTAAGGCTGAATCCGTGGTATGACAACCTGATTTAAAACAAATCTGAATTTAAAAATGGGATCATCGCCAGAATTAAGGCTTGATGATAGACAGAACTGCGGCTTAATCTGTTTTGAGTCAAGAGGGCTATGGCGCCACCTTTTTGTTTGATATTGTTCTGATTAAACATGGCATCCATCACCTCACCCAGCTCTTTGCCTGCTTTGAGTTGCAACAAGGCTGCTGGCGGCAACATTAAACTGGCAGAGCGTGCCTTGCCTATTTTTCCCTGATGTTCAACCACCATCCAGGCGAAGGTAAAATCACCATCTAAACCCGCTTCTATCGCAACACGGTAATCTGCCTTGACGCTTGCCAATTCAGCCACACGATTCATGGCGCCCAGTAAGGTTTCATCGCTGCTCATTGGCTGATTGGCGACACCACTGGCTACCGCTATGCCTTGCACATCCAGAGTTTCAGCTGGGAACACCTCAGCAAAAGCAGAAGCAACAGCTTTGATTTTTGCCGGATTGGCGGAAGCTACTTTGATCACTAACATCAGCACACCTGCTTATCAAAAGCTCAGATACAACAAAGGCGGCCAGAGCCGCCTTATGTTCAGTCCGCAGTATTAACCTGCTAAACCGACGTATACGTGTTGTACGTCATCGTCGGCGTCAATGGCTTCCAAAAAGGCTTCCACTTCAGCACGGGCGGCGTCATCCAGAGTCACAGGGTTATTTGGACGATACACTAACTTGGCTGAGGTGACGTTAAAACCAAAAGCAGGCAACGCTTTGCTGACGGCATCCAGATCGGTGGGTTCAGTCAGGAACACGCTGTCGCCTTCTTCACCTTCCTCAAAGTCCTGTGCACCGGCTTCAATAGCCGCAACTTCCAGATCGGCATCTGGTGTTACGGCGTGAGCCACAATTTCACCTAAGTATTTGAAGTCCCAGGACACTGAACCTGAACCACCCAACTGACCTTTACGGAACAACACACGGATACTTTGAGCCGAGCGGTTTTTGTTGTCTGTTAAACATTCAACAATCACAGGCACCTGATGTGGCGCAAACCCCTCATAAACCACAGTTTCATAGTTAGCAGGGCCGTCCAGTAAACCAGCACCTTTTTTGATAGCGCGCTCTAAAGTTTCACGTGGCATCGAGGCTTTTTTCGCAGCTTCTACCGCTACACGTAATTTAGAGTTCATATCAGGGTCGGCGCCATTACGCGCTGCAACCATGATTTCTTTGGCTAATTTAGTAAAAATACGGCCTTTGGCAGCCGAGGCATCTGCTTTATGTTTAACTTTCCATTGAGCGCCCATTGCTTCTCTCTCGTATCTGTATCAGTAAAAATTAATGCTGGTGACCACAATCATGGTCACAATGTTCGCCGTGTTCATCATCAAAATCGTCATCGCCGTCCTGATGTTGCATCACGCCCCAGCCATCATTGTGGCCGCCAAATTTCTTGGCGAACTTATCCAGTTCAGCCTCACGTGCTGTGACTGCTGCATGTTCTGGTACCATGGTCTGACTGACAATCAGCTCCCACTGTTCCAGGTCGTTGAAATGTAATTCCACTTCGCCTTGCAGCTCTGAGGCTACTAAAGCCGCCATGGCTTTTTCTGCGTGCTCTTTGGTTTTAAATACCAGATAAAAATCAATGGCCAGAGGCTGGCTTAAATCTATTCCGGCGTCCATTAAGGCACGCAGCATATCGCCATTGCCGTCATCAGGAAATTGCATGGTCCGCTCTCCACATCAGGTTAATAGGCCGACCCGGTAGGCCCAGTGCGGCAAGTGGCCGGATTATAGCAATATTTTCGGCTGTCTGTGTATCGCAATCTGGTGTCGAACTTGACCCCTATCATGGATAGTTGCAGACTCAGGCTTCATACAATCAGAGAGTGGGTGCCGATGAAAAATATTTGTCTTGTGTTGAATGTGCATTTTTTGCGATCGAAGCGAAGCCTTCTCTGATGCTAGTGTATTTAGTGCGCCATGCCACAGCGCAGGACCGAACTTTGGGAGTGCCCGATCCCAGTCGTCATTTGGTGGAAAAAGGGATTAAACAAACACTGAAGTTGGCAGATTTTTGTAAACGGCAGCTACAAGCACCGCAGCTGCTACTGACCAGTCCTTTGGTGCGGGCTGAACAAACTGCAGTAGTATTGCATCAACATACACACTGGCCAGAGCCTCAAAAGCAGGCCTGGTTGATTATTGATACTTTGCCTGAAATACAGCACAAGGCGCTGATTGATCTGCTCAAACAGGGGGTAGAGTCTGTCTGTTGTATCGGTCATGAGCCCGATATTTCAACTTTGCTGGCCTTGCTGCTCAATAGCGAGGCCGAACATTTTTTTATTAAAAAGGCGTCCATCACAGCCCTTGAACTGACACCAGATCAAGCTGTATTACTCTGGTCTCTGCCCGTGGCTTTGTTGTAACGCTCCAAGGCCAAAAGTGGATGCTGTTCTATCGCAGCTTGTTGAATAAATTGTTGTAGCTGAGGAAAAAAACTCAAAAATACCTGTTCTGTTGAGGCCTGAAGCTGCGGTAGTTCATCCGCTATTGCAGCATAACGCGCAGTGAAGCGGCCACCTGACGCCATGCGCCGCAGAGCATGCTGTATCCCTTCAAGTTGTGCGTAGTTGCCAAACCAATCTTGTTCAGTCACGGCTTTGAAGGTTCTGGCCATTGTCTCAGGCATCTGTGGTAAGTCATGCTGCAGGTTAAAGTACAACTGATGTTTATAGTCTGTAAAATCTGAATCATAAAAGCGCCTCCAGTGTTTGATCAGACAAAAATCAAACAGCATATCCAGAGCTATAGGTGCAAAACGCCGCATCTGTGGGCTAAACAGTAAGCGGGCCGCTCTGACCTCTGGATGGCGATCGGTAAACCAATCCACGGCTCTGTGATTATACAAACCTGCGGCCATCGCAGGGCTTAAAAGCTCTAATCTGGTACCGTAGAAAAAGTCGCCCAATAAATTGCCAATGCGGGAATGGGATGTGGGTTGTGCTAACAGCAAATGGGCCAGATAATTCATGAGGCTACAGCATTTCAATTCATAAAAACTGCCTTTAGTCTAAGGCAAAAAAGATGTATTTGCTGCGCTGATCCGTTATAAGTAGGTGTCTTTACATGAAAAGTATCACAAAGGAATAGGTCCGATGAAACAAGGGGTTTTGTTGATTGCTCTACTGGCGCTTACTGGATGTAGCAGCATCAGTCCACAGGAATGTCAGGTTGGTGACTGGTTTGCCATTGGCAAAACGGATGGCCAGCAAGGCATTGCCAGCAGTAAATTTCGCAGCTATCAGAAAGAGTGCGCTGAACATGGGCTGAGTTCTGATTTCCAGGCTTATCAACAAGGTCATGCCGAAGGGGTATTGTTGTATTGCACTTATGATGAGGGTCGTGAGTTAGGCCAAAGTGGGGGAAGCTATAACAAAGTCTGTGCCGGCGCATTGGAGCCTCAGTTTCGTTTAGGTTATGACCGCGGCCGCCAATGGTATCAGGCTGAATCTGCTTTATTGAACTTACAAAAAACCTTGCAGCAAAATGCTGACACTATTGATCAGCTAGAACAACGTATTGACGATAACTCGGAAGAGCTGAGCGTGCTCAAAGACAAACAACAGAAACAAAAGCTCCTGGATGAAAACCGCAATTTACAGCAGGAGTTGCGTCAGTTAAATCAAATGCAAGGTCAGCTGCAACGCGATTTAAAGCAAGCTGAACTCCAGTTCAGTTTGATCCAACAAGGCGGCTAAGCCATGAAATCTATCTGTAGCTTGTTGTGCTTTGTGTCGTTATTCACACAGGCTGCGCCTATGGATTTACTTTGGACCAGCGAAAAGCTGCTGATTGCAGGGCAACAAAGTCGTCTGCCACATGAGCCGCCATGGCCCGTAAAGCAGGCCGACCTTGTTGCTTATAGTATGACAGGCGTGATACCTGAAGGCGTGAAATGCCAGTTAGAGCTCAGACTGCAGCAAGAATTACTGCTGAGTTTACCTTGCTCTAAGCGTTATATATTGAAGCGGCCTCTGCGTATCACCCCCGGCATCAGAGTGGAATTGTATTTACACAACACCAACCTGTTCAGTCCAGGGGAGACAGTAACACTGCGCAACAGGCTCTCTTTAGAAGTTGCCGAATAACTTATTTAATTTCAGTATCCTGAGTCAGCCACGCCTGAGCGACGCCGGAACTTAGGATCACCAGAGCACCTAACCATTGTAACCACGACATGGGTTCAGCAAAGAGCAACCAGGCAGCAGTAATCACGACTACAGGCTCCAGATAAGCCAGAGTGCCAAAGACCCGGGTAGGTAAGTGCTCAATAGCCTGCAAAGCACAGATCAAGGCTAAAAATCCGGGAAATAAACCTGCAATCACTAACCAGATCCATTGTTGCGCTTCAGGCCAGGGTTGATTGACCATGAAAGGCAGTACGCAACAAGAGCCCACCAACAGCTGATAAAAACTTTTGTGATACAGAGGCACTGTGTCTGGCACTTTTTTGTTGAGCAAAATAAAAGCTGTGTAGGTAATCAAAGACGCCAGCGCGTACCACAGGCCTTGTTGCTGCTCAATGCGACTGTCGATCTGAAATTCCTGTAACATAGCAAAGCCAAAGAATGCCAGTAGGATCAACAGAAAAGTACGGCTAGTCAGGCGCTCTGCAAACAAAAAATGAGCGATGATGGCCGAAAGCGCCGGGGCCAGATACACCAGCAAAATAGCTAAGGTCAGAGAAATAGTCTGAATAGCAGATAAAAAACACAAAATAAAACTGGCCAGTAACACACCGTTGAGCAACACCAGCAGTGGTGGTCTGGCTATGATGAACCTGAGCTGGCCTGTCAGCGCAAGATAGAGAGCCAGGATAAACGCACCTAAACCCAGGCGGTAAAAGGTCAGACTGGCAGGAGCTACTTCACTGTAGCGCGCTATGACACCAATAGTACCCATCATCATGGCAGCTAAAGCGGCCATATAAAAATAGCGGTAAGACGAGAAGTTCATGCAGGTAGCAAACCACAAATGGGTCATCAGGGGCGCCACTGTAGCCAGCCGCAGCAAACAATTCAAGTGAGACTGTTCAGACCGCTTTATGCCTTGCCGAAAAAAGTTGTGTATTTCTGCCCTCTACAAAAATGATTCGCTTTTTTCTGTACTAAATCAATCACCTGCCTATAGTTAATTCAGCACTAATTCAAATTAGATTCAGGGATATGGAGTGTGGTTATGTTTGGTTTTAATTCTAATTCAGACAACATCCTAAATGCCATTAATGCAACCCAGGCTGTGATCCAGTTTTCGCTGGATGGACGGATTGAGCATGCCAACAGTAACTTTTTAGATCTGATGGGCTACCAGTTGCATGAAGTGCAAGGCAAGCATCACAGTATTTTTGTGGAGCCTGGTACTGCTAATTCTGCGGCTTATCAGCAGTTTTGGGCAGATTTACGTGAAGGTAAATCTCAAACTGCTGAATTTAAACGTATTGCTAAAAGTGGCAGAGAAGTTTGGATCCGTGCTTCTTACACGCCTATTGTCAAAAATGGCAAAGTGCATAAGGTGATTAAGTTTGCATCCGATGTGACAGAGCAGGTTGCCAAACAGGCCAATTTTGAGTCGCAGTTGCAGGCCATTCACAGAGCCCAGGCGGTGATTGAATTTGATCTGGATGGCAAAATTCTGTTTGCTAACCCTAATTTTCTGAGTTTGATGGGCTACAGCCTGAAAGAGGTGACAGGGCAGCATCATCGTATTTTTGTTGATCCACAAGAGGCTGCTTCAAGCCGTTACAGTGACTTTTGGCGACGTTTAAAAGAGGGGCAGTATCAGACGGCTGAATACAAAAGATTCACCAAAAGTGGCAAAGAAGTCTGGATCCATGCTACCTACAATCCGATCAAAGGACCTGATGGTAAAGTACTGAAAATCGTCAAGTTTGCCAGTGATATCAGTCGTGAAATCGAACAGAAAAAAGAGTTTCGGCTGCTTTCTATGGTCGCCAATGAGACGGACAATGCGGTGCTGATATCCGGTGCTGACAGACGGATCCAGTATGTAAATAAAGGCTTTAGTCAGATGACGGGCTACAACCAACAGGAAGTACTGGGTCATATTGCCAGAGAGTTTTTGGTTGGACCCAAAACAGATCCTGTGACTAAAGAGCGGATTGAAGCGGAGTTAAATGCTCCACGGGCTTTTTATGATGAAATTGAAATTCATCGTAAAGACGGTTCTTCATTATGGATCTCCGTGACCAGTAACCCTGTCTACGATGAACAGGGTCAGCACAGTCATTACATTGCTATTCTGGCAGATATCAGCAAAGTAAAATCTTCAGCTTTGGAATATCAAACCCGATTTTTGGCGATTAGTCAGTCGAATCTGATGTTGGAGTGGAATAATGCCGGGCAACTGATGGAGATCAATGATTACCCGCAGCGGCAATTTAAGTTAAACAACGAACAATTCAGCCGTCTGGTTGCAGACTGGCGTAGTTTTTTGACTCAGGAGCAGGCCGCCAAGGTACTGGCCGGACAGAGTGTAATTTCTGATATTCATATAGAGTGCAATGGCAGACAATTAGGCATCGCCGCTACTTTTTGTGCTGTCAGAGATACACAGGGCGAGTTGCAGAAAATTATCATGTTTGGTGCTGATATTTCGGAGCGGTTACAGGTGGTACAAACCAGTGATTCTGTGATGTCTGAACTGGTGAACTCTGGCCAAAGTATCAACAATATGGTGTCTTCGATTAATTCCATTGCCGATCAGACCAACTTACTGGCGCTGAACGCCGCTATAGAGGCCGCCAGGGCAGGTGAGGCTGGGCGGGGATTTTCTGTGGTTGCTGATGAAGTCAGGAGTCTGGCATCTAAAGCTAGTGCTTCGGCCAGTGAAATAAATTCAGTGGTAGGTAAAAATCAGTCGTTACTCACTAGTTTGTCTGAAACCTTAAATAAACTGAATAAAAGAGCTTAAGTCCTGAGTCTTCTATTTATGGCTGGATAACGAAACAAAGGGAGCAACATGCTCCCTTTCGATTGTTAAGGCAAATCAAACCACAAGGCTTTGACTGGACCTTGGGTTGCCAGAGCTTTCAGTTCAGTCTGTTGACTGATCTTTGCGCCATCACCAGGTTGCATTGGAGTGCCGTTTAACTCTAATTCCCCAGTAATTAAATGCAGGTAAAAGTTACGTTTGGCAGTCACAGGTAATTCAATCACATCATGCTCACTTAGCAAAAGCTGTGATAAATAGGCATCCTGCTTGATTTGAAGCGTACCGTCGCGGCCGTCCGGCGATATCACCAAAGTTAAGCCTGGTTCAGCTTTAAAGTCTTTTTGCTGATAACCTGGTACACCACCAAATTGGTTTGGCTGGATCCAGATCTGCAAAAACTTTAAGTTGTCTTTATCACTGGCGTTAAATTCGCTGTGGTAAATGCCTTTGCCTGCGCTCATCAATTGGAATTCACCTGCGGGTAAAGTTTTGACATTACCGGCTGAATCTTTATGAGCAATTTGTCCTTCCAGTACATAGCTAATGATTTCCATGTCCTGATGGCCATGGGTATCAAAGCCTGCAGCTGCATCAACTTCGTCATCATTAATCACTCTTAAGGCTGAGAATCCCATATGAGCTGGGTCGTAATAACGGCCAAAAGAGAAGCTGTGTTTGCTTTTTAACCAGCCGAAACTGGCTATACCGCGATCGGCAGAAAGTCTTAATTCAATCATGATATCCCTCGTTCTTGAAGCTGCAGCTTTGTTGTCTGCGCTCATTCGCCCCAATCACATAGTGAACTATGCTCATGGGGTCTCAATTGCTTGTCGCCGTGCTGCAACTCCAATTACTTTGGGCTACATCCCTCGTTCTTGAAGCTGCAGCTTTGTTTTCTGCGCTCATTCGCCCCAATCACATAGTGAACTATGCTCATGGGGTCTCAATTGCTTGTCGCCGTGCTGCAACTCCAATTACTTTGGGCTATATCCCTCGTTCTTGAAGCTGCAGCCCGGTAGGCTACTTTGGGCAAGACTCTCTCTGTGGCAGAGAGAGTCTCTTTGAGTGGATTATTAGTTCAGTTTCTTCGCGATAATGGCGTCGATGGAGGCTTTGCCCGCACCGCTGAACAGCAGAGAGACGCTGGCGGCTAACAGAGCTAAACCAAATTCGTAACCGTTATTGCTCATAAAGAGGCCATTGGCGAAGTGCACTTTAAAGATAGCCACTAACATGGCGATAATTAAAGTCACAGCGGCAGGGCGGGTTAACACACCAAACACCAATGCCAGACCACCAAAAAACTCAGCCGCGCCTGCTAAAAACGCCATCAGTACACCTGGTGCCAGGCCTATACTTTCCATCCAGCCGCCAGTGCCTTCTAAACCGTAGCCGCCAAACCAGCCAAATAATTTCTGAGCACCGTGTGCAGCAAAAATAATACCGACTGGTACTCGTAAAGCTAAAGCGCCAAAACCTGCGTTTGTACTAAAAATTTGTTGTAAAGTTGCTTTGTTCATACTATTCACCTTTAAATAAATTGACCGTTAATTAGGGTTGTCAGACTGCTTTAAACCGCTTGTCAGTTCCGATGTGTGTACTTTAGATTGGCTTGCATTTTTAAAAAAGCAGAATAAACTGAGTTGAATGTTCAAAATATTTGAATATGAATCTGTGAAGGATCCACTTTAAGGTTTTTATGGCTAATCATCCTATTTTGACGCTGGACGCTTTACGCGCCATGGACGCAATTGACCGCAAGGGCAGTTTTGCTGCGGCGGCTGAACATTTATACAAAGTACCGTCTGCTTTAAGCTATACCATAGCGAAGCTGGAGTCTGATCTGGATGTACAGCTGTTTGATCGTTCCAAGCAAAAAGCTCAACTGACTCCGGCAGGACAGCTATTGTTGCAGCAAGGGCGAGAGCTATTACAGGCAGCCAGTCGGTTACAGGATGCGATTAAGCAAGTCGATACCGGCTGGGAGACCCAGTTTGTTATCGCCAAAGACAGCATAGTGCCTTATCCACCTGTGCTGAGTTTGATTAATGAATTTATGCTGCTTGGCAAAATGACCGAAGTCAGTATCCGTGAAGAGGTATTGGGTGGAGGCTGGGAAGCATTGGAAACTGGTCGCGCACAAATGGCAGTGGGGGTGTCGGCCGATATGCCCAAAGGTAAATATGAGCTGGTGCCTATAGGCGAGGTTGAGTTTGTCTTTGCGTTATCGCCTTTGCATGAACTGGCCAATATCAACCGACAGATTGATTTAGCCGATGTAGAGCAGGAAACGGCTATTGTCGTTTCAGACTCAGCTCTAGATGCACCTAAACGCAGCTCAGGTTTATTTACTACCCGCAGAGTGCTTAGGGTCAGCTCTATGCAGGCCAAAATTGCCGCGCAGGTGCAGGGCTTAGGGGTTGGTTTTTTACCTAAACATTTGATCAGAGACGAGCTGGCCAGAGGCTTATTAATAGCCAAAAAAACCAGCATTCCACGCGAAAAAGCCATGCTGTATCTGGCCTGGCAAAAACAAGGCCAGGGTAAGGCGCTGCAATGGTTTAGTGAAGCTTTTAGTCAGTACCCATGGGCACCGGTCTGGACGGGGTAAAGAGTGAAAAAACTTCAATCCAAACGGTATATTTTTGCTGTATTTCAATACATTGATTGGTTAAAGTAGCGCCAATTTTACCGCCTGATTAAAAGGGTCAGCAGCTTATGTTATTAACCTTAGTGATTTGTTATTGGGTATTTTCTGTTGCGTTGGGGCTCTGGGCTGCATTGAGAGTTAAAAACACCCGCGATTTCGCTGTCGCAGGCCGGCATCTGCCTTTTTATATGGTGACAGCCACAGTCTTTGCCACCTGGTTTGGCAGCGAAGCTGTGCTCGGTATTCCTGCTACTTTCATTGATGGCAGTTTACGTGACATAGTGGCCGACCCTTTTGGTGCTGCACTTTGTTTAATTCTGGTTGGGGTGTTTTTTGCCGCCCCTTTGTACCGGATGAAACTGCTGACTATTGGTGACTTTTATAAAAGACGTTATGGCCGTTCAGTGGAGGTGCTGACGACTTTAGCTATTGTTTTGTCTTACTTAGGTTGGGTTGGCGCTCAGTTAACGGCTTTAGGTCTGGTGTTTAATGTGGTCTCGGACGGTGCTATCAGCATGACAGCCGGTATGTGGATTGGAGCTGGCAGTATTCTGATTTACACACTGTTTGGCGGTATGTGGGCTGTGGCTATTACCGACCTGGTGCAGATGATAGTCATAGTGCTGGGGCTTTTATACATAGGCGGTGAAGTGTCGGATATGGTTGGCGGTGTGTCCGTGGTGGTAGACCACGCGGCAGCAGCGGGCAAACTGGAGTTTTGGCCGGAAGCTGATTTAAAAGCCATTATTGCGTTTATGGCTGCTGCCTGCACCATGATGTTAGGCTCTATGCCACAGCAGGATGTGTTCCAGCGGGTGCAGTCTGCTAAGTCGGAGAAAATTGCAGTTTGGGGTTCTATTCTCGGTGGCTCTTTGTATTTCCTGTTTGCTTTTATTCCACTGTTTATTGGTTATGCCGCCACTATAGTGGCGCCGGATATGGTGAAAAATCTGATGGCGTCTGACTCACAACTGATTCTGCCGCAATTGGTATTGCAGCATATGCCATTGATTGCTCAGGTGATCTTTTTTGGTGCTTTGTTATCTGCCATTAAAGGTTGTGCTTCAGCCACCTTGTTGGCGCCTTCGGTGTCTTTTGCTGAAAATATTCTTAAACCATTGTTACCCCCGATGCAGGATAAACAGTTGCTGCGACTGATGCAGGCTGTGACCCTGGTGTTTGCTGCTTGTACTCTGGCTTATGCACTCAATAGTGAATCCACCATTTTTGGCATGGTGGAAGATGCCTATCAGGTGACTTTAGTTGCCGCTTTTGTGCCGCTGGCTTTTGGTGTGTATTGGCGCAAAGCCACCAATCAGGGCGCTTTAATGGCTATAGCTTTTGGTGTCAGCACCTGGCTGGGTATTATTTTCCTTGGCCCTGAAGATCCTTATGTGCCAGCCCAGTTTGCCGGATTGCTGGCCAGTATTGCCGGTATGTTGATTGGCTCTTTGATGCCTCAGTATCTGGAGCACGATCACGCTGTACATGACAAATTACACCGGGGTGAAATGGCACATACAGGGTCAGAGCATGGCTGAATTTCTGCAGCAAATTAAAGCCGTTGTTTTTGATTTAGATGGAACCCTAGTCGATTCGCAGCTTGATTTTACTGAGCTGCGTCGTCGTCTAGGCTGGCCTGAGCACACTTTGATCCTGGAGCATTTAGCTACTCTAAGTTGCGCTATTGAGAAACAGCAGGCCGCGCAAATTATTGTCGACTTTGAGCTCGAAGGCGCGCGTAACGCCAGTTGGATGCCCAATGCAGATCTGTTGCTAAAGCAGCTGAAGCACAGACAAATACCCATGGCTATTTTGACGCGCAATATGCGTCAGGCCACAGAACTTTGTATGCAGGCGCTGGATATACCTATTGAGTTGGTTCTGACCCGCGATGATGCACCTGCTAAACCTCAGCCTGAAGGGTTATGGCTGATTGCCGAACGTTTGGGCGTGATGCCGGATGAAATCCTGTATGTCGGCGATTATCTGTTTGATATTCAAACCGCTCGTAATGCCGGCTCTTATTGTTGTTTATACCGCTACGGTGATAACCATATTTATGCGGAGCAAGCTGATTTAGTGGTCGATGACTTGCTGGAGTTGTTAGTGCATTTGCAAAACTAAGTCACTACTTAGTTAAAGATCCTTATCCAGCATCTTTGGCAGGCGGCGGTGTTTTTCTTTGGCTTCTTTAATAGCGTCACTAAAAGCCGATGCCAAAATGCCTGTTGGCACTGCAATCATACAAATACCAGTGACAGCGGTAATACCTGCCAGAATTCGGCCAAGCACTGTGATGGGGTAGACATCGCCATAACCTACGGTCGTTAAGGTGGCGACAGCCCACCAGGTGGCGCGTGGGATAGAACCAAAAGCTTCGGGTTGAATATCGCCTTCCACTAAATACAGACAAGTGGCGGCAAAGAGCAGGATAATGACGCCAAAAATAGCACTGACTAAAAGCTCATAGGTGCGGCTGCGCACTGCTTCAGCTATACATTCCAGCGCAGTGGAGAACCGGCCCAATCGAGCTAAACGAACGACCCGTATTAATAACACCAGACGTAAAATCACGCCACCATTGCCCAGATAAAGCGAAAAGGCGACAAAAATCGCCAGTAAGTCGGCCAGAGCAAAAAAAGAAAAGAAATGTTGCCAGCGATTTTTCACAGAGTCATTTTCAACGCAAGTCCAGAGCCTTGCCAGATACTCCAGTAAAAACAGCGAGCCCAAAGCCAGCTCTGTCACTCGAAACCACTGCTCATGCCCCTGACGAATACTGGGCTCTGTCTGAATAATGGCCAGAAAAATACCTGCCAGTATGACAATCGCGATAGCTATGTTCAGCGGTGACATACCATTGCCTGAATACAGCACGGGGTCGAGCTGATGCGCCAGACGGGAGCGGAGTTTGTGTAACAGACTTTGATCCTGCATAACGTATCCATAGAAAAAGCTATAGCTGATTGTCTGAGCAAGTTGCTGATTTAGCAAGGTGTTCTTCAGAATTTGGATCTAAAAATCAACCAGAACCTGCTGTAAATCGCCCATCGCATCTTGCTGTAAGGCCTGTTGTCTTTCCTGCTCAGTTAAAATACCCACAAAAGGAGTGCGGCGGCGTAACTTACGTAAATAGGGACTATCTTCTGTAATACCTGCACAGAATTGTTCGGGCTGCTGATACAACTCCAGCACTGAAACCCAGTGCATGTAAGCGCCATAACCCAGCTGGCCGTTGTCGCGTCGCTCCTCCAGTTTGGCGTTAACCTGTGCCAATAAAGCAGGCTCTGCTAATAATTTGGCGGCAATAGCCTGATGTAGCACCAGAATTTGCCGGTCGATGTTTTCATCTTTAATACCGGTTTTTTTCACCCTGTAGGGTTTGTTTCTTTTATTACTTTTTGGTGTCCACATCGCTTGTATTCTTCAATGTTAATTAATCAGAACCCAAAATAATTGATGTTGCAGCGAGGCGACAAGCGAACGAGACACCAGGAGCATAGTAGTCCTATCTGACTGGGGCGATGAGCGCGATCAACAAAGCTGCGGCTTCAAGTATGAAGGGGTTAATGGAATTCTCTGGAGTAGGACTTCAACGAGCCAAGTAGTGGCGTCAGATCGGTTAAACGTCCGGCAATGATATGAATCACGCCATCTTTTTTCTCAAGAATGCCATTGACCTTCAATAGCTTAGATTTTAAGTAAGCCTGGCGCTGCGCTGAAGCTGTGGCCGACCAGACCACTAAATTACTAAAACCTGTACCATCTTCCAGCGTAATAAAAGTCACGCCTGACGCTGTGCCCGGGCTTTGTCTTGCTGTAACCAAACCTATTACAGTCACCACCGACTTATGGTTCAGTGCGCTAAGCTCTGCGGCCTGCACAAATTTACCCAACAGGCCTTGTTGTTTTAATAACTGCACGGGGTGAGTGCGTAAACTCAGGCCTGTACTTTGATAATCTTCTACTACTTCAGTCAGTTCAGAGGCCATAGGTAACTGATACTGAGTCTGATAAGGCTCAGCCGCCAGTAAAGGTAACTTATGCTGCTGATCCAACAGCTGCCAGCGTGCCTGATAACGTTGACCTGACAGTTGTTGCAAGGCATTGGCACTGGCAAGGGCGGTTAAATCACCATCACTCAGGCCAGACTGCGCTACTTCGTCCAGTTGCTGATAACCGCCCTTTGGCCTGTGTGTTAACAACAGCAGTGCGCCTTGCTGACTTAAGCCTTTGACCAGTCGCAATCCTAAACGAATGGCAAAACCAGATTTAGCTGTGGCGGGCACCATTAAATGATCCCAATCAGAGTCATTGACACAAACAGGCAGCACTTCGACATTATGTTGCCGCGCATCCTGAATCAGTTGGCTGGGCGCATAAAAACCCATTGGCTGGCTATTAAGCAAAGCCACATAAAAAGCCACAGGGTAATAATGCTTTAAATAAGCTGAGACATAAGCCAGTACCGCAAAACTGGCTGAATGGGATTCAGGAAAACCATATTCACCAAAACCACAAATTTGCTGGTAAATACGTTCGGCAAATTCTTGCTGATAGCCTCTGCTTAACATGCCATCGATCAGTTTTTGTTTAAACTGAATAAGCTCGCCGGTTTTTTTCCAACTGGCCATAGCACGGCGCAGCTGATCGGCTTCACCACCAGTAAAACCAGCGGCCACCATCGCCAGTTTAATCACCTGCTCCTGAAAAATAGGCACACCTAAAGTACGCTCCAACACTTGTTGTACCGCAGCAGAAGGATAAGACACAGCTTCTTCGCCATGGCGGCGTTTTAAATAAGGATGCACCATATCACCCTGAATAGGGCCTGGCCGTACTATGGCTATCTGGATCACCAAGTCGTAATAGGTTTCAGGACGAAGTCGTGGCAACATCGACATCTGGGCTCGTGATTCAATCTGAAATAAGCCGACAGTGTCGGCTTTTTGAATGGCTTCATACACCTTGGGGTCGTCACCTGCTTTGGTGATGGCCGCTATGCTTAACCCGGTGTTCTGGTAACGCCGGACTAAATCAAAAGCTTTGCGAATGGCGCTCAGCATGCCCAAAGCCAGCACATCCACTTTCAATAGTTTTAACGATTCCAGATCATCTTTATCCCACTGGATCACGGTGCGATCGGCCATGGCGGCATTTTCTACCGGCACCAGTTCGTACAAAGGCCCCTGAGATATAACAAAGCCACCAACATGCTGGGATAAATGCCGTGGCATACCCACTAACTGCTGCACCAGTTGCACCAGTAGCTGTGCTTGTTTGGCATCAGGATCCAGCCCAAGCTGAGTCAGTTGGCTACTCCAGTGTTGATTTTTATCCCGCCTGTGCAGGTTTTTTAGGAAAAACTCCACCTGATGCAGCTCAAAACCCAGAGCTTTGCTGATATCGCGAAAGGCACTTTTAAAGCGATAACAAATGACAGTAGCAGCCAAAGCTGCCCGCTCGCGGCCGTATTTCTGATAAATATACTGAATAACTTCTTCACGACGTTCATGTTCAAAATCGACATCTATATCTGGCGGTTCTGCGCGCTCTATCGAGATAAAACGTTCAATCAATACCTTGATCTGGCGTGGATCGACAGCAGTTATTGCCAGACAATAACAGACAACCGAGTTCGCCGCTGAGCCACGGCCCTGGTATAAAATCTGCTGTTTTTGCGCAAAGACGACCAAATCATGGATCGTTAAAAAGTAATAGGGATAATTCAGTTGTTCTATTAAATCCAGCTCTTTGTGGATGGTCTGCTGAATATCAGCAGGCACTCCTTCAGGAAAACGTTGTGCCTCACCAGCTTTGACCAAATCCCGTAAATGCTGCATGGCGGTTTTGCCTGCAGGTACCAGCTCTGTCGGGTACTGGTAACTTAATTCATCCAATGAAAAGTGGCATAAATTCGCCAGTTTCTGGCTATTGTCTAAAAGTTCAGCCGGAAATAACTGCTGCAATTTTTTTATCGGTCTTAAGCTTTGTTCGGCGTTACTTAATAGCTGCCGCGCCATATCAGGCACAGCTTTAGCCGCTTTAATGGCGCTTAGCGCATGTTGTAAAGGCAAGCGACTTGCCTGATGCATCAGCACTTCACCTACAGCGCAGCAGGGCAGTTGCAGCTGCTGAGCCAGTTGCTGGCAATAGGGCAAATAAAACTGATCCTGGCTTTGTAATTTGCGGCTGGCTCCCAGCCATAAGCGTTCGGCGTGATGTTGAATTAACCAATGGCCCCAGTACTGATCCGTTTGTTGATCGCCACTGGGCAGCCAGAGGATCTGACAATGCTGTATACGCTGAATATCCCATTCGGCCAGCTGGTAGCAGCCTTTTTCGACGCGGCGTCTGGCCTGAGTAATAATACGGCATAACTCGCTATAAGCGGCTTTATCCGGGCAAAGCAACACCAGCCGTAACTGTGGGTTTAATACCAGCATAGAGCCAATAATCAGCTTCAGTGGCAATTGTTTTTCCTGGATCTGATGGTGAGCACGTACTACGCCTGCCAATGAGCATTCATCGGTAATAGCCAAGGCTTTATAGCCTAAAGCTGCGGCTTGTTGTACCAATTCAGCCGGGCTGGACGCGCCGTGCAGAAAAGAGAAATGACTCTGGCAGACTAATTCAGAGTAATTACAGTGTTTGCTGGCAGCAGTGATCTTCATCAGCTGAAATACCCCTGCAGATACAACTGTTCCGGCTGCTGTAAATCCCGGAATAACCACAGCCATTGGCCCTGTGCATTTTGGCCGACATAATAGTCACGGTGCTGGCTCTGTTGTTGCCACCAGCCACTACTTAAACGTTCAGGACCATAATAAAGCTGTAACTGCTGCTGTTGTTCTGCATCTAACACCAAAGGCGGGTCGACTAAAAATGCGGGGCGCACCGTCGCTAAAGTACCGGCAATAGCAGCTTGTGGCTCTAAAGCAGCAGCATAGCTACTGGCCTGCTCAGGTAGCAGATCATTGTGCAGACAGGGGCTTGTGACCTGATCTTTACCCAAACGAGCCTGTAATAACGACAAGAGCTGTAAAGCCGAATACAGCTGCTGTTTCCCAGCGAACAGGGTTTTGTACTGAGCGTAACGCGGCCCGGCGCGGCGGAGTATCAGTTTGAGCTGGATCACCGGCTTTTTCAGCTTTAACCGCTCCATCTGCAACTCGCAGAGCTTTAGCCATTCTTTGCTTTGGTATTCGCCCTGAGCTGAATGCAGTTGCAACTGTTGTTGCTGCTCCTGACGTTGTTGTAAGCAAAGCTCCAACTGGTAGGCCAGTTGATCCCTTTGTTGTAAATACAGCTGCAGTAAGCCAAACAGATACTGTAAAGGCCCAAGCAACTGGTCGCTGCGCTCCATTTCATACAGCAGTTCCAACTGCTGCTCAAAGTGTTCTGCAGGCTGGACAAACTGTAACAGCGCGGGTTTTGCTCCTGTGAGTTGTTGTAAATAGTGCAGCATGCCTGCCCCAAAACGCCGCACCAGTTCCGCCTGTGGGATCTTTAGTACATCACCCAGTTGAGTCAGCCCAAGCCGTTGTAATTGTTCCTGTAGTTTGTCTGGTAATTGAGCCTGCTGTAGTGGCAAAACCTTGAGTTGTTGCTGAATTTGCTCGTTTTGCAGTAAAAATTGATCCCAGCCTTGCTGCGCCAGTAAACGCGCCACTAAAGGTTGCTGTGCTGTGGCAAAATGGTACTGATAACCCGTTTGTTGCAGTACCTGTTGCAGTTGCTGCCAAAACTGCATAGCACCGCCATACAAAGCCAGCATGGGGCTTAGTTTCAGTACTAAACCGCAGTTGGGCTGCAGTGCTATATCAGCGCAGTATTGATACAACAGTTGAGCTAACTGCTGTAGTTGCTGTTGTTCTTGCTCAGCCTGATGAGGTACTAACTGCAATTGATGGCATAAAGAGGCTGCGGACGCCAATCCCATGCCCAAAGTTAAACCCGCCTGCCTGGCTGCAGAGTTGAGTTGCAGCAACTGATGGTCAGCGCCTACTATCGCTAGCGGAGCTGTTAAATCCAGATGATGACTCTTGCCTTTGTCTGATAAGGTTTTAGTTGCAGGCGTGCTTGAGTGCAGCACGAGCAACTTATCCAGCTGCAATTGCGGGAAATATAAATACAACCAAAACTCCATCTGGGCAGACATACTGCTAGCCTCAGCTGACTCTGGATAAAGGTGGCTTGGAATACTGCTTTTGCTGTAACTCCGGCTTAATAAACTGCGGATACAGCTCTGCCCATGGCAACACGACCTCCTGCTGTTGCCAGCCACCTTTACGTTTCAGAATACGGATCTGTAAGCCAGTCGTTACCGGAGTCAGCTGTAAACTTAAAGCCCAGGGTAAAAGTTGTTGTTCAGCCATAGCTGGGCGGAAAAAATACAACTGGCTTTGGCCTTGTGCTGCGGCTAATTGCAAACGTTTAAGCTGGGTTAAATTTAAGTTGTTTTGCCACAGCAGCACATCGGTACAACTGCCACTTTTTAAGCACAGCTCTGCCGCCCAGAGCGCATCAGCAGAGCGGGGTGCATTCAATTGCAAGACCTGATGCAAAGGCCGCTTTTGTTGTAGTAAGTATTCAGCACAAAGTGCTGCAGGTGGATTGATCCAAACTTGCAGCAGATCCGATCCGGATTGTCCTAGCGCTTTTGAGATCAATTGCAGTTCAGCACAAGCGCCATGGCTTTGTAACTCAACCACGTTATGCTGTGGCCAGCCACCGCCCAGAAGCTGATCCAAAGCGGGAAAACCTGTGCTTTGGCAGTGCTCATAAGGCGCTTCGGTCTGATTCGCATGCCAGATCAGTTGTCTGTTCTGGAGCTGTTGCAGCAGTGCATTCATGATTTTTATCTCAAAATACTGTATATAAAAACAGTATAAAAGATCTGGTTTGGATCGCAAGGGTAAAGTCAGAGTTTTCTGATCTTTTGCTTTGGGTCGATCAGGGCCCTGGACTTATGTTAATGTGCGCGACTTTTCCGCCCCTCTTTATCTAAATTGCTTTGCGCCAGGGCGCTGATCTGACTTAGGGTACTGTGATGACTGAAACCTCTAAATTTACCGCCAAAACCTGGATTTTGATCCTGAGTTTAGTGCTACTCGCTCTGACTTTACGGCCTTCTATGGCCTCTATCGGACCTTTATTACCTTTGATGCAACCAGAATTGCATCTGTCTTTTACTCAGGCTTCGTTACTGACTATGTTGCCTGTACTGGCGATGGGCTTAGGCATCTTTTTTGCGCATCAGTTGGCGATATGGTTTGGCTCTTATCAGGTGGTGTTCTGGGCCTCCATTGCCATAGCCGCTGCTACAGCGCAGCGTTATTGGGCTGTAGGAGCTTTAGATTTAACTCTAAGTGCGATAGTGGCGGGTTTAGGGATTGCCATGGTACAGGCTGTGGTGCCTGGGGTGATTAAACAAAAATTCGGTACAAAAGCGCCTTTAGTGATGGGCTGGTATATCTCCGCCATTATTGCCGGTGCGGCTTTAACGGCCTCTTTAGCAGCGTTTTGGGCCGATTGGGCACAGAGTTGGCGGGTGGCTTTATCCGGTTGGGTGGTTTTATCTGTAGTGGCTTTGCTGTTGTGGTTTTCACAAAAAAACGCTATTGAAAATTTGCCTGTGGTGCAATCGCCACAAAAACCTCTGGGTTTTGCCAACTACGGCCGGGCCTGGACCTTAGCGATGTTTTTTGGTTTGGTCACTTGTGCTTTTACCTGTGTGTTGGCCTGGTTACCTGCGTATTATGTCGAGCAGGGCTGGAGTGAACAAAAAAGTGGCTTGCTGCTGGGGTTGTTGCTGTGCATGGAGGTCGTGTCGGGTTTTATCAGCCCGTGGCTGGCTAGTCGTAAAGCCGACCGTCGTGCTGTACTACTGGTACTTTTAGTCCTGATGGCGACAGGCTTTTCCGGTTTAGTGATAGCACCTGCGCTGGGTTTAGTTTGGGCTTCGCTGTTAGGTTTAGGTATTGGTGGGTTGTTTCCTTTGTCTTTAATTGTCTCGATGGATCATCAACACCAACCTGCCTCTGCCGCCAGTCTGACGGCTTTTGTGCAGGGTATAGGCTATACGCTGGCGGCTTTTTCGCCGCTGATTGCTGGTTTTATCCGTGACTTTAGCCAAAGCTTTAGTATCAGCTGGTTATTATTAGCCGCCATTGCAGTGCTTCTGATGGCGATGGCGACACGTTTTAACCCGGCGTTTTACAGCACAAAATTTCAATAGGCTTTTTTAGGGAGTCGACCATGCAAGCCAATCTGATGTTATTACTGGCCGCGGCGATCTGGGGTTTAGGTTTTGTTGCCCAGCGTTTGGGTATGGAGCATTTAGGGCCTTATTCCTTTAACGGCCTACGCTTTTTGATTGGCGCTTTGAGTTTATTGCCTTTGATCTGGTGGTATCAACGTCAGGGTAAATTGCAGCAGGTCGACTGGAAACTGTTGTTATGGGGCGCTGTGCCTGTTGGGGTTTTACTTTTTATTGCCGCATCACTGCAACAGGTTGGACTTTTATATACGACTGCTGCCAACGCAGGTTTTATTACCGGGCTTTATATAGTGCTGGTGCCGCTGTTGGGGATTTTCCTGAACCATAAAATCAGTGCCAATATCTGGCTCGGTTGCGCTATTGCCGTCTCAGGTTTGTATATATTGAGTGTTGGTGATAATTTTTCAGTCAATTTCGGCGATTTATTGCAGTTGATAGGCGCATTGTTCTGGGCTGCCCACTTACTGACTATTGACCACTACAGCAAAAAAGTGCCGCCAATTTTATTAGCTTGTCTGCAATTTGTGGTCTGCGGTGTTTTGAGCATGCTGGTGGCTTTTAGCATTGAAACACCCACAGTCACCAATGCTTTATTAGCCTGGAAGTCGGTGCTTTATGCGGGTGTGGTGTCAGTGGGTATAGCCTATACCTTACAAGTGATGGCACAAAAACATGCTCATCCGGCTCATGCGGCTATTATTTTAAGCTTAGAAACTGTGTTTGCCGCTATAGGTGGAGTCTGGCTGTTAGGTGAAGAGCTAAGCAGCAGGGCGCTGACAGGCTGTGGTTTGATGCTGCTGGGGATGTTAGTGTCGCAATTGCCACTGCGCTGGTTGTTGCGTTCTAAGGCTTTTACTTAGGAAGCTGGTGATGACCAAACCAGAGTTGCAACAGCACTACCAAGCCTTGTGGCAACAGTCTTTACTGAAGTTTGAACAACATCAATTTGAGACTGACCCTCTGTTAACTGCCAAAGATGATAAGCGGTATGGTATTACTTTGTTGGCCCGTCCTTCTGAGCAGGTAAAACAACAAATCCGGCATCATCTGGCAGAGCTGATGCAGCTGGAGCCACAACAGTATTATTATCCGGCTTCAGATTTACATTTGACGGTCTTATCGCTGATTTCCTGCTATGCAGGTTTTACTTTATCGCAGATAGATACAGCGGCTTATGTTGAATTAGTCAAAGAGGTGATAGCGGATACAGGCCCGTTCCGGTTGGATTTTCAGGGGATCACCGCATCGCCTTCTTGTGTGTTGGTGCAGGGCTTTTTTGATGATCAAAAGCTCAATCAGTTAAGAGCAAAGCTGCGCTCTGCCTTTGGGCAATCGACTTTGCAGCATTCCATTGACCAGCGTTATGCCATTCAAACTGCTCATATGACAGTATTACGTTTCACCCAACAGCCTGCTAACCCCGTGCTGTTTCTGCAGAAAATCAAAGCCTTAACTTCCGTGGATTTTGGCTCTTGCCTGATAGATGAGTTGGAACTGGTAGGTAATGACTGGTATCAGCGCCAACAAAATACAGTGTTACTAAGTCGCTTTGATTTAAACAAATCAGCTGTTAATACTGCAGTTTAAACAACAGTTCTGATAAATCAGGTTGCCACCAAAAATCTTTAGCAACCCGTCCATTTCTTACTATCACACCTTCGGCCAGCAGCAATTGTTGTTGTGTTAAAGCCTGGGGGGTACCTGCTGCAAACGCCAACTGACCACCCGAGCGCATCACTCTGTACCAGGGCAGTTGCAGCTCATCCGGTGCTAAGCCCAGCGTTTTTCCGACTAAGCGGGCACGGCCAGGCAAGCCAGCTAAATCGGCAATTTGACCATAACTGGCAATTTTTCCGGCCGGAATTTGTAACACCGTTTGCCAGATTTTTTGTTGTTTGGATGGCGTTTGTTCAGGCATGGGCGCAGATCTGTCATTATTTTTTTAAGGACAATGCTACAATGCCGCCGCCTTTTTTGCCGGAGTTTTTTATGTTTACCACTATTGACGGTATTCGGCTGCGTATACCTACCGAAGAACCTGTTGCGCCAGAAAGCAGCGATTGCTGTGGCAGCGGCAGCTGCTGTCCTTGTGTCTGGGATTATTACCGTGCACAGCAAAAAGCCTGGCAGGTACAAAAAGAACAAAAGCAAAAACAACTGCAAGAGCAAGAGTAAGAGCCATTTTGCTGACCCTTACTCCGTTGTCCGCTTAATAAGCTTTATTGACCACAGTACGGCCTATAGGGGCCAGACTTAAAGTGGCCAGCTTTAAGTGAGCTAAGCCAAACGGAATGCCGATGATGGTAACAAAACAGGCCACAGCATGAATTAAATGCCCCAGGGCCAGCCAGAAACCGGCAAACACAAACCAAATCACGTTACCGACAAAACCTAGTGGTCCAGTGCCAATATCGGAAATGCGGTTCAGGCGCTCGCGATTGACATGCTCGTTACCAAAAGGCCAGAACGCCATTTCACCAATGACAAAACAGGCGCGACCAAAAGGAATAAATACAATACTTAAAAAGCAGAGTAAACCAATACACCACCAGGCCAGCCCCATTAAAAAACCACCCATCACAAACCAGAAAACATTAAATATCAGTCGTAAAGCACCCATGGTCGTTCTCCTTTTTTCACTTATGCCAAAAGGGTTACAAGATTGGGGCCAATTTTAATTGTGATATAAATCATAAAGATAAAGTTAATGTATGAAATTTAAACCGTGAAAATCACCATTTAATAGTGAATTTCGCCGCTGGTCAGACTGGACTAGCCACAGGAAAAGCTTGCTGAGTTCTCTGGCAACGGCTTTAATAAGGCCGTTTTAAGACTTTAAGACTTTAAGACTTTAAGACTTTAAGACTTTAAGACTAATACCCAAATTAATTGGAGTTGCAGCGCGGCGACAAGTGCACAAGACCCCAGGAGCATAGTTCACCTATGTGACTGGGGCGAGGGCGGGAAGTCAACAAAGCTGCAGCTTCAAGTAAGAAGGGGATAATAATTACAGTATTCGCGGATCCCTATGACAACTACTACTCTTCCTGTACAGCGACAGCTGCTCGGCCATCCCATGGGCCTTTATGTGTGTTTTTTCACCGAAATGTGGGAACGTTTTGCCTTTTATGGCTTAAAAGCCCTGTTGTTTTTATACCTGACCAAACACCATTTATTTTCTGATGACGACGGTTATATTCTGCTTGGCACTTATGCCGGTTTAGCCTATGCCTTGCCGGTGGTCGGTGGTTTATTGGCAGATAAATACCTTGGAATGCGCAAAGCCGTTACTTTTGGTGGCGCTTTAATGGCGGTAGGGATGCTTGGCATGGCCTATAGAGGTCACGCCGCTACCCCAGAAATGGGGTTTGATAATGTCGCGGTGCAAATTATGTATTTGTCGCTGGCCTTAGTTGCAGTGGGGGTAGGTTTTTTAAAACCGAATATTTCCACCATAGTAGGGCGCTTGTACCAGGATAACGATCCGCGCCGTGACTCTGCTTTTACCATCTTTTATATGGGCATCAATATGGGGGCCTTTATCTCCAGTTTGTTTGTTGGCTGGGTCGGTATTGAATATGGCTGGGAATATGGTTTTGGTTCAGCTGGCATAGGCCTGATTTTAGGCTGGCTGGTGTTTGTTACCCAAACCAAACATTTGCAGGGCCAGGCTGAACCGGGTCGTCCTGAGCTTTTGGACGAAAAACGTTTTGGTATTCGCCGTGAAACGCTGATTTATATCGGTGCTTTGATTGGCGTTATTGTGGTGCAGCAAATCCTGCAAACCCGCTTTGACTTTGGCGCTTTAGCAGCCGTTTTAGGTCTGGCTGAAGGCACTGAAATCACGGCCACTGAAGTGGTGGCTATTCTGATGACTATCGCCTTACTGATTTGGTGGTTTAAGTTTATTTTTGTTGAGTGCAGCAAAGTCGAACGCGCCAATATGATAGTGCTGATGGTGCTGATTGGTATCTCTGCTGTGTTCTGGGGCTTGTACGAACAAACTTATGGTACCTGGCTGGCATTTTCCGACCGGGTGATGAACAGCTACACCTTCAACCTGTTGGTCAGCGACTTTACGCCTAACGCTTCACAATTAACTTCGGTGGGCGCCTTGTTTATTTTTGCTTTGGCTATTCCTTTTGCCTGGCTTTGGCCTGTGCTGGATAAAAAAGGCTGGAACCCATCTGCCCCTGCCAAATTTGGTTTTGGTTTATTGTTCGCAGGTCTGGCGCATTTTGTATTGCAATACGCGGCACTGAACCCTGAAGCCAATGGATTAGCTGGTTTTTGGTGGTTTATTCTGGCTTACCTGGTGCTGGAAATAGGTGAGATGGTGTTATCGCCTATAGGTTTATCTGCTGTTACTACCTTGTCGGTCAGCCGCGTAGTCAGCTTAATGATGGGCGTCTGGTTTTTAGCTTCGGCTTTTGGTGAAATGTTAGCGGGGCGTTTTGGTACCTTAGCCTCTATGCCAGCAGGTACTGACACAGGCACTGCATTGGCTATTTATGCTGATGTATTCGCCATTTTAGGTTGGGTTGGGGTAGGCTGCGCCATCTTTATGTTTGCCTTAACGCCACTGTTGAATAAACAAATTCATCAGGCACAAAACAGCTGATGATTTAAACTAAGCGCACAGATGAAGGCCGGGTTTAGACCCGGCCTTTGTGTTTGTGATTATCTTTGTTCTGGCGTTTCAGTTTGAATGGGCGGAGCCAAAGCCCGGCCTGTCATACCTGCCGGAAAGGCTGGCGAGTCACAAACCCGCACAGTGTAACTGTAACCTACAGGCTTATTTACATCAGGTGTGATCACCAGCACTTCGTAGTCGTTAATATGCACCAGATGCTCAGGCTCTGTCAGTTTGCAACTGGACGCGCCAAGGCTTTCGATATGGTAGTTAAAAGACGCCACCAGTTTATTCAACCACAGCATAGTGGGTAATTTAAAACCTCTGTCGCCCATTAAATAGCCGTCTTCAATAAAGATCTGAAACTCCGGGACTTTGCTATGAGGCCCTTGTTGCTGCTGTTGCAACTCTGCTTCACGTTGCTTTATTTCTGCCAGTTGTTTTTGTATCGCTTCAGGGCTGTTTTGTTGCTCAGTCGTGGTCCAGTTTAAAAATTGCTCCGGATGGCCGCTGAAATAGCTGAATAAAGTAAAAGTTAAAATGATAGTAACCACTGGCAAGTAGATAATACGGGCGGCTAAAGTCCAGACCGGAAAAACTTCATCATCCAGCAGATGTTTCGAAGGAACGCCAAAAGGTCGCAACATCAACAGCAGCATGACTTTAATCAAATGCAGCATGGAATAAAACTGCAAGGTCAGCATGCTGCCAATTAAGGTCCAGGCCGGGGCCAGCAGTAAAGCCGCTAAGTTGACGCTGTAAGGTACTATATCAGGCCTTACGCCTATCACACCGTTGACCAGAGATTCGGCATAAGCAAAAGAAAAATTCAGCACTATGGCGTAGAAAGTCAGGATACAGGCTTTGCCTAGCAGGCTGTGCCACCAGATAGCAAAGCGTTGCCACATTTCTTTGGCTGTCGCGAGCAGTAATAACACAGAGCCTATTTTTGCCAGAACGCTGTTGTCTGCCCCCAGTAACAAAAACAGCAGAAAAAACACTGTGGCCAGTAAATAACCCCACTGGGCAAAATGTAACTGTGCTAAACGGGGAAAACGCTCATTCCATGCTTGCATAAGTAGTTGATCCATCGTGTTGTTTTTATGCCACTATTGTTAGCACGATGCGGCTTTTTGCTCAATCCGTCTGACAAAAGAATCAGACATGCCACTTGGCTCAAATTTCCCACGCTGAACTAAACACAGTTGCACCAGAGCGCTTTCCATGGATAATTTAACGCCTTTGTGCTTCACAAATGAAAACTACAACGAAAAACCCCAAGGGATCCTATGAAATCTGTTTATTTGCTTAGTACCTTAGCCTTGGCTATCAGTTTTGCCACTACTGCCGACGAAGGTCAGTGGCAGCCACATCAACTGGCTGAATTACAAAAAGAATTAACCGCCAAAGGCATTGAAATACCAGGCAAACAGCTGGCTGATTTAAGCCAGTATCCTATGAATGCTATTGTCAGCCTTGGCTACTGCTCGGCTTCTTTTGTTTCACCAAAAGGCCTGGTGGTGACGAACCATCACTGCGCCTACAATGCTATTCAGAACAATTCGACCAAAGACAATAACCTGATTGATAAAGGCTTTTTAGCTAAAACTATGGCTGAAGAGCTACCAGCCGGGCCGCAGGAACGCTTGTATATCACTGAAGCTGTGACCGATGTAACTGCACAAGTTACCGGTGCTTTGGCTGCAGATTTATCCGGCAAAGCGCGTTATGAGGCGATAGAAGCCAACCGCAAAGCGCTGATTAAAGACTGCGAAAGCGATGCGAATTATCGCTGCTCTGTGGTGAGTTTTCACCATGGCATGGAATACTTTCAAATTAAACAGCTGATGCTGCAGGATGTACGTTTGGTGTATGCACCCTCAGAATCTGTAGGGAATTACGGTGGTGATATCGATAACTTCGAATACCCACGCCATACAGGCGATTACACCTTTATCCGTGGTTATGTCGGCAAAGATGGTAAACCAGCACCGTATTCAGTGGATAACGTGCCTTACCAAAGCAAAAACTTCTTAAAAATTAATGCCAGTGGTGTACGCCAGGGCGATGGCATTTTATTGGCTGGTTACCCTGGCCAAACCAGCCGTTACCGTTTAGCCGATGAAATCTCTTTTGCCGCCGACTGGCAATATCCGGCTCAGGTAAAAACCTATCAACAAATGATCAACACCATTGATCGTTTAAGTGCCGCTGACGGCGACCTAAAAGTGAAATACGCCTCCACTGTCAAAGGCCACAATAACCGCATGAAAAAACTGCAGGGTTTATTGGATGGTTTTAAAGTGACGGATATTCAGGCCATTAAAGAAATGCAGGAAAAAGCCTTGCTGGATTGGATTAAAGCCGATGCAGAGCGCGCGCCTTACCAGCAAAGCATTGATGCATTAAAGCAAGTAATAGACGCCGAACAGGCTTTTACCCAGCAAACTTATTACTTTGAAGCGGCCAAACGCAGTGATTTATTACAAGCCGCTATTTTGCTGTACCGTTTAGCGCAGGAAAACCAAAAGCCGGACGCAGAACGGGAAATGGGCTTTCAGCAACGTGACTTAAAAATGATCGAAGGCCGTTTAGCCCGGATGGAGAAAAGCTTCCACCCGACTATGGATATCGCCATTTGGTCAGAACAGCTCGCAGAGTATTTAGCTCAGCCTGATGCGGTGCGTGTAGCAGAGTTAGACGCCGCTTTAGGTTTAACTGCTGGCATGAGCCAGGCACAGGTTGCTGAAAAAATCACAGCGCTTTACCCACAAAGCAGCTTAACCAGCACCGAAGGGCGTAAAACCTGGCTGGGTAAAACACCAGCTGATTTTGCGCAAAGTGCAGACCCCTTTATTCGCATCGCAGTGGCTATTTCTGACAAAAACCTGGCTTTAGAAGCTCAGGATAAAGAGCTGAAAGGGCAGCTGTCCCAAGTGCGCCCAGCTTATATGCAAGCTATTATTGCCTACAACAAAGCACAGGGAAAACCAGTGTACCCGGACGCCAACAGCACCTTGCGTATCACTTATGGATCTGTGGACGGTTATCCGGCCAAAGACGGTGTCTATAAAACGCCTTTTACTTCAGTGAAGGGGTTAATCGCCAAACGTCAGGCTGAGTATCCGTTTAACGCGCCGCAAAAGCTGGTGGATGCCTATCAGGCAGGTAAAACAGCTGGCTACTTTTATGCTGACTTAGCTGCCCAAAGCAAAGAGCCTTGGTTCTGTGGCATTTTTAACTGCCCAAAAAACGAGGTAAAAGCCTTTAACTCGGTGCCGGTCAACTTCTTATCCAGCGCCGACACCACAGGCGGCAACTCAGGCTCAGCAGTGATGAACGGCAAAGGCGAGTTGGTGGGCTTAAACTTCGATTCGACTTATGAGTCCATCACCAAAGACTGGTATTTCAACCCGGAAATCACCCGCGCTATTCATGTGGATATCCGTTATGTATTGTGGATGATGCAATACGTTGATAACGCTGATAATTTATTGGCAGAGATGGAAATAGTAAGGTAATCAACCCGTCGAAAATACTGTAGGGGAGGGCTTTATGCCCTCCCGTTTTAAATTCCATACCGATCTCTATGGGTCTTGTACCCGCCCGTCTATGGATACTGTTGTGCCCGTTGACGGGGCGGGACAAGCTACGCCCCCTACAATCCTCCCGTCTATCGTTCAGTCAGAAACTCTCCAAACCTTCACCCATTCAGCAACAAAGACAACGGACTTTTCACTGCATTGCCACCCCGATTTAATACATGGGTATAAATTTGTGTAGTTTTTACATCGCTATGGCCGAGTTGTTCTTGTACTGTTCGAATATCAACACCTGCTTCTAATAGGTGAGTTGCAAAACTATGACGTAAGGTATGGCACGTAACATTCTTTGATATTTTTGCCAATCTGGCTGCGACTTTTATAGCGCGTCTGACGGTAGTTTCATCCAAATGATGTCGACGGATAAGTTTAGATTCAGGGTCAAGGCTAAGCAGGTTGGATGGAAATAAATAATGCCAGCCAATCTCTTTTGGCGCTGCTGGATATTTTCGAGCCAACGCAAAAGGCAACCAGACTCCAGCATAAGAGGGGTTATGAAGATCAGTCTGAAAATGCTGTTTTACATGTTCTATTTGCAGTTTCAGGGAAGGAATAAGCTCTGGTGCCAAAGTCACACGGCGGTTTTTATTACCTTTACCCTGCCAAACCAGCACCGACAAATAATCAAAATCAATATCCTGCACCCGCAGCCGAACTGCTTCCATTAAACGCAATCCACTGCCATACATGATTTGCGCCAATAATTTGTATTTAGGCTCAATAACAGCCAGCAACTGCTGAACCTCAGCACGAGTAAGTACCACAGGCAGTTTTTGCGCAACTTGGGCTTTATTAAAATTAAGGTTTAGCGACAGTGGCCGCAGAATAATATGCCGGTACAAAAAGCTCAGTGCATTTAAAGCAGTAGCCTGAGTTTTTATGGCCACAGTACGCTGATTGGAAAGGTAAGATAAAAAACTCTCCACATCGGTATCGGACAATTGATTCGGATGCTGTTTGTGATGAAACAAAATGTAGAACCGAATCCAATACAAATAGGTTTCGACGGTGCGCTTGGCATAACGCCGCGACACTATAAATTCCCTGACGTAATCCAAAAAAGGCGAGGCCATTTTTTGCTCCTGAATAACTGTTTAAATAAACAGTGGTTCAGTTTGAGTAAAAAATCCACCAACTAGCGTGCAGGCTGTATAGATTTTGTCGGGCATAAATTTACTGATTTCAGAAAAAGTTGTTGAAATAGAGGAACATCAGCGTTAATTTGCTATGAGTAAAAATCATGAAAGAAGGCGGAAAAATGTTCGACTTGCGGGCAGAAACCCTTCTATTAAATTGTTGAACTAAGCCGCTACGCGGAGCCTGATTTCACAGACTGAGTCTGAGCTTCCACACTTACTCCGGGACTGTTCCCAAGACAACCGGAGAACCATCATGACCCCTTTACGC
>NZ_BMLH01000012.1:0-28317 GCF_014645135.1 Rheinheimera tangshanensis
AATCTTGCAAGCAGCTGTTCCCTAAATATACAAATTCCATTAGCATCAAATGTACCAATGAAGGGCGCGCCCACCGTTCAACAGACGCTTATCCGTCGTGAACGCCGGATAAGACGCTAAAAAGTTCTGTCTCGCCGGATTAAGGGCTTTAGATCGGCGGAGCATAATGTCCAGATTTAAAGAACAAACTAATCTTGAAAAGTTTGTGTTTTTCTGTAACGCTCGAAGCGTTCGCGTCACCGCTGATGCGAGCATGCAGACGGATGGCGCGCACCAGCTTCGAGTAAGGCCACAAACCCCAACACCGGCGAGTTTTCGCGTCGGGAATTGTTTTACTGCTTGAGTCAAAAGGAACCAAGGGAATGGTGGTCCACCGCAAACCAAAGACAGAACAAGACGCTGCAATGGACGCTAAACGCGCCATTGAGCTATATCGTTAGGTGTGAAGGTATGCGTTGGTTAAGCCGAAACAGATATTTGCTTCTCAATGGCTTTGTTTTAGTTCCATTGGGCTTGTATATGATGATGATGTGGCTGGCGTTTGCATCTGGATTTGCCCGAGAAAAAAATCCATTGGCAATTATTATTCCACCACTACTTGCGTTGCACATTATTGTTTTTCTTGTTTGCTGGCTGTTCGCGATAAGGCGTTTTAGAAAGCTTGGTAATTATGGCAAGTGGGACTTGATACCGATTTGGTATTTTTGTCTAGCAACGTTGATCATGTTTCTTGTTTAACTATGCAGGTGTAGATGCACCTAACAAGTTGCTGTTGGTCGCCCCTGCGGGGCTGGGACGTCCAACGCGTTGCGTTGTCCGCCCCAAAGCAAATAGTTAGCTGTGTTTAACCTTCACATTACATAAGGAAGTTAAAATGAAAATTAAGGCAAGTTTACTAATTACTGCTCTACTAGCGTCGGCGTCATGCTTCGCGGCTGATACTTACCAAGTATCTACATCTGTGTACTCTCAGGGCAAACTGGTTGCTTCTCCAACCATGGTAGTTGAAGCAGATAAAATGGCATCAATCACGATGGATAATGGCTTTAGCTATAACCTCACAGTTAAGCCAAACCAAGATGAAACCGCAGGTATTGTAGCTGCTGTTACCGTTGCTGATAGCACGATAAATCCTTCATTTACCGTTACCTACGGCAAAGAAGCTACATTGGAAATTGGAGCTCAAAAACTTACGCTAATGGTAAATAAGGTTGGCAGCTAACAATCCGCGTCATTCCGGGCCTTCTGCCCCTGCGACGCTCACACGTTCGCGCGCATGCGCGGGGCGTTATTTGCCATCAAACATTAAGGGCAGATTGTGAATAAAATTTATAGGTTTTTAATTCTTGCTGTACTTGTCATTGCTGCCCTTAGCTCCTACAGCTATGGCAATTCAGCGGGTGTATTTGTATTTATAATTTTAGGTTTTGTTTTTGAAGGACTATTTTGGTTTGGCTTATTTCGCAAAACCCCAAAAAGCTCTTCTTAATCAAAATTAACAACTAACAAGACGCAGCACTCGGGGCCTGCGGCCGCTGGGATGCCAATCGCTGCGCGGTCGTCACCCGAGTGCTATGCGTTATGTAACTAGGGATAGATAATGAAGTGCCCTTACTGCCAAGGTAGCATTGGCTTTTTTTCAAAAGCGCTAAACGGTTTCGAAAAAGAGAAGAAATGCCCTCATTGCAACAAAAAAATAAAAATGAAGATAAAGTGGAAGTTGCTGGCAATACTTGTTCCTCTAGTATTCCTCTTTCACTTTTTTATATTGAAACCTGCTGTAATCATTGCTGGATTTAGTGGTTCTGGAATCGCAGGGATCTCTGGTGCATTGGCTGTAATACTGTCATTGAGGCTCTATCCTGATGAATCAGATTAAAAGTTACATAACAAGCAAAGGCAGCCGACGCTTACCGCGCAGCTTCTTTGAGCGTTAGGCCGATGCAGGTGCCCCCGACCCGACCATGAGCTTAGTATTCCGATTTTTGGGTTTATCACTGATGACTTTAACAGTCGGTTGTGTGGATTCCGAGCTTCGTGGCAGCGTGGAGCCATCGAAGGATGGAATGTCAAGATTAGCCATATCTCAACTTCGGCTTTTCAACAGGATTTGAACACAAAAGGAGATGTTATGAAAAAACTAATAGTTATTTTATCTGTGCTGCTTTCTTCTGTACTTTGGGCTGATGGAACGGCCGGTGTTGCAGCGGCAAAAGAGTGGCTCAAGATTGTAGACTCTGGTGAATACGCCGCAAGTTGGCAAAAGACAGACTCTTTCTTTAAGTCTCAGCTCCCTCAAGCGAATTGGGATGCGGCTCTGAAACAGATGCGTACCCCACTTGGGGTTGTTGTTTCACGCACAGAATTGAGTTCTAAAGAGTATTCAGCATTGCCAGGTGTTCCTGACGGAGACTATCTGGTTATTCAATTTCAAACTGATTTTCAACACAAAAAGTCGTCCACTGAAACGCTCACTATGAGCAAAAGTAGCGGGAACTGGCTTCCTGTTGGCTATTTTATTAAATAACCTGAACTCAGGTGAATGAGTGTCGGCGCTCGTTGATTTAACTAATAAAATCAAGCTATTAAAGTTACAGCTTTTAAACGCCTCAAGAGGGGCCGCTTATCTGAAAATGGTAATCTGCGTTATTGCTCTACCAGCTTTAAGAGAGCTAAACATCAATATACATAAGATGTTCCGCAAATCCGTGTCGCTGGACAGGGCAATTCTCGCAGCCTGTGGTTGATGATGTTAACTACAGAAGGAGTGTGTCAGGTTTATAGTGATGACCCTGAGGGAAGTGATTGGATGATTTAACCAGCGGAAGCGCAGATACAACACCTGCTAGTTCTGTCAGTTGTGATATTTCTTACAAATCATTATGTTCCGGGCTGGCAGCGTCTATTTGTCATTTCGCCTGATGCGACCGGAGTACCTCAATGAATACAGATAAACGGCAAAAATCCGTATTGATCGAAAACGAAGTGCAGCATCAGGCCGGTGCAGTGCAGCTCTTGTCATCCGAGCACGCGAGAGTCGCCTCGTCTCAGTCTCTGAACTCTGTGGTTGAGTGCTCATGGCCATTGACTCGTTTGTGTTGGGCTGCTTGCCTGGCATTTACTCTGATGTTGGTATTGATCGCATTTTCCTACAGCTGGCAGCACACATGGCTATATGACTTGTTTGTCCAGGTCTTTTTTTCCGGTGCAATGATTAGCTGTTATCTGCTGATGTCTCCAGGCGGTCAGTCGATTGTGGCGCTGCTGGCGTTGAAACGCTGGCGTGCGTTGTCGCTGATAAGGTTTATTTTGGGGCCTGGGGTAGCGTTGCTGCTGGCTATTCTTTATTGCTACTGGCGATTTGAGCCTCTGGCGGCACAATCCAGCGAAACTATTTCGCTGGCATCGACAATCGGTCTCTTGCTGTTGTTGGTAGCTTTTGGGCCGTTGTTTGAAGAAATTCTATTTCGACAGTTGTTGTTAAAGACGCTGATACAAAAGTTAAAGTCAGTCTGGTCAGCAGCGCTGTGCAGTGCTTTGGCGTTTGCCATTATGCATTCAATATCGACGGAACAACATGTCTGGCTTGGCATACAGTTACATCAGTTGCTGTTATTTGTGGCTGCTTTGTTACTGAGTTGGATTCGTTTGCGTTACGACAGCCTTTGGCCAGCTATTATTTTGCACGTCGCATATAACCTTGGCGTTGTACTTATGTCGTTTTATCTGGCAGCCTAAACTGGAACTGAAGTCAAATAGCAAGCGGATACCTGGTACTTAAAAACCTGTTGTCGGCTGGATAATAGTGCTGCAGATGTGCGGATTGGGAAAAGTAGAGCATGGTTTTCTGCTTAATCACTGCTTCAAAGTAAAAATAACAGGGCAATTCTCGCAGCCTGTGACCGCAGGAACGCAAATGTTGACCTGTGTAGCAAAGTAAGGTGTTATATAAATTGTTGAAATAGAAAAGGAGTTCTTATGAAAAAGTTATTGATCTGTCTAGCTGCTGTGGCGCTCTTTAGTGTAAGTACTTTGGCTGATGATTTTGACTACGATGCCTTTGTCAAAGCCTATTACCATGCTCAGGTTATGACTCAGCAGCCAAATGCAACACAGGAAGATCTTGAGCATTATTTATCATTTCTGACCGATGATGTTGGCAATCAGCACTTCCCTAATGCGCCAGATGACTCCAGAGAGCCTGATGGTAAAGCAATGATGCGTAAGGGGATGAGCCGTTATCTCGGTGTTCATACCGAGTATAAAGCCGAGATCATTGACTATCAGTATGGTTATAACGCTGTTTCAATAAAGCACAAATTCTCAGCCAAAGGGAAGCGCTCAGATGGTTCAGACTTTAGCTACAGCAAAGTAGCCCTGGATGTACTTGAACTTGAAGATGGTAAGGTGGCTGTGATGCGCAGGTACAGTAAATAATTCACATAACACGCTACTTTTATTGCTGGCAAAAAGTGCTGGCTAACACGATGTATTATTTGTTGTTTCAGGCCTCGGCCAGCTTCACACTTTTGTGTGCTTGCCTGCGGACTTCTAAAAGACAAGGAGAATTTTTTTGAATATAAATGCGACGCTGTATGGTGAATTCATAATCCTATTTGCGCTAACTATGGGGGCTTTGTGTTATTACCTTGGTCGTCGCAAAACACAAAGTCCTGTTTGGGTTGGCGGGTTTGGTGCGCTCCTGTCTCTCATTCCACCTCTGGGCCTGGTTTATTTGCTGGCATTGGTGTTCAAAAAAGATGTAGCTTCAGCAGCAGACTAACCTGTTTTATAACCAGCTCAGTTACAAAGGTGCAGCGTGGACAGGCTCTTAAAGGCTGCACGAGTTTCTCAGGTTAGCTGTGTAGGAAAAAACAATGGATGTTATTGATATAAAAGCTTTTGTTCCAAGTGAAGATTATGAGGTTTCCAAGTCGTTCTATTCAGAGATCGGATTTAAAGCTGACTATGTTTCTGAAGATTTAACGCTTTTTCAAAACGGAGATTGTCTTTTTTTCCTGCAACGATTTTTTAATGCAGATTTAGCTGCAAATTTTATGCTGCAGCTGTGTGTATCAGACATCGAATCAGCATACCGTCTTTGTTCACAATCAAAACACAAAACCAAGATTACTCCAATTCAGCAAGAATCCTGGGGGAAGGTGTTTTATTTGTGGGGGCCTGCGGGTGAACTGTTGCATGTTACAGAGTTGCGCGGCTTACAAAACTCATCACTAGCTTGAGATACCAGCAAACCTGATACTCCAGCTCATCACTCTGAATAGTATTGATTCAGTTTGGCCCAGACTTTTGGCGTGGTACCAAAGCAGCTTTTAAAATGTCGGGTCAGATGACTTTGATCAGCAAAACCACTGCTGATAGCTACTTGTACTAAGGGCAAGCCTCGCTCAATCAAGGCTTTGGCTTTTTGTAGCCGTTTCAGTGTGACGTAACGGTAAGGTGTGGTGCCATAAAGGGATCTGAAATCCCGGGTGACTTGCCACTTGCTGTAGTGTGAAATAACGGCCAGTTCATCCAACGTGATATCGATGGGCATACAGGAATCTATAGCCATAAGATCGTCAATGTATTCACGGACTCGTTTTATTGCCTGGTAGTTTGCTTTGGTATGTTGAATACTGTTGCCCGTTACCTGTTGTAAACTGCTGGCAAAAGCAAAAATAAGATCCTGCTGTTCCAGTGTCTCCAGTGGACGTTCAAATTCAGACAACAACTTAGTCGCAATTTGGATAAAGCGCGGATCTCTTGTGACCCCACCTTGCAAGAAGGGCAGGCTGACACCTTGCAGAATATTTTGTACATCAACAGGATTGATGCTGATCGCGCGATAGGCAAAGGGGCTATCGGTTCCAGCCTGACCGTCGTGGGTTTCGTCTGGGTGCAAAATGACCACTTCACCAGGCAGTGAATGGCGTAGTTCACCACGATAATTAAAGCTTTGCACGCCCGCTGTAGTTAACGCCAAAGTGTAGGTGTCATGGCTATGTGGCGCATAAGCAAGGCCGCTAAAACAGGCTTCGATGCGCTCTGTTTCGCCTGCAGCTCTTTTTACCCAGTTTGTTACCAAGTTCTGGTTTTTAGCCATCCTTGCGATACTCCTGAATTTATCCATTTCCAGCCAGACCAAAGCGGATCTTAGTCTCTGCATCAAAGCGCAATATCGTTCAATAACAGACTAGCTGACCAGACTACTATATCCCAGAACTTTCATTGGGTTATAGTTTCTGACTAAAAAACAGATCATGGCCAAACATCGGGGAAACAAAATTATATGAATGGAATCAAGAGGTTTTTACTTTGGATGCTGGCGATCATCAGTCTGGTCGCTATATCGGCTATTGTGGCTGGTTTTTCATTTCGGGCCGGCCTTGGTTCACCTAGTGAGCCTTTTGAGGCAAAAGCTGTGTATGCGCCCAATGGCGTGGTTTCAACCAGCCAGCCTTTAGCCAGTCAGGCAGGTCTTACTGTACTGAAAAATGGCGGCAATGCAGTGGATGCCGCAGTCACCGCAGCTGCGGTTTTAAGTGTGGTTGAACCTTATATGACAGGCATTGGTGGCGACATGTTTGCCATGCTGTGGCTGGAAAAGCAGCAACGCTTGGTTGGCATCAACGGCAGTGGCCATGCCGGTGCCTTAATGACCTTTGAAAAAATGGCAGATCGTCGTCGTGTGCCAGACGAAGGCCCGGAGTCTATTACATTGCCTGGCGCATTATCGGGTTGGGCAAAACTGTTAGAAGCGCATGGCACTATCAGTTTGGCTGAAGCATTGGCACCTGCTATTGAATTGGCAGAAAAGGGCTTTCTTATCTCTGAAACGACAGCAACGGAATGGGGATTGTTCGAAAGCAAGATCAATTGGGATCAAGGTTCAAGAGCCACTTTTTTAATGGAGGGTGGCAGAACCCCTAAAGCCGGTGAATGGTTTACGAACCCTGATTATGCCACCACTTTGAAACTCATTGCGAAGCAAGGCCCGCAAGTGCTGTACGGTGGCGAGCTGGGTCAAAAAATTGCGACAAGAGTACAGGAGTTAGGTGGCTTTTTAACGCAAGATGACTTTGCCAACTACAGCGCCGAATGGGTCGAACCTTTATCGGTTTCGTTTAAAGAGTACCAGCTATGGGAATTGCCGCCCAATGGTCAGGGCATTGCCGCTTTAGAAATGCTGAAGATATTAGAACCTTTTGATTTAGCGGCTATGAAACACAATTCCGCAGACTATTTACATCATTTGATTGAAGCAAAAAAACTGGCTTATGCCGATCTGGAACACTTTGTCGGTGATCCCAAATTTATGCAAATCACGCCAGAACAGTTGCTGTCAGATCAGGTGATTGCCAGGCGTCGCGCACAAATTAACGCAGACAAAGCCATGGAAAGGGCCGATCCGGAACCCTCTTTAACCACCAGCGAAACCACGTATTTAAGCGTTGCAGATAGCCAAGGCAATATGGTGTCTTTTATCAATAGCTTAGCAGGGTCTTTTGGTTCAGGAGTCGTGGTACCGGGCACAGGTTTTGCGTTACAAAACCGCGGAGTAGGGCTATCAGTGCAGCCTGACAGAGCCAATACAGTAGCGCCAGGCAGACGCCCATTTCATACCATCATTCCAGGTTTTGTTACCAAGACAGATGCACAAGGCAAGCAACAGCCCTGGTTAAGTTTTGGTATTGTCGGTGGGCCACAGCAGCCACAAGCTCATGTGCAAGTGTTGCTCAACATGGTGTTGTTTGATATGGATGTGCAACAAGCCATGGACGCACCACGGTTCCGGCATTGGGAAGACAATAATGTGGGTTTTGAGCAAGGCATAGCTCAAGACACAGTAGATGAATTATTGTCGATGGGGCATGCGCCACAAAATCCAATTATGGCCACGGCGCAAAGCGTTTTTCTTGGCAATAGCAGAGGCCTTATATTTGGTGGTGGCCAGGCTGTAATGAAATTAGACAAAGGTTATGTGGCAGGCTCTGATTCCAGGCGGGACGGCGTTGCAGCGGCACACTAAAACAAAAAGAGAACGGTGCGGCAGTTACTGCGTACCGCATCTTTTAACGCTACATTGCCCATGGGAGTATCATGAAACTTCTGTATAAAACCGTATTTTCACTACTCACTTTATTGATCGTTATTTATTACTCAAGTTTCTATGTGTTACCCAGTATCAGCATTGTGAACAGTTCCACAGTTGGAATAGCTCAGGCTGAAGTTGATTTACCCGCTAGCCATTTAGATTTTGGTTCTATTGCCATCGGGTCAAGCAATGCACTGCATTATTCGTTGACGCAACCAAAGGATGGCGTGTACAGCTATACAATCAAATTTACCGATTCTGTTGAAATAACCGGCAGTTGCGGGTACGTTACTGACAACGAATTCAATAAGCGTGTTGTTATTACTGTAGAAACTGACTATCAGATTCGCTGTGAACGGCAATAGAGCAGGTTCAGTCAGTAAGGCAATTTGTCATTGGGTTTTGGATTTCAGCCAGGATCATAAGTGGCTTGAGATAATAGATGTTAAGGACAACAAATGGATTTTCTTAATCGTCACCTTTGGCTGAAAAGAACCTTGATGTTTCTCGCTATTTTAGTGGCTGCACCTTTTGCAGGTTATTTATTGCTATTTATTGAAGTCGTTGGGTTGGAAGTAGCCTTTACTTGTCTGCTGATACTGATAAATCCATTTTTAACCTGGCTTAAAATGCATGTCGATGACATCAGGACTACCTTTCGCGCCATTTCAAACAACCTGCACAAACATATCATGGCAAGTCCTGTGGTGTATTTTTCACATGCGGCGAGCAGTACAGCGTTATTTGCCATCACGGGAGTGATCTTTGTATCTGTAGCCGTTTGGCTGCCGTTATTTATAGTGGGCGCGCGCTATGCCTGATCTGCATGAATGTCAGATACATAGAACAAATAGCCTCTGTCACAGGCGTTTACTTCGTATAGCGACACAGGATACTCCAGTGCAGTGCATGCAGATAAATCTCAATACTTCAGAGCTTTAGCGTATCTCATTGATCAAACCCAATAAGCTCAGTAAAGAAAATTGCACAGTTTTTGTCATTACCGTCCTGGCCCCTGAAATTCTGTTGTTACAGTCAAGTCGTGGTCATCAGGTTTAACCGTCTGATTTTGATATGTATATAGTGTTTATCGTTAATTTAGTTAAGATTTTTTGTCGCTGCGACCAAGAGCGACCAGCGCCCTTACTCTGCCTGCGCTCTGTCGTGTGCGGCATTCAGTGCCTGTAGCTCTTTGTGCTAAAATGCCGGCGTTTTTTAGCTGAGCCTTTAAATCAGGAGTTGTAGTGTCAGCATTATCATCTTTATACCCGCAGCCTTTATGGCAATGGTTTGCACAAATTTGTGCCATTCCTCACCCCTCTAAACATGAGCAGGCCTTAAGCCAGCATATCCAGCACTGGGCACGTGACAAAGGTTTGGCTGTTATTGAAGACCAGGTCGGCAACCTGATCATTAAAAAGCCAGCCACTGCAGGTTTTGAAAATCGCAAAGTGGTAGTGATCCAGGCGCACCTGGATATGGTGCCGCAGAAAAATGCCGACAAAGTTCATGACTTCACTAAAGATCCAATCGACGCTTATGTAGATGGCGACTGGGTAAAAGCCCGCGGAACTACACTAGGTGCAGACAACGGCATCGGCATGGCCTCGGCTTTAGCTATTTTAGGCAGCGACGAGATTGAACATGGCCCTTTAGAAGTATTGCTGACGGTAGATGAAGAAGCCGGTATGACAGGCGCTTTTGGTGTAGAGCCTGGTATGTTGGACGCTGAAATACTGATCAACACCGACTCAGAGCAGGAAGGCGAAATCTACATGGGCTGCGCCGGTGGCGTGGATGCTGAATTTACTGTGCCTGTGCAGTGGCAAGCCACAGCAGCTGGAGTGACAGCTGTTGATTTAAGTTTAACGGGTTTAAAAGGTGGCCACTCTGGTGTGAATATTCACCTGGGGCGTGGCAATGCCAATAAGCTGTTGGCGCGTTTTTTAGCCGATCATGCCACAGCACTGGAATTGGCTATCGCCAGTTTTAGCGGTGGTTCTTTGCGTAATGCTATACCGCGTGAAGCGACTGTTAGTCTGACTGTTCCTGCGACAAAACTGACTCAGTTACAGCAGGCTGTAGACCAATTTGAAGCTTTGCTGCAGTTTGAATTAGCCGCCGTTGAGCCAGCGTTAAAACTGAGTCTGACCGAAGTCGTGACTCCAGCTCAGGTGCTTGCAGCTCAGAGCCAAAACACCCTGATCCACTTACTGAACTTATGCCCTAACGGCGTGATGCGAATGAGCGATGAAGTGGCAGGTGTGACCGAAACTTCACTGAATATGGGCGTGATCAGCACCAAAGAGCAGAGTATTCAGGTGCTGTGTTTAATCCGCTCTTTAATCGATAGCGGCCGTCAGCAAGTCGAGAGCATGTTAACTTCGCTGGCGCAGTTATCAGGCGCAGCAGTCAAATTCAGCGGGGCTTATCCTGGCTGGAAACCTAACCCGGATTCACCAGTGATGGCGATAGTGCGCGACACCTATCAGGATATTTATCACAAAGAGCCGGTAATTATGGTGATCCACGCGGGTTTAGAATGTGGTTTATTTAAAAAACCATATCCGGATATGGATATGGTGTCGATAGGCCCTACTATTCGTTTCCCACATGGGCCGGACGAAATGGTCAATATCACTACTGTGGGCCAGTACTGGGAATTATTGCTGGCGGTATTAAAACGTATTCCAGAGCGCTGTTAACCTGAGCGCCCTGAACTCAAAGCCCCACTAATTGGGGCTTTTTTTTGCACTGGTGACAGCGGCACTAACGTGATTTCAATCAAAGTCTAAGCTATTGTAGCAACAAGCTTTTCCCGATAAGCTTTTCGCGACAGAGAGTGGAACCACCCGTTATTATTCTGGCACAAAAGGAGGATACAGATGCCTTGGCAATGCCAACATTGCAATACCACTATTGAAGATGACGACTTTGAAGTCTGTTGGAATTGCAACAGTGCACAGGGTGCGCTTGTTCCTGAAAATGCGTCAGACCAGTTTCTGCCTGATTGTCTGCGCTGCAAGAAAAAATTGAGCTTTATCGGCACTAAAAACTTCCATGAAGGCACACGTTGGGGCATCTTAGGCGATATAGGTGAATTTTTTATTAACAAAGAAAACCTTGATATGTACGCCTGTAAATCCTGCGGCAAAGTTGAGTTTTTTATTGCCGGTTTTACTGAGCGTCAGAGCTGATAGGTCTAACGGCTTTAGTTTTAAAGGGCAACAGATGAATCCGGATAAAGTGAGACGCGAAACAACAATCAAGCTGACAGACTTGCCCAATATTGGTAAGGCGGGGGCAGCTGATTTGTTAGTTTTAGGTATCCTTAAGCCGGACGATCTTAAAGGTCGTGATCCCTATCAAATGTACAGGCAGCTTTGTGAGATCACAGCACAAAAGCACGACCCTTGTGTTATTGATGTATTTATCTCTATTACCCGCTTTATCGAAGGGGATGAAGCAAAACCCTGGTGGTTTTACACCGAAGAGCGCAAAAGTATTGTGGCTAATACAGCAGGCAGGGCAGAGCGTTCATTATGAAGCGCCTCGCCTATGAAAAATTTCCAGAGTAAGTAACCCACAGGAAGCACCATTTTGATAGGAAGACTGTTCGACAAATTAGTGTTTGCAGTGGCGCTTATTGCAGCGCTGCAGGTGCCTTTACTGGTTGATCATTATCATCAGTATTTATCTGGCTGGTACAAAGCCATTCAATCACAGGTGGATGGTTACGAAACCACAGCAAAAGCTCATCAGTTTGCTGATGCTAAGGCCATGATAGACAACCATCTGACGAACCCTGAACCCAGTGTGCGTGCTGATGCGGAGCAAAAACTGCAGACCATAAGTCTGCTGTCTGAGCTGCGTCTTGGTATGGAAACTTTTAGCAGTGGTACTCTGTTCGGGAAAATTGGATTTATGCTGCATCCTGACAGAATTCATCAGCTAAAAGATGTAGTGCAGAATTTTAAACCTGGTATTCCACTGCATATCAGTGGTCTGGCTTTTGCTGTGATAGGTGCTCTGGTGCTGAATTTTTTGATTATGTTGCCGTTCCGGCTGATGAGATCACGCCCTTCAGTTGCACAGCGTTCGATCTGAGAGTGTGATCGGGAAAAATATGGCCTTGAGATTTAGCCGTCAGCGGAATGCTTAGTGATTGCTGCCGAGCAACAGAGAACAGGGTTTCTCGTGGCGAACCCTTAACAACGCAAATGGAAATAGTTCGTAATTGCTTTGCAATTGAGAGCTATTTTCATTTAAAATTCAGGCACTATATTCAGAGGAAAGTGCCATGTCGTTGTTTAAACTCCATAAAATATCCTTAGTTGCGTTGGCTGTGGCCACAAGTTGTTATTCTGCAACCCTGTTGGCAGATGACAGCAAAGCCAAAGCCGAAGAAGACATTGAAGTGATTACGGTAAAAAGTAAGCGTGGTTTAATTTCTTATGTCAGCGCTTCCGGTGCCAAATCGGACACTCCTATTATCGAAACTCCACTCTCTGTATCAGTACTGACGGAAGAGCGTATTGCCGATTTAGGTGCGCTGACGGTTCAGGATGCTTTAGGTTATGTGTCGGGTTTATACAATGGTCCTTATGGTCTGGACACCCGGGGCGACTGGTCAGTGATCCGTGGTGTGTCGCCAGTGCAATATCTGGATGGTCTGAAGTCTTTGTTTGGTTATTACAACAACGTGCGCACCGAACCTTTTGGCTTGTCGCAAATTGAAATACTCAAAGGCCCAAGTTCGGTGTTGTATGGCCAGGGTTCTATTGGCGGTATAGTCAATTTAGTCAGCAAAAAACCTGAAGCAGCCACCAGCGGTCAGTTATGGGCGCAGTTGGGGAATTATTCACGCAAACAACTGGCGGGCGATATCACAGGTTCATTGAATGACGATGAAACACTGCAAGGCCGTTTAGTTGGCGTATGGCGCGACAGTGATACCCAGACTGATTTTGTACCGGATAACAGCAAAGCCTTAGCGCCGTCTTTTAGCTGGCAGGCCAGTGACGACACTAAAGTGACGGTGCTTGGCAACTGGCAGAAAAAAGAGTCCGGTTCCAGCACGCAATTTTTCCCGCATCAGGGCACTATTTTAGCCAATGAGTTTGGTCAGATCCCAAGCAGCCGTTTTGTCTCCGAGCCAGGTTTTGACCGTTATGACACAGAACAACAAGCCGCTACTGTGATTGTTGAACACAATCTGACGGAAGACTGGGATTTACGTGTCGCCAGCCGTTACAGCGACAGTCATGCCGATTACGACACTATGTATGGTTGGCCTCCAAAGTTTGAGGATGACAACCGTACTATTTCCCGTGCGGTTTATTTGAGTAATGCTGATGCCCGCTCTATCACCAGTGATGCTCAGTTGCATGGTAATCTGCAAACCGGTGCAGTAGAGCACCAACTGGTGATGGGGTTTGATTATCAAAACGCCTACACCGATAATGATTCCTTTTATGGGGCAGGTGGTTTATTAGACTTGTACAACCCTGTGTATGGTCAGGTGACAGATTTGCCAACAGATGCGGATGTGACCGATTATGCGGCCAATAAGGTGTATCAGAGCGGTGTGTATCTGCAGGATAATATGAAAATTGCTGAGAGCTGGATGGTGTCGGCGGCGCTGCGTCGTGACCGCACTGTCAGCCGCACTGAGCGTGCTGACGCTCAGTCGCAGTATGCCACTACTGGCCGTTTGGGTCTGATGTATCTGATGGATGGCGGCGTTTCACCTTATATCAGTTACAGCGAGTCTTTTGAGCCGATGTTAGGATCGGATGCTTATGGTCAGGCCTTTAAGCCTCAGACCGGTGAGCAGTGGGAAGCGGGTGTGAAATACCAGCCTGATAATACAGAACATTTGTTAACTGCTGCTGTGTATCAAATTAAAGAGCAAAACCGCACTACGACTTTAGCGGCCGATCAGTTGGATGACGAGGGATTGATTGACCCCAATGGTCAGATTCAGGGTGGGGAAGTCACGGCTAAAGGTGTGGAGCTGGAAGCTCAATTGGCCTGGCAGCAACTGGATATTTATGCCAGCTACGCTTACACCGACGCTTATGTCAGCCAAAGTAATACGCTAGGTGAAGAAGGCGCAACTTTATCGGCTGTGCCTGAACAACAGGCCTCTGTCTGGGCAACCTGGCGTTTGGCTCTAGTTGATGGCATGAAAGTGGGTGGTGGTGTGCGTTATGTAGGGAAAACATCAGATGGCAGCGCTTATGTGGCTATGAATGGTGTGGTACTGAATGACCCGCTAACGACTCCTTCTTATACCTTGCTCGACGCCATGCTGGGTTATGAAATGGGGGATTACGATCTAAGTCTGCAGGTGCAAAACCTGACCGACAAAACAGTGATCACTTCTTGTCTGAATCGCGGTGATTGTTTCTATGGTCAGCGCCGCTCCATCAGTGCCAACTTGCGTTATAAGTTCTGATCAACACACTGAGGTTCATTCTGATGTAAGCCCCGGATAAAACCGGGGTTTTATTTTTCCAGCGTCTATAAAAAAGCCCCGCGGTTTTCACCAGCGGGGCTTTTTTGCGTTAGCGGCTAATTAGTTCTTAGCAGCGGCAGCTTTCTTTTCTTTCTCTTTTGCAATCACTGTGTCAGCCACGTTTTGCGGACATGCAGAGTAGTGAGAGAATTCCATAGAGAACTGACCACGACCAGACGTCATAGTACGCAGTGTAGAGATGTAACCGAACATCTCAGACAGTGGTACGTCGCCTTTGATACGTACGCCAGTTACGCCAGCTTCCTGACCAGAGATCATGCCACGACGACGGTTTAAGTCACCGATCACATCACCTACGTGATCTTCCGGAGTGAATACGTCAACTTTCATGATTGGCTCTAACAGCTGAGCGCCAGCTTTAGGCATAGTTTGACGGAAAGCACCTTTGGCTGCGATTTCGAACGCGATGGCTGATGAGTCAACTGCGTGGAAACCACCGTCGAATACTTCAACTTCTACGTCTAATACCGGGAAGCCCGCTAAAGTACCAGTGCTCATCATAGAGGCGAAGCCTTTTTCGATGGCTGGCATAAATTCTTTTGGAACGCTACCACCAACTACAGTTGATTTGAACGAGAAGCCAGAGTTTTGCTCGCCCGGACGAATGCGGTAGTCGATTTTACCGTATTGACCTGAACCACCAGATTGCTTCTTGTGCGTGTAGCTGTCTTCCACTTCACGAGTGATAGTTTCGCGGTAAGCAACCTGAGGCTGGCCTACAACTAATTCAACACCATAAGTACGTTTCAGGATGTCTACTTTGATATCTAAGTGCAGTTCACCCATACCTTTCAGAATGGTTTCGCCTGAATCCGGATCTGTTTCAACACGGAAAGTTGGATCTTCAGCAACCATCTTACCGATGGCGATACCCATTTTCTCAACAGAACCTTTGTCTTTTGGTGTTACAGAGATAGAGATTACTGGCTCTGGGAATACCATTGGTTCTAAAGTACAAGGTGCTTTTGGATCACACAGAGTGTGACCAGTCTGAGTGTTGTTTTTCAGACCAACCAGCGCAATGATGTCACCAGCCTGAGCAGTAGTCAGGTCAGTACGGTCATTCGCGTGCATCTCAACCATACGGCCGATACGCTCAGTTTTGCCAGTGAACGAGTTTAGGACTGTGTCGCCTTTGTTCAGTACACCAGAGTAAATACGGATAAAGGTCAGGGCGCCGAAACGGTCATCCATGATCTTGAATGCTAAAGCGCGGAATGGCTCATCAGCAGAAACGATAGCGAATTGGCCAGTTTCAGCACCTTCTTCGTCAGTCAGCGGCTGTGGATTAACTTCTGTTGGTGATGGTAAATAATCAACAACGCCATCCAGAACTAACTGCATACCTTTGTTTTTGAAGGCTGAACCACAGAAAGTTGGGAAGAAAGCCAGATCACGTGTACCTTTACGGATACAACGTTTAATGTCTTCGATAGATGGCTCTTCGCCGTCCATGTAAGCCATCAACAGATCATCATCCTGCTCTAACGCAGTTTCGATCAGTTGTTGACGGTACATTTCAACATCATCAGCCATATCAGCAGGAACGTCAGTCACAGTGTAGTTTTCTGGTTGGCCAGAATCATCCCAGACGTAAGCTTTTTTGCTTAACAGGTCAACTACACCAACAAAAGTATCTTCACGACCAATTGGCAGAACCATGATCAGCGGGTTTGCACCCAGAACTTTTTTCACCTGTTCAGTTACACGGATGAAGTCAGCACCGATACGGTCCAATTTGTTTACGAAAATCAGACGAGATACTTTTGCGTCGTTCGCATAACGCCAGTTAGTTTCTGATTGAGGTTCAACACCACCAGAACCACAGAATACACCGATACCACCATCTAATACTTTCAGAGAACGGTACACTTCAACTGTGAAGTCAACGTGGCCTGGTGTATCGATAACGTTGAAACGGTGGCCTTTCCAGTAGCAGCTTACTGCAGCTGACTGAATAGTAATACCACGCTCAGCTTCCTGTTCCATGAAGTCAGTGGTCGATTCACCTTCGTGAACTTCGCCCAGCTTGTGGATTTTACCGGTCAGTTTCAGGATACGCTCGGTTGTAGTGGTTTTGCCGGCATCAACGTGGGCGAAGATACCAATGTTTCTATATAAGGATAAATCTGCTGACATAGTCATCTCGATTAGCTAGTGGTTGTAAAATAGGGCGACAATATACAGGAAATTATTTTAATTTGCCCGAAAAAAAATCAGTGCGATCTTCTGTTTTTTAGAATTCACCGTCAACTGCATTTTTATGAACTTTTAGCGCTTAAAGGCAAAGGGCTTTGAAGAGCGTGATCTTGCTCTATAGGAGTATTACCTGCTTACCAGATCCTGCATTTAAATAAATTGCAATACGGCTAAGCCAATAGCACCAGTGATAGCTAAAAGACTATGCTCGATTCGGTACTCAAGTTTGTTTTCTTGCGAAATAGCTTTGGATGGAAGCAGCAGATAAACCAGATTAATCAACAACAGCGCCAATAACATCAGCTTGGCAACAAACAACACAATTTCATTCAGCACTTTTTACTCCGTTACTTACATTTATATTCATTTTACGATGACAGCTGTATTTTGGTTTTATTTCTGTGAGTCAGACCAAACCAAGCCGGTTAGAATAAAAATGCCGCCAGCATAAGGTGTGGAGGTGTCTGGTCCAATGTGACAAATTGCCGCATTAGCATGGTTAAGCATCAACTAAAAAGTTCCCTCAATAAGCTCCACTGCGACAATATGCCGCATCGGCTGATGTAACACTGCTGTGTAAAAATAATGCCTGGATGACTTTCTGATTTTAAGGCGCTATTTGATGCAATCCTTTTATTTCCCTCGTCGAACTTTGCTTAGTCTTGCCTGTCTGCAGGCTTTTTTTGTGCTGTCTTTTTCCGCTCTAGCTGACGAGCAAAACAAAACTGATACCGCAGCTGAAGGCAGTCTGGAACGCTTATCTGTCTATGGTCAGCGCCAGAGAGACACTTTTGGCAGTAAATCGGGCATTTTATTGAAGGAGCTGCCGCAGAGTATTCAGCTTTTGGATGTAGATCAGATGCGGGGGCAGGGGCTGGTGTCTGTTGGGGATTTATTGCGCGATATCCCAAGTGCGAATCCGGGGTATTCCAGAGTTGGGCCTTATCAGTCTTTTAGTCTGAAAATCCGCGGTTTTGGGGCCGACCAGATGCGTAACGGGATGCGCCAGCGTTATTTTGAAGATGTGGATGCCTCTGCTCTGAACAGCATAGAACGGATGGAAGTATTAAAAGGCCCGTCTGGTGTGCTTTATGGTCAGTCGGCTGTGGGTGGGGTGATTAATCTGGTCACTAAAGCGCCGGGCGCAGATAACAGCGGCAGTGCAGGCTTGAGGTTCAGTACTGATAATCAAAAAGTTGCCAATGGGGATATCAGCAAGGTGTTGTCTGATTCTGTGTCATTACGCTTAACAGGCGAGCTGGAGCGCTCAGACACTTTTGTCGACCGCCAGCCGATGGACAGAAATAATATTAGTCTGATGCTGCAGCATAAGGTAGGAGATCTGGCTACAGGTCATTTTGTCGCTGAATATATCAAACGCGAAACCGACCGTTATGTTGGTTTGCCTGTGTCTGTAGTCTTGTCTGAGCAGGATGAAGAGGTGCTTGATATCAGCACCCAATTGGGTGAGCCGGGTTTTACCAGCCTGCGCTCCTTTGCACCTTTATATCAATACTGGCTGGATATCCAACTCAATACCGACTGGACTTTAACGCCCCGTCTGCAGTATCAGGAATTTAATACGGTGTTTGGTCAGGTGAATTTACGTGCCCCAGTCACAGCTCAGCCAGAATTGATCAGCCGTACCGGCCGTCAGGGCCGCGAAAATGATGACTACCAGATAGCGCAGCTAGATTTAAATGGTCGAGTGATGACAGGTGCTCTGGAGCATAAAGTACTGTTAGGTTATGAAGCAGGCCGTGAACGGGGCCGTTTTACCCAGTCCAATATCCGGGCTGGTACTTTAAATCCTGTCGATATTCATAACCCGCAGTATCAATACGATACCCAAGAGCCAGTACTGGATTTTGCTTTTGATAATTTTTACAACCTGGATTCTGATGCCTGGTACCTGCAGGATCAAATCAAGTTAACCCCAGAGCTGCAATTAATAGGAGCTGTGCGTTACACCGACAGTAAAGCGGGTAGTGGTGCCTGGGGCAGCGCAGCTGATGAGGTGCCGGTGTCGTCCACTATCTGGCAACTGGGCCTGACTTGGCAGCTTAACGATCAACTGACACTATTTACTGGTCACAATACAGGTTTTGACGTTGAAAGCAGCGCAGCTGCACGCAGCAGAACAGGGGATGCGCTGGAGCCTGAAGAGTCCGCTCAAACAGAGTTGGGTATTCGTTACAGTGCGGATGAGTTCCATGGAAGCCTGGCGCTATTTCGGATTGAACGCTTAAATGCGCTGACGACAGATCCTGTGGACTCAGATTTTAGTGTGAACAGTGGCGAACAGCGTGTCGACGGTGTGGAGTTGGAAGGGAGTTGGCAACTCAGTTCTGCGCTGCAATTACAAGCCGGTTACGCTTATATGGATGGCGAAATCATTGAAAGTAATGATGGCGATCGTGGCAATACACTGGGTGATTTGGCGCGTCATAGGTTGAACTTCAGCGCTAACTGGCAATATGACAATGACTGGTCGGCTTTTGTGCGGGCGAATTACAGCAGTAGCCGGCCTTTAATTACAGGCTCTGCCTGGCAACTGGATGCATACCGCCTGATTGGCACCGGGTTGCGTTATCAGCAAAGTAACTGGTCCGCTCAACTGGCAGTCAATAACCTGCTGGACGAGCTGTATTACACAGCCTCAGGTAATGGATTTGTGGTGTATCCGGGCGAGCCTCAGCAAGCTAGTTTGCAACTGATATGGCAGTGGTAACAGATGACTGAATTAAATACTTCAACTGTGGATAAAAGCGCTGCTGGTGCCATGCGCGCCGTGTTTTTCTGGCATGGCTGGTCTGCCTTGATGATAGCGCCAGTGCTGCTGGTGTTGTTGCTCACAGGCAGTGCCTATCTGTTTGATCGTGAATTTGACCAATGGTGGCAACAAGACGCGCTGGAACTGACACCTGAAGGCACAGCCGCTACCTTAGCGCAGCAGCAGGATTTTTTACGCCAGCAGTATCCGGACTGGACCATCAACAGGGTGGTGTTACCACAACAATCTGCTCACGCAGTGCGCTGGCAACTGACAGCATCTGATGCGGCGCATTTAATTTATCTGGACCCTTATCGTTTACAGATAAGAGCTGATATTGACCCTGCAACTCAGCCTATGGCGATAGTGCGGCGTTTGCATGGTGAACTGCTCGCAGGCCCTGTTGGTGGTTATGTCATTGAATGGTTTTCCTGCTGGACTTTGTTTTTACTTTTGACCGGAGCCTGGCTATGGTGGCCGAAGCACTGGCGTCTGGCCGGTGTGTTAGTGCCGAGAAAACGCAGCGATGGTCGGGTGCACTGGCGCGACTGGCATGCTGTGTTGGCTTTAGTAAGCTCTTTAGCTTTGGCTTTTCTGGTCATCAGTGGTATGCCCTGGTCAACCTTTTGGGGCAAGCAGTTTGCGCAATTAGGCCTGGATTTGAGCCCTAAGTGGCATTGGGTGACACCATCGCCTAATTTCCATTTACCTGACAGTGTCAAAACCAGAGCGGCTGATCCACATCACGAGCACAAAATGCAAGCATCTGAAGTGCATGTGACAGGCGGAAAAGAGTCCTGGGTAACAGAACATCATCCTGCACCTGTAAGCACTATGCAGCATCAGCCTCAGATCGCGGATATCAGCAAAGCTGAACCTTATCTGGCGAGGCTGGCACTGGATACTTATGGCTCAGGTGTACGGATTTTTTATCCGGCAACTGATAAAGATGTATTTAAAATCAACTATGTGCCTGATAAAGCCCAAGGTCAGCAGACACTTTATATAGACCCAGTCAGCGGTGAATTATTGGATGATATTGGCTGGCAGCGTTATTCGGCCTTAGCCAAAGTGGTGGAGTGGGGCACTATGACTCATTTAGGCCGGCAATATGGGATGTGGAATCAGTGGTTGAATCTACTGTTTTGCTTGTTGGTGCTGGCGGCTCTGATTGCAGGTTTAACCTTATGGTGGCGACGCAGAAAACCAGGGCGCTGGTTACCACCTTTACAGAGCACTGACCGCTTACCATTGGGTTTAAAGCTAAGTTTACTGGTACTGGTGATTCTATTTCCGCTACTTGTTTTGTCGCTATGTGCGTTTATGTTGGTGAGGTTTTGGCGAAGTAGAGTAGCAACATAGATAGGTTGTACTACAGAGCAATACAAAGACTGACCTGAGAAGTCTGATGTTGCAGCAATGAGTTAACTAAAGTAGCTATTATTCTTTTGCTAGTTCAGGTTGCCTCACTGAAGATGTTAGTTGTTATAAACATTACCCTCTAGGCGCCACATCAATACTGATCATTGATATAGAAGCATAAATCCAAGTTGACAGGACACTTAAGGGTATTGTTTTTAGCGACTACTCCACTGCATGGCAGAGGAGTTTCAGTGTTACCAGCGATAATTTAACGCCAAACCTGTGCCTTGCTGACTGACGAACGGCATGACGTGCAGGTCTGAATTCTCGGTAAAATAATAGCTGCTGGCAAAGCCAATCAAAGCCCCGGCCAGTATATCGGAATAATCATGTTTGTCCGAATTGACCCTGCTTTGCGCTGTCCATGCCGCTAAAACGTATGCGGGTATCCCCAGCTCATTGCCATATCTGCGCTGAATAAAAGTTGCTCCCTGAAATGCCATGGCACTGTGCCCGGATGGAAAAGCGTCGTTGTCTGAACCGTCAGGTCGGCTTTTATGTATGGTATTTTTTAATGCATAGCTGCTCAGAACAGTCGCAGCGAAACTTTTGTAAAACTGCGTCTCTCCGTCCTGATCTGCATAATAACGGGTCATAGCCCAACCGCTGACGGGCAGAGCGATACGAAGCAGATTCGCTGTATTTTCAGTGCTGCTGGCATGCAGTGGCACTGAGCAGTGAAGGCTGATTAATACAGAGGTTAACGACCATTTCAGCAGCGCTGGAATTCTAGCCACAGTACTATTTCCTTATTCAGTTAATCTTTTTTATCGTTATATATTCCACATCGATCTCAGGGGATTCCAGAAAATCTTTTTCTACTTCACCGTGAATTTCAATCAAATCGTTTTCATCAAACTCACCAGCCGGGAAATCTTCAGGCTCAATCTCGACTCGAATTTGATGGGTGCCATCAGAAAACCAGTATTTCTCGTGGCTGAGTTTTTCAGTGAGATAACCTGTCAGGCGTACGCCCTGGTTGTCTTTTGGGTTATCCAGAATCGCTTTAATTTGTTGCTGAACTGCGGCTTGTGGCCCTTTGTACTGAGCATGCAACTGAAACGATGCTAGTGTTAAAACAGCAAAAATAAATAATGGTTTCATGGTAAATCTCCAATCAAATAAAGCTGAATAAGCAAGGCTGAATGCTGCGCTTTGCAGCTTTAGCGCCATTAAAACACTGCATGCGTGAAGTGAACGTGAAGTAGGTTCTGTAGTACTCCACGTTGCCACACAGAGTCAGTTAGTTATTCGAGTCACTAAGAAGCATGATGATTCGTTATCCAGCCTTAATCATCCAGTACACAGGCGGATAAACGCACGCCATCAAAACTGCAGTCCAGTTCAAGCCATTGATTCTCAAAGCTGCTCAGGCTGTTATCTGTGGCCTGATAACCCCAGATGCTATTGTTCTGTACTAAACCTGTCAGTTCTATACGTGCTGATACTCCGGCTTTTTCCACTTCTTTCACTGTGATACTGCCATCCGCTCTTTGTACGGCTTCAATTTGCAGGTACTGACTATCCAATGTCTGTAACGTGAGGCCATCCTCTAACTCAGTCAGGCTATTCACTGCAAAACTAAAACCATTGAGCTGTAGATGAGTACCATCAAAGGTCATAGTGCCAGTAACTTCTACTCTTTGACTGCCTGGAGTGCTGATGCTTTGGTTGTTAAATTCAACTTCAGTCAGCACACTTTGGTTATTCTGCTGCTTTAATGTCACTTCGACATAGCGGCCTGGCTGCAGCTCATTGGCAGAACCTTGTTCGAAGCGGGTGGCCGTGGTGACGTTAAAGCTGTAGCGCTGGTTCAGTTCAAAGCTGGTTTTGCTTTCGTTAACCCAACTGATCACGCCGGAAATTTCAGTTTCTGCAGTGTCAGGGAATTGTTCGAAATCAACTTCGCTGGCTTTTAAAACACCATTGCTAAGCTGGCCATAGACTTCTGCCCAGCGGCCTGAAGCTACTGCACCATCTTCAATCATTGCTGCTGAATAATCGACTTGTTGCCCTAATATGCTAAAGCGCTGAGTGCTTTCATTCAATTCGCTGATTTGGCCTTCCAGCTCGATATAAAGCGGTGTATCTGCCGAAGAGAGCTTGGTCACTGCTGTGACTTCGCTGCTTTGCAGTGGGTTTAAACTGACCAGTACAAAGTCTCCTGCTGTCAATGAATGGTTAGTCAATTGCAGGCTTTGGCCATTGATTTGCAGCGTATCGCCCTGAACTGCACTGATAAAACCTGCCAGATCCGGATTGAGTTCTACCTTGTGTTGGCCTGAACTGTCGCTTGTGACCCGAACTTTGGATCCGCTGGTTAATACAGAAGACGCTAAATTTTGTTTGGCGTAGCTGACAGTGCTGGAGCTGAAGTGAAAGCTTTGCCCTTGCACTGTGAATGCGCTGCTGCTGACGCTATCAACCGTACCTATAGTGGTTTTAGTGGTGACAGGCGTGATTATCGGATTAGTGCCATTGCCTTGGCCTGGCGCTGCTGTTGTATTATCTGAGTTGCCATTCGAACTGCCGCAAGCCGCCAGACTTAATACAGATACCGCTATCATCAGGTTTTTCATGTGTTTCATATAGACCTCTTTGGTGTGTCAACATAGACTGATGGCGGCAAGTGTAGGTAAGCCTGAGTGAAGTGATCGTGAAGTCTTTGGTGGAAAATAAATGAAAGTACTGTTAGTGGACGACAACCAGCAAGTGATGGAAACCTTAACCGACTATCTGGAATTATCAGGTGTTCAGGTCGATTGCGCTTACAATGGTCTTAGCGCTTTAGCTCTGCTGAAACAGCAGAGTTTTGATGTGATAGTGATGGATATTATGATGCCAAAGCTGGATGGCATCAGCACGGTGCAGCACATCCGTCAGGAATTGTTGTGTCAGACTCCGGTCTTATTTCTGACGGCCAAAGACGGTTTGGTAGATAAAGAAGCGGCCTTTGAAGCTGGAGGCGACGATTATCTGGTGAAGCCTTTTGCCTTAAAAGAGCTGCAATTGCGGCTTGAGGCCTTAAGTAAAAGAGGCGTGCGGCAGGATTTAACCACGCTGGTGTTGGGTGATGTAAAACTGGATCTAACTAGCTTGTCTGCGACTAAAGGGGACCGACCTTTGAAACTTAGTCGTATTCAGCTGCAAATTCTAAAACTGCTGCTGCAAAAATCTCCTGCTGTGGTCAGTCGTCAGTATCTGACAGAACAGATTTGGGGCGATGAAGAGCCGGCCAGTGATGTGTTGCGCAGCCATGTCTATGCCATTCGCAATCAGTTAAGTCCGAAGCAGGAAAGGCCTGTGTTGGAAACCTTACATGGTCAGGGGTATAAGCTTGTTTTATAAAGCAAATAGCAGCTTTTTCCGCAGAGTGACGCTCATCACTTCTATTCTTAGTCTGGTGTTTATTTCGTTATTCTGGCTGGTGATTTTAGTGGCTGAAGATCAGATGGAAGTCATCAGCCTGGATCACTGGCTGGACGCAGAAGCCCGAATGTTTGAACGAGATTATCAGTTACAGGGTACTGCGGCTGATTTACCTAATCACTATGAATTTGACAGCTACTGGAGTGAAGAGCCTATGCCACTCTGGTTGAGGGAGTACACAACTCCTGGCTACTACGAGCATCATTTAGGGCCTGAAGACAAGCATTTTCTGGTGCGGCAGCATCCATCAGGCAAGGGCCTCTTTTACGTGGTGTTTAAAGACAATGCTGATGATTATTTGGACGAATACGAGTCCAAGCTGCACCTTTTTACCTTGTTATTTGGTTTCGCCATCATGCTCTTCACGGTTTGTTATGGTGTGTATATGGTGCGGCAAATGGCGGTGCCGCTGCGTAATGTCGTTAGCAAAATCAAACAGATGTCGCCTGAGCAGCCTTCTTTTGTCGTCGAGGCGCGCTTTGAAGAATTACGGACTATAGAGCAGGCGCTGTTTGACAGCAAAAAGCATATAGCGGCTTTTTTTCAGCGAGAACAGGAGTTCAGTCGTTTTGCTGCTCATGAGATCAGAACGCCGCTGATGGTATTACAGGGCTCCTCCGAATTACTGCAAACTATACTGGCAGAAGAACCTCGTTGTCAGAAAGCTCTGCTCAGAATTGAGCGCGCCTGCCAGGATATTGCTTTATTGACGGACACTTTTTTGTTATTGGGCAAAGAGACAATAGATGCTCACCATTATCAGCAGCTTGACTTAGAAACAGTGTTGCGTGAGCAATTGCCACTGGCGCAACGTGCTGCGATTTCTGACACAGCCAGCTGGACCATACAGGTTCATCAGAATATACAGCTTTGGGCGCCACAAAGTTTTGTGCGGGTGGTGCTGATTAACTTATTAAAAAATGCCTTTATTCATGGCAATGGCGAGCTGCTGGTTGAGCTGAATGAGAGCCAATTAAGGGTTAGTAATCACAGTAGCAAAGAGCGGGATAGTCAGGGCTATGGTTATGGTTTGGTCATAGTCGAGCGTATTTGCAGTCGTATGGGCTGGCAGTTGGACATACAACATCAGTCAGTCGACTTTTGTGTGCAAATCAGTTTTTCGCCAGAGCCGAAGGATACTGTGTAAAAACAAAGGGCCAGTAGGCCCTTTGTTCATTTCAAAGCCGGATGTTAAGCCAAAGTAGGGTAGTCGGTATAACCGACCGGACCTTTGCCATAAAACAGTTCTGGTCGTGGCTGGTTTAATGGCGCATCTGTTTCGAGGCGTTTTGGTAAATCCGGGTTGGCAATAAAAGGAATGCCAAAGGCGATAGCGTCTGCTTTGCCTTCTGCTAACCAGGCGTTGGCCTCTGCTTTGCTGAATTTTTCATTGGCAATCACAGGACCACCAAACAGCTGTTTAATCAGTGGTGTAATGCTGTCCTCTGCCGGATGTTCACGGGTAGAGATAAAAGCAATACCACGTTTGCCCAGTTCAGTCGCAACATAACCAAAAGTAGCAGTGCGGTTCGAGTCACCCATATCATGTGCATCCATACGAGGTGCTAAGTGCACTGCCACTCTGTCTTTACCCCAGACTTCAATACAAGCGTCTGTGACTTCCAGCATTAAGCGAGCGCGGTTTTCCAGCGAGCCACCGTATTCGTCATCCCGTAAGTTGGTGCTGTCCTGCAGGAACTGGTCCAGTAAATAGCCGTTCGCTCCGTGCACATGTACACCATCAAAACCTGCGGCTTTCGCATTGATTGCACCCTGGCGATAGGCTTCAACGACCTCTTTGATTTCGCTTAAGCTTAAAGCCCGTGGCTCATCAAAGTCTTTCATTGGACGCACCAGACTGACATGGCCCGCCGGACGCACTGCACTTGGGGCTACAGGTTTTTCGCCATTTAAATAAATCGGATCGGAAATGCGGCCAACATGCCACAGTTGCAGGAAAATACGGCTACCTGCTTTGTGGACTGCGTCAGTCACCAATTTCCAGCCGTCAACCTGAGCTTGGGACCAAATACCTGGTGTATCCGGATAACCGACCCCCATAGGAGTCACCGATGTGGCTTCGGATAAAATCAAACCCGCACTGCTACGCTGGCTGTAATACTCCGCCATCATGGCATTAGGCACGCGGCCTTCATCAGCACGACAGCGGGTTAAAGGCGCCATCACAATACGATTTTTCAGGGTTAAATCACCCAGGGTAATAGCATCAAATAAAGTTGGCATCTGTCATTCCTTAAAGTTGATCGGTTAAGCGAGCCAGAAAGTGTTGGATCACATCTTCATTGCGCGAAAAAAAACTCCACTGACCTACTTTTTTACTGCTGATAAAACCAGCACGTTGCAAAGTGGCCAGATGGGCAGATACGGTGGACTGCGACAAACCCGTTTTCTGGTCGATTTTGCCGGCACACACGCCAATACTGAGCGGGTGCTCCTGATCGGCAAAATAGACTTCAGGTTGTTTCAGCCAGTTTAAAATGTCCCGTCGCACCGGGTGGGACAGGGCTTTGATCATCTCGTCGAGTTCTGCAGAGCTCATGGTTTCATCCATATCCATATATCGCGATGTGGCGAAATATATATCGTAAATTTTCGATATGCAACTTTTATTTTATTCTGGTCGGTACATTAATTAGGCTCACAGCCGTAAACAGAGCGAAACACTAGCAAGAGACAGCCTGTTAGGTAGTAAAGATCCACTGAAGTTATCATACGTAATACGGCGTTTTTTTAACCAGGTTCAGAAAAAATAAACAAATATACTTCTGATCTCTTTATCGACGGACAGCGTTTTCTATTGCGGGTTTTATGTTCAACTAAAAGGAAATCAGAATGAAATTTCGCTCATTATTGAATTTAACCGTTCTTTCAGCAGCTTTAGTTGTCTCTGCTGCATCCTACGCTTCTGCTAAAGCAGATATTGTCGATACCGCTGTAGCCGCAGGTAGTTTCAATACACTGGTGACTGCAGTTAAAGCTGCAGATCTGGTCGATACCTTAAAAGGTGCTGGTCCGTTTACCGTGTTTGCACCAAACGATGCTGCATTTGCTAAGGTTCCTGCTGCAGATTTGGAGGCGTTGTTAAAAGATAAAGCAGCACTTGGTAATGTACTGACATACCATGTGGTTGCAGGCAAAGTGATGGCCTCTGATGTGGTGAAGTTAACATCCGCTAAAACAGTACAAGGCCAGGAATTAAAGATTGCCGTGAAAGATGGTGTGGTCTATGTCGATGGTGCTAAGGTGATCAGTACAGATATTGAAACCAGTAATGGCGTCATTCACGTGATTGATTCTGTTGTCTTACCTAAATAATCGTTTTTAATCAGAGAAAAGGAGCCTTGTGCTCCTAATGCCGATCAGATAAGCATTTTTCAGATCGGTTGACCGATCCAGTGGTTGATGTATAAAGGCCTGCAACAGAGATGTCGCAGGCCTTTTTCTATGCAGTTAGTCACCGCTTTAACCCTTGCCAATCGTCACGCTCCACACGTTGTTGGCTCCGGCACTTTAGCTCAATTGCTTCCCCCTGAATTCCTTGGACAATGTCTTGAACAGGCCGGAGTCACGACTATTCGTCGGCGGCGTTTACCGCTCGAGTCTTTAGTCATGCTACTGATTGGCATGGCGCTTTATCGCAAAATGGATGTCTGGTCGATAGCCAACACCATGCAGCTGGCCCTGCCAGGAAAACGAGTGTTGACAGCGCCCAGCGCTGTCCATCAGGGACGTCAACGCTTGGGTGATGAGGCTATTCAGCAGGTCTTTTTACAGACTCAACAGCTATGGCATCAAGCTGCAGAGCACCCACGTTGGTGCGGTTTACAGTTGCTT
>NZ_BMLH01000012.1:28480-119324 GCF_014645135.1 Rheinheimera tangshanensis
AGGGAGAAGTGAGCTGGCCGGTACTTCGGATGGTCTGCCAAATGGAACTGACGAGTCATATGCTGGTGAATGCGGCGATGGATAGATATGCCAGCAATGAAATGGTACTGGCTGAGCAGTTGATTGAGACCACTCCCGATAACAGTCTGACCTTGTTTGACCGCGGCTTTTATTCGTTGGGATTGTTACATGCGTGGCAACGCAATGGACACAACCGACACTGGCTTATTCCGCTGAAAAAAGGCACTCAGTACGAGGTCTTAGAAAAGCTAGGCAAGCAGGACTATAGGGTTCGGTTGAACACGACGCCACAGGCGCGGAAAAAATGGGCAGAACTGCCAGAAGAGCGTTTATTGCATAAAAAAGTCAAGGGAAAAGAGTGCTTTATCCTGACGTCCATGTTGGATACTCAGCGTTATGTCGGCGATGAAATCGTCGATTTATACAGCCAGCGCTGGGAAATTGAATTGGGTTACCGGGAGATGAAACAACAGCTGCTGCAGAATGAATTTACACTGCGCAGTAAAAAGCCAGAACTCATCAGGCAAGAGTTATGGGGGATGTTGTTATGTTACAACCTTATCCGATACCAGATGGTAAGGATGAGTAAGGTCTTGCCGGGTATTTATTCAAACGAACTGAGTTTTACCTTGTGCGCGCATGCCATCATCAACATGTTCACGTTTGGTTTTACATTGAGTCATGCCCATCACATACCCAAAGAACTCTCGAACCTGACAGAGCAGGCTGAGTTTTACGTCTTACCATTCAGGCGCGAAGAGCGTAGTGATCCAAGGCAAATCAAAAGGAAATCCAGCAAATATGCGTACAAAAAATAATGCCAGTCAGCTTAACTGACTGGCATTAGCCTTGTGCTCCTTTTCTTTTTTTCAATACGACCAACGCTATCTGCTGTTAAACTTCATGTATCCTTTTTGATTTTATGTAGTTAGGGACCATAGTTGTGGCCAAAACACTGATGTTTGTCGCTTTATTGTGGTGTGCTTTTTGTGAAGCGTCCACAGAGCACAACGCTGTTGTCTGGATGAAAAATGGTGACAGATTAACAGGTGTTATCACTCAGCAAGACAAAGACATTGTCTTTTTGAATCTGCCTTATTCGGGGCAAGTGCAATTGCCCAGGGCTCAGATTGATCGGATTGAGCAGCAAAAGCTGCTTGCTGCCCCCATAGTTGTCGCTGAAACTCATGCTGTGGTGATAAAAAACCAAGCTGTACGGCACTCTAGTGTGGATCTGACCGCAGGTAAAAAACGCAGTAGCAGTAGTACCGACAATCTGGGTTTTAAAACGGCCTTTGAGCAGCGTGATACCAATATACGGCTAACCTTTGATGGCAAATACGATTACGAAACCAGTAATTCGCTCAAGAAAACTCATAAATATCTGCTCAATCCAGGTGCTGACTATTTTTTCCAGCCGCAATTATTCTGGCGTAATAAGGTGGATTATTCGCAGGACTTTATCGCGGCCGATTACAAAAACATCGATCTAAGCTCGGGTTTAGGCTACAGCTTTTATGACACCGCTGAACTGAGGATTGAGTTTATTGCACTAGCGGGTCTAAAGCGAACTCACTTTAAAGAAACTGCAGGGCTGGAATTATTTCTTGGCGACCGACAGCAGTTAGATTTTCGTCACATCCAGCTGGAATGGGATTTGCGGTATTTATGGCCTGGCAGCAGCTTTGAGGTATTTAGTGAAGGCAGCTACTTAAAACCAGTGAATCAGCCGGTGCAATACATTGAATTCAGACAAGATATAAACATAAGCTCAGGGTTGCATTATTATCTGACCGAGCGCATTCGGTTGTCCTTTTCAGTCGATTTAGACTGGTCAAAAATTGATGTGGTGTTGCCTCGATACGAGGGATTCTCGGCAGACAGCCGCGATTTACATCAAAAACTCAGTATAGGTGCCAAGTTCTGAAAAAAAAGGGGCTGAGTATACCCAGCCCCTGAACTATCAATTAAAGGCTGATAGCAGTGCTGGCGCTGCACTTAGTTGTGCTTGCCGCTTCACAGACTTTGTAGCTGTAGCTGCCACGGTTTAACGGACCATCACGATGGGCCCCGTCATTGGTTGTGGTCAGAATTTTCACGTTATTGCGGTACAGGTCAACTGAGCTTGTAGTTGCACTTGCCCATTTCAGGTCAACATAACGTTTACCTTTACTGGAAATACCCTGTAAAGTCAGGCTGATACCTGGTGTTGGAGTCACGCCACCACCACAACCGTTGGTCGTCAGGTATTGATGTGCTGCTGCCGCCTGAACAATACCGTAACCGAAGTAAACATCTTTACCTGCGGTACCAGAGTCTTTCGCCGTAGCTTTTAACGCATTACGGATTTGAGTACCGGTACAGCCTGGATGATTTGACCAGACCAGAGCTGCGATACCTGAAACAGCAGGCGTTGCCATAGAAGTTCCGCTCATCAGGCCATAATCGCTGGTGCCTATATTGATTGACGCTGTAGTTGCAGAAAGTAGGGCCGTTCTGTCTTCAAAAGCTGCGCCTACGGCAGGGATGGATGTGGTGTTGGCTGAACCTTCACCTAAGGTGCCGTATAACATGCCTGCAGTGTTATTGATCAGAACAGCTCCTACGCCACCAGAGTTCTGACAGTTTTTTACCTTGTCGTGGAAGGAGATCACACCACGGTCAATCATACAGATTTTACCGGCTGCGCCTGAATTCACCGTTTCTGCTGTGCCCATAAAAAAGGTTGCTGCACTTGCTGACCCTGGATTTTCCATGGCTGAGGTTGCAAAAGGAGTGCCGTTCGCGCTTAAGGTTGCGCTGGTTGCCATATCGGCTGGGTAAGTAGATAGGGTATCTACACCACCTGCAGTGGCTTCCACACAAATAGTCTCGTCCGTTTTTCCATTAGCAGTACAGCTTGGGAATTGGGAGAAGTCGGCGATATTATTGTTATTGTCGTTGGCACCTATCATCATGACCGATGGGTAACCTGCCGGGTAAGAGCGCACATTGTTACCGTCATTTCCTGCAGCTGCTATGACTAAACCGCCAGCGTCAGTGAAGGTTTTAAAGGCATTTGATTCAGTAGTATTGGCACCACCACCGCCTAAGCTCATGCTGATAATGTCAGAGCCAGCATTTTTACATTTTTGTGCTGCGTAAGCTAAATCCGAAGAATATCCCCAGCCTTCAGCGTTAAATACTTTGATGATATGCATAGAGACGCCTGGCGCCATGCCTACTACACCAAAACCGTTATCAGCCGCACCTATAGTTCCTGCTACATGAGTACCATGCGGCCCACCGTTGACGTTCCAGCTGCCTGTACCTGAATCGTTGTCACCTGTAATGCTGCCCCAGTCAAAGTCAGGATTAGATTGGTCTAAACCTGAGTCGATCACACAGACTTTAATGCCAGCACCAGGGTTAAATTGCACCTGATTGGCTTGAGACTGGTACACAGCATAAGGAGTGATTTGTTGTTGCATCGGATCGCCGGCGTCATCATTAAACAACGCCAAAGGTTTACGTACTAAATCTTCTTCTACCAGTTTGATATGAGGGTTTTTTAAAATACCTCGGATTTCGTCCACCGACTTGCCGTTGAACTGAGCGGCGATAAAACCATCTGCATCTACTTTTACTTCGCCACCCAGTTGTTTTGTTAAGGCGGTGATGATCCCTTTGTTGGCATTATCGACCTGAATAATAACCCGGTCCGCTGCTGTCGCAGTGGTGCAGCCCAAGGCTATTAAAGTTGCGAAGGAGATTTTGCTTAACTTACTGATTTTCATTGATTTGTTCCCGTTTATTATTATTGTTTTCTCCACTGCATCTGAGCATCTTTGTGCTTTTATCGCATGAATGTGGAGTCTTGTCGCATTTGTTGCTGTATATAAGCCTCTTCTAAATGCCATTTTTTGCGATGAGAAAGCAATCAAAATATTAAATTTTGTTTCCAAGTGTAATTAAATGTAATCGGTGGCGTGTATAGCTATTTGTACAGAAATTAGCTGGAGGGTGCTTCGTCTGGCAAGAACGAAGCACTCAGGAGACAGATGAAAAAACAGAATTAACGAGTGATCAGCTCTGAAGCTATTTGAAAAGAATATTGTCGTGCTTTTGGGTCGTGCATCATAGCAGTCAGCATTAACTCGTCTGGTTGATGTGTTGCAATAAAATTCAGAATACCTTGTTTTACTTCAGCCGGATTACCGATGACAGAGCAAGCCAGAGCTTTTTCCACATAAGATTTTTCGTGCGCTTGCCAGATCTGATCCATATCCTCGACTGGCGCAGGTAACAAACCTGGCACACCGCGCACTAAATTAACAAACTGCTGCTGTGGTGAGGTAAAAAGACGCTGAGCTTCGGCTGTGGTATCCGCAGCAAAGACATTCAGCGCCAGCATCAGGTAAGGCTTATCCAGTTGAGCCGATGGCTTAAATTCTCTGCGATACAAAGCTGCTGCCTGTTCCAGCATGGCTGGCGCAAAATGTGAGGCAAAAGCATAAGGTAAACCCAGATGGGCAGCCAGTTGAGCACCATATAAGCTCGAACCTAAGATCCACAAGGGGACATGCAGGTGTTGCCCCGGTACAGCTTGTACCGCCTGATTGGGTTTAACCGGCCCAAAATACTGCTGCAATTCAAGGATATCGCTTGGGAACTGATCTTCAGTTTCCATACGATTGCGCCGCAAGGCCCGTGCAGTTTGTTGATCGCTGCCCGGCGCACGGCCCAAACCTAAGTCAATCCGGTTTGGATACAAAGTCGCTAAAGTGCCAAATTGTTCGGCGATGACCAGAGGGGAGTGATTCGGCAACATAATGCCACCAGCACCCAGGCGGATGCGTGAAGTCGCAGCGGCTAAGTGACTGATTAGCAGAGATGTTGCGGCACTGGCAATACCCGGCATATTGTGATGTTCAGCCAGCCAGTAGCGATGGTAACCCAAAGCGTCAGCTTGTTGTGCCAGAGCTTTGCTATTGGCAAAACTGTCGCTAATAGTACTGCCCGAAGGGACAGGCGCTAAATCTAAAATAGAAAGAGGGATCATCAATACTCCGCTTAGCTGTGAACTTTCTGTTTTATACCAATTGGTATGGAACTATGGCAGCTATGGGTACGCAATCATCTTTATTCAAGTCTGATGCTGTATTTCTCTCAGTGACAGGGGTGAGTGAGTGTTTTTTTGCGACGGACTGAACTTTGTCACTTGTCGATCATTTAGAGTAACTAAACGTCGCTCCTCGTTTCGCGTTCAACGCGGCGCCAGAGCAAACAAAATTTAATCTTGAAACGTCAACACGCCCTAGTATTGCGATAGATCAATAGCTTATATTCTGAACCAGCTAAGCTGGGCTCACCTAACAAAGACGATGAATCATGGCAGAATTTGACGTAACCCTGACCCAAAACTTTCTGATCGCGCTACTGATTGGGGCTTTGGTGGGTATAGAGCGGGAAAAACATAAAAGTAACTCTCACCCCGGTTCTTTTGCCGGAGTTCGAACTTATATTTTATTGGCTCAGTTTGGTGCCGTCAGTGCCTGGTTATCGGTATTTTTACAAACGCCCTGGTTATTTATCGCTGCTTTGGCTGCGGTGGCTATGATAGTACTCAGCTCTTATTATCTGGAAAACAAAGCCAATGCAGTGGCTTTAGGTTTAACTACTGAGCTGTCTGCTATTACGGTCTGCCTGTTAGGGGGCGCCGTTATGTTTGGTTTTGCCGAAATTGCGGTGTCATTGGCCATTTTAACTTCGGCTATTTTAGCCTTTCGGGATCCCTTACATGGCTTAGTCAGCAAAATTGGTGCTGATGATCTGTATGCAGGGTTAAAGCTTTTGATCGCCAGTTTTATCGTCTTGCCTTTGTTGCCAAATCAAGCTGTTGATCCCTGGCAGGCGCTAAATCCTTATAAACTCTGGCTCTTGGTCATTTTGATCTCTGGATTATCTTTAGTGGGTTATGTCGCTGTGCGTTTTTTTGGCTCAGTCAAAGGCACTATGATTACTGCCCTGACCGGCGGCCTGGTGTCCTCTACCGCTATGACTTTAAGTTTTTCCCGCAGCAGCAAAACGGAAACTGACAGTGGAGCAGCCAACAGATTAGCTGCCGGTATTCTGCTGTCCTGGTTAGTGATGTTCTGTCGGGTTTTGTTGATTGTCGCTGCCGTCTCTGTACCTTTGATGCAACAATTAGTCTGGCCTTTGTTGGGACTGGCGCTGTTAACAGCGGTACTTGCGGTCGCATTTTTTCTGGCCGGACACAAGCTACAATCGGTCGAAGCCACAGAGTTGTCTGTGACTAATCCTTTTAGTTTATGGTCAGCTATTCAATTTGCTTTGTTATTTGCGCTGGTGCTGTTGCTGGTTAAGCTCACAGAGCATTATGCCCCGGGACAAGGTTTATATTGGCTGGCCGCTTTAGCGGGCTTAACGGATGTTGATGCCATCAGCTTATCGGTCGCAGATTATGCTGGTCGCACTCACGCTGTAGATTTAGCCGCTACAGCTATAGGTATCGCCATCCTGAGTAACTCCGTAGTAAAAACAGCCATGGTATGGGTGGCTGGCACTCGAACTTTGGCCCTTAGGGTGAGCGCAGCCACTGTGGCGCTTGGGCTGATGGGGTTGTTGTTATTTCGTTTTAGCTAAATGGAAAGTCACTGAGTCGGCGGATGCTCAGCTTGTCTTAAGTTTTGCTTGCCACAATAAAAATAACTGCTGAAAAAGAGGTGGATATGTCGGGTTCTCAACAAAGTTACAATCAATGGATGGTTCGTTTGCACTGGCTGACCGTGCTGTTGATCATCGCTATTTATGCCAGTATTGAATTCAGAGGCATCTTTGAAAAAGGCACGCCAGAGCGCGATTTGATCAAAGAGGTGCATTTTGTACTGGGGTTAAGTTTGTGGTTTATTACCTTGCTGCGTCTGGTGGTGCGGCGTTTTAGTGCTATCCCTGCAATAGAACCGGCGCCCTCTGCTCTGGCTATTAAAATTTCTGGTCTGATGCATCTGGCACTTTATGGCTTTTTACTGCTGATGCCTTTACTGGGATGGCTGATATTAAGTGCTGGCGACAAAGTTATTCCGTTCTGGGGTTTTCAAATGCCAGCGCTGATAGGGCCGGATCCGGATTTGGCGGGGTCCATTAAAGAAATCCATGAAATGCTGGGCACTGTAGGTTATGTGCTGATTGCAGTGCATACTTTGGGCGCGCTGGCGCATCATTACCGATTCAAAGACAATACCTTAAAACGTATGTTGCCCGGTTTATTTGGTCAGAAAAGCTAAAACTGGTTGACGGGGATCGTTGAAAGGTTTTAACTCTGGGCCCTCTTGAGTGAGGGCCTATGAGTAAAGCAAAACAAGCTTCCGAAATTACCTTGCCGGCCAAAGATTTGGGCTGGGGCACTGTGCTGAATTTTCTGATTGATAAATTCAGCCGTATCGATGCTGCTATTTGGCGACAACGAGTGGCAGACGGCAAAGTACATTGGTTTGGTGGTGAGCTGATCCATGCCAATACGCTTTTTTTGCCGAGTCGCAGAGTTTGTTATTACCGTGAAGTTGTTGCTGAGCCCTGCATTCCTTTTGCTCACCAGATCCTGTATCAGGATGAGCATATCCTTGTGGCCTGCAAACCGCATTTTTTACCCGTCACACCAGGCGGCGAATTCGTCAACGAATGTCTGCTCGAGAGAGTAAAACGGGAGACAGGTTTGCCTGACATAGTTGCTGTGCATAGATTAGATAAAGAAACAGCGGGTTTGGTGCTGTTTTCTGTCAATAGCCAAAGCCGCCCTTTGTACTATCAGCTATTTGCCACTGGCCAGATCTGTAAAAGTTATCAAGCTGTTGCTTATTTGTCTGACGAGCTACAGCAGTTGCCATTACCGCAGCACTGGCAGGTAAAAAACCGCCTGGAAAAATCGAATCCGACTTTTTTAATGCAGCAGGCAGAAGGGGAAGTGAATGCTGTTTCCAGCCTCAGTCTGGTGGATAAAAGAGCTGAACTTGGATTATTTGAATTGAGTCCCCATACAGGTAAAACCCATCAACTGCGTTTGCATATGCTGTCTTTGGGTTGCCCTATTTTATTTGATAAATATTACCCGAATTTATTACCAAAACAGCCAGGACAAGAGTTGGATCTTACACAACCTTTGCAATTACTGGCCAAGCGCTTAAATTTTACTGATCCGGTTAGCGGATTGGAGCATCAATTTGAATCAAGTCGTCAGTTGCAAAGCTGGCCTTTTGATGACGGTTCTAAGGAAAACTAATGTCTAAAAAAGTCTATTGTGTTGCTCAGTTTCTGCCTAAGCCGGGTAAAGAGGCTGAACTTTTTAAAGTACTGCAAGGTTTGGAGGCCAATACCTTGCGTGAAGATGGCTGCTTGCAGTACAGAGTAACGCGTCAAATCTCCAGCCCTTTTGCTGAGGGTAAAAGTTTCCCCATTGTTTTTAATGAAATATGGGCTGATCTCAAGAGTTTTGAAGCACATTGTCAACGCAATGAAATTAAAGATTTTTTTCAAGCCTATTGTCTGGCTGAAACAGGTTTAGCCGCGGACTGGAACGTCTGTATTTACAGCGATGAGCCAGAAAACTTTGATGCACCAAAGCTGGTATAGTCGCGTCAGACAGAACTGACTTTATTTTTTAAGCACGGTTTCTGAGACCTGACTGCTTTAGGCCCGAACTTAGTATGAACACTGTCATCCCATCCATCTGGTGAGCTCTTACATGTCAAAACCAGTTTTTAGAAAACTACCTGCCCATACTATGGGTTATGTGATGCCGCTTATTTTATCCATTATTATGAGCTGTATTGTGTCTTTGATCAGTACGTTAAAAAGCACAGGCTTTAGCGGTTTTGAATTACCGATTTGGTTGGGCGCCTGGGGATTATCCTGGGTAGTGGCTTATCCGGTATTGCTGTTGATATTACCCTTGGTGCGTAAGCTGACATCCTTCATTGTCGAAACGCCTTAATCGCGCTTTTCATGATAAAAAAACGCCGGTACGAAAACCGGCGTTTTTATTTAGAGCAACCTATTAAGAACCTATTACGCCGCCATCATCTTTAGTGATAATCACAGTAGCAGAACGTGGTCTGCTGCTGCCATCGTTGGCTGGCCAGTTACTGGTGAACTGAGTTGGGGTAGAACGATCGCCAGGGTGCTGGATATTGACAAACATAGTTTTTAAATCAGGTGTAAAAGCCAAGCCTGTGACTTCAGCATCCACTGGTCCGACAAAAAAGCGTTTGATGGTGCGACTGACTGGGTCTGCAACCAACATTTGGTTATTACCATAAGGGCCTTCACCTTGTTGCGAGCCACTCATGTCAGTTTGGATCCATAGCAAACCGTTGGCACTGAAACATAAACCATCCGGGCTTGCCATGTGGTTATCTGCAGTTAAAACCAGGTTGGTACCAGGGGTTGCAGTACCTACATCACCAGCCAGCAGGAAGATATCCCAGTTAAAGCTTAAACCCTGAGTCGCAGCGTTTTCTTTCCAGCGAATAATATGGCCTGTGGCGTTATTAGCGCGTGGGTTTGCCGGGTCAATTTGCTCTGCTTTACGACCTGTGTTGTTGGTCAGAGTAAAATACACTTCACCAGTGGTTGGATGCACCGCACCCCATTCAGGTCTGTCCATTTTCGTTGCGCCGGCAATATCGGCCGCCAGACGGGTGTTTATTAATAAATCAGCCTGACTGTCAAATGTAACACTGGCAGCAGCGGCTTTCGCCATCAGAGCTTCGTTATTGATATCTAACGCCAGCCATTCACCTGAACCGTCGGCATTAAATTTTGCTACATACAAAGTACCGTCATTAAGCAGGTGGCCGCCTGCGGTTGCTTGAAAGTAGGCCGCTTTAGACACGTATTTGTAAATGTATTCAAAAGTAGAGTCATCACCAGAATAAACACTGATTGGCTGACCTTCGACTACTGGTCCAAAAATAACACCTTCATGGCCAAAACGGCCTAAGGCGGTGCGCTTTTGTGGCACGCTGTCAGGGTTAAATGGATCTATTTCTACTATCCAGCCAAAGGTATTGGGCTCGTTACGATAATCCTCGGTCGCATCTGCACCTAAGCTGGACGCATTAAAACGTTGATACTGATCGGCGCCAGAATCTGCTGTTTCCCAGTAGTAACGCCCATTTTTACTGCTGACCCCATAACGCTTATGCTCGCGAGGTTGAGTGGCGTCGGCATTCATAAAGTAACCTGCCCAGTTTTCTTCGCAGGTTAAATAAGTGCCCCAAGGCGTAAATCCATTACCACAGTTATTTAAGGTGCCGCGGGTTCGGGTACCGTCCTGGCTGTATTTTGTGACTACTTTGGCATCACCACGTACAGGGCCTGTAATATCCATAGGGGTAGCGCCTGTAATACGACGGTTCAGCGGACTACCTTGTACCAGTTGGAATTGGCCTTGCGCATCTTTTTTGATATGGGCCACAGTCACGCCGTGTGCAGCCACTTCTTTGCGTACTTCATCTGCTGGGCGTGGTAAACCTGTAGGACCCATAGGATGCAACACGTTGGCATCCAGGTATTCATGGTTAAATACCAACAAACCTTCGTCGCTGTTTTTATTAGTGCTGCGGGCATCTAACGGAAAAAAGTGCATGCCGTCATGGTGCGCACCCACTTGCTGTTCCATATCTGCGCCGCTGTTGCTGCCATCTGCCAGATAAGCGGGGTAGCGACCTAATAGCGGCGTACCCATAGGTAAAAATGGACGGGCTGTATAACCTGCAGGAACAGTTACTGTGTCTAAACGGTTTGCGGCTATCGCAGTAAAACCTAATAAAACCGGTGCAGGTTCAGGTTTTACTGCCACAGGGCCAGTTGTGGGTTCGGCGGTATCACTGCTGCAAGCCACTAAAGATGTGCCCATAATAGTAGCTATGGCAGCGCCTAAAGAACCTTTTAAAAAGCTGCGGCGGGACGCTAATACCGACTGAAAATCCGGGTTATCGGAAAAGTTGGTTTGTGGATCTATACCTGAATTGTCGATCTCGAAATTTTTGTTCTGCATTTTGACTCCGATGTCGGTTTAATTAAAAATCTGCACGCGACATTAGAGCTGTTGCTTGTTTCAGTAAGGTTACTTTTTGTTGATAAAATAAAGACAGCTATTCGACATTTATATGACAAGCGGCTGTGAATTCAGTCTGGGGAAAACGCAGTGTGAACATGGTCACACTGCGTAGCGGATTTTAGTGATGGCCTTTACTGACTCCACCACTGGCGTTCGGCAGGCTGATCCGCACATTTTGCATCATGCCCTGATCTTCGTGATCCAAAATATGGCAGTGCAAGACAAAGTCGCCGATATAGCGCTGGTATTGAGTGCGAACTATCACTTTGTAGGATTGGCCCATCGCATTTTTCACCCATAACGTGTCCTTCCATTTGCCTTTTAAGCCTCTGTATTGCGGGTCTGGGAATTTTTTCGTGGTGTCATAATCATCCACCGCATCGTCAGTACTGACATCTTTACCATTGGGATCTAATACAGCAACAACCTGAAATGGATTCACATGAATATGAAAAGGATGACTTGCCAGTTTTGACGTTAAAGTCCACTCGTCGGTATGACCTAAAATCAACTCTCTGTCGATACGGCCAGGCTGATAAGGTTCGCCGTCAATTTCAAAGCGGACAGGGCTGGCTTTGGTATCAATATTAAACTCCAGTTGCTGCTTATTCGGCGTGTCCGGCAAATCCTGATGTGGCACAAAATGACTGAGTTTCAGACCGGCCTGTAAGTCGTTTATCACCGCATTTTGCATATCGGGGCTGATATTCACTTTGGCGCTTTGGATCAGCTGCTGCCCTATAGTGGATATGACAGGTCCGGCAGAGTTTTCTACTTGTACTATGCCCAGTAGTTGTGGTTCTGACGGGGTCTGATCAACGTTGGCTGACGCTGCTGCTGCATCGTCTATAACGCAATATTGTCCGCCATCAGGAAACATCATTAGCGTATCCCAGCGGTAACCCGGCTGGAATACAGTGACTTCTGTGGAGTCTATTTCGCTGAGCGTTAAACCATCTGCTGCAATTTGATGTTGTGGCACTAAAGCGCCAGTGCAGGATTTTTGTAGTAGCTTTTGCTCATCAGCAGCCGATACTGGGCCTTGTAATGGTTGGCCAGTCAGTTTTACCACTTTTAAGTTGATACTGTCGCGCACCCCGGCATGCACCATACGCCAGTGTTCGACCTGACCTGCTTTGGCATCGGCAAAAAAAGGTTGCACTGCGCCATTGATACTGGTGTAACGGCCAGATTTACTCCAGCCACCCGGGCCAAATCCGGCATAATCCAGTATTTCGCCTACATCACCGGGATCGCAGATATAAGCACCATTAGCATCCATTTTCAGCGTGGGTTTTTCACCCGGTTTGGTCGGTTTGGTATAACAGCCATACTGAATTTGCTGAAACACCATGGTGCGCTCTTTAAAGGTCTGGTTAGCAGAACTGGTTAACAACAGATCGATATCCCCGGTGCGGTCTTTCGTCGGCTGTCGGGTGCCCTGAATAATTAAAGCTCCGGCCATTCCGCTGGCCACCTGAATAGCGGTAGAGCCATGACGGTGCGGGTGATACCAGAAAGTACCTGCCGGATGGTCAGCCGGAATATTGTATTCGTACTGAAAAGATACGGTAGGGTCTATCGATATCAGCACGTTGTCACTATTGCCAGCCGGGTTGATCCACAAGCCATGGGTATGCATATTGGTGCCGTTAAAACAGTGGGGGACATTGACGCCTTTCTGATGACTGACACAGCTAGGATCAGCCGGGAGCTTGTTATTTAAGGTGGCTCTGATGGTTTCGCCCGGAAATACCCGCAAAGTAGGGGCAACAAAAGGTGCGTTAGTATCAGTCTTGCTGCCTCGATAGCTGCGTAAATTCACCTGATCCCAACTGCTGGTATTTGGATTCCATAACTGGCTGCGGGTAAACACAACATCCCAATTCAGACTGGCTTCATCAGGTTGAGGCGCTCCGGCTTGTTGCTGGGCTTTGGTCAGTGGAGCATGTATCGCCCTTTTAATCTCCAGCAAAGGGGGATCTTGTAGCGGACGGGGTTGAGTTGCCACAGCCGCATCACTCGCTGTAACCGTTACGAGCAGTGTCAGAGGGAGAATATGACGAGAGATAAAGTCAGACATAGGGAAGTCCTCACTAAAATTAATAGGATAAAACCCGGAGCATTCCGGGTTTTATTTGGGATTTCTATTGGCGAGTTGGCGCAGTTTCCAGTCGGATTTGACCTAGGGTGATGCCAGATTGGCGGGGCTTTTCTGCGACTTCTGTCGTGGTTAAATTGGTCGGGACAAAGTGCACCATCAGATCTGCAGCATCAGCATGGCCCAGTTGTTGCGCCAGATCTGTCACTTTATAGACTAAGTCTCCCATATCTCCCATTGCATGGCCGGCATGCGCGTGGTCTGTTACACCAAAGTAGTTGATAGTCGCGACATACAACTTTTGCTCAGGCTGTTGTTCAGTACTCAGGTAGATTTTATAGGTAGTGGCAGGGGCTCCGACCATTTTCACATCTTGCAGGACCAGATAAGTATCTCCTGTGCTCTGAGACAGCAGCTCTATTTTGTCTGACGCCTGTAATTGAGCCGGAACTTGTGGATCCAGTGCCACTTTGGTGGTCGTGCCGCGTAAATCCACAGTTTTATTGCTGCTGACCGGGGCATGAGCTTTAAACTGAATAAGGGTTTTCTCAGGTTGAGCTTTGGCCAGTTGCTGTGGTGCCACTTTTTGTATGTCGCAGGCGGTTTCGTTGCTATAACGTACCGGAATTTTTCCTGGCGTAAATACATCTGCGATGGTCATGGTTGCCTGATTACCATTTTCATCAGCAAAGCTGTAGCTGGTTTGATACCAGCTTTCCGGCATACCCAGGTTGGCTTTAGCCCATGCCAGATCAATGGTTTTGCCCGCGGCTTTTTTATTCAGCCAGCACTGCCATAAACGGTCTATATTGGCATGATGCATATAAAACACTGGGTCTAAACCAGCAATAGGCACAAAGCCCATATTAGGTGTGGCACAGCCTGTCCCTACAGCACAATGCATAGCCCCATGGGGCTGTCCTTGCAGCTGATTAGAGAAGTGAGTGAAATCTGTAAAAGAAAAAGCCTGAGCTGCACTGGCACTGTCTGGATCTATGGCTGTTTTATTGTCATTTAGCCCTGGAGTGCGGAACTGGTCGTATAGTGAGCCTGCGGCTTGCCCTCTGACCAGTTGCGGTAACGCTAAACCCTTGCCGTCAGGGCTGCGCTCCTGAAAATAGTCCCAGTAGGGTAACGAAAAGTTCGGATCGCCTACATGTTTTCTTAAGGTTTTTTCGTAAAAATATAAAAACATCCGGTGCCAGGGTAAAAAGTTCAGGTTACCGTGCTGGCAGGTTCCCCATACATTGTCAGTAAAGCCATCGTTAGGCACTGTGGAGTTACTCATATGCTGGTAGTAAGCATCACAGGTGGCTTTATCCAGCACTTCTAAACAGCCCGGCATACGATACGCTATGTAGGCTTTCAGATCTGTGGCGTTTTTCCCTGTACCAAAAAAACCATGGGTATTGGACCAATAGGCAAAACTGGTACGAAAATCTGCTGACATGGGATTGGCCTGACTTTTGGCTTTCATCCGCTCTATGCCTTGTTGCAGAGCTTTTACTTTGGCCGGATCGGAGGAGAAGTCTTTTACGCTAATGCGGTAAGAGGCTTCGGCCAATGCGTAACTGCTGCATAACAGCAAAGAGAGGGCGATGGTAAATGTTTTTTTTGTATAGGACGATTTTTTGGACAGAGCGGCTGGCATACAAGGATCCTTTTTGTAGTCTGAACAACAGGCTGTAGTTTCTATATTCGAGATTTATTCAAACGGGCTACACAACCATAGTCCCTTTTTTAGATAAATCAACGTCGGATCAATTTATTTTGGTGATGGTGCTGGAGTGCTATGACGGAATTAAATGCAGAGGCAGGCCGGAAGATGAGTGGCAGCGAAAGAGGGGGACTGCTTTTGTTGCAAGCTGTCAGGGCCGCTGAAAAATCAGCTCAGCTTAGTTTAGAAAGATAAGCGGGTACAATTTTTGCGGCCGGACCGTAATACCCCTCAGCAAAATCACCCCGGGTCGCTTCCATATTCAGCTCCACGGTATGAGCGCCTGATTCTGCCGCAATCTTTACAAAACCAGCCGCAGGATAAACCTGACCTGAAGTGCCTGTAGAGATAAATAAATCTGCTTGCATCAGCGCATCTACGCAGTCATCCATCAGATAAGGCATTTCACCGAACCAGACAATATCGGGTCTGAGTGGTTGTGGATTTTTACAGCAGTGACACAGATCGGCTGCAGTTAAATCCTTTAGCCAGCTCAGGTTTTTCCCTGTAACAGGGCATTTTACTTTTTGTAATTGGCCGTGCATTGTAATCAATGACTCAGAACCCGCTCTTTGGTGCAGGTTATCGACATTCTGGGTGATCAGTAAAAAACGCCCCCCTTTGCTTTTGTGCTGAAGTTCAAACTGCGCCAATGCCTGATGAGCCGAATTAGGTTTTAATTTGGGATCCAATAACTGAGCACGGCGCTGATTATAAAATTGATGCACTAAAGCTGGATTTCGCTGATAGCCTTCAGGGGTGGCGACGTCCTCTATCTGATGGTTTTCCCAGAGGCCATTACTGTCTCTGAAGGTTTTAATACCTGATTCAGCAGAGATACCAGCTCCGGTCAACACTACTATGTTGTTAAATCTCATAAATCAGAACCTGTGTTGCTGTCAGTGCAAAAGTATGGGGTGAGGTCCAGGCGTAATTCAATGCATCGCTTGTCGTATCCTACTGCCAACTGAAAAAGAGAACCAGCCCCTAACCCCTATTCTTGCAAAGACCATCCCTAGAATAAAAGCTGGTGCTGCTCGCTTAAAACGAAAGGAGCGAAGATAGCCGCGTTCAATGTTTGTTTCACTTTTATCATATTTGTTGTGTCTTTATTTTGACTCTGCTATTTTCTTGCTAATTAGCACAGAGGCTGACCTATAGTTATAAAGCTTTAAGTCAATTTTGGCTTAGCTTTTAAAAACGTCTGACGTTACAGACCAAGCAGGAGTTGTATGCCAAGCCCGTCGTTAGCCTCGTTAAGTGATTATATTGATCAGTTACTTGAAGCTATTTGTGTGGTGGATGCCAATGGCCACTTTTTGTATTTGAGTTCCGGTTGTGAGCGGATCTTTGGTTATCAAAGCAGCGAAATGATTGGTCGTTCTATGATTGAGTTAGTGCATCCGGATGACAGAGAACGCACTTTGTTGGCTGCCAGCGAGATTATGTCGGGCGATGAAAAAATTGATTTTGAGAACCGTTATATTCGCAAAGATGGTCAGATTGCTCATATTCAATGGTCGGCCCGTTGGTCTGAAGATCATAATGTACGGGTGGCTGTGGCCCGTGATATCACTAAACATAAACAGTTATTAGAGCAGTTACAGCATATTGCTTTTTACGATCCGCTGACGCAATTACCCAACAGAGCTTTGTTTGAAGACAGGCTACAGCAATCACTGGCGCGGACCAGACGAGAGCAGGGAATGCTGGCTTTGTGTTTTGTTGATTTGGATAAGTTTAAAGAAGTGAATGACCGGTATGGTCATGCTGCTGGCGATTTATGTTTGAAGAAAGTAGCAGAGCTTCTGTTGTATTCAGTGCGGGAAACCGACACTGTAGCCCGTTTAGGTGGTGATGAGTTTGTAATTGTAATGGATGCGGTAGCAGAGCAATCAGCTGTGATGGGCACCTTACAGCATCTTTTAACTAAACTGCAGCAGCCGTTTTTATTCGAACAACATCAACTGCAACTCTCGGCTAGCATAGGAATAGCGTTGTTCCCTCTGCATGGTCAGGATCAGGCCAGTTTGTTAGCTGCTGCTGACCGGGCTATGTATAAGGCTAAACATGCCGGTGGTCATCAACTTTCTATGGCAACTGAGCTTTCACATTCAAGCGGAAAAAATTACGGTTAATTTTGCTTTTATCGCTGTTAAACTTTTGTTTTTCATGCAGTTGAGCTCTGTATTCCTATGTCCTTACCCCGTCGTATCCATCGCTTTTTGGGCTGGTGTTTGATTCTGCCATTTTTTGTCTGGGCTTTCACTGGCCTGGTGTTTTTTATAAAACCCGGTTATCAGGCCGCTTTTTCCTACCTGACGGTCAAAACCTATCCTATCAGCAACGCAGTTCAGCTCATTCCACAACCAGAGTGGCAGGAAATCAAATTACTGCAAACCGTGCTGGGACCACATTTAATGGTGAAACAATCAGATAGGTGGCAGCAGTTAAATCTGACGGATTTTACAGTGCGACCACAACCTTCGGCTGATGACTTGCTGCGGCTGATTAAAGACGCAATGAGCGTCGATTCGAAGCGATATGGCGAACAATTGCTGAAAACAGAGCAGGGTTTTGTCACTGATACCGGAGTGCAAATTCAGCTGGACTGGGCTAGCTTAAGTCTGTCGCAACAAGGCAAAGATACGGAATTAATTAACAATTTATACAAAGCTCATTACCTGCAATGGACAGGACAAAAGACAATAGATCAGGTACTGGGTGTGATTGGCTTAGTGCTGTTGATGTTGACCACAGTAGTGGGAGTCTGGTTACTGATCCGTCGTCGTTGAAGGCGCTTTAATTGTTTCATCGCTGGAGATTATAAAAAAGTTCCATCTAAATGAAAATTGTTTGCAAACAAGAATGATTCTCGATAGCATGCGCAGCAGGATCAGCGCCGATACCGAAAAACTTGTTGTTAACACTCTATTTTCATAGAAGGACTTTATTCGATGGCTTTTATCACCGCTAAAAAACATCAGCAGGTGGCCCGTTTTAATACCACTTTGTTAGCTTCAGCTTTCGCTTTGGCGTTACCGGCAACAGCAACTGCTGATCAACAAAATACTGCAACGCAAAATGACACTCAACTGGATGCTGTGGTTGTTACCGCTGATGCAGTGGAAGCAAAATACAAAGCTGAAAAAGCAAGTTCAACTAAGCTGACTCAGCCTTTGGTGAACACACCACAAACTCTGGTTGTAGTGAAAAAAGAGTTGTTCCAGCAACAGGCTGCAACGACTTTGTCTGATACCTTACGCAATACACCTGGCATCACTATGTTGATGGGTGAAAATGGTAATACAGCCACTGGCGATTCCATTTTTATGCGTGGTTTTGATACTCAAGGCAGCATTTTTGTCGACGGTATCCGTGATTTAGGCACCATCAGCCGTGATACCTTTAATACAGAGCAAGTTGAAATCGCTAAAGGCCCTGCAGGTGCAGACAATGGCCGTGGCGCATCCTCTGGTTATATCAACTTATCGAGCAAGCAGGCTACACAAGAAGAATTCACGACAGGCAATCTGACTTTAGGTTCTGGCTCGCACAAAAGAGCGACTGTCGATATGAATCGTCAGTTGTCTGACACCTCTGCTATTCGTGTGAACCTGCTCAAACAGGATTCAGGCATCGTTGATCGCGATGAAGTGGAAGACAATAGAACTGGTATTGCCACCTCTTTAGCCTTGGGTTTAGGCACAGCAACCCGCGCTTATTTAAACCTGTTTCATGTTGACCAGAAAAACCTGCCTGATGGTGGTACTCCAACTGTAGGGTTAGAAGGCTACTACAATGCAGCTTTTGATGCTGACCCAAGTACAAATTTCCCCAATGGTGGCCCTAACGCCGGTAAAACTCTGGTGCCTGTGGATACCAGCAAGTTTTACGGCTCAAAAAATGATTTTGATGACGTCAAAGCCACTATGGTTACTGCAAAAATTGAGCATGACTTAGGCGATAAAACTACTATTCGTAACACCTCACGTTTTGGCCAATCCACGCAGGATTACTTGCTGACGGGTGTGAATGCTATTACCACAACAACAGGCACCCTCGCTGCTGCTGTTGCCATCCCGGATCCGGCCAACTGGACTATTTCCCGCAGCCGTCAGGGCAAAGATCAACAAAACCAGATCTTAACCAACCAGACCCAATTAAATTCTTCTGTTGAAGTGGCGGGTTTGACCCACGATATCAGCTCTGGTATCGAGTTTATTTATGAAAGTCAGCGTAACAATACCTTAGCTTTACCAACAGGCACAACTCAGGTAGCTGCTAACTTATATAACCCAAGTACAAATGATGCCTTTGTTGACCCGGTTCATACCGGCGCCAGCACAGATGGCAGTACCTTAACCTCTGGCGTTTATCTGTTGGATACCATTCATTTAAACGAGCAATGGCAATTAAACGCCAGCGCCCGTTTAGATCATTACAAGACAGAAACCGATACAGTCACTATTCAGGGCACTTCAACACCACAGATTATTCCTGTAGGCACGAAGTTAGGTTCGTCAGTCGAAGCGTCAGACAACCTGGCCAGTTACAAGCTGGGTGCTTTGTATAAACCTGCAGTCAATGGCAGTGTGTATTTATCTTATGCCACCAGTCAGTTGCCACCGGGTGGTTCAAATTTCACCTTAAGTGAGACGGTTGGCAATATCAATAACCCAAATCTGGATCCACAAAAAGGCACTAATTTAGAGTTAGGCACGAAGTGGGATCTGCTGAGTGATAAACTAGCTCTCACTGCTGCTGTGTTTAAAAGCACCAACGAAAACGAAATTGCCACTGATCCGGACGGCACTGCACTGCAAGTCGGTGAGCGCGAGGTGCACGGCCTTGAGTTAGGTGTGGTTGGAGCTATTACTTCTGCCTGGCAAATCAGCGCTGGTGCTGCTTACATGGACTCTGAAATTACCCGGGGTAATCAGGCCGGTACCAACCCTACCGACGGTGGTGTGATCCAGTGGACACCTGAACTGACTTTCACTTTGTGGAATACCTATGAGTTGCCACTAGGTCTGACTTTAGGTGGTGGCGTGCGTTATGTCGATACAGTGGTTCGCTCCAGCAGCACCACCTTAAATCTGGCAAAAACTGCTGTGGTTGAAATGCCGGATTATTGGGTGGTTGATGCTATGGCCTCTTACCCTGTCACCCCATATGTCGACGTACAACTGAACGTCTATAACCTGTTAGACGAAGAGTATATCGCCAAGTTGAACAACGGCGGCTCACGGTATTTTGCCGGTACTCCACGTTCGTTCCGTTTGGGTGTGAATGTACAGTTCTAAATAACAATACCCTTCCTGCGTGAAGCTGCAGCTTTGTTGACTGCGCTCACTCGCCCCAGTCACATAGGATCTCTATGCTCCTGGGGTCATGCGAGCTTGTCGCCGCCCTGCAACATCACGCAGTTTGGGTATAAGCCTCACTATTGTGAGGCTCTTTGCAGGATTTTTTATGCTAATCCATATTCCACAAGTATTAACCAAAGACCAGGTGGTACAATTCAGGCAGTTGCTTGATGCAGCAGACTGGACTGACGGTCGTGCTACTGTTGGGCCACAAGGTGCTTTGGTTAAACAAAACAAACAGTTGGCTGTTGAATCACCACTGGCGAAACAACTGGGCGCCGTGATTTTACAAGCCCTTTATCAGCATCCGCTTTTTATGGCTGCAGCTATTCCGCTTCGCACCGTGCCACCACTATTTAACAGCTATCAGGGCGGCGAACATTATGGCTTGCATGTAGATGGCGCTATCCGCGGTTTGCCTGGTTCTGGTTTAAGTTTAAGAACAGATCTGTCTTCGACCTTGTTTTTGTCCGAGCCTGATGACTATCAGGGCGGCGAGTTGCAAATCATGGATACCTTTGGGTTGCATGAAATTAAGCTGCCGGCAGGAGATTTAATTTTATATCCGTCCAGCAGTTTGCATCAGGTATTGCCTGTCACGAGTGGCGAGCGGGTATGCAGCTTTTTCTGGACCCAAAGTATGGTGCGTAACGATCAACAGCGTTCTATGTTATTTGAACTGGATCAAACCATACAACAGTTGCGCTCACAGCATGGCGACACCGCAGAAGTGCTGGCGCTGACCGGGCATTACCATAACTTAGTGCGTTTATGGGCTGAGCTGTGAAACGATCTGCCTCGTTGTTTTTGCTGGTGCTGATGGTGCACTTAAGTCTGATTGCGGCTGTGGTCAGCCAAACCAGTGAACCTCAAGCCAAAGCGGTCGAAAAGGCTATAGAAGGGGTTATTATTCCTGCTCCTGTAGCGCCACAGCCAGAAAAGCCTAAGCCAAAACCGGTTCAGCCTGAACCTGTGAAAAAACCAAAGCCCAAACCGCTGAAGCGACAAAAAGCGCAAGCGAAAAAAGCAGTGGCTAAACCAAAACCAGCTCCGGTATTACCAGCTCCAGTTGCAGAAGCTTCACCTAGAGCTGTCAGTGCACCAGAACCTGTGGCGCAAGGGGCAAATAACAAAGCTGTAGCCAAAGCAGCAGAGCCTGAACCTCAAGCAACACCGCCTGTGGCCTCAGCCTATAAAGCCCTGAACAAGGCGCCACTTTATCCGACCTTATCGCGCCGTCTGAAAGAGCAGGGCACAGTCTATTTACAGGTGTTGGTGCTTAAAAATGGCAAAGTAGGGCAGTTAAAACTAAAACAAAGTTCGGGTTTTGCCCGACTGGATCAATCGGCATTAAATGCGGTGCGCGGCTGGACTTATCAGCCTGCGCAGAAGCTGGGGCAACCAGTCGACTACTGGTTTGTGCAGCCTGTGGTTTTTAATTTAAATTCAATTCATTAGCGAGTAAATCATGCAAGAGAATCCCTATGGTATTGCCGCACTCTGGGCACAAGGTGACTTTGTTATCAAAGCTGTGGCCGTGATGCTGCTGTTGATGTCTGTCGCCAGTTGGTCTGTGATTGTGATCCGGGCTATTAGTTTATGGCGCTTAAAACGGATCAGCAGAGCCAGCAATGATTTCTGGCATGCCCACAGTTTTACCGAAGGTTTGCGGATTTTAAGTTCGGCCGATTCAGCAACAGGCCCGATGAACCCGTTTCGCTATATGGCTGATGAAGGTCAGGCGGCTTTGGATCACCATCAAAGCCATCAGCAGGATTTACATGGTAATTTGCCTTTAGCCGAATGGCTTACCTCTTGTTTACGCGGCGCTATTGATGAAAGTGCTGAGCAGATGCAAAAGGGTTTAGCTATTTTGGCCTCTGTCGGCTCTACAGCGCCTTTTGTCGGTTTATTTGGCACCGTCTGGGGTATTTATCATGCACTGGTGGGGATAGGTGTTTCGGGGCAAGCCAGTATCGACAAAGTTGCAGGCCCTGTTGGTGAGGCTCTGATCATGACGGCCTTTGGCCTGGCTGTGGCTATTCCTGCTGTACTTGGTTACAACGCTTTGCAGCGTGGCAACAAAGATGTGTTGAATAAAATGCATCGGTTTGCCCATCAACTACATGCCTATTTTCTGACCGGTGCAGCGCCAAAAAGCAGCAAAGTGGTAGTGCCATTAAAGGAGGCAAAATAAATGGCTTTTGGTGGTGGTTTAGATTCAGACAATGAAGTGATGAGCGAAATTAATATGACACCACTGGTGGATGTGATGCTGGTGCTGCTGATTATTTTTATTATCACAGTGCCGGTATTAACCCATAGCGTAAAAGTCGATTTACCCCGGGTCAGCAACGAAAAGCAGGAAATCAAACCTCAAACTGTCACTTTAACAGTCAAAGCTGACGGCGCTGTATTTTGGGACGACACGCCTGTTGATGCAGCTGCGCTTGAGCTAAAACTTGCTGAACAGGCGCAAAAACAGCCACAACCTGAAGTACATATACGGGGAGATAAAGCCGCTCCTTATGAACATGTCCTGAAAACTATGGCCGCTGTGCAGCAATCGGGTTTGCTGAAATTAGGCTTTATCAGCGAACCTGCGGCTTGAACTTTGCTGTTCGGTTTTTTGCATAAAGTACATCGATAAAATTAAATTGCATGCAATTTAATTGTTAGGCATTATGTTTGCACTTTGGAATTATACCCCCAGTAATTGTAATTGCAGCGAGACGACAAGAGTGAGCGGCCTCAGGAGCATAGTTTAGCTATGTGAATGGGGCGAGAGCTCGCGGTCAACAAAGCGGCAGCTTCAAGTACGACGGGTATATCACTGAAACCAGAACAGCAGAGGAGCAAATAATGTCGAACCCAATTTTTGATTTAGCAGTGACCAATATCAAAGGCCAGCAGGTAGAGTTAAAAGACTATCAGGGTAAAGTGCTGCTGATTGTCAATACGGCCAGTAAATGTGGTTTTACGCCGCAGTACAAAGGCTTAGAAGAGTTGTATCAAAAGTACAAAGATCAGGGCCTGGAAATTTTAGGTTTCCCTTGCAACCAGTTTGGTAAACAAGAGCAAGGCAATGAAAGTGAAATCAGCGAGTTTTGTGAACTGAACTACGGTGTGTCTTTTCCAATGTTCGCCAAAATTGAAGTCAACGGCCCTGAGGCCTCGCCTTTATTTAAAAACCTGAAACAACAAAAACCAGGTTTATTAGGCTCAGAGTCGATCAAATGGAACTTCACGAAATTTCTGATCGGCCGCGACGGCAAAGCGATTTTACGCGCAGCACCACTAACCAAACCAGAAGATTTAGAAGCAGAAATTCAACAGGCGCTAGCAGCAAAATAAGTGCAGAGATAAATGGTAGGGGCGACCTTTATGGTCGTCCTTTTTTATGCCAATCTGCTTTTTGCAGAAGTGTAAAAAAGCGCCTGAACACAGGCGCAAAATACACAAGGCTGGGATCGGTTGCGAAAAGACCTGCTTTTGGACAACCTGTTCATCCTACTGTGAGAACGAAGCTCAGTGTGCGCCAGTTCTGCTGGCCTCGCCTTGATTTAAAACAATAAAAAGCCAAGCTTTGTTTTTTAGCTGTCTTTATTTTTTCCTTTCATCTTTAGCCCTGCTGCGGTTAAAAAAGTAGGACGTAAAAGCTAACTGTATTTTCTTTCGCACTGAAAATTGCGGTAGCCACCAACTTTTTCGCACAACAGATTTGCATTGCTGCGCCAACCTGACCGGAAAACTTTGCAGGCTTTTATTATCCAGCTGCAATTTATAAAGCAAGTAGGCCAGATTCAATAATAAGATATGCCGCCACTTTGGCTGCAAAGCCGGATATGCCTGCTTTTGCTCTAACGCTGTGAAGAAATTATGCAGTTGCTGCTGATGCTCAGCTTTGACATTAAAAGAGGCACTGGCCTGATGTTCACGATACCCATAAAGGGGTAAACGCAGATGGTACAAGCGCTGCGCTGCCAGATATAAATCGGGTAATGCCATTACATCTTCGCAAAAGGCGACCCCCACAGGAAACTGAAAATCCATGGCTATTTTTTTACGATAAATTCTCAACCACGAAAACCATTGATTTATTTTAAAGACATTCGTCACTGCTTTGTCTTTTGCTAACCAACCAGAATTCTTATGCAGGTAACGGGCTTTACTCTGTGCTATGGCGGCCTCATTTATAAATCTTTTATAACCGAGTTCAATCAGGTCAGGCTGATGCTGTTGGATGACCTGTAATACGGCCTCGACATAACCTGGCAGCAGCACATCGTCCGCATCAACAAAACCAATATAGTCACCAGTTGCATGCTTGATACCGTTGTTTCTTGCCGCACTGACCCCTGAGTTGTGCTGACAAAGCAGTAAGTAGCATTCCGGCATTGCAGAGCTGGCCATATGCTGTCTGGCGATCTCCAGACTGCCATCGGATGCACCATCACAGATCAGCACAATTTGTACCTGCTCTGTTAGCTGAGCTTCAATAGAGCCCAGTAATTGAGAAAAATAGTCTGCTGCATGATAAAAAGGCACAACAAGTGACAATAAGACACTGGATTGCATAAAAGGAAGACCCGCTAGCGCTATGTAAAAATGACCTTCATTTTATCAGGATCGATACGCAACTCAGCAGCAGTTTTACATGTAGTGACAAAAAGCCTGAAGATCTGGAATCATTGAGTTTCTGTTTGAACTCTAATAAAACGCTGATTTTCGAGGTTTTCGGCTTGCTTTCATTGAGGAATTTCTAAAGACTGACGCCAGTTCATTCTGTTGTTCAGGTTGTTATAGGACCTTATGAAAAGTCTGGCGCACTCTGCTTCTGATCATCCCACGAAAGGGATCCTTTTTATGTTGCTGGCTGTTGGTATGTTTTGCGCTATGGACGCTTGCATGAAGCAACTGACAAAGCACTATGGCCCCATGCAAATTACCAGTTTGAGGGCTTTATTTGCCTGGCCATTAATAGTGTGCTGGTTAATAACTACCAACAGAGTGCAGCATTTACTCAATTCACGCTGGTCTTTGCATCTGCTAAGAGCTGTGCTTGGTATAGTGATGTTGTCCGCTTTTGTCTATGCCATTCAAACCCTGTCGCTCTCCGATGCTTACGCTATCTTTTTTGCCGCGCCGCTTCTTATCACTGCTATGTCAGTGTGGTTTTTAGGTGAACATGTGCAGCTGCGGCAATGGGTGGCTATAGGTATTGGCATGCTGGCTGTGGTCTTTATGCTCAAACCTGAAGGCGATCAATTACTGAGTTTAGGCGCGCTGGCTGCTTTGGTGTCGGCACTTTGTTATGCCATTTCGGCTATTACGGTGCGGGTGTTATCCCGCACCGACAATAGTGGCAATATGGTGTTTTGGCTGATGACCATGATAGGGGTGGGGGCCGGAGCTTTGGCTTATCCGGACTGGGTGGCTTTATCATCCGAACATCTGTGGTTATTTGCACTGATGGGCTTAAGTGGTGCCATAGGTCAGGTATTTATTACCGAAGCTTTTCGTTTAGCGCCTGCTTCTGTGATTGCGCCTTTTGAATACACAGCGCTGGTTTGGGGTTTAGGTTTTGATATCTTGTTGTGGCAGTTGTACCCGGATTTATCTTTGTTGATAGGCGCTGGGGTGATTATGGCCAGTGGCCTTTATCTTTGGGCACAGGAGCGGCGTTGGTAAAACAAATGAACCCGTTGTCATGTTAGTGTCATTGCGGCATCTTAGGATAAGACTTTTGCAAAAGGTATAAATAATATGCTGATCCAAAAAGGGTTTTCTCTGCTGCTTCTGAGCCTTCTTGCTCTGAATTTTTTGCCTTTCGCTGCTGTAGCAGCTGATGCCTGTCTGAATCCACCGTTAGTCATAGCGCATCGCGGTGCCAGTGGTCACTTACCTGAGCATACGCTGGAAGCTTATCAGCTTGCGATGCGAATGGGTGCCGACTTTATCGAACCGGATTTAGTGCCAACCAAAGATGGTCAGCTTATCAGCCGCCACGAAAATGATTTAACCAACACTACTAATGTGGCTGTACTAGCACAGTTTGCCGATCGCAGAACTACCAAGCGTATTGATGGCATTCCCGTCACCGGCTGGTTTAGTGAGGATTTTACGCTTGCTGAAATTAAGCAACTCAAAGCCCGCGAACCTTTGCCTGCACTGCGTCCGCAAGGGGCTGAACATAACGATCAATACTCTATTGCGACTCTGTCTGAAATTGTCGGCTTGGTTAAACAGTTTGAAGCCGATACAGGTCGTAAAGTAGGGCTTTATATTGAAACTAAACACCCGACTTATTTTCGTTATGAAGGTAAAACATCTGACAGCAAAGCCATAGCGCTTGATACCAGCAAAAAGCTGATCCAGCAATTAAAGCAACTGCAGTTTACCGACCCAAATCGGGTGTTTATTCAGTCCTTTGAAGTGCAAAATCTGCTGGAGTTAAAGCAACAGTGGATGCCGGCTCTGAAGCTGAAATTTCCACTGATCCAGCTGATAGGCGATACAGAAAAAGCCTATTTACCGCCCAAAGACAGCTTCTCTGTGCCTTATGATGTGTTTTATCACCAGCAACAAGGGACTGATTTAAAAGCTATCTATCCACAAGAGACTAACTTTTTATCGGCCGCAGCTAAGCCTTTGGATTACTCCGCATTACTGAATGAGAAAGGACTTAGCTTTGTGCACAGCTACGCCGCAGGTATAGGGCCATGGCGTAGCAGTATTTATCAAAAACACAGTCTGGCCTTAAAGCCATTTGTCAAAGCTGCACAGCAGCAGGGCTTAAAAGTGCACCCTTATACCTTCAGGGCTGAAGCTAATTATTTAATGGCCAAAGACGCCAAAACTACCTTTAGCTTTGATGAAGAAATGCAGGCCTTGTTTAAACAGGGCATAGACGGCGTATTTTCCGATTACCCTGATTTAGCCTTAAAAAACCGCACTTTGTTTCAGCAAGGCTGCGGGATTTAATATGTGTAGTGAGTCAATTTTAACTCACTCATCTTCTAATACCCTTCTAAATTAGGCTGCTCCCTTTTAGAGAGCAGCTTTCCACCAGGGCTTAAATGCTTGTTCCCTGCCATCTAAATAAATGGCTTGTCCGATCAGCGGAGTCCACAGCTGGTAATCATAGTTTTGACTCGCCTTCGACAAACGCTCGAATGGCTCAAACCAGTCATGAGGTGCCAAAGTGAAACGCCCGACATGAGCTGGCGTCATAGCTCGAGTGTTGAGGTCATCGGCAGCTTGTGCCGCTTGTTCCGGAGTCATATGCAAGTGTGCCCAACGCGGATCATACTGACCACTATCCAAGGTCACCCAATCAAAGGCGCCATATTTACTACGGATTTCCGAAAAGTGTGGTCCATAGCCAGAATCACCACTAAAAAACAGCCGACGTTGCTGGCTTTCTATGACAAAGCCAAGCCATAACGATTGATTGCGGATGAAAGTGCGGCCTGAATAATGCCGGGCAGGAGTGGCATGTATCTTCAGATCTGCACTGATCTCTAGTTCACCGTACCAGTCCAGTTCCTGAATAAGACTTGGATCGTAGCCCCACAGCTCAAAATGCGATCCCACGCCTAAACCTGTAACCACCTGTTTAACCAAAGGTTTTAGCGCCAGAATGCTATGGTAGTCCAGATGATCATAGTGGTCATGCGTAATGAGTAACAGGTCTAGCGCCGGTATATCTGCTGCAGAATACAAACTAGTACCGTCAAAGGCTTTAATCATACCTGGCACTGGCGCTGCGTAGTCGCTGAACACTGGGTCAATCAGCATGCGTTTCCCACCTAGTTGCAGATACCAGGACGAGTGACCTAACCAAATCACCAGATCATCCTTGGGATTGAGGCTAAACAGATCGGTTTTTTCTGTGGGGATCAGATGTTCAGGCCGGGTTATTTTCTTGTCTGCAAGCCAGTTTTCTATACGGATAGATAACTGGGTCGCACCGTTCGTCAAAAAAGGCGTCTCAAGCTGATTCTTAAAGGCGCCTTGAGCATAGTTTGGAGACGACTGGATCCTGTCCAGTTTTGCTGCATCAGGCAAGCTGCCGAATAAGGCATGCTGAAAATAGGCATAAGTGAAGACCGCTAGCAGAGCCAGCAGACAGGCAAATCCAATAAGTAGTTTTTTTATCATGTATCAACTCTGATTGTTTACGGCAGCTTTTCACATTGGGTCCACAGCATCAAAGTGCTGAGGTTTTACTGCAGTGTTATAAGAATACATAGTCCATTGTACGGGGGAACCCGCCAGTCGATTAGCCGAATAAAACTCTATGCGGTGATGAGTTATTTTCAATAATCATGCTTTTTACAAAGCAGTAACCTGTTTATTCTCTCTGTATCTGATGGCATCTACAAAAGCCATAAAAGCAGGTGATGCTTGACGACGATTTGGGTAATACAGATGGTACCCCTGAAAATACGGACTCCAGTCGGTTAGGATCATTTTTAATCGGCCATCTGCCAGATAAGGTGCAACCAGAGGTTCTGGTACATATGCTAGTCCAATACCATCCAGAGCAGCATTCAGCACATGCATAATGCTGTTAAACACCAGAGGGCCTTCCGCCTTGACGGTAAAAGAGCGTTGGTCCTTTTCAAATTCCCATGCATAAATAGGCCCAGCCACTCGATGTCGAATATTAATACAGGCATGTTCTGTAAGTTCATCTGGTGTTGACGGTGTTGAGTGATTTGCAAAGTAGTCAGGAGATCCCACCACCACCAAGCGCCAGTCAGGCCCGATACGCAAGGCAATCATATCTTTACTAATGGATTCTCCAAGCCTGATCCCTGCATCAAAGCGTTCTTCAACCAGATTGGTAAAGCCATAATCTACATAGAGTTCAAGTTGGATTTCCGGGTAATCACGCAAAAAATTAGCCAGCATAGGGCGCAAATGCAGTTGGATTTGATCATCGGTGCAGGTCAATCGAATCGTGCCTTTGGGTTTATCTCTGAGTTCACCCAGAGCGTCCAGCTCAGCATTGATCTGCTCAAACAATGGAGTGATGGACTCTGATAACCGCACACCCGCTTCGGTCAACGACACATTTCGTGTTGTGCGGGTAAGTAAACGCACTCCCAAACGTTCTTCCAGCGCACGGATGGTGTGACTCAAAGCCGAAGGCGTAACCCGCAGTATGGCTGCGGCTTTGGTAAAGCTTTGCTGCTGTGCTACCGCCAGAAAGGCCTGTAAATCGTTCATCTTATTTTGTGCCATTGCTGAATTTTTCTCACAACTACATAAAGATTATGTCTACTAATCAAAATATCAAAGCTCTGTCAAGATAAAGCTATGTTTTGGTCTTTGCAGATGTGATGAGATGAATAGCCATACTCATAGTTCCGGTGTTGCTGATACGGCGAATAGCTGGGGTAGCGTATTTGCTATGTCAGTGTGTGCCTTTGCGTTGGTTGCATCCGAGTTTTTGCCAGTGAGTTTGCTAACTCCTTTAGCTGAAGATTTACGCGTAACTGAAGGGTTGGCTGGTCAGGGGATCGCCATCTCCGGCTTTTTTGCTGTGCTGACCAGTCTGTTTATTTCTCCACTTTGTGGGAAGCTTGACCGTAAAACTTTGCTGCTGGGGCTGACCGCTGCCATGGGCTTGTCAGGCGCTGTTGTTGCCTGTGCGCCTGATTATCAAGTCTATATGCTCGGCCGCGCGCTGATTGGCGTTGTGGTCGGCGGCTTTTGGTCTATGTCTGCCGCTACCGCTATTCGATTAGTACCTTCTCATCAGGTGCCACGCGCCCTTGCTATCGTTAATGGTGGTAACGCTTTGGCTACGGTAGTAGCGGCACCACTTGGAGCCTGGCTTGGAGCCACACTAGGTTGGCGATTTGCATTTTTTTGTCTGGTGCCTGTAGCGCTGATGGCGCTTGGCTGGTTATGGCATGCTTTGCCTTCGATGCCTGCAACAGTGCAAAAAAGCCAGAAAAGTCAGGTGTTTAAAGTATTTGGTTTACTAAAACGCCCCGCTGTTCTGCCTGGGCTTTGTGCCAGCAGTCTGATGTTTATGGGACAGTTTGCACTATTCACTTATCTGCGGCCTTTTCTTGAGACTGTGACTGCAGTGCAAGGAACCACCATCTCGTTTTATTTGCTGATCACAGGGGCTGCGGGCTTTATCGGCACTGTGTTGATAGGCCAGATCCTGCAATGGCGTTTTTACCAAACGCTGATTGTTATTCCTCTTGTGATGACTCTGACGGCATTGCTGCTGATCCTGCTTGGCGATCGGAGTCACGCAGTTCTGGTTTTGCTTGGGTTATGGGGCCTGACTGCAACTGCAGCGCCTGTGGGTTGGTGGGCCTGGATAGCTCAGGTTTTTCCGGATGACGCTGAAGCTGGCGGCGGCCTCTTTGTCGCTATGGTGCAGTTATCTATTGCTCTGGGTTCGACAGTCGGCGGTCTGCTGTTTGATCACAGCGGCTACCAAAGTACCTTTTTACTTAGCGCTGCCCTGCTGCTGATTTCCGCAGGCCTGACAGTCATTGCAGCCCGCACTGCAGCCATAACAACGCCGGAGCCAGGTTCAGATGACTAAAACATCCGATCACATCTTCAGTATCTGGGCTTTTGCCGCCCTGCTTACTCTGGTTGCCTGCGCTTTTGTGCCAACTACCCAAGCTGATGTCAGGTCGAAGGAGGCCGCCGTGTCCAAGATACAAAAGATGTCCAAGATACAAAAGGTGTACAACATACAAATTGAACTGGATGGCGCAGTGATCTCTGCCACTTTGGATGATAACCCTACAGTACGGGATTTTATTGCCCGCTTGCCGCTGATCGTAGCGCTTAAAGATTACGCATCGACCGAAAAAATCGGTTATTTGCCTGACAAATTGACCACGCAAAACGCCCCACCAGGCAGCACTCCTGTTGTTGGCGATATCAGCTATTACGCGCCTTGGGGCAATCTGGCGATTTACTATAAAAATTTTGCTTATTCCGCAGAGCTTGTAAGGCTTGGGCGGATCAGCTGCGGTATAGAACACCTGAACTTCAGCGGCGAAAAACACGCCACTATTAGCCTTATTCATTTTAATTAAGCCATGAGGATAGAAACCATGAACAACGATCAATCTCAGATGAAACAAGCCGGACAACCGGACACAGGCCGGCGCAATTTGTTAAAAATGACAGGCGTAGGTATTGCTGCCGCTTGTGTAGCGCCACTTTTTACAACTTCAGCAGCTGCAGCAGCTCCAGTCTCTGCTGCTCAGACAGGACTGAAACTTGGTACAGAGTGGGACAAAACCTTCGCCAAAAGTGACAAAGTGGAGCATAAAAAAGTCAGCTTTAAAAACCGTTATGGCATCACTTTAGCTGCTGATTTATATCAACCCAACAATCCAGGGATCATAAATAATGGCGGTAAGCTGGCGGCTATTGTGGTTGGTGGTCCTTTTGGTGCTATTAAAGAGCAATCCTCTGGTTTATATGCGCAGACCATGGCAGAGCGTGGTTTTATCACCTTAGCCTTCGACCCATCCTTTACCGGCGAAAGTGGCGGTGAACCGCGCCATGTCGCCTCACCTGATATTAATACCGAAGATTTTAGCGCAGCAGTGGATTTTCTTGGCTTATTACCCAATGTCGATCGTGAGCGTATTGGCATGCTTGGTATTTGTGGTTGGGGTGGTATGGCACTAAATGCAGCTGCAATCGACAAGAGAGTGAAAGCTGTAGTAGCCAGCACTATGTACGATATGACGAGAGTGATGTCTAAAGGTTATAACGACAGTGTGACCAAAGAACAGCGAACTGCAGCGCTGGAACAACTAGGCCAGCAACGCTGGAAAGATGCGGAGAAAGGTGAGCCGGCGCTGGGTCCTGTTTACAATGAACTCAAAGGCGGGGAACCACAATTTTTAGTAGATTATGCAGGGTATTATAAATCCCGCGATCGCGGCTTTCACCCACGAGCTATTAACTCGAACAGCTCCTGGACTATTACCAATCCGTTGTCCTTTATGAATATGCCGCTGCTGTCATACATTGATGAAATTTCACCACGCCCACTATTGTTGATCCATGGTGAAAAGGCGCATTCACGCTACTTTAGTGAAACCGCTTATGCGGCGGCAGCTGAGCCAAAAGAGCTGATGATTATCAAAGGTGCTAACCATGTCGATCTGTATGACCAGATGGATGTGATCCCCTTTGATAAAATGACCAGTTTTTTCCGCCAACATCTGGTGGCTTGACCCTTGGCTTTAGTGCGTCAGAGTGAGACTGAATCTATGTCGCTGAGCTCACTCTTGGCGCTATCGAATAAGCTGTGCTATCCAGCGAAAGCCGACCACACTGCGCAGTGTTTTGACCAGGCTGTTGTGGCGCAGTTGAAACAGGCAACCTACGCTAAAGCTCAATAGTAAGCCGGGTGTAGAACCTATAAATGCCAGTGCACTTTGCGACAGTTGTTGTTTTCTGAGCAACAGTTCCTGCTGCTGTAGCTGGCTTTGTTCTGTCAGGACAGCCAGCTTTACTTGCTGCTTTTTAATCAGCTGTTGAATTAGCATTTTTGTCCTCAGGTTTGGCTGCAAAAAACAAAAGACGTAATTGCTGCAACGTATTTGAAAAGCCCACTTGCGACAACACATAACCCAAGCTGCGCCAACACCAATACAACAAGCCAAACTGCAACAACACTAAGGCACCAGCTGTGACCAAGACTGAGCTACTTAACTGAAACAGCAGATAACCCAGCACTAATAAAATGCTGCCCCAGAGCAAAATCAAACCAGCACCAAAACAGACGACCAGAGCAGCAGCTATAGTCAGGCTGCGTCCGCTCAGTTGCCATTCTGCTGTCGCTATTTGTCCTGTCAGTTTCAGCTGACCGGCGTAAGCCTGTTTGACTGAATGGCCAAGAGCAGCCAGATGCGCCAGTTGATCTAAAGCCTGTTCTGCGTTATGACTAAGGGCAGCCGATGCAGGCTGCCCAGGTTTTTGTGCAGGAGCTTCAGAGCTCTCGCGATGTTGCATAAATCCGCCTTGCTCGAGTCAGGTCTGTTTAAAGGCTTAGTTACGACGTAACAGAGCTGTCAGCAGTACACCAGCAGCAAAAGCTATACCAGCGGTAGCCAGCGGGTTTTGCGCTGCCAATTCACGGGTTTTGCTGTATGACATTTGCAGTTGCTGTTTAATTTCTTCCTGCTTATGCGACAGCGTTTCCTGTGAGCTGGCTGCTGTTTTGCGAAGCGTATCTTCAGCTACAGCGGCTTTACTAGCTACGGCATCCACTGCATGATGGGCAGCTTCAACCGCTTTTTCCGTCACTGGCGAATTTAACGCGCTGTTGCTTTTTGCCTTCGCTTGTTCTGTTGCACTTTGTGAAGTAGCCATAATAATTCTCCATGCTCGATAGTGTGAAATACAGCAAGATGCTGTACTTTGCATCTTAATTAAAGCACTTGCTGTGCCAAATAGATATAAATCAATAAAAACAATAATTTATCAGTTTTTCACTGTTGGTGAGGCTTTTGATTGGCTGTAGAACTTACCCGTTGCTGGTAATTTTTACATGCCTTGTCTTCAGGGCATGATCTAGGAAAGAAATGAGAAAGCCGGGGCATTTAGCATCCCGGCTTTGTGTCACTCTGAATTTTGTTAGAAATCCAGTTTTAACGTCACAGTCGCTGTACGTTCAGCACCTAAGTAATAAGCGCCTTCCTGGCCGCCTGCTAAGTAATCTTCGTCGTTTAAGTTATTCAGCACTAATGAAAGATCTAGGCCTTTAAACATGTCTTTAGACGACAAATCTTTACTGTAGCCGACATAGAAATCCATCACTGTAGAGGCTGGGATTTCATCTTTATTGCCACCTAAAGCCGCGCCAAAGTAAGTGTCAGTGCGCTTGGCGGTTAAACCTGCACGGTACGCATCACCCTGGTAACGCAGTGACAAGCTCAGCATAGTTTCTGGTGAGCCTGCGACTTTATCGCCCTCAAAAATAGCAGCAGGGTTAATGGCTGGTTTACCGTCTGGGCCTGTCACTACATTACCATCGTCATCCAAAACCAAGGTATTAATACTTTGGCTATATTCGGCGTTATTGCTGGTCAAAGCACTGTAGAGGCTCCAACCTTGCATAAATTCCCAGTTTAAGCTGGCTTCTAAACCGTTCGATTCAATACCACCTACGTTGACATAAGTACCGTCTAATTCGTTCAGATAATCCGGGCCAGCGCCATTGGCACCGGGTTGCAGGAAGGTAATACGGTTATCAAACTGTACGTCGTAATAAGTCAAAGACAGGCTTAAGTCATCGCCAAAGTAGCGTAAACCTAAGTCGATATTCTCTGCAGTTTCAGCCTCCAGTGAACCAAAATCCTGATCGGTTTCTAAAATCGCATCGCTGATAGCTTTGAAGTTTTCGGCGTAACCACCAAAGACTTCGTAGCTTTCGTTTAAGCGATAAACAAAACCCAGGCTTGGCAATAAATCTGAATCGCTGTCGAGTTTACCTTCGTTACCTGCCACTATATTGTCTTTGCGGCTGACATCGACATAAAACTGCTTCACGCCCAAAGTAACAGTGAAGTCGTTCCAGCTGATTTGATCCTGCAGGTAAATTTTCTGAGTGTCAGTTTCATAAGTCCGATCGTAGTGCACCCAGTAAGGTTGATTGTCGAAGTAATGATACTGTTTCGGGTCAATCACGTTGTGCCAGTCGCGGCTTTCGTCACGGTCTTGCTGTTCAAGCCAGGCACCTAACCGCAGCTCGTGGTTTTCCATCGCCCATTTGAGTTCTGACGTCAGACCGTAACGGTCTTTTTCATAGTGGGTATGGCGGTAAGAGGATACGCGGGTAGCACCTGTTAAATCGGCATTTGGATCCAGAATCGGCTGACCTTCAGCATTGACGTACTGATAAGGCGTTAAAGTACCGTTACCTGTGCCACGGCTTACGCGGTTACCGGCAGCATCTTCCACATAGACCTGATACGGCGGCATCCAGTCACCACGGCCAGATTGCATATGCACATAAGGCGTTACAGTCAGGTTCAGGCTGTCTGATAAGTCGGTATCAATTTTCACGTAGGTGAAGCTGTTTTCGCGCAAGGTCGACCAGACTTCAGCAAAGTTTTGATCGACATCCGGGTTACCTGTCCACACATTGGTCAGACGATCCCACTCCGGGTTTTCGAAAAACTGAGCTAAAGAGACGGTGTTGTAGTTGTCTTCTTCAGCGTCATCGTAAGAAAAACGCGCGGTAATAGTGGTGTTTTCCAATTCGGTCACAGTTTTAACTTCACCGTGCAGACGGTCAGTAAAACCATTGCTGCCTGAACCTATCCATCTGTTGTTAAAGCTGTCTGACAAGCTGAAATAGGCTGTGGTATTGCCACCTATCTGGCCTGTGTCAAAACGGGTGTAATAACGACGGGCATTATGATCGCCGCCTGTCACCCCTACAGATAAGTTTTCTTCGGCCAGCGGGTTGTTGGACACAAAGTTTAAAGTACCGCCCAACGCATCTAAAGAAGCAGAGGCGATATCGGATGTGCCTTGGCCTACTTCGACAAAAGCGGTGTTTTCTGTGTCCAGGTAACGGTTGGCTTTACTGCCACCGCCATAACCAGAGCCACCATTAGGTAAACCATCTACGGTAATACCCAGTTGTTGCTCGTTCAGGTTGACGTTAAAACCGCGCATTGAAATAGTTGTTGACCAGTCGTCACCACCAAAAGCGTCGCCTTGGCCGACGCTAATGCCAGGTAGTTGGCTGACTAAATCAAGCACATTGCCTATTGGCGCTTTGGTATTTTTAATGGCTTCGTCTGTGCTGTTATTGGCGTAGCTAATACGTTTGCCGGTAATGGCCAACACTTCGACTTCCTGCTCTTCAGCCGCTGCCGCTGCGGCTTCTTCTGCGACAACAGGTACCGATAAACCCAGGGCTGAACTCACTGCCAAAGCGAGCAGATGTTTGTGATGTAATGCCACGTGAAACTCCATATTGTTGTTTGAATTGAAGAAAATGCCATCATTCTGGAGTGGTCTGATGACATTGCAGTGAAAGGGCGATGACAAAATGAAGTAATTGATATGTAAGTTTTATGAACGGCTGAGTGGCTGTTTTGTGAACAGTTCAAAGAAAAAACTGGAGTTCAAACAAGAGTTTGGCCTATGCTGAAGTGAGGTTGTAGATGGTGAAGTCGATGCAACAACTGCTGTATTTAGGAATGCTCTGTGTGGCCTTCATGGCTGTTCCTGCAAAGGCGCAGCAGCTACAGCTTTTAGTTGGGGTGGAAAAACCTCCTTATATCAAAGTATCGACTCAAACCGGCTACGAACTGGAATTACTCAGTGCTGTGGTCAAACGTATGGGCTTTGACTGTCAGTTTATTCATGTACCCAATGGTCGATTACTGGATGTATTTAACGAAGGCCAGGCTGATTTAGTGTCACTGCAGCGTAGTGCCCCAGAGGGGCTGTTCGCCACCGAATCCTACATCAGTTATCAGAATATTCTGATAGTACGCCAAGACTTGTATAAAGAGATCCTGAGCTTAAGCGATTTGGTGGGGCTTAGAGTGATGGCTTTTCAAAACGCTCTTAAGTTTTTGCCGCCAGCTTATGCCGACGCCATTAATAAAACCAGCAGTTATCTCGAAGTGGTAGAGCAACATCAACTGCCGGCTTTATTATTAAAAAACAGGGTGGATGTATTGGTAATGGACAGAAATATCTTCTGGCACTATTACCGCCTAACAGCCCCTGATGACAGGAGTCTGAAAGTCCTGAGCTTGTTCCAGCCGAATCACTATCATATGTTAGCCCGCACTCCAGAGGTCGCTGAGCGTTTTAATAAAGCACTGATGGAGGTGAAACAGTCGGAGTTATTTAGCCAACTGCAGCTAAAGTATTTTGCGGAGTTGAGTCAGTAGCTGGAAGGCAAGGATGGACGGCAGTTCACTGCTAAAAACTGTTGAAATCGGTGCACCTTAGGCATAACTTGATAGATGGGCGTACCATAAAACAAGGAGAACAGCTGTTCGACTTGCCAGACGAACACTGTTTGCATAGACGCTGTTATTTAATGTGAGGACATGGATATTCTTAAGGTCATTTTTTGGCTGCTTTTGATATGGCTTTTGTTCACTTTAGCTACCCGGATTTATTGGTATAAAAAAGAAGGCTATGGTTATGCAAGTTGGTTTTTCGAGTGGTTATTAGCTTGCTTTTCTTGTGCTGGCGTTTACGTGGTTGCCTATGATACTCCACTGCTCGAGCAAAGAGTGTGGTGGTTTGTCCTTTTCTTGGTTCTCGTGTCAACAATCTATAGATTAAGAAGCCAACGGTTCAACGCCCAAATGATACAACTTAATAGGGCACAAGTTCTTTTGGTTAAATCGCTTATGGCTCTTTTTACTGTACCAGTAGTCGCTATTCTGTTGGTAAATGCCAGTAACTTGACTGGTGTATGGACCCCAGGATCTTGATATCCTCTTGAGCTGCCGGCTGATCTGGTCCTACTGGAGCAACTTATTTTCGCTTCACTCAGTGAAAGCTGAGCTTTAGCTCATTTAGCCTGCAGAGCAAAAGAGTTGTCGGCCTGATGGAGTGAGTATGAAAAACCTTGTCATTATTCTGCAGCTTTGTTTTAGTCTCTGTGCTTATAGCAATCAGCTAACTCCGTTATCCGGTTTTGAAGCGCTGCAATGGCAGCAACGTATTATTCTGGTCAATAACCTTCAAGACCAGCAGAGCGTATTGACTCTTTTTGAGCAAAACAAAGCTGAAATTAAAGAGCGGGATATTATCTGGTTTGTGTTTAGTGCAGATGAAATCCAGACAAATTATCAAGGTGTGTTGTCAGCAGATTTTATAGCCAGTACAAGAACGCAGTACCGGCTGAAGCCTGGACAAATTATGTTGATAGGTAAAGATGGTGGCGTGAAAATTTTGCTTGACCGTATGGATTTAGAGGCGATATTTAACGAAATTGACGCTATGCCGATGCGACAAAACGAGATGGTGCATTAAGTCTGGTGACTTGTGGTTGAATGCTTTGATGTGCGCCCGGCATTAAAAAAGGACCCGAAGGTCCTTTCTAAACAAGGTCAGATCAATATTTAGCAGCTTGATCCGGCTTAGGTAAAGTGGCTTTGATAAAGTCACGTAAGTCCTGGTTCGACTGACGTAAATCGTCGTAACGCAGGTACATCATATGACCGCTGCGGTAGCCTTTGAAGCTTAATCTGTCTTTCATTTTGCCACTTGGGTCTAACTGCCACATATTGTATTTGGCATCAAAATAGTTGGTGGCGCCGTCGTAATACCCCGATTGCGTCATCACATGCAGGTAGGGGTTTTGCGCCATGGCCTGACGCAGGTTTTCACCAGTATTGTCATTACTTCTGTCCCATGGATGTACGTTACCAAACATATTGTATTTCACGTCGGTTTTGTAATTCAGCTCGTTTTTCAGATAGTTATTAATAGCTGGAGTAAAAGAGTGCAGCCATGACGTCAGCTCGGCGTTGTAATCCGGCTCTGAGCCTGCATCTTTTTTATCTATACCCAAATAACGTGAGTCTAAACGGCCGACGGTCTGGCCACGTTCACGCAGCAATTCTTTCCAGAAAAAGTCGGTATTGATATCCAGATTATTTTGCAACACAGCTTTGACTGATAAACCTGAATACTTCGCTACTTGCTCAGCAATCTGTTGTTTTTCAGCTTGAGGTAAAGAGTTGCCTTTGGCTAAAGCAGGTAAGTAAGTGTTCAGGGTAAACTCTTCGACTTCTGGCAGATAGTCGGTTAAGTCTTTTTGCTGTAAATCGCTAGAGAGCGCTTTGTGATACCAGGCTGTGGCGGCAAAGTAGGGCAGACGGTTAGCCACATCAACAGGGCCATCACGTTTAATACCAATTTCAGTAGGGGACACCAGCACTACACCGTTTAAGTACATCCACTGCTGGTTTTGCAGTGCTAAAGCTAAACCCGACACCCGTGTTGTGCCATAGCTCTCGCCAATCAGGTACTTAGGCGATTCCCATCTGTTGTAGCGGCTGACAAAGGTGTTGACCCACTCGGCCAGGTATTTGATATCCGCATTCACACCAAAAAACATTTTTTGTTGCTGATCCGGGCTTGGCATTTTGCCATCTTTACCAGGCAATACGCGGGAATAGGCGGTGTTCACCGGGTTTACAAAGACGATGTCTGCAGTATCCAGCACTGAATAAGGGTTTTGTTTTACGCCATAAGGTTGCAGCGGGTAGCCTTCGCTATCGACATTCAGCGCTTTGGGGCCTGTGTAAGCAATTTGCATCCATACCGATGCTGAACCAGGGCCGCCGTTAAAGGAAATCAGCAAAGGGCGGCTTTTTCTGTCTTTTACATCCTGACGTTCGTAGTAGGTATAAAAAATGGCGGCCGTTGGATTGCCTTGCTCATCCCATACCGGCTGAGTGCCAGTGTAGGCTTTGTAACTGAAATCCTGATCCAGCACTGTGGTTTCATGTTCTGTCACCACTACTGAATCCGCGTCTATTTGTACACTGGCATTTTTTGCAGTTTTGGCATCTTCAGCCTGAACAGCAAAGCTTAAACTGGTTGCACTCAGGTATAAGCTGAGCAACAGAAGTGGACTGATTTTCATAGAGTTCCTGCTAGTTTTTGTTGTTTATAGTGCTGGGGATTGTCATTCAGCTTACTGTTTAACTCACAAAACACAAAATAACCATCTGTGTTGAGACTAATTCACCTGAACTTGGGATACCGTGCTTTGTCTGTTGCTCCGCACTTCTTGCCTAAAAGTCCAGCAGGCTGATTTGAACGGTGCAGGGCTGTTGCTTTGCTTTTATACTGGTTTTAAACATCTGTGAAGGAGAACGTAGTGAGTATCGAACTGCAACTTGAACAACTCAAAACCCAGCTTTCGTCTCATATGCCTGCTGATGGTGTTAAAGAATGTATGATTCCTGACTTGCATTTATACCGCACCGAAGTGACTACCGACGTGACGCCGGTGGTCTATGACCCTTCTCTATGCATTATGCTGCAGGGCGAAAAAGAGGTGTATTTAAACAATGACAAGCTGGTGTATGACCCCTTAAGTTATTTGCTGGTGCCTGTGACTGTGCCTGTCAGCGGCAAAGTCACCAAAGCCAGTGTCGATAAACCTTATCTTGCGCTGAAGATGACTATTGACCTAAAAGAATTGGCTGATCTGGTGATTGATTTAGGTGGTAGGGTCGAACGCAGTCAATATCAGGTGAAAGCTATGTCGGTTGGCCGGGTGGATGAAGCTTTATTATCTGCGGTCAGTCGTATGGTTCAACTGTTAGATAAACCGTCCGATATACCAGTGCTTTATCCGCTATTAAAACGCGAAATTTTATACCGTTTATTATTAGGCGATTTAGGTAGTCAGTTACGTGATTTTATGCTGCTGGATAGTCAGGGACACCGTATCAGCAAAGTGATTGAAATACTTCGTAAAAAATTCAATGAGCCACTGCGAATTAAAGATTTAGCCGATGAGGTACATTTGAGTGAGTCCGCTTTGTTTCAGGCTTTTAAGGCCGTGACTGCTATGTCACCTTTGCAGTATCAGAAAAAATTACGCCTGAATGAGGCGCGCCGTATTATGTTACAAGAGGGCATTGAAGCGGCCACTGCCAGTTATAAAGTAGGTTACGAAAGCCCTTCGCAGTTTAGCCGTGAGTACAGCCGATTATTCGGTGCTCCACCTAAAGCTGATATCGAAAGAGTGCGTTTGCAGGGCAGCTGATGGCTCAGAACTTGTGTAGCTGCTAAATCCTCTATGTGGGTCAGAGCTGACAGCTCTGACCCACAGTCGCTTACTGCTGCAACCACATCCGTGCACTGCGGGCCGGAATAGTCACCTTTAACCACTGCGTATTGACCTGAAAGCTATTGCCACTGATCACATCAGTGTAGTTGACATACCAGTTCAGCTCGTTGGCGTAGGTATCGACCCAATACTCCTGTGGTGTATCACATTTGTTAATGCCCACTATGCCCTTTTTGTCACGTTTAAACAGCAGGAAGCACTGGCCGTGTCCCAGCACCTGCATACCGCTGCCTTGGGTACTGTTATGAAAACGGATCATATTTTTAATATCTGCTCTTTTATAAAAATCCTGCCAGCGGTAGCCATCTAAATTGGCCGTCTCACCGTGATCCGAATAAATCATTGGCGTACCACCGTTTCTTCCCAGAATGTAAGCATGGGCCAGCGTCTCATCTGTGCTGTTCATGATCTGATAACGAAAACCATCATTGGTTGGAATGTCATGAGTGATGGCAAAGGTTACGGCTTTGTTCCATGCCAGTGCCTGACCATAAGCACCTGGGTCGACCAGTACGCTCATAGAGCCGCCAAAACTGAAGGCATTGCGCATAGAAGCAAACAGCGGGAAGTCATAAGCACTGTGGCTGGTATTGTCCAGATAAGGTTTTAAAAACAGTTCGTACTCCTGATTGCCTGAGCCGCCAGAGGTAATAACTTCACCAAACACATGCATGCCACTAAGTAAAGTCGGAGTAAACACAGCATTAATGTGGGCATTGGTCATATGTTTCACAGCATCCACCCGGAAGCCTTTAATACCCATATCTTTCAGTGCCTGTAAGTAGGCTTGCTGCTGAGCTATGACCCAGTTGTTATTATCCAAATCAGGTAAGCCGGTATCGCTGCCACCGCCACAAAGCCGGTAATATTGTACTTGCCAGACGTCCAGATAATTACTGATACAACCAGGCGCATGAAAGTCTGAACCGGACAGAAAGTTCTGTGTTAAATCGCCATACAGTTTCTGATTATTGGCGTAGGTCCAGTTGGCCTGATAGCTGCTGAGTACTGCTAAACCTGGGTAGTTCAGATCACTGCGCTGGGCGCTTTCATTCGCCATATGATTCAGTACCACATCAGCATAGACCTGAATGCCTTTGCTGGTCATGGTCTGGATCAGCGTTTGCAGCTGCTGTTTGTTGCCGCGTGGATGATCTATCAGGCGTAAATCCTGTGGCTGATAACGGGCCCACCACTGCTCGCCGCTGGATTTCATTGGCGGTGCTATCAGCACTTTTTTATAACCGGCCTGCTGAATTTCAGTGGCTTTGGCGGTGATTTCGCTGTAGTTCCAGTTAAAGGCATGCAAAATTACATCGGCATACGCCGGGCTTGCAGATAGCAGGCTGACGCCCACTAACAGTGTCTGTAGTGATAATTTCATTCGTTTTACCCTGTCATTTTTTAATGGGCCACTTTGACGGCGAGTTTTTGCTCGTCCTGTCTGTGGTTGTCTTTTTGTACACCGGTGACAGATAAAAGTTATGAAAGGCTGATTGATTTGTAAATAAAGTTGCTCAATTGTTTATTAAATGCATACGTATTCAGTGCGAAATAGTATTTTTTAATGCATAGCCTGCCATTGCTCCAGCCATAACCAGACTTGTTGTTGCTGTTGCTGGTTAAACTCATGGCGTGCTTCAGTCCAAATTTCAGTGCGAAGCGCTGATTCTGCGCCAAAGGCCCGCCAGACTTTTTTCAGTTGATGCTGCCCTTGAATAACACCTTGAACTGGCATCAAGGGATCTTGTCCGCCATTGATTAAATACAAAGCTTTGGGCGCCGCTAAACTGACCTGATCCGGAATATCCAGCTGACGGGCCAGACCCGGATGCAGCATATAAAAGGATGACTGGCCTTTGGTTAAATTGGCATCAGGTTGTAACAGTTGCTGGTAAGTATTAAACCAACAAATAGCAGCTGCGGCCTGAATATGCTCAGACAGCGCAGCTACTTGCCATGCACGGTACGCGCCCATCGAAAAACCTATGGCAGCAATTTTTCCTGCAGGAACCTGCGGTCTTTGTGCTAAAAACTTCGCTAGTTGCATATCTTCATAGGCAGATAACCCTGCCAGTGAATGGCCTGTTGCGATTAGATTCGCTGCCAGTTGTTGTTGCTGTTCATACTGAATAGGCCCACGTTCACCAAAACCTGAAGTATCAGCAGCCAATACCAGATAACCCTGGGCTGCAAGTTCATCACCAATAAACTGGCCGCCATAGTATTTATTCACCCAGTCTTTGGCTTGTTTTTGCACTGGAGAATCTGCAAAAGGCCGGATCATTTTTTCTTTGCCGATGACAAAATAAGCACCATGGTCGTGCAGCAATAACACCGCAGCTTTGATCGGCTGATGTTTTGGCGTGAGCAACAGTGCTTTGCTATGGCTGATTTTGCTTAGCGGGATTTGCCACAATTCAGCTTTATAGCTGCCTCTGTCTTCTTGTCGCAGCAAGGCTGCGGGCGCTAGCGTCGCTGTTGCAGGAGCGAGCAGGGCATCCAGATAAAACTGACGTTGTTGCTGTTGCCATTGGGCCGGAAGTGATTGCTCTTGCCAACTGCCCGCATAAGCAACTGCTGGTGTTACAGGCAAAATCACTGCTGCTTCAGAAAAAAAGCAGCTGAACGCCAGCCACAAAATCCCACATAATCTGATCATAATCGCCATCCCAACAGCATTTTCTTTAGCATATAACACTGCTGAATTTCAGGTTGAACTTAGGGAGGAAAATTCCATAAAACGAACAGGCAGAGTTATTAAGCGCATCTATATGAGCGTTAATCGTAAAGGATGCGTTGAGTAAACAGTTTTGTTATGCTCGCTTACTAATTTTATTAGCACTTACCTCTTCTTCATTGAAACAAGGGTTTCAGACGAAGAAGGGTACAAAATCCGGGGAACAGGATAGATGAAATACGCATTAAGCGCCGTGGCTTTGGCTTTATTAACAGCCTGTGGCCAACCAAGTGATACCTCAAAGACACAAGAAACTCTTATGACAGAAACTCAGGCTGCTCACCCTTTTACTTACCCTGTCACTGCTAAAGGTGATGTGGTTGATAGTTATTTTGACAAGAAAGTAGCAGACCCTTACCGCTGGCTGGAAGATGATCGCAGTGAACAAACTGGTAACTGGGTCAAAGAGCAAAACAAAGTCACTTTTGCTTATCTTGACCAAATCGGTTACCGCGATCAGATCAAACAACGTTTAGAAGCGCTGTGGAACTATGAAAAAGTAGGCGCGCCTTTTATTGAAGGTGACTACACCTACTTCTTCAAAAACGACGGCTTACAAAACCAGTCGGTTTTGTACCGTAAAAAAGGCGATGCTGAAGCTGAAGTCTTTTTAGATCCAAATACCTTCAGCAGCGATGCTACGACCTCTTTAGCTGACGTGTCATTTTCGGAAGATGGTAAAACTCTGGCGTATTCCATCTCTGAAGGTGGCAGCGACTGGCGTAAAATTATCATTATTGATGTAGAAACCAAAAAGCCAATTGAAGAAACTCTGGTGGATGTGAAATTCAGCGGTGTGTCGTGGAAAGGCAATGAAGGTTTTTACTACTCCAGCTATGACAAACCAGAAGGCAGTGAGCTGTCGGCCAAAACCGATCAACACAAGTTGTATTACCATCAATTAGGCACAGCGCAAAAAGATGACCCCGTGGTGTTTGGTGGTGTGGATGCGGAAAAACACCGTTATGTTGGTGGCGTAGTGACAGATGACGGCAAATACCTGATTGTGTCTGCTGCCAATGCAACCTCCGGCAATAAAGTCTTCTTAAAAGATTTAACCAAAGCCGACAGCGCTTTCGTAACTTTGTATGCTGAAGGCAATGCTGACTTTGAGTTTGTTGATAGCCGCGGCGATGCCTTGTATTTCGTCACTAACTTAAATGCACCCAACAAAAAACTGATCAAAGTTGACGCCACAGCGCCTGATGCTGACAAATGGACAGATGTGATCCCAGAAACCGCAAACGTGCTGGATGTCAGCAAAGGTGCAGGTTTCTTATTCGCCAACTACATGGTGGATGCGATTTCTCAAATAAAACAATACGACTATGACGGCAAGCTGGTGCGTGATGTGTCTCTGCCGGGTTTAGGTACTGTGTCTGGTTTTGGCGGCAAAACCAAAGACACTACCTTGTACTACAGCTTCACCAACTACAACACAGCACCCAGCACTTTTGCTTTTGAGCCAAAATCTGGCGAAACCAGCACTTACTATAAAGCGGCTGTGAAGTTTAACAGTGACGATTACGAGTCGAAGCAGGTGTTTTACACCAGCAAAGATGGTACTAAAGTGCCGATGATCATTACCCACAAAAAAGGTATTCAACTGGATGGTAACAACCCAACCATGTTGTATGGCTACGGTGGTTTTAACGTCAGCCTGACGCCAGCTTTTAGTGTGGCCAACCTGGTGTGGATGGAAATGGGTGGCGTGTATGCGGTGCCTAACCTACGTGGCGGTGGCGAATACGGTAAAGCCTGGCATGACGCTGGCATTCAGCTGAAAAAACAAAATGTGTTTGATGACTTTATTGCAGCAGGTGAATACCTGATCGCGCAAAAATATACCTCCAGCAACAAACTGGCGATACGTGGTGGTTCTAACGGTGGTTTATTAGTCGGTGCTGTGATGACGCAGCGTCCTGACTTGATGAAAGTGGCTATTCCACAGGTCGGTGTACTGGATATGCTGCGTTACCACACCTTCACTGCTGGTGCAGGTTGGGCTTACGACTATGGCACGTCTGAGCAAAACAAAGAGATGTTTGATTACCTCAAAGGCTACTCACCAGTGCATAACGTCAAAGAAGGCGTGGCTTATCCAGCTACTCTTGTGACTACAGGCGATCACGATGACCGCGTAGTACCAGCGCACTCCTTTAAGTTTGCTGCTGAACTACAGGCTAAAGCAACAGGACCTAACCCGCAAATGATCCGCATTGAAACCAATGCAGGTCATGGTGCTGGTGTGCCGGTCTCCAAGCAGATTGAATTAGCTGCAGATATCTTTGGTTTCACCCTGTTTAATATGGGTGTAAAAGAGTTACCTAAGCAGTAATAAACTGGGGTCAGAGTAAAATTAAAACTTCGGTTTAATTTTACTCTGACCCCGATAAAAACCTTCCTGCCACCTGCAATACATTCTGTCGTAACTGATACATCAGCGGGCTTTCGCTTTGCCAATAGTGCCAATACAATTCTGTATCCAGAGAATAACCCGGGGTTAAATCTACTAGTTCACCACTTTCCAGCTGCGACTGCATTTGTAGTTCCGGCAACAAACCAAAACCTAATCCGGCCAATGTGGCTTTTAAAAAACCTTCAGACGAAGGGCATAAATGAAAACGTTGAGGTACAGCCTGTGCTACATGCTGCAGGTACTGATGTTGCAACTGATCATCCTGATTAAACACCAGACAAGGAGCCTGACTGATCCTTTTTTCAAACTGCTGATGCAATTGATAACGCTGAATAAAGGCTGGGCTTGCGACGGCGCGGTATCGCAGTGCACCTAATGCCATCACAGCGCCACCATTGACCGGCTGAGGGCTGGCACATATACAGGCCATTACATCCCCTTGTTTCATCCGCTTTAAGCCAACGGACTGATCTTCCACCACCAGATCAAAACGCACCGCCTGTTGCTCTGGCAAGACTAAAGCTTCGGGTAACCAGGTGGCTAAGGAGTCTGCATTGGTGGCCAGGCGCACCACCAAATCTTGTGGGTCATCTGTTAATCCTAAAGCCGTTTCCATTTGTCGTACCTGCTGCAAATGGTTTAACAAACGTTGTCCTGCGGCAGTTGGAACTGGCGGACTGCTGCGTAATAACACTGGCTGACCCAACACAGATTCCAGCTGTTTAATACGACGGCTGATGGCTGACTGAGTTAAATGTAAGACCAGACCCGCTTTTTCAAAACCACCTTGTTCAACCACGGCAGACAGTGCCTGCAATAAACGGTAATCAATCATCAGTTTTTCTCATGGAACATAAAATTTATTTGTTGGATTCATAATAAGCCGCTTCGTTAAACTTACACCACTTGTTTCTTGTAGGGCGAATCTCATGCTGTCGTTTTTTACCGGTTTTACCGTGGGTTTAAGTTTAATAGTGGCAATAGGCGCGCAAAATATCTGGGTACTGAGCCAAAGTATGGCGGGCGCGAACAGGCTGGTGATAGCTCTGGTCTGTATTTTGTGTGATGCGGCTTTAATTGTGACCGGTGTTTACAGTGTGCAGCTTATTCAGCTGTGGTTACCACCTTTGGTGCCGCTGTTAACCTGGGCCGGAGTGGCGATGTTGTTGTGGTTGGCCTTTGGTGCGGCACAGCGGGCATGGCGTGGGCAAGCTGCTTTGCATTCCAGCTCTGCAGTGCAGGTACAAAGCTGGCAAAAAACTGCGCTGACTGCTTTGGCTATTACTTTATTAAACCCTCATGTTTATCTGGATACGGTGGTATTGATTGGTAGTGTCGGTTCTGTGCAGGCGCAACCTTTCTGGTTTACAGTAGGGGCTTGTCTGGCCTCTTTTTGCTGGTTTGGTGCTTTAACGGGTTTAGCCCCGAAGCTGAAAGTCTGGCTGAGCTCTCCGATACGCTGGCGGCTGTTTGATGGCCTGGTTGCCTTGGTCTTGTCTGGTATTGCACTGAAGTTAGCGCTTTAAATTTCAGGCCCTGATCTACTGGGAAAAACCTGAATCATACAGTACTATGTGGCGCATTTACTGGGTCAGGTGTTGGCTCAATTGTGGTAGCGGCGTATACAAGGGGAAATGGCATGAAGAAGTGGTTAGCAGTGGCTGTGTTAGGTTTTGCGCTGGCAGGTTGTAGCTCTGTGCCGGATGACTGGAGCAATATGACACAAACTGAAATACAAAGCTGGCAAGCCAGTGGCTTTACTGCAGAAGTTGCCCAGCAGTGGAAAGCCAGTGGTTTTAATTCAGAAGCTGCAGGCCTTTGGAAAACTGCGGGTTTTAACCTGGAGTCTGCGACAGAGTGGTCAGCACAGAAATTCAGTGCTGAAGAAGCGAAGAACTGGGTTGCTACAGGTTTTGAACTGGATGATGCCGTAGATTATCGCGCCAGAGGTTTATCCCCAATTCACCGTGAACAGGCGGTTGAATAACCTCAGCGTCTGACACCATGTGTTAACACAGAGCCCGGTTTTTACCGGGCTTTTTGTTGCGCCTGCTTTTCGAGTGCCCCACTGTATTTTTATTTCGCAGTTCTTATTCAAACTGTCGTTTTGTACTTGAACAGAATTCGCTTCTGCGCTCTGATGAGGTTAACTTCAATGGAGACTCTCGATGACAGATTTTCGCAGTGACACAGTCACCCAGCCTACAGCAGCAATGAAAGCCGCTATGCTCTCTGCGCCTTTAGGAGACGATGTATTTCAGGACGACCCGACGGTCAATGAGTTGCAACGTTATGCCGCAGAACTTTTAGGTTTTGAAGCCGCATTATTTGCACCCAGTGGTACCCAAACCAACTTAATTGCACTGATGGCGCATTGCCAGCGCGGTGATGAAGCCATAGTGGGGCAGCAGTGGCATACCTATCGCTGGGAAGGCGGCGGCATGGCAGTATTAGGTTCTATTCAGCCGCAACCTATTGAACATCAGCCTGATGGTACGCTGGCGCTTGAACATATCCGAGCTGCAGTAAAACCAGACGATCCACATTTTGCCCGTACTAAATTGATTGTGATGGAAAACACCACAGGCGGGAAAGTGTTACCTTTGTCTTACATGAATTCGGTGGCGGCTTTAGCTAAAGAGTTGGGATTAAGTTGCCATATTGATGGCGCCAGACTGATGAATGCGGCTGTGGCTTTAGCCACAGCAGATGGCTCAAATCCACTACAAAAAGCCAAAGCGCTGTGCGCTAGTTTTGATTCAGTGTCTTTGTGTTTATCCAAAGGCTTGGGCGCCCCTGTTGGTTCGTTGTTGTTGGGGAATCAGGCTTTTATTCAGCAGGCAAGACGGCTGCGTAAGATGCTCGGCGGCGGCATGCGTCAGGCTGGTGTGCTGGCTGCAGCTGGTTTATATGCGCTGCAACATAACATAGATCGTCTGGCGGAGGATCATCAGCATGCGCAGCAACTGGCCGAAGGTTTACAGCGGATAGCAGCCGAACATCCGCTGCTAAAAGGCAAACTGGAGCTGGTAGCGGTCAATACCAATATTTTATTTACCGATATAGCGCTTGATGTTGCAGAGCCTTTATTGGCTTATTTGGCGCAGCAGGGCATTCAATTAACCAGCAGCAATTACAATAAAGCCGATCAGCACTTTAAGCGAGTGCGTTGGGTCACACATCTGGATATCAGTGCTGCGGATATTCAGCATGCACTGTCGGCGGTGCAAGGCTTTAGTGGCTAAGACTAAGCCGCTGATTTCTGAGATGGCCTGCTCTGTTTTTCTTTGCTGAAGCTGTTAAGGTAAAACAAACAACCCAAAAGTAAAAACAGAAAATCCGGGGCTATCTATGAAACTCACTTTCGTCGCTTGTCTGACGGCTGCACTTTTTGCCAGCAGTTATGCCGATGCAGCTTATTATCGCTCGCCTTCACTGCAGCAAAACCAACTGGTGTTCACCGCCGAAGGTGATTTATGGCTAAGCTCTGTCAATAGCAGCGAAGCCAAACGCCTGACTACGCATGCTGCTGAAGAATCTCAGGCGCTTTTTACCCCAGACGGTAAAGCTGTGGTGTATGTAGCGGCTTATGATGAGACGCCGGATATTTATTATTTAGCTTTAGCGGGCGGTGCACCGAAACGTTTAACAGCCTTAAATGCGAAAGTGAAGCTGCAAGGCTGGAGTCTGGACGGCAAATTGCTGTATAGCACAGATGCCATGACAGGGCCTGTAAACAGCTGGGTGCTGAAATTGCTCGATTTGGACACTCAGCAGACCGAAACTTTACCGCTATTGGACGCCGTTGAAGCTGTGCTGGACGAACAAAACGGTTATGTCTACTTTATCCGTTATGGCTTGCAATTAACGGGAGATAACGCCCGTCAGTATCAGGGCGGCGCTAAAGGTCAGCTCTGGCGCTGGAAACTGGGCTCACAACGTGAAGCTGAACGCTTGGTGGCTGATCATCAGGGGTCAATACGTCACCCTATGATCTGGCAAGGTAAGTTAGTACTGGTCAGTGACGCTGGCGGTAATGCCAATTTATGGTCTTATGACCCGGTATCCACCCAACTGAAAGAGCTGACCAGTCATCAGGATTTTGCAGTTCGCTCAGCTCGTATGGATCAGGGCAAAGTGGTGTATCAACTGGGCGCTGATATCAAGTTGCTGGATTTAGCCTCAGGCCTAAGCAGCACACAGGCTCCGGTATTGGTCACGGACTCACCACAGCAACGTCAGCGCCTGTTAAGTGAGCCTTTAAAGTATCTCACATCCGATTCAGTCGGCTTCGCTAAACAAAAGTTGGTATTAACCCTGCGTGGCAAAGTGCAGGTATTATCCAGGGCGCCTCAGCGTATAGTCGAGCTGGCAGTGCCTGAAACAGCACGAGCCCGCAGTGCTGTTGTCAGTCAGGATGGTCTGTGGGTGTATTTGATTTCCGATCAGTCCGGTGAGCCGGAAATCTGGCGATATGCTGCCGATGGTTCGGACCAGGGTAAACAGCTGACTAAAGATGGCCGAGGTTTTCGCTGGAATTTAAGCTTGTCACCCGATGGGCGTTATCTGGCGCATGATGATAAACAAGGCCAGCTCTGGCTACTGGATGTCAGCACTGGCAAAAATCAACTGCTGTATAAAAGTGGCTCAGGTTTAAGCCCATACGGCGATTTAAGTTGGAATAAAAACAGCAATTTACTGGCCTTTACCACAGAAAAAGATGGCGTCGGTCGCCAGCAAATTGGCCTCTATTCCATTAAAGAGCAACAAGCCAAATTACTGACCACAGATAAATACAACTCCTACAGCCCTGCTTTTCATCCCGATGGCGACTGGCTGTATTTTTTATCTGAACGTGAATTAAAACCCACCCCGGGCGGCCCTTGGGGCGATCGCAATATGGGGCCGGCTTTTGATAAAAGGGCGCAGGTGTTTGCTTATGCACTCAATAGCACAGCTGTGTTCCCATTCGCAGCTGAAACCGAGCTGACGGCAGGCTTAGAAGGACAAGCTAAAGCCATCGCATTTGAAAATTTACCAGGCCAGCTATGGCAAGTACCAGTAGCGGCCGGCAATTATCAAAAACTGCAGGCCGGGGCCGATTATTTGTATCTGCAGGAGTTTGAATACAGCGGCGATGCAGGGGCTGTCAGAGCAGTAAAAATTGAACCAGACAATAAAAAGCTGCTGAGCTTTGCCGGTAAGGTGAGGGATGTACAAAGCAGCGCTGATGGTAAGTCATTGTATTTACGCTATGAAACCGAACCTGGTCAGTACAGGTTTTTCTTAGGTTCAGCCACAGCCAAAGCGCCGGAGGGTGAAGACGCCGAACCATGGACGGTGGATAAAATCAGCCTGACCCTAACACCTAAAGCTGAATGGCAACAAATGTTTCATGATGCCTGGCTGATGCATCGTGAATTTTTATTCGACCCAGCTATGCGGGGTGTCGATTGGGGCAGTACCAAAAAGCGTTATCAGCCTCTAGTCGACAGAGTGACAGACAGATTTGAGCTCGATGATGTACTGGCGCAACTGATTGGTGAATTGTCGGTATTGCACTCGCAAGTGCGAGGCGGTGATTATGCCAAAGCCAGTGAAAGCAGCAAAGCCGCCAGCCTTGGTGCTGAATTTATCAGCCGTAATGGCAAACTGATGCTGCAGACTATTTATCAGACAGACCCGGATTTACCTGCTGTAGCCAGTCCACTCAATAGCGCTGGAGTGGAACTCAAAGCAGGCGATAGTGTAGTGGCTGTGAACGGCAGAGCGGTCGCTACAGTGTTGGATCTGCATCAGGCCTTACAGCAGCAACAAGGTCAGCAAGTACTGTTGCAGTTCGAGCGCGACGGCAAAAGCTTTAAAAAAGTGGTAGTCCCCGTCAGCCCACAACAAGAACAAACATTAAGGTATCAGCACTGGGTACAGCAGAAAAAGCAGCAGGTAGAGCAGCAAGGTCAACAACAGCTGGGGTATTTGCATTTGTACGCCATGACCGCCGGCGATATCAGCAACTTTGCCCGTGAGTTTTATGCCAACGTGGATAAACCCGGTTTGATTATTGATGTGCGCCGTAACAGAGGCGGCAATATCGACAGCTGGGTGATTGAAAAGCTGTTACGTAGGGTTTGGGCCTTCTGGCAACCCACTCAGGGCAAAGCCTATGGCAATATGCAACAGACATTCCGTGGCCAGTTGGTGGTACTGACCGATCCTCTGACCTATTCAGATGGCGAAACTTTTGCCGCTGGTGTGAAAAGTTTAGGGTTGGGTCCGGTAGTTGGACAACAAACTGCGGGTGCCGGCGTCTGGTTGTCGGGCCGTAACTTATTGGCTGATATGGGCGTGGCACGGGTTGCAGAGACAGCACAGTTTGATAGAGACGGCCGCTGGATCATCGAAGGCCGGGGTGTCAGTCCTGATGTGTGGGTCGATAATCTGCCGTACGCCAGTTTTAACGGCCAGGATGCACAGTTATCTTATGCCATCAGTCTGTTGCAAAAACAGTTGCAGGAAAAAGCCGTATCAGAACTGAAAGCCGAACCCGTAAAACCCGGCATAGCCAAAGATGCACAAAAGCTAAGCTGGTAATATACCCGTTGTACTTGAAGTTGCAGCTTTGTTGACTGCGTGTTCTCGCCCCAGTCACATAGGTAAACTATGTGACTGGGGTCTCACGCTGTTGTCGCCTCCCTGAAATTCCAGGTTACTTGGGTATAAACTCAAAATGGGGGAGAAAGCAGGTTACGAAAAAACGTAATGGGTTTTTGTCCTGCCGTTGGATGTAAGCGCTTTACATTTTTCGGTTTAACTGGTATCCAATTGAAATCATTCATTATTGGATAAAAGTCATGAAACTTAAACTGCTGTGTTTTTCTGTCGCCTTTTGTAGTTATGCCACGCTGGCAGCCGACTGGCAGGCTTTGCTGGATAAAACTTTGAGTCAGTGGGATACCTATTTAAGTTATAAACACAAAGAGTCGTACGATGGTTCAGTGCCCAAAGACGAGCAGGGCAAGCCGATAGCGCCTATAGGTTTAAATACAGGCAACGATTTATACAAAGTCTTTACCATGCTTGAGGAAAATAATGAGCCTGTGCTTCGAGTCAGCGGTGAAATTTATGGTGCTGTCACCAGTAAAAACTCTTACAAAAACTACCACTTAAAACTGCAGTTTCGCTGGGGTGATAAAAAGTGGCCACCTCGCCTGAATAAACTCAAAGACAGCGGTATTTTGTATCATGCTGTAGGCGAACATGGGCAGGAGTATTTCCGTTCCTGGATGATGTCGCAGGAATTTCAGATCATGGAAGGTCATAATGGCGATTATTGGCAACAGGCCAATTCAGCTATTGATGTGCGCGCTTTTATGCCTGAGTCCATTATGAATGCGGTAGCTGATGAAACTCAGCCTTTTCTGAAAGTCGGTAAAGGCGAAGAGTTGCAGGGGTTTGTCTTACGTAAAGACAACCATGAAAAACCAGCAGGGCAGTGGAATACGCTGGAGCTGATTAGTTTTGAAGGCCAAAGTCTGCATATCGTCAATGGTCATGTGGTGATGGTGTTGCGCAATTCCCGGTATGTTACACCGGACGGTAAAACCAAGCCTTTAGTCGAAGGTAAAATTCAGTTGCAAAGTGAAGCAGCAGAAATTTTTTACAAAGACGTGCAAATCAAAGCGCTTGATCAGATGCCAGCTGAGTATGCCCGGTTGTTTTTGTAATGTTTTAGCAAAAAGAGGCCGCCATTGGCAGCCTCTTTGATTTGAGAAAAGTTGTGGCCGAACTAGGTGTCAGAATTTGTATCCGACGTTCAATACCGCCACGGTTTTGTTATCGCCTTCACGACGTCCGTTCTGATGCTCTGCAGTGCCTAAGCCGCCACCTAAAGTCCAGCCTCGACCATTAAAGCCGTTGAAGTGGTAGTCATAAGTCGCCAGCAGCAAACTATCTGCATCAAATACATCGGACTCTGACGCATACTGCGCACCAAAAACGTGCTGACTGCTGACCGATGGCGCCAGATGAAAACCGACAGCAGCGCCATTTACGCCGACACCGACATACAGAGCCATATTGTTTTCGCGATAGATAAACTTACCGCCTAAATCGCCATACTGTGAACCAAAACCTGCCGCCGGGATAAATTCGCCCGCCTGCACTGTGGCTGTGAACGCCGCAGTAAGTACCAGCGCTGTGAGCGCTACTTTCATTTTCATTGGTAGTCAACCTCTGTTGAATTTTGTATCTGATGTCATGGAGTGACAAAACGGCGGCAGTCTATCTTTGCGAAATGAACGGTAGCTTACTGGTATGGAAAAAGTATCTTGAGGCCGATTCGGAAAAATCTTCTGAGTGAAAAAGTAAAGATTCAGTTCAGCCAGCGCTCATTTTTCGTAGGTTAGGCTTGCAATTCGCCTGCTGTTGGGAAGTCCGAACCTTACCCGGCAGTGTCAACCAAAAGAAGACAGGAGTGCATCTTATGAGTGCAATCAAACAACAGCAAAGTGCGCAACCCTATGACTACAGCGCCCGAACCATCAACGAAGCATTAACTCAACAGGAACGCAGAGCATTAAGCCTGATTTGGCGGGATGACGACAGTGACGTTGTAAACACAAAACGTCGTGAAACTGCGGTTGAGCATTGCGCTGAGCTCGGCTACAACTGATTTTTTAAGCGCTGCAGGACATCTGCCCGCACTGAGGTAAAGCAGGGGTAGCTAAAGCATAACCCTGCTACTCCCGCTATTTTGCCTGTGTCCTGGCGTCCACCACTGTGCACATCTGGCGTTTGCCTGCTGAGCATCACTGCGGGTGATCACGGATGTGCTCCGTCAGCATGGTACAACTTCAGTTGCTGCATCAGTTGCCAGACGCTTTGTGGCTGCTCTGTGGCCTGCAAATAATCACCAACTTTTTGCCGCTGAGCGGCAGATTTATTCTGCGATAGTTTCATTTTTCCAAGCCAACTGCTGACATCAATCCGCACGCCACAGATAGCATGCACCAGCTTTTGTTGATACTCAGCCGCTTGCTGCAGATCTGGCGCAGAAAAACCTTCTTGCCTGCGCACTAAATCCAGCGTTTGCTCCGTGCTCAAGGTAAAGGCTGTGCCTTTGAGTTCCACCAGACTGTAGTTCCAGGTGGACACCGCATGTGCTTCGTCATAACAGTCTGCGGCGACAAAAGCATGTGGCCCCATAATCACAACCTGTACTTGCTGTTGGTCAAGCTGTTTTAACTGTGGATTATTGCGGGCCAGATGACAATAAGCCGTAAGTCGTTGCTCTTGCCAGTCGAATAAAAAAGGCAGAGGGCTGTACAGCAGTTCCGGCTTGCTGCTGAGCAGTAAACCAAAATAGTTTTGCTGCAGAAAAGCCTGGATCTGTGGCTGATCGTCAGTGTGAAAATGTTTAGGCAAATACATGATTTTTAGAGTTCTCTTTTGATCACAAAGGCATTGTGACATAACTGATAGCCGACTTTGGGGTAGTACCGCATTGCACTTTGCGCACTATGCAACAACTGCTGTACTTCAGGTCCTGTGACATGCTGCACCTGACGTAATAATTCTTTGCCAATGCCTTGATGTTGCGCGCTTTTATCCACCAGCAAATCACAGATATAAACCACCCAGGCTTTGTCCGTCATACAGCGGGCTAAGCCCACCAACTTGCCCTCTTGCCGTGCAGTCACCAATAAATTGGCGCTGGCTAGCAGAGTCGCCATCCGGCTTGGATTGTCTATGGGTCTGTTAATGCCAGAGGCTTTATATAAAGCCAGCATTTCTTCCAGATCAAAACCGGACTCTACTTGATAACTCAGCATGCAAACTCCTCCTGTGCTTGTATTGGTTGCTGTTTTATCGTTAAACTGGTTCTGTTGAAAGTGCCAGTTTTTTTAAAGTGAGAGATCCAGTTTGCGAATTGAGCTTGGAAGTTTTTTCCTGTCTGGTCAGGGGACTTTGCAACAACAGTTGTATCAGGCACTGCGCGAAAAGCTATTAACGGCGCAGTGGCCAAGCAGTGCCTTGTTGCCATCCAGCCGGCAGTTAGCCAATGAACTGAATCTAAGCCGCAACACTATTAATCAGGTGTTACAGCAGTTAGTCGCAGAAGGTTATCTGCAAGGACAACCAGGGCGAGGTTACCAGATTGTATCTACAGCTCCTGATCAGTTTTTTCAGGCCAGCAGTGGGCCTTTCAAAGCTGCCGAAACCGAGATGGAGTTGTTTGATTATGGCATCCGCCTGAAGTCCGGACCTGCATCTGGTTTGTTGCAACCTGGAGTGCCGGACTTAGCTGCTTTTCCTTTTGCGTTGTGGCAAAAGTTGACTCAGCGTCACAGTGGCAGAGCCGCCTTGGCGGGTATGGCTGATGTGATGGGGTATTTGCCACTGCGTCAGGCACTGAAAGATTATTTGCGCCAGTCGCGTCAGGTGTTGTGTGACGAGGACAGTATTCTGATCACACCCGGTGCTCAGGCCGCTTTGTTTGTCGCAGCAAAATTAGTCAGCAAAGCCGGAGACAAAGTGGCGATGGAGTCACCGGGCTATCCGCGTCTGCGTCAGGCGTTGCAGTTATCCGAAGCCGACATTCACTACATTGATGCCAGTTCAGATCAGGGGATTGCAACCTCCGCACTGCATCAGCTTCAGGGCTGCAAAGCTTTGTTTGTCACCCCAGCCCACCAATACCCTATGGGTGGCATTATGCCGCTTACAGAGCGGTTACAGTTATTGGAGTGGTCGAGACAACAACATTGTGTATTGGTCGAAGATGATTACGACAGTGAGTTTCAGTTCAAACACAGGCCTATTGCCAGTTTACAGGGTTTAGCTCAGGGGCAGGGCGTGATTTACGTCGGTTCCTTCAGTAAAACCTTATTTCCTGCACTGAGGTTGGGATATCTGGTGCTGCCTCAACAGTGGATGCCTAAAGCGGCAGCTTTACTGCAGGCTCTTTATGGTGATGTGGCTTTAGTGCCTCAGGCCGTGACTGCAGATTTTATACTGGAGGGGCATTTTGGCCGGCATTTACGGAAAATGCGACAGCTGTATCAGCACAAACAACAGTATTGCCTCAACCTGATCAGAGAGTTTTTACCCGACGCCATCTTGCATGCCCGATATGCAGGCTTACATCTGTGTATTGAGTTTCCTTACAGCATAGCGGATCAACAATTAACAGCTGAACTGGTAAAGCGCGGTTACAGAATACAGCCTTTGAGTCGTTATGTGTTTTCAGGTATCAAGCGTACAGGTTTAGTCATAGGGCTTGCTCATACCACGGAGCAGCAGTTAATGGTGGCAGTAAAGTTGATTGCACTGTTGGTGCCTTGCTACAAAGATGCCGGTACAATGGAATAGATTGCATAATTTGCAAATGGGAATTATTATCATCTGTGTTGTTTATTTACGCTGTTACATCTGATGATAAAACCTGAGCAAAAAAACGCGGCCGCCACATTGATCAAAACCACCCGACAGTGGCTTGGGCTTTTTATTGTACTGACCGGAGCTGTAATACTGGTGTTGGAGGGGATTGCGGTCTTACCGCTTTAATACTCAAGCCTGGCCTGAACCTGGCAAACTAACCAGACGAACCCCGCACTGTGTTCAGCTCTCTTGTTGTTCTGCTGTACACTGATTACAATCGCCGCCATTTGAGTGAATGAGTTGGAGTTGTGATGAATAAAAGTCTTTTGACCAATCTATTGTCTTTGATAGTGATGGCCTGTGGCTGGTTTTTCGCGCTGCCCTGGTTGTGGGCTATGGGATTGTTCGCATTTTCAGGGGCCGTAACCAACTGGCTGGCTATTCATATGTTGTTTGAAAAAGTGCCACTGCTGTATGGCTCAGGCGTCATTCCGGCGCGTTTTACTGAATTTAAACAGGGCATTTATGATTTGATCATGGGGCAGTTCTTTAGCAAAGAAAATCTGCAACGTTTACTTGCAGAGCAGCATGAACAGGATGCCGTGAGCTTAAAACTTGCTCCGGTGATTGAAACCATCGACTTATCTCCAGCCTTTGATGCCCTGCTTGAAACTGTGCAGAAGTCTTCTTTGGGTGGCATGCTGGCTATGTTTGGTGGTGCTCAGATGTTAGTGCCGTTAAAACAACCTTTTATTGAAAATTTGAGTCGTTCTTTAGTTGAGCTGGCAGACAGCCCGGACGTACAACAGCAGATTAAAAATCAGCTGCATCAGGGCGATACTATTGATCTGCTGCAACCTAAAATTGCTGCTGTAGTAGAAGCTCGTTTAGCGGAGCTGACGCCTGCGATGGTCAAAGACATAGTGCAACAGATGATCCGTCAGCATTTAGGCTGGCTGGTGGTATGGGGCGGTGTGTTTGGGGCCTTGATTGGCTTGTTAAGTAGTATTGTCCCTGCGATTTAATGACTTAGACAGCAGGGGAAGCATGAACTTTGCCCTGCTGTTCTTTTAACCACCATTTCAGGGCGGTCAGGGCAGATAAATTTCGCCTTTTAAATACAGCCTGGCCTGACCGGATACCTGCACCCGGTCTGACTTGAGTTCACAGCGTAACACTCCACCCCGTGCCGAGGCCTGATACGCCATCAGTTGGCTTTTCCCTAACCTGTCTGCCCAGTAAGGTACTAGACCGGCGTGAATGGAGCCTGTGACCGGATCTTCATCGCCACCATTGGCGGGCCAGAAATAACGGGAGACAAAATCGTAGTCTGTGCCTGCTGCCGTTGCGACTACATCGTAAGGGGCGAGCTTTTTAAGCTCTGAACTGACTGTGCAGAGTTGTTTTACCTGCTGCTCGTTATCATAAACGGCAAAATAAGCCTGCGCACTGCGCAATACTAAAGTCGGAGTAATGGATAAACCAGTAAGCAATGCTTCTGGTGCATCAACAGCACTGGCCAGACGTTTGGGAAAATCCATTTGGATCCAATTATCTTTTTGCTTGCTTACCATTAAGTCACCTACAGCTAAAGTACTGAATTTAAGCTCAGTACTGTCAGTTTGACTAAACAAGACAAAAGCGGCAGCTAAAGTGGCGTGACCACAAAAATCAATTTCAGTGACTGGAGAAAACCAGCGGATCTGATAGTGATCCTCAGCAAGCTTTAGTATAAAAGCCGTTTCTGACAAGTTGTTTTCAGTGGCAATCTGTTGCATCAGTTCAGGACTGATGGCTTGAGATACAGGCACTACCGCCGCATAGTTCCCCTTGAACAACTGATCGGTAAACGCATCGACCTGATAAATGGGCAGTTTCATCTGTGTCTTCCCTCGTTTGAGCTTAAGTTGCTGCATCATAACTCAGAAAAATGCAGCCTGATGGCTGAACTTACTTATAATGGAGCCGTTTTTTTATGAGGGGGTTTGATGAAAGTTATAATGTCAGTGTTGTTGGCCGGTCTGTTCGTTTGTGCCTCTGTCTCTGCCAATGAGGTGGATATGGAAAAAACCATGAAACAAATGGCGCTGAGTTTTAAACAAGCAAAAGATGCTCAATCTGTTGAGCAAATGACGGTTGCTATCGCAAGTTTTGAAGCGCAGGTCCAGCTGGCACAGCAAGCCAGCTTCGCACCTGAAAAAGCCGAGTTGTATCAAAAGGGACTCAAAGAGCTGGCACTTGAGGTGGATCAAACCCAATTATTGTTGGAAAAAAATGACTTAGTAGCGGCACAACAACAACTGCAAAAGCTGGATGAGCTGCGCAAACAGTATCATAAGCACCGCAAGCCAAGTTTCTGGCAGCTGATTTTTGGCTAATGCTGCACAGTAGAGACTAAATACAGACAATTAATCACAGATTGTTATTGTCACATGCAGCAGACTGGCGCTTTTGAGGAGCTATCACCATGCGTTTATTGTCTATCGCGATTTTATGTTGTTCCTATGGCAGTTGGGCCGCTTGTCCCGGCCAGTTTGACAGCAGCACTGACCAGCAATGGAATCAGTTTCGTTTGCACTCAGACGTGAAACGTCTGGGTCCCTTGCTGGCGGAAGAGTTTGTATTAACGCATTCGGATGGCCGAGTGGAAAACAAGCACAGTTATTTACAGGATTTGGCCAGCAGCAACAGGGTTAACACCCAGATTGAAAACTTTGATGTCCAGATCCGTTGTTTTGAAAATACAGCAATAGTCACAGGAAGAACTCTGCAGCAAGGGATCTCTGCTGGCAAGAAATGGCAGGGTGAATTCCGCTTCACCCGCCTTTGGTTTTATCAGAATAATCAATGGTTGCTGCAGGCTTCACACTCCTCTCGTTTGCGTTAACTGGTTTTTCCAACCCTATCTGAAGTATATTGCATACAATTCAATTGAGTCGGGTCAGATCATGAGTGCTGAAAAAGAAGATTATTTAGTGCTGGAAAAACAGCTGTGTTTTTCGTTGTACAGTGCAAGCCACAGACTGGTGCGCAGCTATCGACAGTTACTTGAACCTCTGGATTTAACCTATCCACAGTACTTAGCCATGTTGGTGCTGTGGCAGCAGAGCGAACTTAATGTCAAAGAATTAGGCGAAAAATTGCATCTGGATTCAGGCACTTTAACTCCTCTGTTGAAAAGGCTGGAAAACAAAGGCTTAGTTAGCCGAACCCGCAGTCAGCTTGATGAGCGTGTGGTACACATCCACTTGACTGAACAAGGCAAGGCGTTAAAAAACCAGGCCAGCCATATTCCTGTGGCTATATTTCAGCAGTCCGGTTTGCCTTTAGCGCAGTTACTTGAGTTGAAACAAAGCTGCGATTTGTTGTTTCAGCAGCTGGACACCTTGTAATACTCTGCTGCATCCCCATCTTATATTGCAGATCCTTGCAAAGGGCAGGATGATTTCAATGAGGCAAAGACTATGAGTTTATCTTTTTACAGTGCGTCAGTTCCGGTGTTCAAGCAGTTTCTTACCAGCTTAAAAGATTTATTAGCTAAAGCCGAAAAATTTAGTCAGCACAAAGAATTAGACGATGCAGTATTGCTGCAGTCGCGTTTGTATCCTGATATGTTTCCGTTGGTGCGTCAGGTGCAAATTGCTGCCGATTTCGCTAAAAGTGTCTCAGCTCGTTTAGCTGGCGTTGATGTACCAGCCTATGAAGACAATGAGCAGACTTTTGCACAGTTACAGCAACGTCTGGATAAAACTCTGGCTTTTCTGGACACTTTAACTGCAGAACAATTTGCCAATGCTGCAGACAAAGAAATTGTTTTGCGTCCGGGCACGGCCAAAGAAAAACGTTTTACTGGCACTCAGTATTTAGCTCAATATGGTTTGCCACAGTTTTATTTTCACGTCACCACAAGTTATGCCCTGCTACGACATAATGGGGTTGAAGTCGGCAAAAAAGATTATATGGGGCAAATCTAAATTTCCTCAGGCCATCAGGGGAGCTGCGTTGTCTTTATGCAACGCTGATTTGTCGGGATCCTAAGAGAAACAGCAGCGACTTAAAAAGCTGCTGTTTCTGTATTTACTTGAAGTATAAAATACCTTCCACGGCTTCCGTATTGATATTGTGGTAATGCTTTAGAATCATTTGCCACTTCTCCGCGATAAACTGTTGTTGGCCACTGCGCCTGAATTTTTCTGCTGCTGTTTTCCAGCGTTGCATCAGTTTTGGGTTGGTGCCTGATTTAGACATTAATAAATACACGTCAGAGCTTTTCAGGTTGTAAACCGATTTTACATCCGTGGTTTCGAGACCTTCCTCCCACAATAAATGCTGAATTCCCTGGCTTTCATAGGCAATTAAATCCAATCGGCCTGACCGTAATCTGTGGATATTTTGTTGATGATTCACAGAAGGATGTAAATTACCAAAACCCTGCTCCGTCAGCCATTCCTCTCTGATATCACCACGCACCACTCCTATGGCCTGTACTTTACGCAATTGTTCCAGTGACTCAATGTGAACAGGATTTGAACTTAACGCATACACTGACCAGGCTTTAGCACTCAATTGGCCCAGCCAATAAAACTCATCTTCTCTTTTTGGGGTTCTGGAAAAACTAAACAGCACTACATTAGGTTCAGTGCGGGCTATATGAATGGCCCGTGCTTCGGGCAAAACTTCGATCACAGTTTTGTCGTCCAGGCTTCGCTGAATAGCCTGCACCACCTCAACAGAAAAGCCAGTAAGTTGGCCATGACTATCCAGATAGCTGGCTGGAGGCTCGACGACCGTGATAATACGAAGGGGCTTGCCGTAAAGTGCAAAGCTGGTTAGAAAAAAGAAAATAACGCCAACAATCCATCGCATGTTTTGCGTTCTCGAAAAAAATACTACTCTAGGTATAGTCAGATTTATTAGCTCTGACAACCACTTTGCTCTGACAACTTATGAAAGTTTGAGGAGACGTTTAAGTTGTGCTGTCGGCAATAAGATAATCACATTACCTAACGCCACTATAGAGACACCAATCAGTGCAAACCAGCTCCAGTGGTAATTTTCAAAAAGAGTAGAGATACCTAAAGCCACTATAGGAAATAGCACCATGGTATAGGCGGCTTTAGCTGGGCCAATACGTCCAACTAAGGTAAGGTAAGCGCCAAAAGCCAAAACAGAGCCGAATAGCGACAGATACAACAAGGACAAGTTAAACTGAAGACTGGTATCAAATACAGGCATAATACCTTGCACTAAAGCAAAGACCGCCATCATAGCTGCGCCATAAGTCATGCCAAATACATTACCCTGCACCACTGGCAGCTGTTGCTGTTGGTTTTTCGATGAGAGCATATTGCCAAGTGATGCAATATAAGTCCCAGCGATACTCAAGACTAAACCCCAGAACGCAGAGCCGTTGCTCTCCAACCCTGCGAGTTCAGGCCAGAATACAAAAGCTATACCGAGGATACCTAACAAAGCCCCCAGTAGTGTTTTCATTTCAATAGGGCGGCCAAAAAACAGAGCGCCATTGAGAATATTCATCAGCACTATGCTGGAAAACACCACGGCTATCAGACCGCTGGTTAGGTCTGAAGTCGCCAGGTAAATCAGCAGGTAATTTAAACAGAACAAAAACAATCCCTGCAGAGCCATCCAGCCATGCTGGCGGCGACTGAAACGCAGCGGCAGTTTGCGCCATAGGCACCAGAACCAGAGCAAGAGGGCAGCTAAACCAAAACGATAGGTAATGGACCACATTTCCGGCACATCGCCAAGCTGAAACTTAATTGCAAAAAAAGTCGAGCCCCAAATCAACACTGTGGCCAGATACAAAGTAATGGAATGGGTCAACATACAGCCTCAGGAAAAATCGAAGTTTAATCAGCTTATTGAACAGGTTTAACAAGTTTCTTCTGAAAATCGCGTTGTACTATAGCCAGGGCTGACAGTACTGTTTCTGTTGGCAAATCCTGCTGCTCCAGCAACAGGATCAGTTCTACAGCCAGTTGCACCTCAAAAGGGGCATCAGATAAAGCCGGAGTCTCAGCTTTTGTCACGTTGGGTATCTAAGAAAGCTTTGGCTTTGGTGACCGCTTCGCGTACTTTCATCACCATTTCAAAACGTTCAGTCTGAGGCAAGTAAAACGCCATGTCGACTTCATAACGAATGTATTTAGGGGGTAACTGGTTCAGTACTATACAGCATAAATCGGCCAGATATTCGGTGTCGTATTCATCATCCAGACGCAATTCAACCAAATGATCAAGCAGAAGTTTTTCGTAATAGTTATGGATATCGTCATCTAACTTCATCTGTTACTCCTCGTGTGCCTGAACCTTGTGCTCTGGCCCCTGGTTATTTTCACTTAGCATAATCAGTTCAGGTATAAAACGCTACCAGCAGATGTTAACTTCAGGTCCTACTGATAGAATAGCGCGGTCAAAACAACAGGCTGTGGCCTAAGATAAAAAAATGCAAAAGAATACAACCCCTTGTTACTACGGTGACTACCTGCAACTGGACAAAATTTTAACTGCCCAGGCGCCTGAAAGTGCAAAGTATGCCAATGAAGCTCACGATGAAACTTTATTTATTGTGGTGCACCAGGTGTACGAATTGTGGTTTAAGCAGGTACTACATGAACTTAAAGCTGTACTTGGCGTGTTTGCCGGCGACGAAGTCAAAGATCAGCAACTGACAGGTGTAGTGCATAAGCTGAAGCGGGTTATTACCATCCAGCAACTGATGAACCAGCAAATTGGCGTAATGGAAACCATGACTCCTCAGGACTTTATGTCGTTTCGTGACTATCTGGTGCCAGCTTCCGGTTTTCAAAGCGTGCAATTTAAAATGCTCGAAATTGGTCTGGGCTTAAAAAGCGAATACCGTATCGACTTTGATAAAAATTCCTTTTACAGCCGCTTAAATGAAAAAGACCGGTTGTTTTTAGAGGGCTTAGAAACTCAGCCAAGTTTATTTGAACAAGTCGAAAAATGGCTGGAACGTATGCCATTTTTACAATTTGGTGATTTCAGTTTCTGGCAGATGTACCAAAGCGCGACAGAAAAAATGCTGAACGAAGATGAAAGCACAGTGTTGTCTATTGAACAGATTGCTGAACACGAACGCGAAATGCAGCTCAAAGAAATCATTAATACCAGAGCCAAATTTGCCGCTTTGCTGGATAAAGATAAATATGCGGAACTGCAGCAACAAGGCAGTTTCCGTTTAAGCCAACGCGCTATGTTAGCCGCTTTGTTTATTACCTTGTATCAGGAAGAACCTGTGTTTAACCTGCCATTTCAGGTACTGACCTGCCTGACAGAAATCGATGAAAATATGACGATCTGGCGCTACAAACATGCCATGATGGTACAGCGTATGCTGGGAACTAAGATTGGCACTGGTGGTTCGTCTGGCCATGACTACCTAAAACGCACTACAGAAAAGAACCGTATCTTCACCGATTTATTCCATATGGCTACGTTCTTACTGCCAAAATCGGATTTACCTGAATTGCCTTTGGCAGTGCGCAAACAGCTGGGGTTTTATTTCTCAGGTGCACAGCAGATTTAGAATCACCAAAGCTGTAGCTTCAGGTACTAAGCATATCTGCCCAAAGTAATTGATATTGCAGTGAGGCGGCAAGCGAGTGAGACCCCGGGAGCATAGTTCACTATGTGACTGGGGCGAAAGCGCGCTGCCAACAAAGCTGCAGCTTCAAGTACGAAGGGCATGAAACCAGCGGTTTGTATTTGGTAACGGCAAACCGCTGATTTTAAAGGCCGCATAAAACAGCTGCAGGTGAATTTGAGTTAAAGCTGACAGATCACGCTGATATCCGCCACCAATCACAGCCGCTACCGGAATACTGCGCTTGTGACATTCGTTGAGTACACACCAGTCCCGCTCTGCCACTCCCGCTGTGCTGATATGCAAAAGCCCTAAATCATCCTGCTGATGAATATCGATGCCTGCATCGTAAATCACTAAATCCGGCTGATGGATGCGCAGTAAATACTCCAGACTTTGTGTTACTGCAGCCAGATATTCGTCGTCTGTGCAGGCTGTGGGCAAACCTAAATCCCAGCTCGATTGCTGCTTGCGGGCAGGGAAGTTTTTTTCACCATGCAAAGAGGCTGTAATGATGGCTGGTTCATTTGCAAAGATAGCGGCAGTGCCATCGCCCTGATGTACATCACAATCAAAAATCAGCACCTTATCCGCGCCCTGAGTTAAGGCATAACGTGCCGCCACAGCTAAATCATTAAATAAGCAAAAGCCACTACCTTCACCAGCAAAAGCGTGGTGGTAACCGCCACTTAAATGCAAAGCTAAACCTTGCTGCAGTGCAAGCTTTACCGTTTGCACTGTGCCGCCAACCGAGGTTAATGAGCGTGTTACCAATTGTTCTGACCAGGGGAAACCTATACGACGCATGGCCTTGCTATCAAGCTGACCGGAGATGAGCTGCTCTGTATAAAACGGCTCATGCACAGACAACAACTGTTCAACGCTGGAGATTTGGGATGACGTGAATTGATCAGCCGGCACACCCAACTCCACTAAGGCCTGATACAAAGCCTGATATTTGCCTATCGGGTAACGGTGTTTAAAAGGCAGGTCAAGCTTGCTGTAAATAGGGTGATAAATCAGCCCCGGCGATTTTGTTCGGACCACTGAATTTCTACCTCTAATTCACTGATGGCTTTGCGACAACGACCTAAACGGGCGTGAATAGCAAGCACTCTGTCGGCACTTGTATCCGCAGAACCGCCGGACAACTGACGTTGTTCCAGTTCCAGCATATCCAATAAGCGTCTTTCATAACCCTGATACTCAGACAGTTGCTGATAAAGCTCTTGCGTTGAGCGGCGTAATTGTCCCACCATAGCCTGAGCTTGTTCTGATGCATTAGGTGAGGTGGTGCGTTTTTTGATTTTACCCGGTAAATAACGTAAGTCTTTGGTTTGAAAAGCCCGACTTAAGGCTTGAATTTGGGCGCTGAGTTTCGCCGCTAAAGCTTGAGCTGAGCCAGTGCGCTGTTCTGAGCTGGCTTTGAGGCGTTTGAGCATAGCTTCAGCTTCGAGCACATAGTCGGTTAAAAAAGGCGAGTGGGATTGAAACAAGTCACTATCAAACCAGGCTTTTTGTTGCCAGCTGCTTTGTTTACCGTCAATCACTTTGGCTTGTTGAGTCAGCTGTTTTAGTTGTTGCTCAAGCGCTGCCAATAAGTCTTTCATCCATTGCTCCAGGCTTGCCATAACAAGCGGGCCGTAATAGCTAATACCATAGTTAAAAACAGCGGCCGGATAAACTTACTGCCAAAACGTATCGCTGAACGGGCACCAAAATAAGAACCGAGCATTAAACAAGCACCCATCGCAAGGCCCAATGCCCAATAAATATGGCCAAGCCAGGCAAAAGTCACCAGCGCAAAGATGTTGCTGACACAGTTCATCGAACGAGCGACACCGCTGGTGAGCAGTAAGTTAATTTTATACAGCGCCATGGTCGACACCATCCAAAACGAACCTGTGCCTGGGCCTGCCAGACCATCATAAAACCCTAAGGTAAAGCCCTGAGCTCTTTGCTGCCAGAAATGTTTAGGTGTCTGCTCTGGTAAGGTGAGTTGATCGTCTGGCTGCATTTTTACCAGCAGGCTGTACAAAGCAGCGATGACAATAAAAAACGGAATAATACGTTCCAGCCATTCTTTGCTGATTAAATCCACCACTAAAGTGCCACAAGTTGCACCAATAGCAGTGAATATCAGAGCAGTACGCCAAAATTGTGGGTCAAACAGTTTACGTCTGTAATACGTAACGGATGCGGTAATAGAGCCAAACGTGGCAGCCAGTTTGTTAGTGCCTAATACCAGATGAGGCGGTAAACCTGCAGTGAGTAAGGCGGGGACTGTCAATAAACCTCCGCCTCCGGCCACTGCATCAATAAAACCTGCAACTAAAGCGACTGCACATAAAGCAGCGACTACCCAGAGGTCTAAACCTAATTCCATTGTTATTCTTCAATAGTTCGTGAAAAAGGGGGCAAGGCGTTGAGCATGGCTTTGCCATAAGTTTTGGTTACCAGGCGTCTGTCTAAAATAACAATGCGTCCATGGTCCATCTCCTGACGTAACAGTCTACCACAGGCTTGCACTAGTTTTCGTGCTGTGGCTGGTACAGTCATTTGTAAAAACGGGTTGCCACCGCGTTTGGTAATAGCTTCAGATAAAGCTTCTTCCAAAGGTGAGGAGGGCACGGCAAAAGGCAATTTGGTGATCACCAGATTGGTTAGCAAAGCCCCAGGTAAATCCAGACCTTCGGAGAAGCTTTGGGTACCACATAAAATACTACCTTCGCCAGCTTTGACTTTCAGCGCGTGAAGCTCCAGTAACGACTGACGTGAGGCTTCTCCTTGTACTAAAAAAGACCAGCCTTTAACCCGCAATGCTTCTACGACTTTTTGCATTTGCCAATACGAAGCAAACAGCAGCAGGTTCCCTGCGGTTTTATCTATGTACTGTGGCAGTTTTGCTATTAATTCATCAGTAAAAGCATCACTGCTGGGGTCCGTTTGCATTTTTGGCAGCAGCAGACGGGCTTTTTGTTGATAATCAAAAGGTGAGTCAACTTTGAGTGTTTGCAAACCCGGATGCTGGGAAAGTCCCAACTCCTGTTTGATATAGTCAAAACTATTCAGCGTTGTTAAGGTGGCAGAACACAGCACTGTGGCAAAGGCCTGACTGAATAATAAATCGTCCAGTAAAAAGCTGACAGACAAAGGACTGGCATAAGCGCTGCTTTGCTGATGTTCTTTTTGATCTTGTGTGACCCAACGCGCCTGATTGACATGTTTTTGCTGCGGTACTGAATACAGTCGCCAAAGTTCCGATTGCTGCTCAAATCGGTGTTCTATAGCGGTGAGTTCGAACTGCAGCGGCAGGACCAGCTTAGTTGCGATTTTATGTTCAGTCGCAGCTTCAGATAAAAACTGTTGTAATTTCTCAACAGCAGATAAAGCTTTGCCACTTAACTCGGCTAATTGGTCTGCATTGGCGGCAAAAGTCTCAGGCAATACCGCATCGGCAAAACGATAATGTGGTTCTTTAGCAAACCAGGAGCTTTGATTTAATTCAATCTGATGTTGCACAGGTTTGAGCTGCTTTAAAAAGTCGCTCGCTAGCTCATCGAGTTTTAACACTTCGGTCATAGCGCCGTGCTGCGGCAATACACCGGCCAACTGCTGCGTGGTCTTTTTTAGCTTTTCCAGATACTGGACCGGGAAACTCAGCGGCGCATGTGCTGAAAAGAAATCACGACCGCTGTCGGGTAAGTGATGGGCTTCATCTATGACATATATACAGTCGGCGGGCTCTGGCAATATTTGCGATCCTGCATCTAAATCAGCCAGTAACAAGGCATGATTGACGACCAGCACAGTGCTACCTTCTATTTCCGCGCGGGCTAAATGAAAAGGGCATTGATGGTGCACGGAGTTGGCTTTGCTGCAGTGGGCTGGGTCGGAGGCTATGGCATACCAATGCTCATCTGCAATTGGTTCCTTTAAGCTGTCTCTGTCACCTAACCAATGACGTTGCTGCCAGTTGCTAAGTAACTGCTGTAATAAAGAAGCTGGCGCTGTGCTTTGAAATAAAGGCAGTAAATCAGGTTGTTGTAGTTGCTGACGAATTTTTTCGACACAGGCATACCTTTGCCTGCCTTTCACCAGACAAAATTCAAATTTAAGACCGCTGTGTTTCAGGAAGAAAGGTAAATCTTTTTGCACCAGCTGTTCTTGCAAAGCGACAGTTGCTGTTGCTATCACCAGTGTTTTCTTTTGCTTTAATGCAAAAGGAATAGCAGCCATCAGATAAGCCAGAGATTTACCTGTGCCAGTGCCTGCTTCTACTAATAGGGTTCTGTCATAGCTGTGATAACTTCCGGCCAGAGTGTTGGCAATCTCAGCCACCATTTTATTCTGGCCAGGTCTGGGTTGGTAATTCGTCAGATTGCTTTTGAGCTGTTGATGAATTTCACGAATTTGGTTTTTTAAAGCATCAGTAAGCATTAAAACATCTGGATAAAAAGACAGGGGTTTATGATAAGACAGCTGTAACTCGAGCGCAATATCGATATCGAGGTGAAAATTTGAGCTTTTCGATGCTAAATAAATGAAAAAAACTAATTTATAGGTGTATTGATAGGTTTACGAAATTTTGCGCTGGATCTTACCAGATTTCTGTTTTGACCAAAAAATGAGCGGCAATTGGGGGGGGATTGAGCTATTTGGTACTGAATTTGAGACGAAAACTCAAAATATGTCCATTCTTTTCATCATATCCGATGCGAAAAGTCTGGATCATCGGGCTCGTTGACAACAGCTGACGTAATCTGTTCCGTAAAAGCTGTTGACCACGTTGAAAAATTGCGTTTATTATCGAGTCGTTGTTTTCGGGGTCCGCCTCGATTGCGAAAAGTTCCGGAGTTCCAATCGCCGTAAAGGTTGGTCATCGTAAAAATAGAATCACTAGATAGTGGTCCAGGGAGAATAAAACATGTTTACAAATAATAAATTATCGAAGGCAGTGCGTTTAGCTGTTGCTTTTGGTGCAGCTTCTACAGCTGTTTTCACCGGTGCAGTTGTTGCACAGGAAGCTGAAGAAGCAAAAGAAGTTGAACGTATTGAAGTTACTGGTTCACGTATCAAACGTACTGATATTGAAACTGCAAGTCCTATTCAAATTACTTCTGCTGAAGAGATTAAAGCTGCTGGTTATACCCGTATTGAAGATATGCTGAACAGCCTTCCTCAAATCGAAGCTTCAAGCACAGCCTTCACTGCTAACGGTACTTCTGGTACAGCTACATTAGACTTACGTGGTATCGGCGCTAACAGAACATTAGTGTTGGTAAACGGACGTCGTTTACAACCAGGTGGTCTGTACTCAAGCTCTGCTGACGTTAACCAGATCCCTGCAGCATTAGTTGAGCGTGTAGAAATTCTGACTGGTGGTGGTTCTGCAACTTATGGTGCTGACGCTGTTGCTGGTGTTGTTAACTTTGTAATGAAAGACGACTTCGAAGGCGTTGAGTTAAATGCCGGTTACTCAGGTTACCAGCACAAAAATGATAACAGCTTTATCCAAAGCAAAATGGATGCAGCTGGTTATGATTATGAAACAGGTAACTCTGGCTTAGACGGTAAAAGCAAAAGCCTTGACCTGACTGTTGGTGGTGCTTTTGACGGCGGTAAAGGTCATGCGACAGCGTACGCATCATGGCGTCAGGTTGACGAGATGTTGCAAAAAGAACGTGATTACGCGTCTTGTGCATTAGCTGCCGGAACAGGAAACTGTGGTGGTTCTTTCACCAATGCCATCCCTAACTTTGATATTTACCCAATTTTCAATGGCGAAACTGATTTTAACCAAAACGCGTTTTGGACTATTGAAGATAACGGTGGCACTACTCAGTTCTCTGAGGATGTTGGTGTTTACAACTTCGCTCCAGTTAACCACTTCATGCGTCCGGATGACCGCTTCACTTTAGGTTCTTTTGTACGCTACGAATTGAACGAACATGCTAACGTTTATACAGAAGTTAGCTACATGAACAACAGAACTATCGGTCAGATTGCTGAATCAGGTTTATTCTTCGAACCATTCGTTTTCGACGCTGATGCTGCTGTGTTCTCTGATGCACAGCGTGACCAGTTAGCTGCAGCTTTCCCTGGTGCAGACCAGTACTCAATCAGTATTGCAAAACGGAACGTTGAAGGTGGTGGTCGTACAGCTAACCTGGAACACAACTCTTTCCGTATCGTGACTGGTATGGACGGTATGATCAATGATACATGGTCTTATGACGTATCTTATCAATACGGTTCTGCAAGTTCGTCTGATGCATACAAAAACGACTTCTACATCAACTACGCTGGTACCCGTGTTGGTGCTGCTGGCGAAGAAGAGTGTGTTGGCGATTGTATCCCTTACAAAGTGTTTGAATTCGGTGGTGTAACGCCAGAAGCTGCTGCTCAGATGGCTGGTGCTGCTATCGCTACTGGTTTTACAACTCAGAAAGTATTTAACGCCTTCGTAACTGGCGAAACTGGTTGGACAGTTCCAGGCCACTCTTTACCTGTTGCTGCGGTAATTGGTGTTGAGAAACGTGACGTGTTCTTTGACCGTACCGTTGACACTATTTACGCTGAAGGTGCTTTATCTGGTCAAGGCGGTCCTACTCTGGATCTGCAAGGTGGCTATAAAGTAGAAGAAGTATTTGGTGAATTATCTGTTCCATTAGTTGAAGATGTCGCTGTTGCTGAGAACATTACTCTTGAATTAGGTGGTCGTTACTCAGACTACTCTACTTCTGGTGGCGAAAATGCATTCAAAACAGCAATCGACTGGTCAGTAAACTCTGAATGGAAATTACGTGCCAGCTACAACAAAGCTGTTCGTGCACCAAACGTTGCTGAATTGTTTGCAAGCCAGGGTCTTGGTTTGTGGTCTGGTTCAGATCCTTGTGCTGGTGACGATCCTTCTTTAAGTCAGGCTGAATGTGCTAACACGGGTGTAACAGCCGCTCAGTACGGTAATATCACTCCAAGTGCTGCTTCACAATACAACCAAATTGCTGGTGGTAACCCAGAGCTGACTCCAGAAGTGGGTAAGACGCTGACAGTTGGTATCGTTGGTAACCCGTTTGAAAACTTCAACTTCAGCATCGACTACTGGAACATTGAATTAAGTGATGTTATTTCAGCATTAGATCCTGAAGAAACCATCACTCAGTGTGGTAAAACAGGTATCGCTGCCTACTGTAGCCTGGTCAACCGTGCTCCTAGTGGTAGCTTATGGTTAAGTGACGATGGTTTCGTCACTGCAACAAACCAAAACTTAGGTAACGAACATTACCGTGGTATCGATTTAAGCATGAACTACAGCATGGATGTTGGTCCAGGCACGTTGTCTACCAGCCTGTTGGGTAGCTACAACATGAAGAAGTTCTTCGATCCGTTACCAGGTGTAGATGGTACTTCTTACGATTGTTCTGGTCTGATTTCTACTAAGTGTTTCCCACAACCAGAGTGGCGCCACACTATGTCGTTTAACTACACTACTGGCGGTGATTGGACTGCAGGTGCTAAATGGCGTTACTTCGGTGCTGTTGAATTTGATGGCACCTCACGGAACGTTCTGATTGGTGACGAAATCGAAGGCGTATCGTTCTTTGACGTAGTGGGTTCTTATGCTCTGACTGAAAATGTAAGTGTTCAGTTGGGTGTGAACAACGTGTTTGACCGTGAGCCTCCATTAGTAGGAAGCACTTTGGCTAACACTAACACTATCGCAGGCTACTGGGACTTGTTAGGTCGTTATGTTCACATGAACGTAACAGCACGTTTCTAATAAGACTGTTGACTATTCATTAAGTTAATAAGTAACTTAATGAGCGATTTAAAAGCCGGCTGTATTTCAGCCGGCTTTTTTATTATCAACGTTAAGATATTTCCTCTGAAGATCGCGATAATCAGTTTGGCTGAGATCTAGACAGAACTACAACGCTTCGTTACTCAATAATGATAAATACCCGGCATGAGTGCTCAAATAACTGCATTGAGGTTTGTTGTCCTGGCTTTCGTGTAAATGGCCAGGTAAGGGCTGTTATAAAAAGAATAAAACCTGTCAGTCCTAGGTATGGAGAAAGTTAAAAAGCGATCGCTCTATAGCGGCCTGAAGCTGAACGATGACTATGAAGGGCTAGTTACACGATCATTAAAGGAAAAAAATAGGGAGGGATTGAGCAGACTTCACTTGGACGGCACAAACAACATAAAGCTGACAACTAACAGAGCAAGTCTGAGCTAATTACACTCAAACTGCCTGATAAATTGCCAGTTTTAAAGTCAACACTGCATTCTTAGCATGAACCGCCATAAGCACAATTTCTGACTTGATTCAGACCTTCTTTTGCTTTTTCGCTGTCATGTTTAATTTGTGCTGTACTTCTGCAGGTTTTTTTACCGAAACGTGTACCTACTGTCGTTTCAGTTTTGCATCTGTATTCGCCTTTTTTGCTTTCAGCGACTTGCTCACTTTGCTTTACTTCTTTCACTGCCGTTGCAGTTTTTGTTGACGGCGTTGTTTGGCATCCTGCTAACAAAAGTGTAGAAAAAACAAACACAATGGATGTTTTCATTAGTAACATACTGGCTCCTTTAGTATACAAAGTAGAATATATAAAATTAGTGTTATTAGAACGTTTCCTAGAATGATATGATTTTTGACACAAGTCAACGGATAGATCAACCGCTCAAAGGAAGTGCGTAGCGCGCTACAGAACATGTAATACAATAAAAATCAGCAGATGAAGAATGTTTATTATGTAAAAAAATGTAATTTATTATTTAAACAAGGACTGACATCTGCTGCATCTTTGTGTTGCAGGGTCGTGAAGTAATCGTTCGGGTTCTATATTTTTTTCACAATCGGCACAAATTCCATACATATTGAGATCTAACTGGCTTAACGCGGCCAATACAGCTTCTAACCTGGACATCGATTTTTGTAAGGGCCAGTACAAACGGCCTTTAGTAAGATCAGGCCAAAATGAAACCAAGTGCTGCTCCAGAACCATTAAAAGTTCCGTTCCAAGTTGGTGTTGTTCTGAACGTAACTCTGCTTTGATCTGTTGCTCTAGCTCCGACAACTCAGCCACCAATCGTTGTTTCGCTACTATTTGTGGTGTTATGCTCATCGTAAGTAACTCCGCTATTTTTAGCTAGTGTGGTCCCTAAATGAAAAGCTTGCTCTGATGCAAATCAATAAAAGGTAAAGGGATGAAATTTTTTCACTACTATTCGGGTCTACTCTTTGCAACTTAATGCAACCCACAAGGAACATCGTTATGAAATCAAATAAAACTACTGCTGTTGCTGTCAGTGCTTTAGTGTTGGGGTCTTTATCTACGCTGAGCTTAAGCGCAAATGCCAATCCGTTTTCTGCTGAGCAGTTAAACGCGGGTTACCAATTAGCTTCCGCTGAAGCTTCTTGTGGTGCTGATAAAGCCAAAGAAGCCAAATGCGGTGAGGACAAAGCTAAAGACAAAGAAGCCAAATGCGGTGAAGGCAAATGTGGCGGCGATAAAAAAGACGCCAAAGACAAAGAAAAAACTAAAGAAGCTAAATGTGGTGAAGGCAAGTGCGGAGGCATGGCCTAATCTGCTGATGAGTCAGCCTGCATCCTCAGGCTGACTGCTTTTCAGGAGTACTTATGTCTGATATACCTTTTTTTGGTCTGGTCCCATCTGAAGTGGGCTTAGGTCTACGCCGTGAAATGTTGAGCTCTGTGCTGGAGCAGCAAAACACGGATATAGATTTTTTTGAAGTCGCGCCAGAAAACTGGTTGCCTTATGGCGGCAGTTACCAAAAAAAATTCCGGCAGCTGACTGAGCGTTATCCTTTTATTTGTCATGGCTTGTCGTTGTCTCTGGGAAGTCCCGAACCACTGGATCTCGGTTTTATTCGTCAAATCAAAGCGTTTTTAAAAGAACATCAAATCAAGCTCTACAGTGAACATTTAAGTTATTGCTCCGCCGGCGGTCATCTATATGATTTATTGCCAATCCCTTTTACTGAAGACGCTGCAGCTTATGTAGCTGATCGTATTCGCATAGTGCAGGATATTCTTGAACAACCTTTAGTGATTGAAAACGTCTCTTATTATGCAGCACCCGGTCAGGAGCTGACTGAGCTTGAATTCACCAATGCAGTGCTAGAGTTGGCCGACTGCAAACTGCTTTTGGATGTAAATAATATTTACGTCAATTCTGTCAATCACGGTTACGATGCGTTAGCCTTTTTAAAAGGTTTGCCCACTCAACGTATTGCTTATGGTCATGTTGCCGGGCATTACCGTGAACACGATCAGTTGCTGATTGATACGCATGGTGCTGATGTCGCCGACCCGGTCTGGGCTTTGTTAGCTGAAGCTTATCGGCATCATGGGCTATTTCCGACTTTGTTGGAGCGGGATTTTAATATCCCAGATTTGCAGCAGTTACAGGCGGAGCTTGAGCATATCCGTTCTCTGCACTCTGTTTCAGCCATAAAACGCAGGGCCTGATATGAAATTTCAGCAGGTTCAACAGCAGTTTGTCGCCTATCTGCGCTCACCAGAGCAGAATGAAAAGCCTGCCGACGTAACGCAGGAAAGGCTGGATGTCTACCGGGAGTTATTATTTAACAATGTGTCCGGTTTTGTCAGTAGTGCTTTTCCTGTATTGAAGTCTTTATATACGGAGCAGGCCTGGCAGCAGAAGTTAAAGTTATTTTTTTCGCTTTATCGCTGCGAGAATCCATTCTTTTTATCCATTGCCCAAAGTTTTTTAGATTTTTTACAAAAGCAGTACCAGCTTCAAAACCACGACCCTGTATTTATGCTGGAGTTGGCTCATTACGAATGGCTTGAGCTTGAGTTAGCAACATGCAAAGCACAAGGTGGGCCTGGGCTGACAGATGTAAAACGTCAGGCTCTGCAGTTGTCTGGACTGGTATCGGCGCAAGCTTATCAGTACCCGGTGCATAAAATTTGTGCTGAGTTTCAACCAACAGAGCCTGAAGTAAGTTTTTTACTGATTTATCGTAATCAGGAAGACGAAATTACCTTTGTTGCGTTGAATCAACTGACGACCTTGTTACTGCAGTTGCTTGGCCAACAACCTGGTATGACTTTGGCTGAGCTGGTGGCACAGATGCAGCCTTATGTACCTCAGCTCACTGCTGACCAACTATTCAGTGGTGCAGAGCAAATGCTGGCTGATTTTGCAGCAAAAGGCATAGTGCATGCTTTTCAAGCGCGGTAAAATTCATTACCATGTTTCACCTTTTTAGCGAGTGAGCTCAGATTATGGCAGACGAAAATTTTAAAGAGTCTTTTGGTATTGGCCAATTAGTGTTACTGATAGTCGCATTTGTGGTTTGTTTATGTTTACCACCGATCATCAGCTGGGTTCGCTTTTTCAGCTAAAGTGTCGCGAGTGACAAAAAACCGCCTTGTGGCGGTTTTTTTATCTATTTTCAATGGAAAGCAAAGGGCTTGTCCCTTTTTATTAATTCAAATCAGGAAACTGAGAATGACGACAGAATCTCTTTCAGCTTTATTAAGCCAGGTGATCAAGGCGGTGCCTGATTACCCGAAACCAGGAATTTTATTTCGCGATGTGACCAGTCTGATGCTGGATGCTGAGGCTTTTGCCAAAGTGATAGACGCCTTTAAAGCACAATATCAGGACAAGGGCTTCACTAAAATTGTCGGCACAGAATCCCGCGGCTTCATTTTTGGTGCACCTTTGGCTTATGCCATGGGTTTACCTTTTATACCAGTTCGTAAACCGGGCAAGTTACCGCGTGAACGTATTGCCCAGTCCTATCAGCTGGAATACGGCGAAGACACACTGGAAATTCACAAAGACGCGATAGTCTCAGGTGATAAGGTGCTGTTAGTGGATGACTTATTGGCTACAGGTGGTACTATTGCTGCGACAACCAGTTTGGTCGAGCGTTTAGGCGGCAAAGCGACAGACGCTGCTTTTGTGGTGAATCTGCCGGACTTAGGCGGACAAGCTCGTTTAGAAAAGCTTGGGTTAAACCTATACAGCCTGGTTGAGTTTGCAGGCGATTAGTTCCTACCTAGCCAGCATTGCAGTGACAGCGCGCAGCCAACAAGGCTGTCGCTACTGGTACAAAAGCTAAAACAAATAGGCACAAGTGACATGAGTTATCAGGTACTGGCAAGAAAATGGCGACCGCAACATTTTGGTCAATTGGTCGGCCAGGATCATGTGAAAACGGCGTTGACCAATGCGCTGAATCACAACAGATTGCACCATGCCTATTTGTTTACCGGTACTCGTGGTGTCGGTAAAACCACCATAGCCCGTATTTTTGCCAAAAGTTTAAACTGCGAAACAGGTGTTACTTCCACGCCTTGTGGCGTCTGCAGCGCCTGCGTTGAAATTGATCAGGGCTTTTTTGTTGATCTGTTGGAAATTGACGCTGCGTCCCGCACTAAAGTAGAAGACACCCGGGATTTACTGGATAACGTGCAGTACGCGCCAAGCCGCGGCCGTTATAAAGTCTATTTAATCGACGAAGTGCATATGCTGTCGCGTCACAGCTTTAATGCACTGTTGAAAACGCTGGAAGAGCCACCGCCACATGTGAAGTTTTTGCTGGCGACGACTGATCCACAAAAACTACCAGTCACCGTATTGTCTCGTTGTTTGCAATTTAGCTTAAAGGCCTTGAGCCCGGAGCAGATTAAACAGCACTTATCTTATGTATTGGCGCAGGAAGGTATTCCGGCAGCGGAAGATGCTTTAGCCTTGTTAGCTCGTGCTGCCAAAGGCAGTCTACGCGATTCGTTAAGCCTGACTGACCAAGCCATAGCCCAGAGTAATGCCAATATCACAGTGCCGCTGGTGCGCGATATGTTGGGGTATCTGGAGCAGCAGTGGGCAGAGCTTCTGTTAGCTGCGGTGATTAACCGGGATCTAGCTGCGCTGAAACAGCATCTTGACCAATTAGTGCAGCAGCACAGTCATTTTGCTCATGTGCTGGATGATATGTTGGCCTTATTGCATTTAGCGGCATTAAGTCAGTTTAACTGGCAGGCCGCTGATTTGGTGACAGAACACAGTGCTTTTGTGCAGCAATTAGCAGAGCAGCAAAGCCCTGAGCAATTGCAGCTATTTTATCAGTTACTGATTTCAGGCAAAAAAGAATTGGCCTTTGCACCTGAGCCACGTATAGGCCTGGAAATGGCGTTATTACGAGCCGTGGCTTTTGTGCCAGGTGCCGCTGATACAACACCAGCCATGCGCGCTTCCGCTCCTGTGTCGCATGCGGCTGAACTCAAAGCTAAGTTTAATTTACCCGAAACTACAGCTAAAGAGCCAGAACCTGAGCTGCATATGGCAGCATCATCGCCATCAGAGCCTGAAGTTGTAGTCGAAACACTCCCAGAACAGCTCGTTCCTGCAGAAGTTGCAGTTACACAGCCATCGGCTCCCGCTGGTATAGCCGCCTCTATTCTGGCGCGCCGTGGCATTAAAGTTGATGCTGTTAGCGCCGATAGGGCAGTGGAGAATCAGACCGAAAAAAAGTCTGAACCAGTTGCCGCTGTAGCTAAGGCTGCAGAGCCTGCTGCTATACAAAGAACACAAGCTGCTCCAGCTGCAGTTCATCAGCCCTTGCTACAACAGCAGCCTGTATTACAGCAGCAAGCCCCGATGAATCAGCCGTCTCAGACAGCGACAGCTGGTATTCAGCACAGTCCGGTTATGACTGCTGTGGTGTCTGAACAGCCAGAACCGGTAATGTCCGCTTATCTGGATGAACCTGATACGTCAGATACCTCAACAGAGGATGCCGATTTTGCAGCCGACTGGGCCTGGCAGGAATTTCAGCAGCAACATCAGCCCGAGCCCGTGCCAGAACAACAGTCAGTTACAGCAGCACCAGAATCTAAAGCTCAGTACCGTTTTGATGGCGTGATCACAGCAGAAAACTTTTCAGTGCGTCTTGCCGCTCAGGTCGATGAATGGGCTGCTTTAGTCGATAGCCTGAACTTAGGCGGTTTATTGCGCTTATATCTGTTGCACAGTGCCATTAGTTGGACAGGAGATACAGTGCAATTGCTGGTCTGTCAAAGCCAGCAGCATCTGGACAAAGAAAAGCTGCGTACTGAAATTATTAAAGAGCTGAGTTTGGCCTTTCATAAAACGGTTCAGCTGGATATTCAGTATCAACCTTGGGTAGAGACATGCCCTGTAGCGATTCAGCAGCGTATCGAGCGGGAACGTTTTGTTTATGTTGAGCAGTTGTTGCAGCAAGACCCCTGGGTGGTGCAGCTGCAAAAAGACTTTGGTGCGGAAATAGTTCCGGACAGTATTATCGTCAACTAATTCGTCTTGTATTTTGCGGCTCAAGTCATTATCTTGTCGCCAGTTTAACAGAGTCATTTTTAAAGAGAGTACAGTTATGTTCAAAGGTGGTGGTGGCGGTTTAGGCAATATCATGAAGCAGGCGCAAGCCATGCAGGATAAAATGCAAAAGGCCCAGCAGGAATTGGCTAATCTGGAAGTTACGGGCGAGTCGGGTGCGGGTCTGGTGAAAGTCACCATGACAGGCAACCACAATGTTCGCCGTGTCAGCATCGACGACAGTCTGATGCAGGATGACAAAGAAATGGTTGAAGATTTAGTAGCAGCTGCTATTAACGACGCGGTACGCCGTGTAGAGGAAGCCAATAAAGCCAAAATGGCTGCTGTAACCGGCGGTATGCAATTACCTCCTGGTTTTAAGATGCCGTTTTAACAGGTCGCCTGAAAACGCATGAATAAATTCAGCCCTTTGCTGCAGCAGTTGATCGATGCCTTGCGCATATTGCCGGGTGTAGGTCCAAAGTCTGCTCAACGTATTGCTCTGCAGTTGCTGGAACGCAACAGGGCTGGGGCCATGCAGTTGTCTAAAGCTTTGGCGGTAGCGATGGAGAAAGTAGGGCATTGCCAGCAGTGCCGTACTTTTTGTGAAACAGAGTTATGTGCTATTTGCTCAGACCCGAGGCGTAGCGACAGTCAAAGCCTTTGTATTGTCGCATCGTCCTCTGATCAGTTTGCCATAGAACAAACAGGCCAGTTTAAAGGCCGTTATTTTGTCTTGCAGGGCCAGTTATCGCCGCTTGATGGCATAGGTCCTTCCGAATTAGGTCTGGATTTATTACAAAAGCAGCTGGGTACTGGTTCGGTGCAGGAAGTGATATTGGCAACCAATCCGACAGTGGAAGGCGATGCCACAGCCTATTACATTGCCGAGCAATGTAAAAAATATCAGGTGAATGTATCCCGTATCGCTCATGGTGTGCCTGTGGGCGGGGATTTAGAGTATGTGGACGGGACGACCCTGTCGCACGCCTTTAGTGGCCGCAAACCTATCTGAGCTTCGTCCTAGAACCTGTAGCAGCGTTGCTGTGTTTATTCTTTCTCCACTTGCCTGCTCCTCCATTTTGTTCTTTGTTTTGCCGCTATTGCCCCCTTGATATTTGTGGGTATTAAACCCATATCCTTGCCAGCACAATTGAAAGTCATTCCACGAAAGATAAGGAGCTGTATATGACTGAAACAGTACAAAAACAAAAGCACGGCTTTCAGGCCGAGGTCAAACAACTTCTGCAGCTGATGATCCATTCGCTGTACTCCAATAAAGAAATTTTCCTGCGTGAGCTGGTCTCCAACGCCTCAGATGCGGCCGATAAACTGCGCTTTTTAGCTTTATCAGACAGCAGCCTGTACGACAATGACGGCGAGCTGAAAGTCCGTATCAGTCTGGATGAAGCCGCTAAAACCATTACCATCAGCGACAACGGTATTGGTATGACGCAGGATGAAGTGATTAGCCACTTAGGCACTATCGCAAAATCTGGCACTAAGGAGTTTTTTGGTCAGCTTTCAGGCGACCAAAGCAAAGACTCTCAACTGATTGGTCAGTTTGGTGTGGGTTTCTATTCTGCTTTTATTGTCGCTGACAAAGTGACAGTTAAAACCCGTAAAGCCGGTGCGCCAGCTGATTCAGCGGTGGAGTGGGAATCAACAGGTGAAGGTGACTACACTATTACTCCTATCGTCAAAGCAAGCCGTGGTACCGACATTATTCTGCATTTGCGTGACGAAGAAACTGAGTTTTTAAGTCAGTGGAAGGTTGAGTCTATTGTCACTAAATACTCTGACCATATCAGTATTCCGGTAGAGATGTATCAGGAAGGGACTCCAGAGCGCGATGGTGAAGAGGGCGAAAAAATCCCTGCCACTGAAGGCTACTGGAAAGCGGTGAACAAAGCTACTGCACTGTGGATGCGCGATAAGTCAGAGGTCTCTGACACTGAGTACCAGGAATTCTACAAGCATATTTCACATGATTGGACAGAGCCACTGAGCTGGAGTCACAACAAAGTAGAAGGCAACACCAACTATACCAGTCTGCTTTATGTTCCGAAAAAAGCACCTTTTGATTTGTGGAACCGCGAAGCCCGTCATGGCTTAAAACTCTATGTACAACGCGTCTTTATTATGGATGACGCTGAACAGTTTATGCCAAGTTACCTGCGTTTTATCAAAGGCGTGCTGGACTCCAGCGATTTACCACTGAACGTATCGCGTGAAATTCTGCAGGACACCAAAGTGACACAAAGCCTGCGCAAAGGCTGTACCTCACGTGTGCTGAAAATGCTGGAGAAAATGGCCAAAGCTGAAGACCAAACCGAATACCAGACGTTCTGGACTGAGTTTGGTCAAGTGATGAAAGAAGGCCCGGCGGAAGATTTCGCCAACAAAGACACTATCGCCAAGCTGCTGCGTTTTGCCTCGACTCATAACGAGACAGCCGATCAGAATGTCAGTTTAGATGCTTATGTCAGCCGGATGAAAGAAGGTCAGGACGAGATTTATTTTATCGTTGCTGATAGCTACGAGGCGGCCAAACACAGTCCACATTTAGAAGTACTGCGTAAAAAAGGCATTGAAGTGCTGCTGTTGTCCGACCGTGTTGATGAGTGGTTAATGCAGCACCTGACTGACTTTGAAGGCAAAAAGCTGCGTTCTATTGCCAAAGGTAATCTGGACATCAGCAAGCTGGATGACGAAGAGACCAAAAAGGCTCAGGAAGAAACAGAAAAGCAATTTGCTGCTGTGACTGAACGTTTTAAAGCAGCCTTAGGTGATCAGGTCAAAGCCGTGAAAACAAGTCATCGCTTAACCGACAGCCCAGCTTGTATTGTCACTGATGAGTTCGATATGAGCACACAAATGATGAAGCTGATGGAGTCTGTGGGTCAGAAAGTGCCAGACGTGAAACCTATTTTTGAACTGAACCCGGACCATGCACTGGTCAAACATATTGCCGATGTGCAGGACGAAACGCAGTTTAAACAGTGGGCTGAAGTCTTGTTGGATCAGGCGTTATTAGCTGAACGTGGCAGCCTGAAAAATCCAGCAACTTTTGTTAGCCGCTTAAACGCGCTGCTGCTGGATTTATCGAAAAAAGCCTAAGCTATAACTGAAAATGGGGTCAGAACACATTGTTAACAGTTAACAATGTGTTCTGACCCCATTTTTATTTTCATTGAAAGATTTCCAGCTATTGCCCTGTCTCTTATCACAACAGCATGATGCGGAGCCTGATTGTGATACACCAAAGTATCCTGTTTTATCAAAAATTAGTGACGAAGCTGCAGCGACTGGATTTTATTCCGTTGTTGTTGTTGAGGTTATACCTGACCCCGGTAATGATGCAGGCGGGCTGGACTAAATTACATAACTTTGACAGTACCTTAAGTTGGTTCGCTGACCCGGACTGGGGTTTAGGGTTGCCAGCTCCTGCTCTGATGTTATCTCTGGTGATTCTGTTAGAACTTGGTGGTGGTTTAGCGCTGCTATTGGGTTTATTCACCCGGATGACCGCTTTAGGGTTAAGTATCACTATGCTGGTGGCTATGGGAGCGGTGCACGCCAAAAACGGCTGGCTGGCGATAGCAGATGCGTCCAGTTGGCTGGCGGATGGCACTGTTCTTTATAACGAAGCTGTGATGGCGGCACCGGATAAATTGGCGAGGGCCAATGATATTTTGCAGCAGCAGCCTGACTATGATTGGCTGGTTTCCAGTGGCAAATTCGTAGTGCTTAACAACGGCATTGAGTTTGCTGCTACTTACTTGGTTATGTTACTGGTATTGGTTGCCTGCGGGGCTGGGCGTTGGCTGAGTCTGGATTATTGGTTAAGCCGCAAAGTCGTTGGAGTGGCAACAACACAGGAGGCTGCAGCTTGAGTTTCCTTCGGTCTATGTCCTATAGTGAGCGGCCACAACCGGAGACCAAACCGGATACGGCACTCTTGCCTACAAGGACAACGAATGTGAAGTGGTGGTTAACGGACAAAGCGACTGTAAAAAAACAGACGCCAGAAAAAGAGCAGCGTCAGCACAGTTACATGCAACTAGTGCGTTTATATCATGCGGATTTATATCGTTATAGTTGCTGGCTCTGCCGCAGTGCTGATATTGCCGAGGATCTGGTTCAGGATACCTATCTGCGAGCCTGGAAAAGTATTGATTTACTGCAAAATGAAGCCTCTGCCAAAGCCTGGTTGTTTACTATTTTACGTAATGAAAACGCCCGACGTTTTGAACGTAAACAGTTTCAGTATCAGGAGGTAGAGCAGGATTTATTGCTGGATGAGCACCAGGTGACTCCAGAGCAATTGTACTCGCAGCAACAGTTACTAAAGCAAATTGAGAGTCTCGAACCTGAATATAGTGAGCCTCTGATCCTGCAAATTATCGGTGGTTTTAGTGGTGACGAAATAGCACAGTTGCTGTCTCTGAACCTCAATACAGTCAATACCCGTTTATTTCGCGCCCGTAAACAGTTACGGGATTTGTTAAGCCACGACAGTGTCAGGGAGCAAAAAAATGGATGAGTTAGAGGTTCGTCGCCGTTTGCTGACTGATCCCTATCATTTAACCGCTGAACAACAACAACAGTTGCAGCAGGACCCGGATAGTCAGCAATTTCACCAGGATGTGTTGGAGCTGGATCAGCATATCAAACAAGTGTTAAGCCCGCCTGTACCCAAGACGCTGGAAAATGCCTTGTTGTTGCAGCAGCACAAACACAAGCAGCAACAGCAGAAACGCTTTTACCAGAATCTGATTGCGTTGGCGGCTTCTGTGGCATTTTTAGCGGGCTTTGCGCTGAACTGGTCGTTTTTCCTGTATGGCTCCCAAAGTCTGGGGGAAAATTCTTTGGCTCATGTGTATCACGAAGAGCCTTATATGCACCACAGAATGGCCGCTTTATCTTTGTCTGATGTGAACAGTAAGCTGGCCGATTTTGATGCAGAGCTTAGTTCTTCAGACTATACAGTGGTATTTGCAAACTATTGTAACTTCCGTGGCACCCGCTCTTTGCATTTGGTGGTCGAAACAGAACAGGGTTTGATGACGGTTTTTGTTGTTCCTAAAGAAAACTCTTTGAGTTTTGAAGAACAATTTCATGATGAAAAATATCAGGGGCGCAGCATTGCAACTCATAAAGCTATTCTGGTGATGGTCAGTGACAAAGCTGAAACCCTGCAACAGGGCGAGCAACAGTTACTGAAAAACCTCCAGTTTAAAGCCTGAACGTAAAAAGCTTTGGAAGAGCTTTATGTGCTTCCGAAGCTTTGCTTTATAAAATTCTTTGTTTTATTGATCTCCATCAATTTTTACTTGCCAGTGTTAGAGTATTTTAATTTTATTTATTTATTATCAATAGGTTAGCCTTGATCTTTTCTGGTTGTTATTTCAGCAGTTCTACAATTTAACTTCAAAGCTCTGGTTGCAGCTGTTGCTCTGAGAGGCAGTAAATATGCACGACCTTAGTCGAATAGCTGGCTGTGTTTATTCAACTTTTTTATCTTTTAGCTGTATTTCCATCTGCTAATTGGCTCAATTGGCTGTTGTAGTAAGTTATCCTACCAAAGTAGGCTTGACTCAGGCTTATCAGGTAAGACAAGCAGACAAATTCCTTGTCTGATGAAGCACATTATGTAAAGATTCATCCCCTATAACAAATGGATCAATCCCAGGTTAATTGAGGATCTTTGTATGCGTATTATTTTGTTGGGTGCCCCGGGTGCTGGTAAAGGAACTCAGGCGCAGTTTCTGATGAACAAGTATGGGATCCCACAAATTTCGACTGGTGACATGCTGCGTGCTGCGATTAAAGAGGGCAGTGCTCTGGGGTTGGCTGCAAAGCAAGTGATGGATGCAGGCCAACTGGTGTCTGATGATTTAATTATTGGTTTAGTCAAAGAGCGTATTAGCAAAGAAGATTGTGCCAAGGGCTTCTTATTGGATGGTTTTCCGCGCACTATTCCGCAGGCCGATGCGATGAAAGCCAATGGCGTAGTGGTTGATCACGTGATTGAATTTGACGTACCAGATGATGTGATTGTTGAACGCATGAGTGGTCGTCGTGTTCACCCTGCTTCAGGTCGTGTCTATCATGTAAGCTACAACCCGCCTAAAGTGGAAGGGAAAGACGATCTGACCGGCGAAGATTTAGTGATCCGTGAAGATGATAAAGAAGAAACTGTACGCAAACGTTTAGGTATTTACCATGAGCAAACTGAACTGCTGGTTGGTTATTACCGTCAAGAAGCAGAACAAGGTCGCACCCAATATCACCATATGATGGGTACCTTGCCTGTTGAGCAAGTCAGTGCACAACTTGAAGCCTTGTTAGGTTAAGTTTTAGTTGTTGCGGCGAAGCCCACCTTGAGTGGGCTTTTTAATGGCTAACTTTTTTGATTTTTTTAAAAGCAAGCGAGTTCATAAATTTAGGTTTTGTCTGCAGAGAGTGTGGACTGGTCAGTTTTTAGAAACCCCAAGGTTGGTGAGTATGAGTTTAGCTATTACATCTTTGTATGCCGCCATTCTGGCGTTGTTGTATGTGGGATTGGCAGGTTTAGTGATCCGTCAGCGCTTCAAACACCGAATTGGCCTGGGAACAGGCAAAGACCCCCGGTTGTTACAAACGGTACGTATGCATGGTAACTTTGCCGAATACGTGCCGTTTTTACTTATTTTAGTTGCCTTGCTTGAACTGCAGCAGAGCCCCGTCTGGCAAGTGCATCTGGTTGCGGGTCTTACTTTGACTGGCCGCGTGTTACATGCGATAGGCTTGTGGCGCAGCAGTGGAACTTCAGCACCTCGTTTCTTCGGAATGATTACAACTTTCGCAGCTCTTATTGTCGCAGCTGTGTTTTTATTAATGAAGTAACTGATGCAACAGACGGTACTGATGCTACATAGTTCGTTGTCAAGCGGACGCCAATGGCAGAGTTTGAAGCTAGCCTTAAAAGCGCAGTATCAGGTATTAAATCCTGATCTGCTTGGGTATGGCAGCAATACTGAGAAGTACCCAAGGCCTATGCAACTGGCGGATGAAGCCAAAAAGCTATGGCCTTTGCTGGACGGAAAAGCGGCAGGTTCAGTGATTTTGGTAGGACACTCCTTCGGTGGTGCATTGGCTTTACATATGGCGCGCACTCGTCCTGAACTTTTCAAAGCAGTGTTAGTGTTTGAACCTGTGGCTTTTCATTTGTTTAAATCCACAGATCCCGCTTTGTATCAGCAGGTTCAGCAGTTAAGCCAGCAGATGCTGAATGTAAGTCCAAAAGACGCAGCAGAGCTTTTTATCGATTATTGGCAAGGTGATGAGTACTTCAATCATTTGCCGGATGTTATGCAGCAAAAACTCACAGCGCAAGTGGGGAAAGTGGCTGCTGATTTTGAAGCGTTAAGTGGTGAGCCTGCAACACTTATCGACTACGCCACTGCTATTCACTGTCCTGTGTTGCTGTTAAGTGGCGAGCAGAGCCAGTTATCAGCGCAACGTTTGGCAGTCATGCTGGCTGGTGCTTTGCCTTGCGTTGAGTTTCAAACCGTAAAAACGGGCCACATGGGGCCCGTTACAGATGCGGCATTAGTCAATGCTCTTCTGCTTAAGTTTATTCAGTGCCTTCAGGTTTAAGCATTACTCACCTGGGCCAGGTTAGAGTTTTCTTCCAGCAGCTGAGGCATAGCTTTGGCTGTTGACTGTTGATTAATGCTTATTTTGCGTGGTTTTAACGCTTCAGGTACTTCACGTATCAATTCAATATGCAGCAGGCCATGGCTCATCTGAGCACCAGTCACTTTGATGTAATCTGACAACTGGAACTTACGCTCAAAGTTACGTTCCGCAATGCCTTGATGCAGGAAGCGGCGACCTTCGGTTTTATCAGCTTTCTGACCACGCACCACTAAGTTATTATGTTCGGTTTCAATAGATAACTCCGCTTCATCAAAGCCAGCTATAGCCATAGTAATGCGGTACTGATCCTCACCTGTCACCTCTATGTTGTATGGCGGATAAGCCGGCTGTTTTTCATTGCGGGCAGCGGCATCCATCAGGTTAGCTAAATGATCAAAACCAATAAATGAGCGATAAAATGGGGTAAAGTCTAAAGTGTTCATAATCAAATCCTCTAAGGCAAATAATCTGTTCTGCTCTTCAATTGAACGAGCAATGTAAGCAGGTGCCGGATGGCCACCTGCTTACTTAATATGTGCACTTAGAGAGTTTTCAATACTGGGCTTTAAGATTTTTTGCCGGTTATTTGCGCAAGAGCAGCCATGCTGTGTGCGTAATCAGGTTCTTGCGCCAGAGCTGGAACCAACTGCTGATAGGCTAAATTCCCTTTAGCATCAATAATTAATACGGCGCGAGCCAGAATGCCCATATCTTTAATTAGTAAGCCGTAATTACTGCCAAAATCGCGCCAGACAGCGTCGGATAACACCAGTAACTGATCAACTTTTTCCTGAGCACAGTAGCGTTTTTGCGCAAATGGCAAATCGGTAGAGATGGTCATCATCACCACATCGTCCGACACTTTACTGACTTCCTGATTAAATCTTTTGGTTTGTAGCGAGCAAATGCCAGTGTCGACGCTGGGTACTACACTGATCAATATAGTTTTGCCTTTAAAGTCACTTAATCTGATGGTTTTAAATTTCTCGTCTACCACCTGAAAATCTGGCGCCTGTTGTTGTAACTGCACCTGATGACCTTGCAATTCCACAGCCTTGTTACCGGCTTTTACTTCAGATAAACGGCTTGGCAACTGTGCATTTAAATCGACGGCCCAGGTGGCAGGGCTTAGGATTAAACTAAAAACGATAGTTTTTATCAAATTTGACGACATTCACATGTCTCCCAGATTGTTAATACGGTTGAAAGTGAAAAAAACAGTAGGTGTTGTTTATTTTTTGTCAGATACTACACAGGGTTAGCGCAGAGCCATCTTTCTGACTACACTGGAAAATAACAATACGTGAAGTGAGCCGTAAATGGTAGCAGCAGTTTTGATATGTGACGATTCCAACCTTGCCCGTAAGCAAATGGCGCGGGCTTTACCTGCAGAGTGGCAGCAAAATATCCAATTTGCTGGTCATGGTGGGGAAGCGTTGGATATTTTGCAGCGCCAGTCGATAGACTTACTTTTCCTCGATTTAAATATGCCTATATTAGATGGATATCAGGTACTTGCTGCTATTCAGCAACAACAGCTGTCCGTCAAAACTATAGTGGTGTCCGGTGATATTCAGCCTGAAGCCCGTGAGCGGGTTTTATCTTACGGCGCTTTAGACTTTATAAAAAAACCCGTCGACCAAAATAAGCTAAATCATGTATTGGGTTTGGTTGAACAAAAAACTATTCAGCAGCAAGAGCAAGCCAAAACTGAACCTAAGGTCGCAGCAGTAAAAAATACCGGATCTTTTGTACTTTCTAACGATTTACGTGATGTATTTCAGGAGTTGAGCAATGTGGCCATGGGCCAGGCTGGTGATCTGCTGGCGCGTCTGCTGAAGGTGTTTGTCAAACTGCCTATTCCAAATGTAAACGTCATTGAAGTCAGTGAACTGCATATGGCCATTGCTTCTGTAGAGCAAAAAGAAAACACCTCAGCAGTCTGCCAGGGCTTTATTGGCGGTGGTGTCGCTGGTGAGGCACTTTTGATACTCAATGACTCTAGTTTTGTTGATATAGCCCGGCTGATGCAATACGACGGTGAGCTGACTACTAAAGTGGAGCTGGAGCTATTAATGGACATCGCCAATATTCTGATTGGCGCTGTATTAAAAGGACTGGCCGAACAAATTGATATGACCTTTAGTCAGGGCCACCCCGTGGTATTAGGGCAGCATGCGCCTGTCAGTGAACTGATTAAAGCCAATGCCAGACGTTGGCGCCGTACTTTAGCGATAGAAATCAGCTACGGTATTGAAAACTATAATATCAGCTGCGATTTATTACTGTTGTTTACCGAAGATAGTATTAAAACGCTGAATTATAAAGTCGAATTCCTGCTGGAAGATTAAATGTCACAAAGCAACGTAGAAGTATCCGAAATTCACTGGTTGATGGACATGTTCCAGACGGTTGACGTCGGTCTGGTGGTGTTGTCTGCTGATTACCGCATTCAGGTTTGGAACGGCTTTATGGAGAACCACAGCGGTCTGACGCCTCGTCAGGTTCGCGACAGATACCTGTTTGATTTATTCTCCGAAATTGATGAAGACTGGCTCAGACGCAAATGCGATCCAGTGATTTTATTGAAGAACCGTGCCTTCACCATCTGGGAACAGCGACCTTATATTTTCAAATTCCGTAACTATCGGCCCATTACAGGCTCAGCGGAATATATGTATCAAAATAGCACCATATTCCCGCTGACCGATACTATGGGGAAAGTCACCCATCTTTGTCTGATTATTTATGATGTCACTGATGTGGCGGTGAGTCGTATAGAGCTCGAGTCGATGAACGGGCAGTTACGTACTTTGTCCAAAACCGACTTTCTGACCAGTTTAAATAACAGAGGTTTCTGGGAAGAGGCACTGATAAAAGAGTACAAGCGTATTCAGCGCAGTGGTCATCACAGTACCTTGTTGATGTGCGATATCGACCATTTTAAGCGGGTGAACGATACCTATGGTCATTCCGCTGGTGATGCGGTGATCCAACAGGTTGCTGCTGCTGTGAAAAAAAATCTGCGCAGTACCGATGTGGCTGGCCGTTATGGCGGAGAAGAATTTGCTGTCTTACTGCTGGATACTACAGTCGACCAAGCGATGTTTTTTGCTGAGCGTTTACGCAAAAATGTAGAAGCTATGGCGGTCGAATACAATCAGCAAGTGCTGCGGGTGACCGTCAGTATAGGTGTCGCTGAATATCGTGAGGACATGGGAGAGTATCGCGACTGGATTGAAGCTGCTGACAAAGCTTTGTATCAATCCAAGGCTGCTGGACGCAATCGCATAACCAAAGCCGAATAAAAATGGGGTCAGATCCTGAGGTATCCCCACAAAAATATGAGTAAAATCATAGAGGTGATACAAAAAATTAAGTAAGTGAGAACATTCATGGTGTTCGGTGATCAGATCTATCGCCAAACAAACCTACCA
>NZ_BMLH01000013.1 GCF_014645135.1 Rheinheimera tangshanensis
ATGGTGCTTCCTTGGTAGGTTTGTTTGGCGATAGATCTGATCACCGAACACCATGAATGTTCTCACTTACTTAATTTTTTGTATCACCTCTATGATTTTACTCATATTTTTGTGGGGATACCTCAGATTCAGACCCCTTTACCTTAACGCACAGAAGCAGAGCGATGGGCGCTGTCGCCTTGTCTTTTTTGCAATTCCTTGTATAGAAGCTCTGAATGCAAAAACCACTTAAAGTCATACAATTCATTGTTTTTAAAGTTAACTCTTATTCTCGGAGCTCCAAGAAATCGCCTATAGTCGACAGAGACAATATCCTCGTTTTTCTTTACAAAGCTATAACCCGTACTCTTTTGTATAAACTCAAATCCACTCTGACTGAAGATCAACTGCTCAGTACCATGTAGATCAAGCGCATGCTGATAATGACGCAGCAAAGCATCAAAAAACATAAACACAGCCACACCACTGATTAACCCTAGGATAGTGCTGTTGTTGATAAGTTCAGGTTTGTAATAAATCAGAAAAAGCCAAAGTGCTAACAGCAGATAAACAGGTCTTTTCAGGTAACGGATCCGGCGTTTTAATGCGTCGCTATCAGCTATAAATTTATTCATTGATCACCAACTTTTAAACCAGAAAACTCTTCAGTGCAGCTATTTTACTCTGACATTCTGTATTCAAAGTCATCAGGTTGCGCCTTTTTGCATATGAACCAAGGGCAAACCCTGCGGTAGGTTTTGCTTTGACCCAAAGGATTAACTTAGCGCCCAAACTGGCAAAGGTCTTTCACAATGGCTTGAGTTTGCTCAGTAAACAACTCCATTTGCGCATCAGTCAACACACCATTCAGCCTAAGCGCAGCAATTTTAAAAAAGGCGTTGCTGCGTTTCAGGTCATTAAACATTTTGGCTATTTTTTCATCTTCTTTTTCGATTAATTTATAAAGTTTAAGATAAGTTTAATGCTGCTGCCCTGCTCTGCCCGCTGAAAGCTTTTCAATGCGATGGAAAATTTGTTCACAGGCTAAGTTCAGCAGCTCAGGCTTTAGATCCCGGATTATTTTCCAATCTCGTTCAGATATGGTGATCATCTCTACTATCTCCGAAAAATGCAGGGGCTTTACTCAGAAACGAATGCTTAAGATCTTGTCTCCAGGAATCCACTGAGTACAAAACTAACGTTAATGTACCGCTATTTCAACAGAATTTTAGAGGCATCATCAAGGTATAAAAAAACCCGTCACAAGGACGGGTTTCTTAGTAGAAATTACTAATGGGTGAATTACCAGCCAGTCAGTTCTTTCAGTGCTTTACCGATGTCAGCTAAGCTCTTCACGGTTTTCACGCCTGCGTCTTCCAGTGCAGCGAACTTCTCGTCAGCTGTACCTTTACCACCAGAGATGATGGCGCCTGCGTGGCCCATGCGCTTACCAGCTGGTGCAGTTACACCGGCAATGTAAGACACAACTGGCTTAGTCACGTGTTTTTTGATGTAAGCAGCAGCTTCTTCTTCAGCTGAACCACCGATTTCACCGATCATGACGATGGCTTCAGTCTGTGGGTCTTCCTGGAATAATTTCAGGATGTCGATGAAGTTAGAACCAGGGATTGGGTCACCACCAATACCTACACAAGTCGACTGGCCGAAACCGTAATCAGTCGTTTGTTTTACTGCTTCATAAGTCAGAGTACCTGAACGTGAAACAATACCTACTTTACCTGGTAAGTGAATGTGGCCTGGCATGATACCAATTTTACATTCGCCTGGAGTGATTACGCCTGGGCAGTTGGGGCCAATTAAGCGTACGCCTAATTCGTCACATTTTACTTTGGCATCCAGCATATCCAGAGTTGGAATACCTTCAGTGATACAAACGATCAGTTTGATACCGCCGTTAGCAGCTTCCAGGATAGAATCTTTACAGAAAGCAGCTGGTACATAGATTACTGATGCTTCAGCACCAGTGGCTTCTACCGCTTCTTTTACTGTATTGAATACTGGTAAACCTAAGTGAGTCTGACCGCCTTTACCAGGAGTCACACCACCAACCATTTTAGTGCCGTAAGCAATGGCTTGTTCAGAGTGGAAAGTACCCTGAGCACCAGTGAAGCCCTGACAAATTACTTTGGTATCTTTATTAATTAAAACGCTCATGGATTACCCCTTATGCCTTAGCCGCTGCAGCAGCTACAACTTTTTGTGCAGCGCTTGTCAGGTCTGTGTCAGCGATAATGTTCAGGCCGCTTTCACCCAGCACTTTAGCACCCAGTTCAGCGTTGTTACCTTGCAGACGAACTACTACTGGTACTTTTACGCCAACTTCTTTCACTGCGCCAATTACACCTTCAGCAATCATATCGCAACGTACGATACCACCGAAGATGTTGATGAATACGGCTTTCACAGCGTCATCAGACAGGATAATTTTGAAGGCTTCAACAACACGTTCTTTAGTCGCACCACCGCCAACGTCCAGGAAGTTAGCTGGTTGGCCACCGTGTAATTTAACGATGTCCATAGTACCCATAGCTAAACCGGCACCGTTCACCATACAGCCGATGTCGCCACCTAAAGCTACGTAGTTCAACTCCCATGAAGCAGCGTGTGCTTCACGTGGATCTTCCTGTGAAGGGTCTTGCATGGCTTTTAATTCTGGGTGACGGTACAGAGCGTTGCCATCGATCACCAGTTTGGCGTCTAAGCAGTGCAGATCGCCAGCAGGAGTGATCACCAGCGGGTTCACTTCCAGCAGAGCTAAATCTTTATCTTTAAACAGCTGAGCCAGACCCATGAAGATTTTCACGAACTGGTTCACTTGCTTGCCTTCCAGGCCTAATTTGAAGGCTAATTCACGACCCTGGAATGGCTGAGCGCCAACCAGTGGATCAATTGCAGCTTTCAGAATTTTTTCTGGAGTTTCGTGGGCAACAGTTTCAATTTCCACGCCACCTTCAGTAGAAGCCATAAACACGATACGACGTGAAGAACGGTCTACTACAGCACCTAAATACAACTCTTTAGCGATGTCAGTACAGGTTTCAACCAGAATACGACTTACAGGCTGACCTTTTTCGTCTGTCTGGTAAGTCACCAGATTCTTTCCAAGCCATTTTTCAGCGAAAGCGCGGATATCTTCTTTGCTTTTCACCAGCTTCACACCGCCCGCTTTACCGCGGCCACCAGCGTGAACCTGAGCTTTGACAACAAACATGTCGCCGCCGATTTTATCTGCAGCTTCTACCGCTTCTTCAACAGTTGCTGCGGCGATGCCTTTGGATACAGGCAAACCATATTGGGCAAACAGTTGTTTACCCTGATACTCGTGCAAATTCATGGCTATTTTCCGTTCATTTTGACATTGAAGGCCACACCTATGGTGCGACCTGACCTTTAGATCGGCGCGTATTATAGTGCCAATCAGTCTGATAAAAAATGCTGTTGCCCGAAAACAACAGCATTTTTAGTTACTTTTTCCAGATATTAGATATCCAGCAGAATACGGGTTGGATCTTCCAGTAACTCTTTAATGGTCACCAGGAAGCCGACTGACTCTTTACCATCGATGATACGGTGGTCGTATGACAGTGCTAAGTACATCATTGGCAGAATTTCCATCTTGCCGTCAACAACCATCACACGGTCCTGGATCTTGTGCATGCCAAGAATAGCAGACTGTGGTGGGTTGATGATTGGAGTAGACATCAGAGAACCAAACACACCACCGTTGGTGATAGTGAAGTTACCGCCTGTTAAGTCGTCCATAGACAACTTACCGTCACGGCCTTTGATGGCTAAATCTTTGATGGCTTTTTCGATTTCAGCCAAATTCATTTTGTCACAGTCACGCAGAACTGGTGTCACCAGGCCACGAGGTGTAGACACTGCGATACTGACGTCGAAGAAATTATGGTACACGATGTCATCGCCATCGATAGCAGCGTTCACTTCAGGGAAACGTTTCAGCGCTTCGGTTACAGCTTTGACATAAAATGACATAAAGCCTAAACGGATGCCGTGTTTCTTCTCGAACACGTCCTGGTACTGCTTACGCAGATCCATAATTGGCTTCATGTTCACTTCGTTGAAGGTCGTTAACATGGCTGTAGAATTTTTCGCTTCTAACAAGCGGTTCGCGATGGTTTTACGTAAACGTGTCATAGGCACACGTTTTTGTGAGCGATCGCCTTGTACCGGAGCTGGAGCAGCAACAGCAGCAGCTTTAGCAGGAGCAGCTGGTGCACCGGCCAGGAATTTCTCTACATCTTCTTTCGTCACACGGCCATTTTTACCAGAACCCTGGATTTTAGCAGCGTCTAAGCCTTTTTCAGCGATCAAGCGGCGCACAGATGGAGTTAACACCTCATCTGATTCTGCAGCAGTAGCAGCAGCGGCCGGAGCAGCTTCAGCTTTAGCAGCAGGTGCGGCGGCAGGAGCAGCAGCGCCAGCGTTCATGTGACCAATCACTTGTTCAGCCAATACAGTCGCACCTTCAGCGTGAACGATTTCGCCCATCACGCCATCAGCCTGAGCAACAACTTCTAAAACAACTTTATCGGTTTCAATGTCAACCAGGACTTGATCACGGCTAACGGCTTCACCTGTTTTTACATGCCAGGTGGCGATTGTTGCGTCTGCAACTGATTCTGGTAGTACCGGGACTTTAATTTCCACTTTGTCACCTTTTTTAAAATTGGGTTTTGTTTCGTTACTAAAACTAAAATCAGAGCGCCTTACGGCCGCACTGACAGAATACAAAAACGGCGCAGCTGATGCTGCGCCTTAATTTTTAAGCAATAGTTAAAGCTGCGTTGACTAAAGCCTGTTGCTGTTTGTTGTGAACAGACAAGTAACCTACCGCAGGTGAAGACGACGCTTCGCGGCCGGCATACGTCAGTTTTCCAGTTGCTGGTATGGAAGACCAGAAATGGTGTTGACTGCAGTACCAGGCGCCCTGGTTTTGCGGTTCTTCCTGACACCAGACAAAATCTTTTACATGCTGGTAGTCTTTCATGATGGTTGCCATCTCTTCCGCCGGGAAAGGATACAACTGTTCAATCCGAACTATAGCAATGTCAGTGATATTACGTTTGCGGCGTTCTTCCAACAGATCGTAGTACACTTTACCGCTACACATCACCACACGTTTCACATCAGCTGGCTTAATTGGATCAATTTCAGCGATAGCGTTCTGGAATACACCAGAAGCGATTTCTTCTAACGAAGAGGTGGCTAACGGGTGACGTAACAATGATTTAGGTGACATCACAATCAGAGGACGACGCATTGGGCGTACCATCTGACGGCGGATCATGGCATAAACCTGAGCCGGAGTGGTTGGAACCACCACCTGCATATTGTGATCAGCACAAAGTTGCAGGAAACGCTCTAAACGGGCTGAGGAGTGCTCCGGGCCCTGACCTTCATAGCCATGAGGCAACAATAATGTCAGACCACATAAACGACCCCACTTCTGCTCGCCTGAACTTAAGAACTGGTCAATCACCACCTGAGCGCCGTTGGCGAAGTCGCCAAACTGACCTTCCCAAATCACTAAAGCACGAGGTTCAGCTGTGGCATAACCGTATTCAAAGGCTAATACCGCTTCTTCAGACAAGGCTGAGTCGTACACCTGGAATGGACCTTGTGAGTCGCTGATATGTTCCAGTGGTGTATAGGTGCTTGCATCGTTCTGATTGTGCAGTACCGCATGGCGGTGGAAGAACGTACCACGGCCTGAATCCTGACCGACGATACGGATACGACTGCCAGCTTCCACAATAGAAGCGTAGGCCAGAATTTCAGCGAAACCCCAGTCGATTTTTTTCTCGCCTTTAAGCATTAACGCTCGGTCTTCATACACTTTGCCAACCTGACGTTGCAAAGTATGAGATTCAGGCACAGCAATGGCTTTTTCACCTAAAGTGACTAAATCCGCCACTTTCATACTGGCATCGTAAGCCGTAGTCCAGTCGTGGCCAATGTATGGAGTCCAGTCGACTGACACTTCAGTCATAGGACGCCATTCTTCAACCACGCAGTCGCCTTTATCTAAGGCATCGCGGTAGCTATCAACCATCAGCTGGACTTGTTCAGCAGTCACCACACCTTCAGCAATCAGCTTCTGGGCGTATAACTCACGTGGAGTTGGGTGTTTTTTGATTTTCTGGTACATCAGCGGCTGAGTTGCATTTGGCTCGTCCGCTTCGTTGTGACCGTTACGACGGTAACAAACTAAGTCAATCACCACATCACGTTTGAAGGTGTTGCGGTAGTCTACAGCCAGCTGAGCGACAAAAATCACAGCTTCCGGATCATCCCCATTGACGTGGAAAATCGGTGCCTGAACCATCTTGGCGATATCAGTACAGTATGGCGTAGAACGGGTGTCTTCCGGGTTAGAGGTAGTGAAACCAACCTGGTTGTTTATCACCAGACGGATAGAACCACCCACTTTGAAAGCACGGGTTTGAGAGATATTAAAGGTTTCTGCAACCACGCCCTGACCAGCAAAAGCAGAGTCACCGTGAATGGTGATAGGCAGAGCCAAGGTACCGTCAGTGCTACCGCGGCGGTCTAAACGGGCGCGGACAGAGCCCATTACCACAGGGTTCACGATTTCTAAGTGCGACGGGTTGAAAGCTAACGCTAAATGGACATTGCCACCTTTAGTTTCGAAGTCAGATGAGAAACCCATATGGTATTTCACATCACCTGCGCCAACTACTTCGTATTTACCGGCGAACTCATCAAACAACTTGCTTGGGTTTTTGCCCAGTACGTTGATCAGGGTGTTCAAACGACCACGGTGCGCCATACCGATAATACAGTCTTTAGCGCCCTGCTCGCCTGCTCTGTGGATCATGGCTTTGAGCATTGGGATCATGGCGTCGCCGCCTTCTAAACCAAAACGCTTGGCGCCAGGGAATTTAGAAGCCAGATATTTTTCCAGACCGTCTGCAGCCACTAAGCCTTGCAACAGTTTGGTTTTTTCTTCTTTGCCAAGCGCACGTGAGGCCTGTTGGCCTTCTAAACGTTGTTGGATCCAACGTTTTTCGTCCGTCGACACTATATGCATATACTCAGCACCGATAGAACCACAATAAGTGGACTCCAGCGCTTTGTATAAGTCGCCTAACTTCATACTGGTTTCGCCACCAGCAAAAGAGCCGACATTAAATTCGGTATCAAAATCAGCCTGAGTCAGGTCGTGGTAGGACAACTCCAAATCACGCACTCGCGGCTGCTTCCACAGGTTCAGCGGGTCGAGGTTTGCATGCTGATGGCCACGGAAACGGAAGGCATTGATTAGTTGCAGAACTTTCACCTGACGTTGATCTGAACCACCTGCATTCACCGTAATGACTTCACGGTGTTTGTTTTTGGCAAGTTCAGCGAACTGCTGGCGAATGTCACTGTGACGGGATTCGAGTTCTACGCCGTCAATTTTGGGCAGACTGGCAAAAAACTCACGCCATTCATCACTGACGCTGGTAGGTTCAGCTAAGTAGGATTCATAGAGCTCATCTACATAGGCCATGTTACCACCGCCTAAATGAGAAGACTCTAACCACGCCTTCATTACACCTTCGTGCATTTAGTTTCCCTTATTCGAAGCACCTGGAAAAAATTAGCAAAAAGCGCCCCATACATATGAGCGCGCTTCATTTTATACCAATCAGGGCTGTTTCGCTCTGACAAAGGGCGCTTACAGCGCCCGGTTTAACAGCATAGATTTGATCTGACCTATAGCTTTGGTCGGGTTCAAACCTTTAGGACATACGTTGACACAGTTCATGATGCCGTGGCAGCGGAACACGCTGAATGCATCGTCTAAATCGTTTAAACGCTGTTCAGTGGCAGTATCACGGCTGTCAGCTAAGAAGCGGTAGGCGTGTAACAAACCAGCTGGTCCGATAAATTTATCCGGATTCCACCAGAATGAAGGGCAAGAAGTTGAACAGCAGGCGCACAAAATACATTCGTACAGGCCATCTAACTTTTCACGATCTTCAGGCGATTGCAGGTATTCACCTGCTGGCGGTAACTCGTCATTGATCAGGTAAGGTTTGACCTTTTCATACTGAGTGTAGAACTGAGTCATATCGACCACTAAGTCACGCACTACAGGTAAACCTGGTAATGGACGGATCACCAGCTTGCCGCCTTTGCCTTTGCCCAATGCAGACAATGGAGTGATACAAGCCAGACCATTTTTACCATTCATGTTCAGACCATCTGAACCACAAACCCCTTCACGGCAGCTGCGACGGAATGATAAGGTTGGGTCTTGTTCTTTTAATTTCAACAGTGCGTCTAACACCATCATGTCACGACCCTCTGGATTATCCAGAGTATAGTCTTGCATACGTGGCGCTTTATCAACGTCAGGGTTGTAACGATAGACAGAGAATACTAACTTCTTCATTCTGCATCCCTCTTAGTACGTACGTGCTTTAGGCGGGAAAGCGTCACGGAACTTAGGTTCCATATTCACTTTACGCTTAAACATTGATTCAGTATCTGGCGTGTAGACGCTGTGGCATAACCAGTTTTCGTCGTCACGGTCCGGGAAGTCAAAACGAGCGTGGGCACCACGGCTCTCCGTTCTGTAGTTGGCAGCAACTGCAGTAGAAAACGCGGTTTCCATCAGGTTGTCCAGTTCTAAACATTCAATACGCATAGTATTGAAGTCTAAGCTCTTATCATCCAGACGTGCATATTTCAGACGCTCACGGATTTCTTTCAGCTCAGCTAAACCTTCAGCCATAGCAGCACCTTCACGGAATACCGAGAAGTTCAGTTGCATACATTGCTGTAAGTCTTTTTTGATTTGAACCGGATCTTCACCCTGACCTGGCTTCGTCTCTTCCCAACGTTGAGTACGGGCTAACGCAGCTTGCAGATCGGAATCAGATGCAGCGCGCTGTTCAGTGGTCGCAGCCAGAGCTTCACCCAAGTGTAAACCTGTAGCTCGGCCGAACACCACTAAGTCTAATAAGGAGTTACCACCTAAGCGGTTCGCACCGTGTACAGACACACAAGCGATTTCACCACAAGCGAATAAGCCTGGAACTACAGACTCAGAACCGTCCGCTTTTGGATGAATAACCTGACCATGTACGTTAGTAGGAATACCACCCATCATATAGTGACAGGTTGGAATCACAGGAATTGGCTCTTTCACCGGGTCAACGTGAGCAAATGTCTTCGACAATTCACAGACACCTGGTAAACGGCTTTCTAAAACTTCCGCACCTAAGTGGTCAAGTTTCAGCTTGATGTGTGGACCCCATGGACCATCACAACCACGGCCTTCACGGATTTCAGTCATCATAGAACGAGCTACAACGTCGCGACCCGCTAAGTCTTTGGCGTTTGGTGCATAACGCTCCATGAAACGCTCGCCGTCTTTATTCAATAAGTAACCACCTTCACCACGACAACCTTCAGTCACCAGCGTACCGGCGCCTGCAATACCTGTCGGGTGGAATTGCCACATTTCCATATCCTGCAGTGGCACACCGGCGCGTAAGGCCATACCCACACCGTCACCGGTGTTGATGTGTGCGTTTGTGGTTGAGGCGTAAATACGACCTGCACCACCAGTCGCTAATACGACTGCACGGGATTTGAAATAAACAATTTGACCGGTTTCAATTTCAATGGCAGTACAACCCACCACGGCACCATCCTGGTTTTTCACCAGATCTAAGGCGTACCACTCAGAAAATACCTGAGTTTTGTTTTTTACGTTTTGTTGGTACAACAGGTGCAATAAGGCATGACCAGTACGGTCTGCTGCAGCTGCGGTACGAGCGGCCTGTTCGCCACCAAAGTTTTTCGACTGACCACCGAAAGGACGCTGATAGACACGGCCGTTCTCAAAACGAGAGAAAGGTAAGCCCATGTTTTCCAGTTCAGTAATGGCTTCAGGACCAGTTTTACACATGTACTCGATAGCGTCCTGGTCACCGATATAATCAGAACCTTTAACGGTATCAAACATGTGCCATTCCCAGTTGTCCGGGTGAGAGTTACCTAACGCAACAGTGATACCACCTTGCGCAGATACAGTGTGAGAACGGGTTGGGAATACTTTGGATAACAAAGCACAGGTTAAACCTGATTCAGTAATTTGCAGAGCGGCGCGCATACCTGCACCACCTGCGCCTATTACTACGGCATCAAATTCGCGTACTGGAATATTCACTTAAACACCCCACAGAACAAAGAGACCAACAGCTACATAGCCAAAAGCTAAGGTGTATAACAGGAACTGCAACACGCCACGCAACGCTGCGTTTTTGACGTAGTCAGTTAATACCTGCCACAGACCGATTTTGGTGTGCACTGCGATACAAACTAAGGTTAATAAAGTGAAAGCTTTCATCAGCATACTGGAAAACAGCGCTTTCCAGACATCGTAGGTTACTTCAGGAGTAACCAGGAAAAATCCCAGAATAAACAGAGTGTACAGCGTCAGAATAACTGCTGTGGCACGTAACGAGACGTAGTCCTGGACACCGTCGCGCTTTAAACTGGCTTGATTCAGAACCATAACCAAACTCCTGCTAAAACAGCTAATACAATCCACAGTACGATAGTCACTACTGCGCTGGTTTTACCGGATTGAAGTTCTTCCCAGTGCCCCATGTCCATAATCAAATGACGAATGCCACCAATCATGTGATACAGCAAAACTGTGATAGTACCCCAAGCGATAAACTTGGCGATGAAGGATTGTAATACCAATTTCACTTGCTCAAAGCCTTCCGGAGAAGACAAAGAGACTGCCCAAGCCCAGATCACAAACACCAGAGCGAAAAACATGGCTACGCCAGTTACGCGGTGCAGGATCGACGCTAACGCAGGAGCAGGAAAAGATATTGTTGTAAGGTCTAGATTTACAGGTCTTTGCTTTTTCACAGTTTCTTGCCCATCGACGCTCTTTATAGAGCTTTGTTGTCATTATGTGTTGCTGAATAATCAGTCAACGCCCAATGGATATACAGGCTACAGCTCGTTGTGGTTCAGCCTGTTTTTTTATCGATCAAACGCTGAACAGGTTTAAAACCCGCGACAGTATATAATTCACTACTTCGGATTACAATTTATGTTTGATTTGGTTATCGAATTTCTGCGTAGACAGAGAGTACAGCATTCCACTTTGATGACAATACGACCAGAGTCGAATACTTATTATCCAATCACGCATTAAAATTGACTTTTAGGCAGCACTTGACGTTAGAATAGGTGCAATGAAGGTTTAACCCAATTAAAACAACAGGAGAAATCCAATGGCAGATAAAAAAGCTGTCGTGCAGATCGAAGGACAGGCACCATTTGAACTTCCTATCTATTCTGGCACTGCAGGCACTGATGTTATTGATGTTCGTGCTTTAGGTCAGCAAGGATACTTCACCTTCGATCCGGGCTTTATGGCTACGGGTTCGTGCGAATCAAAAATCACCTACATCGATGGTGACAATGGCGTGTTGTTACACCGGGGTTACCCAATAGAACAATTGGCAGAACATTCAGATTATCTGGAAACCTGCTACCTGTTACTGGAAGGCGAATTGCCGACGAAAGCTAAGTACGAAGAGTTTGTGCATACCATCACGCGCCACACCATGGTGCATGAAAAAATTGCCTCATTTTTTCAGGGCTTCCGCGTTGACGCTCACCCTATGGCCATGCTCTGTGGCGTGGTTGGCGCGCTGTCGTCTTTTTACCATTCAGACCTGGATATTAACGACCCGGAGCAGCGTAAACGCAGTGCTCATCGCTTAATTGCCAAGTTACCTACTATCTCTGCCATGGCGTATAAATACACTGTGGGTCAGCCTTTTGTGTATCCACGTAATGACTTAACTTATGCAGAAAACTTCCTGCATATGATGTTCTCTGTGCCAGCTGAAGATTACAAAGTCAGTCCAATTCTTGCTAAAGCTATGGATCGCATTTTTATGCTGCACGCAGACCATGAGCAAAACGCATCTACCTCTACAGTGCGTTTAGCGGGCTCTTCAGGCGCTAACCCGTACGCTTGTATCGCTGCTGGCGTAGCCTCTTTGTGGGGCCCTGCCCACGGTGGCGCTAACGAAGCCTGCTTAAAAATGTTGCAGGAAATCGGCTCTGTAGAGCGTATTCCTGAGTTTGTCGCTCGTGCTAAAGACAAAAACGACAGTTTCCGTCTGATGGGCTTTGGTCACCGCGTTTACAAAAACTTTGACCCTCGTGCCAAAGTGATGCGTGAAACCTGCCACGAAGTATTAAAAGAGCTGAACATCAAGGATCCTCTGCTGGATGTGGCGATGGAGCTGGAGCGTATTGCGCTGTCAGACCCGTACTTCATCGAGAAGAAACTCTATCCAAACGTTGATTTCTACTCAGGCATCATTCTAAAAGCCATTGGTATTCCAACCAGCATGTTTACAGTGATTTTCGCTATGTCACGTACTGTAGGCTGGATCTCTCACTGGGACGAAATGCTGTCCGACAAAGGCCACAAAATTGGTCGTCCGCGTCAGTTGTACACCGGCTACACCAAGCGCGATTATAAAAAAGCCTAACCAGCTCATGAGGCCGGATGTTATGATCCGGCCTCGTTTTTTCTGTCCGGTTGGCCATCGTGAACTTCGATCTACGCTCTTTACGTCAACAATTCCCGTTTTTTAGCGCACATCCTGATTGGATCTATCTGGATAACGCCGCCACTTTGCATAAACCTCAAGCCGTGCTTGATGCTATGAATACCTTTTACAGCCAGCATAACAGTAACGTGCACCGCTCCGCCCATGGCTTAAGCCAACAAGCCACAGCGGCGTTTGAAGCGGCCAGAAACACAGTAGCTCAGTTTCTAAATGCCCGTTTTTCGCATGAAATTATCTGGACCAGCGGCACTACAGCAGGTTTTAATCAGCTGGTATTTGGTCTGATGGGGCCAGTGTTGCAGTCCGGCGATCGGGTATTAATTTCATCTATGGAACATCACGCCAATATTGTGCCCTGGCATATCCATGCCCTGCCCTTTGGTGTGCAGCTGGATGTGGTGCCTTTAACAGCCGACCATAGATTTGACCTCGCTGCTTATAGCGAATTATTAAAGCTTAAACCTAAGGTGGTTAGCATCAGCCATGTCTCTAATGCGCTGGGCTATATTCAGCCGATAGCCGACATAGTGCGTCTGGCTAAGGAGGCAGGCGCTATAGTGGTGCTGGACGGCGCTCAGGGCATTGTCTGGGAGAAGATCGATGTGCAGGCTCTGGATGTAGATTTTTATCTGTTCTCTGGTCACAAGCTGTATGGCCCAACAGGTATTGGCGTTTTATATGGCAAAACACAATATTTAGAGCTGCTGCGGCCACTGTTGGGCGGTGGTGAAATGATTAAAACTGTCAGTTTTTCGAGCAGCAGCTGGAACGATTTACCTTACAGATTAGAGGCTGGAACGCCCAACATGGCGGGCGCTATTGGTCTTGCTGCTGCTATTTTATGGCTGCAACAGCAGGATTTGACCGCATTTCAGCAGCACAAATCAGCGCTGGTACAACGGTTTTATGCCGGTTGTCAGCAAATTTCTGCTTTGGAGCTGTTATCTGGTCCGACAACTAACGCAGGAATTGTGGCGCTCAACCTGAAAAATGAGCACCCTGCCGACCTCGCCACCTTACTCGACCAGCAAAATATCGCAGTTCGGGCCGGAACTCACTGTACTATGCCGTTGTTTCAGGCATTAAATGTCAAGGGTTCTGTACGTTTCTCATTCGCCTGCTATAACAGTTTCGACGAAATTGACCGAACTTTGACCGCTTTAGCTACAGCAGTGGAGTTACTTGCCGAATGATCCGACCAGATATCTTTACAGAAACCGCTACTGCGCTAAAAAAAATTTACGTTAACCACCTGCCACAGTTGCGCCAATTAAGAGACTGGCAAAGTAAATACCGGATTTTAATGACACTGGGCAGGGAATTACCTACTTTTGACAGCGAGTGGCACAGAGATGAATTTTTAGTACAAGGTTGTGAGAGCAAAGCCTGGCTACTGCATTATCAGGACCCAGTCACAACTCAGCATTTCTGGGCTTTTGACAGTGATGCCCGTATTGTAAAAGGTTTAGTTATTCTGATTTTGACGCAGGTAAATGGCCTGACCGCGGAAGAGTTAGCAGAGGCGACACCAGAGTTATTATTGACTGAATTGCAGCTGCAACAAAATATCAGTCAGTCCCGCAGTAATGGTTTGCTGGCTGTATTGAATCGGGTCAAGGCCTCGCTCTGACCCACACCTAAATTTAAGCGTCAGGCTTTATTGGCTTTCTCAGCGAGTTTTTTCAAAACACGGGAGACGGCCACAAAAGCAAAAGAGCCTGTCACTACAGTAACGGCACCAAAACCACCACTGCAATCTAAGCGCATTGGGCCATCCAATTCTGGTTTAGTCTGACAGACAGTACCATCGCCTTTTGGATACACCAATTGCTCAGTTGAATACACCGCATCTATGCCAAAACGTCGTTTGGTATTGCGGCTGTAGTTGTAGTCACGACGCAAGGTATTGCGCACTTTGGATAACAAAGGGTCGTAGACCGTCTGGCTTAAATCGGCCAGCTGAATTTGAGTGGGATCCACCTGCCCGCCTGCACCACCCACTGTGACTATCGCGATTTTATTGCGTTTGCAGTGCGCTATCAGCGCCACTTTGGCTTTGATGGAATCGATGCAGTCCACCACATAGTCAAAATCGGTGCTCATCAGCTCAAATAAATTGTCATGACTAACAAAATCTTCGACCTGGTGTACTTTGCAATCCGGGTTAATGGCTTGAATACGTTCAGCCATTACCGCTACTTTATCTTTGCCTATGCTATCGGATAAAGCATGCAGCTGCCTGTTGGTGTTGCTGATACAAATATCATCTAAATCAATCAGAGTTATTTCGCCTATGCCGGAGCGAGCCAAAGCTTCAGCAGCCCAGCTACCGACACCACCAATGCCCACCACACAAACATGGGCACTCTGAAAGGCGTCCAATGCTTTGGTACCATACAAACGGCCTATGCCGGCAAAACGTAATAAATAATCGGACACGTAAATTACTCTTTTACTCAACAACTTTAGACGTAGTTGGTTTTTGATAAGAAGGCCAATCCAGTAATACAGGTTCTGCCCAGTGCTGATTCAGGTGCTGCACCAAGGATGGCGATAAAAACTCTGTACCATCCGAGGGAGGCAACACCAGCTTAATTTGCGCACCATCCCAGCTAAAATACAGTGCATAAGCGTGCAGGTAGAGACGATCGGCGGCGCTGCCCTGATACAACGCATCACCCAAAATAGCAGCGCTGACACTTTTTAAAGCCACCCGCACCTGATGAGTTTTACCGGTAAAAGGCTTGACCAAAAAAACTCTGCGCCCTTCCACCTCGTAAAAAGCCGAGACAAAATAGCTGATAGCAGGATTGCTTAAAGTGCTGATCAGCTTCCAGGCCGAACGGCGCGCCTGCACCATATCACCTTTAACCCAGCCTTGTTTTTTCTTTGGTTTTTGATCGGTCAGCGCTAAATAAAACTTTTGGATCTGTTGGCTTTGAAACAATTCAGCCAACTTCGCTGCCGCTTCACTGCTTTTAGCCAGCAGCAATAAACCTGATGTGCCTTTATCCAACCGATGCACAGCATACAACTTCAGCCCAAACTGGGCTTCAGCTAAAGCGACAACACCGGGTTCAAACTCGGAATGAAAACTGATACCGGATGGTTTATCCAGCACCAGAAAATCGGTGTGCTCAAAAACCAGTTTTAATGTCATTTACAGAGTAGCCGCAACCAGGCGGGCACGTTCTAAATCCTCTGGCGTATCCACGCCCACAGCAGGAACTTCAAGCGCAGTAGCAACATGAATAGCCTCGCCTTGCCATAAGACCCTCAGCTGCTCTAAGCATTCAATCTGCTCAAGCTGAGATGCCGGCCAACGGACGTACTCTTTAATAAAACCAGCACGGTAGGCATAAATACCTATATGACGACGATAGATATCAGCCAGTTGTGTTGTAAAAGCTTTATCTCTGTCAAATGGGATCACAGAGCGGCTGAAATACAGTGCATAACCATGTTTGTCGCTTTGTACTTTCACCACATTAGGATTTTGTATTTCGTCGCTATGCTCGATAGGCACAGATAAAGTGGCCATACGGGCTTTGCTTTGACTCGCCAGGTTCTGTGCGACCTGACGGATAATAGTGGGCGGAATAAAAGGCTCGTCGCCTTGTACATTCACCACCACTGTATCGTCCGCCAGATCCAATAAAGACACGACTTCGGCCAGACGTTCAGTGCCGGAGTTATGGGCCGGACTGGTCATACAAACTTCAGCGCCAAAGCCTTCGCATGCCTGTTTCACACGGGCATCGTCAGTTGCAATCACCACCCGCTCTGCACCACTTTTAATAGCCTGACTGTACACCCGTTCAATCATGGTCTGACCTGCAATATCAGCCAGAGGTTTGCCCGGCAAACGGCTACTGGCGTAACGGGCCGGAATAACGACCAGAAACCCAGTTTTTGCTAACGCCGCCTGTACTAACGCCATTGCTCAGCCTCTTCCAGACTTAAGGTGCGAGCTTCAGAAGTAAGCAGCACAGGAATATGCTTCTTTACCGGATAAGCCAAACGATCTGCTGTGCAAATCAGTTCCTGCTTTTCTTTATCCAGTTTCAATTTGTTTTTACACAAAGGACAAGCAATGATGTCCAGTAAGGCAATATTTAAAGCCATTAGTCTTCTCTCCATTGACGCAGTTGGTGCTGCAGCCAGAATTTAAATTCGTCCGACAGGTCGGCCTCGACCGGCAGGTAATACCAATTGGGTTTAGCAAAAGCACGGCATTTGACCGCATCTTTTTCTGTCATTAATACCGGGCCTTCGATATTAGCCAGACTCTGTTCATCAAAAGCAAAATGATCACGGAAAAAGACGCTGGCTTTCACCTCAATACCAAAGTTCTTTACCGTATCAACAAAACGTTGTGGATTGCCTATGGCTGCCACTAAAGTCACAGCTTGTGCTTGTTCTGGCCATTGGCTTTGACCATCTAATGCCAGAGGCTTAACAGGCTTTAACAGCATTTTATACTGCGCCGATTCAAAGTCACCGCTATTCACAATAACCGCATCGACACTTTGTAAACGCGATACAGGTTCGCGCAAAGGCCCTGCGGGCAATAGCTGCTGATTGCCCAAACCTCGTTGACCGTCGATCAGCACCAGTTCTAAATCGCGCTGTAACCTATAATGCTGCAGACCATCGTCGCTAATCACTATATCGCAGTCTGTAGTCTCCAGCAGATACTGCGCAGCTGCCACTCTGTCCGGACAGACCACTACAGGACAATGACTTTTGCTCGCCAAAAGCAAAGGTTCATCGCCAACATCTGCGGCCAAATGCAACGAAGTAACGCGCACAGGCGCTGTGATACGGGCACCATAACCCCGGCTGACAATACCAGGAGTAAAGCCCTGCTCTGCTAAAAACTTACAAAGCCACAAAGTGAAAGGTGTTTTACCTGTGCCGCCGACTGAGATATTACCGACAATAACAACGGGTTTTTCTACAGAAAAAGATACAAACCAGCCGCGCTGATAGCCAAAACGGCGGATCACAGCGACCAGCCGATACAGCAGACTCAGTGGCCAGAACAGCAATGTAAAAGAGTGCTGGCGGTACCAGCCTTTCTCCCACCAGTTCATCCGACTTCGCTAAATTGCATTTTATACAGCTGAGCATAGTAGCCATTTTGTGCCAGCAAGGACTGATGGTTGCCCTGCTCGACAATCTGGCCCTGATCCATCACCAATATCTGGTCGGCATTTTCAATGGTAGACAAGCGGTGCGCTATAACAATACTGGTGCGGCCTTTAAACAATTCATCCAATGCGCCCTGAATTTTACGCTCTGATTCTGTATCCAGCGCAGAAGTCGCTTCATCCAGAATCAGCACAGGAGCCTGACGTAACAAAGCCCGGGCTATGGCAATACGCTGGCGTTGACCACCGGACAAAGTCACACCGTTTTCACCAATTTCAGTATCAAGCCCTTCCGGCATCTGCTGCACAAATTCCATCACATGAGCTTTTTCTGCCACTTCCAGTAAACGTTCAGGACTTAATTCACCACGATAACCATAAGCAATATTATTGGCGATGGTGTCGTTAAACAGCACCACATGCTGCGATACCACAGCCATTTGTGAGCGTAATGAATCCAGCGTACAGTCTTTGGTGTTAATGCCATCGAGTAAAATTTCACCTTGCTCAATTTCATAAAAACGTGGCAACAAGCTGGAAATAGTGGTTTTACCGCTGCCGGAGCGACCGACTAAAGCCACTGTCTGACCAGGTTCAACGTTGATATTGATCTGCTTTAACACTTGTTTTTCATGACCAGGGTAGTGAAAGCTTAAGTCTTTAATTGCAATAGCACCTGTCACCTGTTTCAGTTCAATGGTTCCAGTGTCCTGCTCTGGTTTTTCATCCAAAACAATAAAGACGTTAGCCGCTGCTGCCATACCGCGCTGAAAATCACTATTGACTGTGGTCAGTTGTTTTAGCGGTTTTAACAGCAACATCATGGCCGTGATCATCTCACTGAAAGTACCAGGCGTTAAGGTGTCCAGCATAGCCGGGAAACTGGCTAAATAAATCACAAAAGCCAAAGCAAAAGAAGCAATCAGCTGGATCAGCGAAACGCTGATAGCGCGCGTCGCTTCCATCTTTACATCCAGCTGCCGGTTGCGGTTATTCACTGCTTTAAATCTGTTGTTTTCCAAATCGCCTGCGCCAAAAGATAAAATCACTTTATGGCCGTTCAGCATCTGCTCTGAACTGGTGGTGACATCACCCATAGCGTTTTGCATATTACTGCTGATTTTACGAAAACGTTTCGATACCTGCGCTACTATGACGGCAATTAGTGGTGCTATGACTAAAAAAATCAAGGATAGCTGCCAGCTGTTGTAAAACATCAGGGCTAAACAACCTAAAACAAACACACCTTCATGAATAAGCACAACTAAGGCTTTGCTGGACGCTTGCTTAATTTGCTCAGCATCGTAGGTGATTTTTGAAATAAGCTCGCCCGTCGAGTGTTTGTCATGGTAACTGACAGGCAAAGCAATCATCTGACGGAACAGTTGCTGGCGTAAGTCTTTGACGATATGAGTACCAGCCCAGTTCAGGCAGTAGCTGGAAATAAAATGAAACACACCACGCAGGAAAAACATACCGACGACAAAAACCGGAGCCCAGGCTAAATAAGCCGTATCTTTTTGGGTGATCCCACGGTCAATAAAGCTGGAAAACTGAGAAATAAAATAAATATCGACACAGGCGTAACCCGCCATACCAAACATCGCCAGAGCAAACCCCGCTTTGTAGGGTTTTAAATAACGCATCAGGCGCTTAAAGGTACTAATTGAACCCGTTGTTTGTGAAGACAAATTTAACCCCAAAGAATAAGAAAACCGTCGCCATTCTACCTTGTTGTGCAGGCGCTTTCAGCAATTGTTCACTGCTTTTGCAGCCAAAATGGCAAAGGCTGCTGCCGATAGGGCCAGATATGGAGCTGTTGCTCAGTCATTTCAATCCGCACAGCGCCTTGATCTGCAGTATTGAGTAGTGGAATTTGCAGCAATGCCAGTCGCCCCAACACCTCTGCACTGGGGTGACCGTAGGCATTATTGGCAGCGGCACTGTTCAGCGCCAATAGTGGTTGTAGGCTGCTTAAGAAATTCAACTGACTAGAGCTTTTACTGCCATGATGCCCCAGCAACAACAAATCGGCCTTTAAGTTAGGCTGAGCAATTAATAACTCAGCTTCGACGCTATGAGCTATGTCGCCAGTCAACAAGGTTTGCCATCCGGCTGTTTTTATTGCCAGCACACAAGAGCTGTTATTGCCTTCCTCTGTCTGGAATTGACTCCGAAAAGCCCACAGCTTTGCATCCAGATAATGAGCTGGCAAAGATAAACAAGGACGCTGCGGGAAGCCTGTGTCAAAGTCAGCAATCAATTGCACTCCGGGATAAGCCTTTAACACTTCAGCAAAAGCGCCTGTGTGATCAGTATCGGCATGGCTTAACACTAAATAATCCAGTTGCCGTACCCCTTGATAATGCAAATAAGGCAACACATAAGCTTCGGTGGCATTAAAACTGCCATACACAGGCCCAACGTCGTACAACAAGCCTCTATCGCCTTTTTGCAACAGCACGGCCGTGCCCTGCCCGACATCAATAACATGCACTTGCCAGTGCGCTGCTTTGGGCCACAACAAAAAAATAAAAGGCAATAACAGCAGCGCCATTCTGTATTTTGGTGCAGCAGCGGGCAGAAAAAATAACGCGAGCAATAACAAGGCGATACAAAGGGCAGAAAATACCGTTTGCGCCGGTAGTAACCACCAATAATCCATAGAAGCTCCTGCCATCAGCCACTGCTGTAATGGAGATAACAACAGATCCGCCAGTTGCCAGTGCCAAAGTACTTCTGCAGGCAAAATCAGCTCCAGTAGTAAAGCAATCAGCAGATAAGGGATCACCAAAAGCGAGCACCAGGGCACAAAAATCAGATTCGACAGCAACGCCAGAGGCGCTATACCATGGAAAAATAATAAAGTAGGCGCACTCATTAACAGCGTCATTACCGCCTGAAATTTTAAAGCATGCTTGATGACGCCGCAGTCGCTACGATCGCTCAGCGGATAACTCCAGACGAATAAAAAAATTAAAGCCACCGCATAAAGCGTCAGCCAAAAACTAATGCTCATCACCCATAAAGGATTAATGAACAACAAAAGCCCGCAGACCAAAAGCCAGCTTTGGCTATAACTTAAGCGCCTGTGCTGCTGCAGCAAATACACAGTCAAAGCCAAAGCGAGTAAAGCTCGTAACGTAGGAATGGCAAAACCTGCCAATAAGCTGTAATACCATGCAGCGAAGAGAGCGACAAAAGGTGCTGCTTTTCTGCACCACAGCAGCTGGATATGCATTTTGGCGAAGCACAACATCAAGCCATAGACCCAGCCAAACAGCAGACCAATATGAAAACCGGATATCGAAATTAAATGACCTAAGGCTGTGGCTTGTAACCCCAACCACAACTCGTCACTAAAAGGCCGTTCACCTAAAGTAAAAGCTGTGATCAGTGAAAAAGATGGCAGGTCGCCAATTTTTTGCTGCAAGCGCTGATACAACTGCTGACGATGATCCCAGTCTGCATTAAGTAACAGTCCATCTTTCACCACACAATTACCAATAATACCCAGCACATAAGCATTGGCTTCAATATGCACTGAGCCAGGATTGGCAGGCGCCCTTACGGCTTTGCAGCGTACCTTCAGCCACCAGTCTTGCCCCTGACCCAACAGCTCTGGTGCACGCTGCCAGCGCATTCTTACTAAGTAACCTTGCAGTGGCCCTTCATTGATTTGCCATAAAAATCTGCTGAAGTCCTGATCCTGTTGTCTGATACTGACAACCTGACCTTTGAGCCATGGTTCGGACAAGTGAAGTAACAGTTCAGTATGCGATTGATGCTGCTGTACCTGCCACAACCAAAGGCTTAAAGCGCAACAAAGACCAGTGAAAAACAACAAACGATAGTAAATGCAGATCAGGATCAAGCACAGCAGGAAAATAAGCCACAAAAGCTCTGGCACTATTGGTAAAAATAATGACAATAGGCATCCGCTGATCACGCCAATGAAAAAACGGTTCACGTTAATTATTCATTAATGAGTTGTAATGGCAAAGAATCTAATTAAGAAATATCTACCAGATACAGAAAAAATCAAGCAACACCCTTCGCTAAAGATCTTTGGCACTTTGTTGCATGACAACAATTTGTGGCATTTTAACCGCCGCTCAGCCCGTGGTGCTTTTGCAGTAGGTTTGTTTGTTGCACTGATCCCTATGCCATTTCAGATGGTGTTAGCCGCTGCTTTGGCCATTTTGTTCAGAGTCAACTTACCCTTGTCAGCTGCTTTGGTCTGGCTGACCAATCCATTAACCATGGGGCCTATATTTTTTGTCTGCTATCAGTTAGGGGCACTGATTTTAGGTCATCCTGGTCATCATGTAGAAGCTCAGGTAAGTTTAAGCTGGTTACTCGATAGTCTGGATACCATAGGTAAACCCTTCTTGCTCGGCAGCCTTATTGTGGGCTCTACCTTGTCCGCCTTAGGTTATGTACTGGTGGATTACTTTTGGTGCTTGTCGGCGAAAAAAGCCTGGAAGGATCGTATTCAACAACGTCAGAGTCAGATTGAATCCGACTGACTCTGACGTTTTTTATCAACTAGCGTTGTCCTAAGACAAAAGCAGGCTGTACTTTACTGGCGCTAAGCGCAGGATAAATAGTGGCCAGCAAGCTCATAACCAAGGCGATGCCTATGGTCATCACCACTTGCACCGGCTCAATATGAGAAGGTACATAATCGACAAAGTAGATGCTGGAATCGAGCAAACTAAAGCCGGTTAAGCTGGTGATTAAACGAAACAGCGGCTCTATTTGCCAGGCCAATACTAGCCCCACGGCACCACCGACCAAAGTCCCGGTTAAACCGTTTAGCCAGCCAAGCCACATAAACGCCTTAACAATGCGACGCCTCGGCATGCCCATGGTCAATAAAATAGCGATATCCCCTTGCTTTTCCCGCACCGCCATGACTAAAGTGGCAACAATATTAAAACAGGCCACAGCCAATACCAGCACTAACACCAGATACAAAATACTGCGTACCATCTGAATATCATTGTACAAATGACCCTGAGTACGGAACCAATCCAGCATATAGACATAATCAGTGGCCATATTACCAAGCTCACGTGACAAAGTGGGCGCTTTAAAAATATCAGCAATTTTAAAAGCAAAGCCCTGCACTGCACCTGGTGGGTAATTCAGCCACTGACCTAAAGCATGAATATCAACCCAGGCTTGCTGATAATCCAGCTGACCGCCAATACTGACGATAGCGACTAGTGTTAAGCTGACATGCTTATGGCTGGCGAGCTTACCGTCTGCTGTCACTTGCGGCAGCATAAGTTGTACTTCGTCCCCTACTTTCGCTTGCACTTCGTCCGCTATGCCTTTGCCCAAAACAATCTGATGTTCGCTGATGTGGCTTAAATCCCCAGCCACCACAAAAGAGCCTAACGCGCTGATGCCTTGCTCCAGCTGCAAATCAATACCGCGTAAATTGGCCGCTTTGACCTTAGCGCCGCTACGGATCATGGTATTGGTCTTGATGTAAGGAGCACCAGCCACCACGCCGGGATGCTGTTGCAAGGGCCTGATTTTCTTCTGCCAGTTGCCAATGGGGTCAGACACCGCCTGCAACTCAACATGAGGGATCACAGACAACAGCTTGTCTTTTAATGCCAGCTCAAAGCCATTCATCACTGACAAGGCCAGAATAAGAATAGCAACCCCCAGACCTATGCCTATAGTGGAAGATGCCGCGATAAAACGAATAAAAGCGTTGCTGTTACGGCTTTTGCGATAACGCTGCGCCAGTTGCCAGGACAAACTAGCCATGAGGTAAGCCATCCATCGTTTTACCTAAATGACCATCCCGCATCCAATACTGTTGATCCAGTTTCTTCGCCAGCGCCAAATCATGAGTCACCACAATAAAACTGGTTTTCAGCTCCCGGTTTAATTCACGCAGTAGCTTATAAATACTCTCAGCGGTTTGATGATCCAGATTACCCGTAGGCTCATCCGCCAGCACCAGCGCAGGTTCCCCAACTAATGCCCTGGCTATAGCCACACGCTGACGTTCACCACCACTGAGTTCAGCAGGTCTGTGCTTGATACGATGCGCAAGACCGACACGAGTTAACATAGCTGCGGCTTTTTGCTCTGCCTTTTCATTGCTTTCACCACGAATAAGTAATGGCATAGCCACATTTTCCAGCGCAGTGAAATCCATCAACAGATGGTGAAACTGATAAATAAAACCCAGTTTTTCATTGCGCAGTTTAGCTTTGGCATTGGCCGATAACTTAGCGACAGATTGCCCCAAAAGCACCATTTCACCGCTGTCTGGCTGGTCCAAAGTACCCAGTATATGCAACAAGGTGCTTTTGCCAGAGCCAGAGCTACCGACGATAGCCAGCATATCGCCGGCTTTTACTTCAAGACTGACCTGATGCAACACAGGCGTGACATTAGCACCATCTGTGTAACTTTTACTGATTTGACGGGCCGTTAAAATACTGGTCATTAGATCCTATCCAAAAAATTGAAAGTACAGCGCGACGACACTGTAGAGGCGGGTCTTGTACCCGCCCGTCTTGTAGATAAACCGGTGTTTGAGCGAAAGCGCGCCGTCAACAAAGCTGCTGCACCCAATGACGAGGTGTCCTCTAAGTAATTGGAGTTGTAGCGCGGCGACAAGTGATTGAGCCCCCGGGAGCATAGTTCACCTATGTGCCACAGATCTTTGTAAACAGGGCGAAAGCGCGCCGTCAACAAAGCTGCTGCACCCAATGACGAGGTTTCCTCTAAGTAATTGGAGTTGTAGCGCGGCGACAAGTGATTGAGCCCCCGGGAGCATAGTTCACCTATGTGACCGGGGCGAAAGCGCGCCGTCAACAAAGCTGCAGCTTCAAGTACGACGAGGAAACTATTCATCGCGAAGAACCTCTGCTGGTTGCACTTGCACCGCACGCCAGGCTGGATAGACCACGGCCAATGCCGTCAGTACTAAAGCACAGACTACGATAAAGAAAATTTGCACGGGCTGAATATCCACCGGCAAAGCCACGCCAGCGACCACACTAATGCCCAACAGCGACAAAATACCGTTTAGTTGCCACGCAATAACAATACCTGCCACAGCACCAGTTAATGTACCGAGCAGGCCGTTATTCATACCTTGCACGGCAAAGACAGTAAAAAGCTGAGTATCTGTCATGCCCTGAGTTTTTAAAATGGCTACTTCCCGCTGTTTTTCCGTCACCATCATCACCAGCGCTGAAACGATATTAAAAGCGGCCACAGCCACTATCAGCAATAACATCAACCACATCATGGCTTTTTCCATCGCCACTGCAGAGAATAATTTGCCATGACTGTCGCGCCAGTCTGTCACTTTAGCGACGGCAGGAAAGTTCGATATTTCGTTGGCTAAAGCAGGTGCGGCAAAAGGCTCTGTTAAACTTAAACGCCACTGCGGTGCTTCTTTGGCTTTGCTGCCAAGACGTTTTAAATCAGGTAAATGCACCAAGGCCACGCCATTATCCACTTCAGAGCCGGTATTAATTAAGCCTGCTACCGTAAAGAGTCGCTGGCGTGGTAACCAGCCCATAGGCGTAAAACTGCCACCTTCGGCCAGTAATAAACGGATTTGCTGACCAGGTCCAACCTTTAGCTCATCGGCAAGACCTGCCCCCAGGATCACTGAATAAGGCTGTTTTGTTAAATCAGACCAAGCACCGGCGACCAAAGACTGCTGTAAAAAGGCGGGGATTTGGGTAGGTTCAACGCCTTGCAATAAAACAGCCGTCAGTTGACCCGGGCTTTGTGCTAAGGCTTCAAGCTGCAAATAAGGTGTAGCCTGCAGAATTTGTGGATATTGTTGCTGTAAAGCTGCTATATCCACCTGCTGAGTGGCTTCGCTTTGTACTATTAAATGCGGGATCACACCAAGGATGCGTTTTTTTAGTTCAGCTTCAAAACCGTTCATGACCGAGCTGACGATAGTCAGTGCCATTACCCCTAAAAAAATACCTGTGACAGAAAACAGCGTAATAAAGGATAAAAAGCCATGACCTTTCCGGCTTTGGCTATAACGCAAACCGATACGGACACTCAGGGGGAATTGCAGGCTTTTCACAGACTTCCACTTGGGTTGATGAAGAAATTGCTGCGATAATAGTGATTATCCGTTAAGGTTACAAGCTTGCTACCCGAGGTATCCTTATGCAACAGCCTGGCAATACAACCCTAGCCGCAGAATTAGCAGACGAATTTGCGGATTACTTTCAGATTGAACATCAGACGACTGTCAATTTAGTGCCATTTTCCGGGCCGCTGCCGGATCAGGATGGCTTTTTACGCCTTATCCCTGATGCGTTTAAAATGACCAGTGAGCTCAGTCAGTTAAACAACTCCTCGATTCGCACTTTGAATGCAATAAAAGATTTATCCAGCGATTTAGCACTGTATTTACAGCAACAAGCCCGTAAACTGGATGCACTGACTCATTATGTGTTGCGCTCGCAAGACGACCCCAAACAACGTTTTCATACCTTCAGTTATGGCGGTTCTGGTGTTCAGGTGTGGACGAATGAGGTGATAAAACAAGGCCAAATTTACGAAGTAAAACTGTTTTTAGATAACAACGACGGTGCTTTGTATTGCTTGGGTCAGGTCATTCAAGTGACTGAACAGCAAGAAGCAGAACCAGGACAGCCACCGCAGTATCTGGTGAAAATTTTATTTCGCCGCATACGCGATGAAGACAGAGACATGGTGGTCAGAGCCAGCTTGCATGAACAATCCAGACAACTGAAACGCAAAGCTGAGTTGCGTCAGCAGCAAGCGCAGCAGACTCAACAGCAGTAAAATACCCTTCGTACGTGAAGCTGCAGCTTTGTTGACTGCGTGCTCTCGCCCTGGTCACATAGGTAAACTATGCTCCTAGGGTCTCGCACTCTTGTCGCCTCTGTGCAACTCCAATTACTTTGGGTATAGATTGAGCAATGTTGAAACTAAATCAAACAACAGACCGTACTAACATGCGGTTTTTTTATAACGAGTAAAGAATTTCCCTGATGATCCGTATTGAAGCATTACCTGCCCCTACCTCCAGCAACGATGTAAAACAATGGGGCCGTCTATCCGGCGCTGCCTTGCCCTGGGCTATTTATCAGCTGTATCAGCGTCAGAAAGGTCTTTATGTCGTCATAGTGCCGGACACCACCACTGCACTGCGTTTGGAGCAGGAGTTGATGGTGTTTTTCCATGAACATGCTGCTGAGGTTTGGACTTTCCCTGACTGGGAAACCTTGCCTTACGATGTATTTTCACCCCATCAGGATATTATTTCTCAGCGCATAAAAACTCTGTACAGCTTGCCACGTTTACAGCATGGCATAGTGATAGTGCCGCTGAATACGGCCTTACTGCGTTTAACTGATGCCAGCTATTTACAGCAATACAGTCTGGTACTGAAAAAAGGCCAGCAGCTGGATTTAACAGCACTGCGTCAGCAATTGGCCGCTGTGGGTTATCGTGCTGTGGATCAGGTGATGGAACATGGCGAATTCTCAGTGCGAGGATCCTTGCTCGATCTGTATCCAATGGGCAGCACCCTGCCGTATCGGATTGACTTTTTAGACGATGAAATTGACGGTATTCGCCTCTTTGATCCGGATAATCAGCGCACTGTGCAGCAAGTTCATGAAATTGAACTGCTGCCTGCCCACGAGTTCCCGCAGGATAAAGCAGCGATAGAGCGTTTCCGTATTCGTTATCGTGAACGCTTTCCGGCGCGTAGCGAAAAAGAATCACTCTATATGCAAGTCAGCCAAGGCCTGATGCCTGCTGGTATTGAATATTACCTGCCGTTGTTTGCAGAACAAACAGTACCGTTATTTTCGATGTTACCCAAACAAACCGTGATGCTGGCTGTGGGTGATTTGGAAGCTGCGGCAGCGCGTTTCTGGCACGACTTACAACGTCGTTATCAGGACAGAGCGATAGATTTACTCAAGCCTATTTTAAAACCGCAGGAATTGTATTTAGCGGTTGATGAATTTTTTGCAGAGCTAAAGCAGTGGCCGCGCTTGCGTTTAAGTCGGGCTGAACTGCCGGAACGCGCTGGACAATCCAACGCTGCTGTGGCTGATTTACCTGAGCTGACGGTCAATCACCAGCTGAAAAATCCACTGGAAAAGCTGCAGCAATTTATTATTGATATCAAGAAACAGCAAGGGCGAGTGCTGTTTTTCGTAGAATCTGAGGGCCGGCGCGAAAGCTTGTTGCAGCTGATGCAACGCAATCAAATTCGCTTGCAGCAATTTGCTTGTGTCGAAGAGTTTTTAACTGATCAGGTTGATTTGGGCATAGTCATTGGCTCGTTAGAGCAAGGCTGCTTGCTGCAGAATAAAACCAAGACCAAAGCAGGTGAAGAGCCTTTAGCTTTAGTCAGTGAAAACGAATTATTTGGTCAAAAAGTTACCCAAAGACGCAAACGTAAACACAGTCAACAAATCTCTGGCGACACTATCATCCGTAATCTGGCCGAGTTGTCTGTGGGTCAACCTGTGGTGCATTTACAACATGGTATAGGTCGTTATCAGGGTTTGCAGGTGTTGGATGCTGCAGGCATTAGTGCAGAGTTCGTCACCATTGAGTACGCAGGTGGCAGTAAGTTGTACGTGCCTGTGTCGTCTTTGCATTTAATCAGCCGTTATACAGGTTCGGATCAAAACAACGCACCGCTGCACAAGCTTGGCAACGACAGCTGGGAAAAAGCCCGGCGTAAAGCCGCAGAAAAAGTGCGGGATGTGGCCGCAGAATTGTTGGATGTGTATGCCCAGCGCGCAGCTCAGACCGGCTATGGCTTCAAACTGGACGCTGAGCAATACGACATCTTTGCCGATGGTTTCCCTTATCAGGAGACAGTGGATCAGCTCGATGCGATAGCCGCAGTGCTGGCCGATATGCAGGCCGAGCGCGCCATGGACAGATTAGTCTGTGGTGATGTAGGTTTTGGTAAAACAGAAGTCGCGATGCGCGCTGCTTTTGTTGCAGTCAATGACAATAAACAAGTAGCGGTGTTAGTGCCCACCACGCTATTGGCACAACAACATTTTGAAAACTTCCGTGATCGTTTCGCCAACTGGCCGGTTAAAGTCGCAGTGTTGTCGCGTTTTATCAGCGCCAAAGAACAAAAAGCCATTTTGGAAGAGACCGAACAAGGCAAAGTCGATATCCTGATCGGGACTCACAAATTATTACAGGACGATATCAAGTTCAAAGACTTGGGCCTGCTGATTGTTGATGAAGAACACCGTTTTGGCGTACGGCAAAAAGATAAAATCAAAGCCTTGCGGGCCAACATCGATATCCTGACCTTAACGGCAACCCCTATTCCGCGTACTTTAAATATGTCGATGTCTGGTATGCGCGATTTATCCATTATCGCTACACCGCCAGCCAAACGTCTGGCCGTAAAAACTTTTGTACGTGAGCATGAAGAAGGCTTAATACGTGAAGCTGTGCTTCGGGAAATATCCCGTGGTGGTCAGGTGTATTTCCTGCACAATGACGTGGCGACCATAGAAAAAGCTGCAGCTGACTTAGCCTTATTGCTGCCGGAAGCTTTAATTGGTATAGCCCATGGCCAGATGCGAGAGCGCGAGCTGGAGCAAATCATGGCTGATTTTTACCATCAGCGTTTCAATCTGTTGCTGTGTTCGACCATTATCGAAACGGGCATAGACGTGCCCACCGCCAATACCATTATTATCAACAGAGCAGATAACTTTGGTCTGGCGCAGTTGCACCAGCTTAGAGGCCGGGTCGGTCGCTCGCACCATCAGGCTTATGCCTATTTACTGACGCCGCCACCAAAACGCTTAACCAAAGATGCCGAAAAACGCCTTGAAGCTATTTCAGCCTTAGAAGATTTAGGCGCTGGTTTTGCACTCGCCAGTCAGGATATGGAAATTCGTGGAGCCGGTGAGCTTTTAGGTGATGAGCAAAGTGGCCAAATTGAATCTGTTGGCTTTAATTTGTATATGGAAATGCTGGAGCAAGCGGTAGAAGCGTTAAAAGCGGGTAAAGAGCCGAGCCTGGATGCACTTCTAACCCAACAAACTGAGCTGGATATGAAACTGCCTGCCCTGCTGCCAGATTCGTATATACCGGATGTTAGTTTACGATTATCTTTTTACAAACGCCTAGCCTCCTGTCGCGATGAACAGGAACTGGATGATGTGCAAGTGGAATTGATCGACCGTTTTGGCTTATTACCGGATGCTGCGAAAAATCTGGTCAAAATTACAGAGTTAAAAATGCAGGCGCAACAGCTTGGAATTAAACGACTGGAAGCCAACAGCAAAGGTGGTGTGCTAGAATTCGCCGAACGGACCTCAGTAAACCCATCTTACATTATTCAGCTTATTCAGACTCAGTCGAAAGTCTTTAAGCTCGAAGGTGGCAATAAACTGAAATTTATCAAAGAATTACCTGATACCAACAGCAGATTCGCCTTTGTCAGCTTTATGCTGGATGACTTTGCTAAACATCAGACAGGAGCATCATGAAACCTCTGCGTTTAACATCGCTGGGACTGACGTTAGTGGCTTTATTCACCACAAGCACAGCCTTTGCCAATAGCTGGTATGAAATTGAACTGATCGCTTTTAGCCGCAGTGCGGACAAAAGTTTAAAAGAGCAGTTTGACGCACCAACTCAAGAGCTTAAAACCAGCAATGCTATGGACTTAATGCGTCCACTGGTGCAACCCGCATTGGCTGATTTAATTAAAGCCATACCTGCTTGTACTGCTAATTCTGTCACGTCAAGCACAGCCTCCCCCGCAGTTTCTGCGACTGTACAGCAACAAATTCAGCAACTATTAAGCGAACATCAGCAAAATAAGCAAGCCGTAACTGCTGAGCCTGACGCTCTTGATGTGCAATCAGATACGGCTGCTGTAGCTGCATCTTTGTATCAACTGAACATTCAGAATTGTCAGATGGAACAGTGGGATGCAGATGGCCAGTTAATCAGCAGGCCATTAACAACAGAAGAGCTGGCCTTACAGTTACCTGCACCTGCGCAAATTCCAGCCACCTTTACCGGTGATGGTCAGGCTAAAGAGGGGGCCTATCTGGTAGGCTCAGATGGGTTACAACTGAAAAACCTGGCCTATCAATTACAACGCGAAGCGGGTAAACAGCTTCTGTTGCATACAGCATGGCGCCAGCCTTTAGTGTCAGGCCGCAACAGCCGCAGTCGTTGGTATGCAGGTATATACCAGAATGAAACAGAGACCCAAACTGAACAAAACATTGATTTGATGCAGCAAGTACAACAACAGTTAGCGGCTGTGCAACAAGGTCAAAGTGGCTTGCAATTATGGTACAGCCCGTGGCAATTTGATTCTTTAGTTCAACTACGTTTGGGTCGCTTTATCCAGTTTGATGGTACTTTTTATTTGCGCCAGAGTGACGACGCCGCTCAGCCAGCCCAAATTGCCATTAAACAAAGTGCGCGCTTAACTTTAGGCCAAATCCATTATTTGGATCATCCACGTTTAGGTGTGATTATTCAGGTGAAACGTTTTACTCCGCCCGAATCAACAGGGACGGCAACACTTTAGACAATTAAATAACACAAGGAATCTGTTATGAAAAAAATCATGGTTTTGTTAGCTGCACTCAGCCTGCTGGGAGCTTGTAGCAAACTGACTCAAGACAATTACAATCAAGTCAAAGCTGGTATGACCTACGACGAAGTGTCCGGTATATTAGGAGCCGCGACGCATTGTGACGAAGCGATCGGCACAAAGAGCTGCCGCTGGGGTGATGATGAAAAAAATATCAAAATTACCTTTTTAGCTGACCGTGCTACTGTTTTTTCCAACCACGGTATTCAGTAATCATCAGCTTAAGTCACCAAGGGGCTGTAACTGGCCCCTTCTTTCTGCGTAAATCTCTGTAATGCTGCAACTTAGAGACTATCAACAACAGGCTGTTAAAGCTGTCTTAGTGCATTTTCGCCAAAAAACTGATGCTGCAGTGCTGGTATTGCCTACGGGCGCAGGCAAAAGTTTGGTGATAGCTGAATTGGCCCGCCTGGCACGTGGTCGGGTGTTGGTATTGGCTCATGTCAAAGAACTGGTGGAACAAAACCATGCCAAATACCAAAGTTATGGTTTAGAAGCCGCCATTTTTTCTGCCAGCCTCGGCCGCAAAGAAACTGCAGCCAAAGTAGTGTTTGCCTCAGTGCAGTCAGTAGCGCGCAACCTGGCTGAATTTACTGAACAGTACAGCTTATTGGTGATAGACGAATGCCACCGAGTGGGTGATGACGAGGACAGCAGTTACTTAAAAGTGATTCGCGCGTTACAAACACAAAATCCGGATTTGAAAGTGCTGGGGTTAACGGCGACTCCATACAGGTTAGGTTCCGGCTGGATTTACCAGTACCATAGCCGGGGCCTTATTCGTACCGAAGACCCCCGCTTTTTTAAATACTGCATTTTTGATTTACCTATCCGTTTTTTATTAGTTGAAGGTTATTTAACTCCAGCCGTACTGATGGATGCGCCTATATTAAGTTACGACTTCGCCGGTTTAAAACCGACGGCAAGTGGCTATTTTAAAGAAGCTGATCTGGATTTACGTATTCATCAGCAGCAGCGCGCTACCCCACAAATCATTCAGCAAGTGATACAACATGCGAAAAACCGCACTGGCGTGATGATTTTTGCCGCGACCACAGCCCACGCCCGCGAGATTTTAGGTTATTTGCCTGGCACAGAAACTGCGCTGATATTAGGCGACACCCCACAAAAAGAGCGGGATGAGCTGATCCATAGCTTTAAACAAAAACAACTGAAGTACCTGGTCAATGTGGCTGTATTAACGACTGGTTTTGATGCGCCCCATATCGACTTAATCGCTATTTTACGCCCTACTGAATCTGTCACTTTGTATCAGCAAATTGTTGGTCGGGGACTTCGATTAAGCCCAGGAAAAACTGACTGTCTGGTTTTGGATTATGCCGGGAACCGCTTTAATCTGGAGCAGCCCGATATCGGCGAGCTGCGACCAGCCCCCGGCACAGAGCTGGTGACTGTGCCTTGCCCACTCTGTGGCTTTTTTAATAATTTCTGGGGAAAAACAGAGGATAGAGGCTTAGTACTGGAACACTATGGCCGTCGCTGTCAGGGCTACAAGGAGGATGAAAACGCCAAACCTCAAGCCTGCGGTTATCGCTTTAAAGCCAAGTTTTGCCCGGACTGTGGCGCTGAAAATGATATTGCAGCCCGCAACTGCGGTGACTGCGGCCTGGTGCTGGTCGACCCGGATAAGAAACTCAAAGAAGCCTTAAGCTTAAAAGACGCATTGGTACTATATGTCACACGAATGCAGCTGCAAAGCCATCAGAGTAAAGAAGGTAAAACCTCACTCAAAGTGAGTTACTTTTCCGCTGAAGGCGCCGAAATTTCCGAATACTGGAGCTTGCAGACCAAAGCGCAAAAACAAAAGTTTTTAACTTTGTTTGTACCACCTCACCTGGTAGACAGACACAGACCTTTTACGGAAACCACGGTCAGTAAAGTGCTGCACCAAGCCCATAGATTTCAACCGCCAGAGGCTATCATAGCGCGCAAGGACGGTCGATTTTGGCAAATCCGTGACAAGTTGTTTCAAATTCAGGGTAAAGACGCTGAATAATTCCCGGAATATGGACGAAATGAAAAATTCTTTTGCTTTACTACTGGGCAAAGCCAATAAAATTCGCTAATAATCAAGCTGTTCGTCTACAACAAAATAAAAGACACCACACAGTTAGTTCTCCTTTTTTGTCACAGGGTTGCAGTTTATGTCAAACGAAAACGCGTTATTAAGCTTGCTGGTTGAAAAAATCCAGAATGATACCTTGGTGCTGCCAAGTCTTCCTGAAATTGCCTTACGAATTCGTAAAATGGCGGAAGATCCAAATGTGAATTTAAACCAGATGGCAGACATTATCTCGCACGACCCTGCCATGTCAGCACGTATGATGAAAATCGCTAACAGCGCCTTTTTAGGCCGCTCTGTTCATGTCAATTCCCTGCATCAGGCAGTGACACGTATTGGTTTACGTTATATCAAAAACATAGTGACTGCTATGGCGGTAGAGCAATTGTTTGTTTCTCATTCAACTTTAATTAAAGGCATGATGAGCAAAGTATGGCAAGACACCTTAGAAGTAGCGGCCGTAGCGCTTGCAGCTATGCAGCTTTACAACAGCAACTTAAAAGTCAGCCCGGTGAATTTTGACACTATGACTTTAGCTGGTTTAATTCATAACATCGGCGCTTTGCCTATTTTGACTGAAGCCGAAAAACATATGGATCAGTTTGGTGACAAAGACTTTATCGCAGGCTGCATCACAGATTTAGCTGGCGGTATAGGTGGCAGCATTTTACGTAAATGGGAATTCCCGGACGAGCTGGTAGAAGTAGCTGAACAATGGAACACCAAATTGCCACATACTGATAAAGTGAATTATCTCGACTTTATCCGAATAGCCACTATTCAAAAAGGCCATTGCAAAGATAAAACAGAACCTCGTCTGGCATTAAAACCTTTTGCGGATCGCGGTTTAATTACAGGTGTGGATTTCTACCGCTCTCCTGAATTTACTGTGATTTATCAGGATATGAAGCAGCTGTTTGTTTAATTTAAATTGGGGCCAAATCATTGTTAACAATATGATTTGACCCCACTCTGGTTTTTAGTTAAATAACTTCTGGTGTAACTCTTTTACTACTGAAGCAGCTGATGCATCCTGCACTAAAAAGCACAGGTTGTGGCGCGAAGCACCATGACAAATCAGCCGCATATTAATTTGTTCCAAAGCACTAAACAGCTCACCTGTTACGCCTTTGGTGCTATGCAGATGATTGCCTATCACAGCCACCAGACTTAAGCCCTGCTCTACCGTTACTTCACAGAATGCTTTGAGCTCATCCAGTGCAGGTTCAATAGCAGAATTAAAAGCACTTCCTGAAGACTCGTCCAGCGTTAAAGCCACCGAAATTTCCGACGTCGTCACTAAATCGACTGAGATCTGGTGACGGCTTAAAATATCAAAAACACGGGCTAAAAAGCCTGCCGCATGCAGCATTTCCGGGCTTTTTACTGTGATCAGCGTCTGGGATTTACGCAAAGCTATAGCGCGATAGGCTGGTTTATGTTCAACCGATTTTGCAATCCAGGTACCACCGGCTTCTGGTTCGCGGCTGGAGCCGACAAAAACTTTGATATTGCGGCGCATCGCCGGAATTAAGGTCGCAGGATGCAATACTTTGGCACCAAAAGTGGCCATTTCGGCAGCTTCATCAAAACTGATTTCATTGATACAACGGGCATCTGAGGTCAGGCGTGGATCTGTGGTGAAAATACCCACCACATCAGTCCAGATTTGTACAATGTGAGCGTTTAAAGCTTCACCTAACAAGGCTGCGCTGTAATCAGAGCCGCCACGGCCTAGAGTCGTAGTTTGCCCTGCTTCATCAGCACCAATAAAACCTTGGGTCACTACTATCTGTTCTGACAGCAAAGACTGTAAATGGCTTTGTGCCAGTTCTGCAATCAGGTGAATTTGCGGCTCACCTTTACCAAAACGACTGTCGGTACGAAGCACACGGCGCACATCAAAGCACTCTGCTGCTGCGCCGCGTTCCACTAACACCTGAGTAAATAACACCGAACTTAAACGCTCACCAAAAGACTGGATCAGATCTTTGTGCGCACCAGAATACACAGCGCCACCGGTTTCAATCAGATTACGTAAATCATCCAGCAAGGTGTTGATTTGTGCAGCCACAGCTTCAGGTTGCTGCAGAGCATTGAGCACCGCCAGCGTAATACGCTCTATGCCCTCATAGGAGGTGTAACGGGCCTGAACTTCGGTTTGTTTAGTAATATCGACCAACAAGTTAGTCACACCTGAACTGGCACTGACAGCCACCAGACGGATATTCGGATCGGCTAACACAATATCAGCACAACGGGACATAGCCGGAAAATCGGCCACTGAAGTTCCGCCAAATTTGGCGACGATAAGTTGATTAGACATTCGAGTCTCTCCTTATTCAAAAAGTCATAAGGCAGAGCATGGCATTTGCAGGCAGTAAATAAAGTTGTGATGCAGGCTCGATGCTGCAAACAACTGATCACAGACACACAAAGGCCAGAAGCTCTCCACCACAAAAAACAGGTGACAGTCGTAAGGATTCAGCCTTAACAACCGAATCATCTGCCGCTACAGCATCTGATCCTCGGCGTTAATCCCCCTCAAACATCCTGCGGCTTGTAGCAGCCTGAGATGTTCTACCTGGTTAACGCTCCTCTTCTGGTCTATACCCGTCGTTCTTGAAGCTGCAGCTTTGTTGACTGCGTGCCCTCGCCCCAGTCACATAGGACTCCTATGCTCCTGGAGACTCACGCACTTGTCGTCGCGCTGCAACTCCAATTACGTCAGGTATCTCATAATCACGTATGATTGACGGCGCTGAGCTTAAGTGACTTTTTTACAAAAGGCAACAGCCGTTTAGCCGTCTTTTCAAAAAAGCTGCAATTTAATTACAGCTTTTTGCGGTTAGCTCAGTGCAAACTGCCCAACAAAATAGACGCCAACATAACCTAGGCTGTAGCAGCCCAGCAGGTAACCTGCCATTTTAAAGTAAGTGCCAAAGGTCAGCTCTTTTACTTTACTCATGGCAATAATACCGGCGGCTGAACCTATGATCAGAATAGAACCACCTACCCCAGTCGCGTACGTCAATGTCAGCCATTCAGCAGTCGTCATGGTTAAATCTGCTTTTAATAAAGCCGCAGTTAAAGGCACGTTATCAATCAGAGCTGACATTAAGCCCATCAGGTAGTTGGCTTGTACAGGCTCTAAATACTGATACAGATGGGTGATATTGGTCAGCACACCGATTTCTTTCATAATGCCAACCAACAATAAAACACCTAAGAAAAACAGTAAGGTATCAAACTCAACTTCGCGGATATAACTTAAAATATTGACGCCGGTTTTCTTACGCAGCAGGTACTGAGCGGCCAAAAACATCACACCTAAACCAAACAAGAAAGTCAGTACAGGTGGGATCTGGAACAGAATATTAAACAGCAGTGTAGAGCCTATAGTGGATGCAAAAATGGCGGCGATAATCACATCCGCTTTTTCAATCGGCTTAGGTGATTTGTCCAGCACGATACGACCTTTCATTTTGCGGGATAATAAAATCGCCAGCACAGCGACAGCAAACAAAGACGGCAGAATTAGTAACAGTAAATTGGCAATAGTGACTTTACCCGCTAAAAAGAACATCAGCGTCGTAACATCACCTGTAATCAATGACACGCCGCCACTGTTCACTGCAAAGATAATCAAAGTGGCGTACTGAATACGTTTTTTCACTTCCAGTTTGATGCTACTAATCACCGCAATAGCCACTAGCGTGGCAGTCACGTTGTCGGCAAAAGACGAGAAGATAAAAGCGAATACCGCGATAATAAACATCAGGCGACGCTCTGATAATTCAGCCGGCAATAAGCGCTGAACGACCTGAGAAATAAAGCCTTTGCTATTGAGATATGCAACAAAAGTCATAGTTGACATTAAAAACAGCCACAACGTAGCGATTTCTAGTAAGTTATGATTCAGCTGCTCGCTGATTTCGCTGCTTGTAGCACCGTGCATTGGAAAGATAAAAGCAAGGATCCAGCAAAGAGTACCGAAAAAAAGTGTCGTTTTTGCCTTGTTTACGTGGATAATATCCTCTATAACGATCATTACAAAGGCTATTGCCACCAGAGCCAAAATTACTGCGCTTACCATGATGTAGTACCAGCTTTAAAGTTGTGGAAAAGGAAGGAATTTGCGGGGCGGTATTCTACCAGTCCGCGCCAGATGCCACTACCCTACCAAAGTCACATTTGTGAAATATTTATGATCAGCATGAAAAGAAAGGACAAATGATAGCGCCACGTAAAATTATCCGCTGCTTAGATGAGCACTGGACTGTCATTGAGCAGTTGGTTGAACGAAGTATCAGCGGTAACTTCAGTTTTCAGGATGTACAGCATCTGATCCTGCGCCACAACAATGGCATGAGTAGTGAACAGGTGTTCCGTGAAGCACAACGTTTTTTGCAACTGGAAATTCTGATCCCACTGGCTAAATCTAGTCAGTTAGAGCTAAATCGTTCTGTGCTGGAATTTGCTCAGCAACTGATGCAAGAGCAGCAATTAGGCCTTGCGACCGATATTGAAAGCCGGATTCTGGAGCTGAAACGTTTATCCGAACGTATGCAGGAGGCTGCTCAAAGCCGTGATAGCAGTGAGCTGCGTCGCTTCTCCCGTGTCATGGACGAACGTATCCGTGAAGTACTAAAACATTTTGGCCAGAATGAAAGCGCCATTTTGTCTTTAGTAGAACGCGCCAAAGCAGATGAAGGCAAGTTGAGTTTAGCGCGGCGTTATGCTGCTGTGATGGATGCTTTTGATGACTACATCGATCCTGTTTTGGCGCTGGTCGATATCAATGGCCCTTTCCAGCTGACCGTCTCAGCTGTTGAGGTTATGCTCAGCGAGTTGCTGCAAATTATCGAAGTCACAGGCACACTGAACACTGAAAAAGAGACACTCATTCAGCTGCGCACCCGATTGATTGAAATGAACCAGGTCGGCCGTGAAAGTTTAAGCCGCTGTGCTGACTTGCTGATGCCACTGCGAGACGAGCTGCGCCGTAATACATTGCTGTCCCGTAACGCCAGTTTCTTATTAGGACAGATGCGTAAAAAAGGCATAGATCTGACGTTAGAACCTTTAGTACCAGCCATCAGCTCTGACAGCCAACGTTTCTCTTTAGGCTCTGCCAATCAAATCACCAGCTATATGGCGGAGCTGTGTCAGTACGAACATGATGCTTATCAGCTACCGGAAGAAATTCTCAGCAATCACAGTATGCTGATGCAGGTACCTGAACTTAAAGATGTAGTGCACAAAGCCAAAACACTGAAAAAACTACCGGATTTAAGTCGCTGGCTGGCTGAGAGCTACCCTGAACTACCAGTGGATGAACTGCTTTTCCTGTATCAGGAGCTTTCACGCTCAGATGAGCTGACGTTAGAACACAGCGAACACCACACAGAATTGACACTCAATGGCTACAAGCTGACCTTACACCCTTTTCAAAGCAGCGAAGCCGGGACTTTATAAATGCAATTAAATTTAGATGAACTGACCCAACTGGCTGAAATCAGCAAAAAGCTGTCCAACGGTTACCATATCAGCGAACAGGATTTTGCCTTGTGGCAGGAACTGGATCTGCAGGAAGACTCCTATACCGCCTTGTTTGGCGCTTTAGGCAATACATTAAAACGCGACAGTCGTGGTTTCTTTTATTTTGAAGTCGACGACGCCACCGCCAGCATGGGTAAAATTTCCCGTCTGTTTGCGTTGACCTTATTTGCTTTGGTGGAGTTTTATGCCGATAAAGGCCAGGACCCGTTGCGCGCCTTGTTTGAACATGAAATCACCACAGAAATCTGGGGCCAGTTGCTGCAGCAGCAATACCACTTATTCGAACAATTGGAAATATTCTCAGTCACCGACATGAAACGTGAAATTGCCAACCGCTTATTACGTTATGGCCTGGCACGGCCAAGCGGCGATCAGATCAAATTATTATCCCCTGTGTATCGTTATTTAGATGCGTTAATGGATGTGGATCACAGCGCAGTCACAGAGGAGAACGCAGATGTCTGAGCAACAAAAACAAGAACTATATGGCTTAACCAAACTGGCGCTACTGAATACAGCGGGCTACGCCAAATGTGTGATCCCGCTGGATGATTCATCCTCTATTTGCGCCCCGAATAATACGGGTAAAAGTTCGGTGATTAACGCCCTGCAGTTCCCACTGATTAACGATTTGCGTTTAACAGAGTGGGACGGCCACGACTTAGACGAAACCCGTAAGTTTTATTTCGGTACAGACCAAAGCTACATACTGCTCGAAGCCAATTTGCCAGACGGCCCTGTCGTCATTGGTGTAGCAGGCCGCGGTAAAATTGCAGGTTATGCGTTTCAGTATTTTTGCTACAAAGGCAAACTGGACTTAAACCATTATTTAGATGGCAAAAGTTATGTGCGTTACAACAAGCTGGACCATCATTTACGCAGCTTAGGTTTTGATCCTATTGAATTAAAACAGTCTGAACTCAATGCGATGCTGACGGGTGGCGCTACCCCTTTTGACAGTCGCATTAACCTTCGGATGATCCCACTGGCTAACGTGTCGGATGCGCCCGTCTACAAAGACATTTTCCGTCGCATTCTAAACCTGCACCGCTTAACAGCGCAGGATGTCAAACGGCTGTTATTGCCTGTCTTTGCCCGGCATTTAGGCGACCCTAAGGTCGATTTTTATCAGGTCTGGCACAACGCCTTTGAAAAGGTCAATAAAGACAGACGTGAACTTAAAGCCCTGGAAAACCAGCAGGAAGCCGTCACAGCCCTTGAAAGCCTGCTCGACAACCGCTCAGTATTAAAAGGTCGTTTAGCCACGTATGCCCCTAAACTGGATGTGGCTTTAACTGAATTTCATAGCTACTTTGACGATCAACAAGAGCTTCTGAACGAGCAGTTGACTGGTCTTTTGGCTGAAAAAAGCCAGTTGGAAGAGCGTCAACGTTTGTATGTTGGCCAAATAAAAGAACTGTCGGGTCGTCAGCAGCAACTGCAACAGTGGTTTGGCGAATTTGATGCGTTACATCAAAAATTCAGCTTAAGTAATGAAGCTACCTTGCAGACCAATTTAAGCAATATCCGCGCAGCCTACGAGCAACTAAGTCACAGCTTACAAGGAGCCAGTCAGGTTAATGCCACCACTTTGGCGCATCAGAAAAGCCAAAGTGCCAAACAGTTGCAAAGCTTAAAACTGCAGCTGAAAAACCTCGAATTTAACCTGTATTCCCGTCTGCGCGAAGATTTAAGCTTGCCGGAAGTACAGCAAATCACCCGCATTCTGAATCCGGATTTGTTGTCGCTTTCCACTACTGGTGGCGGTGATATTGAAATTCTGGATGATGCATTGTTCTCAGAGCAACTGGAGAAAATCGCTGATTGCTTTAAACAAGGCAAACTGCATTTACCTGGTGTAGTGATAGACCTGCATCATTTACAGCCGGTCGAGCAAAATAGCCTCGAGAACAAAATCCAGCTAAAAGAGCAAATTGATGCGCTGCAGCAAACTTTACATACGCTGGAGCAGCAGCTAGCTGTTGCTGGAGATTTGGCCGGTAAAACCCGCGAAAAAGACCGTTTGTATCAGGATCTGTTGCAAGCTGAAGAAGACATCAAGAAGTTTGGCCGCTATCGGCAAATGCTGGAAATCAGCGACGAGCAACAGGCGCTGCAATCAGAGCTTGAAATTGAAGAAGACAAGCTGCAGGAACAGTTGGCTGAAGTACAGCACAAGGCCTCTACCCTGTCCGACCGTCGCAACTTAGTTTCTAATAAGCAGGAACAGATTAAGCGTCAGGCGGAGCGAATTGAGCAGGAGAAAAAAGAGCGTATCGACTTCCAGCTCGATTTCTACTCCGGCAAAGTTACGCCTTATCCTATTGAAGTAACCTTAGATTTTGACAACTTAGCCGACGTATTACGCGACTTTAATAAGCAGTGTAATGAGCTGAAACTGATTGATGTGAATATCAAAAATACCTACTTGTTTATATTTAACGCCGGTATTACCAAGTTTGAAGTCGAGACGGACGAAGAGCTGAAGTTCCAGAAACTCATCAGTGCTTTCCATCACCTGGACAAAGAGCGTGAAGCCATTGAACGTCGTGCCCGCGTTGCTTTGACTGAAGTGGCGTCTACGCTTAAAGGCTTACGTGATGACTTAAACCGTTTGCATCGTGAGCTGAACAGCTTTAACCGCGGCATCTGGCGTCATCAGATTTCCAACCTACAGGATTTTAAAATTGAAATTGTTGACCGCGCTTTATTGGTTGGCCATATCGATACTATTCTGACCACCTCAGAAGCCTACCAGCAAGGCGATACGCTGGATTTATTGGCACCAAACGCCAGCAGCAATGAACGTGAAGTGCAGGCTGCAAAGGACTATTTAATTCAGGCGGCCAGCGAAAAAGGGGGTTTAACTTTATCGGACTTGTTTGATATCCGTTTTAAAGTAGTGAACCGGGCCGGTGAAGTAGAATTTTTCGACAAAATTGACTCGGCGGGCTCCAACGGTACCCGTATTACTATCAAGTTGTTGTGCGGTATGTTATTCATCCGCCAGTTATTGTCCGAGCGCGAACGCGGTAAATACCGTATTCCAATTTATATCGACGAAGCAGCCGATATTGACCCGCATAACCAGCAGGCCCTGATTGAAACCGCGCTGAACTTCGGTTTTGTGCCAATTTTTGCATCGGTTAAACCTCAGACTTCGTGCCGTTATATAGTGCCAATCCGCACTGTCGCTGGTGGCGCGCAAAACTGGGTGGATGAAAAAGACTGGATTTTATGTGAAAAAATTCCGGTAGCGGGTGAAATTGAACAACAAGTTTCGACAGAAACAGAACCTGCCTGAACCTAAACACAACTTCAGCTCAGCCGTTTTAGCATAGAAAGCGGTTGAGCTGATAGTCAGATGGCGTCAGCTTTCGTCTGATAAATAGTACCCTATGCCTCTTAACGTTCTGATATAACTCTGGCCAAAAGGCTCATCGACTTTTTTTCGTAAACGTCTGACATAAACATCAACCACGTTAGTGAGCGGATCTTCATTAATACCCCATACCGTTGAAAGCACCCGCTCGCGACTAAATACTTTTTGTGGGCTGGACATCAGTAGCTCGAGCACAGCCAGCTCTTTGGCGGTCAGCTGCAGTAGTTGGCCTTGTCGTCTGGCCTGCATAGAATCCAAATCTAATTCCAAATCACCTACTGTCAGTTGGCGCCGAACCGCAGCAAAAGGATTACGTTTAGATAACGCCTCAATCCTTGCTAATAATTCTTCAAAAGCAAAAGGTTTCACCAGGTAGTCATCAGCACCAGCTTTTAAACCATCCACCCTGTCAGAGACTTCAGCCAAAGCCGATAACATCAGTACCTTTACCGGTAACTGTTGGGAACGTATTAACCGACAGATTTGTAAACCATCCATTTTGGGCAGCATCCGATCCAGAATCACCAGCTGAGGTTTCTGCGCCAATAATGCTGGTAAAGCCTCACTGCCATCGCCGACCCAATCGACAAAATAGCCTTCGGCTCTCAGTCCCCTGATCAGAAAGTCCGCCACCTTTTTTTCATCTTCCACGATCAGGATATGCATGCGTTGTCCTCTTCAACTAAAGGTAAAATAATTCTGACACAAGTACCTTGTTGATCATCGCTGCTCAGTGTCAGCTCTGCATGCTGGCTTTGTACTAAGGTCTGACACAATGATAAACCTATCCCTAGTCCGTCAGGTCTGAGCTGGCGGGCATTATCTGCTCTGAAATAGCGGTCAAATACATGAGGTAAATCACCAGGCAAAATACCTATACCATGGTCCTGCACCTGAATAACACATTGCTCTGCCACTACCACACTTAATTCAACCTGCTGCCCTGTACTGCTGTACCTCACTGCATTATCGAGGATAATTTGTAATGCCTGCAGCAACTTATCCAGATCAAGCCACAACAACGCTGTGGCTGCGTTAGCAGGCAATTCTGCACACTGGATCTGCACTGACTGACTGGCAGACAACTGCCGGGCTAATGCAGTGATCTGTTGCCATAACTCGCCAAGGGTCAGAGTCCGCGGCCGCACCTGTAGTTGTTGTGCACCTCGCACCAGCATCAGTAGATCATCAATACGACTGGACAACTGCACACTGGTTTGAGCGATGCGCAGCAAGCTGTCCTTATAAAAATCAGCGGTTTTGTCTGCACCACGCAGACTAATTTCGGCTTCCCCCCGAATCGCTGTCGCAGGAGTACGCAACTCATGACTAACATCAGCCAAAAAACGTTGCTGTTGCTGTTCTGCATGCTGTAACTGTTCAAGTGCGTGTCGCAATTGAGCCGTGCGCTCTGCGACCTCAAGCTCCACTCGGCGGGTATGATCCTCTTCTTGTTGTCTGGCCCGCTCCAAACCTGTAGCCATCAGATTAAAGCTTCGGGCAAGCATGCTGAACTCAGCCGGTCCCTGCTCTGGCAAACGGTAATTCAGTTGGCCATCAGCCAGAGCTGAAGTACCTGTCAGTAACTGCTGCACTGGCTGATACAAAGCTCTGGATAACACAAGTGCAAGACTGACAGCACAAGCCACGCCAAACAAAGACACAACCACGACCAGAACTTTGACCTGTTGCAATGCTGTTGCCGCTTTTTCTTCGGCTTGCTCTGAGCGCTGGCGTTGTAATTCAATAGAGTCAGCAATCAGATGCTTCAAGTCCAGCCCTTCCAGATTATCGAAAGTTTGGATCAACAAGCGCCATATTTGCGCTTCGCGCTCGGGTCGGACTTGTTTATTCTTTAAACTTTGCTCCAAAGCTGCAACGTTCGTCTCAAGAATAGACAGGGACTTTAGCTGCTGGCTTATAGCAGCAAAGTCATCCGGATGTTCCGACAACCGCTGATCATGCTGCAATAAGGTATTTAAATCAGCCAGACTTTGCTGCATTTGCCCAAGGTATTGATCCCGTTGCTCTACAGTACTGTCTTTCGTTAGCAACGACTGAGCAAGCCAGACTTTAAGCCGCTGCTTATCAGCTCCAAGTGTAATAAATTCAGCCAGCATCTGATTGGCAACCCTACTGCGCTCTACATGATAACTGGCCACACCGGAAGCCCATATCGCAAGGCCAGCCTGCACCAAGGTGATTGCCAGCAACAAAAAAAACGCAAGATACAGTTTACTTCGAAACACAACCCCTCCGGTTCCATGCTCATTGATGCAAACAGAGTAATGCAAGTTAGAGCTAAAGGCTGCTTTGTTCATCTGTTTTTAATCTTCAGTGCAGGCAAACTTCATGGTAGATGCAGCAAATTGCTTTGTTGACTGGCAGATACTGAACCCAGACCAATCATTCAATAAAGCAAGGAAAAAAATATGAACCTTAAAATAACCAGCATACTTGGACTGACTTTTGTAGCCTGGTACGCTCCACTGGCCTATGCCAACACAGCCATCACGGAAGCCGAGTTAAAGGCGGCTCAGGACGCCTGGGGGCAAGCACTGATCCAGATCAGCTCTGATTACGAAAAATCCGGACTTGAAAAAGCAAAAATTACCGCAAAAACTGTGCTGGACAAGGCTTATGGTTACAACATCACTCCTGTGTTATTTAAGCCAACCCTGGCCACAGGTGCACAAACTTTCCGTACCACCTATCAGGGAGCACTAGCCTATTTTGTTGGCGGTGACAAAAACTTTCCTGCAGACACAGGTTTTGCACTCAAAGGCTGGACAGCCTATGACTATAAAAACGCCGCGGTTTATATCAATGGTGATATGGCGTTAACCACGGGTCATGTGATGCTGACGGATAAAAATGGCAAAGTCACTACAGTAGATAAAAGCTGGGGCTTTAAAAAAGCTGCAGATGGTAAATTACGCATAGTACTGCACCATTCTTCTTTGCCTTATCAACCTCAGTAGCACCAACAGGTTAGAACGGTATCAGCTCCAGAGTTTGCCCACTGGAGTTGATGCCGAAAGATGCCGTGCCACCTGAGCCTGAAATAATTCAGCACAGCCCATGGCGTCTGTCACCGCATGATGAGGTTGATAAGCTGGCAGTTGGTAACGCCGCCGGCAGTCTGCGAGTCTTAAGGATGGCTTGGCTTGTGCTGTCATACTTCGCCACCAGCCTTTTAATCCAGACTGTGTAAAACCCCGTTCTAACGCCAATGTATCAATCATTGGAAATACGACACCTTCTTTTATCCGGCTCATTAATCCATGATACAAAAAGGCGCGCTCTATAGGCAGATGATGCACCAGCACCACTTTTCCAGCTAAGGCCTGCAATAAAGGCTCAATATACTGCTCTAGATCAGGTGCCTGCGCTATGACGCTATCGGTAATACCGTGCACTATCACCGAACTGTCTTTGAGCTGTATTCTGGGTTTGACCAAATAACTTTGCGCCTTGCTGCTATAAATTCGCTCTAACGTCAGCGGCACCAACCCTATACTAACAATGCCGTCACGCACCGGGTCGAGGCCTGTGGTTTCGAAATCCAAAGCAACATAATGGATATCTTGCAAAGCAGTACCAGCAGCTACAGCGCCAGCCTGATAAAAAGCTTTTAATCTGGCATCTTTGGCGCTTAACTCCAGCTGCTGCATGGTTTTTTGCCAGTTTTTGCTTAGCAGTTGCAGCGGATCTGTTTTTAATTCCTGCTTTTTCAGATAAAACATAACACCTCTGTTACTGTCGCCCGCCGGGGTAGCGAAACTTCAGAAACTTTTGCGCGTAGCTTAGAATCTGAAAGGCTTCTTTTAAGGTCTTACGCTCAAACGCAGAGAGTTCTTCAGGTTTAACTTTGTTATCCGCCACTCTGCCCGCTTGTATCGCTTTGGCTTGCTGACGAATTCGTACCATAGCTATCAGCTCCAGCGCATCTAGCAAGTCATCCGCCCTGCCCTTAGGTAATATGCCCGCCGCTTTGACTGCCACTAATCGCTCATAGGTGTTTGTAGCAGCGCAGCCAATAGAGAGAGCATGGACCCGGACCAAATCAGCCAAGGGTGCTGTGCCTCTGCGCTTAATGTCCAGTGAGTTATTTTGCTGGCCATCATTTTCCAGCACAAAATCCTTAAAGAAACCTAAAGGTGGCGTCCGGCTGATGGCATTTCTGGCCATACAGGCTAAAAAATCCGGATTGGCTTTGACCTGGCGTCTGATTTGCTGATTTAGTTGGTCGGCCCAGCGAACCTGTCCCCAGACTCCTTCTAAATCAAAAAATATACCGCTGTTGAGCAATCGCTGCGCATCAGGTCTTTCTATCCAGTCGGTGAAATACTGCTGCCAGACCCGCAGCGGCTGTCGCCATTGACTGTTGGTCGCCATAATATCGCCACTGCAGTAGCTGTAACCACAAGCGGCCAGACCATCACAAACAAACTGCGCCAGCGCAGCAAAATAATCCTGATGTAGCTCTGGGTCATAATCATTATGCAGCACTAAGGCGTTGTCCTGGTCCGTTACTATCAGCTGTTCATCCCGTGCCATAGAGCCCAACGCCAGAAAACAATAAGGCACAGGTGGTGGTCCCAATTGTTGCTCTGCCAGCTCAAGTAAACGTTGTTTAAAGCTACGACCTGTTACCGCCATAGCAGCGCCAATCATTCTGGAGTTGGCATCTTCATTGACCATACGGACAAAACAGGAGGCTAATTCAGTGCTCAGGCTTTGCAATTCAGCTACAGTCTGCTGGCGGAAAATGCTGCTGACAATGTACAGGCTGTTTTGTGACTCATAGCGGATCACATCGGCGATAGTGATAATGCCAAGTACCTTGCCGCCAGCCAATACAGGTAAATGATGCACATTGTGGCGCAGCATCACTAACATGGCCTCAAATACAAACTGCTGTGACTCAATACACACCAGCTCTGTCGTCATAATGCCGGATACAGGCTGCTGATAATCAAGGCCTGCAGCTATCAGTCGGTTACGTAAATCCCGGTCTGTCACTATGCCAACCAAAGCCGCATCCACAGAGTCATCAGCGACAATCAACAAAGACGACACAGACTCTTGCTGCATCAACTGGGCAGCCTGCTGCGCCGTGGCATCTGAGGCTAAAGTCACAGCAGGCCTGCTAATCAACTGCCGCACCTCAGAGCTCATTAAATCATTATTGCTTTTGTCGGCTAACACCCCGCCTTTTTTTCGTTGGGTATCGCCTATTTCCACATAGTCGGCAAACACTTCATCAGATTGATACAGCAGGTCAAAACACTCAGCGGGAATAAAATAGATCAGGCTATCTTCGATAGCCGTCGCAGGAAAAATCACGGTTTTGTCGCGCAATAAGCCTTGCTCTGCAAAAATACCGCCTTCACTGAGTCTGTTGTACAACACGCCGTTGCGTCTGTAGGTTTCAACGGCACCGCTACGCACCAGATGCAAAGCTTGTAGCGGTTCACCAAAACGCAAAATAGGCGTACCGGCTTTAAAATAGCCAATATCCACCTGCATCGCAGTGTGCCGCAATAAATCATCCGGCAACTCTTTAAAAGGGCTAAAGCGTTTTAAAAAATTCAGGATTTCTAGTTGTTCTATCTGCATCCGCTTGCCTTAAAAACTTCAATGGGGAGGCTTAGCTCTCCCCCTTATTTAGTTGTTAACCACGAGGTTCTGATCTCAGCCCTATCACAACAGACACACAAGAGGCTAATAACACCAGAGCAAAAGGAAAGCCGGTCGATACCGCCATGGCTTGTAAGGCCACTAAACCGCCTCCCAGCACCAGTGCGATAGCGACCAGTCCTTCGAAGGTACACCAGAACACGCGCTGCGCTACCGGGACATCCACTTTGCCGCCTGCCGCTATGGTATCTATCACCAGTGAACCAGAATCAGAGGAGGTGACAAAAAACACCACCACCAGCACTATGGCAATAAAGGAGGTGATATTAGCCAGCGGCAACGCCTGCAGCATCTGGAACAATTGCAGTGGCAATTCAGCCGACGCTGCGGCCTGATAACTGTCTTGTACCACTTGATGGATAGCGGTAGAACCAAACACAGTCATCCACAGCACACAAGCAAAGGAAGGCACCAGCAGCACTGAAATTAAAAACTCACGCACTGTACGGCCTCTGGATACACGGGCAATAAACATGCCGACAAAAGGCGACCAGCTGATCCACCAGGCCCAATAAAAGGCAGTCCAGCCTTGCAAGAAGTTGGTGTCTTCGCGTCCGACCGGGTTGGCCAGCGCAGGTAAATACTGCAAATAAGCCCCCAGGTTATCCAGCACACCACTTAAAATCACTAGCGTTGGCCCAAGCACAATCACCGCCAGCAATAACAAAGCAGCCAGTGCCATATTGATTTCAGATAAACGTTTTACACCCGCATCCAGGCCTGCTACCACGGAGACTAACGCAATCAGAGTAATTACTACCACCAGCACTATCTGCGTGGTCTGGCCTTCTGGCACACCAAACAACAAGTGCAAACCGGCCGCAGCCTGAGCAGAACCTAAGCCCAGTGATGTTGCCAAACCAAATAAGGTGGCAAATACCGCAAGAATATCAATGCAATGGCCCGGCCAGCCCCAAACTCTTTCCCCTAACAACGGATAAAACACCGACCTGATGGTCAGTGGCAAACCTTTATTAAAAGAAAATAGTGCCAAGCCTAAGGCAAGAATGGCGTAAATAGCCCATGGATGCAGCGCCCAGTGGTAAATAGTAGCTGCCATACCCAAACGTGCCGCTTCGACCGAGTCGCCGGTAGCGCCAGCAAGTGGCGCCCAGTCGGTGCGGCTGCCATTTTCCAGGACAGGCCCGCTTAACGCGCTGCTAAAATGCGACAAAGGTTCTGACACGCCATAAAACATCAGCCCTATGCCCATACCGGCGGCAAATAACATCGAAAACCAGCCGACATAGCTGTAATCAGGTTTGGCTTCTGTTCCTCCCAGCCGGACTTTGCCCAAAGGCGACACAATTAGCGCCAGACAAAGCAGCACAAAAATATTAGCCGCACTGATAAAAAACCAGTCCAGATTGCTGGTCAGCCAGCCACGCATGGCAGAAAATACCGGCGCGGTCTGGTTTTGAAAGACTAAAGTAATCAACACAAAAGCCACAATGCTCAAGCCTGAAATCAAAAATACTCTGTTATGAATATCCAGACCAAAGGGGCCAAGCTTTACCAGTATATTGTCTTGCCCGACCTGGTAGTCGGTGTCGATGGCATTGACCTTGCCATCAGGGATCATTGGATCTTTTTGTTCGTTCATTCTGTACCTGCTGTAGTTTTAGTGTTCGCCTACACTGCTCCCCTTTTGAGTGAACAGTTATTGCGGGTTTCGCGGTTGAAATGTCAGGAAAAAGACCGGCTAAAAGTAATAGCCAATATTGATATTAAAGCGTTGTTCCTCCTCCACACTGTCGCCAGCCATGCTGCCGCCGACAAAAGGTTGGTTACGGGCATGCACATAGTCCACGTAAGTAAAAAGCGAACCTGCAGCAAGAGAAAAGCCTGTCACATTCATCAACGTAGTGCGGCTTTGATCGGATTTGTCGTACACCAGACTGTAGTTGTTATAAAACTGCACATCAGTTACAGGGCCCCATTGCACTGGCAAATCGTAAGCCAGATTGACTGTAGCTGATTTTGCTTCTGCTGCTATAGAGTCATAAAAACCATAAGCCCCTACAGCAATGCGCTCTATACCATCCACATCATACTGATACTGGCTATGTTGCAGTTGTAGCTGCCAGCGCTGATAACGGCTATTCAGATGTAAGGCATAGGCTTGGTAATCACCGGCATTACGCACACCATCGTGCAGCTTGCCGGACAAGACGGAAAAACCAAGTTCGGTAGTTAACTGACCTTGCGTCAGGTGATAACCAAAACGACTGACCAGGGTATTGGTTTCAGCAAGCGCCTGAATAGGTTCACCATAAATATCCTCGGCCGCTCCGCGAGCGCCCACTATATCGTAGGAATAGCGGTCGGTTTTATCTGAGACATAACCATCTATGCCACCGAGTTCATCATTTTTGAAAAAGCCGATATCCAGTTGCCACTGATCAGAAAGCTGGCGCTTAAACAGCAAGCCCAAATCGTGGTCGTCTTCTAAACCCAGGTAATAATTGCTGCTAAAAAAGTAGTTATTGGAGTTGTAAGGCCAGTTGCCAAAAGGCACCTGTGTAATCCCCAACTGGGCTTGCCACAGCTCGTCCAGTTGATAAGCCACATAAGCTTTTTTTACGACTGTCATGTAATCAAAAAAACGGATTTCGGCATTTAAACTGACATCCCCGACTGTACCGCGAAAATCCAAGCGCATTAGGTCGAAGTCAAAATCACCACCGCGATTTTTATTGCCTTCATCATAAGAGGTGTGACTGAAATTAGTGCGCACAGCGCCGCCAACTTCAATGCCATCTTTCGCTATTTCAGCGGCCGATTTTTCAGCTTCGGCTGCTGCTATGTCTTGCTGATCGTTGTCTTCAGCTTCTTGTTCAGATTTTTTGGTTAAACGGCTTTCCAAAGCCTCAACCTGGAGTTTTAGTTGCTGTAGCTGGGTCGCTAAATCCTGCTGCTCTGAGCGGTTTAAACTATCCGTTGCATACACAATAGAAGGACAGGCCGCTGTGATAGACAGAGCCAGAAGTGTGGGCTTGACCATTGAATAACCTTTGGTAAGTAGTGAGAAGAAATACCTAAGTACCAGCAACAGCGGAGTTGACTAAGCTGTTGTGTCTGTCCAGGACAAACATTACTTTGGGTATAGAACGCTTATCTAGGGTAACGCAGCACAAAGCTCAGGCCAAATTTGAACAGGAAAAACGGGATAAATGGGGAACTCAGCAGGATAGATGGCTAATTAGAGGATTATTGTTTATGGAAATTGCCCCATAAATTTTAAACAATTCAGCACTTTTGATGCTGTTCGCTGCAAAATATCGAGGGTCAGAGCCTAAGCTCTGACCCCGTTATGCTACAAACCCAATACGCCTTTACCCTGGTTAAAGATAATATCCACCGGGATATTAGCCGTAGTCAGTCGGGCTAAATCATCGGCTAATTGCTGTTTAATCACGCCTTTATCCGCCATCAAAGACGCTACACCTTCGTAGTTACCATCCCCTTGTAACGTCAGGATCAGTTGTGACAACGACGTCATCGCCTGTTTCATTTTGACGTAATCCACCTGATAGGTGCCATCGTCATTACGGACGAAAGCGCCCTGCTCGGCAAAATAGTTAAAACACACCATATTGGCTTTGCCGTGTGCGCTTGAAGCACCAAAACGTACTGAGCGGAAAATACCGGCCATAAAGGTGGTATAAAAATCTTCCATTTTGGCGTCAGGCAATAAACCCTGCTCTGACAACTGGGAAATCATATACAAGCCTAAAATATCGGCTTTGCCTTCTTCCAGCCCACCAGACAGCTCTTTTAAGCTCTGACGCACAGTACCTTTACCATTGATGGTGTTTTTAATACCTAAACCATGCGCCACTTCGTGGAACATCACGTTGTTAAAAAAGGCATCAAAAGTCACATGCTGGCGCTGCGAAGGCGCGATCAGTAAGTCGGCAATAGGCGACATAATATGTTCAAACTTGGCTTGCATCGCATTTTTTAACTGCAAACGGCGGGTGCCTTTTTCCAGTTGTACCTGCTCGTCGTTTGGCAGGTTAATAGCGATAGTTTTGCCACCTGAGTTGGAATGACCAGCGTAATAAATCACGTCATAAGCATTTAAGTCGGCATCCGATCCCGGGCTTTCAGTTTTGTATTGCTCAGGTACAGGCAGGCCTTTTTGCAATGCTGGCAAAGTGGCAGCGTATTTAGCCAAACGCTCACTCCAGGCTAAATCTTTCACCAGCACATAAGCTTCAAAGGCAGCACGGTAGCCGAATAATTGATCTTCATAGGTTTCAATAGGACCTATCACCAGATCGATAGGGTTGGTTTTCATCGCCATCCAGGCAAAGTCTGAGGCTTGGTACTTATCCGTCATTAAGGCTTCAGCGCGCATCGTCAAGTAGTTAGCGAAGTCTTTATCTTCCGATAAAGCCGCGGCTTGTTTTAATAAATCCGCTGCTGCTATCAATTCAGTTTTGTAGACTTGTGAATAAGGCACAGCCACTAATTTGCCGTCTTTGTCGCGCTGCACTATCGAATACAGGCCGTTTTTATCGGCAAAGTCGGCTTTTTCAAACTCTTCTTTGCTCATATCCGCAGGATAAAATTGCGCGCCTAAAGGCTTAGCGGCATACCCAGTTAAAAACACCTCATCGCCTTGTAATCTGTCCCATGGGCCATAGTTTACATCGGCAAAAGCTTTGGTTTTGGCATCGGTAATTTTGGCTAAAAAGCTTTGTTTATCTTCTGAAAAAGCCTGTTTCCAGAATAACTGATCCATGATTTCCGCCGCTTCAATTAATTTACCCAACATTTGTTTATGCTGTGCTGATACAGCGGATAAATCTGCCGTTAAATCTACAGTGCGGTAAATATCCAGGCGTTTTTCAAAGCCTGAAACTAAGGCTGTTGCTGATCCGGCAGGAGCAGCTTGCTCTGTGACTGCTGCAGTCTGTTGTTCTGCCTTCTGCTCTGGCGCTGGCTTACAGGCCGTTAAAGCCAAAGCGCCACCAAGGCTTAACGCCAGCATGATTTTGTTATAGTTCATCTGATGATCCCTAAAGTTGTTCATGGTCAGTCTTCGAGTTATCAAAGCTGAGTGTCAAAGCAAAAGGTAACACAGAGCCACTAGCAGACCCAAACCAAGACTCATTAAAAGGCTACAGTTTTTGTTCAGGCTCGATGTTAAATTAAAAGTTAAACCAGCAACCCCCAATCGTCATAAGCCGCTTTTGCCAATTGCTGCCTAAATTGTGGCGCTGCTATCTCAATTAAAGCTCTGGCCCGTTCGGTTAAACTACGTGCACGCAAATTCGCCACACCATATTCAGTCACCACATAATGCACATGGGCACGGGTGGTCACTACACCAGCACCTGGCGACAATAAAGAACTGATACGGGACACTGTGCCTCCAGCCGCTGTAGCCGGTAATGCAATCACCGAGCGGCCGCCTTCTGATAGAGCCGCACCACGAACGAAATCCATCTGACCACCTACGCCGGAATAAATGCGGGTGCCCAGTGAATCAGCACAGACCTGACCTGACAAATCGACCTGCAAGGCACTGTTTATAGCCATCACCTGCGGGTTTTACCGGATCACAGCGGTGTCGTTGGTGTAAGCCACATCCAAAAATACCACTTCCGGATTGTCATCGACAAAGTCGTATAAGGCCTGGCTGCCCATCGCAAAGGTCGTCACTATTTTGCCCGGATGTTTTTTCTTATTGTGATTGGTGAACACGCCTTTTTCCAGCAGGGGCAATACACCATCGGAAAACATCTCGGTATGGATCCCCAGATGCTGCCGGTCGCCAAGGCAAGCCAAAGTCGCATCCGGAATTGCGCCTATGCCCATCTGCAGGCAATCGCCGTCCCGAACTAAAGTCGCAACATGACGGCCTATTTGCGCTGTGATCGGATCCTGTGCCGCGGGCAGATGCAAAGGAATTTGACTTTCCAGTTCAACATAAGCAGCAAAGTCAGACAGATGCACAAAGGAGTCGCCGTGAGTGCGCGGCATATTTGGATTAATTTGCGCGATGATTTTTTTCGCCGATTGCAACGCCGCTATGGTCGCTTCCACTGAAATCCCCAGGCTGCACAAGCCATGTTTATCCGGTGGTGACACCTGAATAATGGCGGTATCAAGCTGTTGTTCGCCGCTTCGGAATAACTTAGGAATTTCCGACAAAAAAGCCGGCACATAATCGGCCAATCCCGCATTCACCGCGGGACGACTGGGGCGGCCAACAAAAAATACCCGCTGACGTAAATGCCCTTGTAGCTCAGGAGCTGCTAATACGTCGCTATGCTCGGTATGTAAACTAAGCAAAGTTAAATTCTGCTTATCAAGCGCAACTTTAGCCAGACTATTGAGCATTGCATAAGGGGTTGCGGCCATAGAGTGGCACCAAATAGTTTCATCATTTTGGATCAGTGAAAGTGCTTGTTCGGCTGAGTGGCAACGCATAAAAGTCCAATTTTAATTAAACACCAGATCAGGTTAAGCCTTTTTACAACCTTTGATTGTGACCAGGATCAAGTTCTGTTGCTGGCGACTAATGAAACAGCTCAATCAACAGCGCTATGCCCTGCCCGCCGCCAATACACATGGTGATAAGGCCATAACGCCCTGCGGTTCTTTGTAATTCTGCCAAAGCTTTCACCACCAATATGGCACCCGTCGCGCCAACCGGATGCCCTAAGGCTATAGCGCCACCGTTTGGATTTACTGTAGCAGGGTCAAAACCAAGAGTCTGACTGACCGCCATCGCTTGCGACGCAAAAGCCTCATTGGATTCAATCACATCAATATCACTCAGCGCTATACCCGTCTGTGTCAGTAGTTTCTGTACCGCAGGTATCGGCCCTAATCCCATCAAGGCAGGTTCAACACCGGCAAAACTATAACCAACGATGCGGGCCTGCGGCCTTGCACCAAGACGATTCGCCTCACGCAAACTGGTGAGCATCAAAGCTGCGGCACCGTCATTTAAACCTGAAGCATTGCCCGCTGTCACTAGTCCGTCTTTTTTAAACGCAGCTTTAAGAGTACTTAAGCTCTCGACCGTAGTCTGCGGCCTTAGGTGTTCATCCTTATCGATCCAAAGTTCAGACTGGCGCGATTGCACTAAAACCGGCGTAATTTGCTGGTCAAAACAACCTTGTTGCTGGGCATACGCAGCTCGGCGCTGGCTTTCTGCAGCAAAACTATCCAGCTCTGCCCGGCTAAAGCCATACTGAGTAGCAATAGTTTCGGCCGTCAGGCCCATATGACCAGTACCAAAGGGGTCGGACAAAATACCTAAAGTTAAATCTGTAACCGCAGCATGACCCAAGCGCAAGCCCTTACGCACCGCAGGCAACAAATAAGCGCCATTGCTCATACTCTCAGCGCCACCTGCTAAAGCGATTTGGCTCTGCCCCAACTGAATAAGCTGAGCAGCAGAAATCACAGCTTGCAGCGCCGAACCACATAAACGATTGACATTAAAAGCCGCGCTGCTGACAGGCATAGCAGAATTCAGCGCAATATGACGGGCCAGATAAGCATCTTCAGGACCTGTGGTAATAATATGACCAAAGACAGCATGATCGATTTGCGCAGCAGCCACACCACTGCGCTCTATGGCCGCTTTAGCTGCAGCAGTTCCCAGCTGTACAGGGCTTAAGGACGAAAGCGCACCAGCAAAACTACCAATAGCAGTGCGGGCACCAGCAAGAATAACCACATCAGATAATTGCATACTATCCCCGAAAACAGGCGGTAAATGGCCAGCTTATCTCAGTTTTGCCCGATCTCGCCACTTTGCTGCAAAATTGTCCCTTGTTGGATCGGACGACCTGTTCCATAGTGACTATTCAGAGCAGAGCGCTTACCAAGGAAGAAATGCAAAGAATGAACTACCACGGACATTTTACACTCTGGCGGGAAAATCAGCTGATAGTTGCAAAGGTATACGGTGCATGGAGCATGGATACTGCACAGGATTACGCCACTCAGTTAAAAGATCTGGCGCTATCCATGAATGGCCAACCATGGGCACGGGTGGTCTTTTTGGACCAGTGGCAACTAGGCACACCGGATTTTGAAAAAGTAATGAAAGATCTGATGAGCTGGTGTGTATCGCATCAGTTGAAGTATACAGCTTATGTTTTTCAGCCGAGCCACCTCAGGGAACATCAATTAGATAAAGTGATAAACCAAGCAAGCGACACGAGCCAAAAAAAGATATTCACCCATCAGCAAGACGCTTTAGACTGGCTAAACAGTGTCGGCTTTGCGTTGCCCAGCCTATCAAACTCAAAGTGTTAGCAACTTGCTGACCCTGCGTTGTGGCAATCAGCTGGGTTGTGAACCGCAATCTTTGACTCTTAAAAACGTCAGTTGCTTTATTGCAGAAAAAAGCCTGCAACCTTTCTGCCGCAGGCTTTGAAGCATCTTTAGCCGGATCACTCAGCTGATTTTAAACTTACCCACCAGATTAAAAAGTACGTCAGATAACTGCCGGATCTCCGCCGATAACTTATTGTTTTCTTTGGCTACATCACCAGCTGCGCTGGCCTGATCGTGCAATGCGTAGAGGTTCTTAGTGATCTCTTCCGATACCACAGCCTGCTCTTCTGTTGCTGCTGCAGTACGAATAGCCATATCGTTGACTTGCACTGAAGATTGCATAATCAGATGGAACACTTGCTCAGCCTGCCCAAAATTCTCTACAGTCAAATCGGCGTTTTGCTTACCGCTCGTGATGGCATGAGTCGACTCAGACACCCGGTTTTGTAACTGGACTATAATCTCCTGAATATGATTGGTACTTTGTTGGGTTCTTGACGCAAGAGTTCTCACTTCATCTGCCACCACCGCAAAACCGCGGCCCTGTTCGCCTGCACGAGCAGCCTCTATTGCCGCATTTAATGCCAGTAAATTGGTCTGCTCGGCAATACTACGGATCACTTCAAGTACAGAACTGATAGTGCCCGAACTTTTTTCCAAATCGGTGGAGAATCCCAAAGCAGCATCTACATCAGCAGTTAGTTTATCCATGCTGTGAGTCACTTTGGCCACAACCTCCAGACCAAGGCCTGCACTTTTACGAGCCTGGTCTGACTCCTGAGCTGTTTCTGTGGCTACTTGTGCCATTTCTTTATTGGCTAATGTCATCTCGTGCACAGCACTGACAATAGAATCAGAGGCAGTATTCAACGACGAGGTAATGGCATTGGTTTTTACTGCTGAATCAGACAACTGGGTAGTCAACTGACTAAGTTGCCGGGCCTGCTGCAAAATAGCCGCAATCATGTCGCATTGATTGGCAATAAAACTGTTGAACTGTACAGCCAAATCAGCAAATTCATCTTTACTGCTGATCTGAAGACGCGCCGTTAAGTCACCATCACCGCTCGCTATTTCACCAAGACGCTGAGTCAATGCATTAATTTGTCGGGTCAGATCGCGTGGGCCTTTATAACTAAACCAGCTGGAAATCAGCAACAATATGAAAGCAAAGCCGTATGTTATGTTGGTAAACCATTGTATTTGCGCATCTAACTTGGCTTGTTCCTGCTCTGACAGCTCCAGAGCAACTTCGCCTGCCAGATTCAGTATTTTCCTCAATTCTGCGAATTTGCCATCTTCCACTGATAACAACGAATTGAATTCAAGCTCAGTCTGCGCATCAAAAAGAACCACGGCGCTTTGCCGCCAGCTTTGATAATTCTGTTCAAAATCTGCAAATTTTACTGCGATCTCTGGATAGTCAGACAAAAATCCCAAATATTCGTTAAAACGCTGTTGGACCTGAAGTGCATTCTCATCAAAGTCTGCTTTTGCAGCATCCCCCTCTTTGGTATTACCGCTTTTTAAGATTGCCAAGGCTAACTTCGCCTGATACAAATCCCGGTCAGCATTGAGTACCGTAGATACGGCCGGCAAAAAATTTTCGTCCTCGATGCTCAATGCATGCCGCTGTAATGAATTGAGATAACTAAAAAGCGTGATCACAACAAGCACAGTGATCGCCATCAATAGGGTTGGAATACTGCTTTTCACGCGAATACTATTGAAGTTCATAGATTAAAGCTCCCAGCTTAGCATTTTTATCATTTATACCATAGGAAACACAATTTACATATCGTTTTTATCATTTTTAACTTTAAAACACAGAGTGGAGCAGATATAGGAACTGATACATGGAACCAGAGATTTATCAGCAAATTACTAGTAGCCTAAAGCCTGATTATGAATACTGCTCAGGTCTTTGGTATTGATTTAACTCAAGTAAAGGTCAAAGATATCAGAATGGAGTACATTTGCGACAAAGAGCAAAAGCCCCGGGATGACTGATACGACAGGGTGAATTTGCTCACCTGCCTTTTCGCATTTCTCTTTTCATTCTGGTAAAAGTAAATCTAATGGCTTAGGTCAATACAAGGGGACTCAAGAGCCACAGTGCATTCACTCTTGTATTAGAGCCTGTCCTCTGGCCCACAAGCCGGCAGTTTTTGCATCTCTTGCGCTGTGGCGCTGTCGTTACATTCGCCAATAATTCGCTCGTAACCATGCTCAAAACTGCTGTCGAGTTCAAAATAGCCTTCTTTGCAAAACTGTTTTGTTTCCATCAGTTCAGCCAGTTCGTCGTACAAAGGGCCTTCACCTGGTTCTTTGTCATAACGGTCTGCATTGACAGGCCGGGCTCGTCTTTGCATAGAGCGCTCCTCTGCCATACGCTGCATCATCACCTTTTGCTCTATCTGCATAGGACGACCTTTGCGATAACTGAATTGTTTGCTTTGATCCGGATGCACGCAGGCCTTAAACACTGCCCTCGCCTCAGAGCGCTGATGGGGAGTTGAAGAACATCCGGCAAGCAACATAACTACACTCACAAGAGCTACCCAATACTGTGGTTTCACCTGATAATTTTCCTTTTACTAAGCAGTTGAACTGCATGAACGCTTTAGATCTGGATTAACCAGACTCTGGCTAACCTGTTAGGTTCCTTGTAACACAAAATAACCCAGATGAGCAGTCAAAAAAACAGCCACCCGCAGGTGGCTGTCTCACTAGACGCAAGTCTGATTCAGACAGGAGTTAACCAAATAACCACCCCAATACAGCGTTAATCACCGAAATCACCCACTGTACTACCGCATTACCTTTGCTGTCTTTTACTTCAATAACGTAATGGACAGTAGTGCTGACGCCCAAAGAGTCTGTCGCTTTGATGCTGAATTTAAGTTCAGGCTGATGTTTAGCGTTCAGTTTCTTTTTCAGAGTCAGTTGCCCCTTGTTAAAGATCAGGTATTTGTTGCTGTCAATCAGCTCCAGGCTTTGAATACTGGCGTTGTTGCCTGTCGCTTCAGCCTTGACTGTCGCCAGCACAGTACCGGGACGAATACTGTCGGAAATCACAGCGGGTAACCCCTCTAAGCGAATCACAGGCAACTCAGGTAAATCATTCAGTTGCACTTCAATGCGGGCAGGTTCAGATACCAGACCTGTTTCAGTTTCTGCGGTCAATTCAAAACGCAGCACCTGACGGCTTTCAAAATCCAGTTCGGCGCCGGCTGCTACCACTAACTGGCCGTTGGCATTGACACTGAATAAGTCGGCCTGCTCACCTGATAACTGGTAACCGGTAATAGTTACCGCAGAGCTGGTCACAATCTGGCCTACCACAGTGCCAGCGGCGGCTTGCTCATCCAGCAGGAAAAACTGGTCTTGCACAACTGGCTTGGCAAAATACACCGACATCACCAAAGGATCGTGATCCGAAGAGCGGAACGGGCCTGGCGCATAGAAGTTGGCTTTGGCTACTTCAGATTTAAACTCTTCGTTGTAATCCAGGATCACAGGTTCATCAGCGTTGATAGCCCACTCAGTCACTTCAGCGACACGGTTTTTAATGTCACCTGTGGCAAACACATGATCCAGCGTGCCCGATTCGCCATTAAACAAGTAAGAGCTGACTTTATTGCCATGCACCTGCTGACTGACCTGCACATAACCTGAGTCATTCATCGCGCGGATTGGGTCTTCCTGCATATAGGCATTAAAGTCACCCACAATCACGCTATTGTCTGTTTCTATACCTGTTGGGTAACCGGCCAGCCAGTTGCCCATGGCTGTTGCAGCCTGCAGACGTAAACCATTCCAGCAGCCCTGACCATCACCTGAGTCGATGTTCGCCAGATCAGCTTTATTACTCGGGCAGCTGCCTTTGGATTTTAAGTGCACCACAGTCAAATTCAGCAGTTCACCGGATTGCTGCAGTTTAAAGCTCTGGCTGATTAAAGGTCTGTTGCCGTAATCAAAAGGAGCCGCATTGCCAATAGCGGCTGTGCCTGCCTGTACGACTTTGTCTTTGCGATAAATCATCGCAGAAGTGATTTCATCGGTGCCCACTTTAGCAACGCTAAAATCAACAAAAGCCCAGACATCAGCACCGGCTTTTGCATTTAAACCGCGCACTAAATCGGCAATGGCCGATTGCTCGGAAAAGCCGTCGTTTTCAATTTCCAGTAAACCGACCAAATCGGCGTTCATCGCCGAGATGGCGGCAATAATTTTGTCGCGTTGTTTGGCAAATTCAACAGCTGTAGAAGCACCGCGAGAGGTCGGGAAACCATTGCCTGCGCCATCACCATTGAAGTAGTTCAGCACATTGATGCTGGCTATACGATAATCGCCTTTGCTGATCGCAGGTTGTTCTGTACGTGGATTGCTGCTGACAAATACAGGTTCAGTTAATGGGTGAACCCGGTATTTACTGAAGCCGTAACCCAGCACTGCATCAAAAGGTAAAACTTCATCGCCAACCCGCACTGTATTGCTGGCGGATAAACCCGGAGCAGGATACAAAGTATCTTTATTTTGCAGGTTAGATCCGTCGTCCAGTACCAGTTTATTCAGGCTGTTGGCTGCCATCACAGCTTTAGCCGCATCACCCGGCAATGCAATTTGTGTCGGCTGATACAAACGCTCAGACGACAAGCCAAGCTCATTGTAACGGCCTAGACCATAGTTGTCTGTCACCACCAGAGGCTCTGCTAAACGCACTTTCATGCCTTCAAGGGCTTCAAATTGGCTTAAACTGGCGACAGGTAAAGTGACAGGTACCGCAGCTACAGCTTCACCTGCACCACAAGAGGTTAAATCTACCAGTTTTGCCAGTTGCGTCTGACCAAAAGACTCTTCAACCAAAGCACTAACCCGAACCTTGTCGCCGACTACTGCGGCTTTACCAGACAGGTTATCGTAGACAAACACAGCTTCAGAGGTGGTCGCATTCTGATCCTGATCGGCAGCTTCTTCCTGAATAAAGAAACCTTTTAAACCGGAGCTGTCCTGGAAACTGGCAGTCACTACGGCTTCGACTGACACAGTCTGACCTTTCAAAGGAGATACATCTGTCTCGCCCTGAATGGCGGAAATCAGCGTGGTTGAATCACCACATTGGCCATGCACATAAACAGGCTCTTGCGGTGTGCCTGAACCTGAACCCTTGTAGCTGCCAATGTCGCTGAAATCATCCTGTGCAAACTGATCGTATTGCAATGAAGGGTCAAATACATCAGTGGTTGTGATATCCCCTGTAGTGACTGACGCTTTGCGTCTTAAGCTTTTATCAATACTCGAAACACCACCGCTATTCCACGCACTGCCCGGATCGAAGCCGACCTGACCAAAAGAATCAATGACCTGATCGCCTTTGGACAACACCAGCGCATCATCACCGTTGTACCAGGATGAGCTATTGAGCAACTGGGCTTTGTCTTTCAGTGCAGCAACAGAATTACTGTTGGCAATCACATAGACAGCACCGGGTGCCAGATTGCCGGTTAAATTAATAGTGGTAGCGGCAGTCGTGTTGCCATTAAAAAACATCTGCAGTTTGTACTGGCTTAAATCAACAGTCTGACTGCCCAGATTCACCAGTTCTACGGCTTTGTTATTGGAAGACCCTTCAACATATTCGGAGATCAGTAATTCGGCGTGCAGTTGTGGACTGAGTGCCAGCGCAACGGCAACAGCACATAGGTTTTTTATGCTCATGGAGTTCACTTTTGAGTTATTTATAATTTTAACGGGTAAACATTAGAGGTTAATCATGTTACAGGCATATTAATAAACTAAGGGCTTTATTTAATCAATCGCAATATTTGCACCATTCAACTGAATTCAGCGGAGATCCATCGTTATTTTCAAACTTTTTTACGAAGCGGCGGAACAAAGCCGACTGTGCTTTTGTCTGAGCCTGTGCATGAGAACTCCTCCCGGAGTGAGAGAAGTAATTCACCACAAGGGAATATTATTAAAAAGCGCTACACAGGAGCTCAATCCATGATGATCAGTATCCGTAATCGTATTTTAGCTTTTTTAGATCTGGCCCACTGCCATTACAAAGTCGAAGGCAATACCATCACCACTTCTTCTGCGGTGCTGGCCTTTACTGCGGACCATTTGTCTATCAGGCGTGAAGGTAAACCTGAACGTTTAATGCCGTATGAAAAGCTGAATATGGATAAGATCTTGTTTTTACTGACCGCACAGGCGGACAAAACACCGACGCATTAGCGTTTGACTGGTTTTTTATCCCTGAACTGCCGTAGAAACAGAGGTTCTGCTGACTCCGTTGTTCTGATCCTACCGGAGTCAGCGCACAAGGATTTCATTGATTTGCTTTACCCAGCTTGGCAGAGTCAGTACAGGTTTTATCTCTCTGTAAATCAAAACTTTTATGCCAGAACCGCATCTTCAGTGGCTTGTCTGGGATTGAGCTGATGTTGAATAAACTGCTTCAACTGTGCCGCGGCCTGCTCTGGTATAGCCTGCAATAAAAAATGCGGTGCATCCAAACGGATCAGTTGCATATCAGGTTGCAACTGTAACAAGGCTTTCGCATTAAAAGCCCAAATCAACCAGTCTTGCCTTGCCTGCAAATACATCAGTGGCAAAGTTAAAGTCGCAAATTCTTTCAGCACATCCACCTGCAACACTTGTTTAGCCCTGTATTTAATTACCGGCTCTGACACCATAGTCAGGGCTTTTTCCAGCAACGCAGATAACTCTGCACTGGCATAACGCCCTTGTAACCACAAGGCTGTCCAATGATGAACCAGCTCGTTCCACGGCAGTTTGTCTACCGCATGAATTAAACCTTTGAACGCGGGTAAAGGATTGCGGCCAAACGTGGCACACAACACCAGGGCTGTTAAATTGTGTGGTTGCTCTGCAGCCAGCAAAATCCCTAAAGGTCCGGAAAAAGATTCAGCCAACACCACAAAAGGATGCTCCGGCAATTGCGGCCGGATAAAGTCAAGTAGCTCGGAGTAATCCAACAGCTGATCCAGAGGGTAAGCGATCACCTGAAGTTCATACTCAGGAGCTAACTGCTGCGCCAGTTGCTGATATAAAATCCCGGTTCCATCCAACCCAGGCAGCAACACTATGGTATGAGCCATGTTTATCTTCATCCGTCCATATCACCATTACCCGTCCTGCTGTTCAGTGTACTGTAGGCAGATGACAAAGTGCTGACAAAAAACGTCGCGTTTCGCTTAATAAATGGTTACCCGTCACTCTTGTGACAAAAGCGATGGCATTGATATGCGTGAGCCACTATCGTGAAGGCACCGCTTGATAAGGATTTATCCATACCAGATAGAAGAAAGTTACTGCACTGTCAAAGCGGTTAGCCGTATTAGTTTTGAGGTTCAATCAGGTCAGATTTTTGCTCTGTTAGGCCCGAGTGACAGGGAAATCCGCTCTTAATTCACAGGCAGATCGACTGAATAGGTCCCGACGCCAGGTAAAACAGTAATGAATACAAAGGCAATCAGCAAAAAGTGCAGCCAGCGGGGTCTATGAACCAGGCATTCGGATCTAGGGTAGAAAACCAAAAGGGTGTTTACTGATGAAAACCTTTTTGTTTGCGAGCGTGAAAGAATAAAAAACAAGCAACTGGTCTGGGAAGCTGTTGAAAACGTACTGAACTTCGTGTGACTGTTATACTCTTAGAACACAACCGGGTGCCACTGACCCGGTTCTAACACGAAGGATAGTTCGCATTTTGTTGTACAGGACTCTGGCCACTCTGGCTCTGTTTGCCGCCTCTGCCGCCGCAGCGCATCCCCAAATTGAACTCAAGGGCGTTTCGGGCTCCCTTGCAGATAATATTGAACTGTACCTAGACAGGCTGCCTGCAAAAAACAACCTGGGTTCCAGACGTTTTCAAACCAAAGTTATAGAGGATGTCAAACTCGCGGGTCGCGCCGTCGGTTATTACCGCATGAGCATCGAACCCAGTCTGGTCGGTAAGGAAAATAAACAAAAACTACGACTGACCATTACACCGGGCGAGGCTGTAAGGCTCAAATCAGTTAAAGTAGAGATTACTGGCGAAGCTGCCACAGACCCTGAATTTGGCAAATTAGTCAAACAGATAGGGCCAAAAGTGAATCACAGAGTGCATCATGGCCGCTATGAAGAAATCAAAAATCAGCTGAACTCGCTGGCGCTACGCCGGGGCTATTTTCAGGCGAAATTTGTCAAACAAGAACTATCCGTCGCCCCGCGCTTGCTTCAGGGCTTTATTCATATTCAGTTTGACTCAGGCCCACGTTATCACTTTGGTGAGGTGACATTCGAAGGCAGCCAAATTCGTGAGGAGCGCTTGCATTCCATGCTGCCGTTCAAACCCGGCGAGCATTATCAGTCCAGTCAACTGGGTGAACTCAACCAAAGTCTGGCTGAAACCAACTGGTTTCGCAGCATAGACGTCACAGTGGACGATCCGGAAACTGTTGATCAACATCTGGCGGTAAAGGTCAAGGTAGAGCCTCAGATCCGTAATATCGTAGAGACAGGTCTGGGTTACTCCACCGATCTGGGGCCTCGTATTAAACTGAATTGGAACAAGCCGTGGTTGAATGACAGAGGTCACAGTTTGTCGAGTAAAATGGCCTTGTCTGCTCCTGAACAAACAGTGGAAGTCGGGTATAAATGGCCGAAGAAAAACGTCACTGAGGATTTTTATAAACTCAATTTCGGTGTAAAAAATAAAGACTTAGAAGATACTCGCAGTCAGGAATACAATACCTCGCTGGAACGACACTGGCTGCTGGAGGATGCGTGGTACAGAACAGCGTCAATACGCTGGTTATATGAAGATTATGTGCAGGGCACAGACTCTGGCAGTGCAAATTTGATTATGCCGGGTATTAGTTTCAGCCGCAGTTGGGACAGTGGTGGCAGTATGCCCGCTGAAGCCAGTCGATATTTAATTGGCACTGAAGTTTCAGATCCGACCTGGGGCTCCGACAATAGTTTTGTCCGTGTGCGTAGTCGGGTTGGCTGGATAGGCTCTTTCTCCGATGATCAACGTTATCTGGTACGGGTAGATGCAGGTGCCGTATTAATGGAAGCCATCACCGAACTTCCACCTTCGTTACGTTTTTTTGCAGGTGGAGATAACAGTATTCGTGGTTACTCCTACGAATCAATCTCTCCAGTCGATACTGAAGGCAATTTGTTAGGAGCACGTTATCTGGCGACAGCCGCACTTGAATACCAGCACAGAGTGTCAGGTAACTGGTGGGCCGCAGCATTTTTTGACGCCGGTAGTGCCTGGAATGACAAAGCCGATATTTACCGTGGAGTAGGTTTAGGTGTGCGCTGGGCCTCCCCTGTTGGCCCTATTCGTATTGATATTGCATGGGGGTTGGATGTGCCCTCCGATCAGGCCCTGCAGTTGCATTTTAGTTTGGGGCCGGAATTATGAGTGTCAATGGCAGCGAAGAGCGCACTACCATGCCTGATGTAAAAAATGTCAGCTCAGCTTTTAGTTGGAAGAAACTCCTTTTAAGCTCCAGTTTAGTGCTGTTGCTCAGCCTGATTGTGCTGTTTTATACCAACAAACCTCTGCAACTGCTGAACCGTTTGTTACCGGACGACAGCCCGGTTCAAATAGCCCAAATCAGTGGCACGCTGGCCGAAGGTTTTACACTGACTGGACTGCAGTTTCAGCAGGACGGTGTAACACTTCAGATCAACAGCCTTGCAGCTAAAGTCAGCTGGTATTGTTTAGGCCGGTTTGAGATTTGTCTGGACAGCGCAACAGCAGAAGGTGTGAACCTGGTACTTAGTTCGTCTACCCTAGCAGAGACTGCACCAGAGCAAGCTGATACAGTACTGGAACTACCCCAAGTCCGTATTAAGCAACTGCAGATCACTGATTTGAGGGTGCAACAAGATGAACTGCAGCTTAGTCTGAATAGCCTGAACACAGAACTAAAATTTGGTGGTCAACAAATATCGCTGGGCGACACCTTACTGGACCAATTACAGCTGCACCTGCCAGAATCTTTAGCGCAAAACAGCACTTCAACCAGCACCACAAAAGCCAGCACCGCAACCAACACTGTGGCCTGGTGGCATTATCAGGTGCCACAACTGAAGCGCATTGAATTGCCGCTGTGGCTGAGTGTAAAAAAGCTCACATTACAGCGACCTGAAGTCACAGGTGCACAGCAACTTTCTGCAGAGCAGCTTAGTTTTTCACTGGAAGCGAACCCGGATCAGTTTGAACTCACCGAGTTTAAACTGACAGAGCTGCGGATAACTCAGCCGGATTTGCAAGACAACGCTATTAATGCGCAAGTACAACTGAGTCTGACCAATTCCACTCCCTTTGCATTGCAGGGCTTTGTCAAAGCACAAAGCTCTGGCTTAGTACTCAATAGCAGCATAGCCGGTTCGTTGGACCAATTGCAGCTAGGCCTTGAACTGACAGGCACTCAGCAAGCTACAGCCAAAGTGGAAGTGGCCCCTCTGACCGCAGGACTACCCATACAACTGCACTTAAAGGCCAGCAGCCTGCAGTGGCCACTGCAAGGCGAACCCTTATACAAAATGCAGCAACTGCTGCTTGATGCGGAAGGTTCATTAGCGGATTTGAAACTCACTTTGCAAAGCCAGCAACAAATTCCTCAATTGCCCGATAGTCAATTGCAGTTCAATGCACACTGGCAAGCCCCGGTGTTGAGCTGGTCTGCATTCACGCTAAATTCCGCGCTGGGCAATCTTAGCAGTACAGGTGCTTTGGATTTAACCAAAGAACTGGCGCTGGATGCAGCTCTGTCGCTTGATCAAATGCAGTTGGAGCCATGGCTAAAAGATTATCCGGGACAACTCAGTGGCGATATCAAACTCAAAGCCAGTTACCACCAGCAACAATGGCAGCTTGAACTGCCTACTTTGGCCATTCAGGGGCAAGTTCGGCAGCAACCGCTGTCTTTATCGGGTCAATTACAGGCCAAAGGCAAAGAGCTGACCGTTGAGCAATTAAGCAGTAAGACACTGGTGTTGCAGCATGGCGCCAATAAAATGACCGCTGAAGGCCAAGTGACAGACAAATGGCAAATGGCATTGTCTGTGGAGGCTCCCGATCTGGCAAGCTCCATTCAGGGCGCCCAGGGCAGCCTGATGGCCGGCGCCAAAGTCACAGGACCACAACAACACCCGGCTCTGGATATCAAGCTGCAGGGTGAGAAGCTGCGCTATAAAAAGCTAATGCGTCTGCAAAACATCAGCCTGAATGCATTGCTCAACAGCAATAATCTGGATCATCAGCTGGAACTGACCTTAGGTAAAGGCACGCTGTCCGGACAACCACTGAATTCAGCCCAGTTGCTGCTGACGGGCAATAAAAACAGCAGCGATTTGGTAATCCAGCTGGACGGCGCCGACTACAAAGCACAGCTACAGGCCGCAGCCACGGCAAAGCCTAAACAGCAGTGGCAAATAGAACTGCAACAAGCTCAATTGCAGACTCCTGTTGGCCATTGGGCTTTAACCGATATGATGCGAATGACGCTGGATTGGCCAAAACAACAACTCAGTGTGCCAGCTCATTGCTGGTCATCAGAGCCAGGTAGACTCTGCCTGGAAAAAGCCAGCAACATCAGCAGCAGCCAGGGTGACTTAGCGTTACGGTTGCAACAGTTTCAGCTGGCTTTGCTGGAACCTTTTATTGGCGAATCACAACGATTGACGGGCGAAGCCGATGCAAATCTGCAGTTGAGCTGGGGTAAAAAACAAGGTCTGAATGCAACAGTAAAATTAACAGGCACAGCGGGAAAATGGCAACAAACCGACGTCAATCCGCTGCAACTGCCGTGGCAAAGCTGGGATGCAGCACTGGTACTGACTCCCAAAAAGCTGTCCACGAATTGGCAAATGCAGTTTAGTGATGACCGTTCACTCAAAGGCTCAGCCTCCCTGCCCGACTTAACTGCAGCAGACAAAAAGCTGGAAGCAGAGCTGACGTTAACCCGACTGGATCTGAGTTTTTTACGCACCTTATTACCAGAACAAAGTGAATTCTTTGCCACTCTGGATGGCCAGGTCCGTGCCAGCGGAACTTTAGGTCGGCCTTTATTATCGGGGCAGATCAAAGTCAGTGAGATGAAACTGCAAGGTCATAATGCCCCGCTGGATATAGAGCAAGGCCATCTGCAGCTGGACTTTTTACAACAAAAAGCTCTGCTGAGCGCAGAGATCCAAAGTGGTGAAGGTAAAGCGCAATTATCAGGCTATGCTGACTGGTTTAATTTGGCCAACTATCAGGCTCGTTTAGCGTTAAGCGGGCAACAACTGCCGCTGAATCTACCGCAGGGCATAGTCTATATCAATCCAGAGATGACGGTACTGGCACAGAATCAAGTCGTTGCTGTGCAAGGTACGATTCAGATCCCCAGAGCCGATCTAGCCATAGACGACTTGCCACAAAATGCGGTACAAGTTTCGGATGATGAAATTCTGCTAAACAAGGAGCTGGAGGTAAGGCGTGGTGCTACAACCAGTGCAGTCAAACTAGTCACCGAAATGCGACTGATTCTGGGCGATCAGGTCAATTTGCAGGCTTTTGGTTTAAAGAGTCGGCTCAAAGGTCAGTTGTTGTTGAGCCAAAATGGTCCACAACAACGCTTAAAAGGCGAAGTGAATATTTTGGATGGAACCTTCCGCTCTTACGGCCAGGATTTGCTGATCCGTAAAGGCAAACTGATATTTAATGGTCCTGCCGATCAGCCATTTTTAAATATTGAGGCCATTCGCAACCCCTCTTCCACTGAAGATGATGTGATAGCAGGTATCAGAGTAAACGGTCCAGCCGATCAAGCTTCAGTGGTGATATTTTCTGAACCCTCCAAACCTCAGGCGAACGCTTTATCTTATCTGTTGATGGGCCGGGATTTGTCCGGCAGTGGTGATAGTAGAAGTAACCCTTTAACCAGTGGGTTGATAGGTCTGGGCATAGCTAACAGTAATGGCATGGTCAGTCAGTTAGGCAAAGCTTTTGGTTTTGAGCAATTCACACTCGATACAGCAGGCACAGGGGATGATTCTCAGGTTACCGTCAGCGGCTATTTATCACCCAAACTGCAATTAAAATATGGTGTCGGTATATTTAACTCTTTAGGTGAATTTACCTTAAGGTACGAGTTGATGAAGAACCTTTATCTGGAGGCCGTGCAAGGCCTGGATAGCGCAGTGGATGTTCTTTATAAGTTTGAATTTGATTAAAGCATTGGTACTGCGCGTCCGGTCCATAAATAAAAAAATGCCCGGCTAATAAGGCCGGGCCAGAACGTGGTCTTTGGATGGGCAAAGACTTCGGAGTTCGACAACAACAGCAGAACAGTTGTTGTCATAGGGTCACAACATGTAACACAACAATTACCCGCCTACGAAATCAAGCTGCCTTCCTGGCAGGGCGCAGACTTCCCACTTGATTACGAATTTTGCAAATGATAACAGTTCGCATTACTAAATTAATCATAACAGCTTTATTCCACACTGCAACTGTTTTTTTACTTTAAATTTTCAGCAAATAAAAACGGGGTTAGCTCAGATTATTAACAACCTGATCTAACCCCGTTTTAGGCTTTCGTTATACAGCGCGAAGCAACAAGTGCTGATACCGTCCTATTGAGGCATAAGGTTCTTGCCTGTTGTACTGCAGTTCGACCTGTAACAGCTTATCGAATTCAGTTTCCTGCTCGGAGCGGTCACGCAGATAATCATGAAAACAACGCACGCCAGTTTTGCCTTCAATGATAAAGCCTGCCTCTTTGCACCAACGATACACATCTTCAGGTTGCAGCGGGTTTTGTGGGCTTAAACTGACTTTTTTCTTAAAGGCTAAATCACGCAGCACATAGTTAAAGTTGCCATAAATGATATTACTCAGGCGTTTGGCATCTTTGTTATAAAACATCAGCGACACCAGCCCACCGGTTTGCACTAAAGCACGCAGTTGTTTAATAGCCTCTGCCGGTTCATGCAGCCATTCGAGTACAGCATGACAAAGCACCACTGGAAACGCTGGCCATTGTTGCTCTGATAACTGCTGTAACGCCAGCGCATGACACTGAATTTGCGTATCAACACCGCGCTCCTTTGCATCCTCAAGCGCCATATCCAGCATATCCTGCGACAAGTCAGTTAAAGTCACCTGATGGCCTTGCTGCGCCAACGCCAGCGCCAATTGGCCCTGTCCTGCGCCTACATCCAGAATGCGGCTTGGTGCTGACAAATCGGCGCATTCAGCAAAATCACGCAGCAATACCGCCTGACGCAAACGGCCTTTGGTGGTCTGATAAATATTCTTCTGAAATTTGCCCGCTATGCCGTCAAAATTACGGTCCTGCTGTTTTTTACTCACCACAAATTACTCACTACTTATAGCCCTAAGCCGGATTATCGATATCAATAAATTCACAGAGCACACCAGTTTGCTGCTGCACAAATTCAGCCAGCGCTTTAATGCCATAACGTTCTGTGGCGTGATGGCCTGCGGCAATAAAATCGATGCCAAGCTCACGTGAGCTATGAATAGTCTGCTCCGACACTTCACCGCTGATAAAAAGCTCTGCACCAGCAGCATAAGCCTGGTCGATATAAGATTGGCCTCCGCCCGTGCACCAGGCCAGTTCAGTCACTGCTTTATCCAAGACTGCATGCAACAAAGGTAAGCGATTAAGCTCCAGATGCAGCCTGTCTGCAATCTGCTGACTGGTCATAGGATTTGCTAAAGTGCCACGCATCAGTACGCCCGATGGGCTGACACCTGGCACAGCCTGCCAACTGGTTAAACCCAGCTTTAAGGCCAGCTGAGCGTTATTGCCAAGCAGCGGATGCACATCCAGTGGCAAATGGTAGGCTATCAGGCTGATATCGTGTTTCAGCAAGCTTTGTAAGCGGCGTTTTTTGATACCAGTAATGGCATAGTCTTCGTTTTTCCAGAAATAACCATGATGCACCATGATGGCATCAGCACCAGCGGCCACAGCGGCATCCAGCAAGGCCTGAGAGGCGGTGACACCCGCGACAATCTTTTTAATCTGGCTTTTGCCCTCAACCTGCAAGCCATTAGGGCAATAGTCTTTAATAAGACCACTTTGTAGCTCCTGATCAAGAAGTTGAATTAGCGCCTGACGGCTGATTTCACTCATGCTTTGTCTCCTGCGTGACAGAGTTCTGTTTCAGCTCTGCCAGTTTAGTTTTTGCTTCAATCCACTGCGCCATAAATTGCGTGCTGCGATGCTGATGGTGCCTCAGCATAGCGCCGGTGAAGTTGGTTAATCTATGCTGTGACAGCTGTTGCTGCACATCCATCAGTTGTTGCCAGACGCGGGGTTGATGCTGATGGATGGCAAAACGTTGTGTCAAAATAATAAAACCCTGCTGCTGCTTTTGTTGCCATAACTGCTCATCCTGATACAACAGCACGGCCGCATCTGCTATCTGTTGTGCGGTTTCAGCCATCAGTCCGGCCCATTGCCCTTGATGCAACATGCCCTCAGTACCAACACCTGTGGTGACATTGGGTGTGCCCTGCATCATTGCATCAATAAACTTACCTTTTAAACCCGCACCAAAAGGCAAAGGAGCCAATAAAACCCGGGCATGCTTAACCACTTCTGCCGCATCTTCTGCCCAGCCTTTGACAAGAAACCCTTCTTTCGGCTGATGCAACTGTGTGGCTTTAGGCGGTGGATAAGCGCCATAAATATGCAATTCGGCTTTGGGCAGTTGTTTGCGGATCAAAGGCCAAATTTGCTGTTTGAGCCACAGTACCGCCTGCCAGTTTGGCTCATGGCGAAAATTACCAATAGAAACAAAATGCTGGCGCTGTTCGAATGTTGGCAAATCTGCGTTGGCAGGTGTTTCCAGCCAAAATGGGCTATAACACAAAAGCTCAGCCGGCACTTTGAAATGTTCAGTCAGAAGCTGCATTTCAGCCTCTGAAATAATCAGCGTCAGATCAGAACGATAAATAGCGGCGATTTCACGCTGCGCCTGTTCAGAATGCAAATCCTGCAGTGTCACTTCCCTGCCCGCTTTAAAAGCTTGCTGGCGGGCTAAACGTAAAAAATGCAGATCTTCAGTATCCAACAGCCGTAAAGCGTTGGGGCATTGTTGCTCGACCCGCCAACCGAACTGCTCTTCGAGCATAAAACGGTCAAACATCACTATGTCGGGTTGCCACTCTTTGAGTTGCTCGTCAAAACTGCTGTCGTTTAACTGAATTTGCTCTTCAGCGATCTGCCACTGGCTTAAATCAAAACGGTGTGGGCTTTTCTCCGCTGGGCTGGCAAAAATAACAGTCCAGCCGTGCTGCCGAAACATCGAAAGCAACGACAGCATACGGCTGCCAGCGGCAGAAGAATTGGGTTCAGGCCAGACATAACCGACCACTAAAAGCACAGCCATAAAAACTACTGTTCACTGTAAAAACACAAAGGCGGCTAGTTTACCTTTATCCAATGAAAATAACGAATTGCACTGGTTGCTTTGATCGGCACGGTGTTACCATAGTGCTTTGAGGTCAGTCCAGATAAAGCAGAACATGAAAGCAGCCACCCAATACAGTGCATCAGAAGAGTTAAGTCATGCCATTAGTCATGGTCTTGGAATTTTAGCGAGCCTGCTGGGGTTATATCTGATGCTGGAGCTTTCGTCCGCCGCAGATGCATGGCGTCAGTTAAGCAGTTGGGTCTTTGGCCTGAGTTTGGTTTTGTTATACGGCAGTTCCACTTTGTACCATTCAGTGCAGAACCTTAAACATAAGTTGTGGCTCCGAAAACTGGATCATTCCGCTATTTTTATTCTGATCGCCGGAACCTACACCCCTTTTACACTGGTCAGCTTAAGGGATAACTGGGGCTGGTGGTTATTTGCTCTGGTCTGGAGCATTGCCTGTGCCGGAGTACTGTTAAAACTCTTTACCGGTGCTAAGTATCAAAAACTTTCTATCGCTTTGTATCTGATCATGGGCTGGATAGTACTGATCGCTATTGATCCTATGTTGAGCCATGTCCCTGTGGCTGGTTTGTGGTGGTTACTGGCAGGAGGCTTGTTTTACTCTGGTGGCGTGCTGTTTTACGTGCAAAAAACCTTGTTTATGCACCACCTGATCTGGCACTTGTTTGTGCTTGCTGGCAGCACTTGCCATTTTCTGGCGGTGTATTGGTATGTATTACCCCAACGTCAGGTTTAAGCTTGTGCAACGGGCAATTCAAACCAAAATAATGCGCCATGGTCGGGTTCACTTTCAAAACCAATATCGCCATGGTGCGCACTGATAATGGTCTTACAGATATTTAACCCAAGCCCTGTGCCCTCGGCTTTGCGACTGGTGGAGCCGTCTGCCTGAGAGAATTTTTCGAAAACACGGCTGCGGAAATTTTGAGGAATACCACACCCCTGATCCTGTACTTCAAAACGAATACGCCCGACCAGCTCAGTTAACTTCACCGCCACTGTCTGTCCCGAAGCGGAAAACTTAATGGCGTTCGATAGCAGGTTATCTACCACCTGCCTTATTCTGGTTTGATCAGCCACCACCTGACACTCTGCCAACTGAGTCTGAAAACTCACCTGATACCTTGCTGCATAAGGGGCAATACTATCCAATGCCTGTAACACCAGTTGCTTCATGTCAGTTGTCGCAAAGGATAAGCTAAAATTACCGGACTCAAACTTCTGTAGATCCAATAAATCATTAATCAGTTGAGACAAACGTTCGCTATTACCGAGCGCGGTTTGTAACAATTGCTCGTAATGTTCAGAGCCCTCGGTTACCGCTTTTTTCGCAAGCAAACCCACAGCACCACGAATAGAAGTTAAAGGCGTGCGTAGCTCGTGACTGACGGTTGAAATAAACTCATCTTTTAAGGTATTCAGCCGTTTGAGCTCTCTGTTATTTTCAGCCAACTGCGACAAACTCACTTCTAACTGCCTGGTCCGTAAAGACAAAGTGGCAGAGCTGTCCTGCAAGGCTTTAGTCCGCTCTTCCACCATGGTTTCCAGGACAGTCTGGTTATAAGCTCTTTCCTGCACTGAATGCTGCAACAGCTTATTAATTTGTCGCATATGGCGTAGTCGGTAAGCGTGGCCTCCGAGTAACAGCAGCAAGAGCAACAACCCAAGCCCTGCTATCACCCAGCCTCGTTGCCACCACAAGGGCAATACTTCAATAGTAAGCTGATACGGCTTATCGGAAAACAACGCATGTTGATTTGAACCCAAGGCTTTGAACTGATAAGTTCCGGGTTCTAACTGGCTGTAATTCACTTTTGTGTAGCCAGTACTGTATTGCCAGCCAGTATCTACACCAGCCAATTGGTAAATAAACTGATTACGTTTCGGGTCATGATAATCAAGGCTTGCCAATTCCAGACTAATGCTTTCGCCGGGTTTTAATTCAATTTCAGAGCTGTAGCCTTGCATAATACCTGGTTTGAGTTTTTTCTGATCAATCCATATCCCTGATACTTGGGTTGTACTTTTATGCTGATTCAGCCACAACAATTCAGCATGAACAATAGACAAACCACCTGCAGTACCCAAGTACAAGTTACCGCGTTTGGATACCGAAAATGCTTTAAAAATCATTTCCTTATTATTCAAACCATCCTGCTCAGTAAAGGTGATCAGGCGTTCTTGCTGATAAGGTTTTAAACTCAACCCCTGAGCAGAAAGCAACCAGATGTTTTTCTGCACATCGGTATAAGCCCCCAACAATTCTGCTTTAGCAGCGGAAATACTATCCCCCAAACCTGAGATACCAGGGTTCTTTAGATCAAGACTGACCAGCCCACTGCGACTGCACAGCAGCACTGTGTCGTCAGGCCCTTGCGCTATGCATTGAATATCAAGAGCTTGTGCCACAGGAATTAAGTTTGCTAACGACTGCAATTGAGCACTGGAAGGGTCAAGCACAAAGAGACCGGAATAACGGGTACCAACCCAGATTTTGCCCTGGATTTCCTGCACCACCTGCACTGCGTCACCTACTTTTTGCTGCGCCATGTCCTCTAACCAGAACTGATGATTGCCTGCCGGATCCCAGCGCATCAGACCGTTTTGCCATAAACCAAGATACAAGCTGCCATCTGGCAAACTCACCAGATCCCGTACATTTTGCCACTGAGTACCTTGGAGACTTTGCCCCGCATCCAGCTGCACCAGCTGTTGTGTATTCTCATCAAATTGCCATAAACCGTTATCTGAACCTATGTAAAGCTCTCCCTGAGTGGATCTGGTGATAGCATTCACTCGGGCAGGCATCGCCAGAGATAACACAGCACCTGTTTTTCTGTTGATTTGATGAAACTGGTCGGAGCTACCCAGCCATAAAAAGTTATCTTCCACCTTTACAGCCGTCAGTTGCTGTTTTGCTAAAGTAGCCGCTGCAGGCCCCCACTGGGTTAAGTCACTAAAGGCCGAGGGCTGATGCCTGCCATAAAATAACCCCTTTTCCCGGCTGCCGACCCACAACAACCCACTGCGATCGACCAGTAAAGAGCGCACATTGATGCCTTGAAGTAACTGTCTACCATCGGCAAAAGATTCAAAGACACCTGAGGTTAATGAGACTTTATAAATACCATCAAAGGTGCCCACCAGTAAGTTACCTTGCTGATCTGTTTCCAGCACATTAATAATAGGACTGACGGCGTTATCAAAAAAAGGAATGCTCTTAAACTCAGATGAAGCAGGATCAAACTGAAATAGTGAGCTACGCCCTCCTACCCACACCTTGTTCCCTTGGGCAAACAAAGTACGTATTTCATTGTTGACACTGTCTTGATCAAACGCCTGATAAGGCTCACTGAGTCCGTCTTGTTTTGTCCACTGATGAAGGCCACTGCCCGTTGCAATCCAGACGGTATCATCTTCGGTTTGAGCCAGCGACCAGATCCGTTGGTTGATCAGCGGCTGAGCTGAATCGGCTTGACCTACCAGTTGAAAAGTTCCGTCAGGTAGCAATCGTTGCAGCCCTTTATTGGTGCCAATCCACAACACACCAGACTTATCCAGTAATAAGCTCTGAATATAATTACTGGTTAATACGAAGGCACTTTCAGGTCGGTCAGAATAATGCGAGATTTCACCTGTTCGGGTGTCTACTTTACTCAACCCCATCCCCCAGGTGCCAATCCACAACTGATCCTTGTGATCCATCACCAAAGCATCAATATCGGGCACCAGCATATTGTTACTGACCGAGGCAGGCAGTACATCAAAAGCTTCCAATTCATAACCGTTGTATCGCAATAGGCCTGTGTTGGTTGACCCCAACCAGATATAACCGTCCTTATCCTGCACTATCCGGTAAATACTGGCATTGGGTAAGCCGTCATCGACGCTCAGGCGGGTAAAGTGCGTTTGTGCGAACGAGATAAAACTGCAGCACAACAGCCACAACATAAACAGAAAATGCAACAACCTGCTCATCATGTATTCAGGTCTCTGCGATAACCAAGAACAGGGAAATAAAGTGCAATTTAAACCTCGGCAAAAGGACAACAGCAAATAGGTGTAAACAAACAATACCATAGCATGGCATCCTTACCAGATCCCGAATTGGAAAAAATGCAGTTGTGCTTTATCTCGCCATTGCAATGCCATAAAATCGGCCCCATTAAGGATTCAACTGAATACACCACAGAAAAATGCCGGAGTAATGCATGTCTACTATTAAACACAGCCGTTTATTGATTTTAGGTTCTGGCCCTGCGGGCTACACTGCGGCTGTTTATGCTGCGCGCGCTAATTTGAATCCGGTGCTGTTGACCGGTATGCAAGCGGGCGGTCAGTTAACCACAACAACTGAAGTAGAAAACTGGCCGGGTGACCCGCACGGTTTAACAGGCCCAGCGCTGATGGATCGCATGAAAGCACATGCAGAAACCTTTAACACTGAAATTCTGTTTGACCATATTCACACAGTGAACTTACAGCAACGTCCGTTTGTTCTGACCGGTGACAATGGCCAGTACAGCTGTGACGCCCTGATTATCGCCACAGGCGCTTCAGCCAAGTACTTAGGCCTGCCGTCAGAGCAAACCTACAACGGCCGTGGAGTATCTGCCTGCGCCACTTGTGATGGTTTCTTTTACCGCAATCAAAAAGTTGCAGTGGTAGGTGGTGGCAATACGGCAGTCGAAGAAGCGCTGTATTTAGCCAATATCGCCTCAGAAGTGCATTTAGTGCACCGTCGCGATACCTTCAAAGCGGAAAAAATTCTGGTTGACCGTTTAATGGCGAAAGTCGCCTCGGGCAATATTATTCTGCACACCCACCGTGAGCTGGAAGAAATTCTGGGCGATGATATGGGCGTCAACGGCATGCGTTTAAAATCTACCAATGGCCAGCCGACTGAAGATGTAGCTGTTGCTGGTGTCTTTATTGCGATAGGTCATAAACCAAACACCGATATTTTTGCTGGTCAGTTGGAGATGAATGGTGGTTACCTGAAAGTGCAAAGTGGCACTGAAGGTAATGCGACTCAAACCAGCATTGAAGGTGTGTTTGCTGCTGGTGACGTGTCGGATCACATTTACCGTCAGGCTATTACCTCGGCGGGTACGGGTTGTATGGCCGCTTTAGATGCAGAGCGTTACTTAGACGCTTTGGCCAAGTAGTTTCACGCGACTTATAAAGGGTAAATAGTGGTGATTTATTTACCTGAGTTATCCAACAGCTCGCTTGAATTCCCTCCGGTCAGTCAGGCTTTGACTGAGCCGGATGGGTTATTAGCTATGGGCGGTGATTTGTCACCAGAGCGTTTACTCAAAGCCTACCACAGTGGCATTTTTCCCTGGTTTAGCCCCGGTGATCCGCTGTTATGGTGGAGCCCGTCACAACGCGCCATCTTTATGCCAGGAGCATTAAAGCCTAACCGCACGTTGCGCAAGCTGCTGCATCACAGCAGTTTTGACATCAGCGTAAACAAGGCATTTGCTGCGGTCATTAAAGCCTGCAGCGCACCACGCCCCTCACAACAAGGCACCTGGATAGTACCTGATATTCAACAGGCTTATATAGCTTTGCATCAACAAGGTCATGCCCACAGTATCGAAGTCTGGTCTGAAGGTGAGCTGGTTGGTGGCTGTTATGGTGTGATGGTCGGTCAACTATTTTGTGGCGAATCCATGTTCAATACTCAGCCAAATACTGCAAAAGTCGCGCTTGTAGCCCTACAGCAGCATTTATCGACTTTTGCCACAGGCTATATTGATTGTCAGATGATGAATCCTTTTTTACAGCAGTTAGGAGCAGAACCTTTGTCTCGCAGAACCTATCTGACGCTGCTGGCAAATCACAAAGCCCTGTTTTGCCCTGCCGGTAGCTGGAAAGCGCAAGATCTAAAGTTGGAGTTTTAAAATGTCGGGCTTAAAGCTTGGGGTCAGTCAGCAACAACCATGTAATTACCTGCCCGACCGCCAGGAGCGCTTGCTTTTTACGCTGCCGGATGAGCCTCTGGACGCAGAATTTTATCAGCAACTGCTGACACTGAATTTCAGACGCAGTGGTGAGCAGATTTATACCACCTATTGTGAAGACTGCCAGCAATGCCAATCGGTGCGGCTGGAAGCAACGGCAGTGCTGTTAAACAGCAATCAACGCAGGCTATGGAACAAAGCAAAGCGCAGTTACTGGCGTTATCAGCTCGTAGAGCATAGTGATCAGGAGCTGTGCACAGCACGTTATTATGGGTTGTATCAGAACTACGTTGAAACTAAACATGCGGATAGTTCTATGGCACCGACCAGCCCGGAACAAATGCGCTATTTATGGCAAGCCAGCTGGCTAAAAGTGCAGTTTTTAGAGCAGTATCTGGACGATCAACTGGTTGCAGTGACAATAGTGGATTGCACACCTAACGCATTTTCAGCTGTTTACACGTTTTATCAGCCAGGCCATGTATTGGCCTTTGGCACCTTGGCCATTCTGGCGCTGATTGAACTGGCAAAAACGCAAAACATCCATTTTGTCTATCTGGGTTATTACATCCAGCACTGCCAAAAAATGAGTTATAAGGCAAAGTTTTTGCCACAACAACGCTTTATAGCCGGAGAATGGCTCTCATTTCGCTAAATCTGTCTATGTTGCTTTACTTATCCGCCCTTTTTCGGCAAAATCTGCGGCAGTTTTTTGAACTAATGAATTTAAATAAGAGGCTGGCACGCTGAATGGCGAAAGAAGACGTAATTGAAATGCAAGGGACTATCTTAGATACCCTGCCAAATACCATGTTTAAGGTCGAGTTAGAAAACGGCCACGTAGTTATTGCCCACATTTCAGGCAAAATGCGTAAAAACTACATTCGCATTCTGACAGGTGACAAAGTCACTGTTGAATTAACTCCTTACGATCTGACCAAAGGTCGCATCGTGTTCCGTCAACGTTAAGATTTGACGGAACCAGATAGCGCTAACGCTATTTGCTTCATGCTTTATAAAGAAAAACCCGGCCAAGCCGGGTTTTTTCGTATTCTCACTACGTGATGCTGTTTTAAGCTAGTATTTCTTCTTCGTTGTAATCAAATTCTAATTCATCGCCTTTCAGATCAATCCGCACATCACCGCCATGCGCCAGTCGTCCAAACAGTATTTCGTTGGCTAAAGGCTTTTTCAGCTGTTCCTGGATCACCCGAGCCATAGGACGAGCCCCCATTGCCTGATCATAGCCTTTGTCGGCCAGCCATTGACGGGCAGCACCACTGAGTTCCATCGACACTTGTTTTTTATCCAACTGCACCTGCAAGTCGCAGACAAACTTATCGACAATTTGCAGAATAATGTCGCGGGATAAATGTTTAAACCAAATGATGCCATCCAGACGGTTTCTGAACTCAGGACTAAAAGTCCGGTTAATTTCGGCTAACGCATCATGGCTGTGATCTTGTTGTTTAAAGCCGATGGTTTTACGCACCGTCTCCTGCACACCGGCATTGGTGGTCATCACCAGAATCACATTACGGAAATCGACTTTACGGCCGCTATTGTCGGTTAACGTACCGTGATCCATCACCTGCAACAAAATGTTGTAGATGTCGGTATGGGCCTTTTCTATTTCGTCCAGCAGCACCACCGAGTAGGGGTGTTTGGACACCGCATCTGTCAATAAACCACCTTGATCAAAACCTACGTAACCAGGAGGTGCACCAATAAGGCGGCTGACGGCATGGCGTTCCATATATTCAGACATATCAAAACGCAGCAGCTCTACACCCATAATTTTGGCGAGCTGTTTGGTCACTTCGGTTTTACCTACCCCTGTTGGGCCTGCAAATAAGAAGTTACCAATAGGCTTTTCTTCGTTGCCCAGACCTGAGCGGGATAACCGAATCGCCGACGTTAACACTTCAATAGGTTCATCCTGACCAAAGACCACCAGTTTCAGGTTACGGTCTAAGTTCGCCAGCACATCTTTATCAGAGGCTGACACTGACTTTTCAGGAATACGCGCCATTTTGGCAATAATGTGTTCGATTTCCGGCACATTAATGACTTTTTTACGTTTAGACACAGGCAATAACCGCTGACTGGCACCGGCTTCGTCAATCACGTCTATGGCTTTATCCGGTAAATGCCGTTCATTGATGTACTTAGCCGATAACTCAGCGGCAGCACGCAGCGCTTTTTGGGTATAACGCACGCCATGGTGAGCTTCGTAACGTTCTTTTAAACCCAGCAAAATTTGGGTGGTGTCATCTACGCTGGGTTCAACCACATCAATTTTCTGGAAACGGCGCACCAGCGCTGTATCTTTTTCAAAGATGTTTTTAAATTCCTGATAAGTGGTTGAGCCTATGCAACGTAAACGACCACTCGACAGCAGAGGTTTAATCAGATTGGATGCATCCATCACACCACCGGACGCCGCACCTGCGCCGATGACGGTATGAATTTCATCGATAAAGAGCACTGCATCTTTTTCGTTTTCGATTTCTTTGAGTAACGACTTTAGACGTTTCTCAAAGTCACCACGGTATTTGGTGCCTGCCAGTAAAGAGCCCATATCCAGCGAATAAATAGTGGCGTTGGCAATGACTTCGGGCACCTGATTATTGACAATACGGTAGGCCAAACCTTCGGCGATGGCAGTTTTACCGACGCCAGCTTCACCCACTAGTAACGGGTTGTTTTTCTTACGGCGGCACAACACCTGAATAGTGCGCTCCAGCTCCATATCACGGCCAACCAAAGGATCAATTTGGCCATTTTTCGCCAGGACATTCAGATTGGCGGTGAAGCTTTCCAGATATTTATTTTCTTCAATCTGCACATCACCGTTTTCATCTTGCTGCTCGTCCTGCTGCTCGATTTTCTCGGTTTTAATCACGCCGTGCGAAATGTAGTTAACGATATCCAACCGACTGATATCGATTTTCTTCAGCAAATACACAGCCTGAGATTCCTGTTCACTGAAAATAGCGACCAGTACGTTAGCGCCCGTAACTTCTGACTTGCCCGAGGACTGCACATGGAACACGGCACGTTGCAGCACACGCTGAAATCCGAGCGTAGGCTGCGTATCACGGTCTGTGTCATCTTCTGGCAATAATGGGGTGGTTGAATCAATAAAATGCGACAGGTCAAGCCGCAGGCGGTCTATATTGGCACCGCAGGACTTTAATGCTTCCCCTGCTGCCGGATTATCTAGCAGCGCTAATAATAAATGTTCCACCGTCATGTACTCATGACGTTTTTCCCGCGCAAACCGAAACGCCAGATTTAAGGTTAACTCAAGATCTTTGTTCAACATACAACATCACTCCTAATCCACCTGAGTTACAACAGCAGTTGTTTGGCGTTAAGCCCGCTCCATAGTGCATAACAATGGATGTTCGTGCTCTTTCGCATAAATGGACACTTGCTGAACTTTGGTCTCCGCAACCTCGGCTGTGAACACGCCACAAACCGCCATACCTTCATTATGTACTTGCAACATAATTTCACTGGCTTTTTCATACTGCATATTAAAAAACCGGGTCAACACATCAATGACAAAATCCATCGGGGTGTAATCGTCGTTATGAAGTATGACTTTATACATGGAAGGAGGTTTCACCTGTTGCCGGGTTTTCTCCACCACTCCGTGATCTATTACGTTGTTTTCTTTATAACCGCTCATAAACTATAGCCACGCCTGTTCAAAGCATCAAAATTGCATTGATGAATTTTTTCACCGGACCCAAAGCCACTACAGGCTTTGCGGCCACTCTGTATGCCTTATCTAATAGATAGTACCTGCAACGCCGCTTTACAAGGGTGTAAAAAACTTGACTAGCTGCACAAATTATCTACAGTAAATGGTGGAGTCTGCCCGCAGCTCCCTGTTGCTCCGTCTTAGAATACAGAATTTAGCTAACTTAGAGAAGGAAGTAGTATGGCTACCGGTAAAGTGAAATGGTTCAATAATGCCAAAGGATTTGGGTTTATTCGTGAAGATGGTCGTGACGAAGATATCTTCGCCCATTATTCAACCATTAACATGGATGGCTACCGTACGCTGAAGGCCGGCCAGGACGTGGTATTTGACCTGTCTGAGGGCCCAAAAGGGTTACATGCAGTAAATATTGCACTGCCAGAAGGCCATAAACCTGAATAAGGTTCTAAAGCCCACTATCCATATGAAATGCCGGCTTAAGCCGGCATTTTTCTCTATTCGCTACCATCCCTGGCGCTCACCCGTTCGGGCCAACGCTTCGCGTTGTTAAAAAACATTCCAGATGTTTTTTTCTCCTTCGTACTTGAAGCTGCAGCGTTGTTGGCCGCACTCCTCGCCCCAGTTATTTTGAAAATATCCGTTTGGCATGACTGCGCGTTCTCGCTTCAATCCAATTGCACATAGGACAACTATGCTCCTGGGGTCTCGCTCGTTTGTCGCCTAGCTGCAACATCAATTACTTTGGGAAATTTCTATGTAAAAAGGCGCACAAGGCGCCTTTCTTTGTCTTTAGGATAGCAACCTAAAATTACAGTGCAGCTAATGCCTGATTAAAGGTGACGCTTGGGCGCATGGCTTTAGACGCTAATGCATCGTCTGGCTTGTAGTAACCGCCTATATCTACCGCTTTGCCTTGCACGGAATTTAACTCCTGCACAATTTTGGCTTCGTTCTCTGTCAAAGCTTTGGCCAGCGGCGCAAATCGGGTCGCTAAGGCTGCGTCTTTGTTTTGTGCAGCCAGAGCTTCAGCCCAGTAGAATGCCAGATAAAAGTGACTGCCACGGTTATCCAACTGACCCAGTTTACGGGTTGGGGATTTATCGTTATCAAGGAACTTAGCTGTGGCCTGGTCTAACGCATCTGCCAGCACCTGAGCTTTAGCGTTTCCAGTCACCTGACTTAAATGCTCCAGAGAGGCAGCCAGAGCCAGGAATTCACCTAACGAATCCCAACGTAAGTGGTTTTCTTCAACAAACTGTTCAACGTGCTTAGGTGCAGAACCGCCAGCGCCTGTTTCAAACAAACCACCACCGTTCATCAGAGGTACAATAGATAGCATCTTCGCGCTGGTACCTAATTCCAGAATTGGGAATAAGTCGGTCAAGTAATCACGTAACACGTTGCCTGTGACAGAAATGGTATCCAGACCTGCTTTGATACGTTTTAAGGTATGACGTGTTGCCTCTTCCGGCGACATGATCTGAATATCTAAACCCGTGGTGTCGTGATCTTTTAAGTAACGTTCTACTTTAGCAATCAGCTGAGCATCATGAGCACGGTTTTTGTCTAACCAGAATACCGCAGGCGTTTTGCTTAAACGGGCACGGTTAACAGCCAGTTTTACCCAATCCTGGATTGGAGCATCTTTGGCCTGACACATACGCCAGATATCGCCTTGCTCAACGTTGTGCTGAATAAGCACTGTGCCAGCAGCATCTACGACGCGCACCTGACCATCAGCTTTAATTTCGAAGGTCTTGTCGTGTGAGCCGTATTCTTCGGCTTTTTGCGCCATTAAACCGACGTTTGGTACTGAGCCCATAGTACGAGGGTCAAAAGCACCGTGTTCACGGCAGAAATTAATGGTTTCCTGATACACACCAGCATAACAACGGTCAGGAATAATAGCTTTGGTGTCTTTTAATTTGCCGTCCGGGCCCCACATTTGGCCAGAAGAACGGATAGCTGCAGGCATAGAAGCGTCGATAATCACATCGCTTGGTACATGCAGGTTGGTGATGCCTTTATCAGAATTTACCATGGCCAGAGCTGGTTGTTTGGCATACACAGCTTTGATATCGGCTTCAATCTCCGCTTTTTTATCGGCTGGCAGCTTGGCGATTTTTGCGTAAACATCACCTAAACCGTTGTTAGCATCGACACCTAATTCAGCGAAAGTGGCGGCGTGTTTTTCAAACACGTCTTTGAAGAATACAGTGACCACGTGACCAAACATAATAGGATCAGACACTTTCATCATAGTGGCTTTTAAATGCACAGACAGCAGCACATCTTTGGCTTTTGCATCAGCAATTTCTGTGGCGATAAAATCACGTAGTGCTTTTTTGCTCATGGCAGAAGCATCAATGATTTCACCGGCTTTTACTGCAGTTTTTTCTTTCAGTACAGTCACGCTGCCATCAGCGGCTACATGCTCAATACGCACCTGACCAGCGTCTTTAATAGTCACTGACTTTTCGCTGCCGTAGAAATCACCTGCGCTCATATGAGCCACGTGAGATTTCGACTCTTTGCTCCAGGCGCCCATAGAATGTGGGTTTTTACGGGCATATTGTTTAACAGAAGCAGGAGCACGACGGTCAGAGTTACCTTCACGCAGTACAGGGTTGACCGCGCTGCCTTTGACTTTGTCGTAACGGCTGCGGGCTTCTTTTTCTTCCGCTGTTTTTGGATCTTCTGAGTAATCAGGCAGTTTGTAGCCTTTAGCTTGCAACTCTTTAATAGCTGCCACTAACTGTGGAATGGACGCACTGATATTTGGCAGCTTGATGATATTGGCTTCAGGTGTATTTGCCAGCTCGCCTAAACCTGTTAAAGCATCAGGTTGACGCTGTGCTTCGGTCAGAAATTCAGGGAACAAAGCAAGAATGCGGCCAGAGAGAGAAATATCCTGAGTTTCTATTTCGATATCCGCAGTTTTGGCAAAAGCCTCCACTACAGGTAAAAAAGAATAAGTGGCCAGTGCCGGGGCTTCGTCCGTAATAGTGTAGATAATTTTTGAGGTGGTCATATCGTTTCCTGAATTTACAGCAAAAATTGAGTTGTTAGCCAGCCACATCCTCGTTGACGTGCCTGTGCTGTTTAAAACGTTACAGTTACTCGTGGTGCCCGAGTATAACAGCGCTCATTCTAAGAGCCTAGTCAATGACATGCGCTTTAAGACAGAAGTAGTAGCTGCTCACACTCTGTCGCGCTTTATATTACTGAAATGTCAGGCAGAAAACAGAGTTCCGCGGCCTGACCACTTGAGCAACTGTAACGATTTATGGGCGTTTTGCTGCAAATACAACAAAAGATCGGTTTTTTTGTCCATATATGGCATAAATAGATGACTTTGCTGTTTTTTCGCCGTGTTTTTATTTGATCTTTTCATATCAGGAGCCTGTTGTTTATGTCCCGTCCTTTATTGCATTTAACTGTCGCAGCAGTGTTGTATTTTCAGGGTCGTTATTTATTGGTGGAAGAAAAAGACAAAAGCTCTGATCGTTTGGTATTAAATCAGCCGGCTGGCCATGTTGAAGAAAATGAGGATTTAATCAGTGCGGTGAAACGCGAATTGCAGGAAGAAACAGGCTTGAGTCTGGAACCCAGTGCCTGGTTGGGGATATCTCAGCTTAAAGCGGCGAATGGTCATTTTTATGTGCGGGTCAATTTTGTATTTACGCCTGATGAATTACCAGCGCTGTATCATCCACAAGACACTGATATTCTGGCACTGCACTGGTTAAGTCTGGAGGAATTACGTAGTCATGTCCTGCCCGCCCGCAGTCAACTCGTGTTGGATGCCATCTCCCAGTTTGAACAAAAGCAGTTGTTACCACTGTGTCAGATCAGAAATGCCATCACACATTCGCTTTGATTAACATTTTTTGGCAAAGAATTTGGTGCTATAATCCGCGCCCGTTCCCATCCAGCCATTAAAAAGTGCGGTGTAATGTCAGATAACAGCAGCAAAAAAGTCATTGTCGGTATGTCCGGTGGTGTTGATTCCTCAGTGTCCGCCTATCTGCTGATGCAGCAAGGCTATCAGGTCGAAGGCCTGTTTATGAAGAACTGGGAAGAAGATGACGACAGCGAATACTGCGCTGCTGCTGAAGATTTAAAGGATGCTCAGGCCGTCTGTGACAAGCTGGGTATCAAGCTGCATAAAGTCAACTTTGCCGCTGAGTACTGGGACAATGTGTTTGAATATTTCCTCGAGGAATACAAAGCTGGCCGCACGCCGAACCCGGATATTATGTGCAACAAGGAAATTAAGTTTAAAGCTTTCCTTGAATTTGCCGCCGAAGCTTTAGGTGCCGACTATATCGCCACAGGCCATTATGTACAGCGCCGTGAAGTCGAAGGCCACTGGCAGTTATTGCGGGGTCTGGATACCAATAAAGACCAAAGCTATTTCCTCTATACCATAGGTGAAGAACATGTGGCGCAAACCCTGTTCCCTGTTGGTCATCTGGAAAAACCTCTGGTACGGGCTATTGCCGAAGAGCAAGGCTTAATTACGCACGATAAAAAAGACAGCACAGGCATTTGTTTTATCGGCGAGCGTAAATTTAAAGATTTCCTGCAAAAGTATCTGCCGGCCCAGCCTGGTGATATTTACACAGTAGACGGCGATAAAATTGGCCAGCACGATGGCCTGATGTATCACACTTTAGGCCAGCGTAAAGGTTTACGTATTGGTGGCTTAAAAGATGGTGATGATCAGCCCTGGTATGTAGTATCAAAAGATTTGGTCAATAACCGTCTTATTGTCGCTCAGGGTCATGACCATCCGAGTATGTTCTCCAAAGGCTTAGTCGCCAATCAACTGCACTGGGTCGATCGCACTGGCCCGCAGCAGATGCTGCGCTGCGCTGTGAAAACCCGTTATCGTCAGACCGATATTCCATGTACCCTGACCCCTATGCCAGATGGCACTGTGGTTGTGGTATTTGATCAGCCTCAAAAAGCCGTGACCCCAGGTCAGTCTGCTGTGTTTTACAGCGACGAGATTTGTTTGGGTGGTGGCATTATTAACTCGGCCATACAGTAACTTATGCAACACAGTATTCAGACTCAAACCCTTGCTCTGGCCGGTATGTGCCAGGCACTCAAGCTTTTACAGCAGGTCACACGCAGCAATGATGTAGCTCTGCCTGATTTGCAGTTATGTTTAGCCAGTATCGCTAATTTATCGCCGGCTGAGCCTTTGGATATTTATGGTAAGGATATCGCGAACCTCAAAACTGGTTATCAGTGTCTGGTGGATCAGTTAGGTGACAATCAGCGCAAAGATGTCGAACTGACCCGTTATGTGGTGTCCGTTATTGCACTGGAGCGTAAGCTGACAAAAAACCGCGATAATCTGGATAACCTGGGTAAACGCTTATCCCGCTTAGAGCAGCAACTGCAGCATTTTGCTATTACCGATGAAAACATCATTGCTAATCTGGCTGATATTTATGTCGAATGCATCAGCTCTTTAGGCACCCGAATTCAGGTCGCTGGTCAGCCAGAATTGCTGAAACAACCACTGGTGCAGCATAAAGTTCGCGCTTTGTTATTGGCAGCTATCCGCGCCGTGGTGTTATGGCGTCAGGCCGGTGGTAGTCGTTTGCATTTTATTTTCAAACGCAAAGCCCTGCTCAGTGAAGCCAAATCCGTTTTACAGACTATTGCCCCAACCCATTCATAGGAGCACCTAATGGAATTATCAGCATTAACCGCCATCTCCCCTGTAGATGGCCGCTATGGCTCAAAAGCCAGCGAGCTGCGTGAGTTTTTTAGTGAATATGGTTTAATCAAATTCCGGGTGACTGTGGAAGTGCGTTGGTTGCAAAAATTAGCAGCCACAGCAGCTATCACTGAAGTTCCGGCTTTATCAGACAGTGCCAACGCGCTACTCAACTCAATTGTCGACAATTTCAGCCTTGCTGATGCGCAGCGTGTCAAAGATATCGAGCGCACCACCAACCACGACGTCAAAGCGGTTGAGTATTTATTAAAAGAAAAAGTAGCGGGCCATGCTGAATTAGCAGCGGTCAGTGAATTTATTCACTTCGCCTGTACCTCTGAAGATATCAATAACCTGTCGCACGGTTTGATGTTAGGTGCAGCACGTGATGAAGTGCTGTTGCCACTTTGCGATCAGTTATTAAGTGAAATCAAAACTTTAGCGCAAAAGTACAAAGCCATTCCTATGATGGCCAGAACTCACGGTCAGCCCGCTTCTCCAACTACCTTAGGTAAAGAGATGGCGAACGTGTACATGCGTTTAAAGCGTCAGCGTGAGCAAATTGCCAAAGTGGAACTGCTGGGTAAAATCAACGGCGCTGTCGGCAACTACAATGCGCATTTATCAGCCTATCCGAACCTGAACTGGCATCAGTTTGCAGAAGAATTCGTCAAAAGCTTAGGTTTAAGCTGGAACCCTTACACCACTCAAATTGAGCCGCATGATTACATTGCCGAGCTGTTTGACGCTATTGCGCGTTTTAACACTATTCTGCTCGATTTTGACCGTGACGTTTGGGGTTATATTGCTTTAGGTCACTTTAAGCAGCGCACTATTGCCGGTGAAATTGGCTCTTCGACTATGCCACATAAAGTCAACCCAATCGACTTCGAAAACTCTGAAGGTAATCTGGGTCTGGCCAACGCCATATTCCAACATTTATCGTCCAAGCTCCCGGTATCACGCTGGCAGCGTGATTTAACAGATTCCACTGTGCTGCGTAACTTAGGCGTAGGTTTTGCGTATACGGTTATTGCTTATCATGCGAGCTTAAAAGGCATCAGCAAACTGGAAGTCAACGAAGCCAACTTGCTAAGCGAGCTGGATCAGAACTGGGAATTACTGGCAGAGCCGGTACAAACAGTGATGCGTAAATATGGCATTGAACAGCCCTATGAAAAGCTGAAAGAACTGACCCGCGGTAAGCGCATCACACCGCAGGATTTAGCTGTGTTTATCGACAAGTTAGAACTGCCGGAACAAGTGAAAACTGAACTTAAAGCACTGCGCCCGGATAACTATATAGGTGCAGCTATCGAGTTAGTCGATTTACTCAACTAAGCTTGGTGTTAACAGATTATTTTTCCACAGGGCGATTTTATCGCCCTGTTTTTATGGTGATTTATGTACCAATTATTTTTAAATGAATTAACACCTGCGCAGTTTTTAGCAGAATACTGGCAGAAAAAGCCTTTATTAATCAAAGCTGGCTTTAGAAACTTTATCGACCCGATCAGCCCGGACGAGCTGGCTGGCCTTGCCGGTGAAGAAGAAATTGAATCCCGTATTGTCAGCAATAAAAATGCAGTCTGGGATATGGAGACTGGCCCTTTTGAGGATTTCAGTCATTTAGGTGAAGAAGGCTGGACTTTATTAGTTCAGGCGGTAGATCACTGGCACCCGCAGTCTGCTGCGTTGATAGAGCCGTTCCGCTTTATTCCGAACTGGCGTATTGATGATTTGATGGTGAGTTTTTCTACCGCAGGTGGTGGCGTAGGCCCGCATCTGGACCAATACGATGTATTTATTATCCAGGGTCAGGGCAAACGTCACTGGCGTGTCGGTATGCCGGACAGCAGCTTAAAACAGCACTGCCCCCACCCACGTTTATTGCAGATCACGCCTTTTATCGACTGTATTGATGTGATCACTGAACCTGGCGATATTTTATATATTCCACCAGGTTGCCCACACGACGGTATCTCGTTGGACCCGTCATTGAACTACTCGGTCGGTTTCCGGGCACCTGCGCAAAAAGATTTACTGACAGGCTTGGCCGATCACCTGATTGATCAGGACATCACAGGCAAACGCTTTACGGATCCATCTCGTCAGATCCCTGATTCTGTAGGCGCTATCAGCGACCAGGATTTAACCCAGGTGCAAACGTTGTTGCGCCAGTTAGTGGATGACAAAGACTTCGCAGCGCAGTGGTTCGGCAGTTATATCAGTCATGCCAAACATGAATTGGACGCTACAGAACCCGATCCACATTATGAAGCCGATGAGATAGCTGAGTACCTGGAAGAAGGCTCTGTGCTAGCCAAATTAGGCGGCCTGCGCACTTTGTATTACCAGGCGAATACCGCTGAAGATATTCAACTCTTTATCAATGGCGACCGTTTTTTAGTGCCTGCGATTGAACTTGAAACCGTTAAAAAATTGACAGACCAAGTCAGCCTCAGTCAGCAGGATTGCCAGCATTTTGCTGCCGATCAGGGTCGCTTACAGTTGATCACGTTGCTCATTAACAAAGGCTATTGGTATTTTACGGAATAAACCAAGTCTTTGATCCAATAAAAAACCGCCAGCTTTAATGGCGGTTTTTTTGTGCTCAGGCTTTGTATCGCACTCTATCTGTAACCATTCAAAATGCAGCCTGAAGCATTGTAAAGATTTATATACTGTTTACTCGCTTAAGCTTGCTTAACCCAAAGTTCTTCTTTATCAAATAAATCATATAAACCGTGAGCACGATGGACCAGCAGATTAGCAAAATCCTTCTTCGTTTGATCGATAGCACCTGAATTCATGATTTGCTCAGCTTTCAACTGCCATTGTAAAGAAAAAGCCCGCACAGCTTCGCGCGCATCTTGGGCTGCAGATATGGCCATATGATCTGTAGGTAAATCACCACTTATTACCCAGTATTGCTTACGATCCTGAGCTGTAATCTTCCATACCGCCATTAATGGTGTTAAATAACGAGATTCAGACACTGCGACATTGTCTGGTAATATGCCTTTCTCGGCCAGATACTGGTTTGCTTTTTGGAACTGAGTACGAACCCACTCGCTTGCTGCCTGTTCCTGCTGTTCTGCTGTCAATTGTTCTGCCATTGTTCTTTTCCCTCTCTCCAAGTGGCGTTACTTTATGTGACTCAATCCACACAATCAAGAGCTGGCTGAAATTGTCGACAATCACCTGGTCTTACCAGATTTTGTTTTTACAGATCGATGGCGAAAGCTGCAGTGAAGTGGTACATTCCGCGGCGCAAAAAAGCCCTTACGCCCTGCCCTCTGTGGCATGGTGAGTTATATCAACGGAGAACAAGTCGTGGCTGTATTTAACCATCCTGAATTTGATAACCATGAGCAAGTTGTATTCTGTAGTGATGAAAGCACTGGTTTAAAAGCCATTATTGCTATTCACAGCACAGCCTTAGGTCCGGCAACAGGTGGCTGCCGTATGTGGGATTATGTCGCTGATGAAGATGCCTTAGTCGACGTATTACGTTTGTCCCGCGGTATGACCTATAAAAATGCCATGGCAGGCCTGCCTTTAGGCGGTGGTAAGGCCGTGATTATTGGTGATGCGAAAAAAATCAAATCTGAAGCTCTGTTCCGTAAGTTTGGCCAGTTTGTGCATTCGTTAAGTGGCCGTTATGTCAGCGCGGAAGATGTCAATATCACCACTGGCGACATTATGATGGTCAACAAAGAAACTCCTTATGTGGCTGGTTTAGAAGGCTTAAGCGGTAACCCAGGCCCGTTTACTGCTCTTGGAACTTACCGAGGAGTTAAGGCTGCAGCGAAACACAAGTTTGGTAGTGATAATTTAACTGGCCTGACGGTTGCGGTACAAGGGTTAGGCAGTGTTGGTTTTTATCTGTGTGAATACCTGCACAAAGAAGGTGCCAAACTTATTGTGACAGATATCAATCAGGACGCCGTCAGTCGCGCTGTCGCTCAGTTTAATGCCACAGCTGTGGGCTTAGATGAAATCTATGCAGTTGATGCTGACATCTACGCACCTTGCGCTTTAGGTGCCACCATTAACGACATCACTATTGCTCAGCTGAAATGCAAAATTATTGCAGGTTGCGCCAATAACCAACTCAAAGAAAGCCGTCACGGCGAACTGTTGCGTCAAAAAGGTATCTTGTACGCTCCGGATTACGTCATTAATGCCGGTGGTATCATCAACGTCGCAATGGAAATGCGTGAGCAGGGTTACAACGCTGAAGAGTCTACCGCCAAAGTAAACCAGATTTACCAAACGCTGATCACTATCTTTGAACGCGCTGATGCACAGCAAAAACCGACTAACGAAGTGGCAGATTTAATGGCACAGGAAATCATCCGTAACGCCCGTTAACTGAAATTGGGGTCAGATCCTGAGGGATCCCCACGAATTTTTCATTAAGCAGCCCACCGGACAGCATACTCAGCAGTATGCTGTCTGAACCGTTCGATTATTCCAAACTCGTTTTCTACGTCCATATCTTCCT
>NZ_BMLH01000014.1 GCF_014645135.1 Rheinheimera tangshanensis
TTTTGCCTGGTGGCAATAGCGCTGTGGAACCACCTGACTCCATTCCGAACTCAGAAGTGAAACGCAGCCGCGACGATGGTAGTGTGGCAGATGCCATGCGAGAGTAGTTCACCGCCAGGCTCCCAAATACAGAACCCCGCTCACTGAGCGGGGTTTTTTATTTGCGTTGCCTTCGGGAATTAACCCGAGCAGGGCATTCCCCATGCGACAAATTGGCCGGGAGCAGTTTGGAACGGCGCAGCCGGCCCGAAGGGTGGAGGGCAGGATTGCCCGGAATAATGTAGTTCACCGCCAGGCTGACAAGAGGTTCTGCTGTCGCCCCACCGCCCGAATTCAGAACAAATCTTGCTTAATTCATCACCAACGGCGAATGCCTTCGGCTATTGCGCCCTACCTCAAATCCTCTAACCCACGATCTGTCACTTTTACTCTAAACACCTGCTGCGATGCTTGTTGTTTTATGGGATCAAACTGCAAAGGAAAATCATAAACTGCGGTTTGTTGCCGTAGTTTTTCTAATAAACACGAGCGTTCCACAGGTAAAGAACATAATTTTAGCGCTTGTCCTAATAAGGTACCTGCTGTGAATCCCTCTAGGCCGATATCAGATAAAGGAGCCGTTGCTTGCTGAATCATCAACCTCTGGTATTCACGTACTACTAACCAACTGGTATCTGTAGGTTTGGGTACTACCATGGTCGCCATCACCTTATCGCCTTTATCTAGCAGAGCACTTAGCTGCTGCAAACCGGCGAAAGACACAGTGGCGTAGGTAGGTCTGTAACCTTTACGACGTCCAAAGTTGATCGCCTCAGCCAGAGGTTTGTAGGTGCCAACCATAAACACTAATTCAGCGCCTGCGTTGATCAACTCTGACACTCCTGCTTCTATCGCTGTGCTATTACGTTGAAAACGTGCAGTGATAACAGGTGATATTCCTTTTAATTGAAGTGCTTTGAGGTAACCTTGCTCTACAGATGCACCAAATTCATCTGCTTGTAGCAACAAGCCCACTTTAGTTTTTGGATTTAGCAGCAAATAATCCACCTGACTTTGAGTTTCTTCTTCATAACCTGCACGTAAATGATAGATAAAGTTATATTCACTCTGACGCAACAAAGACGCGCCGGAAAAAGGAGCTATGTAGGGGATTTGGTAATGTTGTAATAAGGGTGATATGGCAAGAGAAGTTGGTGTACCAACATAAGCAAATAAAGCTAACACTTTGTTTTCCAGTATAAATTGTCTAGTGTTTTGCACTGTTCGTTCTGGCTCGTACTGATCGTCTTTGATCACTAGTTGTACTTGAATGCCATGTACTCCACCTTCTCTATTCAACTGATTGATCGCTAATTCAACGCCATTTTTATAGCTTTGACCTATACCACTTGCGTTTCCAGTCAAAGGCACCGACATGCCCAATTGGATTTTTGCTACTTCAGCAGATACAGCAGACGCGCCGACTAAAAACAATACTGCACTTAGTCTCTGCACACTTTTTAATGACATGAAGTTTTACTCTTACCACTTTTATCTGTAAGAGTTTAGTCGAGATTTCCAGATGGAACCTTGTTCTGGCTCATAAATGCAGAAGCTGACAAAGTTCTGGTAGATTTTGCTTTGCCTTTGGCATGAAAAGCTTTTGCCAAAGCCGTTGTACCAATAAGAGCGCTGTTTGATGCTCAACTTTGGCATAATTGAGATTAAACCAACACAACAGCTGAGTTTCTATCAGATCAAAAGGACGCAAGCCAGCCTGAAATAACTTCAGTTCGGTGATCTGTTGCGGTGTAAGTGTTATCGCCGGAGGTTCGGCCCATAGCAGTGCTAAGGCCGGATCTAAAAAGCGTTGTTTATCCGCAAGCTGCCAATACAGCTGTCTGGAAAACTGCTGTTGTAAATACTGAAATTGCTCGCCATGCAGCATCAACACAGAGGCTTCATTGCTGGCTTGTTCATGTTGATGGCTTAGTTTCACAGGATAAAAACCCGCTTTTTGCCAGAACTTTGCTAAAGCTAATGTAGCACCAAAACTTGTGCCGACCAGATACTGCTGGCTCTGCAAGTCCTGTAACACAAAGTTTAATAATTGACTGCCAAGCCCCTGCATTTGCAATGAAGGATTTACCACAATACGCTGAATTCTGGCCATTTTTTGTGTCGCCAGTTCAGGTTGTAAACAATGAAAAGCTAAGCTTTGAGCTAATAAATGCCCTTGTACTCTGCGTTTGCCATGCGCTACCGCAACAGTGAGTTCTGCATCCAGCTCACCTTCAAAACTGATTAAAGCACAGGCGAGCACCCGCTGATCTTGCTCCAGTGTATAGAGCTTCAGTGTCGGGTTATCTAATAAAGCCCAGAGGTCCATCACATCGGTTTGATAATGCGCCAGGCTGAGTAAACTAAAAATTTTTTGTAGCTTCTGAGGTTGTAGCAGTAAATCTTTGATTGGATAGCTAGAGACCTTTGGTTGCAGCGGCGCTGTAATTACAGAGTCCGTTTGTTCCAGTAAAAAACCTCTAAAAATTAGCTGCTCCAGTGGGTCGTTCGCCTGATAGCGTATTGGTTGATGCAAGTGCAGTTTTTGAAAACCAGGGCAATGCTGCTGTAAATAACTTTGAAAGCGTAACTGAAAACCACGGCCTGTACCTTCGTAGCCATGTTCAGTCGTAGCGAAAACTAAACGGCTATATAAGTCCGTTAGTTGCTGCAATTGAGGGGTTGGAATAGCAGCAGCTTCATCGGCCAGTATCACAGTGTTCTGCTGCTTTTCTGCCAGTAAAACATCAACAGGCACAAAACGAATAGCGCCGTTTAATAGCTGATTTTGACCCTGTTGATACGACTGATTTAACAGACCCGCAGCGATTAAAAATGCGGTTTGCACAGCAACAGGGGAAGGGCCTGTCAGCAGAATATCGGTTTTACCTTGTTGGGCTAATTGAGCCGCTGCTAAGCCCAAAGCACCGGATTTGCCGCGACCACGGTGAGCCGTCAGCACCAAAGGGCGACGTCTGTGACCTGTGACTACTTTATGGATAGCCGCCACTGCCTGGTGTTGTTCAGCTGTGCGATAAGGCAGTTCTGCTTGTGCCGTAGTAATAGCCTCTGGCAAGACAGGGATCACAGCAGGCAGCCCTTCGATAAGCTGTAGCCACTGAGCGTCCTGCAATTGTTCTAACCAAAACTGTTTAAATAAGCCTGTATAAACAGCAGCATCAAGCGGATAAGGTAATGCTCTTTTAGCGGCTGGATTTGGCTGTTGTCGCCATAAACCCGGTTCGTTGGTCACAAATAACCAAAGCCCACCCGCTTTTAAGCAACCACTGCTGGCTGCGACTAAATCCCAGTCGACAGCATCGCGCGCATCCACCACCAGTAGATCACATTCAGTGCCCAGCCATTGTTGCTTTTGTTTGGCTGATAATAACGTAAAACCAGCAGGGGCTTGCTGGCCTAACCAATAACCAACAGCTTCAGGCTCTAAAGCACTAAGTTGCTGCTGCGTAAAAGCTTTAGAACCTGCCAACCAGATTGGTAAACGCCAGCCCTGCTTCTGATAAGCGCTTTGTTGCTGACTGATGATCTGCAGCAGGTTCGTCATAAATTAAACCGGTTCTAGTCTGGCATAAGCGGTCACCAGCCATTTACTACCCAGTTCGTCAAAGTTCACCTGAATACGGGACTGTGGCCCTGTGCCTTCATAATTTAGCACTGTGCCTTCACCGAACTTATCGTGTAATACCCTTTGGCCCAGCTTAAAGCCAGTATTCTCAAAGGCGCTGTGGCTGGCGGCACTGCCAAAACGGTTCATTTGAGTTGGCTTGCTGACATTAGTGGTCAGGCGAATTTCTTCTAAACAGTCAGCCGGAATTTCGCGGATAAAACGGGATGGTCTGTTGTACTGCTCCTGACCATATAAACGGCGGCTTTCGGCATGAGTTAAATACAGCTTTTGCATAGCACGGGTCATACCGACATAACATAAGCGACGTTCTTCTTCCAAACGTTCGCTGTCATCACCACTTTGTTGGCTTGGGAACATGCCTTCTTCCAGACCACAGATAAACACCAGCGGGAATTCCAAACCTTTGGCGCTGTGTAACGTCATCAGCTGCACTGCGTCTGAATGTTCTTCCGCCTGATATTCACCGGCCTCTAAGGCTGCCTGAGATAAAAAGGCGGACAGTGGCGTCATCTCTTCGGTGTTGACATAAGTGGCGTTGGCGCAAGCGTTCACCAGTTCGTTTAAGTTTTCCACCCTGGTCTGAGCTTTTTCGCCTTTTTCGGCCAGATACATCGCCATCAGGCCAGATAGTTGAATCACATGATCGGCCTGCTCATCCAGACTTAAATCTTTGCTGTCGGCTTCGAGCTGGTCAATCAGCTGTATAAAGGTGCTGATGGCATTGGCTGCGCGCCCGGTAAGTTGCTTATTGGCCAGCATTTGTTGCAGGCTTTGCCATAAGGTGATTTGCAGAGAACGGGCATTTTCCCGCACTTTGTCCATCGTAGTATCGCCAATACCACGCACTGGGGTATTGATAATACGTTCCAGCGCCGCGTCATCTTGTCTGTTATTAATTAAACGCAAATAAGCCAAAGCATCTTTAATTTCCTGACGTTCGTAGAAACGTAAGCCGCCATAGATACGGTAGTTAATACCGTCTTGAATTAAAGCCTCTTCCAGCACCCGCGACTGGGCGTTATTGCGATACAGCACTGCGGCCTCAATCAGCTTGCCGCCTTCACGTTTCCACTCTCTGATACGGCCAACAATAAAACGTGCTTCATCTAACTCGTTAAAGGCGGTGTAGAGCGAAATAGCCTCGCCTTGTTCGCCGTCCGTCCACAGGTCTTTACCCAAACGGTCGCTGTTATGCGAAATCACGCAGTTGGCGGCTTTTAAAATAGTGCCGGTAGAACGGTAGTTTTGTTCGAGGCGGATAGTGACAGGGTTTGGATAATCCTTTAAAAACTGCTGAATATTTTCCACTTTAGCGCCACGCCAGCCGTAGATAGACTGGTCATCGTCACCTACTATCATCACTTTGCTTTCAGTGCCTGCCAGTAAACGTAGCCATTCATACTGGATAGAGTTGGTATCCTGGAACTCGTCGACCAGAATATGGCGGAAACGCTGCTGATAATGAGCACGAATTTGTGGCTGCTGTTTAATTAGCTCGAAGCTTCGCAGTAAAATTTCGGCAAAGTCGACCAAGCCCGAGCGGTCACACATTTCCTGGTAAGCGGCGTAAATTTTGATCATGGTTTGCAGGCTGAAATCGCCATGCGCGTCCATAGTGCCTGGGCGCTGACCTTCATCTTTACGGGCGTTGATAAACCATTGAATTTGTTTAGGTGGCCAGTGTTTTTCGTCTAAATTCAGCGCTTTTAATACCCGACGTACTAACCGGTATTGATCGTCTGAGTCGATGATCTGAAAACCCTGAGGTAATCCAGCTTCCAGATAATGCGCCCGCAACATGCGGTGCGACAAGCCGTGGAAGGTACCCATCCACAGATTATTTAAGCTAACGCCTATAGTCTGTTCGATACGGTTACGCATTTCCTGTGAGGCTTTATTGGTAAAAGTCACAGCCAATAAACTATAAGGCGCAACCCGTTCCACCTGCATTAGCCAGGCTAAGCGATGCACCAAAACTCGGGTTTTGCCCGAGCCGGCACCGGCTAATACCAGCATATGTTGAGGAGGAGCGGCTACCGCATCACGTTGTTTATCGTTTAAGCCATCCAGTAAAGAAGAGACATCCATTAGCAGTAAGTACCTGTCGCAAAATTTGCAGCATTATATACCCGTCGTCCTTGAAGTTGCAGCTTTGTTGACTGCGCCATCTCGCCCCAGTCACATAGGTTTACTATGCTCCTGGGGGCTCACTGGCTTGTCGCCTCCCTGCATCTTCAAGTAACTTGGGTATATACCCAACAGCCCTACAGCTTTGTTGCCCCAGCTTTGTGAACTTAAAGCAAAGCCTGCAACTGCTCTAACGAATCAATTTGCAGATGAGGTAATACTGCAGTTTGAAAATGATCTTCATGTTTCAGCCACACCGCCTGACAGCCGGCATTGAGCGCTCCCCGCACATCAGCTTTGCTATTATCACCTATATGCAGTAGTTGATGAGGCGCAATAGCCAGTTGCTGGCAGGCTTTATAAAACATATCAGGGTAAGGCTTCATTTTGCCGCTGGGGCCGGCATGATAAGCGTATTGAAAATACTGGCTGATACCTAGCAGTTTTAAATCGGCATTGCCGTTGGTAATAGCCACCAATGGGTAACGCTCTGCTAAGGCTTTGAGCAACTGATGACTGGACTCCGGCACTGTTAAATGACTGCGGGCGGTATAAAAAGCGCTAAAAGCCAGTTCGGCAATTTCACCTGCTTCACAGCGGCCCATACCTAGCTCCGTTAAGCCTTGTTCCACTGACAATAAGCGCCAGCGGCTGACATCGTGGCGAACTTCAGGGTCACGTTGTGCCAGCTCTTTGCGTTTTTGCCACCAGAATTCAGGGTCAATCAAGCCAAGCTTCGGAGCCAGTTGCAGCAGTTTTTGTTGCATCGCCAGTTCAGCCTGTTCAATCACAGGGCCGTTGTTATACAGCGTATCGTCCAAGTCAAAAGAAATGGCTTTAAAAGGCAAAAGGGCTTTGTAAATACGCATAAGTGGTTAAGTCCGCTGTCAGTGATACTGATTCGTCCATAGAATACGAGCTTTAGGCTCACTAAGATTTACTTCTTCTTCGCCCTTGGATGAGCATTATCATACACTTTGGCCAACTGCTGGAAATCTAAATGGGTGTAAACCTGGGTGGTATTGAGGTTAGCATGGCCCAGCAGTTCTTGTACGGCGCGCAGGTCTGAGCTGGATTCAAGCATATGAGTAGCGAAGGAGTGGCGTAGCATATGCGGGTGTAAATGCTGGGCTAAGCCCTGACGTTCTGACCAGAGTTTGACGCGTTGTTGCACTTGCCTGTTGCTGATGCGGTTTTTTTGTTTGCTTAAAAACAACGCCTCTGGCTCTGTGCCTACGTAAGCACTTCGTACTTTTAGCCAGTCTTTAATAGCGGCAACCGCCATACGGCCTATAGGCAGAACACGTTGTTTATTGCCTTTGCCACGCACCCGTATTAAGGCTTCGGACCAATCAATATCCTGCAGGTTGGCGCTGACCAGTTCGTCCAGCCGTAAACCTGAGGAGTAAAACAACTCCAAAATCGCTTTGTCGCGGCAGGCAAGGGCGTCTTCGCTGGTATCAAAATCCAGCAGATGATTCACTTGATCGACATCGAGGTTTTTTGGCAGAGGTTTGTCAAACTTGGGCACCTGTAAATACGATGCCGGGTTTTCCTTTAGTTTGCCTTGTTGCACCAGATAACGGTAAAAGCTGCGCAAAGACGCGACTCTTAGCGCTAAGCTGCGGGCTTTTAAGCTTTTGCGGCACGAAGAGATATGCAATTGCAGCTGGGTTTCGGTCAGCTCGACCCAATGGTTGGCCTGTTCAGCCACCTGACTGGCCACAGCAGAAAGTTGCAATTGATAGCTGCTGAGCGTTTTGTCGCTATAACCCCGTTCATGCTTTAAATAAGCCAGGAAAGCCGACAAGTCGGCTTGCCAATGATCAAGTTCAGCAGGCAGTGTCATTTAAATAGCAGTTGGTAAAACGGCTACTACCAGCTTCGCCAGATGGTCCAAAAATAAGGTATCCATGCCTGGCTGGAAATGCTCGTCTGAATCACTGCCAAAGGCCAGCAGGAACTGTTGATCTTCCGATAGCTTTAACAGCTGCAAGGATACAGAATGAATATGAGATTCAAACAATGCCGACATTTCGTCGCGGTTCATCCGGCCAAAATAATAACTTTTGCCACTTAAACGGCGCTGCAATATGAGTTGCAACTGCGCAACCTGATCGGTGTTCTGCTGCAAATCAACCAACACACAACTTTGGACATGAGGCAATTTAGCGGTAAAAGCCTGCAATGCCTGCAGTAATGCGGGCAAATCAGAGGCCTTTAATAACTCGAGATGCAGGTCATTGAGAGCATAAAAAATCTGTTCATTCTGGCGGGCTATGCCCATCAGACGAGTGATATCATCTTCTAAAGAGCGGATTTTTTCGCGCTGTAATTCCAGCTGACGTTCCACTAAAGACACCACACCCCTTTGCTGGTGTGGTAAACGCAAGCGGCTTACCAGCTCTGGATGTTCAAGAAAAAATTCAGGATGATCATACAGATAATCAACAATCAGGCTGGCTTCAGCCAGTTCAGGATTTACCAGTGCTGTATCAAGAGGAAGATCGCTCATAAGAATAATTGTCCATCAAAAACATGTTCGGCTGGCCCTGTCATTTTGACGGGTTGGCCAGGCCCTTGCCAGCGGATCTGTAAAGAGCCGCCTGGTAAATCTACCCTTACCTGGGTTTGTAATTTTTTCTGCATCTGACCAATGACTGCAGCAGCGCAAGCGCCTGTACCACAAGCCAAAGTTTCACCTGCGCCACGTTCCCATACTCTTAATTTGACATGAGAAGGTGACAGCACCTGCATAAAGCCTATATTGGCGCGCTCAGGGAAACGTTCGTGATTTTCAAACACCGGCCCCCATTGATGCACCGGAGCCGTCTGAATATCATCCACCAGTATCACCGCATGCGGGTTGCCCATAGACACCACACCGCATAAAGTCGTTGCGTCTTCACTGTGCAAAATATAGTTCAGCTCTTGCTTCTGTGCTTTAAAAGGCACTTTGGCCGGATCAAACTGTGGCACGCCCATATTGACCGTCACCTGACCATCCTGCTCTATATACAAAGTGATTTTGCCGGATTTAGTACTGACCGAAATTTTATATTTATTGGTCAGGCCTTTATGCCGGACAAACTTAGCAAAACAGCGCGCACCATTGCCGCATTGTTCTACTTCTGAACCGTCGGCGTTAAAGATGCGGTAATGAAAATCCAGATCCGGATCGTAAGGTGGCTCCACCATCAGCAACTGGTCAAATCCGACACCAAAGTTGCGGTCGGCCAGTTTTTTAATTTGTTCTTTGGTTAAGAACACATTCTGGCTGACGGCGTCTATCACCATAAAGTCATTGCCCAAACCGTGCATTTTTGAGAAATGCACTAAGCTTTGGTTGTTGCGATCTTTAAATTTATTGTCTGGGATCATTCAGGGTACCAACTGTTCACCGCGCCACAGATCCTGCCATTGTTCACGCTGGCGGACTAAATAGCTGCGGTCGCCATCCACCAGCACTTCTGCGGCTCTGGGTCTGCTGTTGTAGTTGGAACTCATGGTAAAACCATAAGCGCCTGCTGAGCGCACCACCAGTAAATCACCTGGCTCCAGTGCTAAAGCACGGTCTTTACCGAGGAAATCACCGGTTTCACAGACCGGACCTACCACATCGTAAGTCACAGTAGGAACATCAGGTTTTTGCTGCACAGCAATAATAGATTGCCATGCACTGTAAAGTGCCGGGCGAATTAAGTCGTTCATCGCAGCGTCAACAATAGCAAAATGCTTTTCCTGACCTGGTTTTAAATATTCCACTTTGGTCAGCAGTACACCTGCATTGGCCATAATGGCGCGGCCCGGTTCAAAAATCAGCGACAGCTGTGGATAAGCCGCCAGTTTCTCTACCACTTTAGCTGCATATTCCGCAGGATGTGGCGGAGTTTCGCCATCGTAAGGCACACCTAAACCACCACCTATATCGATATGAGTGAGGTGAATACCCACTGCAGCTAATTTGTCGATCAGCGCCAGTAACTTATCTAAAGCATCTAAAAACGGCTGGGTTTCGGTCAGCTGTGAGCCGATATGACAATCCACACCACAAACTTTTAAATGCGAAGCGGCATCCGCTCGCTGGTACATGGATACAGCGTCGTTAATGTCGATACCAAACTTATTGGCTTTTAAGCCGGTAGAAATATAAGGATGGGTTTTGGCGTCTATATCCGGGTTCACCCGAATAGAGATAGGCGCAATGATATTCAGGCGGCTTGCCACTTGCTGAATACGTTCCAGCTCAGGAATTGATTCGACGTTAAAGCACTTAATGCCAGTTTGCAGCGCAAACTCAATTTCAGTGACCGACTTACCTACACCAGAGAACACCACTTTTTTGGCATCACCACCGGCTTGCAATACGCGGCGTAATTCACCTTCAGACACTATATCAAAACCACTGCCAAGACGGGCCAAAAGGTTTAATAGAGCTATATTGCTGTTGGCTTTGACGGCGTAACAGACTAATAAGTCACGGCTGGGTGCAGCTTCAGCAAAAGCTTTGTAATGGCGCTCAATGGTCGCGCGGGAATAGACATAAGTTGGCGTGCCAAATTCTGCGGCAATATCGGCTAACGCAACGCCTTCGGCAAATAAATTCTGATTCTGATAATTAAAGTAATCCACTACTGTTCCTTTGAAACTACTGGCTGATCGGCTGGCGCTGGTTGTTCTGCCGGCGCTTTATTCGGTTGTGGGGTTTGAGGCAATGTCAAAGGACCTTTTTGGCCACAGGCCAGTAACCATTGGCTGAGCAACAGGATGCACACCAGTCTTTGTCGCTTTGTATTCATGGTTTTTATTTCATTAATTATTTTGCGCTCTATAATCGCATCCTTAACAGCAAAAGCAAACAGGTGAAACCGATGAATGACGTAGAATATGACGAACTGACCGATCAGGTGCTGCTTGCGGTGGAAGATGCGATCGAAGCTTTGGACCTGGATTTAGATTATGAGTCAAACGGTGGCTTGTTGAGTATCAGTTTTCCTGAAGGAAGCAAGGTGATCATTAATAAACAGCCGCCGCTGCATCAGCTGTGGGTCGCGACTAAATTTAATGGCCACCATTTTGAATTCAAAGACGGTGTCTGGATTGATAACAGAACTGGCACTGAGTTCTGGGCATTAATTTCCGATGCCTTTAGCAAACAGTCTGGTCAAAACGTAGTGTTAGCCGATAACTCGTGAGTGATGCGGTCAGTAAACAAAATCAATAGAGAAATACAATGGCGTTACTTCCTTTTGTCGATGTAAAACCCCAAGGTCAGGCCGATGCTGCTGTGGTCTGGTTACATGGTTTGGGTGACTCGGGTGATGGTTTTGCTCCTATAGTGTCGGAATTACGTTTGCCAAAAAATTCTGGCATCCGGTTTTTGTTCCCTCATGCACCTGTGCGTCCTATTACTATCAATGGTGGGATGCAGATGCGCGGTTGGTACGATATTAAAACCTGGGATTTAAACGACAGAGCGGACGAAACCGGCGTGCGCGAATCGGCTACTGCAGTGACTGCCTTACTGGACAAACTGATTGAGCAGGGTATACCGGCCAACCGTATTCTGTTGGCGGGTTTTAGTCAGGGTGGCGTGATTGCCTTACACTTACTGCCTCGTTTGCCTTACAAACTAGCCGGTGTGATGGCGCTTTCTACTTATATGGCTGTGCCAGGCAAGCTCAAAGAAGAAATGACTGGCGCTAACAAAAGCACAGCTGTGCTGGTGAATCATGGTACTCACGATGAAGTGGTGCCTTACAGCGCAGGTCAGGCTGCTTTTAACGCGCTGAAATTTGCCGGTTTTAATGTCAATTGGGCCGAGTACCGTATGGGCCATAGTGTGTGCCCACAACAAATTGCCGATATCAGTCGTTTTATTCAGCAGCAATTACCAGCACTTTAAAAATGGAATAGTGGAAGTGACAACAGCACAGGAAAAACTGGTGGTTCGGGTAAGTCTGGGCGCTGCAGCAGCGTCTGGCGATTTGCCGGAACCAACAACAGAGCAACACTGGCATTGGCGGCGTATTGCCGGTGCCGTATTGACACTTTGTGCTGCTGCTCTGCTGCTGTATGGCTGGCTAAATGTTGAGTCACCTGATGCCGTGATTAGCCCAGTGGCTGAAACAGCTCCTGCTGTAATGACCACTGAATCTATTGAGGCTGGCACACCAGAGCTGGTGCTGGAGGCTGTGCAGCAAAATCCTGAACCAGAGCCTCTACCCGTTAAAACGGCAAGCACTGAAACTATTGCAGCAGAAGTCAAACCAGCAGAAATTCCAGTGCTATCTGGTGCCGCTGTGACACCACAGCCCGCCATTTCTGAAGTAGCTTTAGTTACAGAAGCGATGGCAGAATCAGGTACGCCATTATTTAGCGCAGAGACTGGTGTATTAAGACTGGCTTTGTTGACTAACGAAACGCCTTCTGCCAAAGCCCGCAGTTTAGGTGAAAAGGTCGACGCAGCCTCAGTTCCACAGCTGGCGCTGTATTCTGAGGTCAAAGGTTTAAATGGTCAGAGCATAGAACATCTGTGGTATTACGAAGGTAAACTGATGACCCGGATTAAGCTGCCGGTCAAAATGGATTACTGGCGTACCTACAGCAGAAAAGAATTCGACGCCAGCCAGAAAGGTGAATGGCGGGTTGAAATCCTTGATCCACAGCAAAATCTGTTGTTCAGCCATCACTTTCATTACCAATAGCATCCCCTTTGTACTTGAAGCTGCAGCTTTGTTGCCTGCATGCTTGCGCCCCAGTCACATAGGTAAACTATGCTCCTGGGGTCTCAATCACTTGTCGTCGCGCTGCAACTCCAATTACTTTGGGTATATACTAGGCGGCATTTTCGGGCAGACCAGCTTTTATTGTCATGGCGCTGCTGTTATTTTCCGCTGTTTTAAGGAGTACCTATGAACCTGGTTCGTATCGCCACCCGTAAAAGTGCTTTAGCTTTATGGCAAGCCAATTTTGTTAAAGCTGAACTGGAAGTGGCCCACCCTGGTTTGCAGGTTGAATTGGTGCCTATGTCGACTCAGGGCGATAAAATTCTGGATACTCCTTTAGCCAAAATTGGTGGCAAAGGTTTGTTTGTCAAAGAGCTGGAAACTGCCATGCTGGAAGGCCATGCTGATATAGCAGTCCATAGCATGAAAGATGTGCCAGTCGATTTTCCTGAAGGCCTGATGTTGCATACCATTTGTCGACGTGAAGATCCCCGCGATGCTTTTGTCTCCAACAGCTATCAACAACTTGCTGATTTACCCCAGGGGGCTGTAGTCGGAACTTCCAGTTTACGTCGTCAGTGCCAAATCAAAGCCATGCGACCAGACCTACAGATCAAAGACTTACGTGGCAACGTCAACACCCGTCTGGCAAAACTGGACGCTGGTGAGTTTGATGCCATTATTCTGGCTTCAGCTGGTTTAATACGTTTAGGTTTTGAAGCTCGTATTGCCAGCTTTCTGGAGGTTGGCATCAGTTTACCGGCCAATGGTCAGGGCGCTGTAGGTATTGAATGCCGTAGTGATGATTTGGTGATTCAGCAGCTGTTAGCTCCGCTGGAACATAAAGAAACCCGTATTTGTGTGTTGGCCGAACGGGCAATGAACCGTAAGCTGCAGGGCGGTTGTCAGGTGCCAATTGGTGCTTTTGCAATACTGCAGCAGAATGAACTTTGGCTGCGTGGTTTGGTCGGACAGTTGGATGGTTCTGAAATTTTACGCTCAGAAATCAAAGGGCAAGCTTCACAAGCTGAGCAGTTGGGGACTCAACTGGCTGAACAATTATTGGCTTTAGGCGCAGACCGCATCTTAGATGTGGTCTATCGTCAGGCCTGATAGGCGTGACTACACCACTGCTTGATCCACTAAGCCCGGTGCTGATTACCAGACCGGCGGGCAAGGCGGATCAGTTGCTGGCCAGTTTAGATGAGCTGGCCATTCCGTATTTGTATCAACCTTTGATCACCACCCAATTAGTGCCGTTAAAAGCCAAAGCCGGCACTATGCTGGAACAGGCCGATCAGGTGATTTTTGTCAGTGTTAGCGCGGTCAGCTGTTTGCAGCAACAATACGATTGCAAAAAAATCACTGCGCCTTTAGTGGCCGTTGGAACTACGACTGCGACAGTGCTGGAAAAATGCAGTGGCCGCGAAGTGTTGGTGCCAGCGGATCAGCGTAGTGAGGGGTTATTGGCTTTACCGCAGCTACAGGATGTAGCTGACAAACACATTGTGATAGTAAGGGGAAACGCAGGCCGTGAGCTGATTAAAAAAGGCTTACAACAGCGCGGTGCTCATATTCATTATGTGCAAAGTTATCGCAGAGTACCTTTGCCCTTAGATGGACAAAGCTTGTCAGACCAGTGGCATCAGCAACATATTCAATGTATTGTGGTTACCAGTAACGAAATTTTACAGCTTATTTTTGAATTATTGCCAAAAGAGCAACATAGCTGGTTACAGCAACAGCTATGGATTATGGTTAGCCCGCGGATGAAAGAAGCCGCTACAGAACTTGGGATCGACGGATCCCGTATTTATTTGTCAGCCAGTGCCAATGATCAGGCGTTACTGGAGGCGATTTGCCAGTTAAGAGGAACTTGTCATGACTGATACGCCGGTGGCTGTTACTGCCTCTGAATCACCACTCTCTCAAGGTTCGGCTAACGCTGATCCGGTTAAAAAAGACCCGATTAAAAATGGTCCTGTACCATCAGCGAAAACAGGCCGTGCTGTCGCCTGGTTTTCTGTGCTACTGAATTTGATTTTGGTCGTGGCTCTTGCCGCAGTGACTTGGTGGTTATGGCCGCAGTGGACTGCTGTGCAACAGCAACAACAGGTCTTGCAACAACTGCAACAGCAGCAAGCTGAGCAAGGTCAACAGCAATATCAGCAACTGACGACTCAAGTGCAACAGCAACTGGCATTAGTTGTTGATCAGCAAAAACAACAAGGCGCTTTGAGTGAGCAGCAACAACAAGCTCTGCTGCAATTGCAACTGGAAAGTAAAAAACAGCTGAGTAATGGCCGTACCTGGCAGTTATGGCAAATTCAGCAGCTATTACAACTGGCCGGACAAAAAATCTGGTTAGAGCAGGACATGCCAGCGGCTTTACGTTTATTGCAAGGCGCTGAACAGCAGTTGGCCTTGTTACAGGACAGCAGCATGCAGCCGCTGCGTCAGGCCATTCAGGCAGATTTAGCTGAGCTGCAAAAAAATACCTTACCCGATGTTGCCAAAATCCAACTGGGTTTAACCAGCCTGCGTAAAGCTGTATTTGATTTACCGCTACGTCAAAGTGAGCGTGAACTGGATGATGCAGAGCCTGTAGCTGTTACCAGTTCTGATTGGCAAACTACTCTACTTCAGCACTGGAATTCATTCTGGAGTTCTTTAGTGCATGTGCGTCCTACTCAGCCGGAAGATTTGTCTGTTTTATCTGCAGGCGAGCAACTGAGTTTGCGTAACACCTTGCAACAACAGCTGTTGTTGGCTGAACTGGCCGCAATGAAGTATCAGAGTGAGTTGTATCAGGTTGCATTACAGCAGGCGATGGATACCTTGCAACGTTATTTTGCTGCTGTTGATCCGAAGGTCAGCGCAGCATCAGAGCAATTAGTCCAACTGGCTGCCTTGCCTGTGGCGTTTCCTGCGCCTGCTGCTTTGCAATCCAGCGCTGTGCTTGATCAGGTCATGCGTCAAAGCATGGTGGAGAGTAGCCAATGATCCGTCTGCTACTGGTAGTTTTGTTGCTGGCATCCGCCATGTGGCTAGGACCATGGCTGACGCAGAATCCGGGTTATCTGATGCTGGTGCTGGGTCCATGGACCATTGAAATGACGCTGGTGGGTTTTGCCATCATTTTGTTGTTAAGTCTGACTTTGTTATGGCTGACGTTACGAATTTTAAGGCCGTTTTGGGGTTTTCGTAACTGGACCCTCAATCCATTTCGTGGTCGTCAGCAGCGCAAAGCCCGTTTGGCTTTTGAACAAGCGGCTTTGGCTTTGGCGGCGGGTCGTTTTCAGGATGCTGAGCAGTATTTTGACCGCTCTGAGGCTATGCCAGAATTTACTATGCTACGCAAAAGTATGGCCTGTTACGCTGCTTTGCAGGCCGGACATGCGACTAAAGCTATGCAATTGGCCGAACTGCTGGATGCAACAAAAGCGCAGAGTTGTTATGTCAAAGCTGATTTATTACTGCGCCAGAATCAGGCCAAAGCTGCGCTGGAGTTACTGCAGCCTCACATGTTGATACCGGCAGATGCGCCTTTATTAGCGCCTTTGTATTTTCAGGCCCTGTTAGCTGCAGGTCATAATATTGAAGTTTTTCATACTGTGCTTAAAGCCATAGAGCAAAAGTGGTTTACCAAAGCGCAGTGGCAAGTGCAGCGTTATCAGATCTATCCTCAGGCCATCCGTAATCTGGCAGCCCAAGGGGTGTTTGATGAAAACAGTGATTATTGGCTGGCGTTGCCGTCGAAAGAACGTAAGTCGATGGCTGCTGTATTAGGTCGGGTCTGGGCGAAAGTCAAAGCAGGTCAGGCTGAGCAAGCTGAAAAACTGCTGGTTGATCATTTATCCTACAGTGACTTACCTTTGGTATGGCCTGTGCTGCGGCACATTCCATTAAAACGCCATGTGGTGTTGCTGCGTAAACAGCTACAGCACTGGTTGCGTGATCACCAGGAAGACGCAGTGCTTTATGCGACTTTGGCTTATTGTGCAGAGCAAGATGGCGAACCTATGCAGGCCGAAATGGCCTGGCAAAAAGCTTTGCAGTATCAGCCGGGTCTGAAAACGTCCTGATATGCATCCTGAGTTATTAACGGGTCTGGCTCCAGTTCTTGGTGTCAGGCCTCGTTTTCTGTTGCTTGGCAGTATGCCTGGCTCTGCCTCTTTGCTTGAACAGCGTTATTACGCCCATCCCCGCAATTTATTCTGGCCTTTGATGCAGCAGCTGTTTGCTATTCCGCTGGAGCTTGGGTATCCGCAGCGTTGTCAGTTGTTAACCGAACAAGGCATAGCGCTGTGGGATGTCATCGCACACTGCGAGCGGTTGGGCAGTCTGGACAGTGCTATTAAAAAACATACTGTAATTTGCAATGCGATACCGCAATTGCTTGCAGCAGAACCACAGATTTCAAAGATTTGCTTTAACGGCGCCAAAGCAGCAGAAGAGTTTAAACGTCATCTGCTACCACAGGTGAAACACCGCAATGACATTCAGTATATTCAACTGCCTTCTACCAGCCCTGCTCATGCCAGCCAAAGCAAAGAACAGAAGCTGGCATTATGGGCCAAAGCCTTACTGGAATAAGATTTCCAGTTCTGCTGTAGCTTCGAATCCAGCTGCTTTTGCCTGGCTAAAAACAGCTTTTGCTTCGTCAGTTTTATTTGCTGTCAGCAACTCAATAGCTTGCCAGCCTAAAGCCACAGGATCGTTTTTCCTCTGCAGATAATGAGCCCAGCCTTGATCAAATTGTGCCCGCGCGCGCTGTGCTTCAAGTAAGCCATTACGGGCCGCCTGATCCAACCAGTATTCGTCAGTCCATTCTTTAGGTCGCTGATGGAGCTGTTTGAGATACATTTTATCTTTGGCATAAAGAGGTGCTTTTGTTGTGTTGTAGTTCAGATCCCAAGGAGCAATTTTGTAGTCACCAGCCTTATCGATAAAACTCAGGGTATCGCCTTGTGCAAAAGGCACTTCGCCGGAAAGTGTGGTCAGTTGTTTAAGCTTTTTATCTGAGTCCACTCTGAGTATAGCGCTGCCGGTAAAGGCTGACATCTTCACAGCTTTGGCTTTTTCTGATTTAAAATCAGAAAGCTGCGGTAATTCTTCCGTGCTTACACTCAGATCTCTGAGACTCGGCGTAGCGTCTTGATCCAAATAGTTCAGTAAAATAGCATTGCTGTATTGAGAAGATGCCATACCAGCTTTGGCTGCGGGCCAGGAGTCCTTAGTCAGTGCATGCAGTAGTTTTTTCCGCCACTGCTCCTGACCACCTACAGCTAAACTAAAATCCAGAGTGATCCTTCGTATCGATTTGCTGGATGACGGCTGATAACGCCATTGTCGCAGCGCATTCTCTGACACCTCATCAAACACTCCAGCAGGAAAACTATGCTGGGTTTTAGCGTAAATAACCTGACCTTGCTCATCCACAAGAAAGAGCACAGCAGCAAACCCCTGAGTTCCTTTGCGCGCAGCTCTGACTGGATAGTTAGGTTCAACCCTTTCTATCACTTCGGGCAGAGTGCCTTGGTTATACAGGGAGGATGGAGATTTGCGTTGGGCCAACATGGTGGCATAAGAGGGAACCCACTGATTTTTTTGCAACAACAGTTGCTGCTGCGCCAACTGCTTTTGCTCTGCCGTCAGATGCGTATCCAGAGTTTGCAGACCAGTAGCTGCATCAGGATGGCCCAGTTTTGCTGCAGCTAAAAAGTAAAGATAGGCCAGAGACAAATCCTGTTGCATGCCCTGGCCTTTCATCGCCATTACCGCCAAATTAAAGGCCGCCATGTCGTTGCCCAAAGGTAAGAGACGCTCAAATTCAGCTTTTGCTTGCTGATAATTTTCCTGATGGTAATACCGCTTAGCCTGGTAAAGGTCGGCACTGACAAAAAATGAGCTTAACAACGCTGAACTGAGCAATAGTTGCTTTAACATCCGATGTTCCTGGCTATCCGTAAAAATCCGCAATAAAAGTTATCTTAAAATATTTTTTGTGTAAACTGTTTGTTATGCCATTTTGCTGCCATTCGCTACTTTTTGCTCAGGCACGGCCAATACCACAGCGCCATCTGGGCGGTAAAACCCTGTGATCAGACATTCAGAGCGAAAAGGCCCTATTTGTTTGACTGGAAAATTCACCACGCCAATCACCTGTGTGCCGAGCAATTGTTCTTTGGTATACAGCGCTGTGATTTGAGCACTGGATTGTTTCACTCCAATGTCAGAGCCAAAATCGATTTTCAGTTGATACGCAGGCTTTCGTGCTTGCGGAAATTCAGCTGCCTCGATAATGGTGCCAACCCGCAATTCAACCAGACCAAATTGTTCCCAGCTAATCAATTCCATATCCGTGACTCTACTTTTTTAACAATGACTTAGATTTACACAGCCTTACTTTTATTGTCATGAATTTTGCGATCAAACAGCGGTTTTATGATGTCATTTGTGTACAGCAGAAGGAGAGTCAGTCATTTGCGATGATCCTGCCAGAGCGAATACACTGGCAGGCTTGCTTATGATCTCAGATATCGATTTGGTGGGCCAGACGCGGCTCAAGGCGGCTTTTTAAATCGCCTTCAATCACCACAGCACGGCCGGTTTTTTTATCCAGACAGACAAAAGTGATATTGGCATCGGCCACTAAGGTATCTGTGCCATCCAGCCAGATTTTCTGATGAATAACAGAGCTTTTGGTATTAATGGCGCTGAATTCTGTATCAATACGCAGTTGCTGGCCCATGGTGGCCTGAGCTCTGTAATTGATATTGATATTCACGATCACCCAGGCCAGGCCCAGCTGTTCGAAATGTTCTATATCACCATGTTGTTCCAGATAACCCCAGCGGGCTTCTTCCAGAAACTCTAAATAGCGGGCGTTATTGACGTGCTGGTAACCATCTAAGTGGTATCCCCGGACTTTGATATAAGTGTGATGTAACATAAAACTCTCTGGTTGGACCTGTTTATGGTTATGATGCCATAGTTTCTGCACAGGGTTAACCCGCTTATTGCTGGTTCTTGTTGAGATTTTTTTGGTCTGTTGCGCTGGAACCAGTAGAATAAGCACACTTCAGTTATTTGGTGCTTTTATGCGTCTGTTACAGCAGCTCTCTGCTAAATCCTATTCCACTTTTGCTTTGGATACACAGCTTGCAGAATTAATTGAGCTGGGATCTTTAGCTGAATTAAAAGCTTATCAGCCTCAAACCATTCCCTTATTGTTAGGTGAAGGTAGCAACAGCATTTTCCTGAGCGATCAAAACCAAACTGTCTTGCGTTATTTAGCCAAAAGTCGAACTCTGTTGTCAGAAGATGAGCAGCAGGTGCAACTGCATATAGAAGCAGGGGATAATTGGCATCAATTGGTGAGCTGGACAGTAGCTCAGGGCTGGTGGGGATTAGAAAACCTATCTCTGATACCAGGCAGTGTAGGTGCAGCTCCGGTACAGAATATTGGTGCTTATGGTGCTGAGCTGGCGGATTGCTGCGATTATGTCGATTTTTTCCACTGGCAAAACCGTGACGTGCAGCGTTTACGGAAAAGTGATTGCGGTTTTGGCTACCGGGACAGTATTTTTAAGACAGCGCTTGCGGGTCAGGGCGTGATTGTGGCTGTGGGTTTGACACTAAAAAAACAAGGTCAGCCGAAATTAGGCTACAAAGGGCTGGAGCATTTAAATCAACATAGCTGTGTGGCAGAGGTTGCACAGGCTGTGATTGCTGTGCGTCAGTCTAAACTGCCAGACCCTGCTGTGTTACCTAACTGTGGCAGCTTTTTTAAAAATCCTGTGGTGAGTCGCCCGGTATTTGAAGCTATTCAACACAGGTATCCTGCGATGCCGTTTTATCCACAAGCTGATGGCTTGATTAAACTGGCCGCAGGTTGGCTGATAGAGCAGGTTGGGCTAAAAGGTCAGCGTATTGGCGATGTGGGTTGTTATGAAAAACAAGCGCTGGTGCTGGTGAACTTTGGTAAAGGTACAGCTGCAGAGTTGCAACAAATGATCGCGCTGATACAGCAAAAAGTTGCAACAGAGTTTGCGGTTCAGTTGGAACCTGAGGTGCGCTTAATTGGCCAATGAACCACGTAAAACTTTACCTCACAGCCTGATTGTGCAGCGGCAACTGGTGCATTATTTGGCTGATGGCGCTTTATGTTCCGGCCAGTGGTTGGGCGAGCAGTTAGGGATAAGCCGCACCGCTGTGGCCAAACATTTAGAACAATTGCAGCACTACGGGCTGGATTTATACAAAATTAAAGGCAAAGGCTATCGTTTGGCGCAACCTGTGCAGTTGCTGGATGCTGCGCTGATTAAACAACAGCAACAGCAGCCTGCACCTGTCTGGGTACAATCTGTGACGGACTCCACCAATAGCCAACTGATGCAAAAACTTAAAGAAGGCGTTTTGCTTGAAAAAGGTGCTGTACTGGTAGCTGAAGCTCAGACTGCAGGCCGTGGACGGCGAGGCAAGCAGTGGTTTTCGCCTTTTGGTTGCAACTTGTATTTTTCGATGTATTGGCAACTGGAGCAGGGGATTCAGGCTGCGATGGGCTTAAGCTTAGTCGTGGGGCTTACAGTAGCCAAAGTGCTGCAGCAGCAATGGCAATTGCCTGTGCGGCTCAAGTGGCCTAATGATTTGTATATAGAGCATAAAAAACTCGGAGGCATTTTAGTCGAGCTGGCCGGGCAAACTCATGCCCAATGTGATGTGGTGATAGGTTTGGGCTTAAATATTCGTATGCCGGAACAAACCGATAAAGCTGTAGACCAGCCCTGGGCGGATCTAACTTCGGCTTTAGGTCAGCCGATAGATCGCAATCTGCTGGTGGCTTTACTGCAACAGCAGTTAGTGCTGGAATTACAGCAATTTAGCCAGCAGGGCTTTGCAGGCTATGTACAGGAATTTAATCAGCTCGATCAATTTGGCGGTGAGCAGGTGACTTTATCCAGTGGCAGTCAGACCATCACAGGTTTTTGTGCTGGAGTGGATGCTCAGGGTGGGCTGGTGCTGGATATCAATGGCCAGAAGCAAAGCTTTTATGGTGGCGAACTTAGCTTAAGAAAGGCGCTGTGATGGAATTATTACTAGATATAGGCAATAGCCGTAGTAAAGCCCGTTTATACCATGCAGGCACATTGACAGAAATTCAGCTGGAAAATATCAATACGGAACAATGGTCACAGATAAAAGCAGTCTATTGTGCCAGTGTGGCGGCGCAGACCAGAGTGCAACAGGTTCGCGACCAGATCCCCGCTGCTATCCCTTTTGTCCAGATACAAAGTGAAGCTCAGGCGTTTAATGTGACTAACAGTTACCTGCAGCCACAATTATTAGGGGTCGATCGGTGGCTGGCGTTAGTGGCTGCTGCGGGCTTGTATCCGAATACCGATCTGCTGATAGTTGACGCTGGTACAGCTTTAACTGTCGATTGGTTAAGTGCTGAAGGTATGCATGGTGGCGGCTGGATTTTGGCCGGGCAAAAACTACAGCAAGAGGCTGTCTTGAGTAAAACTGCTAAAGTGTTTTCAGCAGAACTTGAGACAGAGCAGTTGTCACCTGCAACTGACACTGCGACAGCTTTGTATCAGGGGGCTATTGCCGCTTTAGTGGGGGCTATTCGCCAAGCCTATGCAATTAAACCTACACAGCGAATTATTTTAACCGGTGGCGACGCCTTGCTTTTACAAAAATACCTGGCGGATCTGCCCATTCAGCTCGAATCCCAACTGATCTTTCAGGGATTAGCCCGTTATATTCAGCCGAATTGACCATTTTGTGTACTTATTGAGCATTCAGGCCAGAATTTATAAGTTTTTTTTTAATTCCTGTTGCGTGGGGTGGGGCATTCCACTAGAATTCGCACCCACTGACGTAGTGCCGCTTTAGCTCAGTTGGTAGAGCAACTGACTTGTAATCAGTAGGTCATCCGTTCGACTCGGATAAGCGGCACCATTAGTATAGTGGATTTCAGTACAATAGCTACGAGTAGGCCGCGGGCATCGTATAATGGCTATTACCTCAGCCTTCCAAGCTGATGATGCGGGTTCGATTCCCGCTGCCCGCTCCAAACAGATCAAGTTGCTGATATAGCTCAGGCGGTAGAGCGCATCCTTGGTAAGGATGAGGTCCCCAGTTCGATTCTGGGTATCAGCACCATCTTAAAAGCCTTTCTCGCTGTACAATCTAAAAAACTTATTTCATACAACCACCGTTTGCTAAAAAGGGTCTATTTATGGCTAAGGCTAAATTCGAACGTAATAAACCGCACGTTAACGTGGGCACCATCGGTCACGTAGACCACGGTAAAACTACTTTAACTGCTGCTATCACTAACGTACTGGCTAAGCACTACGGTGGTCAGGCGTTCGCTTTCGATCAAATCGACAAAGCGCCAGAAGAGAAAGCTCGTGGTATCACGATCAATACATCTCACGTTGAATACGACACACCAACTCGTCACTACGCTCACGTAGACTGCCCAGGCCACGCTGACTATGTGAAGAACATGATCACTGGTGCTGCACAGATGGACGGCGCAATCCTGGTTGTTGCTGCAACTGACGGCCCAATGCCACAGACTCGTGAGCACATCCTGTTATCTCGTCAGGTAGGTGTACCTTTCATCGTTGTATTCATGAACAAATGTGACATGGTTGACGACGAAGAGCTGTTAGAGCTGGTGGAGATGGAAGTTCGTGAACTTCTGTCAGACTACGATTTCCCAGGTGATGACCTGCCGGTAATCCGTGGTTCAGCGTTAAAAGGTCTGGAAGGCGATGCAACGTGGGAACCAAAAATCCTGGAATTAGCAGCAGCTTTAGATTCTTACATCCCAGAGCCAGTACGTGCGATTGATAAGCCATTCATCATGCCAATCGAAGACGTATTCTCAATTGCTGGTCGTGGTACTGTAGTAACAGGCCGTGTAGAGCAAGGTATCATCAAAGTTGGTGAAGCAGTAGAAATCGTTGGTCTGAAAGACACAGTGACGACCACTTGTACTGGTGTTGAAATGTTCCGTAAACTGTTAGACGAAGGTCGTGCAGGCGAGAACATCGGTGCTCTGTTACGTGGTACTAAACGTGAAGACGTAGAACGTGGTCAAGTATTAGCGAAGCCA
>NZ_BMLH01000015.1 GCF_014645135.1 Rheinheimera tangshanensis
TCAATCTGAGCCATGATCAAACTCTTCAATTAAAGTTTAATTGCCACCGAAATGGCTGCTCAGTATCACTGACTTAAAACGTCTGCTCTTTCGAACAGATTTCTGTATAAGTCACTTCACTGATAATATATTCTTTGTGCGATTGCTCGCTGCAGAATCTATTCCGTGAGTGCCCACACAGATGATTGATTGCTTATTGTTAAAGAGCAGTGCTTCACTTGTGAAGCGAAAGTCGTTTATAATCAACGTCTTTCAGAATCTTTCGCTACAAACTATTTCGCTTTGGAAACCGTCTTCGCTGTCGATGGAGCGCATTATAGAGATCTCAGAATAAGCCGCAAGATCTTTTTTCAATAAAGCTGTTCGACCGCTTAGTTTTTAACCTAATCCGGTTTTTATGCTTATTTCCCGTACAAAATTTGTTTAAAAAACGGATCCTCGGCCGGATCCGAACGATCAAGCCATCAGAGAAAGGCCACAAAAGATCCTGTTTTAGCCACGGCATCTTTTTTGTTGCTGCTTTTGCTATAGTGCCGCAGATGCTATGAAGCAAAAAGCTGAACTCAGCTATAGAGGCTTACTCTGTATAGAAGAACATCGCGAGCGAACAGATGGTACAGAAGCGCCAGGACTATAAGCCTTTGATCCTGCTGATTGAAGATAATAGTGAAGTCAGACTTGCCGCCCGTTTTGTGCTGGAGGATCTAGGCTACACTATTGAAGAACTGGAAAACCGAGTACAAACCCGCGATTGGTTATAATTGTAGTCGTCCGATCTGATCCTGCTGGATCTGAATTTTCAGCTCGATACCACTTCAGGTGAAGAAGGTCTGCACTTTCTGCGTTACCTGCAACAACAGGGCTATGACATTCCTGTGCTGGCGATGACCGCCTGGTCCAATACCACATTAATAGTGCAAGCCATGTAGGCTGGCGCAGCAGACTTTATTGAAAAGCCATGGAACAACCAGCGACTGCAGCAGCAATTAAAGTTATCCAGCCTGACGCTACAAAATAAGGCACTGCAACAACAACTGGTATCGCCCACTCTGGATCTGATCAGGCAAAGTCAGCAGATGCGGACATTGATGCAGCAGTTACAAACCCTAGCGACAACAGAAGCCAATATTCTATTGACTGGCGAAAGGCGGTACTTTATTTCTCGATGTAATCACCTGTTTGCCGCTGACACAACAAGCCAAGTTATTAAGAGTGCTAGAGTCAGGCCACTACGAGGCTGTAGGATCCTGTAAGACTGAACAGAGTGATCTGCGATTGATTGCAGCAACTAATGCTGATTTTGCAACCTTGATCCAACAAGGCCAGTTCCGTCAGGAGTTGTACTATTGCCTCAACACACTGGAGTGACGTATTCCACCTTTGCGCGAAAGACCTGAGGATATAGCGCCACTATGCCAATTCTGTTTGGATAAACACGAACTGCCGAAAAGCTGCAGATTACTAAATGATCTTTATATCACAGGCTGGAAAAACATGACTTGGAACTCTGACAGCTAAGAGGCGCAGAACCGCATTCAGTCACTGATGATTAGGTTACTTAGTCTATCGCTAGCTGCATTGATCTGTTGGTGTTGGCCTTATTGGTGAGTATGGCTCAACGTATCCGTTATTTCATGCTCATCATCAAATGACAACAGCTGGCCGGACAACGCACAACAGCAGCACTGCACCTTAGTAAGGTGCAGTTGGAGGCCATGCAGAATCAGGATTATAGCTAACAGGCTAAAGCTGTGTTCCAAACTGAGATAGCAGTACAACTACAATAGCAGTTGCAGCAACTTAGCTATGCCAATAACGAATTCAGTCAGTTATTTTGTCGTCCCTGGCAAAGTATGCGTCACGCTTCAGCGAAAAGTCTGGGCTTAAGCGCCAAGCCTCAATGGAACATACGTAACGCGGGAAATAGGTATGGACGTCAAAAAGGACAAACTATAGTTATCTCGCAAAAGCCTGCCCTGACTTTGCTCACTCTGAGCATATTAATCCTGATGGGGACTCTATTCGTTTCTCCTTCCTATCCATACACAGTTGAACAATCCTCTTTATTGCTAAGGACTTTGAAACGTGGCGCTCTGCGGGTCAAAGTAGATGGTTAGAGTGTACTGCGTTCAGCAAAACAAAAACTGGACAGTGTCTTGGCGCCAGTCGCAGTCGAAGAGGTGGTGTTAAAAGATGGAGCTGTAGTGCAGGCAGACTCAGTAATACTGAGTTTGTGATGGTCCTGAGCTGATGCAACAGATTAAGGTAGTAGGAATTCTGATGGAAACTGTTTTCTGGCGCACATATATAATGTGAGAACACTAAGATTATCAATCCTTGTGCTTACACATATGAACTGTAAATGCGTCTATGAACCCGCTACTCGATCAGCTTTTCAGAAACGGGCAAGGGCAAGACTAATCGAAGGCGATTGACAGACCAACACGATATGTACTCTTTATACCAAGAATAAATAGGCTCGCATTTAAGGATACATTTGTATCAGCCACTAAATTCAGAAAAAAAAGGCCAGCTTGCGCTGGCCTTTTTATTTGGAGTCTTACTTACTCAGCTGCTGTTTCTTCAGCTGGTAATGCAGCGCCGGCCACTTCTGGACGGTCTACTAACTCGATGTAAGCCATTGGTGCGTTGTCGCCAGCACGGAAGCCACACTTCAGAATACGAGTGTAACCACCTGGACGGGCGTTATAACGTGGACCTAACACGTTAAATAACAAACCAACTACTTCTTTATCACGTGTACGAGCAAAAGCTAAACGGCGGTTTGCAACGCTATCATTTTTCGCCAGTGTAATCAGAGGCTCGATTACGCGACGTAACTCTTTTGCTTTTGGCAAAGTCGTTTTGATGATTTCGTGCTTCACCAACGAGCTAGCCATGTTGCGGAACATTGCAGTACGGTGACTGCTGTTCCGGTTTAACTGACGACCACTCTTGCGATGGCGCATGATCTATTCCTTCTTACTAAACCAGGAACTGGAATCTGGTTAGTCTTTATTTACCAAACTTGCTGGCGGCCAGTTTTCCAGGCGCATGCCTAAAGATAAACCGCGTGAAGCCAACACGTCTTTGATTTCGGTAAGCGACTTTTTACCCAGGTTAGGAGTCTTCAACAACTCAACCTCGGTACGTTGTACCAGATCACCGATGTACTGTATCTGCTCTGCTTTTAAGCAGTTAGCAGAACGAACTGTTAACTCTAAATCATCGACTGGACGTAACAGAATCGGATCGAACTCCGGTTTCTCTTCACGTTTTTCTGGTTCGCTCTTGTCGCGTAATTCTACGAAGAATTCCAGCTGTTCAGCCAAAATAGTCGCAGCACGACGAATTGCTTCCTCTGGCTCTACTGTGCCATTGGTTTCCATGTCGATGACCAGCTTGTCCAGGTCAGTACGCTGTTCTACACGCGCAGCTTCAACTGAGTAGGCAATACGCTCTACCGGGCTGAAAGATGCGTCCAGTAACAGACGACCGATTGGACGTTCGTCATCCTCTGAGGATACGCGGGCCGAAGCAGGAACATAACCACGACCACGTTGAACTTTCAGGCGCATACTGAATTCAGTTTCACCAGTCAGGTTGCATATTACGTGCTCTGGGTTAACGATCACTACACCGTCACCACGCTGGATATCACCAGCAGTTACAGGGCCAGCACCTTTCTTAGTTAAAGTCAGAGTGACTTCGTCTTTGTCTTCCAGGCGGACGGCTAAACCTTTCAGGTTCAGTAAAATATCAATGATATCTTCCTGAACACCTTCTTTGGCGCTGTACTCATGAAGAACGCCGTCGATCTCCACTTCAGTCACTGCACAACCTGGCATAGACGAAAGTAAAATACGACGCAACGCGTTGCCCAAGGTATGCCCGAAACCGCGCTCAAGTGGTTCCAAAGTAACTTTGGCACGAGTTGGGTTGATTTTTTCGATACCAACTAATCTCGGCTTAAGGAATTCGGTGACAGAACCCTGCATTTTATCCTCTCTTAAGAAAACGCCTTACTACTTAGAGTAAAGCTCGACGATTAACTGTTCGTTGATGTCAGCAGACAAGTCTGAACGCTCTGGAACACGTTTGAAAACGCCTTCCATCTTCTTGGTGTCTACTTCGATCCAAGTTGGTTTTTCGCGTTGTTCAGAAATCTCTAAAGCAGCAACGATACGTGCTTGCTTCTTCGCTTTCTCACGAACAGCGATGACTTGATCAGGTGACACAGCGTAAGATGGGATGTTTACCACAGCGCCATTAACCATAATAGCTTTGTGGCTTACTAACTGACGTGCTTCTGCACGCGTGCTAGCCAGACCCATGCGATAAACCACGTTGTCTAAACGTCCTTCAAGTAACTGAAGTAAGTTTTCGCCAGTGTTACCTTTCAAACGAGCAGCTTCTTTGTAATAGTTACGGAACTGCTTCTCTAATACGCCATAAATACGACGTACTTTTTGTTTTTCGCGTAATTGTAAACCGTAGTCTGATAAACGACCGCGACGAGCGCCGTGCTGACCAGGAGCAGTAGTTAAATTACACTTTGAATCAATTGCTCTAACGCCGCTTTTCAGGAACAGATCTGTACCTTCGCGACGACTTAACTTGAGCTTAGGACCCAAATATCTTGCCATCTTCTTTCTCCAATAATCCTAGAAGCGCTTATTACACGCGACGTTTTTTCGGTGGACGGCAACCATTGTGTGGAATTGGCGTCACGTCGGTGATATTCGTAATGCGGTAACCAGCTGCGTTCAGAGCACGAATCGCTGATTCGCGGCCTGGGCCTGGACCGTTTACAAACACTTCAAGGTTCTTCAGACCATATTCTAACGCGGCAGTACCAGCACGTTCAGCAGCAACCTGTGCAGCAAACGGCGTAGACTTACGCGAACCACGGAAACCTGAACCACCAGCAGTTGCCCAGCAAAGAGCGTTACCTTGGCGATCGGTGATCGTGACTATGGTGTTGTTGAAAGAGGCATGGATATGAGCCATACCGTCAGAAACTTGCTTTTTTACTCTTTTACGAGTACGAACTGGTGCTTTAGCCATGTTTTACCCCGTCCTATTTCTTAATAGCTTTGCGTGGGCCCTTGCGGGTACGCGCATTAGTTTTAGTGCGCTGACCACGAACAGGCAGACTACGACGGTGGCGTAAACCACGGTAACAACCCAGGTCCATTAAACGCTTGATGTTTAATGTAATCTCACGACGTAAGTCACCTTCTACAGTGTACTTACCTACTTCGTCACGAAGAGAGTCAAGCTCTGCGTCAGACAAAGAAGAGATTTTGCGAGTTTCTTCAATACCCACTGCAGCTAAGATAGCTTTTGAGCGGGTTTTACCGATACCAAAAACATACGTCAAAGAGATGACAGCATGTTTATTATCGGGGATGTTAATGCCAGCGATACGGGCCACTAACGTTCTCCTATAAAAGATTAAAAGGGTGCCGATTTGAAAAGCCCGTAAGGATACTCAAACGGCGGCCATATTGCAACAATAAGTCGGGGCTAGACTAAAAAGCCTAGCCCTGACCTATAATTTTTTCTGCTGTTAGCCTTGACGTTGCTTGTGCTTAGGCTCTACACAAATTACACGCACAACATTGTTGCGCTTGATAACTTTGCAGTTACGGCAGATCTTCTTAACGGAAGCTCGTACTTTCATGACTTAACTCCGCAAAATTACCTTAACGGCCGTAGCCCTTAAGATTTGCCTTTTTAAGTACAGACTCATACTGATGAGACATCAGATGGGTTTGTACCTGTGCCATAAAGTCCATAATAACCACTACGATAATCAGTAAAGATGTACCGCCGAAGTAGAATTGCACATTCCATGCAACCATCATGAACTCAGGAACCAAACAGATAAAGGTGATATACGCCGCGCCAGCTAAGGTTAAACGTGTCATTACTTTATCAATGTATTTAGATGTCTGCTCACCAGGACGAATACCAGGGATGAAGGCACCAGACTTTTTCAAGTTGTCTGCTGTATCACGTGGGTTAAATACCAACGCAGTATAGAAGAAACAGAAAAAGATGATCGCAGCAGCATATAAAACCATATACAGCGGCTGACCCGGAGATAAGGTTAACGCCACTTCCTGTAGGAAGTTAGCAACCATACCTTCGCCTGACCCAAACCAGCTGGCAATTGTACCAGGGAACAGGATTATGCTTGAAGCAAAGATTGGTGGTATTACACCAGCCATATTGACCTTCAGAGGTAAGTGACTGCTTTGAGCAGCAAATACCTGGCGGCCTTGTTGGCGTTTGGCGTAATTAACCACAATGCGACGTTGACCGCGTTCGAAGAAAACTACGAACCAGGTAACAGCCACAACAATGGCTCCAATCGCTAATAAAAGCAAAAAGTGCAAATCGCCTTGACGTGCCTGCTCAATCGTCTGACCAATGGCAGACGGGAAGCCAGCAACAATACCGGTGAAAATCAGCAACGAAATACCATTACCAATACCACGTTCAGTAATTTGCTCACCTAACCACATTAAAAACATGGTACCGGTGACCAAACTGATCACAGCAGTGATTGTAAAACCTAAACCTGGGTTTACTACTAAACCGGGCATCAGGTTTGGCAAACCGGTAGAAATACCGATCGCCTGGACTATTGCCAATCCTAAGGTACCGTAACGTGTATACTGATTGATTTTACGCTTGCCTGCCTCGCCTTCCTTCTTCAATTCAGCCAGCGTGGGGTGAACCACGGTTAACAACTGAACAATAATAGAAGCAGAAATATAAGGCATAATGCCAAGTGCAAATACAGATGCACGCTCAAGGGCGCCACCGCTGAACATGTTAAACATTTCAACGATGGTGCCTTTTTGTTGCTCGAATAATTGAGCCAGCACGGCGGCGTCAATTCCAGGAATTGGCACAAATGAACCTAACCGAAAAACGATTATGGCCAAAAGTACGAACAACAGACGGGCTTTCAGCTCGCTGAAGCCGCCTTTTGCACTTTTTGTATCCGAACCTGGTTTTGCCATCGCGTACTATCCTTATTATTCTTCGACTTTGCCGCCAGCGGCTTCAATCGCAGCACGCGCACCTTTAGTTACGCTTAAGCCTTTTACTGTGACTGGACGAGTAATCTCACCAGACAACACAACTTTAGCGAATTTCACGGTACGAGAAATGATATTAGCTTCCATCAGGCTTGCTAAATCAGCTACATCACCAGCTACAGCTGCCAGCTCGTGTAAACGAACTTCAGCAGATACTAAGCCTTTGCGTGATGTAAAACCGAACTTAGGCAGACGTTGTTTCAGAGGCATTTGACCGCCTTCGAAACCTGGACGTACTTTACCGCCTGAGCGAGATTTCAAACCTTTATGACCACGACCACCAGTCTTGCCTAAGCCAGAACCGATACCACGACCTAAACGGCGTTTCTCTTTTTTAGCACCTGGTGCAGGAGATAACGTATTTAAAAACATTTATTACTCCTCCACTTTAACCATGTAATACACAGTGTTGATCATACCGCGCACTGAAGGTGTATCTTCCAGTGTGACAGTGTGACCAATACGGCGTAAGCCTAAACCTACTAAAGTCGCTTTGTGCTTCGGTAAACGACCGATGCTTGACTTAGTTTGGGTTACTGTAACAGTCTTTTTAGACATGGCAAATTACCCCAGAATGTCGTCAACGCGTAAGCCACGCTTCGCAGCAACCTGAGCTGGCGATTTGATCGCAGACAGGGCGTTGATAGTAGCGCGAACTACGTTGATTGGGTTGGTTGAGCCGTAGCACTTAGACAGAACGTTCTGTACACCTGCTACTTCTAACACTGCGCGCATTGCACCACCGGCGATGATACCAGTACCTTCAGACGCCGGCTGCATATACACGTTGGAACCAGCGTGGATACCTTTAACCGGGTGGTGAAGAGTGTTACCGTTTAACTCAACTTGAGTCATGTTACGACGAGCTTTTTCCATTGCTTTTTGGATAGCAGCTGGTACTTCACGCGCTTTACCGTAACCGAAACCGATACGACCATTACCGTCACCCACAACTGTTAAAGCGGTGAAGGAGAAAATCCGGCCACCTTTAACAACTTTGGAAACACGGTTAACAGCAACCAGCTTCTCTTGTAAATCAGATTGTTGTTTAGCTTCTACGTTAGCCATGATCTACTCCTAGAATTGAAGACCGGCTTCACGCGCCGCATCAGCTAATGCTTGCACACGACCGTGATACTGGAAACCGCTACGGTCAAAAGCACATTTACTGATGCCTTTAGCCACTGCACGTTCAGCAATCGCTTTACCTACAGCTTTAGCAGCGTCGATATTACCGGTGTACTTCAATGATTCACGGATTGATGCTTCAACAGTGGAAGCAGCAACAATCACTTCAGCATTTGGTGCGATAAGCTGGGCGTAAATGTGACGTGGTGTACGATGTACAACCAGGCGGTTCGCACCTTGTTCGATAATTGTTCTGCGAACGCGTTTAGCGCGGCGCAGACGAGCAAGTTTCTTATCCATCGTCCTACCCTACTTTTTCTTCGCTTCTTTACGACGCACGTTTTCGTTAGCGTAGCGAACACCTTTACCTTTATAAGGCTCTGGTTTACGGTACGCGCGGATGTTTGCAGCAACTTGACCAACTAATTGCTTGTCAGAACCTTTCACCAACACTTCTGTTTGAGAAGGTGTTTCGATCGTAATACCAGCTGGTACTTCGAACGCAACAGGGTGAGAAAAGCCCAGGCTCAGGTTTAACACTTTGCCTTCTGCTTTTGCACGGTAACCAACACCAACTAATTCCAGCTTTTGAGTGTAACCTTCGGTCACACCAATCACTAAATTGTTGATCAACGCGCGAGCGGTACCCGCTTGTGCGTCAGCGTTTGCGATGCCGTCGCGAGGAGTCGTACGCAGTACGTTACCTTCAACAACAACTTCGACTGCAGGGTTAACGTTTAACGTTAACTCGCCATTTTTACCCTTTACTGTCAGGTTTTGGCCATTCAGTGTAATTGTTACACCTGCAGGAACCGTGACGGGGGCCTTAGCAACACGAGACATAGTTACCCTCCGTTACGCTACATAGCCGATGATTTCACCACCGATACCAACCTTGCGCGCGGCACGGTCAGTCATTAGCCCTTTAGATGTAGACACGATAGCCACACCTAAACCACCCATTACTTTTGGTAACTCGCCGCGTTTCTTATAGATACGCAGACCTGGACGGCTAACACGATCGATAGTTTCAATTACTGATTTGCCCTGGAAATACTTTAACGTAACTTCCAGCTCTGCCTTAACATCAGCAGATACAACGAAATCTTCGATGTAACCTTCGTCTTTTAATACTTTCGCGATGGCAACCTTCAATTTTGAAGATGGCATCTTAACCGCAAACTTTTTGGCAGCTTGGCCGTTGCGGATGCGAGTAAACATATCCGCTACTGGATCTTGCATGCTCATAGCTGTTACTCCCGTGATTCTTACCAGCTAGCCTTACGAAGGCCAGGAATTTCACCGCGCATCGCTGCTTCACGTACCTTGATCCGGCTCATGCCGAATTTACGAAGATAACCGTGAGGACGACCTGTTACACGACAACGATTACGTTGACGCGAAGGGCTTGAATCACGCGGTAACGACTGCAGCTTCAGAACTGCTGCCCAACGGTCTTCGTCAGAAGTCGCCGGATTTGCAATCAGATCTCTCAGTGCATGACGTTGCTCAGCGTATTTGGCTACCAGTACCGCACGCTTTGCTTCGCGCGCTTTCATTGATTGTTTTGCCATGACCCTACACCTTATTTCTTGAATGGGAAGTTAAACGCGGCAAGTAATGCACGCCCTTCATCATCAGTACGAGCTGTAGTAGTGATAGTGATATCTAAACCACGTACCGCATCTACTTTATCGTAATCGATTTCAGGGAATATAATTTGCTCACGAACGCCCATGCTGTAGTTACCACGGCCGTCAAACGACTTAGGATTCACACCGCGGAAGTCGCGGATACGAGGAATAGCAATAGATACTAAACGCTCGAAGAAATCCCACATACGTTCGCCACGCAGGGTCACTTTTGCACCAATAGGGTAGCCTTCACGGATTTTGAAACCAGCTACTGATTTACGAGCCTTGGTCACCAATGGCTTTTGGCCAGAGATAGCAGTTAAATCTGCTACTGCGTTCTCAAGGATCTTCTTATCAGCTACTGCTTCACCCACACCCATGTTCAGTGTGATTTTAACAATCCGAGGGACTTGCATGACGCTCGTGTAGCCGAACTGTTTAAACAGCTCTGGAACTACGGTGTCTTTATAAATTTCATGCAGTTTCGCCATCGTATTACTCCAATAGCAATTAAATTACTTCGTTATTCGATTTGAAGAAGCGAACTTTTTTGCCATCTTCAAAACGGAAACCTACACGATCAGCCTTTCCAGTTTTTGGATTGAAGATCGCTACATTTGAAACGTGAATTGAGGCTTCTTTCTCAACGATGCCACCTGGGGTGTTCAACGCTGGGATTGGCTTCTGGTGCTTCTTAACGAAATTAACGCCAGAAACATAAACACGGCCTTCAGCTACTAAAACTTTCAGAACCTTGCCAGTTTTGCCTTTGTCCTTACCAGTAAGAACAATAACCTCATCATCACGACGGATTTTATTAGCCATTGTGACTCCTTACAGTACTTCTGGGGCCAGGGATACGATCTTCATGAACTTATCGCCACGAAGTTCGCGCGTTACCGGTCCAAAAATACGTGTACCGATCGGTTCCAGCTTGGCGTTTAATAACACCGCTGCATTGCGATCAAAACGGATTAATGACCCGTCCTGACGACGTACGCCTTTGCGTGTACGCACCACCACAGCATTCAGAACGTCACCTTTTTTGACCTTACCGCGAGGAATTGCTTCCTTAACGGTGATCTTGATAACGTCACCAATTGCTGCATAACGGCGATGCGAACCACCTAAGACCTTAATACACATTACGCTGCGCGCGCCGCTGTTGTCTGCGACTTCCAGCATAGATTGCATCTGGATCATCTTAGTGCTCCGCTATTCCACTACTATAACCCTCTCGGGTTACGCTGCTTTCGACTATAAACTACCCCCAACAAAAGGGCGCGTGATTATAACAGCACTTTTGTACAAATGGTAGCCTTTAGTCAAACGAGAAAAAAACGGCCCCGAAGGGCCGTTTTCGCTTACATCTTAATCATTAAGATGCAGATTCGACGACAGAAACCAGAGTCCATGACTTCGTCTTGGACAGAGGACGGCATTCGCGAATAGTCACGATGTCGCCTTCTTTACACTGATTTGTTTCATCATGTACGTGCAGTTTGGTAGTACGTGTAATGAATTTCCCATAGATTGGGTGCTTCACGTGACGTTCGATAGCAACAGTAATAGACTTATCCATTTTGTTGCTGATCACTTTACCTTGCAGGGTACGGGTGTTTTTTTCGCTCATTAGGCACCTGCCTTCTCGGTTAAGATAGTCTTAACACGCGCGATATCGCGACGCACTTGCTTTAACAAATGAGTCTGAGCCAGCTGACCTGTAGCTGCTTGCATGCGCAGGTTAAACTGCTCACGTAATAAGCCCAGTAATTCAGCGTTTAACTCTTCAACGCTTTTTACTTTCAGTTCGCTTGCTTTCATTACAATACCGTCCGCGTTACAAAGGTTGTCTTAAATGGAAGTTTGGCTGAAGCCAATGCAAATGCATGACGAGCCAGCTCTTCCGACACACCGTCCATTTCATAAAGGACTTTGCCAGGTTTAATCTGACAAACCCAATATTCCACGCTACCTTTACCACTACCCATACGAACTTCGAGTGGTTTTTCCGTCATTGGCTTGTCCGGGAACACGCGGATCCAGATTTTACCAACACGTTTAACGGCACGAGTCATGGCACGACGTGCAGATTCAATTTGACGTGAAGTCATTTGACCACGTTCAGTTGCTTTAAGTGCATAAGTACCGAAACTGACTTTGTCGCCTACCAGCGCCATGCCACGGTTACGTCCTTTGTGCACTTTACGAAATTTAGTACGTTTTGGTTGCAACATCGCTCAATACTCCTACTTAGCCTTGCGCGGAGCCGGTTTTTTCGGCGCCTTAGGCTGTTTGTCGTTGTTGGCGTTCGCGTTGTTGTTCAATGGCAGAGCTCCTAAGATCTCGCCTTTGAAAATCCAAACTTTCACACCAATGATACCGTAAGTAGTTAAAGCTTCTGATGTTGAGTAATCGATATCAGCACGCAGAGTGTGCAGTGGCACACGGCCTTCACGATACCATTCATCACGAGCAATCTCAGCACCGCCTAAACGGCCGCTGACCTGAACTTTGATACCTTTAGCGCCTAAACGCATTGCATTTTGTACCGCACGCTTCATAGCGCGACGGAACATAACACGACGTTCCAGCTGGCTGCTGATTGAATCAGCAACTAATTTAGCATCTAATTCCGGCTTACGGATTTCAGAGATATTGATCTGTGCAGGCACACCAGCGATAGTCGCTACGGCTTTGCGCAGTTTCTCAACGTCTTCACCTTTTTTACCGATGATCACGCCTGGACGAGCAGTGTGAATAGTCACACGGATGCTTTTCGCAGGACGTTCAATATCGATCCGGCTTACTGAAGCGGCTTTCAGTTCTTTTGTCAGATACTGACGAACTTTAAAGTCACCAACCAGGAAGTCCGGGAAGTCTTTTGTATTCGCGTACCAGGTTGAGCTCCAAGGCTTAGTGATACCTAGGCGAATACCATTAGGATGTACTTTCTGTCCCATTTCTCACTCCTAGTTATCAGCTACAACCACAGTAATGTGGCTGGTACGCTTGACGATACGGTCAGCACGGCCTTTAGCACGTGGCTTAATCCGCTTCATTGACGGACCTTCGTCAACAAACACAGTTTTCACTTTTAAAGTGTCGATATCGGCACCTTCGTTGTGTTCTGCGTTCGCAATGGCTGATAAAAGAACCTTTTTAACTAACTCAGCCGCTTTTTTCGGGCTGTAAGTTAAAACATTCAACGCCTTATCAACTGACAGGCCGCGGATTTGGTCTGCGACCAAACGAGCTTTCTGTGCAGAAGAACGGGCAAATTTGTGTTTAGCTAATGCTTCCATTTATTTACCCCTTAGCGCTTCTTGGCCTTTTTGTCGGCTGCGTGACCACGGTAAGTACGAGTAGGTGAGAACTCACCTAACTTGTGACCGACCATCTCTTCTGAGACAAGTACTGGTACATGCTGACGACCATTATGGACAGCGATGGTCAAACCGATCATTTGTGGAATGATCATTGAACGACGGCTCCAAGTCTTAATAGGCTTCTTGTCACCGCTTTCCAACGCTTTCTCTACCTTCTTCAACAAGTGAAGGTCGATAAATGGACCTTTCTTGAGAGAACGTGGCATGGCAATTCCTCACATTAAATTATTTGTCACGACGACGGACAATGAACTTGTCAGTACGCTTGTTCGAACGGGTTTTGTAACCTTTGGTCGGTACGCCCCATGGTGTAACCGGATGACGGCCACCAGAAGTTTTACCTTCACCACCACCGTGAGGGTGGTCTACCGGGTTCATTACCACACCACGCACTGTTGGGCGGATACCGCGCCAACGCATCGCACCGGCTTTACCGTATTGACGCAGCATGTGTTCGGCGTTGCCGATTTCGCCGATAGTTGCACGGCAGTCAGCCAGAACTTTGCGCATTTCACCGCTGCGTAAACGCAGAGTTACGTACGCGCCGTCACGCGCCAGGATCTGGGCGAATGCACCAGCTGAACGCATTAATTGGCCGCCTTTACCAGGCTTCAATTCGACGTTGTGGACGATTTGGCCCACTGGGATGTTGCGCAGTGGCATAGTATTACCAGATTTAATTGGTGAATCTAAGCCTGACTGTACTGTATCGCCCGCTTTTAAGCCTTTTGGTGCCAGGATGTAACGACGCTCGCCGTCTGCGTATAACACCAGAGCGATGTTAGCAGTACGGTTTGGATCGTATTCCAGGCGCTCAACTTTAGCTGGGATACCATCTTTATTACGTTTGAAATCAACCAGACGGTAGTGTTGCTTATGACCACCACCGATATGGCGAGTAGTAATACGACCGTGGTTGTTACGACCACCAGTTTTAGTATTCTTCTCTAACAAAGGTGCGTATGGCTTGCCTTTGTACAGGTCTGGGTTCACGACTTTTAAGACGTGACGACGACCAGGTGACGTAGGTTTACACTTAACAAGTGCCATTTCCTAACTCCTCTAATTACTCAGCGCCGCCAACAAAATCAAGTTCGCTGCCTTCTTTAAGAGTCACGTAAGCTTTTTTCCAATCGCTACGCTGACCAGTACGCATACCAGTGCGCTTAGTCTTGCCCTTAACATTAACAGTGCGAACACCAACAACTTCTACTTCAAATAATTTTTGAACAGCAGCTTTGATGTCAGCTTTAGTAGCAGTAGTAGCTACCTTGAACACGATAGTGTTGTTGGTTTCTGCCGCAATTGTGCTCTTTTCAGACACGTGCGGAGCCAGAATCACTTTCAGTAAACGTTCTTCACGGATCATGCTAACATCTCCTCGATTTGCTTAACTGCAGCAGCAGTCATGACAACTTTGTCGAAGGCGATTAAGCTGACTGGGTCGATACCGTGAACATCACGTACGTCAACCTTGTACAGGTTGCGTGCTGATAAGAACAGGTTTTCGTCAACTTCGTCAGTCACGATTAAAACGTCTTTCAGTTCCATCGCTTTTAACTTAGCTGTTAGTTCTTTCGTTTTCGGAGTTTCAACAACAAAGTTTTCAACTACGATTAAACGTTCTTGACGAACTAATTCAGACAAAATGCTCATGATCGCGCCACGATACATCTTTCTGTTTACTTTTTGGCTGTGATCTTGTGGCTTAGCCGCAAACGTCACACCACCGCCACGCCATATTGGGCTACGGATTGTACCAGCACGGGCACGACCTGTACCCTTCTGGCGCCATGGCTTCTTACCGCCACCGCGTACTTCTGAACGTGTCAGTTGAGCACGTGTACCTTGACGGGCACCAGCTGCGTAAGCAACTACTACCTGGTGTACCAATGCTTCGTTGAACTCACGTCCAAAGGTAGCTTCGGAAACTTCAAGAACGCCTTTAGCGTCTCTTAATGCTAATTCCATCACTCATCTCCTCCAGACGTTAGCCTTTGACCGCAGGTTTAACAATCACATCACCACCGATAGCACCAGGGACAGCGCCCTTCACTAACAGGATGTTGCGAGCTGCGTCTACACGTACAACTTCCAAAGATTGGACTGTTACACGCTCAGCACCCATGTGTCCGGCCATTTTTTTACCTTTGAATACTTTACCTGGTGATTGGTTTTGACCAATAGAACCTGGTACACGGTGAGATAAAGAGTTACCGTGCGTAGCATCCTGAGTACGGAAATTCCAGCGCTTAACAGTACCGGCAAAACCTTTACCTTTTGATGTGCCAACGACATCAACTTTTTTCGTCTCTGCGAAAACTTCAACAGTAATCTCGCTACCAACAGCGATGTCAGCACCTTCGTTATCCTGCAGGCGGAATTCCCACAGACCACGACCAGCTTCGACACCAGCTTTTGCAAACTGACCAGCTTCTGGCTTGTTCAGGCGAGAAGCCTTCACTGTGCCAGCAGTCACTTGCAGTGCGCTATAGCCATGAACGTCTTGCGTTTTAATGGCAGTAACGCGGTTTGGTGTTGCTTCGATTACGGTTACTGGAATTGATACGCCATCTTCAGTGAAGATGCGGGTCATTCCCACTTTACGACCGATTAGACCGATAGCCATATCCTAAACCTCTCTAAAAACCTGTCTGATTAGCCCAGGCTGATTTGAACGTCAACGCCAGCAGGCAGATCTAAACGCATCAGAGCATCAACAGTCTTTTCTGTTGGTTCAACGATGTCGATTAAACGCTTGTGGGTACGGATTTCGTACTGGTCACGTGCATCTTTATTCACGTGAGGAGAAATCAATACAGTGAAACGTTCCTGGCGAGTCGGAAGTGGGATAGGACCACGAACCTGCGCGCCCGTACGCTTAGCTGTGTCAACGATTTCCATAGTTGACTGATCGATCAAACGGTGATCGAACGCTTTCAGACGGATGCGAATCCTTTGATTACTCATAAACCAAAGCCTCAAAGAGCAAAAAGAGCAAAATAAAACAGAAGCTTTCTGACCCATCGCTAGATGGAAGAATGCCCCTGCACCAATGTAACGTTTGCTCCCCAATCGGGAGCACTGTTGTCGTTAACCAATTCAATTGCTGGTTAACCCGCCTGCCAAAGTTATGGCTGGCCGCGCATTATACTCAACTGATGGAGAAAGACAACCCCTGCTGAATAATTAAACAGCAGGGGCAATTTTATGATCAGCTAAAAAACTAAAAGTAGTCAGAACAGCTTTGGTTCTGCGGATGACAACTCTGCAGGGAACTGCTCAATCAAGCTGAACAGACTCTCGATACGGGGTAATACTCTGCTGTAGTAAAACTTAGCTTTCAGCTGTTTAGACTTTATAAAATCCTCAGCATGCTTTGCGCTATCCAGCGAGGCTTCCATCTTGTCCCACATAAAGGCATAAAGCAGATAACCAGTTAAATCCAGATAGTCATTTGCGATCCAGGATAAAAGTTCAGGTTGAGCTTTAGCCCTCTCTAATAAGGAAAGTGTTGCTGATTCAAAACGCTGCGCAGCAGCATTGATTTGTTTGCTCGCTGAACCAGCTAAGCCTACCGACAATTCACGTATCAGATCGAACAACACTGCGCCTTGATCCGATGCTACTTTACGCAACATAAAGTCAGCGGCTTGTATACCGTTGGTACCTTCATAGATTTGCGCAATACGAACATCACGCACTAACTGCTCCATGCCCCACTCACGGATATAACCGTGGCCACCAAATACCTGTTGCGCGGTTACGCAAGCATCCAAGCCTCTGTCCGTCATAAAGGCTTTCGTCACAGGCGTTAACAAATTGGCTCGGGCCTGAGCCTTGGCATCTTGTGCAAATTTCGCCTGATCCAATAGGTGCCCAACATAAACGCTAAAGGTCCTGCCCGCTTCATTGATACTGCTGATATTCAGCAACATACGTTTCACGTCAGGGTGGCCAATAATAGGATCGGCTTTATTACCATCTTTAGTCGCTGTTCTGCCTTGCAGACGATCATTAGAATAAGCAAGTGCATTCTGGTAAGCGCGCTCCGCTGCACCTAAACCCTGACTACCCATAGCCAGACGTTCATAGTTCATCATGGTGAACATACAAGCCAGGCCTTTATGCGGCTCACCAATCAGGTAACCTTCAGCGCCATCAAAATTCATCACACAAGTGGCCGAACCATGGATACCCATCTTATGTTCAACTGAACTACAAATCAGGCTATTACGCTGCCCCAGATTTCCGCTTGCATCTACTTTAAACTTGGGCACCAGAAATAAAGAAATACCACGGCTGCCAGCTGGTGCATCCGGTAACTTAGCTAGCACCAAATGAATGATGTTGTCCGTTAAATCGTGCTCACCCGCTGTGATAAAGATTTTCTCGCCACTGATCCGGTAGCTGCCATCACCAGCTGGTTCAGCTTTTGTGCGCATAATACCTAAGTCAGAGCCGGCATGTGATTCGGTCAAACACATAGTACCCGACCATTCGCCGCTGTATAACTTTGGCAGATACAAAGCTTTAGTTGCTTCATCGGCATGTTGTAATAAAGCTACGCACGCGCCTGCAGTGAGGCCTGGGTATAAAGAGAAGGCGATATCAGCACTACACATCATCTCGTCGTACAAACCAGACAAGCTTTTCGGCATGCCCATACCACCATATTCGGGGTCGCCGGACAAACCAGTCCAGCCGCCTTCGCATAGTAACTGATAACATTCTTTATAATGAGTGGGAGTAGTCACTACACCTGACACACAAGAAACACCTTGTTCATCAGCAGCTGCGGCTAAAGGTGCGATTTTTTCGGCAGTAATTTTTGCAGCTTCTTCCAGAATGGCAGCGGCAGTATCGGTATCAATCAGCTCAGCTAACTCAGTTTGTTGCTGCCAGAATTGTTGAACTTGCCAGACATCAAATAGTTGAAACGACATGTCGGCCAGCGGCGCCTGATAGTGACTCACAATAACTCTCCTTGAAAAACCCTAATGGTCGGATGAGTTAGTTCTAGCATGTCCAAGAGGCAAATTCAAACAAACGTTTGAATTATCCAAAAAGAGTAGTAGAGGCTTTGTATTGAAGAATAGACAAGCAGGGCAAAGACGAAATATGGTGAATAAAAAAAGGCCCCGAAGGGCCTTTTCAAAGTTCTGACAATTAAGCCAGTACTTTAGATACTACACCAGCACCTACTGTGCGGCCACCTTCACGGATTGCGAAGCGTAAACCTTCGTCCATCGCGATT
>NZ_BMLH01000016.1 GCF_014645135.1 Rheinheimera tangshanensis
AATCGCGATGGACGAAGGTTTACGCTTCGCAATCCGTGAAGGTGGCCGCACAGTAGGTGCTGGTGTAGTATCTAAAGTACTGGCTTAATTGTCAGAACTTTGAAAAGGCCCTTCGGGGCCTTTTTTGTATAGCTTTGTTCGCTAAAGCCGGAAAATTAACAACGACAGGCTTGAGTTCAACACTGCTTACCCTGATTAAATAGTTTCAAGTCCGATCCTTGTCTTGTTTTAGTCGTCTAAGACAGTATAATGAGCGGCTATTTTTGTGGGACTGCTTCAGTAGTTTGCACAATTTTCTGTAGGGGCGTAGTTCCAATTGGTAGAACAGCGGTCTCCAAAACCGATGGTTGGGGGTTCGAATCCCTCCGCCCCTGCCACTTATATTAGGCGCTAAGGTGTTTACACGTTAGTCGAAGTAGTAGCTTGTAACAACAAGCCATGGGAAAGTGAGTTAAAGCATGAATGCAACGAGTGAAACCCCAAAAGGCGGCTTAGATTTAGTCAAGTGGCTGAGCGTCTTAGTTCTGCTGACCCTGATGGTCGCAGCGAACTATATATATGAGTTTTCTGCAGTTGAAAAAGCTGCAAGCATAGTGGTTTTAGTCGGCCTGGCCGCTTTTATTGCTGCCAAGACTAACAAAGGCGCTGCATTTATTGAGTTTGCGAAAGAAGCCAGAACTGAAGTTCGCAAAGTTGTATGGCCAACCCGTCAGGAAACCATGCAAACCACTATTATTGTAATGGTTGCAACCTTGATTGTTGCATTATTACTTTGGGGCTTAGATTCAATTTTATTAAGCCTTGTATCATTTATCACAGGTCTGGGGATCTAAGTTATGTCAGGAAAAATGCGTTGGTATGTAGTTCAGGCTTTTTCGGGTTTTGAACAGCGCGTAGCGACTTCATTGCGTGAGCATATCAAGATCCAGAATATGGAAGACAAGTTTGGCGAAGTGCTTGTTCCAACTGAAGAAGTTGTTGAAATGCGCGCTGGCCAGAAACGCAAGTCTGAACGCAAATTTTTCCCTGGCTATGTGTTAGTGCAGATGGAAATGTGTGAAGAAGCATGGCACTTAGTCAAAAGCGTGCCACGTGTATTAGGATTCATTGGTGGTACTTCAGACCGTCCTGCGCCTATCAGCCAGAAAGAAGCTGACACTATTCTGAACCGTCTGCAGGATAACGCTGATAAGCCGAAACCTAAAACTCTGTTTGAAGCCGGTGAAGTGGTACGTGTGACTGAAGGTCCATTTGCTGACTTTAACGGTGTGGTTGAAGAAGTGGATTACGAGAAAAGCCGCGTGAAGGTGTCCGTGTTGATTTTCGGTCGTTCTACTCCTGTTGAACTGGAATTTGGCCAGGTCGAAAAAGCTTAAGCAGAAATAGTTTGTATCGGGCCGCTGATTAAAATATAATCGCGGCCTTTTTTAACGTCAGGGGAGCCGTTTGAGTAAGTGTCCTCGCACTTACGAGGCTGAGACCCTAAATTGAGGTGAAACATGGCAAAGAAAGTCACGGCACTTGTAAAATTACAAGTTAAAGCTGGTATGGCAAACCCGTCGCCACCAGTTGGTCCAGCATTGGGTCAACACGGTGTGAACATCATGGAATTCTGTAAAGGCTTCAACGCCCGTACAGAGTCACTGGAAAAAGGCATGCCTATTCCAGTAGTGATCACTGTATACAGCGACCGCTCATTTACATTTGAAACCCGCACCCCACCTGCATCTTTCTTATTATTGAAAGCAGCTGGTTTAAAAGGTGGTTCAGGCCGTCCTAATACCCAGAAAGTGGGTAAAGTGACTGTTGCTCAGCTGGAAGAGATCGTGAAGATCAAACGTGCTGATTTAACAGCAGGTAGCGACGAAGCAGCACTGAGCACTATTGCTGGTACTGCCCGTTCAATGGGCTTAGTGGTGGAGGGTTAATCAATGGCTAAATTATCAAAGCGTGCTAAATTAATCCGTTCAAAAGTAGATTCTACTCGTGAATACGCGATCAATGACGCAGTTGCGTTATTAAAAGAATTAACAGCTGGCAAGTTCGTTGAGTCCGTTGATGTTGCCATCAACCTGGGTATCGACGCTCGTAAGTCAGATCAAAACGTTCGTGGCGCTACTGTGTTACCTCACGGTACCGGCCGCACTGTGCGTGTTGCTGTGTTCACTCAGGGTGCTAACGCTGAAGCTGCTAAAGCTGCAGGCGCTGACATCGTGGGTATGGAAGACTTAGCTGAACAAGTTAAGAAAGGCGAGATGAACTTTGACGTTGTTATCGCTTCTCCAGACGCAATGCGTGTTGTTGGTATGTTAGGTCAGATCTTAGGCCCACGTGGTTTAATGCCTAACCCTAAGACTGGCACAGTGACTCCAAACGTTGCTGAAGCAGTGAAAAACGCGAAAGCTGGTCAGGTTCGTTACCGTAACGACAAGAATGGTATCATCCATTCTACAGTCGGTAAGGTTAACTTCGACACTGACAAACTGAAAGAGAACATCGAGTCTCTGTTAGTTGCATTAAAGCGTGCTAAGCCATCAGTAGCTAAAGGTACTTACATCAAGAAAGTAACTATCTCTACTACGCACGGCGCTGGTATCGTTTTAGACCAGGCTTCTTTAGACGCCAAAATCTAATTCAGCCCGCTGAAATAGCTGCTTTACAGGAGTGCGTGGTTATTTTATAATCTCGCGCTCAAAAATTCGGGTAGAAGCCGGGACTTTGTTTACAAAATCTCCGGCTTCCGTCCAAGACCGTAGGTGCCGCAAATTTTTTTAAAAGGCGTGGCTTAAAAATACAACCTACGCAGACGGTGTTAGCCCCAGAAAGATTCCTATCAATCTGGCTCTCACCGTAAATCGCGCGTTAAACAGTAAGTTTTTACTTTTTAACGTTGTGTAGGCAACCAGACAATACCGTCTGGATGAACCAGGAGTTAAGAGCCAATGGCTATTAAGCTTGATGACAAAAAAGCGATCGTTGCTGAAGTTCAAGAAGCTGCCATAGGTGCTTTATCTGCGGTAGTTGCAGACGCTCGTGGTGTTACTGTAGGTAAAATCACAGAACTGCGTAAGCAGGCCCGTGAAGCTGGCGTGTGGATGAAAGTTGTCCGTAACACGTTAGTACGCCGTGCAGTATCAGGCACCGAGTTCGAGTGTTTAAGCAACGCGTTCGTTGGCCCAACACTGATTGCATTCTCTAAAGAGCACCCAGGTGCTGCAGCGCGTATCTTCAAAGATTTCGCGAAAGACAATGCTAAGTTTGAGCTGAAAGGCGCAGCCTTCAATGGCGCCACAGTAAGCATTGACGTTTTAGCATCATTGCCAACGCGCAACGAAGCTATCGCACGTTTAATGAGCACTATGAAAGAAGCAGCAGCTGGCAAATTGGTACGTACCATCGCCGCAGTTCGCGACCAAAAACAAGCCTAAGCAACGTAATTTTACGTTTTGTTTAGAATTAAAGTTTAATACGGGATACGTCCCCTTAATTTAGGAATCTGAGCAATGTCAGTTACTAAAGATCAAATCTTAGATGCTATCGCTGCAATGTCTGTTATGGAAGTTGTAGAATTAGTTAGCGCTATGGAAGAAAAATTCGGCGTTTCTGCTGCTGCTGCTGTTGCAGTTGCTGCTGGTCCAGCTGCTGCTGTTGAAGAACAAACAGAATTCAACGTAATTCTGGCTGCTGCTGGCGCGAACAAAGTTGCTGTTATCAAAGCAGTACGTGGTGCAACAGGTTTAGGCCTGAAAGAAGCTAAAGATTTAGTTGAAGCTGCTCCAGCTGCAATTAAAGAAGCAGTTTCTAAAGCAGAAGCTGACGCTCTGAAGAAAGAGTTAGAAGAAGCTGGTGCTACTGTTGAAGTTAAATAATCTAGATTTTTCTAGATTATACGCCTGATTTCAGGCTAGGCTGGTGGTGAAATAACCACCGGCCTTTTTGCGCTGTGGGACATTGATTTTCCCCACCCTAATGTTGCCATGTCGGTAACATTCAAGCCGCCCCTCGAGGGTAGGTAGGGTAAAAAATCAGCTAGCTGAGGAACCCCATGACTTACTCTTATTCTGAAAAGAAACGTATCCGTAAGGACTTCGGCAAACGTCCTTTGGTTTTGGACGTGCCATATCTGTTGTCGATTCAAATTGAGTCGTTCAGCAAATTTATCGAACCCGATCCAGAAGGTGGATACGGCTTAGAAGCTGCTTTCCGTTCTGTATTTCCAATCAAAAGCTACTCAGGCAGTGCCGAGCTGCAATATGTCAGCTACCGCATTGGTGAGCCGGTTTTTGATGTCAAAGAGTGCCAAATTCGTGGTGTGACTTACTCAGCTCCGCTGCGTGTCAAACTGCGCATGGTGTTATTTGATAAAGAAGTGCCTGGTACAATCAAAGATATCCGTGAACAAGAAGTTTATATGGGCGAAATCCCATTGATGACTGAAAACGGCACCTTTGTGATCAATGGTACTGAACGTGTTATCGTTTCTCAGCTGCACCGCAGCCCAGGTGTATTCTTTGACCACGACCGTGGCAAAACGCACTCCTCAGGCAAGGTGTTATACAATGCTCGCGTGATCCCTTACCGTGGTTCATGGTTAGACTTTGAGTTTGATGCCAAAGATAACCTGTTCGTGCGTATCGATCGTCGCCGTAAATTACCAGCCACTATTTTGTTACGTGCGCTGAACTTAAGTACTGAAGATATTTTAAGTACGTTCTTCGAAAGCACCCGTTTTGAAATTAAAGACGGCAAACTGTTGATGGAAGTGGTGGCAAACCGCTTACGTGGTGAAACAGCTGCTTTTGATATCAAAGACAACGATGGCGAAGTGATAGTCGAAGCTGGTCGTCGTATTACTGCCCGTCATGTGCGTCAGTTAGAAAAAACTGGCATGACACTGATGGAAGTACCTCATGAATATGTAGTAGGCCGCGTTTTATCAAAAAATTACGCTGACCGTTCAACCGGAGAGATTATTGCCGAGGCGAACGCAGAGCTCACACTGGAGCTGTTAGCAAAACTAGCCAAAGCGGGCTACGAAACTTTCGAAACTCTTTACATTAACGATTTGGACCAAGGTTCTTATATTTCTGAAACCATCCGGATCGATCCAAGCAGCAACCGCATGGAAGCATTGGTAGAAATCTACCGTATGATGCGTCCAGGCGAGCCACCAACGCGTGAAGCTGCTGAAACTTTATTTGAAAATCTGTTCTTCTCTGAAGACCGTTATGACCTGTCCACTGTAGGCCGGATGAAGTTCAACCGTCGTGTTGATTTCGAAGAAGGCACTGGCACAGGCGTTCTGTCAAAAGAAGATATCCTGGCGGTAATGAAAGTCTTAATCGACATTCGTAACGGTAAAGGCGAAGTGGACGATATCGACCACTTAGGTAACAGACGTATCCGTTCTGTCGGTGAAATGGCTGAAAACCAATTCCGTGTTGGTTTAGTGCGTGTGGAACGTGCAGTAAAAGAGCGCCTGTCTTTAGGTGATCTGGATGCTGTGATGCCACAGGATCTGATTAACGCTAAGCCTATTTCTGCTGCGGTGAAAGAGTTCTTCGGTTCAAGCCAACTGTCTCAGTTTATGGACCAGAACAACCCACTGTCAGAAGTAACGCACAAACGTCGTATTTCTGCGTTAGGCCCGGGCGGTTTGACTCGTGAGCGCGCAGGCTTCGAAGTACGTGACGTTCACCCAACACACTACGGTCGTGTTTGTCCAATCGAGACGCCAGAAGGTCCAAACATCGGTTTGATCAACTCGCTGTCTATGTTTGCTCAGACCAACGAATACGGTTTCCTCGAAACACCTTACCGTCGTATTGAAGATGGTATTGTGACTGACGAAGTCGATTTCTTATCTGCGATTGAAGAAGGTAACTTTGTTATCGCTCAGGCGAACGCCGAGTTAAGCGCAGAAAACCGTCTGGTTGAAGATTTAGTACCGTGCCGTTACAAAAACGAATTCACCTTAATGCCGGCCGACAAGGTTCAGTATATGGACGTTGCACCACAGCAGATCGTATCTGTTGCTGCTGCTCTGATCCCGTTCCTGGAACACGATGACGCCAACCGTGCATTAATGGGTTCAAACATGCAACGTCAGGCCGTTCCTACCTTACGTGCTGATAAGCCGTTAGTAGGTACTGGTGTAGAACGTGTTGTAGCCAAAGACTCTGGTGTAACTGTAGTAGCGAAACGTGGTGGTACTGTTGACTATGTCGACGCCAGCCGTATCGTAATTAAAGTACACGAAGAAGAAATGGTCGCTGGTGAAGCCGGTATCGACATCTACAACCTGACTAAATACACCCGTTCTAACCAGAACACCTGTATCAACCAGCGCCCATGTGTAAACCATGGTGAGCCGATTGAACGTGGTGATGTACTGGCCGACGGTCCGTCTACGGATTTAGGTGAACTGGCTTTAGGTCAAAACTTACGCGTGGCATTCATGCCGTGGAACGGTTACAACTTCGAAGATTCGATCTTGTTATCCGAGCGTTTAGTACAGGAAGATCGCTTAACCACTATTCACATTCAGGAACTGAGTTGTATCGCTCGTGATACCAAGTTAGGGCCTGAAGAAATCACTGCCGATATTCCAAACGTAGGTGAGTCTGCTTTATCTAAGCTGGACGAAGCCGGTATCGTTTACATCGGGGCTGAAGTGAAAGGCGGCGACATTCTGGTGGGTAAGGTGACACCTAAAGGTGAAAGCCAGCTGACTCCGGAAGAAAAACTGTTACGCGCTATCTTCGGTGAAAAAGCTTCTGACGTAAAAGACAGCTCATTACGTGTGCCTAACTCAGTCACTGGTACAGTGATCGACGTTCAGGTATTCACCCGTGATGGCGTTGAAAAAGACAAACGTGCCCGTGAAATCGAAGAAATGGAAGTCAAACAGGCGAAGAAAGACCTGAATGAAGAATTCCGTATCCTTGAAGAAGGTATCTTCTCACGTGCCCGCAACCTGGTTGAAAGTACAGGCGTTGACCGCACTAAGCTGAACGGTTTACGTGGTGATGCTCTGTTAGGCTACAGCCTGGCTGATGAAGATAAGCAAAACGATCTGGAACAATTAGCGGCTCAGTACGAAGAAATCCGTATTGAATACGATAAGAAATTCGAAGCCAAACGTCGCAAGATTGTTCAGGGTGACGATTTAGCTCCAGGCGTTCTGAAGATCGTTAAAGTGTACTTAGCTGTGAAACGTCGTATCCAGCCTGGTGACAAGATGGCCGGTCGTCACGGTAACAAGGGTGTGGTTTCTACCATAGTTCCTGTTGAAGACATGCCATATGACGAAAAAGGTCAGCCGGTTGATATCGTATTGAACCCGCTGGGTGTACCGTCTCGTATGAACATCGGTCAGATCCTTGAAACTCACTTAGGCTTAGCGGCCCGTGGTATAGGTGACAAGATTGACGGCATGATCAAAGACCAGAAAGAAGTCGCGGAAATCCGTGAGTTCCTGAAAAAGGTCTATGCACTGGGTGAATCACGTCAAGAAGTTGATATCGCCAGCTTCACCGATGATGAAGTGCGTCGTTTAGCAGAAAACCTGCGTAAAGGTTTACCTGTAGCTACTCCAGTGTTTGATGGCGCTAAAGAGAGCGAAATCAAAGAGCTGTTAACTTTAGGTGACTTACCGACCAGCGGTCAGATCACATTGTACGATGGTCGTACCGGCAATACCTTCGAACGTAAGGTGACTGTGGGTTACATGTACATGCTGAAACTGAACCACTTGGTAGACGACAAGATGCACGCCCGTTCTACTGGTTCGTACAGTCTGGTTACCCAACAACCATTGGGCGGTAAAGCTCAGTTTGGTGGTCAGCGTTTCGGTGAGATGGAAGTGTGGGCTCTGGAAGCATACGGCGCAGCATACACGCTGCAAGAGATGTTAACAGTCAAGTCTGATGACGTGAATGGTCGTACCAAGATGTATAAAAACATCGTGGATGGCGACCACCGCATGGAACCAGGCATGCCAGAATCTTTCAACGTATTGATGAAAGAGATCCGTTCACTCGGTATCAACATCGAATTGGAAGAGGAATAACCCCGGTTAGCAAAACTAATCGAATTGTCCGGGGCGGCACGCCGCCCCTTGCTGGTTAACCTCTTACAGGAGAGCAAAGGTGAAAGACTTATTAAAGTTTCTGAAACAACAAACTAAAACTGAAGAGTTCGATGTGATCCGTATCGGCCTTTCTTCACCAGACATGATCCGTTCATGGTCTTTTGGTGAAGTGAAAAAGCCTGAGACGATCAACTACCGTACCTTCAAGCCAGAGCGCGATGGTTTGTTTTGTGCCCGGATTTTTGGCCCGGTAAAAGACTACGAGTGTCTGTGTGGTAAATACAAACGCTTAAAACACCGTGGTGTGATCTGTGAAAAATGTGGTGTTGAAGTTACGCTGACTAAAGTACGTCGTGAACGTATGGGTCACATTGAACTGGCCAGCCCAACAGCCCACATTTGGTTCCTGAAATCACTGCCAAGCCGTATCGGTTTGCTGTTAGATATGACATTACGTGATATCGAACGTGTACTGTATTTTGAATCTTATGTTGTGACCGAACCAGGCATGACGTCTTTAGAGCGTCGTCAGATGCTGACTGAAGAAGAGTATCTGGATGTGCTGGAAGAGCACGGCGACGAGTTCGAAGCCAAAATGGGTGCAGAAGCAATTCTGGACATTTTACGTGGCATCGATCTGGCAACAGAGATCAAACAAATGCGTGAAGAGTTGCCAACCATCAACTCTGAAACCAAACGTAAGAAGATCAGCAAACGTCTGAAACTGATGGAAGCATTCCACACTTCTGGTAATAAACCAGAGTGGATGATCATGACAGTACTGCCAGTACTGCCACCGGATCTGCGTCCTTTAGTTCCATTGGACGGTGGCCGTTTTGCTACCTCTGATCTGAACGATTTATACCGCCGTGTGATCAACCGTAACAACCGTCTGAAGCGTCTTTTGGACCTGTCAGCTCCTGATATCATCGTACGTAACGAAAAGCGTATGTTGCAGGAAGCTGTCGATGCGTTGTTAGACAACGGTCGTCGCGGTCGCGCTATCACGGGTTCAAACAAGCGTCCTCTGAAATCTTTGGCCGATATGATCAAAGGTAAACAAGGTCGTTTCCGCCAGAACTTGTTAGGTAAGCGTGTTGACTACTCAGGCCGTTCTGTAATCACAGTAGGTCCTACTTTACGTCTGCATCAGTGCGGTTTACCAAAGAAAATGGCTTTAGAGTTATTCAAGCCTTTCATCTACGGTAAGTTAGAAGCCCGCGGTTTAGCCACTACTATTAAAGCGGCTAAAAAGATGGTTGAACGTGAAGAAGGCGCTGTATGGGACGTTCTGGACGAAGTGATCCGTGAACATCCGGTGCTGTTAAACCGTGCTCCTACATTGCACCGTTTAGGTATTCAGGCATTCGAACCTGTACTGATCGAAGGTAAGGCTATCCAGTTACACCCATTGGTGTGTGCTGCATACAACGCCGACTTCGACGGTGACCAGATGGCCGTTCACGTGCCTCTGACCATTGAAGCTCAGTTAGAAGCCCGTGCGCTGATGATGTCGACAAACAACGTTCTGTCGCCAGCGAACGGTGAACCAATCATCGTTCCTTCACAGGACGTTGTATTGGGTCTGTATTACATGACGCGTGATGCGGTAAACGCCAAAGGCGAAGGCATGATCTTTAAACATGCCAAGGAAGCTGAAAAAGCTTTCCGTGCCGGTGTTGCCAGCTTACACGCCCGTGTCAAAGTACGTATCACTGAAGTGACTATTGCCGAAGACGGTACCCGTTCTTCAGTAACAGCAGTACGCGACACTACAGTAGGCCGTGCCATTCTGTACTCCATCATGCCGGAAGGCTTAGCCTTTGATTCAATCAACCAGGCTATGGGTAAGAAACAGATTTCACGTTTACTGAACGGCTCTTACCGTCGTATTGGTCTGAAAAACACCGTTATTTTAGCGGACCAGATCATGTACACAGGTTTCCATTACGCCATGTTGTCTGGTGTGTCTGTTGGTATTGACGATATGGTCATCCCGGCAGCCAAGGTTGATATCATTTCTGCTGCAGAAGCAGAAGTGGCGGAGATCCAGGACCAGTTCCAACAAGGTTTAGTAACGGCCGGTGAAAAGTACAACAAAGTCATCGACATTTGGTCAACTGCCAACGAAGCCTTATCTAAGGCGATGATGGACAACTTATCGAAAGAGTCAGTTGTGGATCGCGATGGCAACACCGTCACTCAACCGTCATTTAACTCTGTTTATATGATGGCCGACTCTGGCGCACGGGGCTCTCCAGCTCAGATCCGTCAGTTAGCCGGTATGCGTGGTCTGATGGCTAAACCAGATGGTTCAATCATCGAAACGCCAATTACAGCGAACTTCCGTGAAGGTCTGAGCGTACTTCAGTACTTCATCTCTACTCACGGTGCTCGTAAAGGTTTGGCGGATACAGCGTTAAAAACAGCAAACTCCGGTTACCTGACTCGTCGTCTGGTTGACGTTGCACAGGATTTAGTCGTGACTGAATCTGACTGTGGCTCAACAGAAGGCATCATGATGAAGCCACTGATTGAAGGTGGTGACGTTGTAGAAGGTCTGCGTGAGCGCGTATTAGGTCGTGTTGTGATCGGCGACGTGGTGGTTCCTGCAACTGGCGAAGTGCTGGTTGAAGACGGCACCATGCTTGACGAGAAGCTGTGTGATGCGATTGAAAAACACTCGATTGACGAAGTTTATGTTCGTTCTGTAATTACCTGTCAGACCAACTTTGGTGTGTGTGCCAAGTGTTACGGTCGTGATTTGGCCCGTGGCCATATCATCAACGCTGGTGAAGCTGTAGGCGTTATCGCTGCTCAGTCTATCGGTGAGCCAGGTACACAGTTAACGATGCGTACATTCCACATCGGTGGTGCGGCGTCACGGTCATCGGCTGAGAACAGCGTACAAGTGAAGAACTCAGGTATCCTGAAGTTACACAACGCTAAGTTCGTACGTAATAGTGACAACAAAATTGTTATCACGTCGCGTTCAGCTGAAGTCACAGTGTTCGACGAGCAAGGTCGTGAGAAAGAGCGTTACAAGCTGCCATACGGTTCTGTGTTAGCCACAGATGACAACGCCAAGGTCACATCAGGCCAAATCGTTGCAAGCTGGGATCCGCACTCACACCCAATTATCGTAGAACGTGGTGCCAAGGTATCACACAGCGATGTGGACGATACCAACACTGAAGTTCAGCAGGACGACCTGACTGGTTTAACCCGTACCGTGGTGAAAGACCTGTCCAAGGCCAATGCGAAAGAACCTAAGTTAATTTTAGAAATGGACGACGGTGCATTACAGGAAATCCGCTTACCGAGCTTCACCACTATTGAAGTGGCTGATGGTTCAAATGTAAAAGCCGGTGCTGTATTAGCTCGTATTCCTCAAGAAAGCTCGAAAACACGCGACATCACGGGTGGTCTGCCACGCGTTGCCGACTTATTTGAAGCCCGTAAGCCAAAAGATCCTGCCATCCTGGCGGAAATCTCAGGTGTTATTAGCTTCGGTAAAGAAACCAAAGGCAAACGTCGTCTGATCATTACACCAGAGCAAGGTGATTCTCATGAAGAGATGATCCCGAAATGGCGTCAGGTGAACGTGTTCGAAGGTGAACGTATCGAGAAAGGTGAAGTGATCTCCGAAGGTCCAGAGTCACCACACGATATTCTGCGCTTACGTGGTATTCACCATGTAGCCAGTTACATCGTGAACGAAGTACAGGATGTATACCGTCTGCAAGGCGTTAAAATTAACGACAAGCACATCGAGACCATCATTCGTCAAATGCTGCGTAAATGTTTAATCATTCACCCAGGTGACAGTGAGTTCTTAGAAGGTGAAATGGCGGAAGTGTCACGCGTTAATATTGCAAACGCTGAACTGGAAGCTGCAGGCAAGATCCCTGCGAAGTACGAGCGCTCGTTGCTTGGTATCACCAAAGCATCGCTGTCGACCGACTCTTTCATTTCTGCGGCGTCGTTCCAGGAAACTACGCGCGTATTAACAGAAGCTGCAGTGGGCGGAAAGTTCGACGAGCTGCGTGGCCTGAAAGAAAACGTTATTGTCGGTCGTTTGATCCCGGCAGGTACTGGTTTTGCGTATCACCAAAACCGTATCCGTCAGCGTCAACGTATCGCCAATGGCGAAGTCGCTGAACCGGCGATGAGTGCAGAAAGTGCTGAACAAGCTCTGACTGATGCTCTGAATATGGACTTGTCAGGCAACGACGAATAAGTCGGAGCCGCAGATTGGGGTGGTTGCCAGCAACTGACCACCCCTTTTTGTTCCTTGACAGGTCAAAGGTTGACCAGTAGAATTCCGCAGCCCCAAAACTGGGTGCGGAATTTTCACGTTTATAGGTAGTTATTAACCAGGAGTATTTAATGGCAACAATCAACCAGCTAGTGCGCAAGCCGCGCAGCCTGGTGGTCGCTAAGAGCACCGTTCCGGCGCTTGAAGCTTGCCCACAGAAGCGTGGTGTTTGTACCCGCGTATACACCACCACACCTAAGAAGCCTAACTCTGCATTATTACAGGAACACAGTGTTGTTCTGATCCGTGGCGGCCGGGTAAAAGACCTTCCAGGTGTGCGTTATCACACCGTACGCGGCACTTTAGACTGTGCAGGCGTTAAAGATCGTAAGCAAGGCCGTTCTAAATACGGCGCTAAACGGCCGAAGAACAAATAACTTAACTCCGTTAAGTAAGGCCAAACTAAGTAACTTTTTTCATTAAAAGTTTTGGAATCCCCTGAAGCAATCGGAGTTTCGAATGCCAAGAAGACGCGTCATAGGTCAACGTAAAATCCTTCCAGATCCTAAGTTCGGAAGTGAATTACTTGCCAAGTTCGTAAACGTCGTAATGATCGACGGTAAAAAATCTACAGCTGAATCAATTGTATACGGCGCATTAGACATCGCTGCGACAAAATCTAAGAAAGCTGAACTGGATCTGTTCGAAGTTGCATTAGACAACATTCGTCCTACTGTAGAAGTTAAATCACGCCGTGTGGGTGGTTCTACTTATCAGGTTCCATGTGAAGTTCGTCAGGTTCGTCGTAACGCTTTAGCTATGCGTTGGTTGGTTGAAGCTGCCCGTAAACGTGGCGAGAAATCAATGGCTCAGCGTTTAGCTGGTGAAATGCTGGATGCCGTTGAGAATAAAGGTTCTGCTGTTAAGAAACGTGAAGACGTTCACCGTATGGCTGAAGCAAACAAAGCGTTTGCTCATTTCCGCTGGTAAGACAGGCCTTTTTAAGAGGATTCGATTGTGGCACGTACAACTCCTATTGAGCTCTACCGCAATATTGGTATTTGTGCTCACGTTGACGCGGGTAAAACCACGACAACTGAACGAGTTTTGTTCTATACCGGCTTGTCTCACAAGATCGGTGAAGTTCATGACGGCGCCGCCACGATGGATTGGATGGAACAGGAGCAGGAACGTGGTATCACTATCACGTCTGCTGCTACTACGACTTTTTGGCGTGGTATGCAGGGCCAGTACCCTCAACATCGTGTAAACATCATCGATACACCAGGGCACGTTGACTTCACTATTGAAGTAGAACGTTCTCTGCGTGTCTTAGATGGTGCTGTTGTCGTACTTTGTGGGTCTTCAGGCGTTCAGCCTCAGACCGAAACAGTATGGCGTCAGGCAAATAAATATGAAGTTCCACGTTTGATCTTTGTGAACAAGATGGACCGCACTGGCGCTAACTTCCTGCGTGTTGTAAAGCAAGCCCGTGACCGTTTGAATCACACCATAGTGCCTATTCAGTTACCTATTGGTTCTGAAGAGAACTTCCGTGGTGTGGTTGACTTGTTAAAAATGAAAGCCATCAACTGGAACGAAGCTGACCAGGGTATGACCTTCACGTATGAAGATATTCCTGCGGATATGCTGGCTGAGTGTGAAGAGTGGCGTGCAAACATGGTAGAAGCAGCAGCTGAAGCCAATGAAGAGTTGATGGAGCGTTATTTAGAAGGCGAAGAGCTGACTGAAGACGAAATCCGTGCAGCTTTGCGTCAACGTACTCTTGCTAACGAAGTTGTGCTTGTGCTTTGTGGTTCTGCATTCAAAAACAAAGGCGTTCAGGCGATGCTTGATGCTGTGATTGAATACTTACCATCACCAACAGAAGTGAAAGCGATTAAAGGTATTAACGAAGATGAATCAGAAGGCATTCGCCATTCTGATGACAATGAGCCATTTGCGGCACTTGCGTTTAAAATCGCAACTGACCCTTTTGTTGGCACATTAACCTTCTTCCGTTGCTACTCTGGCGTGATTAACTCTGGTGACAGTGTGTATAACCCTGTGAAGCAAAAGAAAGAGCGTATTGGTCGTATCGTGCAGATGCACGCCAATGACCGTCAGGAAATCAAAGAAGTTCGTGCAGGTGATATTGCTGCCGGTATAGGTTTTAAAGATGTGACTACAGGTGACACCCTATGTGACCCTGACCACATCATTACACTGGAACGTATGGAGTTCCCGGAACCGGTAATTTCAGTTGCAGTGGAACCAAAAACTAAAGCTGACCAGGAAAAAATGGGTGTTGCTCTGAGCAAGCTTGCTGCTGAGGATCCATCATTCCGTGTTCACACCGACGAAGAAACCAGCCAGACTATTATTTCTGGTATGGGTGAGCTGCACTTGGAAATCATCGTGGATCGTATGAAACGCGAATTCAAAGTGGATGCTAACGTTGGTAAACCTCAGGTCGCTTATCGCGAAACTATTCGCGCCAGCACTGAAGTTGAAGGTAAATTTGTTCGTCAATCTGGTGGTCGCGGTCAATTTGGTCATTGCTGGCTAAAACTCGAACCTCAGGAAGAAGGCAAAGGCTATGAGTTCGTTAACGCTGTTGTTGGCGGTGTGATTCCAAAAGAATACATTCCTGCTATCGACAAAGGCATTATCGAACAGATGAAAAACGGTATCCTTGCTGGTTACCCGGTCATTGACGTGAAAGTTACCGTATTCGATGGTTCATACCACGATGTGGACTCAAACGAAATGGCGTTCAAAGTTGCCGCCTCTATGGGCTTCAGAAAAGGCGCACTGCAAGCTAAGCCAGTGATCCTTGAACCTATCATGAAAGTTGAAGTGGTGACACCGGAAGACTTCATGGGTGACATCGTCGGTGACTTAAACCGTCGTCGCGGTATCATCAATGGTATGGAAGATGCTCCTGGTGGTATCAAGATCGTTGACGCTCAGGTTCCTTTGTCCGAGATGTTTGGTTATGCAACCAGCATGCGTTCATTGACCCAGGGCCGTGCTTCTTATTCAATGGAACCATTGAAGTATATGGAAGCACCAAATAACGTGACTGAAGCAATTATTGCAGCTCGTAGCAGTACTGGTAGTAACGATTAATCACTTAATTTGGTCCACTTTAAGTTGGATCTATTTAACAGAAGGTAATTAAAATGGCTAAGGCTAAATTCGAACGTAATAAACCGCACGTTAACGTGGGCACCATCGGTCACGTAGACCACGGTAAAACTACTTTAACTGCTGCTATCACTAACGTACTGGCTAAGCACTACGGTGGTCAGGCGTTCGCTTTCGATCAAATCGACAAAGCGCCAGAAGAGAAAGCTCGTGGTATCACGATCAACACATCTCACGTTGAATACGACACACCAACTCGTCACTACGCTCACGTAGACTGCCCAGGCCACGCTGACTATGTGAAGAACATGATCACTGGTGCTGCACAGATGGACGGCGCAATCCTGGTTGTTGCTGCAACTGACGGCCCAATGCCACAGACTCGTGAGCACATCCTGTTATCTCGTCAGGTAGGTGTACCTTTCATCGTTGTATTCATGAACAAATGTGACATGGTAGACGACGAAGAGCTGTTAGAGCTGGTAGAGATGGAAGTACGTGAACTTCTGTCAGACTACGATTTCCCAGGTGATGACCTGCCGGTAATCCGTGGTTCAGCGTTAAAAGGTTTGGAAGGCGATGCAACGTGGGAACCAAAAATCCTGGAATTAGCAGCAGCATTAGATTCTTACATCCCAGAGCCAGTCCGTGCGATTGATAAGCCATTCATCATGCCAATCGAAGACGTATTCTCAATTGCTGGTCGTGGTACTGTAGTAACAGGCCGTGTAGAGCAAGGTATCATCAAAGTTGGTGAAGCAGTAGAAATCGTTGGTCTGAAAGACACAGTGACGACTACTTGTACTGGTGTTGAAATGTTCCGTAAACTGTTAGACGAAGGTCGTGCAGGCGAGAACATCGGTGCTCTGTTACGTGGTACTAAACGTGAAGACGTAGAACGTGGTCAAGTATTAGCGAAGCCA
>NZ_BMLH01000017.1 GCF_014645135.1 Rheinheimera tangshanensis
AATAAAATGTTGCCACTGCGCGGCGCTGCGATGAATTCTTGCCATGATCGTTCTCCTGTAAATTCAGGAGTTCAGATTATCGCGCGGGAATTAGGGCTGGAAGACGGCGTAGAATGAACGGTTACGCTTTCAGTGAGTTACAGACATTGGTTTTTGGAACAAATTAATCGTTTTTTCGTCTGCTTTTCGCTCATTCCTGACGATCGATTAACTGGATGATTGCTGAAACTTGTGGTTTCGTGAAAGTGCAACGGGTGGTAAGCATCCAGTGATCGAGGCGGTAAATTCGGGTGACGTTTTGCATTCGAGAATAAAATGTAATTGGTGATGTCCTGCAGAAGTTTTACAATAGAGAATCACAGCTAGCAGCGCTTCGGGAAATCAGCGGCAACATTGAATCGATAAACTGCGTATTCTGGTGGTCAGGCGCTTGCTCAGTTTGTGGAGCCAAGCGTTGCCGCCATTTGTAAAATGACATGGTGCTCAGTTCTGATGTGTGCCATAAGTCGATTAATTGCTGCCATTGTGCAGCGTTGCGGTAATCTCGACTTTTATAAAAACACCTTCTGCGCCATACCATCTAACTTAGCTTTCGTCTTTTCCCACCTCGGCATGACCTGGCTTAGCAGCCGGTAAAACCGCTCGCTGTGATTGTGCTCAGCAATATGACACAGCTCATGCAAAATCACGTAGTCGATACATTCTCTGGGAGCTTTAACCAATAACGGGTTTAACGTGATCCGTCCATTGGGTGAGCAACTGCCCCACTGAGTTTGCATGGTCAGGAACCGAAGCTCTGGTTTTTGTTCTAACCAGATCGCCTGCGTCATAATCGCCTCTAAACGCGATTTAAAGACGTCTTTGGCTTTTTCCTTGTACCAGCCTTCGAGGAGCGACTTGATGCGATCTACGTTACGCTCACGCACGCTAACCTCAATCTTACCGCGGTAGAGTTTGACGCCTTGCACCGAGGAAGGGTCAATTATCACTTTTAACAGATATTGGCGCCCTAGGTAGTAATGGCTTTCACCACTAACGTACTCTCGCGGTTTAACATGCTCAAGTTGGGCACGGAATGTTCGGAGTTGTTCGTAAATCCAGCGGCCACGTTTTTTGGCTGCCTTAATTAGCTCTGCATCAGGGACATCCGGCGTAGCACTCACCTGAACCCGGCAATCTGGGTGCACTTTTATAAGGGCTTTGCCGGCCTTTTGCCGGTTAACCCGCTCAAAGGTAATATTCTCGTCACCGTAGAAGAAATTCAGTATGACGCCCTCGGGCTTGGGTGCCCTTTCAATGGCCACATTCACGCTAATCAGACCTCAGATAAACCAACACGGACAATTTGGACAATCGCCTCGACCATGGTTTTGGCTTGATTGGAGCCGGCACCAATGGCTTTGCATTCGTTAAACATTAAAGGCAGTAGTTTTTTGCGAATTTCCGCTTCAATATTCTGTGGATTTATCGAATGCTCTGCAACGGCACTGTCTACGATGCTGTCGATATGAAACGCTTGTTTCACCCATTTATCCTGGACTTGCTGATCCTGCAGGGCAAAGCCTTCTGGTAGATGTTTTTTGAAGACACCAAAGTAGGCCTGAGCATGTTTATTGCCATGAAAGGCATCAGGGATATCATCCAAATGCCGGTTTTTCACCTTCTCTTCAAAGTCTTTGAAAAGCGCGTATTGCTTGTTTGGGTGTTCAAACAGGCTTTCTGCTTCTTCGATGGCTTTGAGTAAGAGCTTAGAGAAGGCTTCCTGTGCATACGGATCATCCCTTAACTCTTGCTCAATCATCTTGGTTACGCGAGTGCGGATGAGGTCGGTTTCGTTGCGGGTTTTATCCTCGCTCCAATCCTCCGGCTTCTTATCCTTGCCAAGCTCATCGACAATAATGGCACCTTCCGGATCACGTACTGTTACCCCGGCAACGTGTTTGTCTAAAAGTTTTTTCACTTCTGCGGCATATTCGTCATAACGGACAGTTTCACCACAGTCCATCTGTACGGTTTGCCGCAGGCTGGTTAGCTGTTTCAGGGTTTCTTTGTAGGTGCGCCGGTCCTTGTCGGTAAACGCCGTGTCCTCGAAGAAGCTTAAACTCTGCATCGCGACTTTCAGACAGCGAGCAAAGTTAGTCAGGCGCTCATAGAAGTCCTCCCGGCGTTTTAAGTGGGTATCGACCATCTGGCCATCAACCATCTCCATGTGCGGTACCAGGACGCTGCGAAGCGCTTCAATGTCAGATTTGTTCTTCACACTGTCAAAGGTTGACCACAGTTCTTTGTATAGGTGTGGCAGGCGCTTATATTCGCTGCCCATTTGCTGGTAAAGCCCTTTGATATCGTCAATGTCATAGCCGCCCTGGGTGCGGGCCGCTAAATCCTGATAATCCTGAATGGTGGTATCGAGCTCACGTAAAATTCCGCGGTAATCAATCAGCAAGCCGAACTGCTTATCCGGATGAAGCCGGTTAACCCGGGCAATGGCTTGAATGAGGTTGTGTCCTTTTAACGGCTTATCGATATAAAGCACCGTGTTCTTGGGTTCATCAAATCCCGTTAACAGCTTATCGACCACGATAAGTATTTTAAGCGAAGGATCTTTATCAAACCGTTCTACCAGTTGTTTGGTATAGGTGACTTCATCACCGGATGGTACGTTCTCTTCCCACCACTTAATAACCTCGGGCTTTCCTTCTTCACCCACTTCGGTATTGCCTTCACGCGTATCCGGCGCACTCATTACCACTTCGGCACCGGTAAAGCCGGCTTCAAGCAGGTATTTTTTGTACTTAATGGCAGAGGCCTTGCTGTCACAGCAAAGCTGGCCTTTTAGGCCGTCCTGAATGTAGTTTTCAAAGTGCTGGGCAATATCAAAGGCAATAAGCCGAATGCGGTCATCCGCACCGTAAATCTGGCCTTTTTTACCAAACTTCTTTTTCAGATCGGTCTTTTGTTCTTCACTTAACTCTTTGGTGATTTTATCAAACCAGGCATCAATCGCTTTTTCGTTGACGTTAAGCTCCGGAATGCGTTCTTCATACAGCAGAGGGGTAACTGTTTGGTCTTCAACCGCACGCTGCATGGTGTAGGCATGGATTATGGGGCCGAATTTATTCGTGGTCTTATCGTCTTTAAGGAGCGGCGTACCCGTAAATGCGATGTAGGACGCGTAGGGTAAAGCCTTTTCCATCAGCACACTGTTGGTACCGCCTTGGCTACGGTGGCCTTCGTCAATCAGGATAATGATGTCTCGGCTTGGGTTATAGCAGTCATCCTGCTTCATGGCTGAATTAAACTTCTGTACCAAGGTGAAGATGATGCGCTCATTCCCTTTGCCAATCTGCTCTGCGAGCCTCGCACCGGAGGTGGCCATTGCCGCTTCTTTGTCTTTTTTACTCGCTAACTCACCACCGGATGCAAAGGTTTTGGAAAGCTGCGTTTCTAAATCCACCCTGTCAGTGACCACGATAATGCGGCACTGCTTTAATCCTTCATGGAGGATAAGGGCTTTGGACAGGAAAACCATGGTAAAGCTCTTGCCTGAACCTGTGGTGTGCCAAATCACCCCACCTTCACGACCACCATTAGGTTTGATTTTGGCGATTCGGGTAAGCAGGCGTTTGATCCCAAATACCTGTTGGTACCGGGCGACAATTTTTCCGACCTTTTTATCAAAGATGGTAAAAAACCGTACCATATCCATCAGGCGATCTTTGGAAAGCAGACTGATGATTAACTTATCTTGTTTGGAGACAGTAAGCTCGCCACCGGCAATGAGGTTTTGATACCAGGTTAAATCCTGTTTTGGCCGATGATTGAATAAATTGGTGAGGGCTGCACCGGTAATGGCTTTATTTTTAATATGCGCCATTTCGCCATCGCTGATATCTTCTTCCCGCCACGCGGCCCAGAACTTCTCAGGCGTCTCAATCGTGCCATAGCGTCCATCCGTGCCATTAATGGATAATAAGAGCTGTGCATAAGCAAACAGGTGTGGAATTTCGCCCGGGCGCTGGTTGCGGATGCTTTGTGAAATACCTTCTTGCACCGTAGGGCCTTTCAGAGCATTTCCATCAGGTCGTTTGGCCTCAATCACCACCAGCGGCAAGCCATTTACAAAGCACACAATGTCCGGCCGGCGCGTATCAAACCCATTCGCCCGGGTGACCGAAAACTCTTCGGTAAAATGGAATTGGTTTGCTTCAAGATGGTGCCAGTCAATGATGGAAATGGTGGGACTCAGTTTTTTGCCGGCGACAAATTCCGTTATAGAAATCCCATACAGCAAGTGATTGTAAAGCCGCTCGTTCGCTGCTTTTAAACCTTCATTCAGTGCAGGGCTTGTCAGCTCACTAATTAGGTTATCAATCGATTTTTGAGAGAGCGGGTAATCGTTGCCGGCATAATGAAAGGTCCGGCTTGCCAGCACCTCGCGCAGTACTTTAACGAAGACTACCTGATCCACTTTGCCATCACGGTAAGACAGAGCAACATCTGGTGGTAGGAAATCCCACCCAAGATTAGTTAATAAGGTCAGAGCCGGTAGCTTGGCACTGTATTCTTCCTGAAACTTTAGGTTCACTTTATCCATTACCAGTACCCCGGCTTCAAAATTGGTTTCTTTTTCGTAGGAATTTTTGCTGGTAAATGGTGATTTGAGAGCTCATCATCGGTAATTGATGTGCGTGTCCAATCCGCAAATTGACTCAGCTGAGTATTTCCTGGACGACCTGAAACAGATTTTCTTATGGGGAGTATCACCCCAATTTTTACGTGCTCATTAAAATCCTGTCGGATCAAACGAAGCGATGTCGCAATATCGGTATCATTTGAGACAAATACAAATTGCTCTGCATGGTTTCTTGCGGCATCTCTGTAGGCTTCCAGTGCCAAGTTTACATCGGTTTGCTTTTCTTCCAGCTTCCAGACGGCGACACGGTTCGATTTATCTGGCGGGTTTTGAAATGCCAAGAGGTTCGCTTTTTCAGCAGAATAGTACCCTTTCACGATTTTAATTATGCCTGGGTATAAAAATTCAAGTGCACGGTGATAATTGGCTTGAGCGTGTTGTGCGTCTTGGCCATGGGTTGCCAACTTCGCTCGGATGTCTGCCGTAAAGAACTTCACCTCGGTCAACACGGAGTCAGGGTTTTGTGCATGGATAATCTTCGTAAACAGACGAACGATATCGAGCCATTTATCAGCGGAATGCTTTAAGCTGCCGTAAAAGAGGTTGTACCCATCAATGTAAACAATTGTTCTCAAAGATTTTCCTTATCCCTTAAATGAAAAAACCGCCATTAAGGCGGTTTTTCCGCCCCAAACATAAGCCAACTTAATGACCATGTAAGGGGTGAGTCGTAACGTTATTATTGATTGCTATGCAGGCATAGTCAATCAATTTTATTTTCGCCACTGTGTTATCGGTTCGTCCAGTCATGCAGCGTGACTCCTGACACAGTTTTCCAGTCTAACCAGCCATTCGATGAACCCAGCAACATAAAGCCAGAAGCGCCACTTGGGGTTTTAAACAGGTAGTCGCGCTCAAATACGACGTTATCGCCCTGACGGGATAGTATACCTTTCTCAAGCAAAGCATCACGCTTCTCTACAATGCGATGATCCGTTTTACGCTTGGCTTCAAAAGGTGCTGATGAACCTTTAAGTACAACCATACCTTCATTGGTGTAATAAGCCATTGCATCGACACCAGCACGATTACAGATAAAGAGCTGCTCGGTAGCGGTTTCAGTGGGCTTAACTAAGGCTTCAAATATCGGGTAGCCCAGTGTTGCTAGAAGCAAACTTGCAATATCATGGATTTCGTCGCAGTCCGCTTTAAGTGGTATCGGCGTGTGGGGCTTTTGGCCGCCATTGCCATTTACCACTTCATAGCGCTGGCAGTTTTTGGCTTTCTCTATGGAGAGTGATTCAAGATATAGCACATGGGTCTGTGTCAGGTTATTGGTAAGCGACACCAGTACTAAAGCCCGCTCCCAATCCTTTTTCTCATCTTTGTGATGCTGCATTAGGCGGGTGCCGACTTCACCAGATTGCCCGATATAAAGCTCGTCTTTCCCCTCGCCAGAGACTAAAAAATACAGGCCAACCTGCTTAGCTTCAGGCATTTGCACAAAGTCTGCGATATCGCTGCGCGGCACCTCTATCAACCGAATGATAGAGGTGGTTTGCTCCGCGATACGAATACCTGACGGGTCGCCGCTAGGCAGAAATATCTGAATGGTGCGCGGCCGCTTAATACTCATGCCGCCACCTCATCAACCTTCACCCGACGCTTACCCGTCAACAGCTGTTGCATCAGTGCTTTCTTTTCCTGCTTTAAAGCTTCGAGCTTGTTTTGCAGTGCTTCGATTTCTTGGTCTGCCGCGGTTAGAACGGAAGCGATTTTTTGCTGTTCTTCCTTTTTCGGTAATCTAGCCTTAATAGACTTTAGAGCATTAAGTGAAAGCACTTTTTGAGATGTTCCAACACTATATCCGGCAAAAGCTGATGAGCTTCGATTCAGGTAATTTAGAAAGAAAGTAGAATCACCATCCGGAAAGTGCAAGACCGGATAGTAGGTGCTAATGATGCCTGTAAATGAAAATTCATTTCTATTAAAAAAGAATTGCCCATCATCACTTCTGGAACGAAAGGTGATATAGCCCGGTGGTATGATGTTAAAACCGATGTTGTCACGTTGACTAATTCGACTGTCAGTGAAGTATTCAGATTGTTTAACTAGCCCTCCACGAGAAGACGTCAGCACTTCATACTGTTCGTTAATTACTGAGTTTTCTGAGTATTCACGGATCCAGTCACCAAGTTCATATATTTGCCACTCCCCCCTAAACCTCTCTCCCTTCTCATCAAGCAGGCGTTTTTTGCCTGTGAGCAGTTGTTGCATAAGCGCCTTTTTCTGCTGCTTGCTGTTGGCTATGAGTTGTTCTGTGGTGCTAATGGCCTTATCCCAAGTGGACAGGATGGCGGTAATTTTGAATTGTTCAGCGAGTGGGGGGAAAGAAATTTTTAAAGCATATATAGGCTTTTGAGAAATCAATGGTTGTCCACCTTTATTTCTCAGCCTTGACAGATCATAATACTTTAAACTTAGAGACAGATATTCAGTGTTGATAGACACATCAATCTTTTTAGTAAACAACGCATTATCAGTAATCCAACAAGGTTCGTCTATATATCTTGTAATGCCGCAGTACTCACCCACTCGGCCAATCAAAACTATAGGTTTATCTGAGTTATTTTGTGATGAATAACCCATAACATTATTGCCACCATAAACTGGAAATGGTTGTAACTCAGTTTTGTTAATTTGAAGGTCAGAAGGTTTGGTGTCGCCGCTACTTAGCTGGATAACATCACCAATTTTCTTTACATCCCAACCACTAGGCACCATAACCCAACTCCTTCAAATACTGCTCCATCTGACCTTCCAGCTCGCTTAGTTGCGCCTTTAGGGTTTGCCGCTCTGCACGCACTGCCATTAAGTCAATTTCGTCTTCTTCTTCAAAGGTATCGACATAGCGCGGGATATTGAGGTTAAAGTCGTTTTCCTGAATTTCCTCTAAGGACGCGAGGTAGGCGTATTTATCGACATTCTGCCGGGCCTTATAAGTTGCCAGGATCTTTTCGATATTCTCGTCAGTGAGTACGTTCTGGTTTTTACCGGCTTTACACTCGCGGCTGGCATCGATAAACAGCACGTTATTGTCAGATTTTTGCTTTTTGAAAATTAAAATAGCAGCCGGAATACCTGTGCCGAAGAACAGTTTTTCAGGCAGGCCAATGACGGCATCCAGCAGGTTTTCTTCGATAAGCTTTTGACGAATGGCGCCCTCACTGGAACCCCGGAATAACACGCCATGCGGCACTATCACACCAACCCGACCGGTTTTGGGTTTAAGGGTTTCAATCATATGCAGGATAAACGCATAATCGCCCTTGGTTTTAGGGGGTATACCGCGCTTAAAACGGCCAAACTTATCATGTTCCGCATCGTCATGGCCCCATTTGTCCAAAGAGAATGGCGGGTTAGCCGTAACGATATCAAACAGCATTAAATCGCCGTTTTTATCCAAAAGCTTGGGGTTGCGAATGGTGTCACCCCATTCGATTTTGTGGTTATCCTCACCATGCAGAAACATATTCATTTTGGCCAGTGACCAGGTTGAACCAATCGCCTCCTGACCAAACAGCGCATAGTGTTTGCTGACATGATTTTTAACCACTTTACGACCACACTTCATCAGCAGCGAACCTGAACCACAGGCAGGGTCGCAGATGCTATCACCCGGCTGCGGCTCTAAAAGTGCTGAAAGCAGGTCCGAGACCTCTGGCGGGGTGTAAAACTCGCCAGCCTTCTGGCCGCCACTGGCCGCGAAGTTTTTAATCATGTATTCGTAGGCGTTACCAATGATATCCAGAGAGCCAACCCGACTTGGCCGAAGGTTAAGCTCTGGCTTGGCAAAGTCTTCCAGTAGATGACGCAGAATGTCATTTTTCTGCTTTTCTTCACCCAATTTATCGGTGTTAAAACTGATGTCCTGGAACACACTCTTACCAGCATCTTTCAGCTTGGTGCCATTGGCTTCTTCCAGCTCATGCAAGGCTTTATCAATGCGCTCACCATTACCAGGCTCATAGCGACGTTCGTACAGGTTGTAAAAGCTTGAGCCTTTAGGAAGCACGAAGCGCTCATTCTTGAGCATTTCTTCAATTAACTCAGGTTCATCACCATACTGCTTTTTGTATTCGTCATAGTGGTCTTGCCATACATCTGAGATGTACTTCAAGAACAGCATCGTCAGAATAAAGTCTTTATAAGTATCTGCGCTAATGGTGCCGCGGAACGTGTCACAGGCCGACCATAAGGCCTTGTTAATGGCGTCTTGAGAAATTGGGGTATTCACATTTGTCTCCATACAAAAATAAACTCACTGCCAGTGCAGGGAGGAAAGTTATATTTTAAAACCGTTTCGGTTTAACGCCGCATTTAAGGTAGTACGGCTGACTTTAAAGTGTTTTGACACCTCGGCTTTAGTTATCATCGGATCAGATAACATGGCCGCGGCCTTTTTTATATCACTATCTGAAAGGGCCGGTTTTCTACCGCCTTTTTTGCCGCGGGCTCTGGCCGCAGCAAGGCCAGCTTTGGTTCTTTCGACGATCAGAGAATGCTCAAACTCGGCTAAGGCGCCAAAAATATGAAAAATCAGCTTGCCCGTTGAGTTGGTGGTATCAATTGATTCAGTCAAAGATTTGAAACCTATTCCACGTTTCTGGAGCTCATCAATAATCTCAACCAGATCTTTTAAAGAACGGGCTAAGCGGTCGAGTTTCCAGACGACTAACACATCACCTGAGCGCAGTGTACGCATACATTGCAACAATTCTGGTCGTTCTCGATGTTTGCCGGTGATGTGCTCATGGAATATTTGCTCGCAACCTGATGCATTTAAAGCATCCAGCTGTAGCGCAGTATTCTGGTCCTGAGTGCTCACCCTCGCGTAGCCAATAATCATAAGAAAAGGTACCTAATCTGTTCATAGATTGTTGTACGGGTTTATTGACATTTAAGCAAGCCTTTGTGAGTGAGTTCTTGTGCTTTTCGGCAATGTCCAACAAACGAGGGTTTGTTTAGGCTTAGATAGCATTCAGATCGCTATAAGTTAGCAATAGCAGCTTAAAAAGGTACGCAACACCAGATTAGGCAGTGTGACCTGAATGAATTAGAATTCCATTCCACTCAAGCGCATTTACTGTATGTAACAAAATAGGCAAATTTTTCTGTGGTACGTTAGTATATATTTACGCTGATTTTTTTGAAAAGATGCTGTTCTAGTTAGGCCACGTTATTTCGCAAATGCCATTACGCAGAGGGTCTCCTCATGAGTTACTCAGTTAAAATTATCGACAATAACCTTATACCTTTACCTGACGATCTGTGTGCTGAGCTGAGTTTTTCCGTTGGAGACATTTTGCTTTGTGAGCTTGATAAAGACCGTTCAGAGATGAGGATGGTGAAGTATACAAATCAAACATTAACTGATGAACAAATCTCAGCTGCAGGGAATTTAACACGGGTGATAAAAATAGGTTCATCTATAAAAAATGAACAGGAGCATCAAGCTGCGCTAGAAGCTATTGAGCAACTTCTTGAATCTGAGCCAGGAACACGTCAAGGTGCGGAGTTTGAGCGCCTTGCAAGGATGATAGAGGAGTATGAAGATATCCACTATCCGCTCAAAGAGTAACTGAGCGTAGAAAAGATGCCTCTCAGTACGTTTCGGGATTTGTAATTGTGTTACGTGTTGTGCTTGATCCAGTAAAGGCCACCAACCAATGTAACCACTGATATTAGTATGATAAGTGCACCGATAATTTTAATACTCATGTGTTTTCTCCCCCGCCCTTTATTTTTTCTAGATAGAAATCGTACCAGCCAAGACCTTTTTCTGCAAAAAAATGCTTTCAAGAAAGTGCTGAAGTATTTACCCAATTGATTAGTTTAGAAATAACTGAATAATACAAATGAGTGAGGGCTGTCAGCGTTAGCCTTTGTCTTCTGGCAGGAAGAGGCAAAGTGAATGTTGTCAGCCCTCGCTTTTTTAAAGCGCAAAAGCCTTATTGACATTCCGTAGAAAACAGCGATCATATGACTGTATATAAACACAGTTAATTGGTGCTATGACACTTCAGTTTATTGGGTTCGCAGAACCTACAACCCACTACAGTATTCCGTTGTACCAGAGCAAAATCCCTGCTGGCTTCCCTTCGCCTGCGCAGGACTACGTAGAGCAAACGCTGGACTTGAACGAGCTTTGCATTAAGCGACCAGCTGCGACTTACTTTGTTCGGGTGGAGGGAGATTCCATGATTGAGGCAGGGATCCATCCTGACGATATCCTGGTCGTAGACCGCTCTGTGACACCGCAGCACGGCGATATTGTGATTGCTCAGGTCAATGGTGAATTTACAGTGAAAGAATTGGCTTTAGTGCCAGAAGTGCAACTCATCCCACGCAACAAAGCTTATCCACCCATCACATTTACTGATGATACAGAGCTTGCCCTCTTCGGAGTGGTTACCAATGTGGTCAGACAAATGACCCGCTCAAAACGAGCTTAGTCGTATGAGTCGTGTCTTTGCTTTGGTAGACTGCAATAACTTCTATGCGTCATGCGAGAAACTTTTCCGTCCTGATTTAGCAGACCGGCCTGTAGTTGTGCTGTCGAACAACGACGGTTGTGTGGTGGCTCGCTCAAAAGAGGCGAAAGCACTGGGTATCAAGATGGGTGTTCCGGTTTTTCAAATCAAAGAGCTTTTAGAGAAAAACAACGTAGTTGCCTTTTCATCTAACTATGCACTCTATGCCGATATGTCCGCTCGGGTGATGCGTACTTTAGAAGAAATGGCTCCGGCTGTTGAGGTGTATAGCATTGACGAGGCTTTTCTGGATTTATCAGGGGTAGCAACTGCAATCAACCTGACAGACTTTGGTCATCAAATTCGCCAGCGTATTCAGCAATGGATTGGTATTGCGGTTTGTGTCGGAATAGCTCCGACAAAGACTTTGGCAAAGCTGGCTAACCATGGTGCGAAGTCGTGGTCTAAAACGGGTGGGGTGGTAGATTTAACGAGTAAGGAGCGGCAACGTAAGTTGATGGCCTTATTGCCTGTCAACGAAGTGTGGGGGATAGGTGGACGACTGACCAAGCGCTTGGAAGAGGCGGGGATTCATTCGGTGCTGGATTTAGCCGATGCACCTACTAAGCTGATACGCCAGCAATTTTCAGTCGTGGTTGAACGCACTGTTATGGAGCTCAACGGCGAATCCTGCATTGAGCTTGAAGATATACCACCTACGAAGAAAGAAATAGTCAGCTCAAGAGCTTTTGGCGAACGAGTCACTGAGCTGGCTGTAATGCACGAGGCTGTATCCGAGTATGTGCACCGAGCCTGTAAAAAGCTAAGACAAGAGCGATGCCAGGCGAAACGTATCAGTGTCTTTTTAAGAACGAGCCCTTTTAGTGATCATCAGCTAGACCCTTACTACTCAAACAGCCGAAGCGCAGAACTAAGCTACCCATCCGATGATACCCGAGATTTTCTGCATGTTGCCAATAAGCTACTGAATGCTATTTGGAAAGATGGTTTTCGGTATGCCAAGGCTGGAGTTATGCTTTCAGACTTTTACGCTCATGGTGTTTGCCAGCAGGACTTGTTTGCCACCAGCGATACGGTGCGGGGTAACTCTGCATTGATGGGACTGATAGACCAAATCAACCAGCAAATGCCAAATTCTCTGTACTTCGCTAGCAAAAGCGCCAAGCAGTCCTGGGGGATGAAACGAGAGCTCCTATCGCCGGCTTTTACAACCAATTGGAATGGACTGCCAAAGGCTAGGTAAGAGACAACGATTTTTTGGGGCGTAAAACGCGGTTAAAAATAAAAATAGCTTGTGAATAATGGGGATTAATCGCTTCGCTCCCAGCAGCCTTCTCAGGCAGAAACCGGTATATGCAGACCGAATTAGGTTGTATCCAGATCCGTATAAAGTAGTAATAGCTTGGATAGGCTGGCTTAGAACCGAATAAGGTAGTATTTAACTTTGCCAAAGCCGTGTGCGCTATCTAGAGGTGTTAGTTTGCCCTATGGATTTCGGAAATATTGAAATTTTGTGCGACTTGACTGTTGTCAGCAGGGCGAAATCTGAGGTTAGGCTGTTTTCAGATCCGTAAAAGGTAGTATTAATGGCCGTGTGGACCCAGTAAAACCATATAAGGTAGTAATACGGCTGATACCTAGCAGAAAAAACCGTATAAGGTAGTATTGCCAGCGTTCTTTACACGAAAGTCATCGTTGTTGGTGAACGTTTGCTCTATTTTTGTAGATATTGAGGTTATTGGCGAGGCGCAAGTGCTGGCTTTGCAGGTATTCAGATCCGTAAAAGGTAGTATTCCTTCGAATAAGGAGCCGAAAAAAACCATATAAGGTAGTAATAAACCGGCGCTTTTAGGC
>NZ_BMLH01000018.1 GCF_014645135.1 Rheinheimera tangshanensis
ACAGAACCCCGCTCACTGAGCGGGGTTTTTTATTTGCGTTGCCACAGGCGGTCGTCAGGGTGAAACAGGGAATTCGGGACGCAAACAGTTTTGCGTCACGCCTGTTTCACGCCTTGAGCTCTGCGAAAGGCTGGACAAGAGGTTCTGCTGTCGCCTCATTGTCCGCAATAATGTAGTTCACCGCCAGAGTCGTGATTCACTCTGCGCAAGGCCGGAAAAGACGGCCCGCTGCCGACTGACCCAGAACCTCACTGATGGAGTGAGCACTGTAGTTCACCGCCCCAAATTCAGTACAGGTCTACCGGAATTACGAACAAAACCTGCAACAATTGCACCACCGGCGCAATGCCTCCGGCGATTGCACTCTACTTTTACTAATCACTCCCCTAGAGACAATTGCACCTTACGCACTTTCATGCAAAAGTATTCCAATTCAAACAGATATACAATTTCAAGGCCAACAGATGTCAGGCAAGTTACGCAACTACAGCAATAACGTATTTATCGCTTTAAGTAGGTTACTAAACGCCATACTCGGAGGTAATCCAAGCTTAACCTTAAGCGCAAGAGCAGGCCTGCACTACAGGAAAGGTCAATGGAGACAACGGAGATGGTTGATTAACAGCCTATTCTGGCTACAACAGGATCATTGTGAACTGGCAATACGATGGGATACGGACAAAAACCAGCTGGCGATAAAGGCTGTAACAGAAGACAAGGCGATAAAAATAGAACCTTTGTGATATCACATGACATCACAAAGGTACTCAGAGGGATTAATTTAACGCAGGTTTCATCTCCACAACCACTTCATTGTTATGGAATAACTGCAGCTTATCGCCATTTAATTCAATGCGATCAGCCATTTGTAAGTGCTGAGTAAAGTTTGATTCGTAGTAGTTACTCTGAGCACAGTACTTTTTAGTGCTTACTAAAGGATTCACTTTCAACAAGTTAGAACTTTGGCTGTAACTGGCGTTAAATACGTTGCAACCAGAAAATCCATACAACTTTGCATTATCGTTAAACAGCATACGTAAGTTATATTGCTGTGGTACCTGAATAAACTTCACACGTTCTACCCGCCAGACAATACCTTGTACTTTGGCTATATTCAGTGTGTCCGGACAGGTAGCGCCAGGCCAAAACTGTTCAAATTTTTCAACAAACAGCATCTTGTCTTCTTTTTGACTTTGACGCGCAATCATAGTGGCAATCACTGGTTTGCCATTTAGGTTTTTGTCTGTCTGATAACTACGCAGCATAGGAATATGATGCTGAGTCATGGCTATGGTTGATTTCTCGCCGCTAGTACAAGAGGTAAAAACTGCATTATTATCAATAACCTGATACATACCTAACATTTGCATGCTGGTATCCAATTTCACAAAGTTGTTGGAGCGTACTAATTCATAGTTATCTTTGGAAATGACAGGTTTACCAGCTTCATCCAACAGCACTACTTTGTTATTACTGACAAATTGAAATGAAGGAATTTTAGTTTGCTGAGACATCAAGTGAATAACCCGACCTTCCAACAACCAGGTACCTTTCACCAGGTTCACTTCATGCTTGTCAATAAACTCCTGACGGGCTTCAAACTTACCATCCTGAAATAAATTCACATGGTACTTTACACCAGGACAACCTTCACAGGGCAAGGTGCCTATAAAACTCATATCACGATCAATAAAAATATGACCAAAATCAGTAGCCTGAGCTTGTGCTATATGATCATTTAATACTTCATTTTCAACGAGTTCAGGCTCAGCAGCCACAACAGGCTCACTGACTTCACTGATTGGGGCTGGCGCTTGCTCTGGTAACTGGCTACAACCAGCCAAAGCCAGGACTAAAGCGCTTAAAATAAAACTTTGCTTCATATTCATCTGGATCCCAAGAAAATTGGCGCCATTATAAAGCAACTAAGCAGACAGTCGAATGGTATTACTGATTAAAAATTGTCATATTTTATTCTTTAGCTTGCTGTCGTAGAAAGTTGAAAACGATAGATGCGCTATCCTTTGGATTTTCCTGCATAAAACAATGCCCACCTTTCACCTGATGCAATTGGATAGCATGATTTATCTTGTGCCATTTTTTAGCTGATTTGCTGACAAAAGGATAGGTGTCGTGGCCATGGATAAGAAGCGTTGGGCCGCAGGACTGCCGGAGTTGTCTCCACAACTGCGCTGGGTAAGATGCAAATATTTCGGCTTCGCGCTCCGCTTTGCATTTCAACGTCAAACCTTGTTGAGTGTGATGTAACGCGTGGTCGATGTAGCTTGCTAAGGCCTCATCCTGCCAGTTTTTGAACATTCCCCTTTGATGCAGATAACTGTAAGCCGAATTTCTGTCTGGCCAATGTTGACGGCGATTTAATGCTTTTTTAGCCAGTGGATTCTTTTGGTATAAACCAAACCAATCGAGGGTGCGCATCAGCGCCAGCATGCCGGGTGTAAACAACACTGGGTCAAGTAGAACTACCGCATCGAATGGACTGTTTGGTTTGCTATTGATAAGGGCTGTCAATACACCACCAAAACTATGGCCTAGCCCATAACAAGCGACATCAGCAAATAAGTGTCTGTGAGCAAGCAAAGCCTCTAAAGCCAAATCTGCACTTTGATTCCAGCCGACAAAAACGCCACCATGGTCGCTGTCCCCATGTCCTTGAGCATCCGATAAAAACAAATCAAAGTGGGGAAGTAATTGAGCTAAAAAAGGTTGGTACATTCGGCTGCAATAGCCATTGCCGTGCAAAATATGCAGTACTGCTTTGCCGCTTGGCGGGGTATAAAATCCACGTAAGGTAAAACCGTGCCGAGTCGAGTAACTCCAGGGAATTAAATCCATCATTTATCTTTATTGGGCAGACCTGAACGTACTTTGCCATGGTCATACCAGATCTGCAAATACAAAAGCCCGGCTTTAGTCCGGGCTTTTGAGTTTATTTACGTCTATCAGAAGTTATAGTTTAAACGCACGTAGTAGAAACCGCCGTTGATTCCCATAACAGCCGTAGTCGGGTATTTTGAGCCTGCAACACCTTGCCATTCGTGTTCGTCAGGGTATTCGTCAAACAGATTTTGAGCGCCTACGCTGATTTCATAACTGTCGTTAATACTGTAGCTGATCTCTACGTCAGTGGTGATTGCTGAACCCACTTCAATAGGTAAACCACCGTCCACAGCTGTCAATACACCACTGTCTAAATGGTCTTCATAGAAAGAGCCGAAGTGATTGATACGGACATAACCTTTCCAGTCACCATAATTCTGGTTTACTGTGAAGCTGCCACGAACTTTAGGTAAACCACGTTCTAATTGCTCTACCTTAGCTTCGCTGATATTGCTTGAGTAGCTGTCTACTGCTGTATCTGTCCAGTTATACGCAAAAGCTAAACCAGTACGGCCATTCCACAGATCAAAACTATAGTTAGCAACTAAGTCCAAACCTTGAGTTGTGGTATCAAAGTCGTTAGTGAAGTACTTCACGCCAGTAAAGCTACTGGCATCTTTGACACCTAAAGCTAATAGCGCTTCAATGTCTTCGGCAGTTAAATCCAGAGAGGAAGTCTGACTGATACGGTCTTCTACTTTGATATGGAAATAATCCAAAGTCACATACCAATCGTTCACTTCAAGTACTGTACCTATGGAGAAGTTTTTCGATTCTTCCGGAGTTAAAGGTTTACCACCTTTTTGGATTGAAATAGGGTGAGTTGGCGGTAAAGTGGCTGTATCAACCAGACCTGCAGGGCTGAATGATGTTGTCACATTACGTACGTTACTTTGACCTACTGTAGGTGCCCGGAAACCCGTACTGACTGCAGAACGGAAAGCAATTTCATCTGTAGCCTGGTAACGTGCGGTCACTTTGCCGTTGGTGGTATCACCAAAGTCTTCAAAGTCCTCAAAGCGCAGCGCAAAATCCATACGGAAACTGTCACTGAATTCTGCACCTAACTCTGTATAAGCAGCGTAACTGTATCGATTGAATGAACCCGCATCTTCTGGTTTAAAACCTGGGAAACCGTTTGAACCTATACCAAAACCTTGTGAAGCCAAAGGACCCACTTCAAAAGAGGCTGCATCACCTGCATAAATTTCAAAGGTTTCATCACGATATTCCACACCACCTGCGACATTTAATGGGTATGGTAGCGCATCAAGTTCAAATGGCTTGTTAAAATCTAAGTTAGCTGCTTTTTCCAGCTGCACATATTTACCTGGGCTAAAAGCTCGCGGAGTATCAGGTCCTAAGGACGCGTTCAGTGTGTTTTTAATATAAAACTCAACCTCACTGCGGCCTACAGACATACTGGCATCAAAAGCCCAGCCGGAGTCTAGTTCACCCTTCACACCTGAAGCTATAGCCGTATCAGTAATAACACCACCAAACTTAGGTGTAAAACCGCCGGGTAACATACCGTAATAGGTGAAGCAGTGAGCAGGAAGCGCATCGACGTCCCCTTGTATAGCTCCATGGTTACGGATTGAGCCATCAGGGTTTTGAGCTGCAACACTTGGACAAGCACCTAAGCTTTCATCCAGGTTACCAATCAGTAAGTTTTTACCCTCGTCATTGGAGTAGACTCCACTGCGAGTGGTAGGGTGACGATAATAAAAGCCACCTTCTACGTCACGTTCTGCCCAGTTAGTGAATAAATAAAACTCTCGGTCTTTCGCTACTTCCAAGCCTAGATTGGCAAATAATTTCGCATCACGTTTAAATTCAGGTGAACCCCAGACTTGAGCAGGATTTTCGATAAACGGATTACCTGCAGCCGCAGAAGCTGTAGCATCACCACGTTGCACTGAACGACTGGTCGGGTCTGCCTGTTTGAATTCGCCGCTGATATTAGCAAAGCCATTATCGGTAAAGGGCAAACCTATGTTACCTGACACCTGGCGCAAATCGCCGTCGCCTTCATAAAACTGACCACTTTTTACTTCAAAAGAACCGCCTTCTGCAGCATCTTTTAAGCGAAAGTTAATCACACCAGCTATAGCATCAGAACCGTATTGTGCTGCCGCGCCATCCCGTAATATTTCAACTTGTTTTAGTGCAATGGATGGAATCACTGAAATATCCGGACCTTGTGAACCATCCGAAATACCGCTACCTAAAAAGGTGATGACTGCAGCGCGGTGACGTCTTTTTCCATTGACTAATACCAGGGTGCTGTCTGGTGGCAATCCGCGTAAGTTTGCCGGGCGTATTAAGGTTGAAGCATCGTTAATGGGCTGAGCACTCACGTTAAATGAAGGTACTGCAGCTGTCATTAAGCTGACCATATCGCTGGTGCCAGTTTTTGAGAACTCTTCGCCACCTATAACGTCCACAGGTACAGCTGAATCACCTACAGAGCGCGGCGCTCCACGGGCACCTATTACAACAATTTTTTCAACCGCAGCATCTTCAGCTTTCTTTTCTGCTACTGCATCAGTGGTTTCTTGTGCTAACAAAGAGGTGCTGATCAATAAACTGCCGCATAAAGCGACTTTTATAGCGGCAGCAACGGGATGGTAGTGGATTGATTCTTTCTTCATGGATGTTGCCTTCTCATCTGGATTTTTGTTTTGGCTCATTTTTATCTACGAGCTCTAATATGACCATATTTGAAAAGTTCATCTTTGTCTATCGTGATTTTCTGTGATCTGATCGCTCCTTTTTGGTGAATCATCGCACCGTTCTGGTGCTTTGCGTGGCCTTGGGCCGATTTTTTACAGAAGTATGACTAAAAAATTGAACGAAAATAACTGAAAAATGTCTGATCCGACTTGCTGTTTTAATCAAAGTCGATTCAGATAGCTGGGTTCATTTACTCAAGGATTTCTAGTTGTGAAAAAAATTCTGACTCCGGTAAGCCTGGCAACTGTATTACTCTCTGCAACAGCTCAGGCAAACGTTAATTTACCTTTAGAACGTTTGTTTGCAGAACCTGCATTAAGCGGCACAGCGCCACGTTCTTTAAGCTTTTCTCCCGACGGCAGTCGTGTGACTTACCTGAAAGGCAAAGACACAGATGCCAATAGATTAGATCTGTGGCAGTACCAGATCAAAACAGACAAACACAGCATTTTAGTTGATTCAAATCAATTGTTTAGCGGCCCTGAGTTGCTCTCTGATGAAGAAAAAGCCAGACGAGAGCGGTTACGCTTATTTGCCAGTGGAATTGTCAGCTATAACTGGTCGAAAGATGGTAAAGCTTTGCTATTTCCACTGAACGGTGATTTGTATTATTACGACTTATCCAGCCAGAAAGCTCGAAAGTTAACCAACACTGAAGCCTTCGAAACCGATGCACAAATATCGCCCAAAGGTCAGTATGTATCTTTTATTCGTGAACAAAATATTTTTGTGCTGGACCTCAAATCAGGCAAAGAAACTCAGTTGACCCAAGATGGTCAGGGTCTGATTAAAAATGGTATGGCTGAATTTGTTGCCCAGGAAGAAATGGGCAGAATGACTGGCTACTGGTGGGCGCCTGACGATAGCAAAATTGCTTTTAGCCAGATTGATGAATCGCCTGTGGCCGAAGCTGTGCGTAATGAAATTTATGCCGATGAAATTAAACTCTTTAATCAGCGTTACCCATTTACCGGCACCGCCAACGTAAAAGTGAAGCTGGGTGTGGTTGCAGTACAACAACCTGCGGTGCAATGGCTGGACTTAGGCAAAGAACAGGATATTTACCTGGCACGGGTTAACTGGAGTAAATCCGCGTCTTTACTGACTTATCAGTGGCAAAGTCGTGATCAGCAGCATCTGGAATTACGTGCTGTCGAATTACCATCAGGCACAACCAAAGTGCTGTTGAAAGAGCAAAGTCCTACCTGGTTAAATTTAAATGACGATTTGCACTTCTTAAAAGATAAGCAACATTTTGTCTGGGCATCTGAGCGGGACGGTTACAAACATCTGTATCTTTACAAACTTGATGGCACTTTAGTTCGTCAACTGACCAAAGGCGATTGGATAGTAAATAAGATAGAAGCCATTAACGAAGAGCAGGGCATCATTTATTTCTCTGGCCGTAAAGATACTCCGCTGGAAAGTCATCTGTATTCGGTAGACGTAAAAGGTGGTGAAAGTAAGAGACTGACTCAGGCTGAGTTTTCTCATGCTGTGGTCATGGCTGAAACCGGCCAGAGCTTTATCGATAGCTATTCCAGTGTGCTACAGCCGACTAAGGTGGAGCTTAAAAGCGTGGAAGGCAAAGTGCTGACGGTACTGGAATCGAATGAAGTCTCTGGTTCACATCCGCTGGCGCAGTACAAAGATAAACTGGTGAAACCGCGTTTTGGCACGTTAAAAGCCAAAGATGGCCAAACCTTGCATTATCGTGCCTTTGAACCCGCAGAGCTTGAAAAGGGCAAAAAATATCCTGTTATCGTCGGTGTATACGGCGGACCAGGTGCACAGCGTGTTACTAATAGCTGGAGCGCGAAAGACCTGTATTTCCAATACCTGGCACAAAACGGCTATATCGTATTCCAACTGGATAACAGAGGTTCGGAAAACCGTGGTAAAGCCTTTGAAGATCCAATCTACAAAAAGCTGGCTGTGGTTGAACTAGAAGACCAAATTACCGGCGTGGAGTATCTGCGCAGCCTGCCTTATGTCGATGCGGGGCGTATCGGTATTTATGGCCATAGTTACGGTGGCTATATGAGCATTATGGCGATGTTTAAGGCTGGTGATTATTTTAAAGCCGGTGTCGCAGGCGCTCCGGTGACCGATTGGGCTTTGTATGACACCCATTACACAGAACGTTATTTAGGCCATCCTGCAAGCAATAAAGCGGGTTATGAGCAGAGCTCGGTTTTCCCTTACGTGAAAGATTATCAGGGCAACCTGCTGATTTATCATGGCATGGCAGATGACAACGTGCTCTTTACTCATAGCACCAAGCTATATTCTGAGCTGCAAAAACAAGGGAAATTATTCGACAGCATGGATTATCCTGGCAGTAAACACTCGATGTTTGGTCAGCCAGTGCAAACCCATTTACATAAAACCATTACGGCGTTTTTTGAACGCCAGTTAAAACAATAATGTGGAAGGGGCGGGCATAAACCCGCCCTTATCATCAAAGCTCATTGCCGCTTAATTTGTTGGTTTTAAACGCCAATAGATTCTCGCTGGTGACCTGACAAATTTGTTGTAACGCTTCCTGGGTGAAAAATGCCTGATGTCCGGTGATTAATACATTAGGGAAAGTCAGCAGACGTTTAAAGACTTCATCGTCTATCAGCTGCCCTGATAAATCCTGAAAAAACAGATCGGCTTCCTGCTCGTACACATCCAGGCCTAAATAACCAATCTTACGACTCTTCAGTGCTTTGATTACCGCTTTGGTGTCAATCAGGCCACCTCTGCTGGTGTTGATTAACATCACACCATCTTTCATTTGTGCAAGGCTGTGGTCGTTAATCAGGTGTTGGGTTTGAGGAGTCAGAGGGCAGTGCAGGCTGATTATATCGGACTGGGCCCAGAGATCGTCCAAAGGCAAATACCGCACACCGGCTTTTACCAGCTCATCATCTATTTTGATGTCGTAACAGAGCAGCTGCATACCAAAACCAAGTAAAATTTTGGCTGTCGCTACCCCTATACGACCAGTACCAATCAGACCTGCAGTTTTGCCATGCAGGTTAAATCCCAGCAAGCCATCCAGCGCAAAATTATCGTCCCGTACTCTGTTGTAGGCTTTGTGTAATTTGCGGTTTAAGCAGAGGATCATCGCGACTGTATGTTCAGCGACAGCTTCAGGTGAGTAGGCCGGTACTCGGGCTACTCGTAGCCCTAACTCCTTGGCTGCGGCTAAATCAACATTATTAAAGCCTGCGCAGCGCAAGGCAATCATGCCCACACCCATAGCTTTAAGCTCTTCTAACACAGATTTTGATAAATCATCATTCACAAATACACAGACCGCCTGATACCCCTTGGTTAATCCTGCGTTGTGTTGATTCAGAGGCACATCAAAAAAACTAAACTCAAGGCTGGGATCAGCCCATTGTCTAAAACTTTCCTGATCGTATTTTTGCGCGCTAAAAACTGCAATTTTCATTGTGGGGCTCCTTGCTGTGGCTCTGGCACTCAGAGTAACGCAAAAAGCCGTCAGCTTTGTTGTTTTTAATCAAGTTCCAGTTGCTCGTCTAGCTGGCAAGCACTTCCTCAATGGACTGATGCAGGCTGGATGGTTTGGTTCGTGGTGCATAACGTTTCACCACATCCCCTTGGCGATTGACTAAAAACTTAGTGAAGTTCCATTTAATAGCGCGGGTTTTCATCAAGCCACGGGCCTGATCTTTTAAATATTCAAATAAGGGATCTGAATCCAGACCATTCACCTGCACTTTGCCAAAGACTGGAAAACTGACCCCATAATTGAGTTGGCAGAATTGTTGTATCTCAGCATTGGAACCTGGTTCCTGTGCACCAAACTGATTACAGGGGAAAGCCAGTACCACAAAGCCCTGATCTTTGTATTGCTGATATAAAGCTTCCAGTTCCTGATACTGAGAGGTAAAACCACACTGGCTGGCTGTATTCACGATCAACACTACTTTATCCCGGTATTGGGCTAAATCCACAACCTGATCCTGACTATCCTTCACTTTAAAATGATGAACCTTTGGCATAACTGTCCTTTTGTGCAACTCGTCTGATGCTTTTGCGTCAGAGGCCCTGATTCTAGTAAGCTTCTTGGTATTCAAGTCTGTCACAGAAATAAGTCAAAATTATGTCAAAATTATCACAACAAAAAGTTGCCTTTGTTGGCTTAGGTGTTATGGGTTTTCCTATGGCTGGCCATTTACAGCACAAAGGCGAGCAGGTCTGTGTCTACAACAGAACTCAGCAGAAAGCGCAGGATTGGGTGCAGCAGTATGGCGGGACCTGTGCATCAACTCCAGCAGAGGCTGCCGCAGGTGCCGATCTGGTGATGTTATGTGTAGGCAATGACGACGATGTACGTTCTGTGGTCTATGGTGAGCAGGGCGTTTTAGCTGCGATGCGCCCAGGCTCTTTACTGATAGACCACACCACAGCCTCAGCTGATTTAGCCCGTGAACTGGCCTTAGCTTGTAAAGAGAAAGGTATAGGCTTCTTAGATGCACCAGTCTCAGGCGGACAAGCGGGCGCTCAGAATGGCTTATTAACCATTATGCTGGGTGGAGAGGCTGCTGATTTTGCCAAAGCGGAAGCAACATTGATGAAATACGCCCGCAGCGCTCGTTTATTAGGGCCTGCAGGTTCAGGACAACTGGCGAAAATGGTCAATCAAATTTGTATTGCCGGCGTAGTACAAGGCTTGGCTGAAGCTATGCATTTTGCCCAACAGGCCGGATTGGATGGTCAGGCCGTATTGGATACCATCAGCAAAGGTGCAGCTCAATCCTGGCAAATGGAAAACCGCGGTTCCACTATGCTGCAAGGCAAATACGATTTTGGCTTTGCGGTCGACTGGATGCGCAAAGACTTAGCTATTACGCTAAACGAAGCCCGCTACAACGGTGCCACTTTGCCACTGACTACTTTAGTCGACCAGTTTTATGCCCAAGTGCAGGCCATGGGTGGTGGGCGTTGGGATACGTCCAGTTTGCTGACTGTATTGCAGCGCAAAGTTTAGCTTTCTTCCACGTTTCTAGTCATCCAGACTGGTGCTGGCTAAACCTAAAGTCAGTACCAGTAACAGCGGAATGTGCACCAGATGCAGCATAGGATCCGGGCTTATCTGCAGCGCCAGTCCCACCACCATAGCCCAGACCAGAGCCAATAAAGCCCATACTGTAGTGCGTTTTGACAGTTGAAACATAACCACCTCCTGTTGTTGATGCTGGTACTTTACTCCGGTATGAAAGCGGTCTAAAGTGTCACTAATGACGCAATTATGGTTGAAAGTGACAACATGAAACGCATCGGTATTTGGGTAGATCACGACGTAGTGATGAGCAGTGTGACAGGGGTGATGGATTTTTTTACCTACTGCAATAAATACTGGCAACTGATCCAGCAAAGTGATCAGCTGTTATTTGAAACTGTATTGATGGGGCCTCGTCTTCAGGTACGGCAAGGGCCTTTTACGTTGCAGGTTGAAGCTGTAGATTTTACTCAGATTGATATTCTGTTGATCCCAGGCTTTTACGCCTATAACTCAAAAGACCTGCAGCGAGTCAGTCAGGAATTGCTGCCTTACAAGACAGAGTTACAGCAGATGCTGCAACAGGGCAAGTGGCTCGGCGCTTTTTGTAATGGCACTTTTGCTCTGGCCGGAACGGGCTTGTTAAATGGCCTGCAGGCGACTTCAGTCTGGTTTTTTAAAGACTATTTCCGCCAGATGTTTCCGCTGGTCAAACTGGATTTACAGCAGCTTGTGGTGCAGCAGCAAACCATTTTAACGGGCGGTGCTACTACCTCATACCTTAATTTGTGCCTGCGGTTTGTTGAGCTGTGTATGGATACGGCTTTTGCTCAACAAATGGCAAAAATTATGCTGACTGACCCAAACCGAACCTCACAGCTGCCTTATCTGTCTTTGCAGCTGGCGCCGCAACACAAAGATGCCAAGCTCGCCGAGATTCAGCAGTACTTGCAGGCTCATTTAGCGGAGCCTGTTAGCCTGGAGCAATTAGCAGAAACCTTTGCAATGACCCCCCGCACTTTGATCCGGCGTTTTAAGCAACATCTGAATGAAACGCCTATGGCCTATTTGCAACGTTTGCGTATTGAGAGAGCGAAGTCGTTGCTGGAGAATACCTTGTGGACAGCGGAAGATATTATGCAGCAGGTAGGCTATGAGGATATTTCGTCTTTTCGTAAGTTGTTTGTGCATTACACCAGTCTGACGCCCAAAGCCTATCGGCAAAAGTTCATGTTTGAGCCACAAATTAACTGCTGTCCTGTCAGTGGCCGGGAGCGGGAGTCCGCAGCATCATCAATGACGGCACTCTTAGTTAACAAAATTTAACAAATGAATCAGGAAAAGTTTGTTTTGTGCTATTATCATGTGGCCAATTCATTGATGAAAGTAAATTAAATGTATTTATCTGAGATCGGCTGGCATCTTTATGCACTGCTTTTTATTGTCTGCCTGGTGCTTCCGGCGCTTATTTTATGGGCGCTGGTGTATTTTAAACCTCTTTGGTTAAGACAATCCTTGTGGCTATTCAGCTTTTGTAGTTTGTGTTTCTTACTGCTCAGTCTGAAGTTTAGTAATAACACCTTGTTAATGACTGAGAACTCGCTGGAACTAAAAGCAGGTTTATACCAGACGAAAATTGATGATATTCACTCAGCGCAAAGTAAAGTGTCAGTGGTATTTTGTGATGAATTGGGAGAATTCAAACCTGTAGTTGCTGTCAACGCAATCAATCTGCCTAACTACAAAGTAGGCTGGTACAGGCTGGCCAACCAACAAACTGCTTTTGTAATGCTCATTGGCGATATAGACAAAGTGACAGTAGTCAGCACTAAAAATGCGATAGCCTTAATTAGCGGTGATATTAACAGAGATAATGCTGGGGCTGGTATGCAGGCTAAAGCGTTTCGCTGATGAAATTGGGGTCAGATCCTGAGGTATCCCCACAAAAATATGAGTAAAATCATAGAGGTGATACAAAAAATTAAGTAAGTGAGAACATTCATGGTGTTCGGTGATCAGATCTATCGCCAAACAAACCT
>NZ_BMLH01000019.1 GCF_014645135.1 Rheinheimera tangshanensis
AGGTGTAACCCAAGTTAATTGGAGTTGCAGCAAGGCGACAAGTAAACGAGTCCCCGGGAGCATAGGCCACTATGTGACCGGGGTGAGAGCGCGCAGTCAACGCGGCTGCGGCTTCAAGTAAGAAGGGTTTATGATTAGTCAGAAATGGTCGAAGTTAATTCGCTCCCTGCAACAAAAAAAATACCGCAAAGCAGAACAGCTGTTTTTTGTCGAAGGCGAAAAGTCAGTGCTGGAATTGCTGCATAGCGCCTGGAAAGTGCGTGCTGTGTTTGGCACTGAACAGTTTTTGCAGCAGCATCATGCTCTTTGCGCTAAAGCCGATTTGGTACAGCAATGCACTGAACATGAGTTAGTGCAGGTCGGTACTTTTAGCAGCAATAACGCCGCTCTGGCTGTGGCAGAAATTCCAGACTCCCAAGCGTTTAAAGAACAACCAGGCGATTGGGTATTGGTATTGGATCAAATCAACGACCCTGGTAATTTAGGCACTATTATCCGCGTTGCCGATTGGTATGGCATTCGTCACATTCTCTGTTCGCCTGACACAGTGGATTTATACAATCCCAAAGTAATAGCGGCGGCTAAAGGCTCATTTTTGCGTGTGCACATGTATTACCAGGAGTTATTGCCTGTTTTAGAGCAAAGCACAATGCCGGTGTATGGCGCTTATCTCGAAGGGGAGTCTGTGCATCAACTAAAGCTCAGTAAAGCGGGTGGTTATCTGGTGATGGGAAACGAAGCCAATGGTATTAGCGCTGCACTGAAGCCTGTGATCAGTCACCCTGTCACCATTCCTGCTTTTAGCGATACTGAGTCGCTGAATGTGGGTATAGCCACTGCTATTTTGTGTGACAACTTCAAGCGTCTTTCCGCCTCTTCGGCGTTCTGAGTTATAGCGGATCCGTCTGTAAGCAGAGCACCGGATCCGCTACACTAAGCACAGTTTCTTTTGCTCCACAGAGGTCTTATGTTCCCTACTCTAGAAGACTATGTTGGTCAGACACCTTTAGTGCGTTTACAGCGTATGGCCAATCACACCCAAAGCACTGTGCTGGTAAAACTCGAAGGGAATAATCCGGCGGGTTCTGTTAAAGACAGGCCAGCGCTTTTTATGTTGCAACAAGCAGAAACACGCGGAGACATTAAACCAGGCGATTGCCTGATTGAAGCCACCAGCGGCAATACCGGCATAGCGCTGGCGATGGCAGCTGCCATCAAAGGCTATAAAATGAAGCTGATTATGCCGGACAATATGACAGAAGAGCGTAAAGCCTCGATGCGGGCTTATGGTGCTGAGCTGATACTGGTTAGCAAAGAGCAAGGCATGGAATATGCCCGCGATTTAGCTAAACAAATGCAGGCTGATGGTCAAGGTTTAGTTCTGGACCAGTTTAATAACAGAGATAATCCAGCGGCACACTTTACTTCTACTGGTCCAGAGATTTGGCAACAAAGTCAGGGCAAAGTCACTCACTTTATTTCCAGTATGGGCACTACAGGCACCATCATGGGGGTATCACGCTATTTAAAACAACAGAACTCTGCGATTCAAATCATAGGCCTGCAACCCACCGAAGGTAGCAGCATTCCGGGTATTCGTCGTTGGCCAGAGGCTTATTTACCCGGCTTTTATGAAAAGCAGCGGGTTGATCAGATCATCGATATTACCGCCGATCAAGCCTTAACAACGATGCGCCAGTTGGCGCAGCAGGAAGGCATCTTTTGTGGTGTTAGTTCAGGTGGTTCTGTTTATGCAGCATTGCGTCTGGCTGAGCAGCTGGATAATGCCGTGATAGTCGCCATTATCTGCGACCGCGGTGATCGTTATTTATCTTCAGGAATTTATTAGTGCCTTTTGAATACTTAGCTTTATTGGCGGCGGTCTGCTGGGCTGTTGGTAGTTTATTATCCGCCACTGCTTCCAGTCATTTAGGTGCTTTTGCCTTTACCCGCTGGCGCCTGGCTTGCGCAGCAAGCATGTTATGGCTCTGGGCTTTTGCCAGCGGTAGTATCAGCACTTTAGCCATGTCTCAGGTACCACTGTTAGCCATATCAGCGCTTATTGGGATCTTAATAGGCGATACCTCGTTATTTGCTTCAATGAATAGATTAGGCCCCCGTCGCGCAGGAGTGCTTTTTGCTACTCATGCGATGTTTTCAGTACTGCTGGCTTATCTGTTTTTAGGCGAATCCATTTGGGGCTGGACTTTAGTAGGTTGTGGTTTATTAAGTTCAGGGGTGATGACCGCTATAGTGCTTGGCCGCAGAGCGGAAGAGCAGCATCATTGGGAGTCAAATCAATCCCAGCTTCGCTCTGGTATAGCCTTAGGTTTAACTTCAGCAGTTTGTCAGGCTGCTTCAACTTTAATGTTGAAGCCGTTGATGGAAACAAATATAGATGCGATCAGTGCCTCGGCGGTGCGGATGACAGTCGCCTTATTTGCTCATTTGCTACTGTTCTGGGCAGGATTTAAAGTGGCTCGGGTTTATTTACCTATGACGAAAAAAATATTCGCCATGGTGTTTGTGAATGCGGGACTGTCGATGGTGATTGGCATGACACTAATTTTACAGGCCTTAAAAACAGGGGATGCGGGTTTAATAGGTATGTTGTCTTCTGTCAGCCCTGTGCTGGTCGTGCCTTTATTATGGTTAGTTTATAAAAGACGCCCTGCTTTAGGAGCCTGGCTAGGTGCCAGCCTGACAGTAGCTGGCACAGTGCTGATTTTGTGGCACTAAGCCTGTTAAATCGCCTCTGGGATCTGGTTTCTATGGTAATCAATCAAGCTTAAAATCTCAGCTAAAGCACCGGCATGGCTGGGCGTCAGAATGCCATTGTGACCAAAAATAATATCATCGGACACAGCCAATACCCAGACCGCCTGCATATTAGCGTCATCACAACTCTGAATAGTACGACGAGCCTGCACCCTGGCACGGATACGCCAACCAGAACGATTCAGCTGCATCATGCAACCTGGTATAGCGTCATGCTGCGCTAAACTGCTATGCAGCAGGATTGGCGTTTCACAATTGCCTCTTGGGCACTTATCAATATCGTGAGTGATAGCCCAGGAATTACCCACCGCCTGTTCACCGTCTTTTAAGAAGTTAAAAGCTTCTTTGACTGCAAAATCACCTTTGGACTGCAATACCACCATACTGGGCTTTTGCCTGTCGACGCTTAATAATGTGTCGAGTGGCTTATACTCTTTGGCAGTTACCGCCGGGTTGAGCAGTAAATACAAATTCGGATTGTCTTTACCCAAATCTATGGCTTTTTTTACCCGCTCTTTACTGGCGTGCAAAGCCACAGAACCACCTAAGCTATGGCCAATAAAGATGTAACGTTTTAACTGGCCTTGCTCAACCACGGCATCGAGCTTGTCCAATAACTGACTGACTCCTTGTTCGCCAACCAGACGCGATACTCTTTTACGCTGGAAAATAGTAGGGAAGTCTAGCGGTTCCATCCAGCCTTCCGCTTTGTAAGATTCATCCAGCCAGAGCGGGTCGTATTTATCACCACGCCAACCCAGATAAAGACCTATCAGGTTCCGCTGAGGAGCAACTTGCTGTAACTCTTTGATATACCTTTGAAAAGCAACGAAGTTTGAATCTGTAGGTGCCGCATTCTGATGCCAGCCATGCACAAAAATCACTAACTCTGCGGTGGCAGAGTCTGGCTTTTTAATACGATCAAACAACGCCTGCTGCTGCTTTAAGTCATGAGGCTGACCTTGGTCGTTAAATTCAACGACATGAAAATTGCTGTTTGCCGTATTTTCATCTGGGAAATGGTACTGCTGATCAGGGATTGGGGTAACAAAAGTGGAGATCAGGATCAAGGTTAACAACATTAATGGTGTCAATTTCAACCATGAACGCCAGCCAAGCCGGATCATTCTGAACCAAATATATTGCACCACACGGACTAAAATCAAACCACACCCAAAACTGCTGTAAAAACGGGCTGCATTATAGCCAAATAGGGGGTTAAAAGGTAGGTGGAATTGGTTGGGTGTTGACGGGATCGTCTATGGGGTGTTCGTTGTGGGATTTTAAAAGCGGGTTTGTTCTGAATTCGTGGGCGGTGAACTACATTATTGCGGGCCTCCTGCCCTCCACCCTTCGGGCCGGCTGCGCCGTTCCAGTTCGTTCGCGACGTTTTTGTGCTCACCCTTCCCAGGGGTTTGGGTCAGGCGACAGCGGACCATCTTGTCCGGCCGCTCGCAGAGCTCGTGGCGTGAAACAGGCGTGACGCAAAACTGTTTGCGTCCCGTTTTTCCTGTTTCACCCTGGCGACCGCCTGTGGCAACGCAAATAAGCAAGGCCTTCTGGCTTAATT
>NZ_BMLH01000020.1 GCF_014645135.1 Rheinheimera tangshanensis
GTTAGTGGAACGCTCTGGAAAGTGCGGCGATACAGGGTGATAGCCCCGTACACGAAAAGGCTTTATCAATGAAAACGAGTAGGACGGGACACGTGGTATCCTGTTTGAACATGGGGGGACCATCCTCCAAGGCTAAATACTCCTGACTGACCGATAGTGAACCAGTACCGTGAGGGAAAGGCGAAAAGAACCCCTGTTAGGGGAGTGAAATAGAACCTGAAACCGTGTACGTACAAGCAGTGGGAGCCCACTTGTTGGGTGACTGCGTACCTTTTGTATAATGGGTCAGCGACTTACATTCTGTAGCGAGGTTAACCGAATAGGGGAGCCGTAGGGAAACCGAGTCTTAACTGGGCGAATAGTTGCAGGGTGTAGACCCGAAACCGGGCGATCTATCCATGAGCAGGTTGAAGGTTGGGTAACACTAACTGGAGGACCGAACCCACAAATGTTGAAAAATTTGGGGATGACTTGTGGATCGGAGTGAAAGGCTAATCAAGCTCGGAGATATCTGGTTCTCCTCGAAAGCTATTTAGGTAGCGCCTCGAGCGAATACCATTGGGGGTAGAGCACTGTTAAGGCTAGGGGGTCATCCCGACTTACCAACCCTTTGCAAACTCCGAATACCAATGAGTACTACTCGGGAGACACACGACGGGTGCTAACGTCCGCCGTGAAAAGGGAAACAACCCAGACCACCAGCTAAGGTCCCAAAGTCATGGTTAAGTGGAAAACGATGTGGAAAGGCATAGACAGCTAGGAGGTTGGCTTAGAAGCAGCCACCCTTTAAAGAAAGCGTAATAGCTCACTAGTCGAGTCGGTCTGCGCGGAAGATGTAACGGGGCTAAACCATGCACCGAAGCTGTGGACTTGCACTAAGTGCAAGTGGTAGAGGAGCGTTCTGTAAGCCGTTGAAGGTATCTCGTGAGGGGTGCTGGAGGTATCAGAAGTGCGAATGCTGACATAAGTAACGATAAGGGGAGTGAAAAACTTCCCCGCCGGAAGACCAAGGGTTCCTATCCCATGCTAATCAGGGTAGGGTAAGTCGGCCCCTAAGGCGAGGGCGAAAGCCGTAGTCGATGGGAAACGGGTTAATATTCCCGTACCGACAATACTGCGATGGGGGGACGGAGAAAGCTAGGCAGGCATGGCGTTGGTAGTCCATGTGAAAGTGCGTAGGAAGGGGGATTAGGCAAATCCGGTTCCCTATATTCTGAGACACGAGACGAGCCACTACGGTGGTGAAGCTGTTGACGCTACGCTTCCAGGAAAAGCCTCTAAGCTTCAGGTATTGTTGACCGTACTCGAAACCGACACAGGTGGTCAGGTAGAGCATACCAAGGCGCTTGAGAGAACTCTGGTGAAGGAACTAGGCAAAATAGTACCGTAACTTCGGGAGAAGGTACGCTCTTGTGGGTGAAGGACTTGCTCCGTAAGCCTATGAGAGTCGCAGTGACCAGCTGGCTGCAACTGTTTATTAAAAACACAGCACTCTGCAAACTCGTAAGAGGACGTATAGGGTGTGACACCTGCCCGGTGCCGGAAGGTTAATTGATGGGGTTAGCGCAAGCGAAGCTCTTGATCGAAGCCCCGGTAAACGGCGGCCGTAACTATAACGGTCCTAAGGTAGCGAAATTCCTTGTCGGGTAAGTTCCGACCTGCACGAATGGTGTAATGATGGCCAGGCTGTCTCCACCAGAGACTCAGTGAAATTGAAATTGCGGTGAAGATGCCGTATACCCGCGGCTAGACGGAAAGACCCCGTGAACCTTTACTATAGCTTGGCACTGAACATTGACCCTACATGTGTAGGATAGGTGGGAGACTTTGAAGTTGGAACGCCAGTTCTGATGGAGTCGTCCTTGAAATACCACCCTTGTATGTTTGATGTTCTAACGTGGGCCCCTAATCGGGGTTGCGGACAGTGTCTGGTGGGTAGTTTGACTGGGGCGGTCTCCTCCTAAAGAGTAACGGAGGAGCACGAAGGTTGGCTAAGTACGGTCGGACATCGTACGGTTAGTGCAAAGGCAGAAGCCAGCTTAACTGCGAGACAGACACGTCGAGCAGGTACGAAAGTAGGTCTTAGTGATCCGGTGGTTCTGTATGGAAGGGCCATCGCTCAACGGATAAAAGGTACTCCGGGGATAACAGGCTGATACCGCCCAAGAGTTCATATCGACGGCGGTGTTTGGCACCTCGATGTCGGCTCATCACATCCTGGGGCTGAAGTCGGTCCCAAGGGTATGGCTGTTCGCCATTTAAAGTGGTACGCGAGCTGGGTTTAGAACGTCGTGAGACAGTTCGGTCCCTATCTGCCGTGGGCGTTGGATGATTGATTGGAGTTGCTCCTAGTACGAGAGGACCGGAGTGAACGAACCGCTGGTGTTCGGGTTGTCATGCCAATGGCACTGCCCGGTAGCTATGTTCGGAACGGATAACCGCTGAAAGCATCTAAGCGGGAAGCCGGCCAAAAGATGAGTCATCCCTTGTACCTTGAGTACACATAAGGGTCGTTGGAGACCACAACGTTGATAGGTGAGGTGTGGAAGCGTGGTGACACGTTAAGCTAACTCATACTAATTGCCCGAGAGGCTTAACCATACAACGCCCAAGGTGTTTGTGATGGTGTGATAAAGAATTCTATCTAGCTTGCTTGTTAAAGACATAAAAACAGTTTTTGCCTGGTGGCAATAGCGCTGTGGAACCACCTGACTCCATTCCGAACTCAGAAGTGAAACGCAGCCGCGACGATGGTAGTGTGGCAGATGCCATGCGAGAGTAGTTCACCGCCAGGCTCCCAA
>NZ_BMLH01000021.1 GCF_014645135.1 Rheinheimera tangshanensis
CGTAACCGTTCATTCTACGCCGTCTTCCAGCCCTAATTCCCGCGCGATAATCTGAACTCCTGAATTTACAGGAGAACGATCATGGCAAGAATTCATCGCAGCGCCGCGCAGTGGCAACATTTTATTGAGTTATGGCAGGCTTCAGGCCAAAGCGCCGCCCAATTTTGTAAAACGCATGACTTGGGTTACGTCAGTTTTTGCAAATGGCGTCAGCGATTTAGTGCTGATGAGCAACAACATTCACCGACTCAATTTATTGATTTATCAACCCTGACGCAAACCCCTGGTGCTGCTCGCTGGAGTATCGTGCTGAGTTTGGGCAATGGTGTTGAACTCAAATTGAATCAACTCTGATGTTTGCGGCCGCTTCCCAACAAAAAATATGGCTCTGTACCAGCGCGGTGGATATGCGTAAATCCTTCAAAGGTTTAATTGCACAGGTGCGCAATCAACTGAAGCTTGAGCCGCAAAGTGGCCATTATTTTGTCTTCGTCAACCAGCGCAAAACCCAGATGAAAGTGCTGTACTTCGAGCCATCCGGCTATTGCATCTGGGCCAAACGACTCGAGCAAGGTCAGTTCCCGGTGAAATCCCATGCCGATGGGCAATGTGCACTCAGTACCGGTGGCCTGCAAATGATCATTGACGGGATCACCGTGATTGCCCACAAACAATCGAAGCGCTATCTGCAGCAAAAACAATGACTTTTTAGTAGCATTACCGCCATGAAAACAAGCACCGATATCTCATCTGCTGATCTCGCAGCCCACGCCGAAGCGCTGGTGAAACTCACCAGCGAGAAAGCGTTGCTGCAAGAGGAAAACGACGCGCTCAAGCGCCGGGTCGCCTGGTTTGAGAATCAGTTGTTTGGTCAAAAAAGTGAAAAACGCCCACAGATTGATGCGGCACAATTGAGTTTATTGGGCGATGACAGTGCACCCATCACCGGGCCTGAAGGTGACAACGAGCAAATCACGTATACCCGCAAGCAAAACCAGAAACAGCGGCCGGATGATTGCGTTAATGACAGCGGCCTGCGCTTTAGCGACAAGGTGCCGGTAAAAATCATCACCCTCATCCCGGATGAATTGAAGGGCGAAGATGCTGATTTGTATGAAGTGATTGGCACCAAAAGCACCTTCCGCTTATCACAGCGCCCAGCGAGCTTCGTGGTCTTGCGGTTTGACCGTCAGGTACTGAAGAAAAAAGACAGTGAAGCGATATTGCCGAGTCCTGCGCCATTTAACGTGCTGGATAAAAGCATTGCCGATGTCAGTTTGCTAACAGGTTTACTGGTCGATAAATTCCAGTATCACTTGCCGCTCTACCGGCAACATCAGCGTTTAACAGACGCTGGCATCACCTTAAGTCGCAGCACACTCACCAATGTGGTGCGCCGCGCCATTGATTTACTGTATCCGATTGCAGATGCACAGCTTGCCAGTATCCTTGAAAGTAAAGTGTTGGCAATGGACGAGACGCCCATTAAGGCGGGCAAAGCGGGGCCCGGTAAACTCAAACAGAGCTACTTCTGGCCGGTGTATGGCGATAAAGACGAAATCGCCTTTACCTTCTCGACCAGCCGGGGCCGGCAACATATTGAAACGGTGCTCAAATCCCGCTTTAAAGGCACGTTGCTCAGTGATGGTTACAGCGCCTATGCCAGTTACGCTAAAGCCAACGATGAACTCATTCACGCACAATGCTGGGTGCACAGCCGTCGGCAGTTTATTGAAGCGGAAAAAGACATGCCAGAGCTTGCGGCAGAAGCCATTGGCCAAATCGCTAAACTGTATCAAATTGAAGAAACCATCAAACAGCAAAAACTCAGCGGCGAGAAGAAACGCGATTACAGGCTGCACTATAGCAAACCGATTGTCGATGGCTTCTTCGACTGGAGCTTGCAGTTGATTGAAACCAAGACGTTTTTACCCAAAGACCCGCTACTTAAAGCCATTAACTACGTGCGAAGTAAAGAAACTGCGCTCAGAGTCTTCTTGGAGGACCCTGACGTCCCCATGGATACCAATCATCTGGAGCGGGCGCTACGCCCCATCCCGATGGGCCGTAAAAATTGGCTGTTCTGCTGGACGGAGCTTGGCGCTGAGCATGTGGGCGTCATCCAAAGCCTGGTCAGCACCTGCAAATTGCACGATATCAACGTCTACGATTACCTGACGGACGTGCTGCTGCGGATCAACCACCATCCGGCAAGCAAGGTACATGAGCTGACGCCGAGATTGTGGAAAGAACAGTTTGCAGGTTCGCTTCTGCGCTCAGAGCTGTTTACCAAAACCGATGCTGCGGTAGAATGACCGACGAAAAATACGCCGGAGGCCGCATGCACATTGACGAACTGTCTTTAGACGAACTATTGGATTTAAACGAGCAAATCTGCCTGCGGATAGATTA
>NZ_BMLH01000022.1 GCF_014645135.1 Rheinheimera tangshanensis
AACTTTTTAGCGTCTTATCCGGCGTTCACGACGGATAAGCGTCTGTTGAACGGTGGGCGCGCCCTTCATTGGTACATTTGATGCTAATGGAATTTGTATATTTAGGGAACAGCTGCTTGCAAGATTATTTTGGACAATCTGAAACCGTTTTTCGCGATGCTGCTGTCATTTCGTAACTCATAACCTGTTTAATCCAGTGAATATTCTCTGCTATTCAGAGCAACTGACAATACATCACCCTCCCGCTTTCCCGGGCTCATAGTTTTGCAGCTCATCACAACCAGCCGTTAATTATCCGGTGGTCCGGTGTCCAGTCGTTTGAGTAATCCAGCCAGTTGTAGGACACCACCTTTGCAGTGCGGGCAATGCCATACCGGCTCCGTTGTCGCCTCTGGTTTCTTTCGCAGCGTTGCCGCCTTCGGTTCCTGCGATTTGATTAAGGCCAGTTTCTCTTTACGGCTTTTATTGCTCAGCCAGCCGAAGTGCCGTATGCGCATCAGGCCTTTAGGCAGCACGTGACTTAAATAGCGCCGGATAAATTCTTCGCCACTGACCGTCATTACTTTTTTCTGGTTTCCGTCCTGGTAATCCTTGTAACGGAAGCTAACGCTGTGTTCATTCATCTGCACTAAACGACTTTCATGCAGCATACCTTTGCGGGTATAGCGTCCAAGGTAGCGCAGCACGGTTTCTGGTTTACACAGGCAGGCCTTACTAAATACAGACCAGGGCTTGCTCATTAACGCCTCGCTACTGGCAATCTGTATCTTTTCGTCCCGAAGTGCTGCCAGCATTTTGGCCCTGAATACCGTCGACAAGGCTTTCACCGGGAACAGATACTCCTTATCAATCACCTGCCATCGGCCAGTTTTACTCAGCATTCCACCCGGAATTAAACAGTGCAGATGAATATGCTGGCTTAATGTCTGGCCCCAGGTATGCAAAACTGCAGTCATACCTAACTGTCCGGCGTGTTTGCGGTGACGTTGTGCAAACGTGCTCAGTGTTTGCCACACTGCTTTGAATAAGCATTGATACAGTACTTCCTCCGCGAAGTGGCTGATAACATTAAGCTCGTGCGGTAAAGTGAATACCAGATGGAAGTACCTGGCCTGCACTAAATGCTCGGCCTGCACCTCTATCCATTGTCGGGTTCGTTGCCCCTGGCAGCGTGGGCAGTTGCGGTCACGGCACGAGCAGTACACCAGTTGTTGCTGGTGGCACTGTTGGCATTCCCAGAGTTGTTGGCCCAATGCTGCTGTTCTGCACTGCAGAATGTGCTGACAGGCTTTTTGCTGTTGCATGTTTAGCTTGTTGCTTTGCTGATAACTTGGCAAAAACTGTTGCAGTACATCTGCTAGATGCAGGCTCATGGCGCAGTACAGTGCGCAAGCAAATCTCGCGCCCCGCTGCCCATTTCTGGTAACCAATGCAGGTAATTCTGCGTTGTTTTCAGGTTACTGTGTCCAAGCTGATTCTGTAATTCATGCAGTGGCATACCTGATGTTAATTGGTGAGTGGCATAGGCATGGCGCAGTGAATGCACACTGCAGGCTTTCCCTACGCCGGACCGCTTCGCTGCCGCACGAAAGGCTTTCGCAATACAACTGCACGATACGGGTTGGTCCATGCCACGGCGTGAATAAAACAACCAGTTCCGTGGCCGGTATTCCTGCCAGTAACTCCGAAGTAGCTCAAGAACAGATGGCGTCAACAGCACATAGCGGTCTTTGTCGCCTTTACCACCTTCCACTTTGAGTACACAGCGCTTACCGTCGATATCCTTTACCTTGGTATGGATAAGCTCCATCAGCCGCAGTCCTGTGCCGTAATACACCCACAACATGGTTTGATATTTGGGGTCTTCGCAACACGTGATGATTTGCCGCACTTCAGCAGCACTGAGCAAGGTCGGCAGCTTATGCGCTCGCTTGGGCAAAGGTTTGGTGATAGTAAAACTGCGGTGCAGCACATGCTCAAAAAAGAAATGGATGCCGTTCAGTTGAATATGAATGGTGTTACGCGACGCTTTTTTCTCCAGCGTCAGGTACGTAAAGTAGGCTTCAAGCTGAGCCTCCGTCAGATAATCCGGTCGCTGTTGGTAATAACGACTGATTTGTTCTACTGCATAAAGGTAGGTTTCTTCAGTACGTGGCGATAGACCACGCAGCCGACATTGGTCGATCATTGCCTGGCGTAAAGGGGTCATGATGGTTCTCCGGTTGTCTTGGGAACAGTCCCGGAGTAAGTGTGGAAGCTCAGACTCAGTCTGTGAAATCAGGCTCCGCGTAGCGGCTTAGTTCAACAATTTAATAGAAGG
>NZ_BMLH01000023.1 GCF_014645135.1 Rheinheimera tangshanensis
GCAATTAAACTTTAATTGAAGAGTTTGATCATGGCTCAGATTGAACGCTGGCGGCAGGCCTAACACATGCAAGTCGAGCGGGGTTTTCGGACCTAGCGGCGGACGGGTGAGTAATGCGTAGGAAGCTGCCCGATAGAGGGGGATACCAGTTGGAAACGACTGTTAATACCGCATAATGTCTACGGACCAAAGTGTGGGACCTTCGGGCCACATGCTATCGGATGCGCCTACGTGGGATTAGCTAGTTGGTGAGGTAATGGCTCACCAAGGCGACGATCTCTAGCTGGTTTGAGAGGATGATCAGCCACACTGGAACTGAGACACGGTCCAGACTCCTACGGGAGGCAGCAGTGGGGAATATTGGACAATGGGCGCAAGCCTGATCCAGCCATGCCGCGTGTGTGAAGAAGGCCTTCGGGTTGTAAAGCACTTTCAGCGAGGAGGAAGGGATGTATGTTAATAGCATGCATTTTTGACGTTACTCGCAGAAGAAGCACCGGCTAACTCTGTGCCAGCAGCCGCGGTAATACAGAGGGTGCAAGCGTTAATCGGAATTACTGGGCGTAAAGCGCACGTAGGCGGTTTTTTAAGTCAGATGTGAAAGCCCCGGGCTCAACCTGGGAATTGCATTTGAAACTGGGGAACTAGAGTGTGTGAGAGGGGGGTAGAATTCCAAGTGTAGCGGTGAAATGCGTAGAGATTTGGAGGAATACCAGTGGCGAAGGCGGCCCCCTGGCACAACACTGACGCTCAGGTGCGAAAGCGTGGGGAGCAAACAGGATTAGATACCCTGGTAGTCCACGCCGTAAACGATGTCTACTAGCTGTTCGTGTCCTTGTGATGTGAGTAGCGCAGCTAACGCACTAAGTAGACCGCCTGGGGAGTACGGTCGCAAGATTAAAACTCAAATGAATTGACGGGGGCCCGCACAAGCGGTGGAGCATGTGGTTTAATTCGACGCAACGCGAAGAACCTTACCTACTCTTGACATCTACGGAAGACTGCAGAGATGCGGTTGTGCCTTCGGGAACCGTAAGACAGGTGCTGCATGGCTGTCGTCAGCTCGTGTTGTGAAATGTTGGGTTAAGTCCCGCAACGAGCGCAACCCCTATCCTTAGTTGCCAGCGAGTTAAGTCGGGAACTCTAGGGAGACTGCCGGTGATAAACCGGAGGAAGGTGGGGACGACGTCAAGTCATCATGGCCCTTACGAGTAGGGCTACACACGTGCTACAATGGTACGTACAGAGGGAGGCAAGCTGGCGACAGTGAGCGGATCTCTTAAAGCGTATCGTAGTCCGGATCGCAGTCTGCAACTCGACTGCGTGAAGTCGGAATCGCTAGTAATCGCAAATCAGAATGTTGCGGTGAATACGTTCCCGGGCCTTGTACACACCGCCCGTCACACCATGGGAGTGGGTTGCAAAAGAAGTAGGTAGCTTAACCTTCGGGAGGGCGCTTACCACTTTGTGATTCATGACTGGGGTGAAGTCGTAACAAGGTAACCCTAGGGGAACCTGGGGTTGGATCACCTCCTTACCTAAAGCAGATTTAGTTCGTGTAGTGTCCACACAGATGATTGATTGATACGTAGAGCAAACAGTAAAAGCGCTATCCGCGAGGATAACGCCGGATG
>NZ_BMLH01000024.1 GCF_014645135.1 Rheinheimera tangshanensis
CTGAGGTATCCCCACAAAAATATGAGTAAAATCATAGAGGTGATACAAAAAATTAAGTAAGTGAGAACATTCATGGTGTTCGGTGATCAGATCTATCGCCAAACAAACCTACCAAGGAAGCACCATGAATGTTCGTCACATGCTAACCAATTTCCTCCACTCTGTCACACCCTCAATGCACACTGCTCGTCGACAATCGTTAGAAAATTGCATCCTTAGCGCGTCCCTGAAGAACCATCTGACAGTCACTTCGTTAGGACGTGGTATTGACACAAAAGCTTATGAAAAACATCGTATTAAAAGTGCAGACCGTCTGCTTTCCAATCTGAACTTACACCGCGAAATCCCCGATATTTATCGTCAAATCAGTCGGCTCTTCTTAAGTGGCCTCGCTCAGCCAGTGCTGTTGGTGGATTGGTCAGATATGGAACCAGAGCAAAAGAACTTCCTGCTTCGGGCTGCTTTGGTATGTCAGGGCCGCTCCGTGACCGTGTATGAAGAAGTCCACCCTTTGGAACGAAGAGATAAACCTGCGACCCATCGTCAGTTTCTGGATAACCTCAAAAATATCATTCCGTCCTCATGCAAGCCCATCGTGGTGACAGATGCAGGCTTTAGAGGGCCATGGTTCAGACAAGTCCTTGATACTGGATGGGATTATCTGGGCAGAGTGCGGCATCAAACTCAGTACGAGGTAAAACCGGATAATTGGCTGCCGTGCAAGTCGTTGTATGAGCAGGCCAGCGGAAAAGCCCTTTGGTTTGATGAGGTGAGCGTGGCAAAAAGCAATCCATTCAAAACGACGTTGGTGTTGTATAAAGGCCAATCAAAGGGGCGGCACGCCTTGAATCGTAAAGGCCAACCCAAACGCAGTGGGACCAGTTTAAATGCAGCAGAGGGCTGGAAGGAACCCTGGTTGTTGGCCACTTCACTTGAGGTTAAAACAGCGGCTCAGGCAAGTGCAGTCGTCAAACGCTATGGTGCCCGTATGCAGATAGAAGAAAGCTTCAGGGACCATAAATCCGAGCGGTTCGGGCTTGGGATGAATATGCATAAAACAAAGAGTACTCAACGGCTTATGGTGTTAGTAATGATAGGCACTTTATCCTGTCTCTATCTTCATCTGCTGGGTTTGGTGGCTAGATATGCAGGGTTGGCTCGACGATTCCAGGCTAATACAGAAAAGCGCCGTCATGTGCTGAGTTGTGTTTTTTTAGGGGCCAGAATTCTAGCAACGAGGGAGGAAGATATGGACGTAGAAAACGAGTTTGGAATAATCGAACGGTTCAGACAGCATACTGCTGAGTATGCTGTCCGGTGGGCTGCTTAATGAAAAATTCGTGGGGATCCCTCAGG
>NZ_BMLH01000025.1 GCF_014645135.1 Rheinheimera tangshanensis
CTTCCTACGCATTACTCACCCGTCCGCCGCTAGGTCCGAAAACCCCGCTCGACTTGCATGTGTTAGGCCTGCCGCCAGCGTTCAATCTGAGCCATGATCAAACTCTTCAATTAAAGTTTAATTGCTACCGAAGTAGCTGCTCAGTATCACTGACTTAAAACGTCTGCTCTTTCGAACAGATTTCTGTATAAGTCACTTCACTGATAAATATTCTTTGTGCGATTGCTCGCTGCAGAATCTATTCCGTGAGTGCCCACACAGATGATTGATTGCTTATTGTTAAAGAGCAGTGCTGAACCGGTTAAGACCTTGTTCAGCGGGAGGCGTATCTTACACTTCCCAGAATTTGTGTCAAGCCAGCGATTTGAAATTATTTATCAAACTCACCTACTCAACTCACTTCGCTTCACTTTTGAACCTTTCGACTCCACCGCGTTGCGAGGCGGCCATTTTAGTGATTTTCAATCTCGTGTCAAGCGATGTTTTGCATCATTTTTCACTTCATTTCAAAACCACCCCAGAGCTGCTTTCGCA